>NZ_VTUZ01000016.1 GCF_008369935.1 Paraburkholderia panacisoli | reverse complement strand
CCGCTCGACGAGTCGCTCGCCCAGGAGAAGGACAAGGGATGTAGCGACCAGTGTTCCATAGACGCTGATATTCACGATGAGACCTCGAACGGTGAGTCTGGTAAAACGGCACGCGCTGGAAAAACCGCTTGGCTGCAGCCTTATCGCGACGCTTTTGCAACAGGATATCGAGTTCGGCACCGTGCTGATCAACTGCTCGCCAGAACAAGAACGCAAGCGCGCCGAAGCAGGTGCCGGCCGCCATTCGGGGCTTCCGACTCCAATCCGGTACTGCAGGCAATGCACATCGTTTGGTCATCACAGCGTGACGTACCAGATGTTCAGTGAAAACCGCTGTCCCGCTCACCGACAGAAGCTTGAAACGAAATGCCAGCATTGCGGGCAGGAGACTCCCTACATTATCAACGCGCGTCTTGTGGGCTCGCCGTATCGTTGTGCGCGCTGCGGCGCGCTTTACGCGACCCGATCTCCTCCAGCTTTTGCAACAAAGCCAGCGATGCGCAAAGAGCATCGTATTGCCATCGCGCGACACTTCCATAATCGCGTGGCAGGCAGATTTTGCCTTGGAATTGACGACGGCGACCTGTAGCTCGCGGGCTCAGGTAGCAAGGCGGCGCTTGAGAAGCTTCCAATGATCGACGGCACAAAACTGCCGTGCGCGACACGCAAAACCGGGTGTTGATAATCATTGAAAGGCCTCCTGGCCGCCCCGAGGAAGGGGGCGGCCAGGGTCTAGAGTTGAGGTGCACACGCTCAACCGACCCGTTCAGGAGGCTGAAATGAAGTATAGCGGCATCGATCTGCACTCGAATAACGCCGTGGTCGCCGTGATCGACGACCAGGACCGGGTGCTGTACTGCAAGCGGTTGACCAACGACCTTTCACTGATTGTGGCGGCTCTGGCGCCCTGGCATGCCGAACTGCAGGGAGTGGTGGTGGAATCGACCTACAACTGGTACTGGCTCGTTGACGGACTGATGGCCGCCGGCTTCGTCGTCCATCTGGCCAATACCGCAGCCATCAAGCAGTACGAGGGCCTGAAGTACGCGGATGACAAACGCGACGCCGTATTCCTCGCCCGTGTTTTCCGGCTCGGACTGCTGCCCGAAGGCTACATCTACCCGCCGCAGGAGCGCTCCTTGCGTGACCTCGCACGCAAGCGCATGCAGCTTGTACAGCAACGCACGCTGCACATCCTGAGTATTGAAAGCCTGCTCGCCAGACAGTTGAACCTGCACATCAATGGCGAACAGGTACAGCGTCTCGACGACGCAGTGGTGCACGCACTCGGGCTGCCGGCATATGTCGAGCGCTCACTGATGGCAAACCTCGCGGTATTGCGCACGTTGCGCATGGAGATTGCCTCTCTCGAGACCATCCTCCATCAGGAAGTGAAGCTGCGGCCCGAGTTCCAGATCCTGAAGACCACGCCCGGAATCGGCGACATCCTTGCTGCGACGATCATGCTCGAAACAGGGACCATCAAGCGATTTCCCGGCGTTGGCCATTTCAGTTCCTATTGCCGATGCGTCGAGAGCAAGCGGATCTCTAACGGCAAGAAGAAGGGCGAAGGCAATGCCAGGAACGGCAACAAGTACCTCTCCTGGGCATTCATCGAGGCCGCAGCGGTCGCGCTGCGTTGCTGCACGCAGGCAAGACGCTTTTATGAACGCAAGAAAGCGAAGCGCCTGCCTGTCGTCGCAATGAAGGCACTCGCGCACAAGCTGGCGCGTGCGGCCTATTACATGATGCGCGACGGCAAACCCTTTGAGGCTCAACGATGTTTTGGCTAAGTTTGGCGGGGGCCGCGAGCCCGGTAAAGTTGTTGGTACCGAACCAGTGAATTGATTGGGCCCGACCCCGGCCATCCCGATATAGCGAGATCACTGAGACGCCCAGACCATGAGCCGACAACTGTCTGGTGCCCGCACGTGGGTAACCCTCGAATTGTCATGTACTCCTGGACATTGGCCTGGTACCGACGGTTTTCTGGAGCTCGATGTGAGCCAGGGGCAAATGCCAGTTCAGCGGCGCTTGCCTTGATCCCGATGGGTGACTGGTGCGGATCAGTTCCGCAACCATCTAAAGAGAGACCGGACGCGTCATCATGCTTCGCGGCACGGAGTGGCCGAGACCCTTTGCGACGACGCAAGACAAGGCGTCAGGGAGACGATTTACCCGTTGACCTCGGCCTTTCAATGGGTGACGACTTTACTTCGTTTTTGGTGACGACTTTACTTCGCTCTACGGCAGCCAGTTCGGCCGGGGCGACAAACCGGATCGGCTATTCATTGTCTTCACAGACGCGGGGCGATGCTGCATTCGAGATATCAAGTTTTGCATCAATAAGGAAAACTAACTATTTGTGACTAAAATATCGGACCCAAAAGTCTGCCAGACGTCGGGTCGGAATTTTTGAGAATGTTCCGTCAGAGTGCGGAACATTGCGGTGTCAGGGACTCCGTTTGACGCTTTCCAGGTGCTTCTCCAGATCGCTCAGCTCGGCTACAGTTTCCGGGTATTCAAGAAGCGGACCATTCAGGCGCCGGGCGCGTTACGGACGAACAAATCCGCTTCCGACGAGATGCGCTTTGCGATGGAGTTGCGAATTCCCATCGACCGCATCAAGAAAGGCTGCTCGGCTTGGCCTCTATGGTAAGCGTAGACAATGCCGAGTGCGCCGATGGTATTGCCGTGGTCGTCCATGAGCGGCACGAGCACCCCAATGCGGACGCCATCTTTCTGTATTTCGACCAGTGGTTTGCCTGTGCGGATTACACCGAGTTCGTCGTCTCCAGACGGTTTGCCGCGCTCGCCGGTTATATGGGAGGCGACGGCAATATTCTTTGTTTTGCCGGGTGGAGTCACATGAAAGATGACATCCATGATCCCGACGTGATTGTGTGCAATCTGATCGGCAAGGCGTTGAGCGTAGATGGACGACGCAGCATCGTTTGGTGCCGGTAACGCAGCATTCGCAGAAATGGCGAAGAGCGTAACGGCGCAGAGAAGGATGAAGTGGCGAAGGATTGTCATCCGTTACACCTCGAATTGGTTTGGAGTTGGTTCAGAACCAATGCCGATTTATTCCAGCTGTATTCGTTCCATGGCCAGCGTATCAAAATCACCTTAAGACGGGCTTATCTTCAATCAATGTTTGATCCGCTCGCCCATGGTTTTCGGGCGTTACTCGCCATCTCGCCATCTGTCTCCATGCAGGGAACCTGGCCAGAGATCGCTCCTTGTGCATAAAGGTTCGGCCCCCTTTCCAGGCGTCGTTTCGCGCTAGTGAATCGGCGAGGCGCGGCGCCCCGAGTACGGTTGTTCATTCTGGGTGAGGGCGATTGGCTCGGACGATGGTTCTCCGGCACGGCGAATGCAGCGGGACGATCAGCGGGCGAAGGACGAGCGATGAGGTTGAGGGCATTCGGCGAATTGGACGACCTGCCTTCAGAGAACGTCTCTGAAGGTCCGCTTACCTGCCAGCATGAGCCGGTAGCCTCTGGTGATCCCTGAACCTCGCGAGGCGTCGAACGGATCGCCTCCGTGCGGCGCTGCTATGGGGCCATAGTCCGATAGCACATCACCCGATCCGCTAATACGCTGATGCTATATAGGCTGTGCTCACCGGGGGGCGATCGCGTCGTCATATGGCCGAGGGCGTGTGGAAACTCGATTTTCGCGGTTGAGGGCGAGGTTGCCGGTCGGGTCAATCAAGTTAGATGCGTCGAGCATGCGCTATTCGAGCATCGCGAGCGCAAGAAGCCCTTCAAGGCCTCAGCTTCCAGCCATCCTTATTGCCTTAATTGTCCTCGCAGCCTCAAGTATATTCATGACTCGCTTGAGGTTGTATGGCAGTACCTGAAGACTCATCTCGGTGCTCACCCGCCCGAGCGTCCGGGTCACGAAGTGTGTGGCACCCATCCAATGGTTCAGCGTGCCGAAGACGTGTTCAACGGTGCTTCTTCGGATGGTCATTGCATCAGGCTTCCGATCGAGTCGACGCTGCGTGGCTTCCAGTTGTTGGTGTTCACAAATGCTGCTAGCCGTGTTCACAGGGATGCTAGCGGCCAAGACGTCGAATCGCTTGCTGTGAAAGGGAATGCGCCCGATCAGTGCGATTCGATGCCTGTTGTGACGGTACAACAATCACAAGGAAGTTTGTTCAGTAACGCTGCTAGCGCGGCATAGGCACCTGGATATCAAATCGAATCGACCACGCGATTGAAAAAGGCGTTTTTCATGCGCGTCGTTCTATAGCGATGACCGACCGCATGTTGGCACCGGCCGCTTCAGCTTTCGATGGTTGTTTTCAAAAGCGGAAACGTTAGCGCTTGCATGAAGTGTTATTCCGATAGTGACAATAGACATGGACTTCCCCTCTCGCTGGTGTTGATGAACGTTCGAAACTTCATCATGGCACGTCGATGCCGACTCGCGGCTTCCGCCGCAGCCTCGGGACGGGGAAGTCCCTTTCATTCTCTAAATTCGTATCGTCTGATTTCGAAGAGCAAAACCTGACACTAAAAGTTCGCGTATTCGCTGATAAAAAAATGACATCCAGAACTGTGTATTACACTATTTTTGGTGAGTATGATACGGAGATTCCAGGGGGATTAGGGCTTCCTTCTCTCACAGTAAGGGCTTCGCTTAACTCAAGTAATTCGACAGTGGTAGACGCAGGTGATGAATGGAAAAATCAGGAGATTAGAGTCTCAGCGCCCAGCAGACCGCTTTCCGCCCCGAAAATAAAGAATATATTAGTGGACGCGTGTTATACACAATAGGTACGGGCGAGCGGCGGTGTGGGCGATCGCGCGCATCCCGGCGCCAGAGCAGGAAGACGACCGGCACCTGCAGTTCGAGCTCGAACGCGTGCGGCAGGAGCGTAGCGCGCACACCCACCGCATCCGCTCCCTGCTCGTGCTCCACAACCTGCGCGTCAGGTATGTCGGCGGCCGCATCTGGACGCACTGGTGGGCCCGGCAGCGCGAGCTGCTGGCACCCGGCCTGCGCGCCGAGATTGACTGCGAATGCGAGCGGTTCCCGCTGGTGCGCCAGCAGATCCGCCTGCTCGAAGTACAACAGGAGCTATCGGAGCGGGCAGCGCATGGACGCTGGTCAGGGAGCGGTTCGGGTGGCGCCAGTTTCGCAACCGCCGGGAACTGGCCGGCTGCCTGGGGCTGACGCCCACGCCGTACGCCAGCGGCACCAGCGAGGTTGAACTGGGGATCAGCAAGGCGGGGAACCGGCGATGCCGGTGGCTGATGGCGGAGCTCGCCTGGAGCTGGCTGAGCCCGGCAGCCAGCTCAGCCATTGATTCAACGAACGCTTTGCCGGCACGGGCAAGGGGCTGCGGCGCATCGGTATCGTCGCGTTCGCACGGCGTCTGGCGATCGTCCTGGTTCTGATGTGATGGACGACTCCCGCTAAACGGCGAGAGATTTATGCCAAAGTGGACGGGTCGTGATATCCGCGGCAAAGGAGCGGCGCGCGCGGCACTTTCACACTGCCAATTTTCGGATGCACAGGTCAACGTCGCGCTTTCTTCTTCGGTTTCGGTTTCGGGGGCGTCAACGCAGCAGTCCAGAAAGCTGCGGTTCCGCGTTTGGCTGCTGCCGTTGCGTGACCTCTCGCCGAGCCCGCCACCGTATTCGCCCCGCTCAGCCACATGCTGAGAAAGGGGTTCTTTTTAGTCCATGGATTTTTCATATCAGACTCCATCAAGGAAGCATTGGGCTAGCCGGGGCGGCAGCAGCGACGTGCTGCCGACGCGGGCCGCCGACTGTCGTTAGGGTCTTGTTGCCGGAAGCGAGTCTGACTGGTCGCCGGCGACCTACACCGATTGCGCGCGAAGCCCAGCAGAAAACCCGAGCACGCGGTTAGCCCGTTTGTCGGGACCCGGCAAAGCCGTTCCTTCTCATTGGCCCTTGGTGCACGGGGCCACTCTCTTGGATAGCGTTGTTCCCTCGGAGCGAACCAGAATCTTTTCAGGCCGATCCCCAAACCGAATCGGAAATGTTTTCGTCCCCTCTCTCGGGTCGAAACTGCGTACAGCGGACGCGGCACCCTGATTTCCCCGTCGCTCGACGTCCTGCGCAAGGAGTTCCCGGAAAACGCCCAATTCCGGCACGCCGTGCAAGTGGCGGAACCCCTCAAGCACCTCTGCGATAGCATGGTTCAATGTCTCCGGTTTGCGCGTACTGGCGATATGCGAACTACCCCTTGCCAGTTCCAACATGTATGTCACACGGCCCAGCGTCATCGCGGTGCCTGAGATAGTTTTCTTCGGCATTCCAGTTCCCCCGTTCTACTTCAATAAATCACTCTCACCGGCGCAAGGTGGCGTCCGTGGAGCAAATTTTTCGTACGATTGAGCGTAAGAACATTTGCCGGCAACAACGGCCATCTATACCGGACCGACGATGATGCTTACAAAATGCCTGGATCGGTCATATACGCTTGGTCAATCGGGCCACGGAAGCAGCCGCGCAGTGCTGCTTTCGATTTTCTTTCCCATAGGACGTCCGGTCTCAAATGGTTGGGCGGGACGCTATTGCAGCCAGAATGACCGGTAGTCGGGCCGGTTTTACAAAGTGGTGATCGAAGCCGGCCTTGAACGATTCCGTTTTTTCTCCGGGCGCATGCAGTGCGGTCACCGCCAGCAGGAACGGGCGGGGGGCGAAACCTATGCGCCGGATTTCTCTCGCCACCGCGTGGCCGTCGACGCGAGGCATCTGGATATCGAGTATCACCACGTCAGGACGCCATGCGGAGTACGCAGCGAGCGCGCCTACACCGTCTACAGCCGTCTGGACGGCGTAACCGTAAGCTTCGAAGAACGACACATAGGCCTCGACCAGATTCGCGTCGTCGTCCGCAATGAGTAAGCGCTCCGCTTTCGCAGTGGACATGGGTTCCTGTAGGTTGCCACCTATGTCACGCAATTTAGGGACCCGATAGAATCAAAGCAGCTACCTGCGCGTAATATAGGTTCAGCGATTGCCCCATATTGACTTTTTCAGCTTCTTTGAGGGCACACATGCGATTAGCTGACTTCATCCTGCGCGACATGGAAACGATTCTGGCGCAATGGGAGGCGTTTGCCGGCACCCTGTTGCCGGCAGCCGCAAACATGCAATCGCTCGCTCTGCGAGACCATGCGCAACAGATTCTGCAAGCTGTAGCGAAGGATCTTTCGACGGCCCAGACCAGGGAGGCGCAAACCGAAAAGTCAATGGGACGCGCCCCCGTACTGATCGGAGCTCGAGAGACCGCCGCGCAGACGCACGCCCTTTTGCGGGCGCGAGGCGGGTTCGACATCAACCAGTTGGCTGCCGAATACCGCGCCTTGCGCGCCAGCGTCCTGCGCCTCTGGATGGACGAATGTCAGCCCGAAGCCCCACATCCGGATGATGTCATCCGGTTCAACGAGGCCATTGACCAGGCACTTGCCGAGTCGGTCGGTCATTTCAGCGCGCAAGTAGACCAGGCTCGTAACCTCTTGCTTGGCATGCTCGGGCACGATATGCGCAGCCCGCTCCAGACCATCCTGATGACGGCCCAATATCTGGCGGCGCTGAACGCTGGGGAGCAGGTGTCCGTAGCCGCATCCCGTTTGATCAGAAGCGGCGCTCGCATGCAGGCCCTTCTGAACGATATGCTTGATTTCAATCGAACCAGACTGGGCTTGGGTATCAATATCGCGCCGACCGATGCCGACCTGGAAAAAGTGCTGGCCGATGAACTCGATCAGTTGCGGGCAGCGCATCCAGACCATCGGGTCGATCTGGACGTGGACGGTGACTGTCGGGGTGTTTGGGACGGCCGCCGTCTGCAGCAGTTGCTTGGCAATCTGGTTTTGAATGCGATCAAGTACGGAGCGCCGGACGCGCCAGTGCGAGTAGTGATGACCGGCGAGGAGCGGGACGTTCGTTTCGAGGTCAGGAACCGCGGGCCCGCCATCGAGCGCATGACGCTGGAGCGGATCTTTGATCCGCTCCAGCGTGGCCTGAATCATCAAGACTCGTATGATGCGGACGGCAATCTGGGGCTCGGACTGTATATCGCGCGCGCGATTGCCAAGGCCCATGGGGGCGAGATCGAGGCGCGGTCCGACGAGACAGAAACCGTGTTCGCTGTGCGCCTGCCGCGCCAGCAGTAGCGCTCATGAGGTCCGATGTGCGGACCGACCGCTGGCGTGCGTTTGGTGCGGACGCTCGCGATCGCCGTTCTGGAGCGTGGGGGCGATCATCCGATCATCCTTCATGACCACGCGCAAAGTCTTTGCGCGTCATCCAGCTCGTTCGCCTTGCCGACAATAACCGTTCGCAGGCGAAGCTCCCGGATGTCCGCTTTCGGCGAACACCGGTGGCCGCTTCGGGGTCGGCTTCGGCTGACCGCATCGGGCGGTAGTCGGCCAGGAACGGACCCTTCGACAACCGCGCGTGAATCGTTGACACCCAGCATTACCGGTGTTGTCCTGAACACACTCGGCTATCGATGCTCCCGAGGTGGTACATAGAGGCAGCGATATTGACTACCCTCTAACGCATCATCTTTTTCGCTGAACCGACCGTTGTAGCAGGCGATCACGTTCGCGGCTTCTGCATTGCTAGCTAAGCAGGTTGAACTGCGCGGCGACCAGCAGAAACACGCCAAGCGCCCCGCGATAGACAATAAATGGCCATGTGGAGAACTTCTCGAGAACCTTCATGAGTCCCCAAATGGCAACAAATGCAGACGCGCCTGCGACCACCAATCCAAAGAGCAGCAGCGACCACGCTTCGAGCGGAATGTGCGCATGAAAGAGTACCCAAAGCTCTTTCAGTCCGGCTAATGCAATGGCGGGTAGTCCAAGCAGAAAAGAGAAGCGTGCGGCCTCCTCACGCTTGAAGTTGAGAAAGAGCGCCGCCGTCAGAGTCGATCCGGAACGCGATACACCTGGAATCAGGGCGCCTACCTGCGCGAGTCCCACAATGAGTGCGTCGCGCAAACGCATCTCTTTGACTGTGCGGCGATGACTACAGATGACTTCTGCGATGGCTAGCAAAATGGCCATCACAATGCAGGAGCCACCAATCACGGACAGACTTCTCAACGGTGTGCCGCAAGCATTAAGCGTAGACGACAGAGCAAGGCCAGCGACGCCAATGGGCACCGTCGCAAGCACGATTGCTATTGCCAGGCGAAGCGAGTCATCCTGGTAGGTACGCCGCCGGATGGCCGTGACGCTTCCCACTACGACGCCTTGCACGTCGCGCCAGAAGTAACTGACCACCGCTGCCAGTGCAGCCAGTTGCATTGCTGCGGAAAAAGCCGATCCCGGGTCGTGCCAGCCGAGCATGGCCGGCAAGATGCGCATGTGCGCGGTCGATGAGATGGGCAGCAACTCAGTGATGCCTTGAACGACACCCAAAAATCCAATCTGCAGATAGCTTAGGGAGGCGAAGCCGATATCGAGGCCACCAGAACATGTGTTTGCCAAAAATACTCTCCTTTCCGGGCAAGGTGTTGTGAGTTGTACCGGATGAATGCTGCCAGCACATCGCGCGAAACCTTACCATTTGCAAGTGTCAGGGGCGCGACTTCTACGGCCGGGATATTTGATAGCAATGCCGAGTCACAGCTACCGTACGTGGGCGATTAAGTAAGTACAGGGTACCGCGAGATGCGGCGTATCCGGAGAGGACAATTTTGGTATCAGTTGAGCAAGAACGGGAAACGGTACAAATCAGGCGCTGACAGAGAATGGCTGCTTTGTGGATTAGTCGACTGACCGAAACGGGTCCGACTTCTGCCGGATACAGATCGTCGACGGCGGCTACCTCGGCGGTCTCGGCGTCGGACCGGGTTCGGGCAACGTTCAGCCTTTCGCCCACGGATTTAGACGGGCATTCAAAAGACAGTTCTGCATGCCGCAGCGGACGTTCGTAGCGCGCACCCGGTATCGCAATTCCGTAATACAGCGACGCGTTAGTCCGTCGTCAGAGATCAGCCGCCGACAGCGTTATCCGTTCGCCAGTGCTCGGCAACGCTTTC
The DNA here is from genome assembly GCF_008369935.1 of Paraburkholderia panacisoli. Taxonomy (GTDB): domain Bacteria; phylum Pseudomonadota; class Gammaproteobacteria; order Burkholderiales; family Burkholderiaceae; genus Paraburkholderia; species Paraburkholderia panacisoli. The sequence continues at coordinate 192,318 of NZ_VTUZ01000016.1, read as the reverse complement.
TCCTCCACAGCCCGCAAAAGTCGGTGCTTGCCAAGCTCGAAGGCAAGCATCAATTGCTTCGGGGTCTCGTTCGCACTGTTTCAGCAGAGAGCGCAAAGGCAGAGTATCCCCAACCGAAGCCGTAGGCCGAAAACCATAATGTCGAGTCGGCGGAAAGGAGAGGGGCCGTGAGATTTGTACTGGTCTGGTTCATGGCTGTCACTTCCTGACCGGGAGCGGCGGATTTTGATCTTTGCACAGTGAACTTACGAAAGCCCTACGCCCAAGGCCTCCGTGGCGAGTTGGTCGTCGGCGCCACTATCTGCAAGGTCCACCTGAGCTTGACCCGTCCGTCCGGGCGGCTAGCCGGCAATCTGTTCGAGTAGACGCAGCAATAAATCGGAGGCTCGGCCTTTCTGGCAGTATCCGTCAAATCCGCCCGCGATCCCTTTCGCGCGGATCGTGAATTCATCCTGGGCGGTAAAAACTACAATTACGACATGCCGAGTCTGCTCGTCCTGCCGGAGTTGCCGTGCGACCTCAAACCCGTCCACGCCGGGCATGTTGATGTCCACCACCGCGATGTCCGGTGTCCAGCCGTTAATGACGTGGGCGACCGCCATCCCGCTCAGGACGAATTGGACTTCATATCCCGATAAGGAAAGTGATGCAGTGATTGCTTCAGCGCCAGGCCGGTAGTCGTCAACGACGAGCAGCCGACGCTGATGGTCCGTTTGCCGCTGGGGTAGCACGCGTGGCGTCCAGTGTGCAGTGTGCCCGCTGTTCCCGGCACGCGCCTTGCACTGCGGTGGCAAAAAAATTGCGTATCTCTCGCACCATTAAGCAAACCGAGGGGATTATGAGCCTGTCGGACTTTATCGAAGCAAACCTTCCCGAGCTGATTGACGAGTGGGCGGAGTATGCCGGCACGATCAGCCTGAAGGACAGCCACCTCACCGCAAGCGAGTTGCGGAACTCGGCTCGCGATATTCTGATCCGGATCTCGGCAGATATGCGCGAGCCGCAGACCGAGGCACAGCGGCAGGCCAAGTCGCGTGGCGGCCAGCACAATCCTGAATCCGGTGTCGATCGGGTTGCCCAGCAGCACGCAGACGATCGTCTCGCGCAGGGTTATGGAATCAACGATGTGGTAGCGGAGTACCGAGCCCTGCGCGCCACTGTGCTGCGGCGATGGCAGCAGACGTCGCCGGACGATGGAGATGCTTTTCAGGAGATGATCCGGTTCAATGAGGCAATCGATCAGATGCTCTCGGAATCGGTCCGGCAGTACGCGCAACGGACGGAGCGCATCCGGGATCTGCTTGCCGGCGTACTTGCACACGACCTGCGTTCCCCTCTTGGCGCGATATTGAATTCGGCGGAGGTTATTCTGCATGACACGGGTCTGTCGTCATCCTCCGTGAGAGCAGTCGCGATCGCGCAACGTGGCGTCGTGCGCATGAGGCAGATGATTGACGATCTTCTCGTCTTCACGCGTACCCGCCTGGGTGACACGCTTCCAGTCGATTTTGTGCCACAGGGTATCGGGCGTATCTGCAACGATGCGGCAGATGAAGTGCGCGCTTCGTATCCGGATGCACGGATCGACGTGCGCTTTACGGGGGAGCTCGACGGCGAGTGGGACGGCGCCCGTATCGGCCAATTGCTCGTTAACCTGCTCGTGAACGCAGTCCAGCACGGCTCAGGAAACATAAGCCTGAAGGCTCTCGGTCACGGTGCGCAGATGACTCTCATCGTGTCGAACGCAGGCAACCCGATACCGGCGGCGGCCCTGCCGACGCTCTTTGATCCATTGACGCGGGCAAGCACTTCGCACAGGCAAAGCGGGACGTCTTCGAGCATGGGCCTGGGTCTTTACATCTGCCGGTCCATCGCACGTGCGCATAATGGCACCATTCAGGCCGAATCGACAGAAGGCGGGACGAGCTTTACAGTGCATATTCCTCGCTTTCCGGCGCCTGGGCACTGAGCTCGACGGCCTTCTACCCGCAGTCTCCACCACAGTTTGTTGCGCTGCATCTCGCATTCGGCATCTCGATCGCCAACGGGGCCCCGTGCGTCGAGTGGCCGCTGTACTCAAAAAGCTGACCGGCGTTGGGCGTGCAGTCGAACGTCGGCTGTGGGAGGAAGTAGTGCAGCCGCTCATCGGGCAGCGGTATCGGAAGTGGGCCGTTCGTTGCCTCCGTGGCTCGCTAACATCACTCTCCCGCTTTCTGAAGCGACCCCATCTGCAGCGAATTTGGTCCACAGGGCTTCCTCCTTGCATCCGAAGTCTTACTCGGAAGGCAGAAGCTGAAGGTCACGCCACGGAGCTCATTGTGAACGACCCAAATACGCCCGGCGTGTGCTTCGACGATCGAGCGACAGATCGCCAGACCCATGCCCATGCCAGTTTCCTTTGTGGTGACAAAGGGCTCGAAGACCGGCACCAGATTCGCTAGCCCCGTACCCTTCATCACGAACGTCGACCACCACGTTGTCCCCGTCGCGCCGGGAGCGGATCAATAGTGACTTCGGCAGTACCTTCGTCGCTGCCAGTGCCTCGATAGCGTTGCGCACGAGGTTGACGATCACCTGCTGAATCTGCATCGCGTCGGCTCTGATAATCGGTACGTCCCGGGCTAGCTGCGTTTCCAGCGATATCACGTTCCCGTGAATGTCGTCAGCCATCAGCTTGCAGACCTGAACAATCAGCTTGTTCATGTCAAGTCGGGCCTTTGCCGGAGCCGTGCGCCTGAACAGCGCGCGAATGCGGCCTACCACGTCCGCCGTGGCTTTAGCATCACGGACGAGGGCCTCTGCGCTGAGACGGGCTTGCTCGATGTCGGGCGGCGTCGCGGCGAGCCAGCGCCGGCACGCCTGGCCATTGGCCAACACGGCCTGCAGAGGTTGGTTAATTTCGTGCGCGATGGACGCAGACAGCTCGGCGACAGTCGCCATCCGTGACGCTTGAGCGAGCTTTTCCCGTGCATGTCGCAGCGCTTCTTCTGCTCGCGTGCGCTCGATGAATTGCCCGACCTGGTAGCCGACTGTGGCCATCATCTGCAAGAGTTCGGGATCGGCGTCGCGGACCTCGTCGCTGAAAAATTCGAACACGCCCACTACGCCACTCTTGAGCGTGACCGGGAAGGCGGCGTGGAACCCCGCATTCGCGGCAGATTCCAGCCGCTCGAACCCAGCATTGAGCGCCATGTCGGGTATGCACACGGGTGCGCCGCTCGACCATGCTCGCCCGGGGAGCCCCATGTCGAGGCCGGCCGTCCCGGATAGCTTGGAACCGGCCCGCGCGAAGGCGGCCGGGGGCCATGCCTGCACGCACACCAGCACGTCCGCCTCCAGATCGACGCGCCAGAATCCCAATCGAACGCCTTGCATGTTTCGTGCAGAATGCGGGGTACCGCCTCATCGAGCGTGCCAGCTTCCGACAGCGTGCTCGCGACGCTGAATTCCGCGAGCAGGCGCTGTTCGCGGTGTCTGCGATCGGTCATGTCACGCGCGAGCGCGATGGCGAAAAGGCGGCCACTGTGGTTGAACACCCGTGCACGCACCTCAACGGGAAAGAGACTGCCGTCTTTTCGCTGGCGGCGCCTCGACCTCGTGCGTTCGCTGCATGGCGCGGTTGATGCGGTCCATGCACTCAAGGAACCAGAGGTGTTCCTCGCGCGACTCCTCTGCGCGCTTCTGCTCGGTCATGTCGACGACAAAGGCCACGCCACGTCTGCGTTCCAACGTGCTCTCTCCCTGACGAGAAGTACGTGCGCCAGGCTACGTCCTTCCACTTTTCGTACTCTGTCCGCAGCGCATCCAGCTTCGCCATGATCGGCGCTCAACTGCCGGCGCCCATGATGGGTCGCTGAGGCTGGTTGCCCGACCGGCCCGGATCCTTGCGAGTTCAACGAGCGCGAACCACGCAGTCAAGCGTGCGACGGACAGCGGGCTTGCTGCTTTGGTGTCGAGCGTCACGGGTCCACGCGCGCCTCCAGCAACTGTTTGCGCCTAACCTCGCCTTGACGCTCGAACATCCAGCCGGGGTACTCGGCCGGCAGGCGGCTCACTTCGTCCAGGGTCGCAAGCTCGTCGGCGCTCAGCGTTACGTTTGTGGCCGCCAGGTTGTCGGCGAGCTGTTCGGCCCGCCTGGCACCGACGATCACGCTGGTGAGATTCGGTTGGTGCAGCAGCCAGGCCAACGCCACTTGGGCCACCGAGACGCTATGCGCCTGCGCGATCAGGCGCATAGCGTCGATGCAGTTGTAGGCCCGATCACGGTTCACCGGCGGGAAATCGAAGGTGGTGCGGCGGCTGCCTTCCTCGCCTTGCTGCTCGCGCCCGTACTTGCCGCTGAGCAGGCCGCCGGCCAGCGGGCTCCATACCATCAGGCCGACACCTTCGCTCGTCAGCATCGGGATCAGCTCGCGTTCGAGGTCGCGCCCGGCAATGGTGTAATACGCCTGCAGCGACTCGAAGCGCGACAGCCCCAGCCGTTCGGCGATGCCCAGCGCCCTGGCGATCTGCCAGGCCGCCCAGTTCGACACGCCGACGTACCGGACATGGCCGTGGCGCACCAACTGGTCGAGCGCGCGCACGGTTTCCTCGATCGGCGTAGCCGGGTCGAAGCCGTGGATCTGGTACAGATCGATGTGGTCGAGCTGCAGCCGCTTCAGGCTGGCCTTGACGCCGTCGAGGATGTGGCCGCGCGACGCGCCGCGGGAGTTCGGTCCGGGCCCGGTTTCGTTGAAGACCTTGGTCGCGACGACCACGTCCTCGCGTGGCACCTTCAGGTTCTTCAGCGCCTGGCCGGTGATCTGCTCCGACATACCCCCCGCGTAGGCGTCGGCGGTGTCGATGAAGTTGATGCCGGCGTCGATCGCCTGGCCCACAAGGCGTTCGGCGTCGGACTGCCGCAGGTCACCGATCTGGCTCCCGATGACGCCACTGCCACCGAAGGTCATGGTGCCCAGGCAGAGTTCGGAGACAAACAGGCCGGTGCGGCCGAGTGTGCGTTGCTTCATGTGAATTTCCTTCGAGAGTTGTCAGGGTGACGCGACTGGCGGGGGCTGCCGGACAGGGGTTGCGGAATCCTCCGTGCGAGCACGGTCGCGACCCGTCTTTATGCCCGACTCACACCGGGACTGCGCCGCACTTCGAGCGTCGGCGACAGTGCCAGCTTCACGATCAGGTCCGACAGACTGTTCAAGGACACGTCGTGCCCGCGGACGGGCCCGGGCTTGCCCCGGGGCCGAAACGGTGAGACCACTGCGCCACAGTTAACGTGTCTTCGTTGTGGGTCTGCCTGTCATGGATCGATGACGTGAACTCTAGGCTGAGGGGCACTGATTGACTATACTGCTGGAACGACATGAGCTCATAAGACTAGCTAATCAATGGCACGATACGACGAACTGGCGGCGTTCGCAGCCGTCGTGCGCGTTGGCAGCTTCACGCGTGCTGCTGCGCAGATGGGTGTGACGCAGTCCGCACTGAGTCAGACCATTCGCGCGTTGGAGCGCAAGCTTGATCTGAAGTTGCTCAACCGAACCACGCGCAGCGTGTCGCCCACCGAGGCGGGGGAGCGGCTCTACTTGACTGTCGGCCCGCGCTTCGCAGAAATAGAAGCCGAGTTGGCGGTGCTGGGCGAATTGCGCGGGAAGCCGGCCGGCACCGTCCGCATCACTGCGACCGAGCATGCGGTGCGCACTCTGCTCTGGCCCAGGCTGCAGCCGTGGCTGCCGCAGTACCCCGACATCAAGGTCGAGATCAACAGCGACAACCGGTTCATCGACATTGTGGCGGAGCGCTTCGACATCGGTGTGCGTCTGGGCGGCGATGTGGCCAAAGACATGATCGCGATGCGCATTGCGCCGGACATGCGCCTGGTTGTGGTCGGAAGCCCAGACTACTTCGTGCGCTATCCTCGACCCCGTACTCCGCAGGATCTCACCGAGCACGATTGCCTCTGCCTGCGCCTGCCTTCCCACGGCGGGCTGCTGCCGTGGGAGTTCAAGCGGCGCGGCAAGAGCATCCATGTGCACGTCACGGGGCGGCTGGTGTTCAATTCGCGTGACATGATCGTCGCGGCGGCGTTGGCCGGGCATGGGTTGGCGTGGGTTCCCGACGATGCCGTCGGCGAGCACATCGCCGCAGGGCACCTCGTCTCGGTTCTGGATGATTGGTCGAAGACCTTCCCCGGATACCATCTGTACTACGCCAGCCGCAATTCGTCTCCTGCATTGGCCCTGGTTGTCGAAGCCTTGCGTCAAGTGCAGGGGCAGTGACTCAACCGTTTGCTTCGCTCAAACTGCGAAGGACCCAACGGGTCGGCAGCGCGGGCTGAATGCGCTGCAAAGCAGTCCTTCGCGGCGCAAGCTTCAGTTCGGGAACGGAAATCCGGATTTGCGAGTTGGACGGCCGCTGTTCGGCCTTATGTAAAGCTTCACATAAGGCAGAGGTTTTTTTGGTTAGCGATCGCGGCTACGAAGCTATGAAACACTAGCCGCTCGCCTTCGCTTCCCTCCCACTACCGCTTCAGCGGTTTAGTACAAGGCCGAATTGTGTGCGTAGCGCGTCCGTCAGGTTCGTAATGCAGCCGTTCCAACGGCAGGTTTCCCCGCTCGCTGAACGGCAGGTTGTGGCCGGTTGTACCCGCCGAGTTACAAGGCCGAACTTGAGTCGTTGCCGACGCAACTGCCTGCGCTCGTTCGTCGGCCATAGATGCTATGTGGGACTACCGGAGAAAGGTCCGTTTAGCTAAAACGGAATTTCCAACTCTGTGCGAAGGAGACGGAAATGTCCACGAACCAAGCAGTCCCACAAGACGAGAATACGGCGATCGAGGTCGAGCTGTACATAAGCTTCGAGCTCGGCGACAAATCCTGGAAGATGACCGCCAGCGATGGGCGGCACGGCCCGAGCCGCTATAGTGTGCACGCGGGTGACACCGCTGCCGTACTCGACTGTGCACGGCGGGCCAGGGAGCGTTGCCGCCTCGACCCGCAGGCCAGGGTTCACTCCTGCTATGAGGCCGGGCGCGACGGCTGGTGGCTGCACCGCTGGTTGACCGGGCAAGGCATCGACAACGTCGTGGTTGATGCTGCCAGCATCGAAGTGAACCGACGCGCAAGGCGGCCCAAGAACGACCGCCTCGATGGCGACAAGCTGCTCGCCATGCTCAGGCGCCATCACGCCGGTGAGCGCGTCTGGGCGGTGCTGCGCGAGCCCACACCCGCGCAGGAAGATGCTCGCCGCACGCACCGCGAACTCGCCCGGCTGACCCAGGAGCGCGTCGCCCACATGAATCGCATCCGCTCACTGCTCGTGCTGCACAATGTGCGTCCACCGGTCATCATCGGCGGGCGCGACTGGGCACGCTGGTGGGCCAACCACCGGGAGCAGGTGCCGCCCACCCTATGCGGCGAGATCGAGCGTGAGAGCGCGCGCCTGGCGCTGGTCAGGCAACAGATAAAGATGCTTGAATCCGCGCGACGCGACGAGCTGGCCGAAGGCAAGCACCCGCTGGTGGCACAACTGGCGCGGCTGCGTGCGATCGGCTCCAAAAGCGCCTGGGTGCTGGTCAAGGAAGTGTTCGGCTGGCGACGATTCGCCAACCGGCGCGAGGTCGCTGGGTGTCTCGGGCTGACACCTACGCCCTACGACAGCGGAGATAGTCAGATCGAACAGGGCATCAGCAAGGCAGGCAATCACCGGGCGCGTACGATGCTCGTGGAACTGGCATGGCGCTGGCTGCGCCTCCAGCCAGGCAGCCTCCTGACTGAGTGGTTCAACCGGCGCTTTGCCGGCAACGGCAAGCGAATGCGACGGGTGGGCATCGTCGCGCTGGCACGGCGTCTTGCCATTGCGCTATGGCGCTACCTGGAACACGGCGAGATCCCGGCCGGGGCCTCGCTCAAACCTGTTGTCCCCTGAAGTGCCGGGTCAACATCGTTCGCCTGGTCTGGCAAGGAACACATCATGATGAGAGGTCGACGCGCCCGTACCGTCGGCGGGTCACCGCACGGTGACCGAAGCCAAAGATGGGGCGCGCCGGTAACTGGGGTTTGCCAGTGCGCCTTGCGCGCATGCTGCATGAGGTGCAGGCCATCTATGCACTGCACGGATAGAAGTTCGTTCCGGCACTGGCTGGAACGCTCGCCACACCCCGACCTCGGATCAAGATCGAACCACCGTGCGACACGACCGCTTGACGTCACTCGCAATACAAAGGTGCCGGGATGAAATCTGATCCGTTTACCTGACGATCGAACACGGCTTGACAAACAAGTCCCCATAGAAGCCGACAGTCACCGACCACCGGCTGTGCGGCGGCTGAAGTTCGCTTCACTGACATTCGCAAACCCGTGCCGGCGAATGTCTCCTCTCTCGATTGACGAATGAGTCTTCACGACCCACTGCGGACGGCCACATTTCTCCAAAGCGGTCGTTCAAACGCCGCCACTGTTTGCCAAGGGACGACCTCATGACAGCGCCGAGGTTCACTCACTGGACACCGTGCAAGCGCGCAAGACGCGACGCGGTCTCTTGGATAGCCAGACATTTTCTTATTGCGGGATAGCCTACAAAGGCCGCTTCGGGTTGAAAATCCATCCTTCGCGGGTTGCCGGCCGGCCCCGAGGCGCAGCGGGTCGTCCATCAGCTTGATCACTGGCCCCCATGTCGCTTGCTCGACGGCGTTGTATTGGAAACGCACGACGACGAGCACGTCTTTGCGGATCGCCACCTTCTCGTAGACAATGCGTCATTTGGGCGTCGGACGGGAGGGCGCCACGAAGCTGGACCTGCTTAGCTCACAAGAAAACTTCCATGGCGCACAGTCGGTTTCGTCGTCGCAGCGATTAATCAATACGGGATGTGAATGGCAACTTCTAGCGAAAAATCTTCGGGACAAGCACGTTACGCGAGCTATCCCAGTCTAGTAGACCGGGTCGTGCTCATTACGGGCGGCGCGAGTGGCATTGGCGCTTCGTTCGTCGAGCACTTCGTTGCGCAAGGCGCACGTGTGGGCTTTCTCGACATCGACACGAACGCGGGAACAGCTCTTGCCAAATCGCTCGGTAACGCGCGCCATAAACCGCTCTTCGTCGCCTGCGACGTCACCAACATTCCCGCGTTGCACGCGGCCGTCGCCGAAGTGCGGGCAGCATTCGGACCGATCGAGGTGCTCGTGAACAACGCGGCGAACGATCGCCGCCACGCGCTCGCCGACGTTACGCCCGAGTCGTTCGATGCAGGCGTAGCAGTTAACGTGCGGCATCAGTTGTTCGCAGCGCAGGCCGTGGTCGAGGATATGAAGGCCGCACGCGCGGGCTCGATCATTAATCTCGGCTCGCATTGCTGGATGCTCAAGAGCAGCCAGTTCCCGGTTTACGCAATGAGCAAGGCGGCAGTACAGGGCCTGACGCGCGGGTTCGCCAAGGACCTCGGCGCGTATGGGATCCGCGTGAACACGCTCGTGCCGGGCTGGGTGTTGACTGAGAAGCAGCGCAACCTGTGGCTCACCGACGAAGGTCGCGAAGAGATACGACGCGGCCAGTGCATCGACGAGGAAATGGAGCCCGGCGATCTCGCGCGCATGGCGCTCTTCCTCGCGGCCGACGACAGCCGCATGATCACGTCGGAGGATGTCATGGTGACGGGTGGCTGGTCGTAATAAGGCCGATTCTCGCCCGGCGGCTTCGCCCATTGACGAGCGGTAGTGGCATGGCAACTTCCGAGGAAAGGTTGGCCGATGGTGGAAGCGCGTTCGCGACCTCGCGCAACCAAGCGAGGCCTCGAAGATTGTCGACGATTTCACCCGGATCGTCGACTGACCGCTGATGGCCGGACCCAGAATCTTTTGCAGCCGGACATGCTCTTCCAGAGAGCCAGATAAATGAACTGCCCTTCGAGAACTTCCTTTGACGCTGATTGCAGTGTCGTAACAGCTCGCTGACAATGATGCAGGCGTGCAAATACGCAGATGTCTCAAAGCGGGGATCACGTTGCGGCCCACAGGTCGGGCTTGCGGTCGTCAACCGACACATCGCGACTGCGGCGCCGTTCACGATGGGCGCACGCTCCTATGGATCGGCCGCCAAACTCCACCTGCCCCTTGCCGGAGGCCGCCACAAACGCTCCCCGATGCCTCATTGATGCAGAATCGGCGCAAAGGCCACAACGACACGACCTGAATACGATGGACGACCCAGAATCGCTTTCCCTGGCACTGCCCGACGGCCGTAAGGTCTCTGCGCTCCTCCGAGTGCCGGAGGACGCGCGAGCCCTGTATGTCTTCGCGCACGGTGCCGGGGCGGGCATGCAGCACGCCGGCATGTCGTCATTGGCCGACGCGCTTGCGGCGGCCAATGTCGCCACATTGCGCTACCAGTTTCCGTACATGGAGCGGGGTTCCAAGCGGGTGGACTCGCCGGCCGTGGCACATGCTGCTGTGCAGGCAGCCGTCGCAGAGGCCCGCCGGCGGCTGCCAGCCCTGCCGCTCTTCGCGGGCGGCAGGTCGTTCGGCGGCCGCATGACGTCCCAGGCCCAAGCCATCTCCCCGCTCGACGGCGTGCGTGGCCTCGCTTTCGTCGCGTTCCCGCTGCACCCGGCGGGCGCGCCCGGCGTAGAGCGGGCACACCACCTGGCGGACGTCACGGTGCCGATTCTCTTCCTGCAGGGCACGCGCGACAAGCTGGCCGAGCTTCACCTGCTGAGGTCGGTCGTCGAGACGCTGGGGCCACGCGCCACGCTGCATGTGGTGGACGACGCAGATCATTCGTTCCACGTGCGCGCGTCCTCCGGCCGGACCGACGCGGAGGTCGTGCTCGAACTGGCACGGACGATGTCGGCGTGGTTCTTCGCCGAAGGAGATTTCGTGCGCGTTACCTGAGCAAGCGCAGGAATGCTTGTAGTAGAGCCGGGACAGCGAGCCGGCGAACTCGCCGTGCTGGACTCGCCCGCTCAATCCGTTCTCTATCCGCAGATGGTCTGTCGCATAGCAACGATAAGCGACGCCTGTCGCGTCGGCGACGTTTTTCCAGTGCCGAGTGATTGAATTTGTCAGATCCGCTTGCGGTGATCCGCCCCCGGAATCGCGGAGGGCATCTGCTTTGATTTGGCCGGCGCCGATCCGTGAGTGACCGCTTAGGGATGCAGCCGGAACCAGACTGGCGGACCGTCGAACAACGCGCATTGGCCGGTCACTGCCCGACGCAGTCGCCCGAAACCGACCCGGAGCAGTCAATGGCGTTCAGCGAAAGCGGCCATCCGCGGTATCCACACTAGCCGTGATCTGCGCGTAGGGCATCACGAGCGCTATTTGTTACGGGGCAGGCGCACAGCGAATACCGTTTCTGTCTCGTCCGATCGCACATTAATCTCGCCGCCGTGGGCCTTGGCAATCTCGCGCGCGATATACAGCCCAAGCCCCAGACTGCTACCGGCATTTTTGTCCTGATCGTTCCAGCCACGCTGGAGCGGATCAAAGATGCGCCCAAGCGCTGAGCGCTCAATGGCGGGTCCGTTGTTTTTCACCTCAAGGCGGACTTCCGCTTCATCACCGGTCACCGACACACGCACCGGCGTGTCTCGGGCTCCGTACCTGATCGCATTTAGAACCAGATTGCCAAGCAACTGCTGCAAACGCCGGCCGTCCCAAACACCCGTGCACTCATCTGCCACGTCCAGATCAACCTGACAGTCCGGATGCACTACCCGCAACTGGTCAAGTTCCTCAGCGAAGAGCTGAGCCAGGTCGACATCGGCCGGCGCGATGTGGATGCCCAAGCCCAGCCTGGTTCGATTGAAATCCACCATGTCGTCCAGCAGCGCCTGCATGCGAGCGCCGCTTCTTATCAATCGAGACGCGGCCACCGATACTGTTTCACCGGCATTCAGCGCCGCCAGATATGTCGCTGTTATCTGGACGGTCTGGAGCGGACTGCGCATGTCGTGCCCCAGCATTCCAAGCAACAGGTTACGAGCCTGATCCACCTGCACAGTGAAAAAGTCGACCGATTCCGCAAGTGCCTGATCAATGGCCTCGTTGAAACGGATGACATCATCCGGATGTGGGGCATCAGGCTGACAGTCGTCCATCCAGAGGCGCAGGACGCTGGCACGCAGCGCGCGGTACTCGGCAGCCAACTGGTTGATGTTGAATCCGCCTCGCGCCCGCAGAAGGGCATGCGTCTGCGCAGCAGTCTCTGGAGCTCCGATCAGTACGAGGGCTCGTCCCATTGATTTTTCGGCTTGCTCTTCCCTCGTCTGAACCGTGGACAGATCCTTCGCTACTGCTTCCAGAATCTGCTGCGCATGGTCTCGCAGAGCGAGCGATTGCATGTTTGCTGCTGCCGGTAACAGGGTGGCGGCAAACGCCTCCCACTGCGCCACGATGGTTCCCATGTCACGCAGAATGAAGTCAGCCAGTCGCATGCGTACCCTTGAGAGACGGGAACGATCCCGTATGGACTATTTTTGTCGAATGTCTTGCTATAAGCAAACGTTGCGCCAACTGCTCGGGCTCATCAATTGCGGCTCACATAGCAATTGGAGAAATCTATGGCCAACCTAAACGCTGTGCGGATGCTCATAGCGGATGACGACCCGAACATATTGGCCGCGTACGTGTTGTTCTTCGCCGATCATGGCTACGACATTCGGACTGCTGGAGATGGAGCAGGTGCGCTCGCGCAATACCGAGCATGGCGTCCGGCCATTGTGGTTCTCGATATTCAGATGCCCGCTATGGATGGGCGCGCGGTGGCGAGGGAGATTCGCCGCCAACAATCCAAACCGTTTCCCTTGCTGGTGGCAGTTACCGCGCTGTCATCGCCCTCTGAGCAGGCCGAATCAATCAGGTCCGGCTTTGACTACCATTTTGTAAAGCCTGCCGATCTGCTTGTAGTTGTGGCGGCGATTGCTGCGACCCGCATAGGCCCGAGCGCCACGGACGCATAATGGTCCACTGGCATTGAGCGGCCGATTTCACCACGTGCGGCGATTGTCAACAATCTACACGACTACGCCGACCGGCCGATTATGGCCGTTAGCACCAGTTCGATGAGCGTCCTGCAGAGTGAAGGTTGGAATCCTCAACGGCCGCTTTCGGACGATCTACGTGAACGCGTACTAGCGGCCAGTTTGAGACGCTCGCCCGCTCTCGCGAATGGACATTCGGAGGCCCCTTCCTCACTCGAAGCGGCCATTGGATGTGGACCGGCTCACGCTCCATGACCTGGTGGGCGCGCAGATAGTCTGCGCGAAAAGCGCGATTACACGATGACAGAAGCACTCCACTGGATTTGGCCCACGGATTTCCACGTCGCGACGGACATGAGCTGTCTGCTCATGCCGGCAACGTGCGGCCGGGCTGTAGCAGCATCACGCGAAAACGCTCGACAAGCGGTCTCAGGTTGACCCTGTGCCATGCGGCCCAGAGCGCCGTGCGGTAGCTGAACCACGACAGTTCGCGCAGCACGACACCCGCCGGCGCCTGATGCCGAAGACTTTGCTGGATCATGGTGAGCCCGAGGCCGGCGGCGACGAGCCCGAGCGCGGCCAGCGGCTCGGTTGCTTCCATCGCGATGTCGGGCGTGAAGCCCGCCTTCGCGCAGGCGGCAATGAAGTTGTCGTGCCGCAGCGCGCCTTCCGTGTGCATCACGCCAATCCACTTCTGCGCGGCCAGGTCGTCGGGCGTGAAGCGTTTTGCGCGGGCGAGCGGATGGCCTTCCGGAATCGCGAGCAGCATGGGATCGTCGAGCACCTGGGCGGCGTCGAGATCCGGGTCGTCGGACGGCGGCGGATCGCAGACGAGCGCAATGTCGAGGCTGCGCTGACGCAGGCCCGTGAGCTGTTCGGCCGAATGGTAGTTGTAGAGCGCGATGTGCACGTCTGGCTTGTCCTCGCGGAGCTGTCGCAGTGCGTTGGGCAGGACGCCGGAGTGCATTGCGTTCTCCAGATAGCCGATGCACAGGCCGCCTTCGTCGCCGCGCCCCAGCCGCCGCGCGAGCGACTCGAGGCGCTTCGCGTGCGTGAGAAACGCCCGCGTTTCCACGAGAAATGTCTGTCCGTCGGTCGTCAAACGGATGCGCTGCTGCGAGCGCTCGAACAGGGTCAGGCCTAGGTGTTCTTCGAGTTGTGCGATCTGGCGGCTGAGCGGCGACTGCGAAATATGCAGCCGTTCCGCGGCCCGGCCGACGTGCTCTTCTTCGGCGACGGCCACGAAATAATGCAACTGGCGGATGTCGAGCATATAAGACCTCAGAGGACTCAAGTCTGTCAAATTATGTCTTGGACAGACTTAACTTGGCAACCTAGACTTTTGCTACCGACTCAACACATGGAGCAAGTCGATGAGTATCAAGGATAAATTGCCGGCTGGCACGCAGCTCGGTTTTGGCACCGCACCGCTCGGCAACATGTTCCGGAACATTCCCGAGGACGAAGCGATGGCGACCGTCAAGGCCGCCTGGGATCAGGGTGTCCGTTATTTCGACACGGCCCCGCTATACGGCGCGGGCCTGTCCGAAATCCGCCTCGGGAAAGCGCTCGCCGGCTATCGGCGCGACGAATACGTGCTGAGCACGAAGGTCGGCCGGGTGATTCTCGACGAAGTTGAGGACGCGGGCGCGCGCGATCTGGGCGAGAAAGGCGGCGTGTTCGAATTTGGCCTTCCTAACAAGATCGTCAACGACTATTCGGCCGACGCTACGCTGCGCTCGGTCGAAGACAGCCTGAAGCGCCTGAAGACCGACCGGCTGGATATCGTCTGGGTGCATGACGTCGCGCAGGACTTCTACGGCGACGAATGGCTCGCAGTCTTCGAATCGGCGCGTACCGGCGCATTCCGTGCGCTGACGCGGCTGCGCGAAGAAGGCGTCATCAAGGCCTGGGGACTCGGCGTGAACCGCGTCGAGCCCTGCGAACTGTTGCTCGATCTCTCCGAGCCGAAGCCGGACGGCTTTCTGCTCGCTGGCCGTTACTCGCTGCTCGATCACGAGCGTGCGTTGCAGCGCCTGATGCCGGCCGCTGCCGCACAGAACGTCGAGATCGTCGCCGGTGGTCCGTACAGTTCCGGCGTGCTGGCCGGCGGAGCGAACTTCGAATACCAGAAGGCGTCGCCGGAGATTCTCGCGAAGGTCGAACGCATCCGGGCCATCGCGGCTCGCCACAACGTGAGCGTCAAGGCCGCTGCGCTGCAATTCGTGCTGGCCAACCCGGTGGTCGCGGCGGTGATTCCCGGTGCGAGCAAGCCGGCGCGCATCGCGGAAGACCACGCGGCCGTCAAGGAAGTCATTCCCGCCGATTTCTGGCGCGAGTTGCGCGAGCAAGGTCTCGTGGTGGCGAACGCGCCGCTGCCGGCCAACGCATAAGGGCAGAGAAATGGCCAAGGCTCATGCATCCATCAGGATTCCCGTTTCGCCCGACATCGTGTGGCAACTGATCGGCGGCTTCAACTCGCTGCCGGACTGGCTTCCATACATCCCGTCTAGCGAATCGGGCGAAGGCGGCCGCGTGCGGCGCCTCTCGAACCCGAATGGCGAAACGATCGTCGAGCGCCTGGAAGCGTTCGACAACCGCGCGCGCAGCTATACCTATTCGATTCTCGAAGCGCCTTTTCCGGTCACGGGGTACCGCTCGACGTTGCACGTGAAGGCGGTCGAAGATGGCCGTGCATCACAGGTCGACTGGTCGGGCGAGTTCACGCCTGACGGAGTCGGCGACGAAGAAGCGTCGCGCCTCTTTGAAGGGATCTATCGGGACGGTCTGCAGGCGCTGGCGGCCTCACTCGCCGGGAAGGGTCCGGCCTGAACGTGGACGTCCGGAACCGGCTGGCCCCGGATCGGGGCCGGTCGGGTGCCTGCCGGCGCGAGCCATGTGCCCGTTTCGCGAATGACCGAACAATGAACGCGACCTGTCATCCTTGTAGCGTTGCCGTAAATGGCAGCAATGGGTCCCGTTTCGTAACTGACGACAACCCCGCGCTCGAACAACAGTTCTTCGATATCACGGAGGCTGAGCTGAAACCTGAAATACCAGCGCACCGCGCACCTGATGACCGCCACCGGAAAGCGATGACCGTGGTAGAGCGATTTTGCATTCTTCATCACGCGATCTTACCCGCCCATCTCAGCAACGTGACAGTGCCGATGGCAGTCTCTATGTACGTCCGTTCATGTTTGCCTCCGAGAGCTTCCTCGGTGTGCGCGCGTCACACGAGTACGTGTTCTGCGTCATCGCCTGCCCCGTAGGTCCGTACTTCAAGGCAGGCAAGACGTCGGTTACTGTCTGGGTGTCCGACCGATACACTCGCGCGGCGCCGGGTGGAACGGGTTCGGCGAAATGCGGCGGAAACTATGCTGCCAGCCTGATCGCGCAGACCGAGGCTGCAGCCAAAGGTTGCGACCAGGTGGTTTTTCTCGATGCCGCTGAGCACAAATGGATCGAAGAGATGGGAGGGATGAATCTCTTCTTCGTCATGGACGATGGCTCTCTGGCGACGCCGCCATTGTCCGGCACGATCCTGCCGGGCATCACTAGGGCTTCGATCATCGAGCTTGCCAGGCGTGAAGGCATCGTAGTCAACGAAACGCCTTATGCTTTCGACGCATGGCGTGCAGACGCCGCAAGCGGCCGTGTCCAGGAGGTGTTCGCTTGTGGGACCGCTGCTGTCGTCACTGCGGTCGGTGAGGTTCGCCATGCCGCTGGCGAATTTCAGATCGGCAACGGGGGAGAGGGGCCCGTGACACAACGCATCCGCACGCAGCTGACCGGAATCCAGCGCGGCAAGCTCGCCGATCCTCTTGAATGGGTTTATCGCATCGACTAAGGTTGATTGCGCCTGGATCGCGCTCGCCCTCTTCGAAGCGGGTGCGTGAGCGTCATGCGTCGCGCACTTTGCCCGTGAGGGCGAGGCGCGTGGCGAGCGTCGAGAGCATCGTACGCTTCACGCGATACCGCATCCCATTCGCCGATAGCCTGCGATTGCGCTGTTGGTGTTCACAATTGCCGCTAGCCGTGTCAATGGGAGTGGACAAAAACGTCGTGCTCCCCCAGTTTCTGTCCACTCCCAGCAATTCTGAACTCCAACATAAGGCGTCGGCAAATAGCCAGTTACAAGCAAACGACGCGCTGCCGACAAGCACTGTTTTCATTCGCCGTGAGGCTCAGAGATTCGCGTAAGGCATCTGCGAATCGCTGAAGCGCCTGCAGCGAGCCAGACACGCTGTGATATTCCTCACGGCCGATTCGTCCGTCCAGCATCACGAGCATGCCGGAATTGCGCGCCATTTCAAGGATGTCCATCTCATCCACTCCAATCATTAGCGGAGGTGATTTATGCTGCCATCAAGCAGGCACGCATGGTCTGCTGTGTGGGGCGAGGCGGGAACACTCGCCATTCACCATCAGGATGCCTAAAGAAAAAGATAATCTTCTGCTGCGTTGTTGAAATCAGCTCCGCCCGGACGCATTGAAGGTTCGGATTGTCGTGTCGAGTCAATTTCACCGACGTGTTAATCCCCGGTGCAAACCATTTTTTTACCTGACCTCGGAGCGATTGACTGATCCTCGGTAGGTCGTCGCCATTGTGCGGCGACGGGGGATTTACCTGGCACTCGCTTTGGCGCTCGAGCAACGCGTAGGACGGCAACATCTCTATGCCTCCGGCTGCACCGACCGACTGCCGACTCAAAAGCGCTGCGACCTAATTGTCAGTGCGATATGACCAAAAATATCCTGTTCTTTGACCTAAGATTAGTGTGTGAGTGACCTAAAATCAAGGCGGAAAAGAGAGTGAAAACACCTATCTGTCTGACGTGAAGCGATGGGTGCGTTGCAGACCAAATATGGCGCTGAGGCCCGCTGGTAGTGCCGACCACGACTGGAGAGTTTGCCGGATTCCCATATCCGCGATTGATTTGGCCCTTTCATTGCGTGTCAGAGTTGCAAAACGCCGCCACGTAGAGCGAGTCCAACAACGTCACCGCAGGAAATTTCCGTTACCCGGTGCGTTGACCTACAATAAATTCAAGGTATTTCCTTTGTTGGAGGAGCTAGCGTGTCTAGCATGATGATGTTGCCAGTGGTGCCGACGCCCGCTGACGTCAATCTCACCGCGCCCGATATCACGCGAGGGCAGCGGAGCAAGGGGGAGCTTCGTCTCGCCGAGATTGTGCGTGCCGCCAGAGAGGTCTTCGAGGAGGATGGGTACGCGACGTTTTCGGCACGCCGTGTGGCTGCGCGAGTTGGAATTACGCTAGGAAATCTGCAATACTATTTTCGAACCAAGGAAGAATTGCTGCGAGTGACTCTCGAATGGGGCATGCGCGAGACGCTGGAGCGCTACGCGGAATTGATCAATAGGCAGGGGGAAAATGCTTCGAGTCGCTACTCAGCGTTAGCGGAGCGTATCTTCCTTGATATCTACGAGACCAAGCTGACGAGTTTCCTCATTGAAGCGTGGGCATTCGGGCATCGCGAATCCTATGCCGCGGAATTGATGGGTGACATTTATTCGCAGTATCTCGCTGCTATCGCCGGCCTCATCAAGCAAATCGATCGGACGTTCACAAAAGACGAATGCCATGTGCGCGCGTTTGCACTTGCTGCTCTGGCGGGCGGCATGATGCTATTCCAGCGCGAAGGCGGGGAGTCCGGGAAGGATAACGCCGCATTCGCGCGCGCCGCAAAGCGCTACATGCGGAAGATCGCCGGACTCTCGGGTAAGCAGCCTCTCGCAGGAAACCACGCTGGGCTTGACGACCTTGATGCAGTCAAAAAAATGCGATCCGACCGTGCAGGGACAGGACCGTCGCACGCCGCAGTATTCGGGTCCGATATCTACGTGCTGCAAGGTCGCCTCGAATTGGCTGTGCGCCGCAAGGGCAAAGATGCCCTTTATAGCAGACCGACAATGCAGGCGAAGCGCCGAGAGGCGAAGATCAATGAGATCGTGACTACGGCTGCCAATGTATTCGCATCCGAGGGTTATGCGAACTTTACTCAGGCGCGCATCGCCCGCGCGCTGGGGTTGCTGCCGTCAGCACTGCAGCACTATTTCCCGACACGTGAGGATCTTTTCAACTTCACGGTGACTACACTCATGAACACGTATCTCGAGCGATACGCAGACATGGGAAGACCAAGTGACAAACCGCCATTGCAACGGCTTTGCGAGTTGATCGAGGATGTATTCGAGGAGAATTCCGATCCACGTGTCTGCCGTTTTTGGCTCGAGATGTTATCGGTTACGGGGCGTTCTGAAATTACTCGAGACCTGCTGAAGAGGGCGTATTTCGCGTATCGTGCGATCTACGTGGATTTGGTGCGCGAAATTGATCGAGCGGCTACGGCGCGCGAATGTCTGTCGCGTGCGACGCTCATCGTGACGCAACTCGAAGGCTTGTTGATTTTCATCGGGCGTAGCAGTCTCCGAATGCCTAACCTTGATGATGTTTTCGAACTGATCAAGGCGACCGCAATCGACATCGCGCAAGGCAGTCGTCGCCAGAAGGAGGCAAGCTAGCCTTGAGGGGCAACGCCGGGGTACGGGCCGCCGAGGCTGAGAGAGGGCACTGTCACGTTGCTGAGATGCTCGGGTAAGATCTCGTGATGAAGAATGCAAAATCGCTCTACCACGGTCATCGCTTTCCGGTGGCGGTCATCAGCTGCGCGGTGCGCTGGTATTTCAGGTTTCAGCTCAGCCTGCGTGATATCGAAGAACTGTTGTTCGAGCGCGGGGTTGTCGTCAGTTACGAAACGATCCGACGCTGGTGCGATAAGTTCGGCGCGTGCTTCGCGCACCGTGTCAAAGCGGCTCGTCGCAAGCCAGGCACGACCTGGCACCTTGACGAAGTATTTGTGACGTTGCGCGGCGAGCCTTACCTGTTGTGGCGCGCCGTCGATCAGCACGGTGCCGAGCTCGATATCCTGCTACAGAAGCGCCGTGACAAGGCTGCAGCCAAACGATTTTTCAAGCACGTGCTTGCCTCGTGTGTTGAGGCACCGCGCAAGATCGTGACCGACCAACTGCGCAGCTATGCGGCGGCGAAAGCCGAGATTGCCGAGCTCGTCCACGTCAGGCACGTCTTCGTCAAAGCCCGCGCGCGGCTGAACAACAGGGCCGAAAACAATCATCAACCGACACGCGAATGTGAGCGACGCATGCGTGGTTTCCGCGATCCTGAACGCACGCAGGCTTTCCTATCGAGCTTCGGTCCGATCCGGGAGCACTTCGAGCTCAAGCGACATCTACTGCGCGCCTCGCTCTATCGGAAACAACTCGCCGCACGCTTCGACGCGTGGCATCGCTTGACTGAGATCACCCGAGATCCGTCCGCTTTCTGACCAAATGCGCATCCTCTCCGCTATTGCGTCGCAAACGCTTTAACGTGACAGCGCTGTTTTTTGCTCAGTGGAACCCGGTTGAGCGGCGTTGCTGCTGCCGCCTTCTTCGCCGGCGCAGCTTTTTTAACTGCGGCTTTTGTAGCAGCCTTTTTGGCGACAGGTTTCGCGGTCTTCGTCGCCATGCGGTCTCCCTCGTTGACAGGTTTGCGAGCCGCTTGCGATGGCACACGACGCGATTACGTTACTGTGCCCTCGTAAGCTGGAAGCTAGCGTAGCAATGGTTTATCAGCTAGGCAATCCGCCACGCTAGTCGAAGTCCACGCCCCCGGCACGATAGAGCTCGGCTAACCTTCGAATCTGCTCTGGCAGTATGCGACCGAGCGACAGCGAAGGAAGGTCTTGTAGACTGAAAAAGCCAACTTTATCGGTCTCAGAGCCGACTATCGCGCCGGCGCTCTCCGTCGTGCCGAGAAACACTAACTTCCAGATATGAAACGCGGACGGCGGATGGGCGTGCTTATTCATGTCCCAGACCGCAAGAAGACGTTCGATATGCACGGTGTATCCGCTTTCTTCGCGAGCCTCTTTCGCTGCATTCGCGGCAGGCGACAAACCTACGTCAGCCCAACCGCCCGGAATTGACCACAGTCCGTCTGCAGCCTCGCGAACAAGCAGAATTCGACCTACTTCATCAAAGATTGCACATCGGACGTCAAGCTTCGGATTCGCGTAGCCTGATTCAAATGAGAACAACTCAGCGACCTTGCCTGTATCCATCGACGCTAGCTCGGCAATCTGGCTGTAAGCGATAGCGGCAATCTCCTCGTAGCGTTCCCTGTCGAAGGCACCGGTAGTGTAGTGCAGCCCGGTCTGCGCGATTGCCAGCAGGCGGCGGGCCTGGTCAAGGCGGGTTCGTGCCTGTTGGTCAGCGTGAAACTTCGGCATGAAATGACGACGGAACGGTGGTTGGGATAGGGGACGTTGTGTGAAGTGTACGTCAAGGCGCCCGTCTGGCCATGGCGTCGCCGTCTTGCCAGCATGCGGTTTGACTAACGCCTCGCGTTTTAACGTCAACGGTTATCGACAACTTTTTCAATGCTGCCCTGCGTTCAGCAACACCCGAGCTTGCCTTGTCGGCAGCCCGATTAGAATGCGAGCAAAAGCCGCCCCGCACTGTGTGCATGTGTGTAGTGCTCTTCTTGCCGGGCGTCCCCCACAGACCCGACGCCGTTGAGCTCGAGGTCTTGGTGGGCAGGCTCAGCGGCCGACTTGCCGTGAAGGTCAGCGCACTTGGCGCAGGGTTGAATCCAAAAGTCCATTTGTGAGATTCCGACAATATTGAGTGGTCCCTGTTCACAACTGTGGGTGGACGTCGAACGACGCCATACGATTTAGCCACTGCGTCATCACGACGCTGGCATACTACGAGTCGCTGCGTTCGATGAAACAAGACAGGTGTTCGTACTCGGAAACGGTTCACGAATCGTCGTGCAGGGAGTGCAGTTGCCGAACTTTGTCGTACAGCCACTGGAAAAGCGAATGGTCTGTCTCTTTCGCCGCAGGAATCGGGTTCATGAGTTTGCTAATCGCATCCTGACGGTAGGCCAGCAATTGGCACATCTGCTTCGCCACTTCCGGATGCTCTTTCAGGAACGAAGTCATATCGTCTTTGCTGACCTGATATAGCAGACAGGGGGTAAGCGTCCCAATGGAAACATGCATTGGAAGTCCAGCGAGCAGTCCAGTTTCGCCAAACGTTTCGTCTGGCCCGATACGAGCAATTTCACGGCTGCCGGACGCTTCAGCAAAAATTACGGCAAGTACGCCGGAGTGGACAATCCAAAGACTATCTGGGACCGTTTCAGATGCCAGAATCTGTTGATTGGCCTGGTATTCGTGCCGCGAAAGTCGCGAGGCAAGACGTGTGACTTCGTCGCTTGTCAGGCTTTCGAACAAGGCCACTCGCTTTAAAAGTGCTTCTTTGGCGTCAAGCGCGGTGGAGGCCGGCGCGGGCATTCCTAACGCGCGAAGTGCCACGCCTGATGCGGCCAGATGTCGATAACAGAGGTCGAAAAGCTCATTGGATACAGAGAGCTTTTTGTTCATATCATCGACGAAGCCAACCACTTCGTATTGCACTGAGTTCAGCGTAGTGCGCTTCATGCGGGCGAAGGGAGCCGGGGTATCAAGGATAGCGTGGCAACCAGTCAGCGCGCGGCGTAGGGCATCGAATACCGTCTTCGGCCGTGCCTCCGGTTCAATCTCCAGTACTAACGATAGACCGTGAACTGTCGCTGGCCTGCTGTTGTTGGAAATCTTTGCCTTCGCGGCGACAGCATTGGGCACAATCACGGTGTTTCCTTGGCCGGTCAGCAAATGCGTGGCGCGCCAGTTCATCTCGATCACCTGGCCTTCAACGTCATCAATCATCACCCAGTCGCCAACAGAATAAGGCTCGGTGGTGTTAAGCACGATGCCCGCGAAGACATCGCTGAGTGTGCTCTGGATTGCCAGACCCAGCACGATAGCGAGGGCACCCGATGTAGCGACTAGCCCACGCACCGGCAACTCCAGTACAAAGCCGAGGGCGGCCACGACCGCAGCGAGAAAGACGACCGCACCGAAAACGTCTGAGAATAGCCGCTGCCGTCGCCACGCGCTCGGAAGCAACAGTGTATCGAGGGAGAGAGTGAGCAGCCGCGCTGCCATCAACCACCAGATTATCTCGAGCACCTGCCCTAACCAGTGCAGTTCGACCGCGTCCGCGTAGGATGCTTGTGTGAACGGGTTCAGGCCGGACGAGAAAAGTACCCAACTCAATACAGAAAAAAGCGCAAGCCGTACCAGGAGACGGGCAAATTCACTCGAGGGAAGTCGGAAACGCCACACGACTACGTCAATAGCGACGATACCGAATCCCAGAATCAGCGGGTACTTCATAGGCGGTTCCCCTGAAGGCAACCTTCCGAGGATACACATACCACGGCGGAAGCGGAATATGGTTGGGGGGACCGAGACTTAAGGCGGCAGCGCGGAGCAAAGGACTTCTGCGTCATCTGGCAGGACGCTACCCCGCAGCCGTGCGCGTTTCCATTGATGAGGTTGGATGTAGCTGCACCACGTAACCGTGGCTAATGGCGTTCGATACCGAGGGAGGTGTGAGCAGCTCAACCGTCGCAGTAGAGATTCCAGGATGTATGCTGTCAACATAGCTGTATTAGCCTGGACTGCACCTGACAGGTAGTCGGGGAAGCAAAGGGAGAAACTGATTCAGTGAGGGATCAGTTTCTCCCTGGCGAGTTCGAGTGAATCAAGGTAGGTTCGCATGGGCGTCTTGCCGTAGCACCATCTTCCCTGATGTTCTCGCTCATTGTTGTACTGGTCAAGCCATGCATCCAGATCGGTCTGCAACGCCGGGATCGAGTCGTAGATCTTCCTGCGGAATGCGATGCGATAGAACTCGTTGAGCATGGTCTTGTGAAGCCGCTCGACGATGCCGTTGGTCTGCGGCGAACGTGCTTTGGTGCGGGTGTGATCGATGTTCTCGACGGCCAGGTAGAGTTCGTATTCGTGATGCTCGGGGTTGCCGCAATACTCAGTGCCCCGATCGGTGAGCACGCGTGTGAGCGGGATGCCGTAGCTGTCGAAGAACGGTACGACGCGATCGTTGAGCAGATCGGCCGCCGGCAGCGGCGTCTTGCGATCGTAGAGTTTGGCGAACGCCACCTTCGAGTAGGTGTCGACGAAGGTCTGCTGGTAGACGCGGCCCACGCCCTTGAGCGTGCCGACATAGAAGGTGTCCTGGGCGCCGCAGTAGCCGGGGCATTCCGATTCGAACTCGCCGTGCGTTTCCTTTTCCAGTTTGGCACGTTCAAGCGCGCAGAGCTGCGATTCGGTCAGCACCAGTCCTTCCTGGGCGGATTTCGCCTCCAGTGCCTTGAGGCGCTTGTTCATGGTCTCGAGATCGTGCCGCAGCCAGATGCTGCGCACGCCCTGCGGCGAGACGCTCAGGGCATGGCGCTTGAGGACTTCGTTGGCAATACGGATCTGGCCGTAGGCAGGCAGTTCCAGAGCCAGCTCGACCACCGCTGCCTCGACCTGCGGATCCACGCGGTTCTTCGGCAACGGACGATGGTGGGAGATTTCCTGCAGGGCGGCTTCGCCGCCCTTATCGTACAGTTCCTTGAAGCGGTAGAAGCTGTCGCGGGAATAGCCCATTACGCGGCAGGCCTGGCTGACATTGCCCAGTTGCCGGGCCAGTTCGAGCATGCCGACCTTGGCGCGGATGACTTTTTGTTCCTGAGTCATGGTGGACTCCTTGCGGTTCGCTTGTGCGCGTTACCGCTTCGGGCTACGCCCTCCGCGCCAACGCGCACAAGCACGAGAAACCGACCACTGTCAGATTTAGTCTAGTCCATTGCAACATAGCCTGTGTCAGACCACCGAAACAGCTTGGTGCCTGCCCAGAGATGTGGAGCGCCGTCCCAAACGACAGTGACGCCGGCGGGTAGTGCCTGCAGTGACTGTCGCCATTCGCTCGTTGCCCCACGGCGGAGCCGTTCAGTATGGAGCCTTGCGTCCATTTCCTGGGCGCTCATATCTGAAACGAGTCCGTTTGCGGATAACCAATGAGCCTTGAAGCTGAGGTAGTCGGCCCGACGGCACATTGCGCACGGACGATGGCCCGCGCTCAAGGCAGTGGCCTCGTCAAGAAAAAACAGCTCGGTGTACTTTCCTGGCCGCATGAGAGGCTTTCGGCTCCAGTTTTTGTAGGCAAGCCTGCATGTTATCCATGCTCGAATTCGCCAATCGCAGACGATGCGGCCCTCCCGGTCGTGAAGCAATCCACGATTGCCCATCCAGCCTGCGGACGGGCAGACAGGATGAACGTTTCCGATGGGGTCAACTCCGTTCGGCAAAGGCATCTAGGAATTCTCAACACCTACGAAATGCTGTTCATGCGTGGTCCAACCCATGCGTATCAAGTGGCGGGCTGAATCCACATCAGGAGACGGACGAGGTTGAAGTGGGCGTCCGCGTGACGCACTGCGCTACCCGTGGCTATCGACCCAAGCACGACACCACGAAAGGCCCACCAGCTCGACTTCTTCGCGGGTATCAAAGCTTCCGAGGACCCCAGACACTTCCACAACCTTCGAGTCGCGCATGATTGTGCCGCTTCCCGCGAACCGTTCCGAGTGCAGGATGTCTTCCTGCTGCAGGATGGAATGACCCCACAGCGTGTATCCACGATATTTCTCAGTTTGCATCTGCTGACCTCTAAAGGTCCTCCACATCGATTCCCATCAATAGTTGCCTCGACTTGAGCGCCTCGACAAGTTTCTACTGCTTGAAGCGCCGGGTGTCGATTCCAGCCATGTTCAACGTGGCGTCGAGCATTTTCAACTCCTGCTCGAAATCGAGTGGCCATTCCTCGCCGTCACAGCGCACGGTCATGCCGTTGTGCATCGAAATCAGATTGCGCGCCTTGTACAAGGCGTCGACAAGCCTTGATTCTCGTTCGGCTTGACCCGCGCTGGGTCGCGCGGCCGCAGCCTGAACACTACTGGCTGAACGATGTCGGCTTCGATCTGATCCCGGAATCGCAGTGGCCCGGCGGGGTGAATCCGCTTGACCATGATGTCAGTCTGGTGCAGCAGCGGGTTGTGGCGATCGCGGCAGGGCAGGTGGTTAGGCCCGAGGCCGTTTCTTCCTAGTCATCGCCGCGTCGATTGCGTCTCGCCCGGTCCGCAGGAGCGAGCCGGGCGGCTCCAGGTTTTCGGGATCGCCCAATGGGCCCGCCCACACGTGATAGAAGCCCTTCACGTCCTCGGCGACCCGCGCGTCATTTGTGATCAGGAAGTCGAGGCGCCCCGTATCCTTGGCTGCCATCGCCATGGCGGCGTCCCACGTATGCCGCGCTACGTCTTCATCGGCACTGTAAAGACGGTCAGCCATAACCTCGGCGTGGAACCATGCGTCAAAGTCGCTCATACCCATCTCCCATTCCTCCTATGGTGGCGAATCAATTAACCTTGACGACTCTTCCATTCGACTCAGATTCGGGCGGCAACGGTTGGTCATTGGATTTCACGAACTCCCTGCCGTGATACTTGAACTTGTCCGCTGTCAATGGCGTCAGCGCACTTGAAAATGATCCGCCGCCAGCCACCATGTCGCCGTACGGGTTCTGTTTGACGACGTCCAGATCGCCCTCACGCTCCAAGATTGCCTGTAGTTTGGCGATGTATTCCGATAATTTCATCGCGCCTCCCGCGCTCTTGAGCGCACATCAATCAGCCCGGACTAGCGGCTCGTCTTCGTCAGCGCTCGATCCGCGCTATCACTCCAACCATCAAGGCAACGAGTAGGAGCATAAATATCACGACGCCGACAGCAATGGCCCAAGTATGAGTCCCACCGCCAACGCCATTGGCGCTGCTGCGTTCAGCAATCGCTACCGCTGTTAATGCGATTCCCACTGCTACGCTCCTTGACTATCCCCTAGCCCAGCTCCGCTGGCGCGTCTTTAGCCGAATCCGGCAAATCATACTCATCGTCCCACAGATTCACCCGGCAGTCGCATGCCTTGCACAGCCAGTGCGCCGGCACTTCGCCATATGCCTCGCGGTGGTCTTTCGCCTCAAGCTTTTCGTCGCAGAGTGGGCAATGCATGGACATCACTCCCTCGATCGTTTATCCATCGAGCGCGCCGGCTCGTCATCCACGCCAGTAGCCCTTATCCAGAACGAACAGCCGAACCCAGGGCGCGCGACGATTTGCTGACCGTGCCGCGCGGACCGCGCATGCGATCCGCCGGCGACGTCACCGCCCCAATGCTCACACATCCGGCAGCGGTGCTGGTCATCATCGGATTGGAAAGAGTGCCATAGCGCATATGCTGTATGGATATACAGTATATGCATCCGCGATGGGTGTGCACACCTACTCATGCGGCCGGCTATGCTTCAGCTTCTCATGCCAGCGCGATCATAGTTGACCTGAGTCAAACTATCGCTATGCGCGAGACCATAGGCTTATTGTTAGCGTGAGCTTACGTTGAAGGGGCAGGGCGATGAATGTCAAGCGCGTCAAATATTTGTTTCCCCTGCTGGCCGTTCTTCTTGTGGGTTGTGGCGGTGGTGGGGTCGAAAACGGGGGGGGGCGGCTCCGCAGAGCGTGGCAGTCCAAGACGTCACGGTGACGTTTTTCCGCTCTTTCGCCCCCGGAACATATGTCTTCCGAAGCCAATCTGAGCTGGCTAGCGCATGGGCAGCGGCCCCTTTGGAGCAGTACCCGATCGGGCTCGTTACGGTAGAGCCCGCTATGCCGACATATGACTTTACGAAGTACACCGTCGTCGGCCTGTCCAACGGTATCGGAAGATGGTGTTTCGCGCCGAGGATCACAGGCGCGACTTCAGATGGCAAGGATCTGGTGGTCCACTACTTCGTTCCAACCACGGGCACGCTAGCCTGCATGTTTAATGGTCCGCTAATCGCATTTGCGTTGGTGCCGCAAGTCAAGGGGAATGTCCGGTTTGTGCAGGATCCCGCGCCTTTTTGATCGCTTGAGATCTATCGAGCCGTCTAATATGAGGGCACATAAGTCGATGTGATGGGGCTTTCCGGTGCGCCACAAAAATAGCCATGGGTTAGACGCCGTTCGTCGAAAGGCAATGTAGACGTGCTTCGCAGACGAGCGAAACCCAGCATGGGGTGCGGGCGGTCGGAGGTTCATTCCTGGCGGATAATCGTTGGGCTACTTAACAATTAGCCAATCATGTCGCAGATGCTCAGTTTCGACGATGAAGCGCGCGCCGAGATGCTTTGCTATCTCGTGATAGGCGAACTCGTGGCTATGGCAAGAACAGGTGAGTGGTTAAGGACAGATCACCTCGTCGAATCCGCGCGGATCTGGATGACAGCGAACGGCGCGAAGTGTGATTGGCAAGACCGCGTGGCACTCGCACAAACCGCGGCCGAACTTGCACCGAAGGTGCTCGCTTCGTTTCAACTCGCGACTGAGCAGTCATTGGCACCGCTTTCACGGATGGCTGGATGCTCGACTATCGATCGTCGATCGTCTGCGACATCCATGGGGTCTGCGCCGCTCGACTGAGCAACAAATAAGGTGGCTCGACCTGTTCAAAACCCTGCGTAACTCGTTGATTCTATTGGGACGCGATAGGACGTTTTTGCACCTGAAAATCGCTTGCAAAAGCAGTCTTATGTTATTGAATATATTGGGCTATTCGGTGTCTTCGGGGATGTAACACTTCGACACTCGTCGCCAGCTCGTGCTGCTGCGCGGCGAGCCCGTGACGCTATCCAGCACGGAGTTCCGGCTCGCCGCGCTGTTCTTTTCCAACATCGGCCGAGTGATGTCGCGCGATCACATCTTCGCGATGGTCTGGGGCCGCGAGTTCCGCGAACTCACCCGCACGATCGACAGCCACGTGTCGCGGCTGCGCTTGCTGCTCGAAATCGAACCGCAAAACGAATTCCGGCTGCAGCCGGTCTATAAGAGCGGCTACCGGCTTCTGCATCTGCGCCAGGAAGAATCAGTCGAGCGGTCCGTCGACCAGGCGCAGAAGCAGGCGGCCTGAAGTCACGGCCGTCGTGTCAGATGGCCGGCAGCGTCGGCCGCGTTTCGATCGCGCGGCGGATCAATGCTTCCACCGCCTTGCGCTCGTCGCCGGCCAGCGGCAGACGCGGGGGCCGCACCGGCTCCGTACCCAGGCCGACGATCGCTTCGGCCAGCTTGATGTTCTGCACCAGCTTCGGCGACACGTCGAGCGCCAGCAGCGGCGCGAACCAGCGGTAAATTGCGCGGGCTTCCTCGAGGCGTCCCGCCTTTAGCAGCTTGTAGATCACCACCGTCTCGCGCGGAAACGCGCACACCAGACCGGCCACCCAGCCATGCGCGCCCATCAGCATCGCTTCCATCGCGAGATTGTCGACCCCGCACAGAATCGCGAATCGGTCGCCGACCGCGTTGATCAGTTCCGTCACGCGCCGTACGTCGCCGCATGATTCCTTAATCGCGACAATCTTCTTCTCATCGGCGATTTCCGCGAACATGTCGGGGGTCATGTCGACGCCATAGGCGAGCGGATTGTTGTAGATCATCAACGGCAGAGCGCTTGCCTGCGCGACGCTGCGGAAATGGTTGAGCGTTTCGCGCCGGTCCGACAGATAGCGCAGCCCCGGCAGGACCATGTAGCCGGCCGCACCGTGCTGGCTGCCGGCTTCGGCCTGACGGCAGGCGTCGAGCGTGCTGTTTTCGGCGATTGTCAGCAGGACCGGCACGCGGCCGCGCGCGGCTTCGACCGCGACGTCGAGCACCTGCAGCTTTTCGTCGAGCGACAACGTCGACGCTTCACCCAGCGAGCCGCACACGATGATGCCGTCCACTCCCGCGTCGATCTGCGCTTCGATATTCTTGCCGGTCCATGCGCGGTCTATGCTGAAATCCGCGTGAAACTTGGTGGTGACTGCGGGCAATACGCCTTCCCAGATATGCGCCACGACTGCTCTCCTGAGTGTGATGTGTCGAAGCGCAGTGTAAGCAGGGAAAATGTCGGCGTCTTGCGCGAATCGCGCGTGACGGATGACGATTTCAGCATAGCGGGGCAGCGTGCAATGCTGCTGCAAGCTGGTCGATAGCGCGTTCACCGGACCGGGTGCGATCCATTGACGCTGCGCGATGGCGCTCATTCAAGCATGCGCGCGATGATGGCGCGCGCATGCTGAACCTATGTGCCGCATGCCAGTTCCCTAGGCGAAATCCGCCTCGATCTCAACGCCTGACTATGCCGAAATCGTCACAATCGACGCGCACGCGCACCAAGACCCCGAGGCTCGCCGTTCCTACCATGGGCGTCATGAAAACCTTGAACATCATTGACTCGCACACCGGCGGTGAACCGACCCGCCTCGTGGTGGCAGGCGGCCCGGATCTTGGCGGCGGCACGCTCGCGCAACGGCTCGACGTATTGCGCACGCGCTTCGACGACTGGCGCGCGGGCATCATCACCGAACCGCGCGGCTCGGACGTGGTGGTGGGCGCGCTGCTGTGCGAGCCGGACGATCCCACCTGCGCGGCCGGCGTGATCTTCTTCAACAATGTCGGCTATCTCGGCATGTGCGGGCACGGCACGATCGGACTTGTCGTGTCGCTCGCGCATATGGGACGGATCGGGCCGGGGCGTCACCGGATCGAGACGCCGGTCGGCGTGGTCGAGGCGACGCTCAACGAGGACGGCAGCGTCGCTGTGCGCAACGTGCCGGCCTATCGGTATCGCGAAGCCGTGCGGGTCGACGTGCCGGGTTACGGCGCGTTGACGGGCGATATCGGCTGGGGCGGCAACTGGTTTTTTCTCGTCGCCGATCATGGGCGCGCGCTGGATGCGGCGGATATCACCGGGTTGACCGCATTCAGTTCGGCGATTCGCGACGCGCTGATCGCGCAGCGCATCACCGGCGCGGACGGCGCGCTGATCGACCACATCGAACTCTTCGGACCCGGTTCGCGCGACGGCATCGACAGCCGCAGCTTCGTGCTGTGTCCCGGCAACGCGTATGACCGCTCGCCGTGCGGCACCGGCACGAGCGCGAAAGTCGCGTGTCTCGCGGCCGACGGCAAGCTGGCCGAAGGCGCGGTGTGGCGGCAGGAAAGCATCATCGGCAGCGTGTTCGAAGCGAGCTATCGCCATGCGGGCGACGGCGTCTCGGTGATTCCCACCATTACCGGCCACGCGTATATCACCGCGCAAGGGCAACTCTGTTTCGACGAGCGCGATCCGTTCGCGTGGGGCATTCGCACGGCATGAGCGCGGACGCGTTGATCGTCGGCGCGGGTATCGTCGGCGCCGCGTGCGCGGCGGAACTGGCCGCGCACGGCATGCGCGTCGAGGTACTCGACGCGCAGCGCATCGGCGGCGGCGCGACGGCGGCGGGCATGGGCCACCTCGTCGTGATGAACGACTCGCCGGCGGAATTCGCGCTGAGCCGCTATTCGCGTGACTTGTGGCTGCAACTCGCGCCGCGCCTGCGCGCGCGCGACGCGTTCGCGCGCTGCGGCACGCTGTGGGTCGCCGCCGACGAAGAAGAATGGCAAGCCGCCCGCGCGATGCAGAAGGCGTTCGCCGCGCAAGACGTCGCCGCGCAACTGCTGGGCGCGGCGGAACTGCGCGCCTGCGAACCGGCATTGGCGGCGTCGTTGGCGGGCGGCTTGCGCATCGAGCACGACAGCATCGTGTACGCGCCCACCGTCGCCGAATGGCTGC
This sequence comes from Paraburkholderia panacisoli, assembly GCF_008369935.1. Classification (GTDB taxonomy): domain Bacteria; phylum Pseudomonadota; class Gammaproteobacteria; order Burkholderiales; family Burkholderiaceae; genus Paraburkholderia; species Paraburkholderia panacisoli. The sequence continues at coordinate 160,691 of NZ_VTUZ01000016.1, read as the reverse complement.
TGACGCAATCGCCGCATGCCGCGAACATCCGCGTGCGCCTGATGACGCCGGTCGCTTCGGTCGACGCAGGCAGCGTCACACTGGCCAGCGGCGAGCGCATCGGCGCGAAGCACGTGATCGTCGCCAGTGGACTGGGCGCGCGGCAACTCGTGCCGTCGCTGCCCTTGCAACCGAAGAAGGGCCATCTGCTGATCACCGACCGCTATCCGGGACTGATCCGTCATCAACTGCTCGAACTCGGGTATATCAAGAGCGCGCATCATGCGGCCGGCACGTCGGTGGCGTTCAATGCGCAACCGCGTCCCACGGGACAACTGCTGATCGGCTCGTCGCGCCAGTTCGACACCACCGATCCCGCGGTCGAGATGCCCGTGCTCGCGCAGATGCTGCAACGGGCCGCGCGCTATCTGCCGGTGCTGCCGACGCTCAACGGCATTCGCGCGTGGACCGGCTTTCGCGCGGCGTCGCCGGACAGACTGCCGCTGATCGGACCAGCCGGCGAGTTCGCGCCTGGCGTGTGGCTCGCGGTCGGCCATGAAGGGTTGGGCGTGACGACCTCGCTCGCCACCGCCAAACTGCTCGCCGCGCAGATCATGGCGAGTGCAGCGCCGATCCCTGTCGAGCCTTATCTGCCGGTCCGTTTCGCTGAACAGGTGGCCCATGACCCGTCTTGACGCGGCGCGCATCCACGTGACGATAAACGGCCGCGACATCGCTGTCGAAGCCGGCACGACCGTGGCCGCGGCGCTGGTGATCGCGGGCGTCGGCGGCACGCGGCGGTCGGTGCAAGGCGACACGCGCAGCGCGTTTTGCGGCATGGGCGTGTGCCAGGAGTGCCGCGTGACGATCGACGGCCGGGCGCACGCGCTGGCCTGTCAGACCCTGTGCCGCGAAGGCCAGACCGTGCAAGCCTGCGACCCGGCGGACCCGCGATGACGCGACACTTCGACATAGTCGTGGTCGGCAGCGGGCCGGCCGGCTTGAGCGCCGCGCATGCGGCGGCGCGCGCGGGCGCGACCGTCGCGCTGCTCGACGACAATCCTCGCGCAGGCGGCCAGATCTGGCGTCAAGGTCCGGGGCATGCGCCGCAAGCGCCGCTGTCCGCGCTGCTCGATGCATTGCACCCGTACGGCAATGTCACGCATTGGCCGTCGACCCGCGTGATCGCGCCGCTTGGGCTCTGCGGACTGCTGCTCGAATCGGCCGGCCAAGGCGGCGTGTGCATCACCTACGAGCGCTTGATTCTCGCGACCGGCGCGCGCGAGCGGCTGCTGCCGTTCGCGGGCTGGACCTTGCCAGGCGTGACCGGCGCGGGCGCGTTGCAAGCGCTAATCAAAGGCGGGATGCCGGTGCGCGGCGAGCGGATCGTGATTGCCGGCAGCGGTCCTTTGCTGATTGCCGCGCTCGCTACAGCGCGCAAGGCCGGCGCGCGGGCGCTCGCGGTGGTCGAGCAGGCGTCGGCGTTCGAGGTTGCGCGCTTCGGCGCTTCACTGCTGACCGAACCCACGAAGTTGCGGCAGGCGATCGCCATGACACGCGGTTTCGCCGGCTTGCGTTACTGGACCGGCAGCATCGTGCGGGAGGCGCAGGGCGATGGCCGCGTGCAGCGCGTGACCATCCGGCGCGGCGCGCGGGACGTGACGCTCGATTGCGACCGCGTGGCCTGCGGCTATGGACTGGTGCCGAACGTCACGCTGGCCCAGGCGCTCGGCTGCGCGGTCAACGAGGCGGGCGAGATCGTCGTCGACGGCGAGCAGCGAACGTCGGTCGACACTGTGTTCGCGGCGGGGGAATGCACGGGCATCGGCGGCGCGGAACTGGCCGGCGTGGAAGGCGAGATCGCCGGTTTGGCCGCGAGCGGCGGGGCGCCCACCGAGCGCGCCGCTCTGGACGCACTGCATGCGCGGCGAGCGCGCTGGCGCCGCTTCGGCCGGCGCGTCGAAGCCGCCTTCGCATTGCAGGACGCCGCGCGCACGCCGCCTGCCGACGCCACGCTGCTGTGTCGCTGCGAGGACGTGAGCGTCGGCGAGGTGCGCCACTGCGCGGACTGGTGCGAAGCCAAACTGCACACCCGCTGCGGCATGGGCGCCTGCCAGGGAAGAATCTGCGGCGCGGCCGCGAACCTTTACTTCGGCTGGCCAGCCGCCGCGCCGCGCCCGCCGTTCAGTCCCGCGCAAATCGGCACATTGATGACACCGGGCATCGAGCCGCCGCCGGTCGAATGAAGTCCGCGCCCGCCCGCGTTGCGGATATTGTCGGCCACCGCGCGGCTCTATAATCGACGGGCCGCGCGCCACCCACGCGGTTGCGCCGACGAATCCCTTCGGGAATGCAGCCTTCCACGGACCAACGGACCCACACGATGAACACGCCGGCTCATCCGCTCGAATCCGAAGACTCCACGCTGTCCGGCATGCTGTCGCACTTCCGGTTGCTGGAGCCGGTGTTCGACGCGATGCCCGACGTGGTGTTTTTCGTGAAGGACGCCGACGCGCGCTACGCGCTCGTCAACCGCACGCTGGCCTCGCGCTGCGGCTTCAAGGAAAAGGCCGCGCTGCTCGGCAAGACCGCCGAGGACGTGTTTCCGCGCCGCTTCGGCCGCATCTATACGGCGCAGGACAAGGCGATCATCGGCGCCGGCAGCCAGATGCTCGATCAACTGGAGTTGCATCTTTATCCCGGCCGCCAGCCTGGCTGGTGCCTGACCTGCAAGCAGCCGCTGCGGGACGAGGCGGGCACAGTGGTCGGCCTCGCCGGGATTTCCCGCGACCTGAGGGCGGACGAAAGCAGCCACCCGGCCTACAGCCGGCTTGCAGCGGTCGTGCAGTCGATCCAGGAAAATTACGTGCAGCCGTTGAATCTGAAGCAGCTTGCAGCGATGGCGGACATGTCGGTCGCGCAGCTGGAGCGCTACTTTCACAAAGTGTTTCATTTGACACCGCGTCAGGTGCTGCTGAAGACGCGTCTGGATGCGGCCACCGCGCTGCTGGTCTCGCACGACAAGGTCACGGACGTCGCCGCGCTGTGCGGCTACACCGACCACAGCGCGTTCACGCGGCAATTCAAGGCGACCGTCGGCGTGACGCCGACCGAATATCGGATGATGCTGCACGGCACTTCGCGGAGCTGAGCCGCCGCACATGGTCCGTCGCAGGCATCACTATTACGTGTACGTCGTCATGCTGGACGACGCGGTCTGGAACGAGGCGCGCTTTCGCCGCGCGAATCCGGATTACCGGTTCGACAAGCCCTGCGTGTACGTGGGAATGACGGGGCTGGACCCGGACCTGCGTTTCGACCGTCATAAGGCCGGCATTCAGGCCAATCGCTATGTGCGCGATTACGGCTTGCGCCTCGTGCCCGAGTTGTATGAAGTGTTCAATCCGATGCCGTATCGCGGCGCTCAGGATATGGAAGTGGAACTCGCGATTGGGCTGCGTGAAGCGGGTTATGGCGTGTGGCAAGCCTGAAGCAGTTTGTCTGGTTGCTCGCGAGGGGGATGCTTGCGGGCCTGCGCGACGGTGGATGCCTGGGCCCAAGCGTCAGGTTTTGCGCGTTGCGCTTTGATTCTTGTGCTTTGTGCGGCGGATCAGGCGTGAGCCGGCGGCTTCGCGCGGGTGGCCGGCGTTACTTGACGCCGAGCCCGCGCAGCACCGCATTGCCCTCGCTCGTCAGACGGATGTGCGAGGCGCCCGCGTCGCCGGACACTGTTTCGACGAGGCCCGCTTCGTACAGTTGCGGAATCTCGGGTTTCGCGGATGCGTCGATCGGCGCGTGCAGCAACAGCAACAGGGTCGCCAGTTCGTGGTGGCTCAGCAGACGGCGCAGGATGGTAGGCCGCTTGCCCGGCGCCGATGTGTCGTTCGTATTTTGATCGGGTTGGTTCATGGTGCGCCCCTCGTGCTGGATAGTGTCCGGCGATGATGCGGACGAAGTCTTAAACGATTCTTAAGACTCCATTGTCCTGTAACACCGTGACATGAAGAAGGCAGCGGAGCAACTTCCCGATCGTCCCACTTACTGTTTCTTACCCCGCAAAGCCTTACGGGGCGCAGGTTTTGCCGGCCGTTTCGAGCCACAGGGTGTTGACATGGCGCTTGCCCGCATAGAAGCGGTAAGTTGTCGCGCCATTGTCGCTGCGCACCTTGACGATATTCGAATCGCCGAAATCGAGCATCTGACCCTGCGGGATCGCCGTGGATTTGAACGCGGCGTCGTGGCGGGTGGCGACTTGCGTCATGCAGGCGACGACGTCGTTGACGGACCGTTGAGTGGTGGTGTCCGTGACGGGCTCGCCGGCATCCGGATCCTTCTGGAAGTACGCGCAAGCGCTGAGGAGCACGGGAACTGACAGGACTACAGCAAACTTCTTCATATCTCTCCTGGCGTTTCATTCGGCTGACGGGTGGATGCGGCGCCCGGCCAGGGCGCTGCCGCGCGGCGTGGGCCGCAAATCAGGGGGCCATTATATCGGGGCCGCGCGGCTGTCCGATTCGAGGTCGCATGTGGCGTGCCTGGGGAGCTGGAGCGTGGGAGTGTTGAAGCGCAGTCGAACTGCCCGCACCGCGCGATCAGCCTGACCCGTCCGAACTGCTCGAATTGGCGGAGATGCGCGAGAGCCCAAGATCTGCCTACGAAGCCACCACCCGAACCGCCTACTTCCGCCGCTGCGCCTGCGCAGCAAGCCGCACCGCCGCGTTAGCCGCGCCATATCCGTCATAACCGCCGCGCCGCTCGACGATCTCAAGGAAGAAGCGCTGGTCCAGCTGTTCCGTGTAAGCGTGGAAAAACTCGCCGCCATGTTCGTCGCGGTCGTACAGGATGTGGTTCGCGCGCATTGTCTCCAGCATGGGGTCCGGCAATGCATACCGCGCGGCGAGATCGTCGTAGTAATTACGCGGAATGCGCAGCACCGGCAAGCCGTCGGCGACGAATTCGGGAATCGCGCTGAAAATATCGCCCGTGCTGAACGCGACGTGGTTCAGCCCGGAGCCGTGGTACGTGTGCAGCGCCTCGGCCACCGCCGTATGGCGATCCAACGACGCGTTCAGCACGATCCGCACCGACCCGTCACGGCTGCGCAGCGCGCGGCTGCGCACCAGCCCGTACGGGTCCGGCACCAGCACGCCCGGCTCGGCCTGGAAGCCCAGCGCGGTCCGCAGAAACAGCACCCACGTATCCAGCGCATTCGCCGGCACCGACAGGCAGACGTGATCGATGCGGGACAGCGGGCCCACTTCGGTCGGGCCGTTGATATCGGTGAGGACGAAATCGGCTTCGAACAGCGTGGGCTGATCGGGGGTTTCGTCGACGAAATAATTCAGGCTGCTGTCGGGCCCCTGCACCGCGGGCAGCACCCGCTCGTCCGGGCCGATCTGCCCGGAGAACGGCGCGTAGCCGAAACCGGCCGCGCGCTCGAATGCCTGATGGGCGTCGTCCACGCGAAACGCCGACGCGCACAGCGACAAGCCATGCTGCTGGAAGAACGCGTTGGCGAACGAATCCGGCTCGGCGTTCAGCACGATCGACGCCGCACCGTGCTGATACAGCGTCACATCTTTCGACCGATGCTCGCCGGCCTGGCGGAAACGCAGTTTGCCGAGCCAGTCGGCAAGCTGCGCGCGGGTAGTGTGGTCGACCGCGAATTCGAGGAACTGATAGCCGACGTGCGCGGGCGCGGCCGGCGAGCGGTACAGGTCGCCGACCGGTTGCTGCTGCTTCTCCAGCAGCGTGCGGGTCTGCTCCTCGAGGAACAGCAGCGAGCGGTGGCCGTCCGCGGCCGTGATGGTGGTGGGCGCGGCGCGAAAGCCGTCGTTGAAAATCTCCAGCGAAAGCGGCCCCTTGTAACCCGTCTTCATGATCTGCGCCGTGAAGTTGGCGAGATCGAAATCGCCCTGGCCGGGAAAGCAGCGATAGTGGCGGCTCCATTCGAGCACGTCCATCGCGAGCTTCGGCGCGTCGGCGATCTGCACGAACGCGATGCGCTCGCCCGGAATCTCTACGATCGCATCCACCGTATCGTTCAGTGAAAGCGTGTGAAAGCTGTCGAGCACGAGCCCGAGGCTCGGGTGGTTCACCGCGTCGACGAGCTTCCACGCGTGACGGTAAGTCTTCACGTGCTGGCCCCACGCCAGCGCCTCGTAACCGGCGATCACGCCGGCGGCTTCAGCCGCGCGCGCCAGCGCGCCGAGCTGGTCGATCATCAGCGAATCGTCGCCGATGGTGTCCGGCGACACGTTGCTGCACACCAGAATGCGGTCCGTGCCCAGCTCGTGCATCACGTCGAACTTGCGCTTCGCGCGCTCCAGGTTGCGTTCGAGGCGCTCCGGGCTCACGCCGTCGAAGTCGCGAAACGGCTGGAACAGCATGATCTTCAGCCCGAGATCTTCCGCAATGCGGCGCACGTCGGCGGGCGAGCCGTCGAAATACAGCAGGTCGTTCTCGAAGATCTCGACGCCTTCGAAGCCCGCCGCGCGGATCGCGGTCAATTTCTCGACGAGGGTTCCGCTAATCGACACGGTGGCAATCGAACGCTGCATGGAGGCTCCTGCAAAAACAATCAGAACGGCGATGGGAAAACGCGCGCGGCGGCGAGCGCGAAGGCGTTGCGGCCCGGTATGCTGCGATGCGCAAAATGAGCGAGTCCGTTACCTGCGCGAGCAAGACGCAGGCCAGAATTGCCCACGTTAACGGAATATGGCGACAGTTTATACAAACTAACTAGATGGTACAAATTCGGAGAAACCCCGAATGACGGCGGCCGCCAATGCGCGCACACTTCGCTATACGTTGCAGAGCGCCACGGGTGCCGTGGTGTGCTTTGCGCCTTACTTCGCAGGAGCCGCTGTCATGAGTTTTGCCTCCGTCCTGGTCCTCAACGGACCGAACCTCAATCTGCTCGGCACGCGCGAGCCGGCCGTGTACGGCTCGGAAACGCTCGACGACGTCGCGAAACTCTGCCGCGACACGGGCGAACGCCTCGGCCTTTCGATCGAGTTCTGCCAGTCGAACGCCGAGCATCAGCTGATCGACTGGCTGCATGCGGCGCGCACCAAGGTCGACGGCATCGTGATCAATCCGGCGGCTTACACGCACACCTCGGTCGCGATCGCCGATGCGCTCACCGCGATCGAGAAGCCGGTCGTCGAGGTGCACATTTCAAATGTGCATCGCCGCGAAGCGTTCCGGCATCACTCGTACGTGTCGGCCGTGGCGGACGCGATCATCGTCGGTTGCGGCACGCAGGGCTATGTCTTCGCTCTGGAGCGCATGGCGACCATTCTCAAGAATAGGGCGGCAAAATGAACGGACAAGCAAACACACAAGCGAACGCGCAGGCCGGCTCGCAGGCCACCGCCCATTCGTATCTGGTCGGTCTGATCGGCTCGGGCATCGGCGGGTCGCTGACTCCGGCGATGCACGAAGAAGAGGGCAGCAAGCTCGGCCTGCACTACGTGTACCGGCGCATCGATCTGGAGGCGTTGAAACTCGACGTCGCCGCGCTGCCGGACCTGCTGCAGGCCGCCGAACGCATGGGCTTCAACGGCCTGAACATCACGTACCCGTGCAAGCAGGCGGTCATTCCGTTGCTCGACGAACTGTCCGACGACGCGCGCGCGCTCGGCGCGGTCAACACCGTGCTGTTCAAGGACGGCAAGCGCATCGGCCACAACACCGACTGGTCCGGTTTCGCACGCGCGTTCCAGCGCGGCTTGCCGGATGTATCGCTGGAGCGCGTGGTGCAACTCGGCGCGGGCGGCGCGGGCGCGGCAGTCGCGCATGCGGCGCTGCAAATGGGCGCGAAATCGCTCACGCTGTTCGACGTGGACGCCGCACGCGCCGCGTCGCTCGCCGACGAATTGCAAAAGCGTTTCCCGTCCAGCAAGGTCAGCGGCGGCAGCTCGCTTGCGGAGTCGCTCGCGGCCGCCAATGGCCTGATTCACGCAACGCCCACCGGCATGGCGAAACTGCCCGGTTTGCCGTTGCCGGCCGAATTGCTGCATCGCGATCTGTGGGTCGCCGACATCGTGTACTTCCCGATCCGCACCGCGCTGCTGCAGGCGGCCGAAGCGCTCGGCTGCCGCACGCTGAGCGGCGGCGGCATGGCGGTCTATCAGGCGGTCGACGCGATGCGCATCTTCACCGGCCTCGAGCCGGACGCCGAACGCGTGTACACCCACTTTCAGTCGTTGTTGCAACGCCCATAGGAAGTCCCCTGGGGGACGCCCATAGAAACTCGCTAACCGGTAGCGTGTGACCGGTACACAACCAGATCGAGGAGACTAGCCCGACATGCCGCAACCGATTCAAACCAGTCCCGCCGACGCCCCCCTTCAAAAGGACGTCACGGTGAGCACCACACGCCGCTCGAAAGCTCGTTATCAGATTCTCGCGCTGCTCGCCGTAGGGACGATGATCAATTATCTGGACCGCACGGTGCTCGGCATCGCGGCACCGCAACTGACCAAGGAGCTCGGCATCAACGCCGCGCTGATGGGTCTGCTGTTCTCCGTCTTTTCATGGAGCTACGTGGCCGCGCAGATTCCGGGCGGCCTGTTTCTCGACCGCTTCGGCAGCAAGCTGACCTACTTCCTGTCGATGACGTTCTGGTCCCTGTGCACGCTCGCGCAAGGGCTGGTGCACGGCGTGGGCGGCCTGTTCGCGTTCCGCCTCGGGCTCGGCGTATCGGAAGCACCTTGCTTTCCGACCAACAGCCGCGTGGTGGCCACGTGGTTCCCGCAGAGCGAACGCGCGATGGCGACCGGCACGTACACGGTCGGCGAATATATCGGCCTCGCGTTTTTCAGCCCGTTCCTGTTCATGCTGATGGGCGCGTTCGGCTGGCGCTCGCTGTTCTATGTGGTGGGCGGCGCGGGCATCGTGTTTGGCGTGATCTGGTGGATGTTTTATCGCGAGCCGCGCGATCATCCATCCGCGAATCAGCAGGAGCTGGACTATATCGAAGCCGGCGGTGGTCTCACGCATCGCAAGAAAGCCGCCGACGCGACGCACGCACCGGCGAAGACCGGCTTCGAATGGCGCACCATCGGACGCCTGCTCAAGCATCGTCAACTGACCGGCATCTGCCTTGGCCAGTTCGCGGGCAATTCGACGCTGGTGTTCTTTCTCACCTGGTTTCCGACGTATCTCGCCACCGAGCGCCATATGGCGTGGCTGAAGATCGGCTTCTTCGCGATCATGCCGTTCATCGCGGCGTCGATCGGCGTGATGTTCGGCGGCTTCTTCTCCGACTGGCTGCTGCGCCGCGGCAAGTCGCCGAACGTAGCGCGCAAGCTGCCGATCATCGCCGGCCTGCTGCTCGCTTCGACCATCATTCTCGCGAACTATGTGGAAAGCAACGTGGTGGTGATCGCGATTCTGTCGGTGGCGTTCTTCGCGCAGGGGATGGCCGCGCTGGGCTGGACGCTGGTGTCGGACATCGCGCCCGACGGCCTGCTCGGCGTGACCGGCGGCATCTTCAACTTCGCCGCGAACCTGGCCGGCATCGTGACGCCGCTGGTGGTGGGCTTCATCGTCGCGGCAACCGGCTCGTTCGTCGGCGCGCTGGTGTTCATCGGCGCGATCGCACTGATCGGCGCGCTGTCGTACATCTTCATCGTCGGGGATATCAAGCGGATCGTGCTGGTGGATTGAGCGGTCTTTAGCGGCCAAAAGAAAACGGGACGTGGCGCAAGCCACGTCCCGTTTTCCATTGCGTAGCCCGCCTCGGCGCGGGCGCGCGTCAATCGTCCTTGCGCACGAAACGCAGCACCGCATCGACGATCATCGCGCGATGCCGCGCGCGCAGGCGCGGATGCGACGGATCGCGGCCGAACGCCGTGCCGAACGTATGGCGATTGCCGACACGGTGAAAGCACAGCGAGCTGATCAGCAGGTGCAGGTCGATCGGGTCGATGTCGCTGCGGAACTGCCCCGCCGCGATACCGCGCGCAAGCAGATCTTCGATGGTGTGGATGACGGTGACATTGCGGCCTTTGAACGACTTGACCTGCTCGACGTACTTTGCGCCGTGAATGTTCTCGATCGTCACGAGGCGCACGAAGTCGCGCTGGCGGTCGTGATAGTCGAACGTGAATTCGACCAGCGCGCGCATGCCTTCGACCGGGTCGAGTTCGCTGACGTGCAGATCCTGTTCGAGCGCGCGAATGTCGCCGTACACCTTTTCCAGCACGGCCTGGTACAACCCTTCCTTGCTGCCGAAGTAGTAGTACAGCATGCGCTTGGTGGTGTTCGTGCGTTCCGCGATGGCGTCGACGCGTGCCCCCGTCAGTCCCATCGCGGAGAACTCCTGCGTCGCGACGTCGAGGATGTTGCGCTTCGTCTGTTCGGGGTCGTACTTGCGCCGGGCGTCTCCACGCGGCGTGTCGGACAGGATGCCGTTGGTATCAGGCTCGGCGGCCTTGCTTCCCTTTTTCATTGTGTATTCGAGCGGCAGTGACGGCGCATTCTAGCATGGCGAAATTGGCCTCCGGCGCGGGTTTCGGGCCTAAATGGCGGCCGTTTGCGATGCGTCATACGACAGGGCGCGCGCTGCGGCGGCGTGCGGCGAGTGCATCGCGCGTCTGCATCGCCGTGTAGGTCAGTTGCGCGGCGGCGAGACCGAGCGCACCGTAGGCTGGCGTGAGACCAAAGGCCGCGAACGCATCGGGCACCGGGCGCTCGCCGGAGATGGCGGCCGCCAGCAGTTCGCCGGACACCGTGGTCGGCGCCATGCCGTGTCCGCCGAAGCCGACCGCGTACCAGACGCCGTCGGCGCTGCGGCCGATTTGCGGCATCTTGTGCCGCGCGTAGCTCATCAGGCCGCCCCACGCATGTTCGATACGCACGTCGTGCAACTGCGGATAGACCTTCACCAGATCGCGCCGCAACAGGCGGGCGATCGTGTCGGGCGCGCGGTCGCGCACCGAGATGCGGCCGCCCCACAGGATGCGCGTGTCGGGCAACGGCCTGTAATAGTCGAAAGCGAAGCGGGTATCGTAGACGGCGGCGCGAGTGTCGAGCGCGTCTTGCAGGCGTGCGCCGAGCGGCTCGGTCGCCATCACATAGGTGGCGATGGGCAGCACCGCGCGCTCGACGCGCGCGTAGACGTTGCGCGCATAGCCGCCACCCGCCATCACGACGTGGCGCGCTTCGATCGCGCCTTGCGGCGTGTGCACGACGAAGCCCGCGCCCGCGCGCTGCAGGCGCACGACCGGCGAGCGCTCGTGGATCGTCACGCCTGCCTGAGCCGCGGCCGCGGCGACACCGAGCACGTATTTGAGCGGATGAAAGTGGAACGCGTTGCGCTCGAACAGGCCGCCGTGATAGCGGCGGGTCTTCAGTTGCCCGGCGAGCTGCGCGGCGGAAACGGGTTCCCAGTCGACGCCGAACGAATCGCGCATCAGGCGCCGCTGCGCGTCGAGCCGGGCGGGGTCGTCGAACCAGTTCGCGAGGATCACGCCGGCATCGGTCGCGTCGCAGTCGATGCGGTAGCGAGAGATGCGCTCACGCATCAAGTCGACGGCGTCGGTGGTCAGCGTATAGAGTTCGCGCGCGCGAACCGGGCCGAGGGTTTTCAGCAGGTCGGCGCAATCGAGGCTATAGCCGCCGAACACGAAGCCGCCGTTGCGCCCCGACGCGCCGAAGCCCACCTGCTGCGCTTCGAGCACGACGACGTCGGAGACGCCGCGCTCGGCGAGTCCCAATGCGCTCGACAAGCCGGCAAGGCCGCCGCCGACGATGCAGACATTGGCGCTGCGTCGGCCGGCGAGCGGCGCATGGGCTGACGAGCGGCTGACAGTGGCTTCGTAATAGCTTTGCATACGGCTAGGGTAGCGGCAATCGCGCGCTCGCGTCCAGCCAGCCGTCGCGTGATGGCGTCGAAAGGAGCGGGAAGGTCACGGCTCGAGCCAAAGCAGACGCAAAATGAAAAGGCCGACATCCGCTCTCTGCGAATGCCAGCCTTGGCCGACAACGAACCATCCGGCTCACGACACCGGCAGCAGCTTGCCGCTGAACACCACCGGACCGCTCGGCGCGTTGTGATCGGGCGAGCCGCCCGGCGCTTCGATCGACACCGCCAGCGCCGCGTAATTCTCCGGCTTCTGCTGACCGGCGGACACCTTGCCGCTGGCGTTGTCCGGCAGCATGCCGAGCGACATCGGATGCCCGCTCGCCGGAATACCCCACAACTCCATTGCGCGGCCCGGCGGCAGATCGACCAGGCCTAGTGGATGCAGCGTCATCGTCGAATGGGCTTCGTCCCATGCGATCAGCATGACCGGATGCGCGTCCTTGTCGTTCAGCACGGCAACGTGCGACACGGCCGCTTCCGGTTGCTGCGCGACGCTCGGCGCAGTGGCAGGCGTGGTCGTGGACGGCAACAGCGCGCGCACCGCGACCACCACGGCGATGGCAGCCAGGGCCGTGACGCCGATCGCCCAGCCGCGCCAGAACGCGAGGTTGTCGAGCAGGCCGCGCGATGGACGCGCCGGCGTTTCCTGCACGCCGCGCGGCCGCGCGGCGTTGCGTGCAGCACTCAGCCCAAGACGCCGCTCGATGGCATCCCACACGGCCGCCGGCGGCATGCGTGGTGCGGCGAGTTCGGCTAGCGGCGCGAGGCGCCGCTGCCATTCGTCGATCGCGCGGCGGATTGCCGAGTCCTCGTCGGCGTACTGTTGGAAGCGCCGCCGCGCGCCGCCGCGCAACGTGCCGAGCACGTACTCGGCGGCCAGCCGATCGATGAGCTGAGGATAGCGAGTCAGATTCATCACTCGCCTCCCAGACAGGTCTTCAGCTTGGCCAGGCCGCGCCTGATCCACGACTTGACGGTGCCGAGCGGCACCGTCAGCATTTCAGCGATCTCGCTATGACTCTGATCGCGCAGGTAGGCAAGCGCGACGGCCTGCCGCTGCGCCGGCTCCAGCTGCTGCATGCAGGCGGCCAGCAAACGCGCCTGCAGGCTGACCGCGGTGAGGGCTTCGGGATCGGGGTCGCCGGTCGCCACGAGATCGTCCAACGCATCGCTCCATTCCGTTTCCTGCGTGTCGAGGCGCCGCAGATGATCGAGAGCACGGTTGCGCACGATCGCCGACATCCACGTCATCGGCGCGGACAGCGCGCGCCGATAGTCGCCGGCAAAGCGCCAGATATTGACGAAGCTCTCCTGCAAGACTTCTTCGGCCCACTCCTGCCTGTTCAATATACGGAGCGCGAGGCCAAACAGTTTCGGGGCGACGAGATCATATAGCTCACGCAGTGCCGCGGCATCTTCCCCGGCAATGCGTTCGAGCAGCTCGGCGAGGGTCTCCGGCGTCAGTTCTCGGGGATGAGCGGTCATGGAGGGAAGTAGGTTGAGCTTGCGGGCTTATGTTACTCACTTCTTCCCGACCTCATGGGCGGTTTTTTCGTGGTCGGCATCCGTTCGACGATTCGACGCGTATGGGGCAGCAGAGGCCCGCATCCTACGTGTGACGTGAGTGATGCTGTGCGATTGCACATGGGTCGATGTATGCGCTCTTGCGGGAACGCGAACTGACCGGCGCGGTGCAGCCAGGCGGCAGGGACACCCGGTCCTTGTGCAGTGAGGGCAGTGCTGTTGTGCGAACCTGAATCGTCGGCCGGCAACGGAGCCACGCGTGGCGCGAAGAATAAAGCAGCGCGGGTGCGTTTGAGGTTGTTCGCCGCAGCAGGGCTCATTCCTGTGCAGGTCCTGACGCATGCCGACTGATCGGCAAGCGTGGGGACCGGAATGGGTTTTGCCGCCCGCGCTTCAAGCGGATATGCGCGAGCGCGGGCGTCGAACGACGAGCTTCAGCGGCCCCAGCGCAACACCAGCGGATCGAGCCGCCGTGCGACCTTCAGCAAGCCTTCGCGCGTGGCCGGGTGCATCGCCGGCAACGGATGACGCACCGCGTCCGAGCGAATCACGCCGCCTTCCTTCATCAGCGCTTTGCACGATGCGAGGCCGCCCTGACGGTTCTCGTAGTTGATCAGCGGCAGCCATTGCTGGTAGTGCGCGGCGGCCGCTTCCGTATCGCCTGCCGCATATGCGTCGATGATCAGACGGATGCCGTCCGCGTAGCCGCCGCCGGTCATCGAGCCGGTTGCGCCCGCGTCGAGATCGGCCATCAGCGTGATGGCTTCTTCGCCGTCCCACGGACCCACCACCGCGTCGCCGCCCAGTTCGATCAGCTCACGCAGCTTGTTCGCCGCTTGCGGCACTTCGATCTTGAAGTACGACACGTTCTCGATCTCGCGCGCCATGCGGGCAAGAAACGCAGCGGACAGCGCGGTTCCGCTGACTGGCGCGTCCTGGATCATGACCGGAATCTGGATTGCGTCGGACACCGTACGATAGAACTCGTAGATGCCGCGCTCGCCCACGCGGATCGTCGCGCCATGGTACGGCGGCATGACCATCACCATCGCGGCGCCCGCGGCCTGTGCGTTGCGGCTGCGTTCGGCGCACTGGTACGAGCTGAAATGCGTGGTCGTGACGATCACCGGCACGCGGCCCGCCACGTGGTCGAGCACGACGTGCATCAGCGTGTTGCGCTCGTCGTCGGAAAGGGCGAACTGCTCGGAGAAGTTCGCCAGAATGCACAGGCCGTTCGAACCCGCATCGATCATGAAGTCGATGCAGCGTTTCTGGCCCTCCAGATCGAGCCGGCCGGCTTCGTCGAAGATGGTCGGCGCGACGGGGAACACGCCGCGCAACGCGGCAGAATGGGATGCCTGGGTCATGGTGATGTCGTTGTCGGTGAGGGAATCGCGAAGGTGTTTGAATGTCTCCAGCGCCGACTATACGGCGGCGCGTACCGCAGGTATATTGAATTGTTTCCATCTTGTGATCGCTTTTGCGACTCACCACCCACGCACCTGCGCGCCAATGAAAGACACCCTGAACGTGCTGCTGTCGAAACTCCGCATGAAGCAGCTGCAATTGCTGATCGCGCTCGATGACCTGAAGTCGCTGCACAAAGCCGCCGGCGCGATGTCGATGACACAATCGGCGGCCAGCAAGGCGCTGCAGGAACTGGAATCGATGTTCGACGCGCCGCTGTTCGAGCGTTCGAAGACCGGCATGATCCCGAACCAGCTCGGCCACTGCGTGATCCGCTACGCGCGCCTCGTCGCCACGGATCTCACCGCGCTGTGCCAGGACGTCGCCGAAATACGCTCGGGACGCGGCGGGCGGCTCGCGATCGGGGCGATCATGGGTGCGATTCCCGAGTGCGTGGTGCCGGCGCTGAACCGCCTGCATGCGGGGCAACCGAACCTGTCGATCGAGGTAGTGGAAGACACCAGTGCGCGCATGCTGCCGCAACTCGACGACGGCCGGCTCGATCTGGTAATCGGGCGCGCGGCGGTGGCGGCCGATCCGTCGAAGTATCAATATCGCCCGCTTGGCGACGAGCCGTTGTCGGTGGTCGTGGGCTACGGTCATCCGCCGTTGCCGAAGAAGCAGGTGCAACTGCGCGATCTGGCGGGTCACCGTTGGGTGATGTATCCGTCGCACATGCCGCTGCACACACTGCTCGAACGCGAGATGGATCTGGCCGGACTCGATATGCCGGACAATCCGATTTCGACGGCCTCCACGTTCGTCACGGTCGCGCTGCTGCAAAGCAGCCCCGAACTGGTTTCGCTGTTGCCGAGCGCGATCGCCGCGATGTTCGTGCGGCAGAAGATGCTGCGCATGGTGCCGGTCACGCTGAAGTCGCCTTCACAGACTTTCGGCGTCGTAACGCGCAAAGGCGGCGTGCTGTCGCCGCCGGCCACGCAGTTCATCGAGTTGTTGCAAGGGCAGGTGGCGCAGCAGCTGCCCGCGCAAGCGCAAAAACCCACGCCGCATAAGCGCAAAACCGCCTGAAGCGGCGGTTTTGTCGATCCTGAAAGATCCCGAATATCTCACGGTAGTTCGCGTTTTGCCATGTGACATGAAGAGGTGTTGTAGGCGCGACACTGTGGGTTAATTCGAACCCATGGCGGCGGCGCGTTTCCGCGCTACACTCCTTCAAAGTGAGCCAGGTCCGGGAACCTGGTAACGCTCGGGGAGAGCAGCCATGAATCGGCCACTGCTTCGGTTTCCGCTTCGCGCGACCGGCACAACGCCTGTCTGGAGGTGGCTCAAATGGGGGCTGGCGGCAGCGTTGCTGCTCGGGCTGGCTCTGCTGGCGCGCCTCGTCCAGGTCGAGATCGAAACGTCACGATTGCAGGCGCGCTACCTTTCCGAACTGACCCGCGACGTGGGTTTTTCCGTCGACGCCGGTCCCAGTCATTCGATCCGTTTTCCTCAGGCCGACAAAGGCCCTTACGACAGCCGCTTCGGCTACGCATTGCTGCCTGCAATCCAGCAGCGTTTGCTGCAACGCGGCTTTGAAATCAGCTCACAGGCGCGCGATTCCGAGCGGATGTTGTCGTTGGCCGATAACGGGCTTTTCCTGCCCTACGCGGAAAAAGACACCGCCGGCCTGCAACTTTTCGACGGCACCGGCGCGCCGCTATTCAGCGCACAGTATCCGGGCCGCGTGTATGACAGCTTCGACGCGATTCCGCCGCTGGTCGTGAACTCGCTGCTGTTCATCGAAGACCGCTATCTGCTCGATCCGAGCCAGCCGAACCGCAATCCGGCGATCGACTGGGGCCGCTTCAGCCGCGCGCTCGCCGACCAGGGCGCGCGCATCTTCAACCATCATCAGGCGACGCCAGGCGGCAGCACGCTCGCCACGCAGATCGAAAAATTCCGCCACTCCGCCGGCGGCCGCACGGCGACCCCGCCGGAGAAATTGCGGCAGATCGCATCCGCTTCGGTGCGCGCGTATCTGAACGGGCCGCAGACGTTGATCGCGCGTCAGCAGATCGTCGTGCGCTATCTGAACTCGGTGCCGCTCGCCGCGCAACCGGGGATCGGCGAGATCAACGGGATCGGCGACGGTCTCGCCGCGTGGTACGGACGCGATTTCGGCGACATCAACCGCGTGCTGAGAGCGCCGTCGACCGAACAGAACCTGGACGAGCAGGGCAAGGCGTTCCGCGAAGTGCTGTCGCTGATGATCGCGCAACGCGCGCCGTCGTATTTCCTGCATCACGGCTATGCCGAACTCGAACGGCTGACCGACAGTTATCTGCGATTGCTGGCGACGGGCGGCGTTGTTTCGATTCCCCTGCGCGACGCGGCACTGGCCGCGCATGTCGAACTGCACCGCGCGCCCGCCGGAACGCCGAGTATCGATTCGTTCGTGTCGCGCAAGGCCGTCACGTCGATGCGCTCGCATCTGCTGGCCGCGCTCGGCATTCCGAGTTTCTATGAACTCGATCGACTCGATCTGCAGGCCACGGGCACGCTCAACAACGCGGTGCAGCAGGCCGTCAGCGAACGGCTCGCGGCTGCCGCGACGCGCGACGGCGCGAAAGCCGCGGGCCTCGTCGGTTTCGAAATGCTGCGCCCGTCAGACGATCCGTCGAGAATCGCGTACAGCTTCACGCTGTTCGAACGGCGTGACGGCGCGAACCTCGTGCGGGTGCAAACGGACAGCGTCAACCAGCCGTTCGACATCAATTCCGGCGCGCGTCTGAATCTCGGTTCGACCGCGAAACTGCGTACCGTAGTCACGTATTTGCAGATCGTGTCCGATCTGCACCAGCGTTATGCATCGCTGAGCACAGCGGAGCTGAAAGCCGTAAAGCCCGACCCGAACGATCACTTGACGCGCTGGGCGCTCGACTATCTCTCGCACACCTCGGACCGCTCGCTGCAAGCGATGCTCGACGCGGCCGTCGAACGCAAATACTCGGCGAGCCCCGGTGAGACGTTCTATACGGGCGGCGGCGCGCAGACCTTCAACAACTTCGAGTCCGACGACAACAGCCGCATCCTGACCGTTCATCGCGCCTTCCAGCATTCGGTGAACCTGGTGTTCGTGCGGCTGATGCGCGACATCGTCCACTACGAGATGGTCCAAACGACCGGACCATCGGAGCAATGGCTCGGCGATCCGGCGGTCCGTAAAATGTATCTGACGCGTTTCGCCGATCAGGAAAGCCGCGTGTACATGAAGCGCTTCTACACGAAGTATCACGGCAAGGCGCCCGATCAGGCCCTGGCGCTCTTGCTGCTCGGTGTGCGCAAGTCGCCGCCCAAATTGGCGACCGTGTTGCGCAGCGTCGCGCCGGACGAGTCGAATGCTTGGTTCAACGAGAAGATGCGCGCGGCGTTGAAGAACACGCCGGCCGCGTCGATGCTCGACGATGAAGACCTCGCGAACCTGTACGCCAAATATGCGATCGACCGCTTCAATCTGAACGACCGTGGCTACATCGCGAGCGTGCATCCGCTCGAACTGTGGACGCTCAACTATCTGCGCGCGCACCCGGCCACCACGCTCGACCAGATTCAGAACGCGAGCCGCGACGTGCGTCTGTCGACGTATTCGTGGCTCTTCAAGACGCGCTATCACGCGACGCAGGATCGCCGCATCAAACGCATGGTCGAATTGCGGGCGTACGACGCGATCGGCAAATCGTGGCAGGCGCTCGGCTATCCGTTCGGGACGCTCACGCCTTCGTATGCGGCGGCGATCGGCGCATCGGGCGACCGGCCCGCCGCGCTTGCGCAACTGATCGGCGTGATCGCCAACGACGGCAACAAGGTGCCGACCGAAAGCCTTACGCAACTCGACTTCGCGAAGGACACGCCGTACGAAACGCACTTCCAGCGCGCGGCGATCGCGCCGCAGCAGCAGTTGTCGCCGGAAATCGCGGGCGTGGTGAGAACGCTGCTGCGCGATGTCGTGACGGGCGGCACGGCGAGGCGGCTCGCACAAGGCATGACGTTCCCCAACGGCCAGACGCTTGCGGTGTATGGCAAGACGGGCACCGGCGACCAGCGCTTCAATGTGTTCGCCAAAGGCGCCCGGCTGATCGAGTCGCGCAAGGTGAACCGCAGCGCCACCTTCGTGTTCGCGATGGGCGACCGTTTCTACGGCACCTTGACCGCGTGGGTGCATGAACCGTACGCGGCGCGTTACGAGTTCACGAGCGCGCTGTCGGTGCAGTTGCTGAAGTCGCTGGCGCCGGCCTTGCAGCCGTTGCTGGATAATCCGGCTGCGAAGAAGGCGACGGTCACCAAGGTTTCCGCGCAGTGAGCGCGTGAGCGGCGAGGCGTAATAAAAAGCGCGGACGTTAACTGCCCAATCCGCGCTCAATACTGCGCGTCCGACGCCGCCGGCTTGAGAAACAACTCATGCACCGGCGCGAAATGTGCGTAGAGCGGCAGAATCGCGCCGCCCATCGCGCGCGCATCGGCGCCGATCGCGCCTTCGAGCAATTGCGGACGCACCATCCCTTCCCATTCGAAGCGATCGAGCACGCGCTCGGTGCGTCGAATGATTTCGCGCAGCAGTTGCCGGTCGAGTTCGCCGTCGATCACGATTGCTTCGAGGTCGAGCAACGCGGCCGCGTTGGTCAGCGCGTTGGCGATCGCGGGACACGCGCTATCGAGCCATTGCTCCGTATGCCGCCACAACTCCGGTGACAGCGCACGATGATCGTGCGCGGCGGCGGCCGGCGCGCCCGCATCGCTGAAGAGCTTTTCGAGCACGAAGCCCGATGCCGCGTGCAGCAGTTGCCGCGCGGGTTTGCGCGCGCTGCCGTCGCGCAGCGGAATCGAGCCGACCGCGCCCGCGTTGTCGTGCGGTCCGCCGTGCAAGCGGCCGTCGATCACGAGGCCTCCACCGATGAACGTGCCGACGAACAGATACAGGAAGTTGTGAATGCCGCGGCCCTGGCCCATCACGAGTTCGGCGGCACACGCGGCGGTGGTGTCCTTGGCGAACTCCACGGGCAGGCCCGTCATCGTCGCGATGCGGGTGCGCAAGTCGATCTCGTGCCACGCCTCCAGCGCGTCGGGCGGCGCGCCGAGAAAGTCGCGCCAGCCGCCGAGCCACAGCGGCGCCGCGACGCCCATGCCGACGACCTTGCCGGCCTTCGCGCCGAGCGTCTGATTCACGCGCGCCAGTTTGCTTTCGAGCGCGGGGAACAGCGTGCGCGGATCGGGATACGCGTACTCGAACACATCGCGGCACACCACGCGGCCGGAGAAGTCCATCGCCAGCACGTCGAGACTGCGGCGTCCCACCTTGATGCCGATGGTGTACGCGCCGTCCGCGTGCAACGCGATCGGCACCGACGGCTGGCCGATCCTGCCGCGCACGCGCGCCTGCTTTTCGAGCAGGCCGTCGTCGATCAGGCGGTCGACGATCATCGACACCGTCTGCATCGACAGACGCGTGAGGCGGCCCACGTCGGCCTTCGGCAGCGGCCCGTGCAAGCGGATCGCCTGCAGCACGATGCGCTCGTTGAATTGCCGCATGCCGACCTGATTCGAGCCGACCGTGCGTTTGAGAGGGGAGCGGGCGCCGGTGGTGTCCATGGTCGCGTGCCCGCTCAGCAGGAAGCCCGCGTCATGCAATCGCCTTGACGTCAGCTTCCTTCGCGCCGGTCATGATCGCGACCGCTTCCGACATGTGCACGTCGCTCCTGTTGACGAGCGCGGCGCGCCGCCCGAGCCGCTGGATATGGATGCGGTCAGCGACCTCGAACACGTGCGGCATGTTGTGGCTGATGAGAATCACCGGCAGGCCGCGATCGCGCACGCGCCGGATCAGTTCGAGCACCATGTTGCCTTCCTTCACGCCGAGCGCGGCGGTCGGTTCGTCGAGAATCACCACGTGCCGCGCGAAGGCCGCGCTGCGCGCCACCGCGACGCCCTGGCGCTGGCCGCCCGAGAGCGTTTCGACCGCCTGGCGCATCGAGCGGATGCCGATCTGCAGGTCCTTCATATGCGCGGTTGCCTCTTCGAGCATGCGGCGCTTGTCGATCATCTTGAAGAGCGAGCCGCGCCAGCCGGGCTTGAGCAGTTCGCGGGCGAGGAACAGATTCTCGGCGATGCTCATCGCCGGCGCGACCGCGAGTTCCTGGTAGACGGTCTCGATGCCTTGCGCGCGCGCATCGAGCGGACTGCGGAACTTGACCGGCTTGCCGTCGAGCAGGATCTCGCCTTCATCCGGCACCGTCGCGCCGGACAGCGCCTTGATCAACGACGATTTACCCGCGCCGTTGTCGCCGATCACCGCGAGAATCTCTCCGGGCAGCACTTCGAAATCGCAACCGTCGAGTGCGGTCACATTGCCATAGCGTTTGATGAGTCCACGCGCCTGCAGAACGGGCATTGCGGCGGAACCGGAAGTAGTGGTCGACATCACGTGCTCCTGTGTCGGCCAGAGTTAGTGCTTCAGCACTTACTCTGGCCCCATGCAAGACAATTGCGGTCGGCCAGAGTTAGTGCTTCAGCACTTACTCTGGCCCCATGCAAGACAATTGCGGTGGTACTCAACCGCGACGATGGGAAAGTTTGTCCGCGGCTACCGCGAGAATCACCAGCATGCCGGTGATCAATACCTGGTAGACCGAAGAAACACCGATTAGCGTCAAGCCGTTGCGGAACACGCCGACGATCAACGCGCCGAGCAGCGTGCCGACAATCGAGCCGCGTCCGCCGAACAGGCTCGTGCCGCCGAGCACGACCGCGGTAATGCTGTCGAGATTTTCGGTTTGACCCGCCTGCGGATCGCCCACGCCGGTGCGCGACACCGACAGCAGCGCGGCAATGCCATAGATCGCGCCGGCCAGCGAGTACACGGTGAGCAGAATCTTCTGCGACGACAGACCCATCAGCCGCGCGGCCTCGGCGTTGTTGCCGAGCGCGTACAGATGCCGGCCTGGCACCGTGTCGCGCAGCACGAACCAGGTGGCCAGATACATCAGCAAGGTCAGGACCGTGCCGTAGGTGACATCTGCCGGCCCGAGCTTGAACGTGTTGCCGAAGAACATGATCGCGTCCGGCAGGTTCGACACGCTCTCCGCATTCGAGTAGATCTGCGTGAGCGCGAACGCGATATTCAGCGTGCCCAGTGTGACGATGAACGCGGGCAGTTTGATACGCGTGATCAGCACGCCGTTGAGCGCGCCGAACAGCGTGCTCGCGGCGATCCCGCACAGAATCGCGAGGATCGGCGGCACGCCTAGCGTGACCGCGAACTTGGTCATGATGATCGAGCCGAACGCCATCACCATCCCGCACGACAGGTCGATGCCGCCGGTCAGCACGATCAGCGTCTGGCCGATCGCGATGACCGCGACCACCATGGTCTGCTGCAGGATCAGCGAGAGATTCTGGAACGACAGGAAGCGGCTGCTCTGCGAGATGAAGAAGCCGCACGCCAGCACCAGCGCAATCAGCGGCCCGACCTCGGCGAGCGACGGCAAACGGTCGGTAAAGGAGCGTGAATGGCCGGCGGGCGCGGAAGGTGTCGACATGATGGATGTCCTCGCTACATAAGCGTGGCGGCGAGGCCACGCGGCAAATCAGATGGCGGCCCGTTGCGGCGGGCCGCTAGCAGTGCGTTACTTGTTGCCCCAACAGTTGTCGAGGCCGTACTTGGTGTCCTTGCTGTCGATGCCGGGCATCGTCTTGTCGGTGATCAGCGTCACGCCCGTGTCCTGATAGCCGGAGACCTTCTTGCCGGTCTTCGCGTAATCGACGCCTGCGGCTACGCCGAGCGAGGCCATCTTCAGCGGATACTGCTGTGAGGTCGCGGCGATCGCGCCGGCCTTCACGTTGCGCACGCCTTCGCAGCCGCCGTCGATCGACACGATCATCACGCTCTTGTCCTTGCCAGCCGCCTTCAGCGCGCGGTACGCGCCCGCCGCGGCCGGTTCGTTGATCGTGTAGACGACGTTGATGTCGGGCGACTTCTGCAGGCAGTTTTCCATCGCCGTCTGGCCCTTCGCCTGATCGCCGCGGGTGTCCTGGCTGCACACCACCGACGCATCGCCTTCCTTGATGCCGAAGCCTTCGAGGAAGCCGTTGTGACGCAGCACGCCGACCGACACGCCGGGCGCGAGATCGAGCGTGGCGATCTTCGCGGGCTTGCCGTTCAGCGCGGCCTTCGCGTATTTGCCGATCAGCACGCCGGCTTTGAAGTTGTCGGTGGCAAAGAGGGCGTCGGTGGCGTCCTGCGGGTCGGTCGGCGTGTCGAGCGCGACGACCATCACGCCGGCGGCGCGGGCTTTCTTGATGCTCGGCACGATGGCCTTGGTGTCGCTCGGCGTGATCAGAATCGCTTTCGCGCCGGCCGTCATCATGTTTTCGATCGCGGTGACCTGGCTCGCGTTGTCGCCGTCGAACTTGCCGGCGGCGGTGATCAGCTTCGCGCCGTCTTTCGACGCGGCCGCCTCGGCGCCCTGTTTCATCTTCACGAAGAACGGGTTGGTGTCGGTCTTGGTGATGAGGCCGACGACCGGCTGATCGGCCGCCTGGCTCGCGCTCGCGCACCACACCGCCGATGCCGCGACGCACATCGACACGATTTTCCTGGCGACAGGATGCCTGTGGGAATTCAGATTCATGGGGATGCTCCTCCGGTTGTTCGCAACGACGTTGTGGACTGCATGGCGCTTGCGGCGCGAACGCTGCGCGTTCGCAAGCTGGTTTCTGTGTGCTCCGAAGCGACGGCGGCTAGCAGCGCGGTTCTTCGCAACTGGTCGGCTAAATCATTTTGGTTGATTTACTACAGCAGTGAGGCGACCCGCGTCAAGGCAGAGTTTTGGACGGAAGTCGACGCGCGCAACCTGTGAAAAGGCCGCGAGCCTTTCGTGGCGAGACGTGGACGCGGTGGTGCGATGCAAGGTGGAAGAGCCGGGCTTCGGGAAAGTCCTGGCTCGTACGAAAGGCGTTTGGAGACTGAACGATGCGTATTGGGCCGCAAATGGCGTGCGTCGAGAGGTTCACTCACGCGTCGGCGGCAAAAAACCGTCGCTACCGTGTGCGGATGCCGAGCGCTGCGAATTCAGCGGCTTGCCGCAGGTTTTTGCGGGCTAGAGGACGGTCGGAATCAGCCGCGCCCGAACGCTTCGCTACGTCGCGTGCACGCCGGGGCTAAGGCCATGCACGCGGCGCGCCGGTCGAAGCCCGCACGACGAGTTCGGGCGCGGACGAAATCCGCATCGGCACGCTGGCCGCGCCGCGACCCGCCTGGCCATACGACGACTCGATCAGCTCGCGCAACAGCGACACCGCGAGTCCCGCGGCTTCGACCGTCGGCACCGCCACCGTCGTCAATGCGGGCCGCGAATCGCGCGCAAGCTGAATGTCGGTGATGCCGATCACCGAGAGGTCGCCGGGCACGCCCAGGCCGAGATCGGCGGCCGCGTGCATCGCGCCGAGCGCAGGCAGGTCGTTGGTCGCGAAGATTGCGGTGAGCTTCGGATCGGCTTCGAGCAGCGCGCGTGCCGCGACGTAGCCGCCGTGGATCGTATCGGCTGCGTGTCGGACGCGGTTTTTCGGTGCGCCCGCCGCGCGCAGCGCATCGACGAAACCTTCGTAGCGCGCCGCGTGAATCCCCGAGGCCTTGCTGCCGACGATCGCGCCGATCCGCCGATGCCCGAGATCCAGCAGATGCTCGCCGGCCAACTCGCCCGCGCGGCGAAAATCGACGGCGACGCACGGCAGTCCCGGCGGCTCGTGCGGCCGCTCCCACATGCACAGCACCACCGGCGTGCCACGCGCTTCGGTTGTGTGAAGGTCGGCGAAGTCGAGGTTCGCGTTCGTCACGAGCACGCCCTCCGAAAGCGTGCCGGCGATCTGGTCGAGATATGCCCGGCCGGTCAGCGGATCTTCGTTCGTATTGCAGATGATCACGAAGTGGCCGCTCGTGCGCGCCGCGCGTTCGACGGCGAGCGCGAACTCCGGATAGAACGGATTGGCGATGCTAGACACCATCAACGCCAAGGTCGGCGCGCGGCCCTCGGCGAGCGCGCGCGCGGCCAGATGCGGGCGATAGCCGAGCGCCTCCACGGCGTCGAGCACGCGCTGCCGGGTCGTCGCGCCGACGCGGCCGCGATTGCGCAGCACGTTGGATACCGTCGCGGGGGTGACGCCCGCGTGACGCGCGACTTCGCTGAGTGTGGGCATGATGTTTTCAGTATTTGGGATGACTGCCCGACATTTGCGTCGCCGTCCAAGGCGCGGCACCATCTGTCGCACAGACAAACGACATCGGAGACAGGCAAGGCCCAACGATCGCACCTGCGATCGCTTTTTTCGGCCTCGCTGATTAAGCGCTTAATCTCCGACTTCGAGCTGATTAAATCACGGAGTCGATGCAATGGCGAGCATTTCGTTAAGAGGCGTGCAGAAGGCGTACGGCGATGGCGCGCCCGTGATCCGCGACGTCGATCTGGAGATCGCGGAGAACGAGTTCTGCGTGTTTCTCGGGCCGTCCGGTTGCGGCAAGTCCACCTTGCTGCGAATGATCGCCGGCCTGGAAGACGTCAGCGACGGCGACCTGTCGATCGGCGGGCGCCTCGTCAACGACGTGCCCGCCGCGCTGCGTGGCGTGGCGATGGTGTTCCAGAGCTACGCGCTGTTTCCGCATATGACCGTGTTCGAGAACATGGCCTTCGGCCTGAAGCTCGCCAAAACCCCCAAGGACGAAATCGACCGCAAGGTGCGCGAAGCCGCGCGCATCCTGCAACTGGAGGCGCTGCTGGAGCGCCGGCCGAAGGCGTTGTCGGGCGGGCAGCGGCAGCGCGTCGCGATTGGCCGGGCGATCGTGCGCGAGCCGGGCGTGTTCCTGTTCGACGAACCACTGTCCAACCTCGACGCCACGCTGCGCGGGCAGACCCGCGTCGAGATCGCGCGGCTGCACAGGCAGTTCGCGAAAGCGAGCGTGGTCTATGTGACGCACGACCAGATCGAGGCGATGACGCTCGCCGACAAGATCGTGCTGCTGCACGCGGGCAAGGACACCGAACGCTACGGCAGCATCGCGCAGATCGGCGCGCCGCTGGAGTTGTACCACCGCCCGAGAAGCCGCTTCGTCGCCGGGTTCATCGGCTCGCCGCGGATGAATTTTCTGCCGGGGAAAGTGGCGTCAATCGATCCGCAAGGCGTGGTCGTGACGCTCGATCACACCGCGGAAAACGTGAACGTACCGGTGAGCGGCGAGCGTCTGCAAGCCGCGCAGCCGGTCACGCTCGGCGTGCGTCCCGAACACCTGGAGTTCGTCGACGCATCGTCCGACCTGCCCGCGGACGGCGTGCTCGTGCGCACCGTGTCGCTCGTCGAACAGCTCGGCGAACACAGCTATGTTCACCTCGATCAGCCCGGCGGCGCCGTGCTGATCGCCAAAGCGCCGGGCGATACGCGCCTCGCGCCCGGGGATCGCGCAAGCCTGCGCGTGCCCCGTCCCGCTTGCCATCTGTTTACCGAAGACGGCTTTGCCGCCGCTTCGCTCGAATCCGTCGAACACTACGCGTAAAGAAAATCAGGAGACCTTGGGATGCGCCTTGGAGTCTGTTATTACCCGGAACACTGGCCTGAGTCGATGTGGGAAGACGACGCTCGCCGGATGAAAGCACTCGGCATCGAACAGGTGCGAATCGCCGAATTCGCGTGGAGCCGCATCGAGCCGACGCCTGGCGAATATGACTGGGGCTGGCTCGATCGCGCGATCGACGTGCTGGGCGCAGCCGGCCTGAAGGTCGTCATGTGCACGCCGACCGCGACGCCGCCCAAGTGGCTGATCGACCGTCATCCGGACATCCTGCCGATCGGCGCGGACGGCCGCCCGCGCGCGTTCGGCTCGCGGCGTCATTACGACTTCTCGTCGCCGTCGTATTTCGAGGCGTCGCAACGCATCTGCACGGCGGTCGCCGAGCGTTACGGCCAGCATCCGGCGGTCGCATACTGGCAGACCGATAACGAATTCGGCTGCCATCACACGGTGGTCAGCTATTCGCCGGCGGCAGTGGGGCGCTTTCGCGAGTGGCTGAAGGCGCGCTATCCCACGATCGACGCATTGAACGACGCGTGGGGCACGGTGTTCTGGAGCATGGAGTACCGCAGCTTCGACGAGATCGACGCGCCGGTGGCGACCGTGACCGAAGCGCATCCTTCGCACCGTCTCGACTACCGGCGTTTCGCGTCCGACGAAGTGGCGCGCTACAACCGCATGCAGGTCGAGATCATTCGCGCGCATTCGCCGGGGCGACCGGTTGCGCACAACTTCATGCAGCTGTTCACCGAGTTCGACCACTACAAGGTCGCGGCCGATCTCGATGTCGCGAGCTGGGACAGCTATCCGCTCGGCGCGCTCGAAGAGCAATGGTTCGCGCCGGACGTGAAGGCGCGCTGGCTGCGCAGCGGCCATCCCGACTTCGCGTCGTTCAATCACGATGTCTACCGTGGCATGTCGAAGCTGCCGTTCTGGGTGATGGAGCAGCAGCCCGGTCCGGTGAACTGGGCAATGTGGAATCCGGCGCCGCTGCCCGGCATGGTGCGCCTGTGGAGCTGGGAGGCGTTCGCGCACGGCGCGGGCTGCGTGTCGTACTTCCGCTGGCGTCAGGCGCCGTTCGCGCAGGAGCAGATGCACGCGGGGCTGAACACGCCCGATAACCGGCTCGATGTCGGCGGCAACGAGGCGGGCCAGGTTGCCGACGAGATTCGCACGGTGCTCGCGTCGAATGGCGACGCGAACGCGGCGATCCGTTCGAAAGTCGCGCTCGTCTACGACTACGAGGCGAAGTGGCTGTTCGAGATCCATCCGCAAGGGGCGGACTTTCACTATCCGCGTTTCGCGTTCGAGTACTACTCGGCGTTGCGCGCGCTCGGACTCGATGTCGATATCGTGCCGGTGGACGCGCCGCTGGACGGCTACAGTCTGGTCGTCGTGCCGCCGTTGCCGGTCGTGCCGGACGATTTCGCGGTGCGCCTCGCGCGCTCGGGTGCGCAGGTCGTGCTCGGTCCGCGCACCGGTTCGAAGACCCGCGACGTGCGCATTCCGACGAATTTGCCGCCCGGTGCGCTGGCCTCGGTGCTGCCGGCGCGCATCTGGCGCGTCGAATCGATGCGGCCGAACGTGACCGAAGGCGTGCGTCTCGCGCACAGCCAGGAGGCGAGCGTCGACGACGGCCACGCGCGTCACTGGCGCGATTTCATCGACAGCGATGCGGCGGCCTCGCTCGACGTGCGCGCGCGTTTCGCGGACGGCCACCCCGCGTATGTGCGCAGCGGCGCGTTCCATTACTTCGCGAGCCTGTTCGACGACGCGCTCACGGTGCGACTATTCGAGCGGATCGCGCGCGAGGCCGGCGTCACGACCATGCAGTTGGGCGACAGCGTGCGCATCAGCCGGCGCGGCGCGCTGACCTACGCGTTCAACTACGGCGACGATACCCATACGCTCACCGATGTCGCCGACGACGCATTCGTGATAGGTTCACGCGCACTCGCACCGCAGGGTGTGGCCGTGTACCGGTCGCGCTGACGCGCGGCCTGCAGAGGATTCCACGCAGTAACGACAACGACGCAAAATCAAGGGATAAAGGAGACAGGCAACATGCAACTGAAACCACGCAAGATTCTGTTGGCACTCGCACTGGCTGCGGCGGCTGTGGGGACCTCGGCCGTGAGCACGGCGTCGCAGGCCGGCACGCTCGCGATCAACATCGCGTACAAGGGGGCAAGCCAGCGCGCGGTCTGGCAGTCGGTGGTCGACGAGTTCAAGAAGGCGCATCCCGGTGTCGACGTGAAGGTCTCGTTCATCGACGAGGAAGCGTACAAGGTGCAGTTGCCCGGCTGGCTCTCCACCGTCGCGCCCGATGTGGTCAACTGGCACGACGGCGAACGCATGGCGTATTATGCACAGCGCGGCCTGTTCGAGGACCTGAGCGGCGACTGGGCGAAGAACGGCTGGAACGACATGTATGCGTCCACCAAGGAAGCGTCGTCGTATAAGGGCAAACAGTATGCCGCGCCGACCGTGTACTACTCGTGGGGCATGTTCTATCGCAAGGATCTGTTCGAGAAGGCCGGCATCAAGGGCGAGCCGAAAACGTGGGATGAGTTTCTCGACGCCGCCAAGAAGCTGAAGGCAGCCGGCATTACGCCGATCGCCGTCGCGGGGCGCGATGCGTGGACGCTCGCCGGCTGGTTCGACTATCTCGATCTGCGGCTGAACGGCAACGCGTTCCATCAGAAGCTGATGGCGGGCGAGATTCCGTACACCGATCCGCGCGTGAAGAAGGTCTACACGACGTGGAAGCAATTGCTCGACGCCGGTTATTTCATCGACAACTCGCTGTCGTACGATCTGGACGCGGTGCAGCCGTTCCTGTTCCAGGGCAAGGCCGCGATGATGCTGATGGGCACGTTCATCACCGCTGGCTTTCCGCCGAACGTGAAACCGCAAATGGGCTACTTCCAGTTCCCGGTGATCGACTCGAAGGTGCCGACGGCGGAAGACGGCCCGGTCGAATCGCTGCACATTCCGTCGAAGGCGAAGAACAAGGCGGATGCGCATGCGTTCCTCGCGTTCGTCGAAACGCCCGAGATCGGCGCGCAGCTCGCGACCGGGCTCGGCTCGCTGTCGGCGAACAGCAAGTCGCCCGAACCTGAAGATCCGATCTCGAAGATCGGCTTCCAGATTCTGGCGAACACGAAGGGCGGCATCGCGCAGTTCTACGATCGCGATATGACCAAGGAAATGGCCGACGAAGGGATGAAGGGAATGCAGCAGTTCGTCTCCGATCCCACCAAGCTTGACGACGTGCTCGCGCAACTCGAGCAGACCCGTAAGCGCATCTACAAGAAGTGAGCGGTGGCGGCCGTGAGGCCGCTATCCGTTGTATTGGATTGGCAACTATTTTGCATGGGACCGGAGTAAGGCGCTAAAGCGTGTCGATCCGGAGTTGGTGCTTTTTAGCGCCTACTCCGGTCCCATGCTCAGTACCAACTCTGATTGACAGCTTTGCATGGGATCAGAGTAAGGCGCTAAAGCGCCAACTCTGATCGACAGCTTTGCATGGGACCAGAGTAAGGCGCTAAAGCGCCAACTCTGGTCGACACAGGAGAACGATAGTGTCGCATTCCGTCAGCCGTCAAACTGTCGGCGGTCCCGCAGAGCCTGGCGGCGCTGGCCTGCCCGCATCGGGCGGCGCGCTGCGCGGCGGACCGCCGGCGGCGCAGCGCCGGCGCCGTCCCACGCCGACCGCGCGGCGGCAGCGGCGCGCCGCGTTCCTGTTTCTCGCGCCGGCCTGTGTGATGGTCGCGATCTACGTCGTGTGGCCGATCCTGTCGACCATCCGCCTGAGCTTTTTCAACTGGGACGGCATGACCGAGCCGTCGTTCATCGGTCTCGCGAATTACATCGAGCTGTTTCACACGCCGACGTTCTACACGGCGCTCAGGAACAACCTGATCTGGCTGGTGCTGTTCCTGCTCGCTCCGCCGATGGGGCTCGCGGTGGCGCTGTATCTGAACCAGGCGGTGGCCGGAATCCGCATCGTCAAGTCGCTGTTCTTCGCGCCGTTCGTGTTGTCGGGCGTGGTGGTCGGCCTGATCTTCTCGTGGTTCTACGACCCCACCTTCGGCCTGCTCGCGCTGATTCTCGGCCACGGCGTGCCGGTGCTGGGCGACCCGCGCTACGCGACGCTCGGGATCGTATTCGCAGCGCTCTGGCCGCAAACCGCGTACTGCATGATCCTGTACCTCACCGGGCTGACGGCGCTGAACGGCGAGCAGATCGAGGCCGCGCGCATGGAAGGCGCGCACGGCTGGTCGATGTTGTGGCACGTGATCCTGCCGCAACTGCGCCCGACCACGTTCATGGCGATCGTCGTCACCATCATCGGCGCGTTGCGCAGTTTCGATCTGATCTCGGTGATGACCGGCGGCGGCCCGTTCGAAAGTTCGACCGTACTCGCGTATTACATGTACGACCAGGCGATCAAGTATTACCGCATCGGCTATTCGGCGGCGGTGGCGGTCGTGCTGTTCGGCATCATGCTGGTGTACATCATTTATCACTTGCGGCGCATGCTGCGCACCGAGCAATAAAGGAACCGATCATGTTTCCGATTCCGATCGACAAATGGAAGCCGGCCGCGCGCCGGACGTACAAACTGACCTTGCCCATCGCGCTGCTGATCTGGCTGCTGCCGATGATCGCGGTGCTCGTCACCTCCGTGCGCTCGACCGAGGAACTGAGCGAGGGCAATTACTGGGGCTGGCCGAAGCACTTCGCGATGTTCGACAACTATCGCGAGGCGTTGACCACGTCGCCGATGCTGCATTACTTCTGGAACAGCGTGCTGATCACGGTACCTGCCGTGGTGGGTTCGATTGCACTGGCGGCGATGGCCGGATTCGCGTTGGCGATCTACCGGTTTCGCGGCAATTCGACGTTGTTCGCAACGTTCGTCGCGGGGAATTTCGTGCCGGTGCAGGTGTTGATGATTCCGGTGCGTGATCTGTCCTTGCAACTCGGATTGTTCAATACGGTAAGCGCGCTGATTCTGTTTCATGTGTCGTTTCAGACGGGTTTTTGCGCGCTGTTTCTGCGCAACTTCATCAAGCAGTTGCCGTTCGAACTGGTCGAGGCAGCGCGGATCGAAGGTGCGAACGAGTGGACGGTGTTCTTCAGGATCGTGCTGCCGTTGATTCGTCCGGCGCTCGCGGCGTTGGCCATTCTCGTGTTTACGTTCGTGTGGAACGACTATTTCTGGGCGCTCTGTCTGACGCAAGGCGATGATGCCGCGCCGATCACGGTAGGCGTCGCCGCGTTGAAAGGGCAGTGGACGACGGCGTGGAATCTCGTTTCGGCGGGGTCGATTCTGGCCGCGCTGCCGTCGGTTGCGATGTTCTTTGCAATGCAGAAGCATTTTGTCGCCGGCTTGACGTTTGGGGCGACGAAGGGGTGAGGGTGTAGGCGTTAGCTGTTGCTTTGTTGTCTGTTGCCTGTTGCCTGTTGCCAGGAGAAGGGTTGCCCGCGAAAGCGGGCTTTTTTTTCGATGTTTTTTCTTCTGACTCATCGAACCCGATGAGGCGGACAATGGCCGGGTTGGCCCGGTTCGGGTGGATGAAACTGTATCTGTCGTATCGGCGACTCATGGCGAAAATAGGCATAACATTGGAAAGCCATTACCCAGCCGAGGAATGCCATGAATCGCCGCTACGTCACTGCCGATGTCTTCACGGACACGAAATTCAGCGGCAATCCGGTCGCCATCGTGCTCGATGCGCAAGGCTTGTCGAGCGCCCAGATGCAGGCCATCGCGAGCGAGTTCGGATACAGCGAAACGACATTCGTACTGCCGCCGCGCAATCCCGCTCACACTGCATGGGTGAGAATCTTCACGCCGAGCCGCGAAATACCTTTCGCGGGACATCCGAACATCGGCACGGCATTCGTGCTCGCAGAAAAGGCGGCGATGAGGCAGCAGCCGTTGCCGGACCTGCTCGTCTTCGAGGAGATAGCGGGCCTCGTTCCGGTGAGGCAATTGAAAGAGGGCGACACCGTGGTCGGCGCCGAACTCGTCGCGCCGGAGCCGTTGACGCGATTGTCGCAAGTTTCCGCCGGGCGGGTCGCGGCCTGTCTATCGCTCACAGCCGACGATGTTCTCGTCAACACGCATGCACCACAGGTTGCGTCGGTCGGCCTGCCGTTTCTCGTGGTCGAACTCGCTTCACGCGACGCGTTGCGGCGGTGTATGCCGAATCTCGGCGCGTACAAAGGTGTGCTGCCTATCGACGGCGCGGTGTCCATCTACGCTTATACGCGCGAGGTCGGCCCGGCCAGGTCCGGAACGATCTGCGATCTCGACGCGCGTATGTTCACGCCGCGCATGACCGAAGACCCCGCCACCGGCAGCGCGACAGCCGCGACGGCCGCCCTCATTGCCGAGGTGCGCGGGCTGTCGGAATTGTCGTTGTGCGTCGCGCAAGGCGTGGATATGGGACGCCCGAGCATCCTGTCCGTGAAGGTCGATACGCGTGATGATCGGGCGGAGGTTCGGGT
Source organism: Paraburkholderia panacisoli (assembly GCF_008369935.1). GTDB lineage: Bacteria > Pseudomonadota > Gammaproteobacteria > Burkholderiales > Burkholderiaceae > Paraburkholderia > Paraburkholderia panacisoli. The sequence goes on along the minus strand of NZ_VTUZ01000016.1, from coordinate 127,770 downwards.
CGGCGGAAAATGCGTCAGCGTGATGGAAGGCTCGTTCGAACTCGCAGGTGAGCACTGACCGCCGTTCCGGCTGGTGCTTCAACTTCGCGATGTGCGTTCCAGTCAGTCGCCCGCCGAACGTTCGTTGAACTGTTGCATCGCGGCGCGTAGCGCGGCGTGCGCGCTGTCGAGCGGCCGTCTGCGTTTGCCGGCGAGTTGCACGGCAGGCGACATCCACGGATGAGCGAACGCGACGACGGTTGCGCCTGCGTCATACGCTTGCTCCGCCGACGATGCGATCGCCGTGAAGCATGCGTCGAGATCACCGCTCTGAAACAGCGCCCAAGCGTGCGCGAGATGGACGACTTCGACGGATGCGTTGTTTTCGCGCGCGTGCTCGGTGAACAGCTTGCGCGTGGACTCGATCGCGGATTCAGCGGCACACAACACGGCAATGGTTCCGCCGGCTTTCGCTGACGCAGCGGCCAACGCGGCATCGGCTCTCACGATCGGCGCGGGCGAATTTTCGATCTCCGCGACAGCCGGGCCAAGCGTAGCGCAAGTCAAAACGACGGCATCGGCATGGGCCGCGAGTTCCAGCAGGCAGCGGCTGGTCTCTTTGCGCAAGTCGATGGGAAACGTTCCCGCCTGTTGAACCGCCTCGCGCAAATCCGCCCTTACTTCATGGCGAAGATCGTCGGCATGCAAACCAAGGTCGCGGGCGGCCTGTTCGAATACCTGCCTGTTCCCGTCGATCGTATGCAAAAAAGAAATGCGCATTGCGCGTTACCTCAATGAAGTTGTCTGAGTCGGATTCATCGTGTCGATGCTGGTTTGATGCGTGGCGTCGATGGCTGGGTCGATAGCTGCATCAGCATTGTTGCGATGACATTCATGGCTAACAAGGCAACCTCTGCTACTGGTATGACTGCTACCTCCCTTCGTTCGAGCCGCAATGCATGTACAAACGCCGGCCCTCCGAAGAAGGCCGGCGCGAGTTGCTACGCTCAGTTCACGTCAGCGTCAGAATGTGTCGAAACGATAGGCTGCCTTGTAGATGAACGAATAGGCCACCGATCAGCAGCGTACTGTAGCGATCGAAACGGGCCTGGTCGCAATAGGTCGTGTGGGTCTTCGCGGCTTCGTCGGAAAAGCCGCCGGAAGAATCATTGCGGATGTGATTGGTGAGCGTGTACAGCAGCGCGTCACGTGCGCCCATCGTGGCGATAGCCGGGTCGGTTGCGGACGAGAACGTCAGGTTGCGTCGACCAAGCCAGTTGCGCAAGTTCTGCCCGGCACACTGTGCTCGCCGTAATCACCCGATCGCCCCGCCGCGGCCGTGCAAACCCCTATCGGATAAGATACGGCCCGCCATGCAATTTTTTAGAACGGAAGGAGTGTTTTTCAATGATTCAACCGAGCAGCGTGTTCAAGGAGAACCTCGCCCAGATGCCCGCCATCGACGGCATCGCGCGTATCGATCTGGTGGATGGCAAGGGCGCCGTGGTCGCGAGCATCGAGAACAAGCCGGGCAAGCAGGGCTCGCTCACGGTATACAACTATCTGCGCGAGACATTCGGCTCGCTGGACGCGATCGCCGCTGAACACGGTCTTGCGTTGTTCGCCGAACACACGGCCGACGCGCGCAACCGTCCCGGCGCGCATCCGAACGTCGACCTTCTGCTCGCGATCGCGGCCGGCGGCGACGCATTGCGCGTCGACGTGATCCCCGCTGCTTGAGGCGAGGCATTTCGTGTCGGGCTAGTTGCCGTTATTTACTGACGTCGAGAGCGCCGTCGTCCTCGGCGGATTTTCCCGCTGGAGGGCGACGAATGCGCCCCTCGCGCAGCGAACCCGCGAGTTGACACAAGCCGCTCGCGGTCCCTGGCGGGCCGCCTATTCTTCAGTAGAAAGCCACGTTTTCCAGAACGCCTTGGATTGGCTTGAAAATCGGCTTCTGTTCGAGAGATTGAAAATCGCGGGTCCGGCGCAAACTGACCTCGTCCAATCCCGCCAGGAGCCTGCGATGTCTTCCCGCCACGACAAAGATCACCAGTTCGAAACAAGCTTGCCGGAAATCGGCGCATCTGACTGGAACCGCCCGTCGGCGGGCGCCGACGCCGGCACGATGCACGAGCTGCAACGCGCGTCGGAAATGGTGTTGCAGCTCGCGACGCAGACGCACGCAGCGGTCGCGCGCAGCGACATGGCTGGCGCGCAAGCGGCGCGCGCGTCGCTCGAAAAGCAACTGACGCAGACCACGCAAATGATCGACGAGCTTCTGTTCGGCGACTCCGGGCAACCGACGACGCACTGAGCGGCCGCCTGGCCCGACCGTATCAATCGCAATCTCGACCTTCCCGAATACCGAAATGAGCGCTTTGACGATAATTCTCTGCATCTGGGCCATGGTCGCCCTGTGCGTGATCCTTTTTATCCGTGGCGCCAGTCCGCGCGTCGAGCGCCCGGCGAAAGCGCCGCAAAGCCGTCCGTCGCGCTATTCGATCGCGGAGTAACGGCGTTCACGCGCAGGCCGGGGGTTAGCACTTGCGCGCGCCAGCCAATCCATCCGATGCGCGCCGCCATCGCGCGAGCCGGCGGGGTAACATGAAGTGCGCCAGCGCTCACGCTGGCTTGCGCTGACGATGCCTTCACCGGAGGTTTTCGCATGGACACTCATTCGATTCTCGGCATGATGCATGCCCAAGAGGCTTTGCTGGTCTCCATCGTGCGGTCGTTGCCCGCCGACATCAAACGCACCCTCGCCAACGATTTTCACGAGCAGGCCGAACTCGCCGAGACGTCGCATCTGAACCCGACAACCGATCGCGAAGCGAGCGACGCGTTCAAGGCTCATATGAGACGGCTGTCGAACATGCTGGCTTCGTTGTCTTGACAGAAGACGGCGACACGAAGCATCAAGCGGTGATCAGAGCGACCGCCAGAAGAAACCGCTGGAAGCAGCGCTGACTCGCGATTCGCGCGCGAAGGGAAAGGGCGCGTAAGCGGCGGGGAACATGAGAAGCAGGCCGGCCAACAATGATGCGCGCGGCCCGCACCCGCGCAAGCTCGTCGTCATGCACTCCGTCAAGCGCTCACTCGCTTATTAGGGGCAGCTTAAGTCTGACTTAAGAAAGCCTCCCTAGGCTTGCCAGCAGCTTTTAAGCAGCGCCTTACGCAGTGCCCGCAGGCGCTGATTCAATGAACCCACCTGTACGTGCGCGTCGTCGGCGCATGTGACGGTCGACCGCTTAGTTCCAGTCAATGCCTCTCTCCGTAGCTCGCGTCCTGCCCGGGCGCGTCGGCAAAATCGTTTTTGTGTGTGCGATCAGTTCCGTGTGCGCGGCTTACCTCGTGAGCCATGAGCGTGCTGCGCGTACCGATGAACCCGACGTCTCCCTGGTAAGCAAAGATTCCTCCCGGCCCGCCGCCGCAGCTTCGCCAGCCGCCGCGTCCTCGGCTGCCGACGCTGCACCTGGCGCGTCGGGTGCACCGGCGACAAAGCCCCCCGCGTTCACCGTGAAGAAGGCCTCGATCGAGCACAGTTTTGCCGCCGCCGCGCAAAGCATGGGCGTCGACGCGGGAACGACGGCGATGCTGGCCCGCGCATTGCGCAGCGATCCAAGCCTCTCGCGCGATCTGCAGCCCGGTGATCGCGTGAGCGCGGTATTCGACGAAAGCAGCGACAGCCAAGCCGCGCGTGAACCACTGGCGGTTCGCGTCGTTCGCGGCGCAACCGCGCACGACGTGTACCTGCACAAGGATCTCCAGGGCAAGCCCTTCTACTATTCGAAAGACGGCGCGAGTACCAACCCTTCTTTCGAACGCTATCCGTTGGACTTTACGCGGGTGTCCTCGGACTTCTCGTTACGTCGTTTCGATCCCGTCCTGCATCGTTGGCAAAGTCATGACGGCGTCGATCTTGCCGCGCCGATCGGCACGCCCGTGCATGCGACGGCGCGCGGCGTGGTCCGCTTCATCGGCCGGCAGACCGGCTACGGGAAGGTGATCGTGATTCAGAACCCGCCGCCGTATTCGACGACCTTCGCCCATCTGTCGCGTTTCGCGAATGGGCTGCGCCGTGGCAGCCGCGTGAGTCGGGATCAGGTGATCGGTTATGTCGGCGAAACCGGCTGGGCGACCGGCCCGCACTTGCACTACGAGGTTCATGTGCATCACGCGCCGCATGATCCGCTGACGGTCGAGTTGCCGCAGAAGACGCCGTTGCAGGCCGCCGAAATGCAGCAGTTCAAGGCCCGCGTGGCGCAGTTGTCGGCACTGTTGTGAACCGGCGCGTGACATTGCCAGGCACGCTATTCGCGGGCGCCTGAGCGGTTGCAGTTCGCTAACTGCTTGCGATGAAACTGGCCTGCGTTGCCTGCATGCAGGTTGTTGGAAAGGCCCCACGTCGCCGTCTCAGTTCTGCGACACATAGGACCGCGCCCGGCACTGCTGCTTCGATCGATCAGGCAGCGGTATATCTGACCGAAGCGTTCGCCGAAGCTCTGCCAGTCAACCCGCCTACGGGTTTTCCAGCGTCCGCGAGATGACAGGCCGTCGCTCGCGCGGAAGCGCTGCCACGGCGCACGGCAGCGTCTCAACTACGATTCATCGAGTGCCGTTGAGTGGGCTCCAGACCGCGCGTTGAACCGAACGTCGTTGTCGGGCAAGGCTTTGAGGCCTCATGGCATGGCCGTTGCGTTATGAGACTCACAAAACAAAAACACGTTGCAGCCGGCAACGGACCAGCACAAGTAGTGAACAAATTCCGGCGGCAGTACCGTCTCGCGGATAGCGTTCGGGGAGGTCAACGCGTTTGCGAGGTGCGGCGGGGTCAACATAAAACGGATGTCGATAAAACAGCGACAGGGGCGGTCAGTACTCGAGGTATCGACCGCCCGTGATCGTGACGACGTGAAGCGGCGACCTCGCCACTTTTTTCGAGTCCATAGAGGGGCCTGGGCGCTGCTTCGCCGGGTGTCCATATCGACGAACCGCGCGCCACACGACGCTTGCGCGCGGCCCAGCGGACTGCGAAGATCGCATTAACGCGCCTGTTGCCCTGCTGACGTAGAGCGTTCCGGCGCTTCCCGTGAGGTTGCCCGCAACCGTGCGCAGCGCAAGGCCAGCGGCTCTCGATGCACCGTATCCCCGGGGAATCACATGTTTGCGTCAAGCCCGTTTGCCGGCCTGCTGCACCACGCGAGTCTTTGGCTCCAGGCGTACGCGCTCGTGCTGGTGATGATGGCCGTGGGTGCGACGCTGGAGCGCCGCTGGCCGGCCGCATTGTTGCAATCGCGCTCGGCGCAGCGTCTGAACATGGCCTATGCCGCCTTGTATCTGGCGCTCGTGGAAGCGGTGAAGCCGCTGACGGCCGCGGCCAGCGTCGCCATCGTAAACGCGCTCGGCGGCGGCATGGTCGTGCTGGTGTCGCGCGGATGGGGCGCGCTGGCGTCGTTCGTGATCGTGCTGCTCACCATCGACCTGCTCGAATACGCGTTTCACCGTCTGCAGCATACCTGGCCCGTACTGTGGAAGCTGCATTCGCTGCACCACAGCGCGGTCGACTTCAATGTCACCGTGACGCTGCGGCATCACTGGTTCGAAGTTCTGATCAAAGGCTGTCTGCTTTATCCGCTGGTGGGCGTGCTGTTCAAGGTCGAGCCGTGGATCGTCGGGCTGACTTCCTTCGTGTTCATGTTCGGCAACTACTTCGCGCATCTGAATCTGCGCGTGGACCTGGGCCGCTTCGTCACGTGGGTCAATAATCCGCAATATCACCGCCTGCATCATTCGATCCGCGCCGAACATCTCGACCACAACTTCACGCAACTGCTGCCGCTGTGGGATCACCTGTTCGGCACGTTGTGGGTGCCGGCGAAGCACGAGTGGCCGGCAACGGGGCTCGACGGTGGAGCACAGCCGCACTCGCTGCTCGGCGTCATCAGCTGGCCGTTGGACCTGCATGCAGGACGCGCGGCGGCGCTCAGTCGCGAGCCCGCCGCGCTGCTGGACAAAGAGACGAAGTAAACACCGCTGGCTGCGGGCAGGCCCAGTTGGAGTTGACGCGCGGCAAGCGGCGCCGCTCTACGCGAGCCGCGCGCTGCGCACTGCCTTGCCGCCCAGCACGCACACAATCAACGCAGCCATCACGAGCACGCACAGCGCAACGCGCAAGCCGAGCAGGCCAGCGCCGAGACCGATCAACGGCGGCCCAACCAGGAATCCGGCATAACCCGCAGTAGCCGCCATCGACACACCGATCGCGGGCGTGACAGTCGAGCGGCCCGCCGCGCTGAAAATCACCGGGACGATATTCGCGAGGCCGACGCCGACCATCGCAAAGCCCACGCACGCGGTGAGCACCGTCGGCATGCTGAGCACCAGGGCGAGCCCGGCCATCGCGATCAGACCGCCGAGCGCGACGACCCGGCTCGAACCGAAGCGGCGCACGGACACATCGCCGACGATGCGGCACGCGGCCATCGAGAACGCGAACGCGGAATAGCCGATCGCGGCAACACTGGCCTCCTGGTTCAGCGTCGAGCGCAAGTACACCGCGCTCCAGTCGGCCACCGCGCCTTCCACCAGCATGCAGAGGAACGCGAGCAGCGCGAGTTTCATCACGCCGCCGCTGGGCCACGCGAAGCCGCTCGACGCAGGGGCCGCGCGCGGGCCGAGGTCGCGCAATGCCAGCAACGCGGCGCAGACGATCAGGACTGCGATGAACCCGGTCGGCGCCAGCAGGCCGCCGCTCACGCCGACGCCGCTTTTGAGCAGCATCGCCCCGGTGGCCGCGCCGAGCAGTCCACCCGCGCTCCAGGCCGCATGGAACGACGACATGATCGGCGCGCGCCACTGCGTTTCGATGGTGCTGGCGTGACCGTTCATCGACACGTCCAGCGCGCCGTTCGCCGCGCCAAGCGCGAGCAGCACGATGCAAAGCGTGACCAGGTTGGGCGCGAATGCGGGCAGCGGCAGCGTGATGACGAACGCCGCGCCGAGCAGCGCGGTCGCGCGGCCGCTGCCGAAGCGTGGCGCGAGTTGCCCCGCGAGCGGCATCGCGACGATCGCGCCCAGCGCAAAGGCGAACAGCGCGAGGCCGAGCGAGGTGTCGTTGAGCGCCAGGCTTTCCTTGATGCGCGGCACTTCGACTGCCCACGCGCCGATGCCGAAGCCGTTCGCGAGAAACACGCCGACGGTCGCGATGCGCTCGTTCAGCGGCTTGATGTGAGAAGTGGCAAGCGTGGTCATGAGCGCGCCACCATCACGTTGTCGCAGACCGCTTCGAGACTCGCGAGCCGCGCGGCCGGCACATCGGCTTCGACGAACAGATAGTCGACGGCCGATGCGGGCGCAACCGCGAAGGGCGCGGCGGTCATCAGCTTTTCCGAAGTCAGTGCGATCGCGATCTGACCGCTTGCTTTCACCATGGCCCGTTTGAGTTCGGCATCTTCGACGTCGAATGCGGCGACGCCTTCGTCAGGGTCGAACGCACAGGCGCCGAGGAAGCACAGATCGGCACGGATTTGCTGGATTTGCAGCAGAGCGGTCGCGCCGAGCGAGCCCGCCGCACCTCGCGCGATGCGCCCGCCGATCAGAATCACGTCAAAGCCGGGCCGATTCAGCAGGCGGGTGCATGCGTCGGGCGAATTCGTCACGACGGTCAGGTCCGCGTTGTCCGGCAGCGCGGCCGCGATGGCGGCGTTGGTCGAACCGGCGTCCAGCAGAATCACCTGCTTTGGGCGGACGATCGAAGCCGCGGCGTCGGCGAGGCACGCCTTGCGATCCACGGCTTCGCTCATGCGGACCGCGGCGGGCTTGTCGGCGGGCGAGATCAGCAGGGCGCCGCCGTACACGCGCTTGCAGTGCCCCTGTTCGGCCAGATCGCGCAGATGGCGGCGCACCGTGTGCTCCGAGGTCTGCAGTTCGGCGGCCAGCGCCGCCGCCAGTACGCGCCCGTGCGTGCGTAGCCGCTCCAGAATCACCTGCTCGCGCTGCTCGGGCAATAGTCCGTTCATCGCGTCTTCTCGCGTTCGCTGCATGGGGCCACCTTGCCGTCGGCTGTTAATCGATCATAAACGAGCAAAATATAGCGTAAACGTGCAGAGATTGCAATTTGCGTTACAACGGTGCGAAATCTCCTGACAATTGAAGTCCCACATAGCTGCGGCGCACGAGTGCTGGGCGGGCGGTGCGCGAGCCTGATCAGCTTGCCGCGCCGCGCGCCTCCGTGCCTGCTTTGCCCGTGTGACGACTAGACGCTATTCAGCCGCCGCATGGTCCGCCCAAAAAACACCCGGTCGACGACCCATACCGCGACGAGCGTCGCGCCCATCAACGGAAACACGATGCCGAGCAGGACGAGGCCGGTTCCCCAGCCGCGCATCGGCGGCGCGGCGCGTTCGCGCGACGGTACGCCGAGCGAGCGCTGCGGCCGCCGCTTCCACCACATCACACATCCGGTCACGGCCATCGCGGCGAGGCCGAGCGAAATCGCCGCGCAGAGAATCTGGTTGGCGACGCCGAAATAGCGGCCCATATGCAGCGACGTGCCGTACGACACCGCCTTCGACACCGCGCCGTAGTCGGCGTAACGGATGTCCTTCAGCACCGCACCACTGTATTGGTCGATGTATAGCGTGCGCTCATCTTTCGGATTGCCAGGAAAGTACGACACCGTGTAGACGCCGGTCGCCGAGGTTGGCAGCACGATGCTGTAGTCGTCCGTCACGCCTAGCAATGCCGTGATCGCGACGATGCGTCCGAGCGGCACCGGTTGCGGCGCGTCCGCGGCGGCAGAGTCCGCATTGGAAGAGGGCACGCGCGAATTGCCGACCGCCCATGGTGTGAGCGGAAGGGGCAGATCGTCCATCACCATGCCGGGCATCGAGTCCACTTGCGCCGAATGGGCGCTATGTTCATCGTGCGCTTGCTGGGTGGGGTTCGCGACATGCGTCTCGACTGTCGAGTCCCGCTCGTCGCGCGCAGCCGGCCGCGCGGAGTGCAACGGCAAGCCGCCCCAGGCGCCCGGCGGCGCGCCGAGATTTGCGGCGCTCGCGAGCGCTTTGAACTGCTTGCCCCACGAACCCGACCAGGGCAGGCCCGTCAATACGAACGCGAGTGCGCCGAGCGCGAGCCAGATGCCCATTACCGCGTGCAGGTTCTTCCACAGCGCGCGCCCCTTCAGCGCGAAGCGCGGCAGTAGCGCGCCGCGTGCGCTGGTTTTCTCATGCGGCCACCAGAGTGCGATGCCGGTGCCGATCATCACCAGTGTCCAGCAGGCGGCCAACTCCATCAGCAGCTCGCCCGGTTTGCCGAGCAGCAGCTTGCGGTGAAGCATCCGGTCCACCTGCATGAAGCGGCGCTCGACACTGAGCGTGCCCAGCACGTCGCCGTTGTACGGGTTCAGATAGACGCTCTGTTTTTCGCCGTCGGCGAGACGGAAGATGAATTCGGCGCTGCGTCGCGGATCGTTCGTGATGGTCGCGGTCACCGCTGCAGAGCCAGGCGGCATCGCCGCGCGCGCCCTCGCAAGCAGCGCGTTCTCGGGCAGCCGGGGTGTCGCCTGCGATTCGACGACGAGGCGCTGACGATAAAGCAGCGGTTCGATTTGCGGCTGGAAGCAATACAGCGTGCCGGTGATCGCGAGCACAACCAGAAACGGCATCACGAACAGGCCGGCGTAAAAGTGCCATCGCCAGAGCGTCCGATAGCCTGGGTTCGTCGTGCCGGTTGCAGAGCCGATGCGTTCAGCGGTGGTGGTGGTGGACATGGAATCCTCGTTCGGGCGGAAATGGGTCGATCGGTTTGCGGGTGCGTGAATCACTCATGTCGCGTACTCAGATGCGCAGCTTCGCTTCGACAAAGAACGTGCGGCCCGGATACGGGTGATAGACGAAGTAGCGCGCGTCGAACAGGTTGTCGACGCCGATGCCTACTTCGCTGAGCTTCGTCGGCCTGAAGGTGAACTTCGCGTCCGCCACCGTGTACGAACTGGTGCCGCCGAATACATCCGGATTGGTGTCGGTATTGGTGAGGGTGTTGTACTGACGCCCCGAATAGCGCGCGGCAAGCGTGAGCGCCGAGCGTTCGTCGAAGTGATAGGTCGCCGCGACATCCGCGCGCCACAGCGGAATCCGATAAAAGTACTTGCCGACCGTAGCCGGGTTCTGCGCGTTGGCGATGATCTTCGACTGCGTGTAAGCCACGCTCGCCAGAAGGTCCAGTCCGCGCACCAGCACGTCCTGTCCCGAGTAGCTCGTTTCGACGCCGCGCGAGCGGACCTTGCCGATGTTCTGGAAGTTCGTCACGTTGGGAATCACGGTCGTGTCGGTCTGGCTGAAGATCGTGTTCTTCACGTCGTCCTGAAACAGCGAGAAGCGGAACACGCCGTTCCAGTGCGCCCATTCCGCGCTCAGTTCTTTCGACAGATCGTCCTCGGGTTTTAGGTTCGGATTGTTGTTGACGATCGACGAGCCGTTGATTTGCCCCTGGAACAATTCGCTGACGGTCGGAAAGCGGTACGCCCGGCCGATGGAAGCGCGCAAGGTCAGATCGTCGCTCACGTCGAACGACAGCGAGGCTTTCGGCGAGAAGTGACGCTGGCTCGCATCGCTGAACGCAATGGTCTGGCCGGGCAGCGACTGCGATCCGTCATAGGCTTGCCAGTCTTCATAGCGCACGCCGTAGACGAGCTTCCAGCGCGGCAGAAAACGCCATGCGTCCTGCGCGTACAGCGCCTGGGTCTGCGTCTTGCCGACGAACGCGTTGGCAAACGAGGCCGCGTCACCGTCGCGCCAGTTCAGCGTGTTGTAGCTCTGGTTGTCGAGAAAGTAGTTGTCGTAGTGATAGCCGAAGCTCAGTGCGTGATTCGCGAGACCGGCTTGCGTGGTCGCAGGCGTGTAGGTGCTGCGCAGATCGAACGTTTTCCAGCCGGTGCCGTCGCCGAAGATGACCGTGCCCGGACCATTGCCCGGCGCGCCTGCAATTGCCGTGCGCGCCACGCTATTGCCGATGTCGTAGTACGAGGCAATCGCTTCGCCGTTCCAGCCGGTGGCGTTGCGCGTTTTCAGCGACACGCCGTATAGCCAGTTCTCGCTGTGGCCGAGACTCGGCGCGAACGCGGCAGCGGGAATCGTGTACCGGTAGCCGCCGATCGACACCGTGCCGCTGTATACGGCGTTGCCGTTCGCATCGCGCAGGAAGCTCGATGTCTGACTGTCGTAGGTCTGGTGCCAGTAGCCGAGCGTGAAGCCCGCCTGCAGCGTCGGCGTGAAGTCGTACTGCATCTTCAGCTTGAGCTGGTCCTGCACCGTGTGCTCGATGCCTTCGCCGTTCACACCCAGTACGGCGGTCGGCGTATTGGTCTGGTTGTTGTAGAAATACGCGCCGGTCACGGGCGTGTCGCCGGGTTTCGCGGGCGTGCGAGATTGCGCGAGCGTGGCGAATTGCAGCGGCTGGCTGGTGTTCTCCAGATGGTTCGCGCCGAGCAGATACGAGAACTTGCCGACCCGGTCGCCGATCGACGCGCTCATTTCGCTGCCGTTGAAATTCCGGTTCACGCCGTACAGGCTGAAGTGCTGAGTGAACGCCTTGACGTCCGCGTTGGCTTCGAATTGCTTCGGCATGCGCGTGCTGATGAGCACCGTCGCGCCGAGCGAGTTGCCCGGATACAGCGCGGAAAACGGCCCGTAGATCACATCGACCTGCTCGATCTCATCGGGATAGACCATCGACCAGCGCGGCGCAAACGTAAAGCTGTTGCCGAGCAGGTTGGAAAGCAGCAGGCCGTCTGCATACACCAGACCGCGCGCGCTTTGCGAGTTGCTGGTGCCGCGCACGGCGATAAGCGAATTCAGATCGCCGATGAAGCGCTTGCGCACCGCGAGGTTCGGCATGTACTTCAGCACGTCCTCGGTGTTGACGACGTTCCAGTTGTCGAACTGCTCGCGGGTGACGGTTTCGACGGACGCAGGCAGGTTCGGATCGACGGCGCGCGGCGAGGCGCTCGCGCTTGCGGTGACGCTCACCGCGGGCAGCGTGGCGTCGGTGGCCGAGTTGTCGGCGTGGGCGGGCGACGAGACGAAGGCCGGCACGAACGCCGGAATCAGCGCGGGCCAATACGCTGGAAAAAGCGGCTGGGCTAGCCGTCGAAACGGGACGCCGCGAGCGTCACGGCGGACGCAAAAGGGCAGCCTTCGCAGGGCGAAGTTGAACATGAACGTTTCCTTGATGCATTGAACAGGCGATCGCGCGCCCCCTCGACGGGTGCGACGAATGCGCGATCAGGACCGGCAGCGATCAGGAAACGACAGGTGGGGCTCTGGGGCGTCCAGACGGGAACGCGCCGAGTGGCGTGAAGCGGGTGGAGAGCGCGGGCGGCGCGGTGCCGGCGAGCGCGAGAGCGGCAGGCGGCTCGACGGCGGCGATCGTCGGCATCGCGACGTGATGTTGGAGCAGATGACAGTAGCCGCACGCGCCGAATGCATCGTCGTGGCTTAGATGCACCGGCTCCGCAGCGGCGTGCGCGACGAGACCCGCCTCGCTCGCGCCGGACGGCTGCAGTGCCGAACAGAGCGCGGCAATGGGCTCGTGCGCGCGGCTCGACATCAGCATCTGACTCGCGAGCGGCGCGAACACGACGAGCCACATGGCGAACAGGCCAAGCCATGCGGTCATGCGGTTGCGGGATCGTAGCGTCATGATGGTCGGGATAAAGGCGGGGCGATTCTAACATTGCCGCACGATCTTTTCTCGCGTGATGCCGGTTATAGCGGTGGATTAGACGGCTAAAAGCCGCTCATTTCTCCGCGTTGGAACCACCTTGAATCCCTTAAGCTGCGTGGTGAAATGCCGATCGCACCGACGGCGCCGACCCCACTCGCCAGGACTCATGACGCTCACGCAAACGCTTGCCTCTCCGATAGCCGACCTCAACCAGCGGGCTGTCGCGTTATGTTCGGCCGGACAGTTCGGCGAGGCATTGACGATGGTGACGCCGTGGCTCGACGACGCCACGCTGCCGAACGACGCGCGGGCCGACTCGCTGAATATCGCCGGCGCGTGTTGTTTCGCGCTGCGCAACATGACCGATGCCGAAAGCCATTGGCGCCACTGTCTGCGCGTCAAGCCCGACTACGCCGACGTGTACGGCAGCCTTGGCTCGCTGTTCCAGTCGCTCGGGCGCCTGTCCGCGGCGAAGGCGATGTATCGGCAACTGGTCGCGCTGCGGCCCGATCACGCCGCCGCTCATCACCATCTCGGCAACGTGCTCTACGGACTCGGCTACAAGGACGAAGCCGAGGCGTCGTATCGCCAGGCGGTGACGCTGCGCTCCGACTATGCGGAAGCGCACTACAACCACGGCATCCTGCTGTGCGATCTGCGCCGCCCGCATGAAGCCGAAGCCGCTTTTCGCCGGGCGCTGCCCGTACTGCAAAACCACCCCGAGGTGCACAACAACCTCGGCAACGTGCTGGTGGCGCTCGGCCGTATCGAGGAGGCCGACGCGGCGTACCGTCAAGCGTTGACCCTGCGCCCGCAGTATCCGGAAGCGCTGAATAACCTCGGCGGAGTACTCAGGGCGGTTCAACGGCTGACGGAAGCCGAACTGGCCTTCCGCCTTGCGCTGACCGTACGGCCCGACTATGCGGAGGCCCATCTGAACCTGGGCGCGGTGCTGGTGGACCTCGCGCGTCTGCCGGAAGCCGAAGCGGCTTACCGCGAAGCGATCGCGTGCCGCCCCGACTACGCCGAGGCGCACTACAACCTCGGCATCGCGCTGTTCGGGCAGGAGCGTTTCGACGACGCCGAGCAGGCCTATCGTGAAGCGATTCGTTGCCAGCCCGGGATTGCGCACGCGCATAACAACCTCGGCTGCGTACTCCGCGTGCTCGACCGTTTCCCCGAAGCGCTCGATGCGTTTCAACACGCGCTCGACGTGTGTCCCGAGATGGCCGAAGCGCATTCCAATCTCGGCAGCGCGTTCGCACAGCTCAGGCGCTTGCCCGAGGCAGAAAGCGCGTACCGCCGGGCGCTCGCATTGCGCGCCGATTACGGCGACGCGCGCTTCGGCCTGGCCGGACTGCTGCTCGGCATGGGCCGCTTCGAGGAGGGCTGGGCGCTGTACGAGTGCCGCTACGAGCAGCCCGCGTTCGTCCATCGCAGGACCCGCGCCATGCTCGGTTGTCCGCAGTGGCTGGGCGGTCCGCTCGTCGGCAAGTCGCTGCTGGTCTGGCAGGAAGACGGCCTCGGCGACATGCTTCAATTCAGCCGCTACTTCGCGTTGCTGAAAGCGCAAGGGGTCGCGCATATCGCCTTCGCGTGCGCGCCGGCGCTGCATCGGCTGATGGCCCGGGTGGACGGCGTCGATGCCGTGCTCGATCACACCAGCGCGCAGGCGCGCGCTTCGGATTACGACTGCTGGACGAGTCTGTTGAGCGCGCCGCTGTATCTGCACACTACCATCGATACGATTCCGCGCGCGGTGCAGCTCACGCTCGAGCCCGCACTCGTCGAGCAATGGCGGCCGGCGTTGAACGCGCTGCCGCCCGGCCGCAAGATCGGTCTGGTGTGGAAGGGCAACGCGAAACACCATAACGACGCGAACCGCTCGATGGCTTCGCTGGCGACGCTCGCGCCGCTCTGGAGCGTACCGGGTCTGGGTTTTGTGAGTCTGCAAAAAGGGCAGGGCGAAGACGATGCGCACAATCCGCCCGCCGCTCAACCCCTGCTCGATCTCGGTACAAAGGTGACGGATTTCGCGGACAGCGCCGCGATCATCGCGCAACTCGATCTGGTGATTTGCGTGGATACGTCCATCGCGCATCTGGCCGCATCGCTCGGCAAGCCATGCTGGGTGATGCTGCCTGAGAGAGATGTGGACTGGCGCTGGATGCACGAGCGCGACGATTCACCGTGGTATCCGCACACGCTGCGCCTGTTTCGCCGCGCGCCGGGTGAGGACTGGGCGGCGTCGGTCGAGCGGGTGAGGCAGGCGTGCGTCGAGCGGTTCGGCGCCGCTATGCTTCGCTCACCTGCATATGGTATAGCCCCCACGGAGACAGATCGAAGCGCTCCTTGAGAGGCTTGGCCGACAGCTGCGGGATATTGTCCGCATCGAAGATCGCCCATAAGAGCCCCAAGCCGCCGAGCGGCAGCGGCTTGCCGTCCATCTGCGTGGCGACGATGAAGCGATACGCGCGCACTGTGTCGAGTGTCGTCATCACCGCATAGCCGTCGACCGCGTGCAGCAGGACTTGCGTGCTGCCCGCACCTGGCGCGCCGACGTGGTCGAGCACGTCGGTGAGCAACGGGCCGCTGAACGTGTGCTGGCGCGAGTCGTATTCGATGGTGGGCTTGATCGTCACGGCCTTCATGCCGGCGAGCAATGACAGATCGACGCCATATGCCTGCGAGAACTTCACCTGATGCTTGGCGAGCAACTGGTCGAATGCCGGATCGAGCGCGCCGCGATTGTGGCGCTTGATCGCGCCGGAGATCGTCAGGATCACCGGCGCGCTCGCGCAGCTTTCGCTGTGCACGCGCTTCGCGCCGAACGCGGGCGCGGCCGTTGCGCTCAATACCGCCGCGCGAGTCAGGAATTGGCGTTTATTCATTTGCATATGCTCCGGGCGTCATTAAGGGGCGGCGTGGTCGGCCACGCCAGCGCGCCCTATATTGTCGGAGCAATGCCACCGTTTGTGTCGCGGCCACGCTTTATATATGGCAAGGATTCCATATCTTCTTTGCGCGTGCCGTGTCATCTGCCTGTCGCAATGCCTGCGCGTCTTCGCAGGTCGGTGACGAAGTCGTGCGATCGAATCGTTCGCGCTAGGCCGACACGATCGACATGGAAAACCCATCCCATCCTTTGATGCCGACCGTTTGCACGGCAGTCGAGTCGAGTTGCGGATTCGTCGCAAGCAGCCTGAAATATTCATGCAAGCCGACGACGTCGGGATCGGTGCTTTTCTGATCCGCGATGCGGCCTCCACGAATCACGTTGTCGCCCACGATCAGCGTGCCGGGTTGGCTGAGTTGCAGCGACAGGCGCAGATAATCCGGATAGTTCTTCTTGTCGGCGTCGAGAAAAATCATGTCGAAAGGTTCGACGCCATCGGTGACGAACTTCGCGAGTGTTTGCGCGGCAGCGCCCATCACAATCGAGACGATGCCCGACAAACCTGCTCGCTCGACGTTGGCCCGCGCCACCGCCGCGTTGTCCGGATTCATTTCGAGCGAGATCAGGCGGCCGCCGGTCGGCAGCGCGCGCGCCAGCCAGATCGTGTTGTAGCCGCCCAGCGTGCCGACTTCGAGAATGCGCCGCGCGCCGCGCAGCTTCGCCAGCAGGTGCAGCAGCTTGCCCTGGTTAGGCGCCACGTTGATCGGCGGCAGACCGGCCGCGGCACTCGCGTCCAGCACTGCATCGAGCACGGCATCGGGCGCCAGCAACCGGCTCGTCAGAAATTCGTCCATCGCGTCCCATTGTTTCTGAGTCATCGTCTCACCCTGCTTGTCGATTTGGAGGTGCTTGTATGTTTGTAGCAGAAAAGCGCAATGGGCATTGATCCGCAGTGCATGCTCGCGCTGCAGTATTTGGCCGATAAGCAAATGCGATGGCATTGCACGCTGCTTTAAGTGTTCCCAGAACACGTCCAAATCCTACAATAGTGGCTGGCACACAGCAAAAACGGGTGGCTTGAAATGACACACGGCGCGACGTTCCGCACGACCTTGCGGCGCTTTGACGGCGCAACCGGCATCTCCTCTTCTCCGCGGGAAGCGCGGCGATGAGCGGGCCGACTCGCATCGCCTCGATCGCTTTCATCGGCTTCGGCGAGGCCGGCGGGATACTCGGCGCGGCGCTTGCCGCGAAAGGCGTGCAGGTGTCGATGTTCGATCTGCGGCGCGATGTTCTTCGCGACAGGGCGCTGGCCGCGGGCGTTCGTGTCGCCGACACATTGCAAAGCGCGCTCCACGGCGCGCAAGTCGTCGTCTCGGCGGTGACCGCGCAAGCCGATCTCGACGTGGCGCAAGAGGTCGCTCGCTGCATCGAGACGCAGCAGGTGGTCCTCGATATCAACTCGGTCTCGCCGCACACCAAACAGCACGCGCAGGCTTGCATCGAAGGCGCGGGCGCGCGCTACGTCGAGGCTGCCGTGATGGCGCCCGTGCCGCCCTATGGTCTCGCGGTGCCGATGCTGCTGGGCGGCGCTGACGCCGCCCGCCTCGCGCCCATGCTCAACGCGTTGGGCTTCGATGCGCGAGCGGTGTCGGAGAAGGTCGGTGTGGCATCGGCCGCCAAGATGTGCCGCAGCGTGATGATCAAGGGCATCGAAGCGTTGACCGTGGAATGTCTGCGCGCCGCGCGGCACTACGATGCGGAGTCGATCGTGCTGGCCTCGCTCGCGCAGACGTTCGGCAAAATGCGCGATGACGCCGACGTGCCCGGCTATCTGGTCAGCCGCGTCGCCGAACATGGACGCCGGCGCGCGGCGGAAATGCGCGAAGTTTCGCAGACGCTGCAGGAGGCCGGTATCACGCCGTTCATGAGCGATGCGTGCGCGCGTTTGCAGGACGGCATCGTGGATGCGATGCAGGCGGGCGGCATCGACTACGGCGCGCTGCCCACGCCGTTCGACTGGCGCGCTTTCTTCGACGAGCTGCCGGACTAGATGCGCTGGGCGCCGTCGTGCGCGGCGCTCATGTCGAACTGATGGTGACGGTGCGCGTCACGTCGACCACCGACAGCCGGATCGCGTCGATCAACGCACGCGCGGCCGGCGACGGCGTGCCCGCCGCGCGCACGGTCAGGCCGATGTCGCGCCGCGTGTTGTGCAGTTGCACGTCGAGCACCACCAGTTGCCCGGAGCGAACCTCGTGATGCAATTGCTGCGCCGACAGCGCCGCCAGCATGTCGGTGCCCAGCAGCAGGCCGCGTATCACCGCGAGGTCGGCGGTCTCGACCGTGGGCAGCGGCGGCTTGACTTTCATCCGCTTGAATTGCGCTTCGAACAGCCCGCGCGCCGGCGAGTTGCTGCGCGGCAGAATCCACTGCGCGTCGCGCAAGCCCATGATGGTGAGGCTCTGCTCGCGGGTCAGCGGATGATCGCGGCGCACCAGCACCACCATGTCTTCCGACATCAGGCGCTCGTTCTTCAGGCCGCTCGACGCGTCGTTGTCGCGCAGCGCACCGAGGATGAAGTCGATGTCGCCGGCGCGCAGGCCCGCCACCAGCGTCTCGTAGGAGCTTTCGTCAGTGACCACGCGCACGCCCGGATTCTCCGAGCTCATGCGCGCAATCGCTTTGGGCAGGATCAGCGTGCGCCCGAGCGGCAATGCGCCGACCGTCACGAGACCTTGAATCTTGCCGTGCAACGCGGCGATATCGTCGGGCACGTGCCGCAATTCGTTCAATGCACGGCGCACGTGCAGCAGAAACGTTTCGCCTTCAGTGGTGAGCAGAATCCCGCGCGGGCTGCGGTGAAAGAGGCTTAAGCCCGAGCCGCTTTCCAGCACGCGAATCGCGGTACTCACCGCGGGCTGGCTGATGCCGAAAGTCTTCGCCGCGCTCGGCATATGCCGGTGCCGCGCGAGTGCCGCGAACAGTTGCAGTCGCCGTGTGTTCAGCAGATAGGCGGGCAATGCGCCTTCCGCTGACGGCCGGCGGCGCGCCTGGCGCGCGGCGCACCACTGCGCGACCTCTTCCAGTTCCGCGAAAATCCGCTCGCAACGATGCAGCACCGCGCGCCCGACCGGCGTCGGCAGCATGCCCGACGGGCCGCGGTCGAACAGCGGCTCGCCGAGCGCCGACTCCAGTTCCTGCACCGATCGCGTGACCGCCGATTGCGCGCGAAACAGCGCGGCCGCGGCGCGCGTCGCGCTGCCCATCTCGGCGACGAGGCGGAACGCGCGCAGTTGCGCGAGGTTGAGCAGGTCCTTGCTGTTGACGGACGACGGCGCTTTGACAGGCGCCGCGTTGCTGGCGAGAGATGTGTTGTCGCTCGTCATGCGGCACCCGCGATCAGATGCAGCGACGGCAGCGACAGGTTCAGGCTTTCCTTCGAGATGTGCGTGTGTTCCTTCATCAACGCTTCCACGCGCGCGCCTTCGCCTTTTTTCAGCGCATCCGCAATCGCGTGATGCTGGCGATGCGCGTACATCAGCATCATGAACTGGCGCTCGCGCGCGGCTTCGTCGAAGGCGATCGTGAAGGGCGACACGAACGGGATCTTGTCGTTCAGGCTCAACGCGGCCGAGACCGCCACGTTCTGCGCGGCGTCGACGATCAGCGCGTGAAAGCGGCCGTTCATCTGCGCATAGCGTACATCGTCGCCGGGTTGCAGTTGCCGCTGGTTGAAGATGTCGTCGCCTTCGCGCAGGCAATCGTCGAGCGCCGCGGCCAGCGCCGCGCCCACGCCGCATTCGGCGACCGAGCGCGCCGCGAGTCCTTCGAGCACGCCGCGCACGTCGATCGCGTTCAGCACGTCACGCACGCTGAAGCGGCGCACCACATAGCCACGCCCCCCGGAGCGGTCCAGCAAGCCTTCCGACGACAGCACGCTCAGCGCATAACGCAGCGGCGTGCGCGACACGCCGAGCCATTGCGCGAGTTGGGCTTCCACGAGACGCTGGCCGGGCGATAGCTCGCCGGCCAGGATCTTCTCGCGCAATGTCTGAACAATGGCCTGCTGGGTCGTCTCGTTCATCGTCATGTACTCGTCCGGAGGACCGAAGTATAGCCATGCGCGCAGCGCCGCACCACGCCTTCAAACGCTGCTTGCGACTTCTTTTCCGGGTCATCTGTTTTGTTTATCGCCATCTGACGGCAGCGGGGCGCGGCCAAAGCACGCGAAGGCGGCTCGGGATACCGACGGAGCCATACGCCAGGCGGCTTGCAGCGCTGTGCCGCACCCCGCGCAGCGGCGATGGACGCCGTTTCAGCCCATTACCCTACGGTCGACTGAGGTTTACCCGCACTTCCTGTCCGACGGCACAATTCCTATCTTTGTATCCCAAGATGGTCGCGCTGGCTATGTCGCTGTTCACGACGACCTATCCGATTGGCGCGCGGCACGAAGTAACGGAAGACTACGAATATGGCAAGGATCATTGGCGGCATCGGCACCTCGCATGTGCCCACTATCGGCATGGCGTACGACAAGGGCAAGCAGAACGATCCCGCGTGGGCGCCCCTCTTCAAAGGCTACGAGCCGGTTGCGAAATGGCTCGCGGACCGCAAGCCCGACGTGATGGTGATGTTCTACAACGATCACGCCAACAGCTTCTTCTTCGACTGCTATCCGACCTTCGCGCTGGGCGTGTCGGCCAGCCATGAATTCGCGGATGAAGGCGCGGGCAAGCGTCCGTTGCCGGACATCGCCGGCCATCCCGATCTGGCGATTCACATCGCCGAGCAGATGGTCGCCGACGAGTTCGATCTGACGATCTTCCAGGACCGGCCGCTCGACCACGGCTGCAATTCGCCGCTCTCGCTGATGTTGCCGCACGACGGCGGCTGGCCGATGTCGCTGGTGCCGCTGGAAGTCAACGTGCTGCAGTACCCGCTGCCCACCGCGAACCGCTGCTACCGGCTCGGCCAGGCGCTGCGTCGCGCGATCGAATCGTTCGAGCAGGATCTGGACGTGGTGGTGGTCGGCACGGGCGGCCTCTCGCACCAGGTGCACGGCGAGCGCAGCGGCTTTAACAACACCGAGTGGGACATGGAGTTCCTCGACCTGATCGTCAACGACCCGCAGCGTCTCGCGGCGATGAAGCATGTCGACTACGTGCGCCTGGGCGGCGCGGAAAGCGTCGAGACGATCATGTGGCTCGCGATGCGCGGCGCACTCGGTCCGAAGGTCCGCGAACTGCATCGCAACTACTACCTCGCGACCAGCACCGCGATGGCCGTGACGATCTATGAAGACGAGGTGGCGCAATGAATCCGCAACTGATCGGCGTCGAAGAACTGACCGGCACGTATCCGTTCGACATTCGCCAGAGCATGAAGGCGATGCGCCTGAACCGCTTCTTCTGGCAGATGCGCGAAGCGCCGGCGCGCCAGCTGTGGCTGGAAAACCGCAGCGCCGCGTATGACGCGGCCCGGCTCACGCCGCAAGAGCGCACGCTGGTCGACAACACCGACTGGATCGGCCTGATCCGCTATGGCGTGTGCTTCTTCGTGCTCGAAAAATTCGCTCGCGTGGTGAAGATCACGAACCTCGGCATGTACGCCAGCATGCGCGGCGAAACGCTCGAAGCGTTCCTGAAGACACGCAGGGTGCCTGACGCGGTGTAAGCGCGTTCGACCCCGCCGGGCCGCCCGGCGGGTTTTCACTTCGATACCAACAAGACCCCGGATTCGATCGAAATCCGGGGCGGGAAAATATTTTCTCGGAGACACGCATGACGTTCGCACACCTTCTCGAGTCGTTCATCGACGCGCGCCGGGCGCCGCGTTGCCGGCGGCTCGTCTTTGCTTTGTGTTCTCCCATTCGCGCTTTCGAAGAAACGCCGCTGCCACGCAGCGCGCCGCGTTTCGAGGTCAGCCCGCTGACTGAATCCTGAATCCGCGCGCGGCAAAGTCACGCGAGTTCGCGTGACCGCTTGCCGCGTGCGCCCTGTCGTATGAGAAGTGTGTTTCGAGGAGAGCAGACATGAGCGGCAATTTCGGCATGAGCGGAACGGAACTCGGCAAGAGTTTGAGATCGATGGATTCCGAGTCGCCCGGCTGCAAGGCGACCTTGCGCGCCGGGGTGATCGGCGGACTGGTCGGCGCGGTGGTGATCTGGATTTACGAGGCGCTGGTGTGGGTCGGCGCGCAGCATCTGATGCCGCTCGCCGGCATTCCGCGCAACGCGACCGGTCTCGTGTTTGGCAAGCACGTGCAGGAGTCGCTCGGCATTT
The DNA here is from genome assembly GCF_008369935.1 of Paraburkholderia panacisoli. GTDB lineage: Bacteria > Pseudomonadota > Gammaproteobacteria > Burkholderiales > Burkholderiaceae > Paraburkholderia > Paraburkholderia panacisoli. The sequence goes on along the minus strand of NZ_VTUZ01000016.1, from coordinate 105,879 downwards.
GGGCGTACGTCGTGGGCACTGGCATTCACTTCGTGTTCGCGGCGGCGTGGGGGGTGCTGTTCGCGGCAATCTGGCCTTACTTTCGCCGACGCGGTTATGAGGCGACGCTGATCGCGTTGTTCTACGCGGTGATCGCGTGGATCGTCATGCACGTGGCGATCATGATCGCGTCGGACAACCACCCGAACTACTACGACCCGGCAGTGATTATCGGCGGCTTCATGTCGCACATCTTTTTTACCGTGCCGCTGGCTTTGACCGTCAAACGGCTGTTGCATCCCCAGCGGTACTAACGCAAAGGGTTCGGCGCACCGCGGGGTGTGGCGCAGAAGAAAAAGTATTTCAACGAGACGTAAAACCTGGAGATCCTAAGAATGATTAAAAGTATCAGACGAGTCGACGCGGTGTTGTTCGGCGCAGCGATGGCTGCCGCCTTGCCTGCTTTCGCTCAAAGCAGCGTGACGCTGTACGGCATCGTCGATAACGGCCTGTCCTACACCAACAACCAGGCGTCGCTCGGCGCGACCAGCGGCGGCAAATCGGCGGTCAAGATGACCCCCGGCGTGTGGGCGGGCAGCCGCTTCGGCCTGAAGGGTGCGGAGGATCTGGGCGGCGGCACGAAGGCGATCTTCCAGCTCGAATCCGGCTTCAATTCGGCCACCGGCGCGCAGCAATACACCAATGCGATGTTCGGCCGCCAGGCCTGGGTCGGCGTGACCAACGCGACCTACGGTACGTTGACGGCGGGCCGCCAGTACGCGTCGTATTACCAGATGCTCTCGCCCTATAGCCCGACGACCTGGCTCACCGGCTATTACGGCGCGCACCCGGGCGATATCGACGGCCTCGATACGATTTACCGTACGAACAACACGCTGGAGTACACGTCGCCGAAACTCTTCGGTCTGACGGTCAGCGGCTCGTATTCGCTGGGCGGCGTGCCGGGCAGCTTCAACCGCGGCTCGACGTGGGCGACCGGCGCGCAGTATGCGCTGGGTCCGGTCGGCTTCGCGGTCGGCTTCTCGCGGATCAACAACTCGACCCTCGGCGGCGGCACGTGGGGCGCGGATTCGACCACCACGAACGGCGGCGCGCAGATCGGCGTGTCCGCGCTGACCAACGGCTATCAGACCGCACAGGCGCAACAGCGCTTCGCGGTGGGCGGCGGCTACACATTCAACAGCGCATGGGACGTGACGGCGACGTATTCGAACGTGCAGTACATTCCGGGCACGGGTTCGAAGTTCCACGACACGGCGATCTTCAACACGGGCGGCCTCGTGCTGCACTGGAAGCCGGCCACGGCGTTGGACCTCGGCGCGGGCTACAGCTACACCCGCGCGACGCGCGCGAACGGTATCGACGACAACGCGCAGTACCACCAGTTCAACCTCTCCGAGTACTACTCGCTGTCCAAGCGCACGGGGTTGTATGCGCTGCAGGCTTATCAGAAGGCGAAGGGCAAGACGCTCGGCACCAATGGCGCAGGGCAGATCATCGACGCTACGGCGACGCTCGGCGACGGCTACAACACGACGCCGTCTTCTTCGGGCAGCCAGTTCGCGTTTGGCGTGGGTATCATTCACCGCTTCTGATTTGAGTTTCGTGTAGTGAGTGAAGCCGGGTTCTTCGAGCCCGGCTTTTTTGTTGGTGTCATCTGCGTGGGTGCCGGCTTCATCGAGGAGAGCACGGCTCGATCGATTCAAACCTATTACATGGGAGGTAATTGGCGAGCCTCTTCGCCGCGCCTAGTCTTCGGTTGTCGCGCAGTTCATCTCGAGCCGCGCTCACTATCGAGGACACATCATGTCGACATTCCAGATTTACGCCACCGACTCCGCGCCGGACCAATCCAAACCGGTATTGCGGCAACTTCAGCAGACCTTCGGCTTCATCCCCAATATTGCGGGAGTCATGGCTGCATCGCCCGTTCTGATCGACGCTTTCCTGAGTCTGTTCCAGAAGGTCCATGCAGGCACTTTCACGGAAGCACAAATCCAGACCCTGCTGCTGACGAACGCAGTGACCAACGCGTGTTCATGGGCGGTCGCGTTTCACACAGCGTTGGCGCTGAACGAAGGGCTTGAACCCGCCGACGTCGACGCGATTCGCGCGGGTAGGGCTCCCGAGCAGCGCCAACATGCGGCGCTATCGATGCTGACGAAAACGTCGATCGAAAAGCGTGGCCATCTCGACGAGCGCGACGTGAACGCGTTTCTCGAAGCCGGTTTCCGGCGCGACCAGGTGTTCGAAGTGCTTGCCGTCGCAGCTGCGTCGACGATTACGAACTACGTCGGCAATATCGCGCAGCCGCCCTTGGAGCCGCAGTTTCAGGTGCACGCCTGGAGTGCCTGAGGCTTTTCTTTCCAATCAGGATCGGCCGGCGGCAGGGAGTATGCTGACTCACCGAGTCCGGTGATCGTGCAAAGTCCGCCGATCACCAGGCTCTGTGTGCATGCCGACTTGCGGACAAGAAAACGATGAACCCTGCGAATCCAGTCAAGAAAACGCCGCCGAACGACCTCGGCCCATTGTTGCGTCACTGGCGAGATATGCGCGGCATCAGCCAGTTGGACCTGTCGTTCAATGCCGGCGTCTCGCAGCGTCATATCAGTTTTATCGAAAGCGGACGCAGCGTGCCGAGCCGTCAAATGTTGATGGATCTCGCGCAGACGCTCGACATCCCTCTGCGTGAACGCAACACGCTGCTGCTGGCCGCGGGCTACGCGCCGATGTACGCCGACGCCGCATGGAATGCACAGGAAATGCAGAGCGTCACGAAAGCGCTCGCGCGAATGCTGCGCCAACATGAGCCGTTTCCGGCACTGGTCATGGACCGCTACTGGAACGTGTTGATGACGAATGAGTCTGCGCCGAGGTTTTTCAATTGTTTCATCGATATGGCGGCGCGCAAGGGGCCGCGCAACATGCTGCATCTGATCTTCGATCCGGATGGGATGCGGCCCTTCGTTGCCGATTGGAAAAGCGTTGCGGATAGTCTGGTTCAGCGCGTTTATCGCGAGTCGGTGGGCCGTGTAATCGACGCTACGACGCGCGACTTGCTTGCGGCGTTACGCGCGTATCCCGATGTGCCCGCCGATGCGCATGCCGGCCATTTGCCCAGCGCCGATGCGGGCGCGGCTGCAGCGATGCCGGTCATCCCCATCGGCTTCGTCAAGGACGGTCACGTGCTGAACTATTTTTCGATGGTCGCGACCGTGGGTACGCCGCAAAGCGTCGCGGCGCAGGAGTTGCGTATCGAATGCATGTTCCCTGCGGACGATGAAACGGAAGCGCGGCATGTGGAGATGCTTGATGCGCTTTCGCAGCAGGGTTGAATTGGCGCGTTGAGCGATCCAGAGCGGCCGCATCTGGTGGGTAGATGCCGCGCCGCGCGTTGTCCGTTGTCCGCTCTGACTGGTCACTACGTTTCATCAGCCCGAGGCCCGTTGCCGTCCCCGGTAACGCGCAGGCGGCGCGCCGCACGCACGCGTAAAGAATCGCGTGAACGCCGTCGTCGACGCAAACCCGACGCGTTCGCTGATCTCGCTGATCGACATCGGCGTGTGTGCGAGCAGCGTCCTCGCTTCGTCGATACGCGTTTGCGTCAACACATCGCTGAACGTCTTCCGTTCGGCCGCGAGCTTGCGCTGCAACGTCCAGCGCGTGAGCGCGAGCCGTTCGCAGACGAGCGCCTGGAGGCTTTTCGGCTCGATCGCATCCACCTGATCGCGAAGCACATCGCGCAGACAACGCTCGACCGTGGGCGAAAATCGTCCCTGCTCGCGAATCCGCTGCAGCATGTCATGCGCGGCATGGACGTGGATCTTCGAGAGCGGCGCATTGTAGACCTCGAACGCGCGATCCAATGCGCTTGACTGCAACACCATCCGATTGCGCGCCTGATCGAGTTGAACCTTCCCGCTCAATGCATCGCTCAATGCCGGGACCGTACTCATCCGTGCATCGGTGATGCCCGCGTCACGCACGCGCAGTCGCGCATCGTAAAGCCGCGCGACGCTCGCGATCAACGCGAAATTGCCCAGCGCGCTCGACGCATTTCGGCCTTCCCCCTCCAGCACATACTCGAATGCGACTTCGTCGCCTTGCTCGTGCATGACGAGCCAGTCGACGTTGCCGATCAGGTCGCGGTACTCGACATAGTTGCGCAATGCATCGCGCAGCGTCGGGCTATTGCAGACAACGCCCGCCAGCTCCGGAAAAGAAAGCAGACAGTGCAACACCTCGCCCTCAGGCGGACTGCCGCGCGACATGCAGGTTTCCGCAAGCTTGAGCATCACGACGTGCTTGTCGCCAGAGACTCGCGCATCCGATGCAGCGATATCGGCCTCGTCGATGCCGATATCGCGGGTTATTTTTGCTCGATCGAAACCCTGGCGTTCCGCTGCGTCGAGCATCAGCCGATAGATACGACCGGAAACGGATTTCTGGCGCAGATTCACAATGCCTCCTCTGATTGAGCCCTGTCTGCGGGTTTTCCTGACTCGCCATCGGTCAATCGCTGCACCCATCGGTCAAGCGCGTTTTCGGCGCATCCCTAGAATTTCTTACGGCTCGTTACGGTCACCGCGAAGCGTAACAGGACATGTCGCGCGTCGGTAGGGCCTCGATATCCGGGTCATCACTACGCCCACACGGTGTCCGTGCAACGACCGGCTTCGATGCGCCGGCGCGACGTGCGGCGTCGCCATCGGATCATCGACCCCGGCACTCGGGTTTGGCCGCAAGCGGAACGTCCCACGCCGCTGTCGGCAGGCCATCCCGTTTGCATGCTCGCGGGATTACGCCAGCCAATACGAATCACATTACAAACAACGATCAAACGGAGCGAGATGATGAGAAGGATGCTGACGATTCCCTTTGCCGGAACCGCGATCGCATGCGGCGTCGCACTGGTAGTCGCCGCCTGCGGCAATGGCAGCGAGATCAGTTCCAGCCCCGCACCGGTCGATGCCGATGCGAGCGCCAATTCGCGTGCCGCCGCCCTCGTCGCGCAGATGACGACCGCCGAAAAGGTCCAGCTCGTTCACGGCGTGGGCATACCCAACGCAGGACTCGGCGGCCCGTATCCGGCCGGTGTCGCCGGGGCCGGCTATATCCCCGGCATTTCGCGGCTCGGCATTCCGGGCATTGCGATGGCCGACTCGGCCGGCGGCGTCAATGTCGTCAATTCGAATGCGACGGCCTTGCCCGCGCCGGTGGCGCTCGCCGCAAGCTGGGACCCCGCTCTGGCCAATGCCTACGGCGCGCGCATCGCTACCGAGCTGCGCGTACTGGGTTATGGCGAGGGCCTGGGCGGCGGCGTCAATCTTGCGCGCGAGCCGCGCAATGGCCGCACCTTCGAATATATGGGCGAAGACCCGGTCCTGACCGGCACGATGAGCGCCGCGCGCACGATCGGTACGCAGGCGCAAAAGGTCATCGCGACCATCAAGCACTACGCGATGAACGATCAGGAAACGAACCGGATGACGAGCAACTCGGTCGTCGACGAACGCACGATGCGCGAGACTGAACTGCTGGCCTTCGAACTCGGCGTCACCCAAGGTTTGCCCGGCAGCGTGATGTGCTCGTACAACCTCGTGAACGGCGTCTATGCGTGCGAGAACCCGTATCTGCTGACCACGGTCCTCAAGAACGAGTGGGGGTTCAAGGGCGTGGTCCAGTCCGACTGGACCGCCACCCACAGTACGGTCGCAGCGGCGCTGGCCGGTCTGGATGAAGAAGAGCCCGGTGATGTGAGCGGAGGAGCGTCGATTCCGGGCTTTACGCTCACCTCGTACTTCAACTCGAAGCTGGCGGACGCCGTCAACGCGGGCAGCGTGCCGATGGCGCGGCTGAATGACATGGTTGAGCGCAAGCTTCGCACGATGATCCGGTGGGGCGTGTTCGATGCGCCGCCGACACCTGGCGGAGCCGTCGATCAGAGCGCAGGCAATGCGCTTGCGCTGCAGGTCGCGCAGCAATCGTCGGTGCTGCTCAAGAACGCCGTGGCAGGCGGCGATACGCAACCTGTGCTGCCGCTGAACGCGGCGCGGCTCTCGTCGATTGTCGTGATCGGCGGGCATGCCGACGCCGGCGTGCTCTCGGGCGGCGGCTCCGGCGCCGTGCCGGCCGCCGCGGGCAATGCGGTATCCGGTTGCGTGTCGGCGTCTCCTTTGCTGAGCACCTGCGCGACGTGGTACAAGTCGGCCCCCCTGGCGGCGATCGAAGCCAAGGCCCCCAACGCGACCGTGACGTTCCTCGACGGCACGAACCCGGCGGCTGCGGCAACCGCCGCCGCCAAGGCGGACGTGGCGATCGTCTTTGCAACGCAATGGGAAACCGAGGGTGCGGACCTGCCGAGCCTGAGCCTGCCGAGCAACACGACCGACACCTTTAACCAGAGCTACGATCAGAACGCGCTGATTACGGCGGTGGCAGCGCAAGCCAAACGCGTGATCGTCGTGCTCGAAAACGGCAGCCCGGTCCTGATGCCATGGCTCGGCAACGTGCACGGCGTGCTCGAATCGTGGTATCCGGGCGTTCAGGGCGGACAGGCGATTGCCGATCTGCTGTTCGGTGACGTGAACCCGTCCGGCAAATTGCCGATCACGTTCCCGGTACAGGACTCGGACCTTCCGCAGCAGACGATCTCGGCGACCGATACCGCCGTCACCTACAGCGAAGGGCTGCTGATGGGCTATCGGTGGTACGACGGCAAGCAGATCGCGCCGTTGTTTCCGTTCGGACATGGCTTGTCCTACACGAGCTATAGCTACTCGGGACTCAATGCACATGCCGATGGCAGCGGCAATGTGACCGTGACCTTTAGCGTCAGGAATACCGGCTCGCGTGCCGGCTCGGAAATCGCCGAGGTCTATGCCGCGCTGCCGGCCGGTCTGGGCGAGCCGCCCAAACGACTGGTCGGTTGGCAAAAGGTCGCGCTGCAACCGGGGCAGTCTCAGCAAGTCAGCGTATCGATTGCGCCGAAGCTGCTGTCGACATGGGATGCCACCGCGCATGCGTGGAAGCTGAACAATGGTGCCTATCAGTTGATCGCTGGGGCGTCCTCACGCGACCCGAACGCGTTGAGCGCATCGGTGACGATCGCAGGGCATTGACCGCACCGTTGCGGCCGCCATGGGTCGCTCGAGTGGCGTGAGTGGCTCGAGCGATCTGGGCGGTTCAAGCGGTTCAAGCGGTTCAAGCCCGGCGCGCTGGGCTGAGACGCCTGCAAGCGGGGTACGGATGTTGACTGCCGTACCCCGTGTTCACGAATGGGTGCGCTTCGTGGCGATCTCGACGAAGAAGCCCGACCAGGTGTCCAGACTTCGCAACCGGACAACTCCGGCCAACGACCAACCACCGCGCCAACGACCACACTTTCTTCGCCACAACAACTCACGCCGCATACTCCCTACCCGGTAATGCGCCACGCCGCGCATATCTGCAGAAAAAATTATGCCCACTCCAAAAGAATGTGCTAGAAAATAACAATTGCACGGGGCACAGCCAATAGCCGCACGGGGCCAGCGAGCAAGCGATCTTAGGCTTTCAAAATTCTTATCGGCCGCGAGGTGGATCATGAGAATAAAAACGCTGTTAGGGCGCGGGGTGACGACGGTCGCGTCGATGCTTACGCTGCAGTGCGGCCTCGCATGGGCCGATGGCCCCGAAGCCGCGTATGCCGCGGACGAAGCGCCGGCCGGCTCGCTCAGTCCGGACGAGTATCAGGTCAATGCCGACGGCATGAAAGAAGACCCGAAGGCGAAGATGTCGGACGTGGCCCGCGCGTATCGCAACGGCTATATCAATCGCGGCAAGGAAGATCAGGCGGGTTATGACGCGATGATCGACTCGCACAACCACGGCCAACGTCAACCCACGAATACGCAGGTTGCCCGGGTGGATGTGCCGCCGTTGCCAGCCGGCGTCCCTGAAGACGACAACTCGAAGTACACGACCATCCCGCCGCAACCTCGCCAGTACGCGCAGCGCCAGGTAGCGCAGGCGCGTCAGGTGCCGCAACCGCCGCCGCAGCAGGTGCAGCAGGTCCAGTATCGGCAGGCTTATCAGGAGCCGCAGTACGCGCCGGCCATGCCGATGCAGTATCAGCCGATGCCCGAGTATGCGCAGGCGCAGCCGCAGCCGATCTATGCCGAAAGTCAGCCGGTTTATGTGCGGCAGGAATACGCGCCGCCGCCGCCCGTGCAATATGTCCCGGTCTACGCACAGCAGCAGTACGAAGAGATGCCGGTGGTGGAAACCGTGATGCAGCCCGTTGCGCCGCCGGTCGCCTATCAGATGTATCGGCCGCCGGTCTATTGGGGTGCGCCGCGCGTGTATGCATACCGGGCGCCGGTGGTCAGCTATCGCATGTGGCGGTAACGCGTTGCCTGCTTGCTGAACTCAAGATGCGGCGTCGGCAGGGAGGGCGCCGCCCGGAAAACACGGAAAACAGTTGGCGGATTGTTAATGAGCCCGGCGGCATCGCTTCTCGTGAAGCGATGCCGCCGGGTCATGAATCGAATCGTGGCGGCGTGCTGGGGATCAAGCGCCGCTGCTGCGCCTCGTCTGCACCGTCAGCCTGTTCGATACCGACCTGACTCCTCGGACCGACCTTGCGGCATTTCCAGCCCGCTGGATCTGCGAACGCTGAGGCACGCGGCCGGTCAGCGTCACGACGCCGTGGCGCGCCTGCACATGAATAGCCGACGAATTCAGCCCCGTTGTACGTGTGAACGCACGGCGAACGTCACGGACCAACTGGCTGTCCGATCTCGCTCGGGACGACGATGACGACGCCGCGACTTGCGGGCTTTGCGTAGCGGCATCGTTCTGCATGCCACCGGCGGTCTGCGCATCAGCGTAGGTCGCGCAAATCGCGATGGCCACGGCGGCCATCGCGCCGATCATTCTTCTCGCGCCGTTTGTCTTCACTGTTCCTCCTTTGCCGGGTTTCCGGGCTTTGCCGTTCAAGCTGCGTGGTGCCAGCGGGGCGAGGCAACGAAACACGATGCCGCCTCGAGAAGCGTATTCGATCGCCGCAGTGATTATATGCCGCGATGGCGGCATCAACGGGAGCTTCGCGGCTTTGCCGCGTCGCCGTTGTTTGTCGCGGAGGCGCGGGATAGACGAGCCCAGACGGGTGCGGTGCTGGGAGCCGCTTGCCGCGCGAGAGTGCAATGGTGGACGAGTGTGAACTCGCGCCGCGATGCTCGCGCGGCCTGGTTTGCCGATTTATTCGCGGCGCATTATTGAATTGGGGCGGCGCTGTGCGAAGTTATCGACACGTGATCGACGCGCTTTGCGCCACCCCCGTCAAAGCCGGAACTGCGCCACCGAATCGACCAGCCGCGCCGCCTGCTGCCGCAGGCTCTCGGCCGCTGCGGCGCTCTGCTCGACCAGTGCGGCGTTCTGCTGGGTCGTCTGATCCATCTGGCCCACCGCTTCGCCGACCTGCTCGACGCCGGTGCTCTGCTCCGCGCTCGCCGTGCTGATCTCGCCGACGATGCAGCTCACGCGCTGAATCGCGCCGACGATCTGCGTCATCGTCGTGCCCGCTTCGTCGACGAGTGCGTTGCCGTGACCGACCCGCTCGACGCTGGCCGCGATCAGCGCCTGGATCTCGCGCGCGGCCTGCGCGCTACGCTGCGCGAGGCTGCGCACTTCGGTGGCGACCACCGCGAAGCCGCGGCCCTGTCCGCCGGCGCGGGCCGCTTCGACCGCCGCGTTGAGCGCGAGGATGTTGGTCTGCGCCGCGATGCCGTCGATGATGCCGATGATGTCGCCAATCTTGCGCGAACTCTCGTTGATGCCCTTCATCGTCTCGACGACCTGGCCCACCACGTCGCCCCCCTTCAATGCGATCGACGACGCACCGGCGGCCAGCTCGCTGGCTTCCCGCGCGTTGTCGGCGGTCTGCCTGACAGTGGCGCTGAGCTCTTCCTTCGCCGCGGCGGTTTCCTGCAACGCACTCGCCTGTTCCTCGGTGCGTTGGCTGAGGTCGGCGTTGCCGGCCGCGATCTGCGCCGAGCCGGTCGCGATGGAGTCGCTGCTGCTGCGCACCTGCCCGACGATGCGCGCGAGCGAGTCGGCCATCGCCTTCATGGCCGCCATCAGGCTATGCGTGTCGCCGGGGCGCACGTGCAGGTCGACGCCGAGATTGCCGGTCGCGATCTGGCGCGCGGCTTCGCGGGCGTCGTCGGGCTCGCCGCCGAGCTTGCGCGTGATCGAGCGCGAGAACGTCACGGCGCCGGCCAGACCCGCCAGCACGGTGAGCACCATCGCGCCCAAGCTCGCGAGGATCGCGTGCTGCTGCTTCTGCGTGGCCTCGCCGATGGCCGTGCCCGTCTGCTCGGCGATCCTGCTGCCGGCTTCACGCAGCAGGATCACCGGCTCGCGGTCGATGCCGTCCATCGCTGCGTCGCCGACGGCGGTGTCGAAGCCCGACGCCTTGAACTGTTCGAGTGCCTTGCGGTATGCCTGCCCCATCTCCTTGTGGAGTGCGTTAAAGCGCACGATCTTCGAACGGGCGTCGCCGGGCGGCAGTTCGAGCGAGAGTTTTACCGTGGCGGCCTGCGAGTCCCGCTCGTATTTCTCGAAGGCGCTCCAGTACTTGTCGAGCAGCCTCGGGTCCTTGCCGCGCAGCAGGATGTCCTTGCCGTTCTGCACCTGGTTCTTGAACGCGATCAGCGCGTCGGACACCTGGCGCGCGTGAGCGCCATCCACTTCGATGAGCTGCCGGTACGTGTTGGCGACATCGTTCATCTGGAACACGCCGAAGAGTCCCGCCGCCGATGCGATCAGCAACGTGACGCCCAACGCGAGCGGGAGTTGATGGACCAGTTTCATGGTTTAACCTGTGTAGTAGGACTGGCGTGCGCTGCGCCAGCGAAACGGTACGCCGCACCATCGGATCAGCGGCGCTATTCGTGCCGTGTTGGGTCTCCACGCGTTGCGTCGTGCGAGCGACCGCGGCAATGGCGGCATCAGAACCGTTGGAGCCCGGCTCCACCGCGATACCCGAATACTCGGTGCCGTTGAGCGTGAACTGCGCGCGATTGCGGTTCTGGATGAAGCCGGCGGACGCGCACCTCGCCGAAGCCGCCTGAGACGCCGACCCAAGCCAGCCGGTTGAAGGCTGCGGGATTCGACGCCTGGCCGTTCACTGCGGAAAAGCCCTGTTCCAACTGGAAATTGACGTAAAGACCGCCGCCGATATCTTCCTGGCCCTTCAGGCCGTACACGGTCGCGGAGAGTCCGCCGGGTGACGCGCGGACCACGGAGCCCGCACCGTCGTTCTGATATTCGATGCCGTTGTCGATGACGCCGTACAGCGTGACCGACGACTTGGCATGGGCAGTGTCGAGAACACTTGCCGATGCAACGGCGGTGGCAAAGATGAGCAGTTTTCTCATAGTCTCCATATCTATACGTAATTATCGAAACGTCTCGTTCGGGCATGCAGGTTTTCCGCGGCGCAAAAACCCCTGGCTCTCCGATCGGATTGTCGAGAGGAGAACGCGCAATGGATGCCGAACGGAATCAGAGTGCGTGCTCAGCACGCCCGCAACTTGTGCTTCGGTTCTGTATTTACCTAGCCCGACGAGGACACGAAACAGGCCGGGCCGGCCATGAACGGGTGACTTGACGCGAGCGCATGCTTCCCGATGAAATGGAGCGCATTGCGCTGCGCACGCAACTCACCATGCCGACTGCGTCTCATACGCGCTGCTGCGCGAGGCAACCTGCGTTGTATCGACGGGAATAGAGCGGTTGCGCACGCCTGGCAGGGGCGCGCGCCGAACGGCTGCGATCTTGAGCGGGTCTTTTGTGATCAATGCCTCTCCTTGTGCGCAATGCTTGCCGACGGCCGGATATGAGCACCTGTGCCGGACGTTTTATCTCCATAGGCTAACGATATTTGAGGATGGCTTGCACGTCCCTACATAAAAGTTAGATTCAATGGCACTTTTGTTAATTGGTCGGCGTGCGCTTGGTGTCTGCGCGCTTGCATGGTGTGAAAGGGCGGTGCTTGCGGGACATGGAGCCGGATTACCAGTTTTCCGGCCCAAGGTGGGGAGTTGCATGATGCGGGGCGTGCGCCCGAGTGGCCATGTGAGCACGCGGGGCAGTGCGCGGAGATGGCGATTCAGGACCGCATCGAATCTGGTTTGAAAGCGGTGGCGGCGCTTGCAGTCGGGCGCGATTCGGTCATGCCCGAGCTGAACGCGAAGGCGGCTCATTGACCAAGCCGCCCCCAAGACACGGCCGCTAGCGCCGCGCGACGCGCGTTACCGACCAGTGGGATGCCCTAGCGATTGAAGATGCCTGGTGAGATTCTGCGGCTGAATGCGAATGAGCCCGCCGCGCGGACTGTCAATGTCCGCGATGAAAGCGAGTGAGAGCGACACCGTCACGGGCAGCACGACAACGAGCAAGCCGCGGCGCAGTCTGCCCTTGGCGCCGTAACCTGTACGGTGCAGGCGAGCAGTGCGATCACGATCATCAGAATCCACGCGCCGGTCGGTATGCGGTTGATGCGCGCGGCCTCGGAGTAGTCCTGAGAATTGAGCACATCGTTCATGCCGGTTGCGACGATGGCGGAGATGGGCGTCGGCTTGTCTCTCGCCGCCTGAGTCACCAGTTGCCAGAGATCGGATTCCATTTGCGCGGTCTCGCGGCCGATGCGTGCAAGCTCCTGGGTATCCCGGGCGTAATAGTTGGCCAGTCTCAATTGCGCGAAGCGGACCAGCGCGGTCTTCATCTGCGCACCAATGGGCGCGTCCACCAGATCGGCCCGCGCATATTGAGTGCCGATCGCGTTGGCTTCGTTCTCTTCGAGACTTTTGCGCTGGTCGTAGCGGTTGACCGCCATCGAAAGACTGAAGCCGATGAGCAGAGCCAGCAAGGTCAAGGTCGAGGTCTGCACCACGCTGAAGTCGTCCCGTTCTTCATCGGGCAGCGGCGCGTGGCGTCTGAGAATGAATGCGCCGAAGGCCGTGGCGGCGATAAAAAGCACGAGAAGCGAAAGAAACAGGACAGCCGGGGAGTCGAGAAGTGCTGCCATGCGTTGCCTCCAGTGACAGAGTTTCTTCAACCGGCGGCGTCGGCCCGCGGCCGGCGCGGAGGACACGGGAGCGTCCGCCGCCCGGCGCCGAAGGCACACGCTAAACCACCGCCGTCACATGCTATTGCCCGGCCAGAACCTGCTCGATGACCTTCACGAACTGCTCGACCGGTTGCCCGCCGGTCACGAGATACCGACGGTTGAAGATGATAGCGGGCACCGACTGGATGCCCATCTCCTGATTGTTCTGTTCTTCCGCGCGCACCTCGTCGGCATACGCGCCGCTCGTGAGCACGTCGCGCGCTGCGGCGGCGTCGAGTCCCACGGATTGCGCGGCTTCGATCAGCACGTCCTGATTGCTCGGGTCTTTGCCCTCGGAATGATAAGCCCGCAGCAGCGCGAGTTTGAGCGGCAACTGCGCGCCTTGGATGCCCGCCCAATGCAGCAGGCGGTGCGCATCGAACGTGTTGTAGACCCGCGTGCGCGGGCCGAAGTCAAAGCCGACGCTCGCGCCGCGCTCGCGGATCATGGCCTGCGTCTCGGCGATCTGCGCCGGCGTGCGGCCGTACTTCTTGCCGAGATAGTCGACAATGGCTTCGCCGTCCGGACCCATCTGCGGGTTCAGCTCGAACGGATGCACGGTGATCTGCGCATCGACGGTGTCGGCAAGACGCGTTAGCGCGAGTTGCAGCGAAGAGAGGCCGATTGCGCACCATGGGCACGCGATATCGGAGACAAAATCGATGGTGAGCGCTTGTTTCATTGCTGTCCTTACGGGAATGGCACGTGCGCGACCCGCATGAGACGGGCGCAACTGAGGCCGACAGCGTAGCCTGAATCGGCAACTCCTGCAGGATCGCATGCTTCTTGCTGCAGAAGTGCAAGCACCACTGAATTGGACCGCAAGACCCGGAGTGTTTTGTTTGCGCCGCGCCCGTACACTGTTTCGGTCCAACCACATTCCAGGAGCCGGCTGCGAGCGCAGCCGCCACGCAAGTATGAGTTCATATATGGCGAAGGCCGCCGTCGTCACGATGCCCGCGACGATCGCGCAACGGATCGATGCGCTTGACTGGGCGGGTATCGAACAGGATCTCGACCGCTACGGATGCGCCGCGGTGCCGCAACTCGTGACGCCGCCCGAATGCGACGCGCTGGCGGCGCTCTATTCACGCGACGATCTGTTTCGAAGCCGGGTCGTCATGGCGCGTCATGGTTTTGGGCGCGGCGAATACAAGTACTTCGACTATCCGTTGCCGGACATGATTGGCCAATTGCGCACGGTGATGTATCCGCATCTGGTGCCGGTGGCGAACCGGTGGAATGAAGCGATGGGCATCGACGTGCGCTATCCGCCGAAGCACGCGGATTTTATCGACCGCTGCCATGACGCCGGACAGGTCCGTCCGACGCCGCTGATCCTGCAATACGGCGAGGGCGATTACAACTGCCTGCACCAGGATCTTTACGGCGAACATGTGTTTCCGCTTCAGGTCGCCATTTTGCTGTCGGAACCGGGGCGGGATTTTACGGGCGGCGAGTTCGTCATGACGGAGCAGCGTCCGCGAATGCAGTCGCGCGCCGAGGTGGTGCCGCTCGCGAAGGGCGATGCGGTCGTGTTCACGGTGAACAGCCGGCCGGTAGAGGGAGCGCGAGGTCCGTATCGCGTCAAGCTGCGGCACGGCGTGAGCCGCTTGCGCTCGGGACGGCGGTATACGGTGGGTGTCATCTTCCATGACGCGTTGTGAGTTGGCCGCAAAATCGACGCGTCGCCGCGCGAGCGATTGCGGGCCGCCATCGTCTGCGTTGCTCGATATGGGACGAGTGGCATGAACCGCACGGGCGGCATATCATTCGCCAGCCACCGCCGCCGGCTTTGGCGAATTCCGCGACCCGCGTCACAATCGGGAGACCTAGGGGGAACCTGGGGGCAACCGAGCGCCGACCGACATCATGGAAAACCTCCTCAAGAAACTCGACCTCACTTCGCTGCGCCTGTTCGTCGCCGTGTGCCAGGAGCGCAACATCGCGCGGGCGGCCGAGCGCGAGTTCATCGCGTCGTCCGCCGTGAGCCGGCGCATCGCCGAGATCGAGGCGATGATCGGCTTGCCGGTGATCCAGCGCCAGTCGCGCGGCATCACCGTGACGCCGGTCGGCGAGACCGTGTTGCGCTACGCGCTGGCGATCATCGGCAATATCGAGCAGATGAGCGCGGAGTTGTCGCGCTTTTCGTCGGGCGCGAAAGGACGCGTGCGGGTGGTCGCGAATCTGTCGTCGATCGTGCAGTTTCTGCCGGAAGACGTGGCCGCGTTCGGGCGCGCGTTCCCCGAGGTGTCGATCGAACTGGAAGAGGAGAACAGCGCCGACGTGCTGCGTATCGTCGACGAGCACGGCGCGGACTTCGGCATCTGCAATCCGGTCGCCGGCAGCGAAGCGTTCGAGCAGGTGCCGTACCGGCAGGACCGGCTCGCGGTGCTGGTGCCGGGCGGCCACCGGCTCGCCGGCGCGCCGCGCGTGGCGTTCGGCGAATTGCTTGAAGACCGCTTCGTCGGGCTGCGCAGCGAGAGCGCGCTGACGCGTCTGCTCGCGCAGGAGGCGGGCAGTGCGGGGCGGCAGCTCGACGTACGGATGCGCGTCAGCAGTCTCGACGCGCTGTGCCGGATGGTGCACGCCGGGCTCGGCATCGCGATCGTGCCCGAGCAGGTCGGGCTGCTGTACGTGAATGCGCTCGACGTGCGCCTGCTGTCGTTGACCGATGCGTGGGCCGCGCGCCGCCTCATCATGATCTTCAAGGCGCGCGAGCAGTTGAGCGCGAGCGCGGCGGCGCTGGTCGGGTTTCTCGGCAGTCAGCCCTAGCGCGCCGCGCGCGAGGCGACTCATCGCAACCCCGGGCTCGCGAGCACTCGCCAACCGAGACGGCTGCGTTGCCGCACCGGCACTTCGGCATCGGCCTTGCGCGCCGTATAGTAAGCGCGAAGGAGGATGCATTGATGAGCGACACGATTCGTCTGGACGGCCGCGTGCTGTACCTGTCCCAGGACCCCGCGGTGATGGACGCGCAACTCGCCGGCAGGAATTTCACGCGCGCCACGGCCGGCGCGCTGCGCGATAACGTGTCCACCGACGAGATCACGCCGGTGACCGTGATGCTCACCTACGACGAACGCCTCGAACAGTATCCGTATGTCGGCTTCAAGGCGGGCGAGCGCATGCCGATCGGCCGCAATGCGGTGAAGGACGGCGGCTTCCAGGTGACGGTGGCGGGCAAGCGCTATGGCAAGGGCTCGTCGCGTGAATCGAGTCCGCTGGCGGAGTTGTCGGCGGGCATCCGGCTGATCGTCGCGGAGAGCTTCGAGCGTATCTATCAGCAGAACTGCGACAACATCGGCATTCTCACGACCACCGATTTCTCCGTGCTCGATCGTCTGATCGCAGGCGAAGCGGTGCCGATCGACGAGTTTCTCAAAGGCCGCGACGCGCTCACGCAGCAGATCATTCGCAGCGGCGGGCTGCTGGCGTACAGCCGGTTCGCGGACTGGCCCGCGCCGCGTGTGCGCGACCATGCAGGCAATGGCGCGCAAGCCGCCGAGCCCAGGACGCTGGTCGAAAAGATCATCGAACGCCACCTGCACCCGGGCATCGCGCACGCAGAGCGCGGCGACGGCGTGTTCATCGCCGCTGACTGGCGCTTCAGCCACGACTACTTCACCGGCATGTGCGCGCACCTGATGCATCGCGCGTTCGGCAAACCCGCGCCGTTGCACGCGCCGGATCACATCATCGCGTTTCAGGACCACCTCGTGCTGGCGCCGCAGAGCATTCCGCACGTGCGCGACGGTCTGTTGCCGGGCGTCGCGAATCTGATGGAAGGTCACACGTCGTTCTCGCGCGACTACCCGGTGCGCTCGCACGGCGCGCTCGACTCCATGCTGGGTTCCGAAGGCATTTGTCACGCGCTGATGGCCGAGCAGTATGTATTGCCGGGCGAGGTCGCGTGCGGCACCGATTCGCATACGCCGCATTCGGGCGCGCTCGGCTGCCTCGCGTTCGGCGCGGGCGCGACCGACATCGCCAATAGCTGGGTGACGGGCTACGTGCGTTGCAAGGTGGCGCAGACGCTGCGTATCGAAATCGACGGTAGCTTGCGCGACGGCGTGACCGCGAAGGACGTGGTGCTGCATCTGCTGCACATGGACGCAATCCGCTCGGGCGGCGCGATCGGCCTCGTATTCGAATACGGCGGCGCGGCGGTGCGCGCGATGTCGATCGACGAGCGCGCGACCTTGACCAACATGGTCGCGGAACTGGGCGGCTTCACCGGCATCGTGGAGCCGGACGAGCGCACGGTGGCGTTCCTGAAGGAGCGGCGCGGTGTCGATTTCACGCTGGAAAGCTGGATGAAAAGCGACGCCGGCGCGGCCTATCACGACACGATCCGTATCGACGCCGGCGGGATCGAACCGATGCTCGCGCGTCCGGGCGACCCCGGCAACGGCGTGCCGGCACCGCAACTGGAAGAGGATGTGGCGATCAATATCGCATACGGCGGCTCGTGCACGGCGGGCAAGCGCGAGGACTTCGATTTCTATCACGAGGTGCTGCGCTGGGGCGTCGAGCAGGGCATGCAGGTGCCCGCGGGCACACGTCTTTACCTGCAATTCGGCACCATGGCGGTGCGAGCGTATTGCGAGGCGCAAGGCTATTTGCCGGTCTTCGAACGTGCGGGCGTGACGCTCGTGATGCCGGGCTGCGGGTCGTGCGCGAATTGCGGTCCGGGGCAATCGGCCGATGCGAGCGACGTGACGATTAGCGCGATCAACCGCAATTTCCCGGGCCGCTCGGGGCCGGGGAATGTCTGGCTCGCGAGCCCGTATACGGTGGCGGCCAGCGCGTTGGCTGGAAAAATCACCACGTTTGAACAATTGAAGCGTGCGCGCGGCTAGAATGCTGGCCGGACCCTGGGGGCCGGCATCGTGGGGCGTGCGTCGCGCGAAAGTATCGGAGGCCGGCATCCGAGTGGACTTGGTGAGGCTCGCTTTTGGCTAGTATCACCAGCAACTGGCTTGCATGGGACTGGAGTAAGGGCTGAAGCGCTTACTCCGGTCGACGGGCCACTAGGTTGCATGGGACCGGAGTCAGCGCTGAAGCGCTAACTCCAGTCGACGCGCCACTACGTTGCATGGAACCGGAGTCAGCGCTGAAGCGCTAACTCCGGTCGACGCGCAACTGCGTTGCATGGGACCGGAGTAAGCGCTAAAGCGCTAACTCCGGTCGACACAGGAGACAAACAACATGGCACCCCCAGATCACGCGAGCTCCGTCACGCACGGCGGCCGCGACGCGGCATACCCAGCCACGAAAGACAACACAACAGCCAACACCGCCTTACTCGACGCCGGCAGCATTTCGGCACGCCTCGACCGCCTGCCCGCTACCCGCTCCATCTGGAAGCTGGTGGTGCTGCTGAGCCTCGGCTTCTTCTTCGAACTCTACGATCTGCTGTATTCCGGCTACGTCGCGCCGGGCCTCGTCAAGAGCGGACTGCTGAGCGCGACCACGCGCGGCCTGTTCGGATCGACCGGCGTCGCGAGCTTCATCGCCGCGTTGTTCAGCGGGCTCTTTATCGGCACGATCGCGTGCGGCTTCCTGGCGGATCGCTTCGGACGCCGCGCCGTGTTCACGTATTCGCTGCTTTGGTATACGGCCGCAAACGTCGTGATGGCCTTCCAGGAAACGGCCACCGGTCTGAACTTCTGGCGCTTCGTCGCGGGCGTCGGCATCGGCGTCGAACTGGTGACGATCGGCACATACATCTCCGAGCTGGTGCCCAAGCAGATTCGCGGCCGCGCGTTCGCGTGCGAGCAGGCAGTCGGCTTCACGGCGGTGCCGGTGGTCGCGTTTCTTTCTTATCTGCTGGTGCCGCGCACGCTGTTCGGTCTGGACGGCTGGCGCTGGGTGGTGCTGATCGGCGCGCACGGCGCGCTGTTCGTCTGGTGGATTCGCCGCGCGTTGCCGGAAAGCCCGCGTTGGCTTGCGCAGCAGGGGCGCCTGGCGGAAGCCGATCGCGTGATGAGCGCGCTCGAAGCGAAAGTGCGCAGTGAATACGGCCGCGAGCTGCCGCCGCCCGCGCCGCCGGTGCCGGTTGCGCCGCGCGGCAGCTTCCGCGATATGTGGGTGCCGCCGTACCGCAGCCGCACAGCGATGATGACCCTCTTCAACATCTTCCAGACGGTGGGCTTCTACGGCTTCGCGAACTGGGTGCCGACGCTATTGATCAAGCAGGGCATCACGATCACGACGAGCCTGATGTATTCGAGCGTGATCGCGCTGGCTGCGCCGCTCGGACCGGTGATCGGCCTCTTTATCGGCGACCGCTTCGAGCGCAAGACGGTGATCGTGGTGATGGCCGGCGTGAACATCGTCTGCGGGCTGTGGTTCAGCCAGGCGTCGGGTGCGGTGTTGCTGGTGAGTCTCGGCGTATGTCTGACGCTCGCGGGCAATATCATTTCGTACAGCTACCACGCGTATCAGACCGAACTCTTTCCGACCAGCATCCGTGCGCGCGCGGTGGGTTTCGTCTATTCGTGGAGCCGCTTTTCGGCTATTTTCACGGCCTTTCTGATTGCTGCCGTGTTGAAGCAATTCGGCACGACCGGCGTGTTCGTGTTCATCGCCGGCGCGATGCTGATCGTGATGCTGGCGATCGGCTTGATGGGACCGCGCACCAAAGGCCTGGAGCTGGAGAAGATTTCGAAGTAGGCGCGTGGCGCTATGGGACCGAGTGGAATTGGGGCAACACGTCGCGCGCCAGTTCATCGATGACGTCGGCGGCAGCGCGCTGCGTCGCGAGATTGAACGTCACGTGATGGGTTCCGCCGGCGCGTAGCGCGTCGAGGATGCCGATCAAGGCGTGCCGGCCGGTCCGGTAGCCGAGCGCAACGGGCTGCGCCGGCTCATGCGGATCGTCGCTCAAGTCGAGCCGCATCGCCACGCCGAACGCGCGAAAGGCGTCGGGCGCCGCGCGCTCGACGGCGGCGCGCCACATGCCGTATCGGGCGCGCTGCGCTTCGGGCTCGCGGTGATAAGTCATCCACCCCAGCGAATGCCGCGCGATCCAGTCGACGCTCTGGCCGCCTGAGCCCACGGCCAGCAGCGGCACCGTGTCCGCGCTCGCGGGCAGTAGTTCGAAGCTTGGCGCGCCTTCGGGCGCCCGGTCGGGAATCACGTGGGGCGGCTTGCCGAGCGCAGCCGCCAGGGTTTCCCAGTGACGTCGATACAGCTCGCGCCGCTCGTCCGACTGCGCGCCGAATGCCGCATATTCCGGCGGACGGTCGCCCGAGCCGAGCCCCAGAATGAAGCGTGCGTGACTGAGCATGTTCACGGACAGCGCTGCCTTGGCGATATGCAACGGATGACGCAGCGTGAGCACGATCGCGCCGCTCGCGAGCGCGATACGCTGAGTGTGCACCGCGAGCGCGCCGAGCAATGCCCACGGGTCGAGATGCCCGACCGGGTCGGGATAGTCGGCGCTGTTCAACGGCACGTCGCGGACCCAGAGCGCGCGCAAGCCGCGTTCGTCCGCACGTCGCGCGAGGACCAACTGCTCGTCGAAATCGGCGACCACAGTGCCGGTGCGCAACATCGGGAGCGTGAGTCCGATACTCAGCGCATCGTTTGCGAATACGCGGTTCATGGTGATTTGCGCATGGTCCTGCTGGCCGCTCGCGGTCTCCGGCTTTCGCAACGTTCGACTCCTTCGCGTAGGGCAGTCCCGCCCCGTCAATGCAAGCGTCCTGGTCGCCCTGGTTGATCGATTGGCATCAGCCCCGATGCTAGCACCGCGTCAGAACAGCTGCCTCTGCCCCGACATCAGCGTCGTGAAGTCATCGCGCAGCAGCGGCAGGATGGCATCGGCGACGGGCTGCAATTGCCGCGTCAGATAGTGTTCGTAGTCGATTGCCGAGCGCAGCGTCTCCAGCGGCTCGGGACCGGCGACCGTCATCACGTAGCTGATCCAGCCGCCGTTCTGGTATTGCAGCGGGCGTCCCTGGGCCCGGTTGAACTCGTCGGCGACGCGCGCCGCGCGCACGTGGGGCGGCACGTTGCGCTCATAATCG
This sequence comes from Paraburkholderia panacisoli, assembly GCF_008369935.1. Classification (GTDB taxonomy): domain Bacteria; phylum Pseudomonadota; class Gammaproteobacteria; order Burkholderiales; family Burkholderiaceae; genus Paraburkholderia; species Paraburkholderia panacisoli. The sequence continues at coordinate 84,687 of NZ_VTUZ01000016.1, read as the reverse complement.
CCGAGTGGCCGGCGCAGGCGCTTGCGATACACGAGCTGATCGTCGAGCTTGCCTTCGAGCGTGTCGCGCACATAGTCGCGCACGTAGTCCTGATACGGCTGCTGCTTGAAAATGCGCCGGTACAGCTCCTGCTGGAACTGCTGCGCGAGCGGCGTCCAGTCCGTGCGCACCGTTTCGAGTCCTTTGTAGACGATCTCCTCGCCGCCGTCCGGCAACACGGTGAGTCCCGCATAGCGTTTCTTGCTGCCTTCTTCGGCGCCGCGAATCGTCGGCATGAAAAAGCGCCGGTAGTGCCGCTCGAATTGTAATTCGAGCGCGCTGTCGAGCCCGAAGCGCGTTTGCAGGTTCTGCCGCCACCAAGCGTTGATATGGTCGACCAGCGCGCGGCCGATGCGAGCGGCTTCTTCCTCGCTGTGCGCGTGTTTGAGCCACACGAAGGTGGAGTCCGTGTCGCCGTAGATGACCTCGTAACCTTCTGCCTGAATCAGCTCGCGCGTGGTGTGCATGATTTCGTGGCCGCGCATCGTGATCGACGACGCGAGGCGCGGATCGAAAAAGCGGCAACCGGTGGAACCGAGCACGCCGTAAAAGGCGTTCATGATGATTTTCAGCGCTTGCGAAAGCGGCTTGTCGTGCTCGCGTTTGGCCGCCTCGCGGCCTTGCCATACCTGCGCGACGATCGACGGCAGACAATGGCGCGTACGTGAGAAGCGGGCGCCGAGAAAGCCCGGCACCGACTGGTCGTCGGCGGGGTTCAGCATGCCTTCGACGAGACCCACGGGGTCGATCAGAAACGTGCGGATGATCGACGGATACAGGCTCTTGTAGTCGAGCACGAGCACCGAATCGTACAGGCCGGGGCGCGAATCCATCACGAAGCCGCCGGGGCTCGCGGCGCCGGCGACATCGCCGAGATTGGGCGAGACGAAGCCTTGCCGATGCATGCGGGGCATGTACAGATGCGTAAACGCCGCGACCGATCCGCCGCTGCGATCCGCAGGCAAGCCGGTCACAGTGGCGCGCTCCAGCAGGAACGGCAGCAGTTCCGTCTTCGCAAAGATGCGCGTGACCAGCTCGCAATCCTTCAGGTTGTACTGCGCGAGCGCGGGCTTGTCCTCGTCGAAGCGGCGCTGGATTTCATCCATGCGCTGATACGGGTTGTCGATCGACTTGCCTTCGCCCAGCATCGCGCGCGCCACGTGTTCGAGACTGAACGACGGGAAGCTCCACGTCGCGGAGCGCAGCGCCTCGATGCCGTCGATGATCAAACGCCCAGCGGCGCCTGCAAAGAAGTGATTGCGCGTGAGACCATGCTCGCGCCACTCCATCACCGCACCGCCGCGGCCGAGCCGCAGCGGCACGCGATATTGCTCGGCATGCTGCTGCAGCACGCGCAGATCGAACTGCACCAGATTCCAGCCGATGATCGCATCGGGGTCGTGCCGCTCCATCCACAGGTTCAGTTTTTCGAGCAACTGTGCACGGGTTTCGCAGTATTCGAGGTCGAAGTCGAGTGCGCTCGCGTCGCCGTTCGGCGGGCCGAGCATGTAGACCTGGCGCTGTCCACAGCCTTCGAGCGCAATCGAATAAAGCTCGGCGTGCGCGCTGGTTTCGAGGTCGAGCGAGACCAGCTTCAACGGCGGGCGATAGCCGGTGGCCGGCTTCAACTCGCTGTTCAACAGCGGCCCGCTGCGCTGCGGCTCGCCGCCGAACCACACCGGCGCGGTGATGAAGCGCTCCATCATGTAGCGCTCAGGGGGGAAGATGTCGGCTTCGTAGACGTCGACGCCGCCTTGCTTCAGGCGTTTTTCGAAGCCTGTCAGTTGCCGGTATTGCGGGCAGTAAAGCCCCATCACCGGCCGATGCTGGAAGTCGCGCAGTTCGAGCGGGCGCAGATCGAGCGGCGCTTCGCGGCGCAGGATCGTTTCGGCGCGCTCGCAGTGTTCGGCGGGAATGAATGCCACCGAAGGCTGAGGGCGCAGGCGGATGTGGCGGGGCCCGCTGTCGGTTGCCAGCCAGAAATCGATTTCCGTGCCGGCGGGCGTGTCCCGCCAATGTCGGGTCAAAATGAAACCCTGCTCAAGCTCAGTCAAACTTGTACCCTTGGTTTGCACCCTTTGCTTCCACTTTAAGACGACCATTGTCGCTGGCGCGATTTTACCGCCGTGCGCTGGCGGGCGGTGGCAATGAGAGAAGCGCCGCCCGCCCTGAGTGCAGCCGCGCCGCGCAATCGGTATGATCGCTCTGCAACGATTCTTTCGGCGCGAAGGATGCGCCGTTCAAGTCCACCGAGAACGGAGTGAACGATATGACGTTGGGCAAACTGGTTGTCGTAGTCGCGGTAGCAGCAGCGGCCAGCGCGAGCGCTCAGGCGCAAGTCGCCGGCACGCAACCGCTGAGCGTCACGGTCGAGCAGTCGAATGCGCTGCTAAGCGGCTGGAGTGTGAAGAAGAGCATTCTCAACAAGGCCGTGTACAACGACCAGAACGAGAAGATCGGCACGGTGGTTGATCTCGTGGTCGCGCCCGACGGTTCGCTGTCCGCGGCGATCGTGTCCGCTGGTGGTTTCCTCGGCGTGGCGTCGCATGATGTGGCGGTGCCGATCGCCGCGCTCGATATTCGCGGCGGCAATTTCTATCTGGCCGGCGCGACCAAGGCGGCATTGAAGGCGACGCCGCAGTTCCAGTACAGCAAGGTGCAGGCGCCGCCGAAGCCGAAGAAGACGGCGCAGTAATGCAGGGAGCCGGTTCGTGCACCGGCTGGTTTGCAGATATCGGCGCTCTTCATTGGGCTGCGAATGAATGAGCGGCGCTGGCGGTGCGAAACGGTTGGTAGCCGGGAACCGTTTCGCGCTGACGGCGCCCCAGCCCCAATGAGCCATTCACTTCACTGCATTCAGGCCTCCAGCGCAAGCGTCGCGAACGTGCCCAGCCAGTGCTCGCCCATGTAGTCGCCGGCTACATGGGGCAGCGCGCTGTGCAGATGACGCTCGGCCGCATCGAACAACACCGTGCGGCGAATATCGCCGGCAGGCAGCGCACGCGCGAGCGAACGCTGACACCACGCGCGGCTCAGATTCAGGCCGTCCAGATGCGCGATCTTGCCGTCGCTGCGGTCGGTCACGGTGACCGGCTCGAACAACGTTGCCGGCTTCTTCGCGCCGACATCGGGCAGAAAGCGTCCGAACCAGTCGACGAACTGGGCCGGCGGCAACACGCGCCGCATCAATTCCGCCTCCATCAGCGAGGGCGACAGGAACTCGTCGCCGGCGGGCTCCCACGCCTGACACGCGACGTCGTTCAGAAACCAGCGCTCGGCTGTATTCACGAGCAGCGCTTCGAGCGAGTCGCGCGAAGTCTGCCGCGCGAAATCCAGCGTGAGCGCGAGCGCAAAGGCCATGTTGAAATGCGTGCCCACGCGCAGCGGGTAGGTCGCTTTCGGCAAAAATTCCTCGAAGCGTTCGACGAAGAATGCGGTGAGCGGTGCAAAAGCTTTTGACCAGCGCGCCGCTTCGGAGCGCTTTAGCGACGTCAGTTGCGCGCTGAGTGTCAGCAGCCAGGCCCAGCCATATGGCCGTTCGAAACCACGGTTGTGCGGCAGATCGAGATATGCGCGTTCGCCGGCCACGTTGGCGTCGGTGAAATGCTCGTCGACCACCGCGACGATGCGTGGCGCTTCGGGCAGGTCGGGAAAGCGCTCCAGCAGATGCAGAATCAGCCAGTAGCCGTGCACGCACGAATGCCAGTCGTAGCTGCCGTAGAAGATCGGATGCAGCGCCCGCGGGCCTTGCACGTCCTGCGGCCCCGCGAGCGAGTGTGTCAGCTTGTTCGGATACTCGCGCGTGAGATGAGCGAGCGCGAGATTGGCGAATCGGGACGCGATTTCGCGAGTGAGTTGAACGGTCATCGGCGGCTCCTCGGAAGCGGGATACGGACAAGATGACAGTATGGTGCGGACGGTCGCCAATAGTAAAGCGGCCGGGCGTCGTGCTGTGATTGCGCGGTTGGGGTTTTTTGGCTTCGGCAGCGCAGCCGGCATGATGTTCAGGGTTGCGGCCGCGACCGTTGTCAAACTGCCGCGCAAGCCGCCGCCGCGATGACGAGTCATGCTGGATAGCTCAAATTGCAAGGGAACACCGCTGCGCCTCATCATGGCATCATTTCAGCGCAGCGGCGCCCGGCAAACTGCGCTCACGCAATACCGAACTGCTGCGCGGTTGCGTCGATCGCGGCTTTGGCCTTCAACACGACCTCATCGATTTCCGGCCTGCTGACCACGAGCGGCGGCGACAACAGCATCCTGTCGCCGGAGGCGCGCATGATCAGGTTGCCGTTGAAGCAGAAGTCGCGGCAGATCGTGCCGACCTCGCCGCCGTTGGCGAAACGCTTGCGCGATTGCGGGTCTTCGGCCAATTGCAGTCCGGCCACCAGACCCGCACCGGAAACCTCGCCGACGATCGGATGATCGGCAAAGGTGTCGCGCAGTTTTTTCTGGAAGTACGGCCCGGTATCGTTCTTCACACGCTCGATGATCTTCTCGTCGCGCAGCAGCTTGAGATTGGCGAGCGCGACGGCCGCCGCCACCGGGTGGCCGGAGTAGGTGAGCCCGTGATTGAAGTCGCCATTGCCGATGATCGCCTGGGCGACGCGCTCATGCAGGGCGACCGCGCCCATCGGCACGTAGCCGCTGGTCAGGCCCTTCGCGAGCGTGAGCAGATCCGGCTCGAACCCGAAATGCTGATGCGCGAACCATTCGCCGGTGCGGCCGAAGCCGCCGATCACTTCATCTGCGACGAGCAGGATGTCGTATTTGCGGCAGATGCGCTGGATTTCCGGCCAGTACGACGAAGCCGGGAAAATCACGCCGCCCGCTCCCTGGAAAGGCTCACCGATGAAGGCCGCTACATTGTCCGCGCCGATTTCGAGAATCTTCGCTTCGAGCTGCTGTGCGCGCGCCAGTGCGAATTCTTCTGGTGTCTGATTGCGTTGCGCTTCGCCGAAGAAATAGGGCTGGTCGATATGCACGATGTTCTCGACCTTCGACGGCATCTGCTCATGCATATAACTCATGCCGCCCAGCGTGCCGCCCGCGATCGTCGAACCGTGATAGCCGTTCACGCGCGAGATGACGATCTTCTTCGCGTGCCTGCGTTGCGTCGCCCAGTATTGATGGACGATGCGCAGCACGGTGTCGTTGCCTTCCGAGCCGCTGTTGCAGTAGAAGAAGTGATTGAACGGTTCAGGCGTCAGCTGCGCGAGCAGCGTCGACAGTTCGATGACCGGCGGGTGAGTGGTCTTGAAGAAGGTGTTGTAGTAGGGCAGTTCCTGCATTTGCCGGTACGCGGCGTCGGCGAGTTCCTTGCGGCCATAGCCGACGTTCACGCACCACAGCCCCGCCATCCCGTCGATGATCCTGTTGCCCTCCGAGTCCCACAGATACACGCCTTGTGCTTTGACGATCACGCGGCTGCCGCTGCGATTGAGCGAGCCCATATCCGAAAACGGATGGATGTGATGCGCGGCGTCGAGGGTGCGGTATTCGGCGGTGCTGCGCGCGGCCTGTGCGCTCGCGGCGGGTTGCGCGGGCTGCGCTGCTTGCACCGGTTGGACGCACGCGGTTTCTTCCGTTCTGTAGTTCATACAGCCTCCGTTTTTTCGTTTGCATTCGCGAATCAAGTCTTGAAACAGGGCCTTTTCTCCAATCCCGCCTCAGACATGCAGCAGCAAATGCCGGCGTTCCCACGAACTGATCACGCGGAAAAACGCCTCGTATTCAGTTTCTTTCAGAGCAAGGTAGGCTTTGACGAACTTGTCGCCGAGGACTTCGGCGATCGGCTCGCATGAGGCCATCAGCGTCATGCCTTCTTCGAGATTGCGCGGCAACTGGTACGGCAACGCATAGCCGTCACTGAGCAGCGGCTCGGTGGCGTCGAGTTGTTGCGTCATGCCGAGATAGCCCGCGGCCAGCGTGGCGGCGATCGCCAGATACGGGTTGCAGTCCACGCCCGGAATGCGGTTTTCGATGCGGCGCGCGGCAGGGCCCGAATGCGGAATGCGGAAGCCCACGGTGCGGTTGTCGTAACCCCATGCGACGTTGATCGGCGCGGCCATAAAACGCGACAGGCGGCGATACGAGTTGATGTACGGCGCGAAGATCGGCATCAGCGCCGGCGTGTACTTCTGCAAGCCGGCGATGTAGCTCGTGAACAGCGAAGTCGGCTTGCCGTCGGCGCTGGTGAACACGTTGTGGCCGCTTTCCTCGTCGACGAGACTTTGATGCATGTGCATGGCCGAGCCCGGTTCGCCTTCCATCGGCTTCGCCATGAACGTTGCGTACATCTTGTGGCGCAGCGCCGCTTCGCGCACCGTGCGTTTGAACAGGAACACGCTGTCGGCGAGCTTCAACGGATCGCCGTGCATGAAGTTGATTTCCATCTGCGCGGCGCCTACCTCGTGAATCAGCGTGTCGACTTCCAGTTCCTGTACCTCGCAGTATTCGTAGATGTCCTCGAAGAGCGGATCGAATTCGTTGACGGCTTCGATCGAGTAAGCCTGGCGTCCGGTCTCCGGACGACCCGTGCGGCCGATAGGCGGTTGCAGCGGCAGGTCGGGGTCGCGGTTCATGTCGACCAGATAGAACTCCAGCTCGGGTGCGATGACCGGCTTCCAGCCTTTGGCCTTGTAGAGTTCGAGCACGCGGCGCAGCACGCGGCGCGGCGAGATCGCCACCGGCGTGCCGTCGAAGTGGACGCAATCGTGAATCACCTGAGCAGTCGGATCGACGGCCCACGGAATCATGCGAATGGTGCTGGCGTCGGGCACGCACACCATGTCCGGGTCGGTCACGCCGGTTAGCGAGCCGTCCGCCGGATAGTCACCGGTGACGGTCTGGATCATCACCGCCTGCGGCAGGCGCATGGACTCGCCGGACTCGAACTTGCTGCGCGGAATGATCTTGCCGCGCGAGATCCCGGCCATATCCGGAATGATCGCTTCGATTTCGGTAACGTGGTGTTTCTTCAGAAATTCGTCGATGTCATGCATGATTCGTTCTCTCTGTTTTGGTGCGCGCAAGGCTCAGGCATGCGTCGCGGCAAACGCCGCTCCACAGCCGGCCCTCTTGCGCATTCGCTCGCGGCAGGCGTCGCCGAACGCGCGAAAGATCGCGGTGGAGAGCGCGTCGTCCGCATGCTTCCACTCCGGGTGCCACTGCACACCCAGCGCGAAGGCGCGTGCGTCGCTCACGCTCACCGCTTCGATCAGCCCGTCCGGCGCAACGGCTTCGACCGTGAGGCCAACGCCGAGCCGTTCGATGCCCTGGCCGTGCAAGGAATTCACGCGCGCTTCGCTCGGTGCGCCCGCAGGTGCTGCAATGAGCCGCTGCAACAAGCCGCCTGCGGTGAGCCTGATCGAATGCGACGGTGCGTATTGCACGTCCAGGTCGTCTTTCCTGTTCTCGCGGTGGTCGTTCAGCCCAGCCACCGTATGAACGCTTTGATGCAAGGTCCCGCCGAATGCCACGTTCATTTCCTGCAAGCCCCGGCAAACGGCCAACACCGGCACACCGGCGGCGAGCGCCGCGCGCATGAGCGGCAGCGTCGTGGCGTCGCGCGCGGCGTCGTGCAGCGTGCCCGGCGCGCCAGGATCGCCGCCGTAGTGGTGCGGCTCGACGTTCGAATAGCTGCCGGTGAACAGCAGGCCATCGACCGTCGCCAGCACGTCGTCGATGGACTGACGCGCGCCGAGCGCGGGCAGCAGCATGGCCAGCGCGTGCGAGCCGTCCACGATCGCGCTGATGTATTTCTCACCGACCCCGTGCGACGGGTGGGCTCCGAGCATCGTTCTGTCGGCGCTGATGCCGACCAAAGGTTTGCTTCGCATAACGAATAGACGTGTGCGTGCCTCGCGGGACGCGACATGGAAAATGTTAAGCACGGCGCGCAAGCAGCGCAGGGCCGCCGCAGTCGTGCAGGCGGCCGTCGTCAACGGAGGACGCGCCGCGCGTGCTAACGGAACGGGCTATTCGATTTCATCCGCGGCGCTGCGCCACGCATCTGCGGTGCACGAAGCACACGAGGTGCACCGGCGGCACAGCACCGCGCAGCTGCGAAGCGCGCGCTCAGGCCAACGCCAATGCCTGGCCCAAGCGACCGAATCGAACGGCGAAATAGTGGAAGGCGCTACGGCAGCAGCGAAGCGACTTCGTCTGTGCGCACCGCGATGAACGCGCGTGCGGAAGTGGAGTTGTGACGTCGAACTGAACGGCGGGACAGAATCGGGAAGACAGACAGGAAGCGGCGGAACGCAAGGCTGCCGCTGCTGCCGTCGGCGATGGCGCTGTCAGCGCGAAGACCACTCGCGTGACTGCGATTCCATCTCACCAAAGGGCCTCGGACTCTCACGATTACACTCGACTGGCGACGTAGAAAGCATTGAACGGCTAATTCGAAATCCGCACGGGGCGTTTAACGAAACAGGCCGCCGGGATGATCGTCTTGAACTGCGCGAGCTGATTTCGCTGCACCACGAAACATCCAGCAACGCCCGCGCGACGACTGCCTGATAGCCAGCATATACGAGCCAATAAGGCAGTCAATCCCTTTCGCAAAAGATTGATCGGGACTTTCCCGATAGTGCCGGGAAATTAGCTCTGGTTTCGAATGAGCGTGGGTGTGTTTATATTTAGGAATGCTTTACTGGATTTATCTGACGACGCAATCGGTGATGCGCGCGTGAAATATTCAAAATGCTTGTTCAGTCTGAAGGAAGGGAAGGCCGCGCGCCGCCGCATCGCAATGGCTGCATCGGCGGGAGCCTTCACGCGCGGCAGCTGTGCCGCCGCCCGGTCCACGCATCGTCGCGCAGATCAATGCGACGGCTTCGCCAATCTCGCGCGCACGGTGTATTCGTCTTTGCTGCCTTTATCCTCGATCAGATGCGCCATTGCGGTATTGAAGTCGGGCGGCAAGGGCTCCACGGGATAACCGCGTTTCTCCCAAGCGTCGAGTCCGCCCTTGAGCGCGCGGATATGATGAATATTCTTGCGATGCAACTGGTTGACGATGCGCTTGGCGGTCGCTTCGTTGGGACACACGCAATAGACGACGATCGGCCGCTTCAGCAACCCGGGATGGATCGGGTCGGGTGAATCGAGATCCAGCGGCCGAGCGCCGGCAATCCGGTGCGATTCCTTCGCGCGCACGCAGGGCGGACGCGCATCGAGAATCAGCGGCGGGTCGTTGGACTTCATCATCGCGTCGAGCTGATCCGGCGTGATGCGCGTGTGCGCGAGCCAGCGGCGAAACTGCAAGCGGCGCACCCAACGATACAGCAGCGCCGCCGCGAAGATCGCCGCGAACGCATCGAAAATCGTGCCGCCGTTTTGTCGCACGAGGAGCACCAGTTGCACGATCTGAGCGTGCAAGGCAGCACCGCCGATCACCCACACGCTGGCCCACAACGTGGCGCCGACCAGATCCCACCATAGAAACACGCCCACGCTGATCGCGGTCGTGCCGAGCAAAGGCGCGGAGATCAGGCCGAGGCCTGGCAGAAACTTGGCGACGGTGAGAATCGGCGCGCCGTATCGTTCATAGGTATTGCGCGCGACGCGCACGGTGGTGTCCAGCGACAGCGAGAAGCGCACCAGGTAGTTCAAAAGGCGCCGGCCGTATGCGCGTCCGGTGAAGAACCACAGCGAGTCGGCGATCAGCGTCGCGCCCACCGCGGCGACTACGACGTTGATATACGAGGTCTGTCCCATGGCGGCCATGGTTCCACCGAAGATCAACATCGGCGCGGCCGGAATCGGCAAGCCGAGCTGAGTGACGAGCACGCTCATGAAAACGGCCCATACGCCCAGCGAGGGTGGGATAGCAACCGGAAAATGCCACACGACCGCGCTCCTGAGATGCAGTAGAAGTCAATGAAATCGGAAATGAAATCGCCCGCGATTGACAGGCGTGTGACGAACACGCCGCATGTTCCGCTCCCGGACGACAGCGACGGCAGGTCGACTGAAACGGTACACGCATCGCCGCGGAAAGCGGATTTAAGCACAAGTGGCGAAAGGGCGCACCGACGAGCGCCACGCGGACGGGATTATTGCTGGATGGCGGGGGATGGGCAAGCGACGGCGGCGCCTCCTGACCTCGCCCGGCGCTCGCCCTTGGGCAGCGCCGGTTGAGGGGCGGACTAGAAGCGCGAACCGCGCAGACAAACGGCGGCGCTGCACCCGGTCAGATCAGGCATCCACCGCCGGATCATACGGCACGACACGTTCGTGCTCGTCCGCATGGTTGCGCGCCACGATCGCGCGCGCGGGGGCGGTGTCGTCGAGATTGAACGGCTGATGCGGCACGCCCGGAGGAATGAACAGGAAGTCGCCCGCTTCGGTAATGACCGACTCGCGCAGACCCGGCCCATAGCGGGTCTCGATTCTGCCTTCGAGCTGGTAGATCGCGGTTTCGTAATCGGCGTGAAAGTGAGGCTCGGCATGGCCGCCGGGCGGCACCACCACCATGTACATCGACAAACCCGTGCTGCCCGCCGTGCCCGCGGAAATGCCGACAAAGTAGGGCAGCCGCTGGGCCGTCGCCATCGCCCGGTCGGGGCGCACCTTGACGACGGGTGCCCGCGCGTCGTGCAAAACGTCTGACATAGTCGCTCCTGCGATGACTGCGATGACTGCCGCCGCTGCAATCTGGTTCGCGCCGGTCGCCGCAATCCGGCTTATGCTCCCTGAACCGAAAGTCTAGACGATATACGGGAGCCGATATCGGCCTTTGTCGAGCGTAACGGCCGCGGGGCGGCTCGCCGCAGGTACGCCCTACGGCCGGTTAGCCCCGTTGCTACAATCGTCCATACAGATATAACGGAGACATCGCATGGCAAATCCTCAGCCGATCAGCCGCTATCCCGTGCCGGAGCCCGGCGAATGGCCCGACGACATCCGCGCCCGCATCCTTGAGGTTCAGGAGAAAGCCGGCTTCGTTCCGAACGTGTTTCTGACACTGGCGCATCGCCCGGACGAATTCCGCGCGTTCTTCGCGTATCACGACGCGTTGATGCTCAAGGAAGGCGGCCTCACCAAAGGCGAGCGCGAGATGATCGTGGTCGCCACGAGCGCGGTGAACGAGTGTCTGTATTGCGTGGTCGCGCACGGCGCGATTCTGCGCATCTACGAGAAGGCTCCGCTGCTCGCCGATCAGGTCGCCGTCAATCATCGCAAGGCGGATCTCACGGCGCGCCAGAAGGCGATGCTCGACTTCGCGCTGAAGGTGTGCCGCGAATCGGGCACGGTCGACGAGGCCGATTTTCAAACGCTGCGCGAGCACGGCTTCAGCGACGAAGACATCTGGGACATCGCGGCGATTACCGCGTTTTTCGGTTTGTCGAACCGCATGGCCAACGTCATTTCGATGCGGCCGAACGACGAGTTCTATTTGATGGGACGTGTGCCGAAGACGCCCGACGCGCCCCGCAAATAACCGCGCGCAAGTGGGCGTCGCGCGCCGTCGGCGCGCGCTCAAGCTCAAGCTCAAGCTCACGCTCACGCACCGGCCGGTTCGGCGCGGAGCGCGAGCGTATTCACGGCGGTGTCGTCGATCGGGAAATGCAGCATCGCGGCGATCAATCCAGTGACCACCGTCGCTTCCCACAGCAGCGCATAGGAGCCGGTCAGATCGAACGCGAGGCCACCCAGCCACGCACCGAGAAACGAGCCGATCTGATGGCTCAGAAAGCACACGCCGAACAGGCTGCCCAGGTGGCGCGTGCCGAACACTTTCGCGACCAGTCCGCTCGTGAGCGGCACGGTGCCGAGCCAGGTCAGGCCCATCACGGCCGCGAAAATCACCACTGACGCAGTGCTTTTCGGCAGCAGGAAGAACGCGCCGATCGTCACGCTGCGAATCAGATACAGCCAGCCGAGCAAGTGATGCTGCCGGAACCGGCCGCCCAGCCAGCCGCATGCCCAACTGCCCGCCATGTTGAACAAGCCGATCAGCGCGAGCGCGGTGGCGCCGAGTCCGACCGGCATATGGCAGAGCGACAGATACTCGGGCAGATGCGTTGCGATGAACGCCAGCTGAAATCCGCACGTGAAGAAACCGAGCGTCAGCAGCCGGTAGCCGCGATGCCGGATCGCCAGAGCGAGCACTTCGCGAAGCGGCGCGGCGGCCGACTCGTGGCTGGGTGTGCCGACGCTCGCGCGCCGGTCGAGCACGATGCCGAGCGGCGCGATCAGCAGCATCAGGAACGCGAGGACGAAGAGCGACGCGGCGACGCCCGAACTCAACCGGATGCCTTGCACGAGCGGAATCATCAACACCTGGCCGGCCGAGCCGCCGGCGCTCACCAGCCCCATCGCCATGCTGCGCTTTTCCGGCGTCGCGATCCGGCCGACTGCCGGCAGCACGACGCCGAACGTCGTGCAGCTCACGCCGATGCCGACCAGCAGTCCCATGCCGACGATCAGCAGCGCGCCGTTCGGCGCCACCGCCGCAAGTCCGAGGCCGGCCGCGAAAGTCGTCGCGCCGAACGCGACCACCGGCGCCGAGCCATAGCGGTCCGCGGCTGCGCCCGCGAACGGCTGCGCGAAACCCCACACAAGGTTGTGCAGCGCGATCGCGAACGCGATCAGCGTGACCGGCAAGCCGCGGTCGAACGAGAACGGTCCGATGAAAAGCCCGAAGGTTTGGCGGATGCCCATCGCGGCGCTCAGAATCAGCGCGCCGGCGACGATCACGAGCGTGGTCGGATTGAAGACGGGGGCGAAGCGTTTGCTGTTGGCGGTCGACATGGATTTGATCTCCTTCGACGCCATGGTCGCAGCGAGCGCGCAACGCGGCAAAGGAAAAGATTTCGACGACAGGTGAGCGCGGCTCACCTGTGCGCGCCCCGCACGCGGTTCAGTTCGACGCGCTGCGCGAGCCGGGTTCGGTGGCCGCGGATCGCATGTCGAACGGCTCGGCCTCGCTCACGAGCCAGCGTTTGAAATCGAACAGTTCGGGCCGGCTGTCCGCGCTTTCCGCGCTCACCAGCCAATATGCGGTGGTCGAGGCGACCGTGGTGGAACAGGCTTCGACGAGCGCGCCGCTCGCCAGATCGCTATCGACCAGCGGCCTTCTGCCGAGCGCGACGCCGAGGCCCATGCAGGCCGCTTCGAACGCGAGCTGGATCGTGTCGACGCGCAAGCCGCCGGCGGTTTCGATGCCGTCGGCGCCGGTCGCGTCGAGCCAGGTTTGCCAGTCCTCGCTCGCGGCGTTCACGTGAATCAGCGTCGCGTGCCGGAGTTCGATGTTCCCGTGCGCGCCGCGCAAGCTCTCCAGATAAGCGGGACTGCACACGGGCACGAGCCGTTCGCCGAACAGGCGCGTCCAGGCCGAGCCCGCCACCGGCGCCCGGCTCAGACGAATCGCGAAATCGAAGCCGTCGACCGGAAAGCCGACCTGGCGATGCGAGGTGTCGACGCTCACGTTCAGCTTCGGCCAGCGCGCGCGAAAACCGGCGAGGCGCGGCAGCAGCCAGCGTGACGCGAAGGTTGGTGCGCAGCTCAGCGCGATCGGGCGATCCGCCCGATGGTTCGGCAGCCGCTGCGTGCCGATGGCGATCAGCGAAAACGCCTCGGCAACGTAGGACAGGTAGTCCGCGCCGGTCACCGTCAGCGAGATGCCGCGCGGTTCGCGCACGAACAGTTCGACGCCGAGCGCCTGCTCCAGACCGACGATGCCGTGACTGACCGCGCTCGGCGTGACGTTCAGCTCGGCGGCGGCGAGCTTGAAACTCTGATGCCTGCCGGCCGCTTCGAAGAAGCGAAGCGCGGGCAGAGGTGGCAGACGAAGCGGCATGGTGCATCCCCATGAACGGCGCGCGGCGCGCCAGGACGGCGGTTCTGACGCGCTGGGCGCGCCTGGCTGTTTCGCGAAAGGATACCGCGCTGGACGGCGGAGGTTGCGGTTGGGGTTTCTTGCGGTGCGGGTAAGGGGGCATTCGACGATGCCAGAAGTTTTTCTGCCATCGCTGTCGATTTGCGTTGCCCCTATTCGTCGTCGCTATATGGAGGGCGATCAACCGCCCTCTACCCCTTTCCCGCACAAGGAGATGGCCGATGACTGAAGCAACTCCATTCGCATCCACATCCACTCCGGCGCTGAAGCCGGCCCGGCAGCTGGCCGACTTGCCGCCACGCTTTCCGGGCGAGAGCGCCGAGTACCGCCGTGCGCGCAACGAACTGCTGGCCGAGGAAATCGAATTGCGCCGCCATCTCGAACGGGTCGCCGAGCAGCGCCGCGCGTTGCCGCCCGGCGGCATCGTGCCCGAGGACTATCGCTTCGAAGGCGAGGCGGGCACGGTGACGCTGTCGGAGATGTTCGGCACGCACGACACGCTCGTCACCTACAACTGGATGTTCGGCCCGCAGCGCGCGCGGCCCTGTCCGATGTGCACGTCGCTGCTGAGCGCCTACGACGGCGAAATGCCCGACATCCTGCAGCGTGTGGCGTTCGCGGTGATCGGCCGCTCGCCGATCGAAAAGCTCGTCGGGTTCGCCAAGGAGCGCGGCTGGCGGCATTTGCGGCTCTACTCGTCGGGCGGCAACACGTTCAACCGCGATTACGCAGCCGAAGACCCTGCCGGCGACGACGTGCCCGCGCTCAATGTGTTCACGCGTTCCGGGGGCACGGTGCGGCACTTCTACGGCGCGGAGATGGGGGCGTCGACGGCGGACCCGGGCCAGGACCCGCGCGGCGCGCCGGACCTGATGCCGCTGTGGACCGTGCTCGACATGACGCCGGGCGGCCGTGGCAGCGACTGGTATCCAAAGCTGGAGTACCCGGGCACGCCGCGCTGAAGCGGCCGTCGCGCGGTGGCCTTGCGGCGGGGCGGCATGGGGTGGCGCGCGGCGTGTCTACCCCTGCGCCGCCATCGCCAAAGCCTGCTCCGACGCCGCCTGCAAATACGCGGCGACGGCGCCGGCGCGCATCGGCGGGCTGAACAGATAGCCCTGCACGGCGCGCGCACCCAGCCGCTTGACGGTCTCGGCTTGCAGCGCCGTTTCGAGCCCCTCCACCACGCATTCGAGCCCGAGATTCCCGCACAGGTCGAGCACCGACTTGACGATCTTCTTCGACGCGCTGTTCGAGTCCACGTCGGTCACGAAGCTGCGGTCGATCTTGATCGTATCGAATGGCAGACGGTGCACGTAGCTCAGGCTCGAATAGCCGGTACCGAAGTCGTCGAGTGACACGCGGCAGCCGGCTTGCTTGATCATCGTGAGCGAACTGCGGGCCTGTTCGAAATCGCGCGTCACGGCGGTCTCCGTGATCTCGAACGCCACGCGATGCGGCGGCACGCCGCTCGCCGACACGATATCGATCAGACGGCGGGCGCGCGCCGAAGTGGAGATATCGATCGCGGATAGATTGAACGAAAGAAACAGATCGCAGGGCCAGCGCGCGGCTTCGTCGAGTGCCTTGCGCAGCAGCACTTCCGTGACGCGCAGAATCAGTTCGGTACGCTCCGCGATCCGAATGAATTCTTCCGGCTTGACCGTGCCGAGCCGCGCGTTATGCCAGCGCCCGAGCGCTTCCAGGCCAATGGTGCGGTGCGTGAGCAGATCGTAGATGGGTTGCAGTTCCAGGAACAGTTCCGCCTCGAGGTCGGCATCGCGCAGCTCCTGGGTCAGGAGACTCGAACGCCGGATGCGCGTTTCATGTTCGGTCGAGAAGATCACCGGCGAGCCGCGCCGGCTCTCCTTGCCGAAATACAGCGCGGCATCGGCGTGTTCGAACACTTGCGCGACCGTGGTGCCGGCTTCGGGAAACGCGGCCCAGCCGATCGTGCCCGACAGCCTGGCGATGTTGCCGCCCACCCGGTACGGCTGGCTGAGCGTCTCGCAGATGCGCTGGCCCACCTCGACCAGCATCTCGTTCGAGCGTTTGTGCTGGACGAGCACGCCGAATTCGTCGCCGCCCAGCCGCGCGAAGAACAGACCCGGGTCGGCGAGCGCGAGCAGGCGCAAGCCGACTTCCTGCAGCACGAGATCGCCGCTCGCGTGTCCGTAGAGATCGTTGACCTGTTTGAAGCCGTCGAGATCGATCAGCCCGACATTGAAGCCGGTGCCCGCGGCGAGCGCCTGTTCCGACATCGCGCGCAGCGACGCGAAAAAGCTGCGCCGGTTGGGCAGGTCGGTGAGACTGTCGATGCTGGCGAGCCGAAAGTTCTCGTCACTGAGCCGCTGGGTATTCTGCTGGCTTGCCTGCAGCTCTCGCTGCGCGTGCACCACATCGGCAAAGGTGCGGCAATAAAGCTGGATGATGACGGCCAGAGCGATGCCGACCAGCGTCATGTCGACCGCCATCGCGATGAATACCGGATAGCCCGTGAAAACGAGGAAAATGGAAAAACTTAGGATGACGATTGAAAGCAGCAGCAACGCGGCCGCGCGCAGATGCATCAGGCAGAATACGCAGCCTGCCAGCGTCGTCGCCATGTAGAACGCGACCTGCGCCTGTTCGAAGTCCGTGCCGTAAGGAAACAATAGAAGCGACCAGGCGCTGAACGCGACGCCGAGAATGCCAGCAAGCCAGATCACCTTGCGCAATTCGGGCACGGCTTTGTCGTGGGTCAGCACACGGTGACGGATGCGCCACCATCGCACGCAACGGACAATGCACAGCGCGCAGAGCGTGGCGGGCACATAGATGGACAACCAGGCCGGCGCGCTGCGCAGATGCGTGACCGCGACGGCCATCGTGTTGACGAGCAGGATGAAATAGAGAAGCGGTATCTGACGGCTGAAAGCCTGAACCTGCGAACGCACGAGTTCAGGGTCGCCCTCGGCAACCGATAGTGCTTCCCTCAACCTCGCTAGCCCAACCATTCGCATTCCTTTCACGTTTGCAACGCGCACGCAACCTGATATATCGGCCGCGTATTTTGGACCTTGAGAGATCCCGAAAGGAAATAAATGGGGCGGGGGAAGGCGGTAACTCCGCCCGGGCAGTACGGGGGCTGCACGTCATTTGTGCATCGCGTACGGCACGGCACGGCTAATGCGCTTCTTACCGATTCAAAGCGCGGGGCATGAGAGCACGAGTTGCGGCGCAACGGCCGTACCGGGTTCGCCGTTTCTGGCCGGCGTGCCTTGCGGCGGCGTCGACACGAGGCGCACGGTATTCACGCCCGCATTCGCCAGCACGTACTTTTCCGGGCTATTGTCGGGTTGCCAGTAAGCGCGAAACACCGCGTCGTCGCTGAACACCAGCAGCCTGCCGTGGACCACCTTCGCCCCGCTCACCAGGTCGACCGGTTCGCCGTCGCGCATTTGAAAGCCTTGGGGCGAGTTCGAGCCGGATGGCGCGCCGACCAGTGTCGCGCAGCCTGCATTGGCGTCGGCGAGAGCGGTTAAAGACATCGCGGACACGGCGGCAAACAGCACAGCTTTTGTTGCAATACGGCAAAATTTCATTTTTTTACTCCTGCCGAATTCCTGATTTTTACCGGCATTGCACCCGCCCATGCCGAATCCTCGTAATCGAACATAATCTGGGAAGAAAGCCTGCCGACAGCCGTCGACCCATCGCTAAAGCACTGAAATTGCAACGGATTGTGATGGGACGCAAGCGCGTGCAAAACGCCGGAAGCACGTAAGCGCGCGATTCTTATGGCAGTTTGCGACGAAAAATCGTCAAATTGGCTGTGGGCGGGTGATACAAGCCTTACACCGAAGGTTTGCGCGAATGCGCGCCTATGCGTTAGTGTGTCGGTCCCGGCGCGACAGATGTGGCGCCGGTTCCATGATTACCATACGGGAAGTGCTATGAACAAACAGGAACTGATTGATGCAGTCGCCGCAGCGACCGGCGAAAGCAAAGCGGCCACCGGCCAAACCATCGACGCGATCGTCGAAGCGGTGACCAAGGCCGTGGTGGGTGGCGATACGGTGCAACTGGTCGGTTTCGGTTCTTTCTCGACCGGCGCGCGCGCAGCACGCGTAGGCCGCAATCCGTCGACGGGTGCCGAGATCCAGATCGCGGCTGCCAAGACGGTGAAGTTCACCGCCGGCAAGGCGTTCAAGGAAGCAGTCAACGCGTCGTAATGCAACGCGCTTCGCGCCGGAGCATCCGCGTGCGCCGTGAAGCGCACGGCGAGCAATGCATCGGGCGCGAGGAATCACGCGCTGCCCAACCCCGGCAAGCTTGACCGATCGGCGGGTGGTGCGGCGCGTGTGCCTGAACTTGTCCAGAGTTTGCGCGGAGTTCGCGGTATCGACTGGTAACGCGCGCTCAGCCCGCGCGGCGCTTGCGGGTGGCGGCGGCGAGGGTATCGAGCGCCGGCTCGGTTTGCGCCCAGCTCACGCAGGCATCCGTGATGGACACGCCATAACGCAACGGCACCCCGGCTTTCAGGTCCTGGCGGCCTTCTTCCAGATGACTCTCCAGCATCACGCCGATAATGCGACTCTCGCGCTGTGATAGCTGCTGCGCCAGATCCTGCACCACCTCCAGTTGACGCAAATGCGACTTGCCCGAGTTCGCATGCGAGCAATCGATCATCACCTGCTCGCGCAGACCGGCTGATTCGAGCGCCGCGCATGTGGCGTCCACCGACGCGCTGTCGTAGTTCGGTCCTTTCTTGCCGCCGCGCAGGATCACGTGCGCGTCGTCGTTGCCGCGCGTTTCGAAGATCGCGGCCATGCCCATTTTCGTCATGCCCATGAACGCGTGGCTCGCGCGTGCCGCGACGATCGCGTCCGCGGCGATCTGCACGCCGCCGTCGGTGCCGTTCTTGAACCCGATCGGGCAGCTCAACCCCGAAGCCAGTTGCCGATGACTCTGACTCTCGGTCGTGCGCGCGCCAATGGCGCCCCACGCGATCAGGTCGGCGATGTATTGCGGACTGAGCAGATCGAGAAACTCGGTAGCCGTGGGCAGCCCCAGACCGTTGATGTCGAGCAGCAATTGCCGCGCGAGCCGCAGGCCTTCGTTGATGCGGAAGCTGCCGTCCAGACGCGGGTCGTTGATATAGCCTTTCCAGCCGACCGTGGTGCGGGGCTTTTCGAAGTAGACGCGCATCACGATCAGCAGATCGTCTTTATAGGCGTCGGCCGCGGCCTTCAGCTTGCGCGCGTATTCGATCGCCTGGTCGTGGTCGTGAATCGAACAGGGGCCGACGATCATTACGAGCCGGTCGTCGCGGCCATGCAGAACGTCGGCGATTTCCGAGCGCGTTTTCTCGACGAGCGTCTGCACGGCGGGCGGCACCGGTAGCTCGTCTTGCAGCAGCGCGGGCGAAATTAGCGGACGGACCGCGCCGATCCGCACGTCGTCGATGCGCGTGGTGTCCTGGGTGGCGTCGGCCGAGCCGACTTCCTGATCGTGCAAAGGATTGTCGATGGCGCTCAAAATATTCTCCCGGGGCTTGATGGTGAGGCGGCGTGGCCGCCTGAGTGCGCGCGTCCGCGCGCCGGTTTGGCGGGGACGCTGCGTGGGGTTGGTGTTCGGTCGGCGTTGCCGCTGCACTGGAAGCGCGCGGGATTCGCATTGAGTTTGCACCGATCCGCTGGCGCGATTATGACACCCGCCAACCGTTGTCGGGCCTGCGCCAGCTCAGAGTTTTCCGATCAATGCCATTGCGGCGGCCGGATTGCGTTCCTTGAAGCCGCTGATCACGTAGAGATAGACATCGCGCGCGGCTGCTTTGGCCGGTGGCTCGGCGGCCGTCTCGAGGTCGTCCGGCGTCGCGCCCGCGGCCAGCTGGCGCGCGCGTTCGGCCCATGCGTCGAGCGCTTTGGCCGAATAGCCTGTGGCCTGTTTATCGGTCGTGCCCATGATGCGGGCATACACGAACGGCGCGGTGAGGTCGGCGATTTGCGGGTAGTCGCTGTCGCCCGCCAGCACCACCGCGACTTTGTACTTGCGCGCGAGCGCGATGAAGTCCGGTGCTTTGAACGTGTCGTTGCGGACTTCGACTGCGTGCCTGAGCTTCTGGCCTTCGATGCTCGCGGGCAGCAGTTTCAGAAAAGCCTCGAAGTCTTCGGGGTCGAATTTCTTGGTCGGCGCGAATTGCCAGTTGACCGGACCGAGCTTCTGTTTGAGCAGCAGCACGCCGCTCGCGAAGAAGCGTTCGATCGTTTCACCCGCGTCGGCAAGCACTTTTCTGTTGGTCGCGTAGCGTGGCGCCTTCAGCGAAAAAACGAAATCGTCCGGGGTTTCCTGATACCACTTCTCGTAGCTCGCCGGCTTTTGCAAACCGTAGAACGTGCCGTTGATTTCTATCGACGTGAGTTGGCGGCTCGCGTATTCGAGTTCGCGGCTTTGCGTGAGGTCCGAAGGGTAGAAGGTGCCCCGCCAAGGGGCGTAGGTCCAGCCGCCGATGCCGATGCGGATGTTCGCGGTGCTGGCACGCTTCGCGGGTGTCGTGCTCTTCGTGTTGCTTGCACGCTTTGCGCTTGTTGCGTTTTTTTCTTCAGCCACGGGGGTTCTCCTTCTGGCTCCAGCCGGGGGAAGCAGTAGATTAGCTTCTTTTCGGCCGCGAGACAGAAGCGCGGATTTACGCTGGCGGAAAACCGCGCGACATGACCCGCTACGCGTCGCGCGTCGTACCCGGCGAGCGGCGCGTGGCTTCTTCGAAGCGCCGGTTCGCCTCCGCAACTTCCGCCCTGAACCGTTGCAACGCGTTCACTGCCAGGTCCGGCGGCGTGAGCGCGGCCCACAGCACGTCGATCAACTGGTCCGCGGTCGCGTCGATGTCGATACGCCGCCTGGTCAGCGTGGCGTCCCACAGCACATGCTCCATTGGCCCGAACACCATCGAGCGCAACAAACGCAGCGGCATGTCGGTGCGAATCTGTCCGCTCTGCTGGCCTTGCGCCAATACGCGCATCAACGGTGCGGTATAGCTGCGCTGCAGTTCGGTCAACGCTTCGCTCAGTTCGTGATGACGCGCGCGTCCCTCGGACAGCACCAGCGCGCAGAGATCGGTGCCGTTCACCAGCATCAGCCGCAAGTGCGTGCGCACAATGAAGGCGAACTGTTGACGCACGCTGCCGTCGCGCGGCAAGCCCGCCTCGATCGCGCCGATGATCTCGTCGTACCAGTCGCCGATCACGCGCGCGCATAGCTCGCGCTTGCCGCGGAAATAGCTGAACACGGTCGCCTCGGAAATGCCCAGGCGCTGCGCGATCTCGGCGGTCGTCGCGCGCTCGTAGCCTTTCTCGGAGAAAACGTCGCGCCCCGCCTGAAGAATTTCTTTCACGCGTTGCTGCGATTTGCGCCCCGCCGGCTGGCGGCGCGACACGGGTAACTCGGCCTTCACGGCAACCGTCATATGAGTGGAGTTCAGATTTGAGGCGCGGCCGGAGCCCAGCGAGCGCGCCAAATGAGCCAAATGAGGCTGATGAGCGAGATTTTAACCGTAAAGCGGTGTCGGAAGCACGTCCGGACATTTTCTGAGTAATACTCAAAAATACCACTTGACGCTTACGTCAATCTGGCGTGAAATGCGCACTGAAACTTGTCGCGCGTCGTGCGGGACGGCAGCGGCGGTGCAATCCGCCGCTGCCCACCAGTCCGCGCGCGGAACCGCCGGCGCCCACGAGGCCGACCGGCCGCCAACGAACTCTGGAGACACAGCAATGCGCAACCTGCCCGGTTTGCAGTTCCCGCTCGGCGAAGAAATCGAAATGCTGCGTGACAGCATCGCGGGATTCGCCGCCAAGGAAATCGCCCCGCGTGCCGCGGAAATCGACCGCACGGATCAATTCCCCATGGACCTGTGGCGCAAGTTCGGTGATCTCGGCGTGCTCGGCATGACGGTCTCGGAGGAGTACGGCGGCGCGAATATGGGCTACACCGCGCATATGATCGCGATGGAAGAGATCTCGCGCGCGTCTGCGTCGGTCGGCCTGTCTTACGGCGCGCATTCGAACCTGTGCGTGAACCAGATTCATCGCAACGGCACCGACGCGCAAAAGCGCCAATACCTGCCCAAGCTCGTGTCCGGCGAACATGTCGGCGCACTCGCGATGAGCGAGCCGAACGCGGGCTCGGACGTCGTCAGCATGAAGCTGCGCGCGGAGAAGAAGGGCGACCGCTACGTGCTCAACGGCACCAAGATGTGGATCACCAATGGCCCGGATTGCGACACGCTGGTGGTTTATGCGAAGACCGATCCCGAAGCGAATTCGCGCGGCATTACCGCGTTTATCGTCGAGAAGGGCATGAAGGGCTTTTCGGTTGCGCAGAAGCTCGACAAGCTTGGGATGCGCGGCTCGCATACCGGCGAACTGGTGTTCGAGAACGTCGAAGTGCCGGAAGAGAATATTCTCGGCCAGTTGAACGGCGGTGTGAAGGTGCTGATGAGCGGGCTCGACTATGAACGCGCGGTACTCGCGGGCGGCCCGACCGGCATCATGGTCGCGGTGATGGACGCGGTCGTGCCGTATATCCACGACCGCAAGCAGTTCGGCCAGTCGATCGGCGAGTTCCAGCTGATTCAGGGCAAGGTGGCCGATCTCTACACCACGCTGCAGGCGTGCCGCGCGTATCTGTACGCGGTGGGCCGTCAACTCGATACGCTCGGCAACGAACACGTGCGCCAGGTGCGCAAGGACTGCGCGGGCGTGATTCTGTACACCGCGGAAAAAGCCACATGGATGGCCGGCGAAGCGATCCAGATTCTCGGCGGCAACGGCTATATCAACGACTATCCGGTTGGGCGGCTGTGGCGTGATGCGAAGCTCTACGAAATCGGCGCAGGCACGAGCGAAATCCGCCGCATGCTGATCGGCCGCGAACTGTTTGCCGAAACGCTCTGATATGTCGTGAGCGCGTCGCGCGAGCATGACATGTGCAACACACGTGCGTTGCGCGCGGCGCGGCGCGCCGGGCACCAGCCTCTATAAATAGCGGCGAACAGCAATTGCCTTGCATGGGATCGGAGCAAGCGCTGAAGCGCTAGCTTCGATCGACATACACTTTGCATGGGATCGGAGTAAGCGCTAAAGCGCTAACTCCGATCGACACCGGAGAAGCTACCCCATGCCGATCATCGAATCAAAGCTCAATCCACGCTCGGACGACTTTCGCACCAACGCGGCAGCGCTCGAAGCGCTGGTCGCCGATCTGCGCGCGAAGATCGAGAAGCTCGCGCTGGGCGGCGGCCCCGCGGCGCGTGACAAACACACCGGGCGCGGCAAACTGCTGCCGCGCGATCGCATCGAGAAACTGCTCGATCCGGGCACGCCGTTTCTCGAGTTCTCGCAACTCGCCGCGTACAACATGTATCACAACGACGCGCCGGGCGCGGGCGTGATCACGGGCATCGGCCGGATCGCGGGGCAGGAGTGCGTGATCGTGTGCAACGACGCGACGGTCAAGGGCGGCACGTACTATCCGGTCACCGTGAAAAAGCACGTGCGGGCCCAGGAGATCGCCGCGGAGAATCATTTGCCCTGCGTGTATCTGGTCGACTCGGGCGGCGCGAATCTGCCGAATCAGGACGACGTGTTCCCCGACCGCGATCACTTCGGCCGCATCTTCTACAACCAGGCGAATCTGTCGGCGGCGGGCATTCCGCAGATCGCCGTCGTGATGGGCTCGTGCACGGCGGGCGGTGCGTATGTGCCGGCGATGAGCGACGAGTCGATCATCGTGAAGAATCAGGGGACCATTTTTCTCGGCGGTCCGCCGCTCGTGAAAGCTGCGACCGGCGAAGTGGTGAGCGCGGAAGACCTCGGCGGCGGCGACGTGCATACGCGCCTGTCGGGCGTGGTCGATCATCTCGCGCAGAACGATGCGCACGCGCTGGCGATCGCGCGCAGCATCGTCGGCAATCTGAATCGCGCGAAGCAGACGCCGCTCGTCTTGCAGGAACCGAAGCCGCCGCGCTACGACGTGAAGAGCATGTATGGCGTGATTCCCGTCGACACGCGCAAGCCGTTCGATATCCGCGAGGTGATCGCACGCATTGTCGACGATTCCGCTTTCGACGAGTTCAAGGCGCGTTACGGCACCACGCTCGTCACCGGCTTCGCGCATATCTGGGGGCATCCGGTCGGCATCGTCGCGAACAACGGCATTCTGTTTTCGGAGTCGGCGCTCAAGGGCGCGCACTTCATCGAACTATGCTGCCAGCGCAAGATTCCGCTCGTGTTCCTGCAGAACATCACGGGCTTCATGGTGGGTCGCAAATACGAAAACGAAGGCATCGCGCGCAACGGCGCCAAGATGGTGACGGCGGTGGCGACCGCGAAGGTGCCCAAGTTCACGGTGATCATCGGCGGCTCGTTCGGCGCGGGCAACTATGGCATGTGCGGCCGCGCGTATTCGCCGCGCTTCCTGTGGATGTGGCCGAACGCGCGCATCTCGGTGATGGGCGGCGAGCAGGCGGCGTCGGTGCTGGCCACGGTCAAGCGCGACGGCATCGAAGGCAAGGGCGGCTCGTGGAGCGCCGAAGAAGAAGAGGCGTTCAAGCAGCCGATCCGCGACCAGTACGAACATCAGGGCCACCCGTACTATGCGAGCGCGCGTTTGTGGGACGACGGCGTGATCGACCCGGCGCAAACGCGCGACGTGCTCGGCCTCGGCCTCTCGGCGAGCATGAACGCGCCGATCGAAGACACACGTTTCGGCGTGTTCAGAATGTGACGATGCGCGACGAAGCGCGGGAGCTGCGACGATGCAATACGAAACACTGAATCTGGAAATCGCCGGACCGGTCGCCACGGTCACGCTGAATCGGCCGGACGTGCGCAATGCGTTCAACGAAACCATGATCGCCGAAGTGACCTCGGCGTTCACGGCGCTGAATGCGCGCGACGACGTGCGCGCGGTGGTGCTCGCCGCGAACGGCAAGGCGTTCTGCGCGGGTGCCGATCTGAACTGGATGAAGAAAATGGCGGGTTACTCGGACGACGAGAACCGCGCCGACGCGATGTTGCTGGCGAACATGCTGGCCTCGGTGTATCGCTGCAACAAGCCGGTGATCGCGCGCGTGAACGGTGACGCGTACGCGGGCGGCATGGGCCTGATCGCGGCGTGCGACATCGTGGTGGCCGTGCAGAGCGCGCGCTTCTGCCTGTCCGAGGCGCGGCTCGGTCTGATTCCGGCGACCATCGCGCCGTACGTGATCCGCGCGTTGGGCGAGCAGGCGTCGCGCCGCTATTTCGCCACCGCCGAGGCGTTCGATTGCGCGACGGCATTGCGCCTCGGCTTCGTCAGCGAAGCGGTCGATGCGCAGCAGCTGGACGCCACGGTCGAACAGCTTGCGCAAACGCTCTGCGCGAACGGACCGCAAGCGGTGCGCGCGTGCAAGCAGCTCGTGCAGGACATCGCGGGCCGCGAGCTGACCGACGCGCTGATCGAAGACACGGCGGCGCGCATCGCGCGCACGCGCGCCGGCGCGGAAGGGCGCGAAGGCGTCGCGTCGTTCCTCGAAAAACGCACGCCGGCCTGGCGCAACTGACGCGCGGGCCACGTCCAATTTGCGGGGCGCGGGCAGCGCCTTGACCAGAACAACCGGCCCGAACGGCACACTTCATCGAGACACTCATGTTCAACAAGATCCTGATTGCCAACCGCGGCGAGATTGCATGCCGCGTTGCCGCGACCTGCAAGCGGCTCGGCATCGCGAGCGTGGCCGTTTATTCGGACGCGGACGCCAACGCGAAACACGTGGCCGCGTGCGACGAAGCGGTGCATATCGGCGGCTCGACGGCGGCGGAAAGTTATCTGCGGGTCGAGCGCATCATCGAAGCCGCGCGCGCCACCGGCGCGCAGGCGGTGCATCCGGGCTATGGCTTCCTGTCGGAGAACGAAGATTTCGCGCATGCGTGCGAAGCGGCCGGCATCGTCTTCATCGGACCGCCGGTCGCGGCGATCGCCGCGATGGGCTCGAAGGCCGCCGCGAAGGCGCTGATGCACGCGGCCGCGGTGCCGCTCGTGCCCGGTTATCACGGCGACGACCAGGAGCCGCAGTTGCTGCATCGCGAGGCCGATGCGATCGGCTACCCGGTGCTGCTCAAGGCCAGCGCCGGCGGCGGCGGCAAGGGCATGCGCGTGGTCGAACGCAGCGAGGATTTCGCGGCGGCGCTGGCCTCGTGCAAGCGCGAGGCGGCGAGCAGCTTCGGCAACGACCGCGTGCTGATCGAGAAGTATCTGACGCGGCCGCGTCACGTGGAAGTGCAGGTGTTCGCGGACCGTCACGGCGGCGCGGTGTATCTGTTCGATCGCGATTGCTCGGTGCAGCGGCGTCACCAGAAGGTGCTCGAAGAAGCGCCGGCGCCAGGACTGAGCGCCGAGATCAAGCGCGAAATGGGCGAAGCGGCGGTGGCCGCCGCGCGCGCGGTGAATTATGTCGGCGCGGGCACGGTCGAGTTCATCATGACCGGCAGCGGCGACTTCTATTTCATGGAGATGAACACGCGTCTGCAGGTCGAGCATCCGGTCACGGAGATGGTGACGGGCCAGGATCTCGTGGAGTGGCAATTGCGCGTCGCCGCCGACGAACCGCTGCCGCTCACGCAGCAGCAGTTGAAGCTCGACGGCCATGCGATCGAGGCGCGCATCTACGCCGAGCATCCGGCGCGCGGTTTCCTGCCGTCGACGGGTACGCTCAAACATCTGCGCATGCCCGAAGGCGTGGAGTTTGTGATCGATGCGGCCGGTTCAGGCGCGGCAGCCCTGGGCGAGGCGGGACGCAAGGCGCCGGTGCGGATCGACAGCGGCGTGCGCGAAGGCGACACCATCACGCCGTTCTACGACCCGATGATCGCCAAGCTGATCGTCCACGGCGCCACGCGCGAAGAAGCGCTCGCGCGCCTGAGCCGCGCGCTGCACGCGTGTGAAGTGGTCGGGCCGCATACCAACATCGAGTTCCTGCAACGCATCGTCGCCAGCGAGCCGTTTGCGACCGCCGACCTCGATACCGGTTTGATCGAACGCCATCACGACGCGCTGTTCGCGCCGCTGAAGAAGCCCTTCAAGGAAGCGCTCGCGCTGGCCTGCGCCGCGTTGCTCACGCGCGAGGGCGGCACGGCTCACGGCGCGTCGCCGTGGGATGCGCTGTCGCTCTGGCGTCTGAATGGCGGCTACACGCAAACGCTCGGCTGGCGCGCGATCGACGACAGTAGCAACAAAAGCGGCGACAAAAGCGGCGATAAGGAACACGGATTCACCGTCTCGTTCGCGCGCGACGGCGCCACGCAAACGCTCGATCACGACGGCGTGCGCGAGCACTTCTCGTGGTCGAACGGCACGGGCGCGCACGAGTTCCGCGCGACGCTCGGCGATGCGCGCATCACGGGCCGCGTGTTCGTCGACGGCGACACGTTTCATGTGTTCTGCCTCGGCGCGGCGCTGGCGTTCGAGTGGCAGAACCTGCTCGCGCATGCGGCCGACGCGGAAGGCGGCGAAGGCCGTTTGACTGCGCCGATGCCGGGCAAGGTGATCGCGGTGCTGGTCGAACCCGGCGCGGTGGTCGAGAAGGGTACGCCACTGCTCGTGATGGAAGCGATGAAGATGGAGCACACGATCGGCGCGCCGGCGGCCGGGACGGTGTCGGAAGTGCTGTATGGGGTGGGCGATCAGGTGGCCGACGGCGCGCAGCTTCTGGTGTTGGACGTGCAGTAGCTTGGCGGTTCAGCCGAGGCGCGCGTAGCCGGCGGCGCGCGCTTCGTTTTCGAGCTGTTCGATGCGTGCGTAGTCCGCGAGAGGCAGCACGGAAAAGCCCTGCAAACGCAGGCGTTTTGCGCGCTCGGGGCGGATTTCGAGCGTTTCGTTCAGCGCCTCGCGCAGCGCGCGGATGGTGGCCGGCGGCACCGTGCTGGAGGCGATCAGCGGCAGGCCCGGCGAGGCCGCCGTCACGCCGATCGCGCGAACCCGGCGGGCCAGCTCCGGCATCACATCGCCGATGAAAGCGAAGGTCACGCAATCGACCGCGGCGACATCCGCGCGATTGTCCGCCACCGCTCGCAACGAGCCGAGGTGCGAGCCGGTGCGCAACACCTTGCTGAAGAACATGCCGGCGCGCGCGTGAGGCGCGACCGCGTGACGGAACACGTTCATGCCGCTATTCGAGTCTTCCTGATTGTAGGCAGCGCGCGCGCCACGGCAGGCCGCCAGCGTATCGAACTGGGCGTCCGCGCGCGTCACCAGCACGCTCGCATAGTGCGCGCCTTCGCAGCCCGGCGCGTCGAAGCGCGGCGTCGCGATCAGCTGGACCTGCTCGTGCAGGCCACGCATCAGCGGGTAGCCGCAGGTTTGCGAGAGCAGCAGGTTGGGGCGCCGCCAGAAGCCGTGCAACTCCTCGTCCGGCTCGACGATGCGGCACGCCGGCTTGACTCTGCGCAGCACGTCGTCAAGCCATTCGCGCCACTCGAGGTCGAGCGCGGGCGTGACGTTGTACATCGGCAGGGCGGCGATCCAGGTCATGACCCGATTCTCGCACAGCTAATGTCTGACCATACGGAACTCGTCGAGCCCGAGCCGCACCGGCTCGGTCGGCCTGAACGTCCACTTTTGCGCGGCAACTGACAGAATCTCCTGCTGCGCGTCCTCGAAGGCGACCAGCAGGTCGCGCTTGCGCTTGCTCGCTGCGCCGCAAAACGCGACCAGCGCCTCGGCGCTGACCTCGAAAATCTGCGCACGGTCGTCGCAGCACACGCGGAACGCGACCGTTGCGCACTCCGTCACACAGGGCCGGAACCCTTCATCGACATAGACTGACATGGCGAACTCCCCTACAACGCCCGAATCATGAGCATGACAAAGCGCGCCATTGAGGTATGTGGGAGAACCGGCATTTGCGATCAAAAGCCGGCTCGCCGGGCGCGCGTAGCGGACGGCAACCGCGGCGAGCGGATACAACCGCGCAAGCTTTGGTAAGCAGGCCCGTCTTTCCGCCCGCTATTCGTCCATTCTCCGCCCGCTCGCGCTGGCTACACTCGCTGCGGCGATTGCGTCTTTGCACAGGATGCGGTCAAGCGGAACGGACGGAGGAGAGGATGATCCACGGCAGTCGACATTGCACGGTGGTGCGCAACCAGGCCCGGCGCCTGTTACTGGCCGCCACGCTGGCGTGCGCTTGCGGGTTGCAAGGCTGTGCAACCTCGCTCGAAACCTTCGGGCTTGGGGCGGGCGTCGGGCTCGTCGGCGCGTTCGGGTTGATTGGTTGCGCGATCGGGTGCCGGTGAGCGTGCCGGTGGCGTGCGACCCGTGCGCCAGGGTTGTCGAGGCGGCGCGGACTGCTCCCGTTCATTGAACCCGCTGCCCGCTGCTATGACCGGTGCGGTGGCCGCACTGGCGCTCATGGGGTGGCCCGGAAGCTGCAACGGTGCGACGGCAACGCATCAGGCCCAAGCGGTCACGGCTAGACCGCTCGCTGATCGCGGCGCGTCATGTCCTGGGCAACAAGGGCTTCCTGCCGCGTCGGCGCGGCTTAGGCTCGACACCGACGCGAGAGTCTCGCGCGAGCACGAGTGCCGTCAGTCTTTCCGCGACGGTTTCGAAGGCCGGATCGTCCTGTGGGACGTAGAGCCATTTTCCGAGCACCGGATGCGGCCGCAACGCAGGCATATCGTCGATCAGCGCGGCATGCCGCTCCTGTGACGTGCAGACCAGCAAGCCGTTCCACGGCGCTTCGCGATCGGCGGCGACCAGCCACAACAAGCCTTCGACATAAGCGGCATCGCAGCCGAACATTCGCTTGCGAACGTAGGTCGCATCTCGCTCGAAGGCGTCGAATATCCAGACGAGCGAGTTGCGGATGGTAGATGGCATGGTCGTGAAGTCTTTGACGAGTGACGCGATTATGCGCGCGAGGAACTCATGCAATCGCCAGCGGGCTTGTCCAGTTCGCTTGCTACACGGATGCCAGGTCGAAATTGGTCGCGAAGAGAGAATATTGTGATGTTAGTGCTTAAGGATTTCCCGCAGGCATTCACAAGACCTCGTCGACGTTCTTTCAGCGCATGATGAACCCACCGTCTACCGAGATCGACTGACCGGTCACATAGCTTGCAGCGTCGCTGCAAAGCCAGAGCACGACGTCGGCGATTTCTTCCGGTCGTCCGTACCGGCCCATGGGAACGGCCTTCAGCAATGCGTCGAGCGCTTCCGCCTGGCCGGAGGCTGCCATCTGTTGCGCCATCGGCGTCCAGAACAGCCCCGGACATATGGCGTTGATCCGAACGCCTCGCGCGGCGTATTCGAGAGCCGCGCTCTTGGTCAGCCCAAGCACGCCGTGTTTCGCGGCGTGATAGGTTCCACGCTCCGGGCCGCCGACAAGACCGCCCAACGATGAACAGTTGACGATCGCGCCACTGCGTTGCTTTCGCATCTGCTGCAACTCGAACTTCATGCAACTCCAGACGCCGCCCAGATTGACCGACATCACACGGTCGTAATCGTCTCGGGAAGAATCGGCTGTCTCGGCGAGGACGTTTTGAACGCCAGCATTGTTATAGGCGACATCCAGTCTCCCAAACGTCGCAACGCTCTGCGCAACCATCTGCTCGACCTGGGTGTCGTCAGCGACGTCGCAACGAACGGCGAGTGCTGCAAAGCCTTTGGCGATCAATTCGTCCGCGGCGGATTGCACGGACTTTTCATCGCGGTCCGCCAGCACCACCGAAGCACCTGATGCGGCGAAAGCCCTGGCAGTCGCAAGGCCGAGCCCCGAGCCGGCGCCGGTGACGAGTGCGACTTTGTTCTCGAAGGATATGTTCATGACGTGTTCTTTCAACTGAAGATTACGCGGGTTCTCGCAGACCTGAGCATGCGTCGGCAGAGCACGCGCTCCAGGGAGAGTAAGCGGACAGCCAGTCGCGCGCGGTTGCGGCACGCGAGTGGCTGTCACATGCTGGCAAGTCAGACGATGACGCGGCGGCCTTCGACCGGATAGTTCGGGTCCGTATAGCCCGGCGTGGACGCGTGGCCCGGCGCAACCAGGCTGTCGACGAACTTCTCGTCGTCCGGTCCAAGCTGCAGCTTGAGCGCCTGAACGTAGCTGTCCCAGTGCGCTTCTGTGCGAGGACCCGCAATCGCGGAGCTCACGAGGCGGTTCTTCAGCACCCAGGCGATGGCGAAGGCAATCGAAGTGGTGCCGCGTTCAGCGGCGTGAGCCGCGACTTTCTGCGCGATGGCCAGCGATTCCGGACGCCACTCGGTCTGCTGGATACGCTTGTCGCCGCGCCCCGCGCGGGAGTCGGCTGGCGGCGCGCCGTCGAGTGCATATTTACCTGTCAGCACGCCGCGCGCGAGCGGGCTGTACGGAACCAACCCGATTCCGTAGTGCCCGGCCGCCGGCATCAGTTCGACCTCGGCGGTGCGGTCGACCATGTTGTACAGCGGCTCGACTGCGACGGGGCGATCGATCCCGAGCTGATCGGCCAGACGCACGATCTCTGCAATGCGCCACGCGCGGAAGTTGGACAGGCCAAAATAGCGCACCTTGCCCTGGCGGATCAGATCGCCGATGGCACGCACGCCTTCTTCCAGCGGCGCATCGTTCAACGACCGATGAAAGTAGAGGACGTCGATGTAGTCGGTGCCCAGACGCTTCAGGCTGGCCTCGACTGACTGGAAAATCCATTTGCGCGACTGCCCCTGTTCGTTCGGACCCGCATTGGCCGTTGCGGGATAGCCGAACTTCGTCGCAACGACCCAGCTGTCACGCCGTGACGCAATCGCGCGGCCGACGATTTCCTCGGAGCGTCCAGCGTGATAAACGTCGGCGGTATCAAGAAAGTTCACGCCCTGATCGGACGCCTTGTCGATAATCGTCCTGGAGGTGGGCTCGTCCGTCTCGCCGCCGAACATCATGGCACCCAAACACAGCGGCGAAACCTTGAGAGCGCTACGACCCAGATATCGGTAGTCCATCATTTCTCCCTGCAGGCCCGTGCCTGCGATTGCCAATGTCGAATAGGGATACATGATAGGCAGATCGGATCTAGCGATAAAGTCCATAAAACGGCAAGCCGTTATGAACTGGGATCATGAATGCGGCGGACGTCACCGCTTCCTCTCTTCGGGGCGATAGCGGATTGCGTCGATCACCACGGTCATTGCCCTCGAAAATTCCCGGCGGCTGGCGTAGTAGGCGTGCAGGCCGGGGAAGGTGGGACACCAATCCTCCAATACCCAAACAAGACGGCCCGCTGCGATATGCGTTTGAACGAGGTCGGCCGGCACATAAGCCAGACCGTATCCGGACAACGCCGCCTCCAGCATCTGATAGGTTCCGTTGAACGCGAGCTGGCCCTCCACCCGAGCCTGAACTTCGCGGTTGCCCTTTTTCAGTTCCCACGGATAGAAGCCGCCAAGAGTCGGCAAACGAAGATTGATGCAGTTGTGCGTGGTCAGGTCTTGAGGCTTCTTCGGCCATTCCCGCTTCTCCAGATACGCCGGCGTACCGACGATTGCCATGCGCATATCGGGCGCAATGCGCACCGCGATCATGTCTTTGGCGACCTGATCGCCGTTGCGAACGCCTATGTCATAGCGATCGGCGACGATATCGGACAAACCATAGTCCGTGATGATTTCAACGTTGATTTCCGGATACTTGCGCAGGACTTTCGATAAGCGAGGCCAAAGAACCGTCTTGGTCGCGTAGTCAGTCGCCGTGATGCGAATCGTCCCGGCGGGTTTGTCGCGAAACTCGGCTACGGCCGCCAGTTCGGCTTCGATCTCCTCGAGGCGGGGCGCG
The DNA here is from genome assembly GCF_008369935.1 of Paraburkholderia panacisoli. Classification (GTDB taxonomy): domain Bacteria; phylum Pseudomonadota; class Gammaproteobacteria; order Burkholderiales; family Burkholderiaceae; genus Paraburkholderia; species Paraburkholderia panacisoli. The sequence continues at coordinate 51,976 of NZ_VTUZ01000016.1, read as the reverse complement.
GCTGTCTGGAGCAGACGCTCGCCGGCCTCGGTCGGCGAAACGCTGCGCGTGGTGCGGGTCAAGAGGCGCAAACCGAGCCGTGTTTCGAGCGCCCGGATCGTGTGACTCAGCGCAGACTGCGATACGCCCAGTTGTGCGGCGGCACGAGTAAAGCTGCGCTCGCGCGCGACGGCGATGAAGGCGATCAGGTCGTTATAGTTTTCGCGCGGCATTAATGAGCTCGTTTCATAGGTGTTTGCCGATTTTAGCGTCTAGTCAGGCGCGCGTGTGAAGGCTAGATTTGCAGACGTCGCGAAACACCCATCGCAGCAGTGCCGGTCGGGACAGGTTCGTTGCGGAGCGGTGAATCGCCGGGCTCTCAGAAGAAGCATCGAGCATGCGAGTCTTCAACACGGGTCGAGCGGTTGCCGAGGGATATGACCTATGAAAATAGTCGCTGTGGCGATGCTGGTGCTTTCTTCAGGTTTTGCAGCCTGCTCGCCGATCGAAAGGAAAACAGACATGGAAAGCTCAACTCCACGCGCATCCGTCAACGCGATTGACGGTATGCGCACGGTCTCGCCAGCTCTTGAGCGCTATACGAGCGACGTCGTGCTAGGCGATTTGTGGAAGCGCCCGCAACTGTCCGCGCGAGACCGCAGCATCGTAACGCTCTCGGTATTGATCGCGCGCAATCAGAGCGCGGAGATGCCGTACTACCTCGATCTGGCGCTCGACAGCGGCCTGAAGGCGAGCGAGATTGCGGAACTCATCACGCATCTGGCCTTCTATTCCGGCTGGGCAAATGCGACGGCGGCCGTCAAGGTGACGAACACGGTCTTTGCTAAACGCGGAATCGGTGCAGCGCCGCTTCCACCGGCCTCCGGTGCCCTTCTTCCTCTCGACGAGGCAGCGGAAGCGCAGCGCGATTCGTCAGTTGCGCAGAACTTTGGTGCCGTGGCCCCGGGCGTTGTCCAGTTCACACGAGACGCGATCTTTCGGGACCTCTGGCTGCGACCGGACCTCGCGCCGCGAGACCGCAGTCTCGTGACGGTCAGCGCACTGGTTGCCGCGGGGCAGGTCGCACAACTGACCTATCACCTGAACCGGGCAATGGATAACGGGCTGACCAAAGCGCAGGCGTCGGAAGTCATGACGCAACTGGCGTTTTATACGGGCTGGCCCAATGTCTTTACGGCACTCCCCGTCGTTAGAGATGTCTTTGAGAAGCGGCCCGATTGAGCGGGGCCGCCCATCCCCAGCTGATGAATGTCATCACCACCAGCGCCGTGGCCCGGATTGCGCGTGCGCGGAGAATACGCCCAGGGAAAAGTCCGGAGTGGCGGCGATCACGAAGTGCTTATACTGAAACGGCAAGCGTCTTCCAGATGCTGTCGGCTTGATGACGATGGTGCGATTGGCGCCGAAATGAGTCATCAATCAGCCCTTCACCAGGGTGCGAAGCAGGCCGCCAACGCGAAATCCGAAAACTGGTAATGCACCCTTGTTCGATGCTGGGTCCGGCATTGGGTGAAGGTCAGCGGCGCTCGGATGGACGTCGCCAGATGTTGAGTCTTTCAGTGGACGGCTAGCCACGCATTTTGCCGATTCGCCCGATCAGCCGTCCCGATGCCTGACATAGGGGCTTGTTATGGACGATACGTACGACCTTCAGCGCTTTGTCGACGCGCAGAACCCGCACTATGCAGAAGTTTGCGAAGAGCTCGCCGAAGGGCGCAAACGCAGCCACTGGATGTGGTTTGTCTTTCCGCAGATCCGGGGTCTTGGATCGAGTCCGATGGCGCAACGTTTTGCGATCTCGTCGTTGCCGGAAGCCGAGGCGTACATGCGCCATCCGATATTGGCTCAACGTCTGCGGGAAACGACCCAGCTCGTCAACCGCGTGGACGGTCGCTCGATCGAGGACATTTTCGGCTATCCGGACTACCTGAAGTTTCGCTCGTCGATGAGCCTGTTCGCGCGGGCGACGAGTGACAATGAAGTATTCGTCGAGGCGCTACGCAAATACTTCAACGGGGAGGCCGATCCTGACACGTTGCGGTTGCTGTAGATGAACGCACCGATCAAATCGTCCGCATAGCACAACGGGCGACCCGCGAGCATCGCGGAAATGGCGCGGCTATCTCCAATGCCCCGGCAACCACTTAACGGGCCGGGCCGGAGCCTGAAGCGCTCGCCAGCCGCTCGGAAATGAATATGTTCACCGTGTGCATGAGCATCGCGAGGTCTGCCGGTTTACGGAAAAAGGCCGACCAACATACTGGTTCGTCTGGTGGCTCAGGCAGGGATGACAGCATGACGATGGGCATCCCAGCGAGTGCCGGCTGGCATCTGATTCGACGGCATAGCTCTGCACCGTCCATTTCAGGCATCTGCCAGTCGGTGACAATGAGACGGGGAACGACGTGCAAAAGAGTACGCAACGCTTCGCGTCCGCTTTGCGCAAGCACCGCGTGATGGCCGCTGGATTCCAAAGCTAGTTGCAGAGCCCACAGATTGTCGCGGTCGTCGTCGACCAGAAGCACGATAGACATGGTGGTGATCCGAATCCCATCCAGCGCCGCCTCGCTGCCCCGGGAAATTTTGCTGACCGCGCCGTGCCGTTCCGTTGGCATCGGCGCGGTTGCCAGTTGGAACCATTCGGACGTTCAGATATCACTGTCGATTCCCGGGTCAAGCTCCCGCGTCGTCGCCCAATATGGCGAACGGTTGTAATACTGATGTACCTGCGTGCCCCATGTTACGTCGGCCATTGCAGGCCAGTGGTCCTTGTCAAAACCAGGGTCGTCCTTGAGTTGCTGGGCGGTGATGTCGACGCGGAAGCGTTTCGCGTCGGTATCCAGTGTCAACGCACTCCACGGAATGGCGTGCAGCGTCGAGCCCATTCCAAGAAAGCCGCCTTCCGACAGCACCGCATATGCGATCCTGCCGCCCCGAACGTCGAGCATGATGTCCGAGATTTTTCCGACGTCTTCGCCGTCGGAGGTCACAACCTTGGTTCCGTCAAGCGTGGCCGATGCCATGACGTCCGGGCCCGGACCATCACCTACGCCGGTGCCAACGATGCGGGCTCCGGCACCAGACGAGGTGCCCCGCGGGTCGAGCGTGCTCATGATTTCCTCCTTTCCAGATTAGGCAGAAACAGAGTGCGCAAGCGCTATGCCCAAGTCTCTTTGCGGTGTTTCGCGGTGCTGGCTATCACTGGGTCAAACACCGCATTCGCCATGCATGTCGAGGCGCTGGTTCGTATTTCAGAGCGTGAACGCCGGAAAAAACATCGTTCGTGTCATCCTGGGCATAGCCTCGTATTGCGCCACGTTGCGAGCGCATCTCTCATGAACCCGTGCTCAGCCTGCTCCGCAAGCGCATACGCTCATTGAAACGACGTTCGCGTCGGGCGAGGGCGAACGCGCAAGACATTTCCTGTCTTCGTTGCGCGAGCGCGTCGGCGAACATTGGCTGAGCCCGCGGAGCGAAGCGGCGATACATCGGCTGAGCCGCGGAACGAGCAAGGCAGGCGTGCCGCCACTTGCGCGAGGAGGATCGCGTCGCGACGATCCCGCCGATCGCTGCAGCGCCCGGGAGGGCAGGCAGCGCGCATGCCTCGCAAACATCGAAAGGAAAGCTGGGCTGGCGCACGATGAATCGTTCGCATGCGCCAGTCGAATACCGCCGCTCAGAAGAGTAACGATCCAGGCTTCGCGCGCCGCTGCGTGGCGGCTATTTATCGACGACGACCCGTTCCCCCGGCCTTGTGAACAGTTTCCGCACGCTGCTGCCTACCCATGCGGCGATCCCCGAGCGGCTGGCAATTGCGACGGTCCGGCGAGGTCCCAGAATGATCGCGCCGACGCAAAGCGCGAGGACCGCGGTAACGCGGGGGGCCTGTGTCATGGCACCGACGAAACTGGCTGCGGGTAGCCTGATCTGGCGACGTGCCACCGAAACGTCGGTGGGAGTGCTGTTCGCTTCGAGCAAGGCGACGCGCGACGCGGCCATGCGGGCGAGGATGGCGGCCTCGGCTTCCTTGCAGGTCAGTGCGCGGTTCATTTAAGCGCCTCCTTCAACGTGTCGAGGTCACTTCGAATCTCCCGCTGCAGAACGTGAAGCGATCGCCCCGGTTTCCCGGATCGGACGATGAGCAGGGCGACAACGGACACAATCAGCCACATCGCGGCCACGCCCCAGACCACTTGCAGAAAATAAGGCGTCTGCCACGCCGTTGCGATGATCGCGATGCAGACAAATGAAAGGGTGAACAGTCCCGCGACGGCTAGGGCGACAAGGGCACTTAATTCGTGGACCAAACGCTTCCTGGTTTCCTCGAGTTCGACACCGAGAAGCTCACCATAATCGCTGGCGCGCTCGACGCAGAATCGGCCGACGTTTCGCCACTTCGTGACTTTTGAGCGCACGGACATGTCGTGACTCCTCGGTGGATGTTGGTTCGGTTCGACAATGGCTGGACGTGCATTGCCTGACTGCTGCTACCTCGTGTCGTCTCGCCCGTCGTCGGGCCGCGAGCGGTTTGCCGCGCGCAACGCGCCAAGGATGAAGCCGACACCTGCAGCGATCGCGAGCGCCGCGAACGGCCGCTCCACGGTGGCTTCGCGCACAACGTTCGTGAAATCGGCATAGAGCTGTCGCGCCTGGTCGCTCAATTCCTTCGCGTGCGCGCTGACTTGCGTGACGGTATCGCCGAGCAGATCCTCCGCGGCCTGCTGCGCGTCGCCAGCGGCCTCCCGCACGGTTTTTTCTCCGTTGGTCGTTTCCATTGCTTGCTCCTCAAGTGAATGCGATGACGCCCGCACGAAACGCGTCGGTGAAAAAGACGATGGCGTTTTTTCGCGCGGGATCGGCGGGGCCGCCGAAAAGCCGTGTCAAAAAGTGAGTGCGCTACAAGTGCGCAAGAGCCGGGCCCACCAGGCAGGCCGGCGGTACACCGCACAAAGGGCGCATCGGAAGCATAGTGTAAGGCGAGCCGCTTGCTTGCGGAGTTGGACAGAGCGACTCCCGCCGGCCACACCGCGCCGTTCGAAGCAACTTCAATGATCGACTGCTGTAACGTTGGACCGGGAAGATGTTGGCTACGATCCGAAAACGGATAGGTGGGAGGAGCGGGCACCGATGCCTACACCTCGCTCGGGCTGTGTCTTCCAGAGTTCAGTTCACGAGGTACTTGCCGCCTGAATGCGGCACTGCTTTCCTGCGCACTTAGCTTCGTCCCATCGTTCGCCGTTCCCCTCACGATCTGGTCCGAAAAAAATAATTGAACGGAGGTCTACGGTTTCGGAGATCGGTGCCGATAAGACCGCTCATAAGTCCCCCCGCCAGAAGAGGCTTCCCAATGCCATTTGATTTTATCGCCCGCCGCCCGACCCGATTAAAACGTATGCTCGTTATCCTGGTTGGCTGTACTGGCGTTCTTGCCAGCCTGTCGATCTGGGGCCGGGTGCCTGCCGACGTACTCGCTGACGCGGATAGAGAGGTCGCCCGCTTCGGCCCCGCACTGGTGGACACCGCGTGTCCGGTCGAAGGCGCGGTCTCAAGGGACGCTCGCGGTACTTTTCTCATGTGCTGGAAACAGGTCTGGAGCAAGCCGTAGGCCCTACTCCCATATCGCCCCGGCGTCTCTGTCGTGACGCATGGCGCACAACCGGGATTTTCTGATTGAATGTCCGGCACGAGGCTAGACGCAACGGACGAAGACCAGAGTGGTCGCCGGAGTACGGGCGCTGGCTTTATTACTGATCTTCCGCCGGTGCGCCGCGAACCATCGCCTCGCATGTGCGGGCCCGTGCAAGTTAACGATTTCTTCATATTGTGTCGATAGTGATTTCGGCAGTTCGACCGGAAGATGGGGTAAGCGCTACGAACGAGACGCTGCGCGCGCAGTAGTCCGAAACCGCCATTGCGGCCGACCGTCTGTTGACCGCTTCCGCATTACCTTGCTGGAGTCAATTGACATGAAAACACTTCGACTCGTGGCGATCTGCGCTTTCGCCCTCTCACTGGGACAAGCGTGGGCGCAAGACAAACCAGTGCCGTCTGAAGCACCGTCTGCCGCTCAGGACGTCGGCGGCACGCCCAGCTCCTCAACAGGCGAAGCAGGACACGCAATGCAAGTCTCGCGGCAACAGGTTTATCAGGATCTCGTTCGCTCACAGCAAAGCGGAGAACAAGCCCGCCTGTGGGGCGACCTCTACCGCGGCGGCCAATGAAGAACCGGTGGCCTGCGCCACCGGTCGAACCTCACGCCGGAATGACGTAATACGTGCAACGTATTACTGTGCGCGTGGCGGCCCAACGGTACCGAGTTGACGAGCCGCATGCACTTGCTTACTTCCGGGCGTTGCTTCGACCGTCCGATCAGTAACCAACATGCTTTTCGATTTTCCGGAACCGTCCCATCGACCGGTAGCGCTGGAACCATGCGTTAGTGCGCAGTTCACATAGTCGCGGCGAGCGTTCGGCAACCGCTGCCTCGAGCCAGTGAAACATCTCATCCGGCTGTGCGAGGCGTGCGTGCAATTCCGCAAACAGAAGCGGCGATGTATAGCGCTTTCGGCTCCTTCCCTGCAAATCCTGCAGATACCACTGCAGAACCCGCTGATAGCCGCCGGAATCCCAGATCGCCCGAATGGACGCCGCCCGGGCAAACTCATTGCACCGTGTCAACGCATCGACAGTCGCTTCGATCGCCTCTTCGTATCGACCCTGGACCTCGAATGCTGTGGCGAGCAATTGATAGACCAACGGCGATCGATCCTCGTGCGCGGTGCCGAGATATTCGCGGATCGCCTCTTCGTATCTGCCGGACTGGATGAGACCGAAGATGCGCGAACCTTCGAATCCCAGCGGGTCCACACTTTCGGCGAGCTCCATCCGCGCTCGGCCCTCCGCTTCCTGCCCAAGCACCAGTAGAAGTCGCCCATAGAGGCGGCTTGTTTCCGCATGGCTCGGGTTGAGCTGCAAGGCCTTCAGAAACTCGGCTTCTGCGCGGCGCCAGTCCCAATCGTAGAAGTAGTGCACACCTGCAAGTGCCTGGTGAGCTTCCGGAAGGTTCGCGTCAAGCTCCAGGGCACGCAGTGCCGACTCGCGTGCTTTAGGGTAGCCCTGCGATGGCGCGTAGAACCCGTGCGTCGCGGTCGAGCCGAAGATGTTCGACAAGCCGACATAGCCCAGCGCGTAGGTCGGGTCCCGATCGACAGCACTCTCGAAGTAGCTCCGTGCGCGAATGAAGTCCTCATCGCTCAACGCGTGATGTGCGGCGAACCCAGCATCGAAATGAACGCGCCGAGTCCAGTAATATCGGCCGCGCAGGTAGGCATCGTGCGCCGCCGGATCGACCGGCAAACGCCTCGCGAGCCTATGTTGTTGCTGTTGCGCGAGTGCCGGCGATACCTCTTGAGCCAGAGCGGCTCCGACCTCTTTCTGGATATCCAGTGCAGCTCGGGTCATCGGTTCGTGCGCACGGCTCCAGATCTGTACCTGATCGACACAGCGGATCAGTTGCGCCAGGATGCGAATCCTTCCTGTGTCCCGCGTCAGCGAACCTTCCAGCACATAGTCGACGGACAGTTCGTGCGCGATCTCCGCGATGCTCTTATTCACTCGCCGGTACCGGGCGGCCGTCGTCCTGGCAATCACCAGGATCCGCTCGGGATCGAGCATGCCGAGGTTGGCGGAGGCCTCGTCTGCAAGCGCGTCACAGAGACTGTCCTCGCTCGAGTCGCCGGTCTTGCTTTCGAAAGGCAGGACCAGTACGCGAACCGCTTCCGCGGGAATAGGCAAAGGCGCCTCGGAGGATGCCCGCGTGCCGTTCAGGCGATATCCCTTTCCCTTGACTGTAGTCAGAAGCAACGAGTGGTCGGGACATTCACCGAGTGCAATCCGAATCTTTCTGATTGCTGTATTGATGCTGTTGTCCGTTTCGCGAAAAGCATTGCCACCCCATAGCGTCCTGACGATGTCCGCGCGCGTCACCAGTTGTCCGTCGCGGGACGCCATCAGCATCAACAACTCCATCGGCAGGCGCTCGAGGCGGATTGGCTGTCCAGCCCGACGCAATTCGTAGCGCTGGATATCGAGTTCAATGTCTCCAATCCTGACGAATTCCGGCGGATTCATTTTCGCTCCTGCAACAGCTACTCATTGCCCATTTTGAATGGTGCGGCCGCTGGCAGGGGACGCTTCATTCGAAACGACGCCGCGAATGCGAACGTTGCGCAAAGCAGCATGACAAGCGCAGGCGCAGGTGTCCAGCGCATTCTGGATGCGAGAATGCTTGCGGCGAGCGGCGCCATTGCCATCGGCGCGGCCAGACCGATATTCATCGCGGTAGCAAGGCCGCTGAATCGCACGTCGACGGGAAACATCTCCGCAATCGCACACGCGTAGGTTCCATTTGCAAACGAAGCGACGACACCCGCCATCACAAATAGCAGGGGCAAGTTGGTCTGATGTCGGGTGACCGCAATGTAAAAGAAAGGAGCGAACAGCGCTGACATTACGGCGCCCAACCGGAAGACATAACGTCGCGACAGCAGGTCGCCGACGTACGCTGTAACGAGGATGCACCCCGAGATGGCGGCTACATACAGCGTCTGGGCACTGGCAATCTGCTGCGGATCATAGTGAAGCATCTGAAGGTAGGCGGGCATGTGCACCACGAAGAGTCCGCTGGACGCACCCACCAACGACGCCGCCGCAACACCTGCCAGCACGGACGCGGCATGATTGCCGAACAGTACCGCGAGCGGTTCCCGATGCCGGGTGCCGACTGTCCTCGCATATTCGTCGGTTTCGACCAACGTGCGCCGCACAGCGAAACTCAGCAGGCCCAGCAGACCACCGATCAGAAAGCCGATCCGCCATCCGAATGTGCTTACCTGCTCGGACGTGAAAATCATCTGCACACCGAGATTGATGCTGGTTGCGAGTATCAGCGCAATGTTGACAGCAAGAAACACAACGCCGCATAAAACCCCGGGTTTATCGTGCGCTGTTTCAACGGCATAGATGACCGCTCCCGGCAATTCACCGCCCAGACACAAACCCTGTGTGAGCCGCAGCAGAACCAGGAGCGTTGGCGCGGCAATGCCGATCGATTCGTATGAGGGAAGTATTCCAATGACCAGGGTCGACACGGCAGCGATCATTGCCGACGAGGCGAAAACAATGCGCCGTCCGTACTTGTCACCCAACCCGCCGAGGAAGATGCTGCCCACGAGTCGCGACGTGTAACCGACGGCCAGGACCGCGAACGAAAGTGTCTCTGGAGGCAGGCCCATTCGTGCCGGGAAGAATTCGCGGCCGATGCTCTGCGCGAAAAAGCCGTAGACAGCGAAATCGAACACCTCGAGCGCCCCTCCGGTGCTCGCGACGAAAATCGTCCAGCGCTGGCGGGCGTTCAACCGTGCGTTACGGACTGTAAGCGAATCGTCGATCATGCGACCTCTGATTCGGTAAGCGTCGCGGTTAGCAGCGTTTGACAGTCACTGTGTCTTCGATTGTCAATAGCGACGCAGACATGAGGCTGTGAGGATGATGTTCGTTATTTCTCACAATATTCTGGACAACAATCGGCGCGTTCGAAAGGTTTTTTGCGTGGCCTGGAGAGAGAAGCATCCAGCTGTAGTGAAAGGACCAGCAGCGCGTTTCAGCCCGTGCCCTGAACCTTATCCGGGGGAAGGTGCAGCATGTTCGGTGAACACAACTTCAAGCTCGCCAAGGCCGATGGCCGAGTGCTGATGGACCGATGCAACGAAAGGATGCAGTAACCGAATGAAGATGCCAGGACGTCTCGGACGGAGCCCACAGACAGTCCTTTGTATTGCGTTAGACGCTGGCGTTAGCGGGGCGTCATACGTTGGTCGGCCGCTTATCAAGCACTTGCAATCTGGCCAGATCGCACGCTCTGAATTTGCTGTCGATGGCCAGGTGGAACATCGCAAGATCGCGGGTCCGTGCGGCCGGTTGCAGACGAAATCGGATCGTCCAGATCTCCTTCAGTTCTAGCGGCGGTTTCTGACCTGTTATCCCTCAAGGGTCCCATTACTATCCATGCACTATCAGGCAACGGAGCTGCGCTATCGGGCAAGCATTTCCTGGTCTATCGGCGGTATTGTTGTCTCACCGCGCAAAACCTGCCGGCCCCTTTGGGGAGCGGCAATATCAAAGGAGACGATGATGGAAATCAAGCCGAAGGTCCGTGAGGAAGCGGTTCAACTCAACGATATCCCCTGGAAGGCGTTTCCCGATGCGCTTTCCCATGGCGGCATCCGCTGGAAGATGCTGCACGCCTCGCCGGAGATGGGTGCCTGGACGGCGATTTTCGACTGCCCGGCCGGCTCCTCCTTCAATGCCCACTTCCACGTCGGGCCCGGCGAATATCTTCTGACAAAAGGCCGCATGGATGTCCGCGGCGGTGCCGAGCATGGTGGTGACACCGTCGTCGCTCCCGCATACGGCTACGAATCCGCGAACGCGCGGCACGACAAGACGTATTTCCCCGTCGACAGCGAGTTCTACATGACGTTCCTCGGTCCGCTGTCATTCATCAGGGAAGACGGCACGCCGATCGTCGTCGTGACGTGGGACGAAGCGCAGCGCGCCTACGCGGGCTAAGCCTGCACTGAGCCGAATGCCCGCGACAGCCTGTTCGCGGGATCTGCAACCGGCTTTTGGAGACATTGAACATGACCATTGCTTCAGCACAGATCGAGGGTGCCACCCAGCAGGTGTTCGACCATCATCTCGGCGCGTTCGCTCAGGGTCTGGACGAGCTTCTGAAAGACTACGACGACAGTTCGACGATCATCACGCCGGACAAAACCTATAGTGGCAGCGCGGAGATCCGCGCCTTCTTCAAGGCGTTCCTCGACAGCGCTGATCCCGGATTCTGGCCAGCATTCAAGATCACGAGCAAGAGTACGGCGGGCGAAGTCGCCTATCTGGTGTGGGAGGCGAAGCCTTGGGTGACGCTTGCCACCGATACGCTGGTCGTCAAGGATGGAAAGATCGCGGTCCAGACCTTCACCTCCTTCTCCGGCTAAGAGCCCCTTGCACCAGTCAGCAGGGACCGTACGGACAGGCTCGACATTCGCGTTTATAGAGGATTACTACATAGGGGAAGTGAGGGAGGGAAAGCCTGAAAACCGCATTGCGGTCGTTACGGTCTCCAGTCAGCCGACGCGGAACTGTCGATGTCAACACCTGCATATTCTGGAAGAAAAAATTGGCCAAGATCATACACTCCATGATCCGTGTTCACGACCTTGACCGGTCGTTGCAGTTCTACAGCGATGCGCTCGGACTCTCGACCAGCCACCGCCTGGACTTCCCCGACTTCTCGCTCGTGTATCTGCGCAACGAAGAGAACGACTTCGAGATCGAGCTCACGTGGAACAAGGGGCGCGAGCCGGCTTACACGCATGGCGATGGCTACGGGCACGTCGCTGTCGCCGTAGCAGACGTCGAGTCTGAGCGCGAGCGGATGGCGGGACTGGGCATCGATCCGACCGCGGTGAAGGAATTCAAACGTGGCGACGAGATCCTCGCGCGCTTTTTCTTCATCCAGGACCCCGACGGCTACAAGATCGAGGTGCTGGAGCGCGGAGGGCATTACATGTGATCCGGTGCTGTGGCGAAGCAGGCGCGCCACCGCCCCGCGTGTCAAACAACGCCCGCGCCCGCAGTGCCACTCAGCGCTGCGCGGCGCACATCGCTGGGCGAGGCGTCATACCGCTCCCGGAAGGTCCTGCAAAAATGGCTCACTGAATTGAAGCCCCAGCGGAACGCGATCTCGGAAATTTGCAGGCGCTGGAAGGCGGGATCAATCAGCGCCTGCCTGCATGCGCGCAAACGACTGTCCAGGATGAATCCTGAGACGGTCAGTTCGCTGCGTTGGAACAGCATGTGCAGGTAGCGCAGCGAGATGTTGTTCGCCTCTGCGATGCGTGTCGGATTCAGATCATCCTCATGAAGGTGCTGCAAGATGAAGTCCTTCACGCGGCGCAGCATCGCTGCACTCGCGTCGAACACCGCCGACGGCTGCTGGCCCGAGAGGGCAATGCCAAGTAGTTCGAGCGTGGACCGGCTCACAGAAGCCTGAACACTCTGGTCGAGGCTGTCGATCTGGTTCGACAATGCCAGCAGGTGGACAGCCAGCAGCGAGCCGACGCCCGTACGGCTTTCGATTTTGCCGCCCGACGGCGGCTGCTTTCGCTCCGGCAAACGCTCCCGCATCAACGTCCAGGGGATCATCAGCGTCACCTTGTGCAGCCGCTCAAGCACTTCGAACCGCACGACCTGGTCGGTCGTCCATACAACGAGGTCGCCCGATGTCACCTCCACCCCAGAATCGCCGATCTTGAACCGCTCACGGCCGCCCGTGGTCAGCTGCATTCCAACATACAGCTCGTCGTCATGCCGTACCTGAGCGCGTGTCCGTTGCCCGATGCAAGGGTCACATACCGTTTCAACAATCCCTGCGCCGGCGAAGTCGTGTTGCTTCACACGCGCATAGAACGTCGCAGGCAACCGTTGCGGAACCTGCCACTCCCTGTAGCTGTGACTCAGCACATCCTGCCAGGCATCTGTGCGATCGTTCGTGGGAACCCGGTCGATCGACCATTCGGTGAAAGCATTTGGCAAGTCTGTCTCCTCGCAGCGACCAAAGTTGGCGCTTTAGCGCTTACCCTGGTCCCATAGCGCTTACCTTCAGCGCGTAACGCGTTAGCCTTATCGTACCAGTCGCTAACGTCAATGTTCGAAGTGTACAGAAAGGCCGGCTCTTTAAACGTCACACAAAAGCCGTGTCCGACGCGAACCGAAACCCCGGAAATGCACACTTTTGCTGGCCCGTACCCTGGAAGGGGGAACTTCCCCGACCACGCGGGAAGGCCATCGATACCTCCCACATGGTCGGGATGAGCTGAGCGACTCGGCTCTCCCCATTCTGGTTCTCATTGCGGTCCAACGCTTGCTCCACAGTGCAAAAGGAGTTGACCTTGCGCGCACGGGCATACCGCAACCCCGATTCGATTACTCAGACATGCCCGGCAGTTCCTTGCTGTTCCCGGTGCAAGCCACAGTGAGCCCCATCGTCGCTCGGGCTTCGGCGAAGACGGCGAGCGGGCGTCGCATCTGTCCGCCTTCGCCTCGAGCTTGATGGGGCAATCGATGTACAACGACGCGAAATACTGCGGACGCGGGCGCTCTCGCCAGTGCCACGCGGCGTGATCCGGAAAGCGACGCGCGATAACCGCGCCGGTCATCGTCAAGCTATAGCACTTCGACTCTGACGACGAATGGTTGGGAAATACATGGCACCACGAAGCGTCACAGCGAATGCGCTATACAGCAATTCACCGTGCACGGAAATGCAATCAGTACTCCCCGACGACGGCTACGATAAGTCCGTCAGTCCGCACGGGTTCCGCACTGGCGACCCGGAGGGCCGAAGCTCCGCCTGGGGTAAGTGAGATGCCTCACCAGCCCAGGCGCGAGGCAATCCTTGATGCACCCGCCCTTTAATATCAGGAGTACTGGCCATGCCACTTATGGATGTTACCTTTGCGCAAGGTTCACTGGACACAGACGCCCAAAGCAGGCTCTCGGCGAAGCTATGGTCCATCGCACTTCGTTGGGAAGGAATCGAAATTAACGAGACGTCCGCGTCGGTCGCGTGGGTCTACTTCGATGAACGTCCCCAACATCACATCACCGTCGCCGGAAAGACTCCTGCGCAGAACGTTTATCGAATCAATGTTCGGGTCATGGCCGGGTTCATGGATCAAAAGCGGATCGACAGTCTTGCCCGTGAGCTGACCGACTCAATCCTTGAAGTCGACGGAACGAAGGGCGACGGCAGCGGCCCACGCGTATTTTGCATTGTCGAGGAGATTCCGAGCGGGACCTGGAGTATCGACGGGCAGACCTGGACCACCGCGTTTACCGCTCGTACCTTGTTGCTCGATAGCGAACGCATCGACGCCATGGAAAAGGCCGTGGCTGGCCGCCCCCGTATCGATGTTCCCTATACGGTAAAGAAATAAACGAAGTTTGCGGTAGGCCCTGGGACTACGCTGCCGCAAACGCGAGCGACCTGCAAAACATCCCGGATCTTTGTCATTACCCGTCGCTTGTCAGGGTGGTCATTCCCGATGACTATCAGAACGTGCGTCCACCTGACTCTGAGGCCCGGCAGATCATGCACGGGCCGACCTTTGGAAATGCTTTGGAATGTCGGCGCGCCTCCCGAGGCGGCTATGCACACGGCGGAAGCGGCAACACTCTCCCTTGAAGCGCGGTATTTCAGCGTTGTACAGCCAGCCCGTACCGATAATTGATCGAATTGAAATGATGCTTTCATCCGTATTGTCTTTCTCCCCTCAGCGAGATTCCCTACAGTAGCTGCAATACCCGCGGGACAGCGAACGACGTCAGTCGGTCGGCCCGCCATCCTCACCTTTAAAGGGACAGGGCCATGAGTCAGGAGACGCTCTATTTCGACGACCTCAAGGTCGGCGATACCTTCACCACCGGCACGCATGAAGTCAGCGCTGCCGATATAAAGCGGTTCGCCGCGGAGTTCGATCCGCAGCCGTTCCATCTCGACGATGAAGCCGCACGCGACACGATGTTCGGCGGGCTCGCCGCGAGCGGCTGGCATACCGCGGCGATCACGATGCGTCTGCTCGTCTCCGGTGGCCCGAAGCTGGCCAACGGCGTGCTCGGCGCCGGCGGTGAGATCGAATGGAAGAAGCCGACCCGCCCGGGCGACGTGCTGCATGTCGAAAGCGAAATCGTGGAGCTGACCCCGTCCCGATCGCGCACCGATCGCGGCATGCTGGTGCTGCGCTCCAGAACGATCAATCAGCACGGCGAAGTCGTGCAGAACCTGACCGCAAAGCTTGTCGTCGCCCGCCGGCCCGTGTAACGCCCAATACCCGATCCATTTACAGCAACCATCTTTCATGGGACCGGAGTAGGCGCTATGGGACCTGAGTAAGCGCTAACGCGCCAACTCAGGTCGACAGCGCTGCTTGGGACCTGAGTAAGCGCTAAAGCGCCAACTCAGGTCGACACGCCAACTTCGGTCGACATACAACCTGCATGGGACCGGAGTAAGCGCTAAGCGCCAACTCCGGTCGACATACAACTTGCATGGGACCGGAGTAGGCGCTAAAGCGCCAACTCCGGTCGACACAGGAGACATATCATGATCGTCGATCCCTCCACTCAGGACGCCACCGCGAACTACAAACTGCTGATCGGCTCGATCCTGCCGCGCGCAATCGCATGGGTCAGCACGCTCTCCAAAGACGGCGTCGCGAATCTCGCGCCGATCTCGTTCTTCACCGCGGTCGGCCGCAAGCCGCCGATGGTGTCGATCTCGATGCAACCGCGCTCCGACGGCGTCACGCTGAAGGACACGTTCGTGAACATCCGCGACACCGGCGAATTCGTCGTCAATATTGTGAGCCTCGAGCTCGCGGACGCGATGCACCGCACCGCGTTCGAATTCCCGTCCGAGGTCGACGAGTTCGACGCGGTCGGCCTCAAGAAGGCCGAGTCGTTGACGGTTCGTCCACCGCGCGTGGAAGGGGCGCCGATCGCGTTGGAATGCAAGGTCGACCGGATCATCCCGATCGGCGACCAGAACGACCACGTGGTCTTCGGCGAAGTGCTCCGTTTCCAGATTCGCGACGATCTCTACCTCGATCGCGGCCGTATCGACACCGCCGGTCTGCAGGCGGTCGCCCGTCTCGCCGCCGAATACACGGTCGTGCAGAACGCGTTCACGACGCCGCTCGACCCACAGGCGCTGACGCTGTTGCAGAACAAGAGAATCGGCCGGCTCGACGGGTTCGAGGACGGCTACTCGCCGATCGACGCGGCGAACTGGTCCGCCTCCGGCGCGACGCGCTGATTTCCGAACGAATCAAGAGAGACACGCATGAATCCAACTCATCCGACCCAGCCCGCGCTCGTGTTCATCCACGGGTTTCTGGACGGCGCCGACGCGTGGTGCGACCTCGCCCGGGGCCTGGGCGACCGCGCGGCCGACGCGCTGCGCGTCGATCTTCCGGGAATGGGCGCGCGCGCCGGTGAACCCGGCCCGTACAGCCTCGACCGCTTCGCGGCGGACATCACGACGCAGGTCCGCAAGCTGTCGCGCCCGGTCGTGCTCGTCGGGCACAGCATGGGCGCGCAGATCGCCGAACTCGTCGCCCAACGGCTAGACGCGCAGGTCCGCGGCCTCGTGCTGCTGACGCCGGTGCCGCTGCGCGGCACTGGCCTGCCCGACGACGCGATGCGCACCTTCCATGCGCTCGGCGGCAATCGGGCCGCGCAGCGCGAGTTGCGCCGCAACCTGTCGGTGAAGCTCGACGACGGGCAACTCGAACGTCTTGGCCAGCTAGGCGACCGCGTCGATGCCGCAGCGGTCGGCATCTTCGCCGATCTGTGGAACAACGGCCATCCGTCGGGCGCCGAACCTGCGCGATACCGCGGCCCCGTGTTGATCATCCGCGGCGGCGGAGACGCATTCGTCACCGCCGAGCTGATCTCGTCAGGCGTGATGCCGCGCTTCGAAGCGCCGAGCGTCGTGTCGATCGAGCGCGCGGGCCACTGGCCGCACGTCGAGCAGCCGAACGAGGTCGCGCGCATCGTCGGAGCGTTTCTCGCGAATGTCGAACCGGCCTCTCACATGCCGGACGCACTGGACGTGCCGGACGCGCCGGACGCGCCGCAAGGATGGACGCGCGCGTTCGAGCACAAGTCCGCGGACGCGTTCGCCGACGCGTTCGCGCCGAACGTCGTGCTCGAAGCGAGCGTGCTCGCGAAGCCGGTCGCCGGTGTCGATCAGGTCAAGACCGTGATGAGCGCGGCGAGCAAGATCTACGAGGCGCTCTCGTTCACGCACCAAGCGCACAACGACATGCGCGACTACCTCGAATGGGAAGTACAGGCATTCGGCGGCGAGCAGATGCGCGGGGTCACGGTGCTGACGAAGAACGCAGAAGGCAAGATCGTTCATGTAGCGATCCATCATCGCCCGCTCGGCGGCGCGCTGAAATTCTCAGCCGAACTCGGCCGCGTCCTGCAAGGGCAGGTCGACACAAGCTTTTTCTATCGCAGCGCGTAATTCGCGCACCCATCAAGGATTCAGGAGATCGAAATGATAAAACGTACCGATGTGGAATTCGAAGTCGATGGCGGCATCAAGCTGCGCGGCTGGCTCTTTGTTCCGCCCGGCGAGGGACGGCGACCCGCGATCACGATGGCGCACGGCTACGCCGGCGTGAAGCAGCACGGGCTCGAGCCGTTCGCGCGCGCGTTCGCCGAAGCGGGCTTTGTCGTGCTGCTGCACGACCATCGCGGCTTCGGCGCGAGCGAAGGCACGCCACGCCACGACATCGATCCGTGGCGTCAGATCGCGGACTGGCGGCGCGCAATCAGCTTCCTCGAAACGCTCGACGTCGTCGATCCCACGCGCATCGGCCTCTGGGGCACGAGCTATGCGGGCGGCCATGCGATCGTGCTCGGCGCGACCGAGCGGCGCCTGCGCTGCGTCGTCGCGCAGGTGCCGACGATCAGCGGCTACGAACAGGGGCTGCGCCGGATTCCGCCGGAGAACGTCGCGGCGATCGAGGAAGCGTTCGCCGACGACGATCGCGCACAATTGCGCGGCGAGCCGCCGCGGCGTCAGGCGATCGTCAGTGCCGATCCCGCGATCCCCGCGTCGTATCGCGCGAAGGACGCAATCGACTTCTATCAGCAGCCGCTACCGGACGGCGCGTGGGAAAACAACGTGACGGTCCGCTCGACACGCGCCGCGCGCATGTACGAGCCCGGCCACTGGATCGCGCGCGTATCGCCGACGCCGCTGCTGATGGTGGTCGCCACGCGCGACACGATTACGCTGACCGACCTCGAACTCGCAGCCTACGAACGCGCGCTGCAACCCAAGCGGCTCGTGACGATCGAAGGCGGGCACTTCGATCCGTATCTGTCGCAATTCCGGCTTTCCAGCGAAGCCGCAGTCGAGTGGTTCAGGCAGCACCTCGGCTAACGTCCACTTTCACGACAAAGGACCTCCCCATGTCTCACCTGACTCTCAGCTTCGACGACGGCCTCGCGACGATCGTCATCGACCGCCCACCGCAGAATCGCATCGACGACCAGATGGTCGACGAACTCGCCGCGGCGGTCACCGCGATCGAACGCAGCGACGCGCGCGCGGTGCTCGTGCGCAGCGAAGGCGAAAACTTCTCGTTCGGCGGCGACATCATGACGTGGCCCGATGCGAGCATCCGCGAACTGCGTGCCCGCTTCGGCCACTACATGTCCGTGTTCAACCGTTTCGAGCAATTGCCGCTGCCGGTCGTCGTTGCGGTGCAGGGCCTGTGTTTTGGCGGTGGCCTCGAACTTGCGCTGCGCGCGGACGTGATCTTCGCGGCCGAATCGGCGACGTTCGGGCATCCTGAACAGACGCTCGGGATCGTCACCGTGCTGGGCGGCATCTACCGGGTCGCGGAACGCGCGGGCCGCTCGCGAGCGACCGAGTGGGCGCTGACGTCGGAGAAGGTGCCTGCCGCGACAATGGAGCGCTTCGGCGTCGTGAACCGCGTAGTCGCCGACGCGGACCTGCTGAAGGAATCATCCGACTTCGCGCGCAAGATCGCGCGCGGGCCCACTCGGGCCTATGCCGCGCACAAGGCGTTGCTGCGCGCATGGGCGGTCGGCGGCGTCGCGGCCGCGGACCAGGCAATGTTCGACATCGCGATGCCGCTGTTCGACACCGACGACGCGCAGCGCGGGATCCGCTCCGCAGTCGATGCGCTGAACGCGGGCCGCCCGCGACCCGTGATGGATTTCAACGGGCGCTAGCAGCAAGCAGCGGGATTGCGGTCTAATGGCTTCTCCCCCATCGAACGGAGCCGCGCATCATGGACCGCATCGCAGCGATGAACGCATTCGTCCGTGTGGTCGAAGCCGGGACGTTCGTGAAGGCGGCCGACACCCTCGACGTGCCGAACGCGACGGTGACGCGGCTCATCCAGAGGCTCGAGGCAGATCTGAAGGTTCGCCTGCTGCACCGCACGACGCGCTCGGTGACGGTCACACCGGAAGGTGCGATCTACTACGAGCGCGTGGTGCGCCTGCTCGCGGACCTCGCGGACATCGAAGCGTCGACCACGCATGCGCTGAGGAAGCCGTCGGGCAGGATCCACGTCGATGTCCCGACCGCGATCGGCACGCTCGTGCTCGTGCCGGCGCTCGCCGACTTCTACCGCGCCTATCCGGACATCGAGATCGAGCTCGACGTCGGCAACAGGCGCATCGACCTGGTCGCCGAGGGCATAGACTGCGCGATCCGTGCCGGCGAAGTCGACGAGCAGTTCCTGGTCGCGCGGCAGATCGGCAGCTTCGGCTTCACGACCTGCGCGGCGCCCGCGTTTCTCGACGCACACGGCACGCCTACCTCGCCGGACCAATTACGCGATCTGCCGACTGTCGGCATGATCCCGTCGGGCGGCGGCTATTCGGCGTCGTTTCCGTTTCTGTACGATGATCAGCAACGCGATCTTGCGCTGAATCACACGCTCGTCCTGAACGATACGAACGCGTATCTGGCCGCGGGCCTTGCGGGCCTCGGGATCATCCAGGCGCCGACGTACTCGGTGCGCGACGCTCTCGCCGCCGGGAGACTCGTGCCGCTGCTCGAGGACTGGCAGCAACAGACCATTCCGGTGCACGTGATCTACGCGCCGAACCGCTATCTGAGCGCGAAAGTGCGCGTGTTCATCGACTGGGTCGTCGCGCTGTTCGAGCAGGACGAGCACCTGAGACGCCGGTGACGCTCACGTGCTTTCGAGGCGGTTCGTTGCGCCTTTACATGCGCGCTTCAGTCGCCAAACATGGCCTTTATGTCGCGTCCCGTCTGCTCGGCTTCCTCGATTAGCCAGTCGAGAAATTGCCTGGTCGCAGGAGAGTCGGCTACAGCTTGCTTCCAGCAAATGAAGTAGGGGAACGGCATGGGTAGGGCGATCTTGAACGGCGCAACGAGTTCGTGTCGCTTGATGCTATCAACGGCAAAAAAGCCCTGTCCCAACGAAATGCCTCGCCCCCGAATAGCTGCATCGATTGCCATGCCTGAAACGGAATAGGTGAGTGGCGTCAACGCCTCGGGCAGAGGCACTCCAACCGCATGCAACCACTGTCCCCACGTTGGTGGTGACCTGTTTGCCCATCCCCACTCGACGTGAATCAACGGGTAGCGCAAGATATCCGCCGGTTGCGAGATCGGCCTGTCCGCCTGCAGGAGCGAGGGTGCAAACACGGGTGCAACCCTGTCCGTAAAGACGACGTGATAGGGCGTTCCGTCATTCGGTAGTGCCCCATACGTCAGCCGGACGTCGGCACTTCTCGCACCGATACTGGTTTCGTGATCGACGACCTCGACATGAACCTGCACGTCAGGGCAGACGGTGTGCCACGTGTCCAATCTGGAGGCAAGCCAATGGGTCGCAACCGACGGAAAGGTCATCAGGGTGAGCCGGCGCCCCGTCTGTGCCTTGAGCGCCGCCTGGGCGCTATGGAAGCACTCGAATCCCCGGGAGATGTGCGAGTGGTACAGCTCGCAGAGCGGTGTCGGTCGCAGGCCGGTGTTCTCCCGCTCAAAAAGCGCGACCCCGAGAAAGTCTTCGAGAACACGAATCTGCTGACTAATCGCTCCGGGCGTCACGTGAAGCGCCTGCGCGGCGGCCACGACACCCCCGTAACGAATGACGGCATCGAATATCTGCAATGCTCGAAGGGGAGGAAGGCGGCTCATCTCGTTGACTCAGGAAAGGCCGTCGGGTGGATGGACGGAAACGCGCGGTTCTTCATACCGACCGCGCGTTCCGCATTTTATTCGAAGCCCCTGCCTAACGCGCAAGGGCGTCATGCAATGTTGCACGCTTACGGTTGCACATCGGCTTTGAACCATTTTTCCGACAGCCGCGCCACGGTACCGTCCGCAAGTGCCGCCGTGATGGCTGCGTCGAATTTTGCCTTCAGCTCCGTATCCTGTTTGCGAAACCCAAGTCCCTCTCCCGGGCCCCAAATCGCGCCACCGATCGCTGGTCCGGCGATCCGGATTCGGGCTGTGTCCTTGTTGCCGGCGATTCCGGCGTAGTAGGTTACGTCGTCGAAGGCCATGTCGACGCGTCCGTTGACCAGGTCGAGGTCACGTTCGGCCGAGGTCTTGTAGAGGCGAACGGAAGTGATGTCCTTGAAGTTGTCGGTGATGAACCTGGTGTAAACCGTGCCGGATTGAATGCCGATCGATTTCCCTCTCAGTTGATCGCGCAGCGGGGCGATCATGGCTCTGTCGGTTTTAGGGTCGCCAGTCAGCTTGAGCAAAGAGGTTTTTCCTGCCGTGCTCGCCAATCCATGCTCATCTATTCTTGCGAACGCGGCCGGCGTTGCAGCGTAGGGCTTGGAGAAGGCAATGACCTTTTCGCGATCCGGTGTGATCGCGAGGGCGTCCATTACAACATCGAATTTGCCCGCCTGCAGGCCGGAAATGAGACCGTCAAAGTCCTGGGCGACCGTGTCGCATTGCAGGTTGATCCGCTTGCATAGGTTGTCGAGCAATTCGGGTTCGAATCCCGAGATTGTTCCGCTCGGCAATGTCAGATTCCACGGAGCATAACTGCCTTCCAGGGCGACCTTCACGGTCTTCCATTCCTTTGCCTGAGCGCCGTTTCCTGCCAGTGCCAGCACGCCGAGAAGGGTGGCGAGAGAAGCCTTCAGGACGTTGGTGGAAATCATATTCACATTACACCTCCATAGTGTCGAATCGAGGTCGTGCCTGGATTGGAAATACCCGGATCGTCACGCTCCGCGGGATTGCGTGCGCTACCGGCTTCAGCTGTGCAACGTGCCGGCGATGTTCTCCACGATGCCCAGCAAGTCGCCCTGTTCGACGAGGCCGTGGACTCCCATCATGTCCGGATAGAAAAACCGGTCGCCGTCTGCAGTCGGGGCGACCTGCCGAATTCGCGCATACACCGCTGCGGTTGCGGGTGATGCGTCGGCTGGATCGAAGAAGTCCAGCGCCTGAGCGGCGGTGAGCAGCTCGATCGCCAGCACGTGCTGCAGCTTCTGCGAAGTTGCGTAGGCTTTTCGTGCCGCGTGATAGGCGAAGCTCACGGGGTCTTCCTGGTTGCCGCTCGTCGGCACGCTATCGACGCTTGCTGGTTGAGCGAGGGTGCGCATCTCGCCCAGCAATCCGGCCGCCGTGTACTGAATGATCATGTAACCGCTGTTCAGCCCCGGATCCTTCGCGAGGAACGCGGGCAGTTCGCTGAAGTACGGGTTGACGAGCCGGTCCGTCCGGCGCTCGGAGATCTTCGCGAGCGTGGTCATGCCGATGCAGAGGAGATCGCACGCGATGCCGACGAACGTACCGTCGAAGTTGGCGCCGGATATCGCGGTACCATCCTCTCCATCGGGATGGATGACGGGATTGTCGCCGCACGACCCCACTTCATCGAGAATCGCGTCGTATGCGTCATTGATCGCCCGCTTGGACGCCCCATGTACCTGAGCAATGCCGCGAAGGCTGTAGGCGTCCTGCAGTCTGTAATCGGCAAAACGATCGCATAGCGCACTTCCGGCCAGCAGTCGCCGGATGTTGTCGGCGGTGTTCCTCTGATCGACATGTTTCTTGATGGAGTGATACCGGGCATCCAGTGAGCGCGTGGTTGCCTTGAGGGGCTGCAGGGACATCGATGCGGCAATGTCGGCAACCTTCGAAAGCTCGATCGCGTTGTAGAGCGCCAGCATCCCGATCGCGGTCACTGACGTGGTGCCGTTGGTGAGCGCCAGTCCCTCCTTGCATCGCAGCGAGTGTGGCTTCAGCCCCGCTCGCTCTAATGCTTCGGCGCCACTCATGCGTTCACCGCGGCAGAAAGCTTCTCCTTCACCGATCAGCACGAGCGCCATATGGGCCTCGGGCGCGAGATAACCGACCGATCCGTCGCCCGGCGCGAACGGCGTGATGTCGTTGTTCAGCAGGCCGGCGATTTGCTGCAGCAATTCGAGGCTTACGCCGGAATAACCCTTGCCGAGGCTGATCAGCATCATCAGGAGCGTGGCGCGGACAACTTCGCGAGGCAGCGGTTCGCCGACCGAGACGGCATGGGAGCGCACGATATTTCGCTGAAGCTGCTCGGCGTCGCTCGGGCTGATGACGCGTGTCGAATTTGCGCCGAACCCGGACGTCACACCATAGACAAGCCGGTTCTGGCTCAGAAAAAGATCGACCAGGCGGCGCGAATTCAACACGCGCTCGCGATAGCCGGACGAAAACGTTATCTGTGCGCCATGTCTGGCCACGGCAATGAATTGCTCGATCAAAATGTCTGATTCTCCGAGTTGAACTTCGAAGATCTTATTTGGCCGGGATTGAATGTGCGCCAAACTCATTCTGAATTTCCTCCGTTGAATGCGTGTAGTGAAGTTGGTGGAAAAACAAGTTTCAAAGCGGGATTCGCTCTGGAGATCCATGCTGGTCAGAGTAGCGTTCGGCCGCCTTGGCGCGCAAACGATATTATTTGATGCTCGGGTTTAGATTTTCTAAAACCCGATTTGTCGTGTCATGTTAATTTTCCCGGTCCGATAAAAGGATGTGCGTAGGTTTTGATTATTGGGATTATCGGAAAATCTCGATATTTCGAGTTTTGATTTATTAAATATTTCGTTGAATTATTGTGTGGGTAGGTATACGAAACCGTGGCTGCAATAGCAGCCTCAAGCCGGCGCGGTTCCAGCAACCTATTGCTTCCACTGGTTGAATCCGCCAGCGCAAGCGGTCATTCAATCAAAGCAGGTGAGTGTCCGTTGGCCGGAAGCAGTCGGTGCCGTGGCACGAGTTCGAGCGGCGGCTGACAGGGTAGCAGGCGCCGGACGAGGTGGTCCTGGAGAGCAAATCCGCACCGTTTCGAGCGCGTCATATACCGTCCGGAGCGGTTGGGCGCCGCAAGCTTGAGCCGATCGTCCGCGACGCGGGCGCATTGCTTTCCCGTGCCTGACGGGCAACGCACCGATTCAATCAATACGGCCTTATCGCTTGTCACCCCTCGCAACGACTGCTTGTCAATCCTGCGGCGAGCGTAGCGTGAAACCCAAATAAGAAATTATGTACGTGTGCTTCAATCAAACGCGTCAGGTCGTCCGGTACTTCCATCCGGTATATCCATCGCCGCACGCCCATATAAAAGAAACTCGAATGGAAGCCCCAAAACAGTTCGAGGTCGATCTCTGTGGGTTCAGGCAACATCCCCTTGCTCGAACGCAATTCGCGCAGCACAGGCTTGAAAATTCTCTCCCGCAGCAAGCCGATATAGCGCTTGTTGAGAGATGGGTCATCGAGCGCGGCGAACACGAACAACCTGATCCAGTCGTTACCTAAAATGGCACGGGTGTAGTCCTCCAGGTAGGCAACGAGCCGTTCATCGAGCGGCCTCGAGGAGTCTTTGAGCAACTCCTCCCACTCCGGATTCCATCGAGAAAAGAAGACTTCTCGATACACTCGCTCGACCAGCTTTTCCTTGCTGCCGAAGTAGTGATAGAGCAATGGTTGCGTGACGCCGATATGCTTCGCGAGTTCACGCGTGCTCACACCGAAGCCGTGTGCGGAAAAATACTCGACCGCGCGCCGAACGATCTGCGCTTCCCGGTCCGTGGCCAGCATGTGCTTTGCTCTGACTTTGTCCGTCGTGCCGTCCACAGTCGGTCCGCCGTCGGCTCCGGCGGTTTTGCGAGGCGTCTTACGGGCCGCGGAAGTCTGTGCGAGCCCCGCAAAAGAGTTGTTAGGCTTCATCCGTTTGTCGGGTTCCTTGCTGATTGCGCTGAAATCATCGGTCGCTTCGCGCTCGGACACCGTCTGGGTAGCCCTACGAGGCAGACGACGGTACGGGCGCTACCGCATGCACATCCATTCTCCCAAGATTATCGCCCAGGATTTTGTTGTCCGGCGAGTAAGGAAACAGTAGCTCGATCTTGATCCCGTTTGGATCTTCGACAAAGAGCTGGTGCTCCGAAAGTTCCGGAACGACCCGCTCCTGGAATGGCAAACCCAGTGCGCCCAGGCGTTTCTGATAGTCCGCCAGATCAATACAGCGCATCGCTATATGGTCAAGCGAACCACCTCCGGGCGACACCGCGCGATTGCCCAGATATGCCGCCATCTCCGTATTGTCGGCTTCGACGTTGGCGATATGGACCATGGGCCGGTCGCCGGCGTACATCCACCTGCCGGGGAATCTGAATCCGGGGCGCCAGCCTTCTGTCATTCCGATGGCGTCACGGAAGAATGCGGCGGTCTCCTCGACCTTAGCCGTGCGCAACGTGAAGTGGTCAAGCTGTACGATGCTCATGAAGCCTCCACAAATTGGTCAATTGATAAATATTAGACTAGCATCTTGTATGGAATGGATCAACGGAAAATCGAAGTGCGGAGGTACTCCCACGTCGCTAACAGGTTCTTCTCAAGGAGGCTTGAGGCAGAATTTTCGCAGTTTATAGGGGTTTACGTGAATTTTGCTGTTTGTGTGCGCCGCAGCATTGATGTCAGTCTTTTAAATAAAGGCTGTTCGAGGGGTTGCTTCTCTCTTTGATAAAATTGATCACTTGACCAATACGGTTGTGAGCGCGGGACGCTTTGCGATTTGGCGCCGTCGCTGACTAGGTCCATTCAGTCAGAAGATTTCGAATGGCCGGTAGCGGTGGTAACGGGTCGCGCACTTGGATTGGGGTTCGCTACGGCTCGACTGTTGGCGCATGAAGGCGCAAAGGTTGCGATCAATGCGTTGTCGAAAGACATAGAGAGTTCCCAGTCGGTTGTTCAAAGAGCGCTAACCCTTCGACCGACGGCAAACCATAGCAAGCGTGAGGGTCATTAGATGGCTGTCGCCATTGCTTCCTCGAGCGATCATTGTTCGTTTAACGGCAATCGCCATGGGCGCGATGGGCCTCCATGGCTGCAAGCCTATGGATATGCCTTGACGACGCGGTCCTGAAGCCGCGTCCGTTCGAGGTTCGGACATGCGTCATCATCAATGCGGTAAATCATGCGGGGTGACGTGAACCGCTGCCGGAACCCGTCTGCGGCATCGAACGGATGCATCTGACTTGCTTGCGAAGCTGCACCGTGCCGTTTCTTGCCGCAGTTCTGAAGACCATATAAGGTCTGCACCTTCTGACGATTGGCTCGGGCGCCGAAGAGTCTAAAAAATACCTTGTGATATTCAAATACCATATGGTATCGTTAAGCTGTGGTCCAGCGGTCGCTCACGATTGCGCCTCGACTGCCTCGAAGATCCGGTTGCATAGAAGAGACGTGGTGGTCCGGGGAAGAGCCAGTAGGGTGCAGCGCGTTTCTGGAGTACGGTGATCCCGTCCAAACGGTCGCTTTTTTGCACGAAATGGGAAGTCAGGATTCCACATGAGATGCGGGTCCACCCGTGTCTGACAACTCGTTGTCGCGCCGAGGCGGCCCGTATTGTCGACGCTTGTGCGGCATGTGGACCGCAGAACGATAGCTCAGCCTTCGCGGGAACGCACCATGCGCACCGCAATTTTCACGGACATGGAGTCAGCTTCATATGCAGTCTATCGCCATATACAGCAAGCCATCACAACGCCCTTCGGACATTCTGAGCCAGCCGCTGACATTACCTTGCGGCGCAACGCTACCAAATCGCCTGGTCAAGGGTGCGATGTCAGAGTTCCTTGCCGATTCTCGCAATCGCGCGACGGAGAAGCATGCCACGCTCTATCGCACGTTCGCGCGTAAGGGTCCTGGACTGCTTTTCACTGGCAACGTGCAGGTGGATCGGCTGCATTTGGAGCACGGCTCAAATGTCGTGATTCAAGGTCCTCAAGACGCTAAAGCCCTCGCGGCACTCAAGGCGTGGTCATCGGCCGCAAAGGCATTCGGCGGTCAGGTCTGGATGCAATTGTCGCATTCCGGCCGACAGACTCAGAAGTCGATCAATCCTGCGCCCAAAGCCCCCTCCGCCGTTAAGGTGAACTTGCCGGGCGATCGTTTCGGGACACCGGTAGCGTTGACCTCCGATGAAATTGAGGATCTCGTCGAGCGGTTTGCCCACGCCGCGGGGGTGGCTCGTCAGACCGGTTTTGACGGTGTGGAGTTGCACGCCGCTCATGGTTACCTCATCTCCCAGTTCCTGTCGCCTCTCACCAATCTGCGAAGCGACCGCTGGGGCGGCGATTTGGCCGGCCGAGCTCGCTTTCTACTGGAGGCGGTCGGACGAATTCGGGCCACCGTTGGGGCCGACTTTCCGATCGGCGTCAAGCTCAATTCGGCAGACTTTCAGCGCGGTGGTTTCAGCTTCGAAGACAGTCAGATTGTCGCGGGCTGGCTTGATCTTGCGGGAGTCGACCTGATCGAGATTTCCGGGGGCACCTATGAGCAGCCCAAGATGGCAAACATTGAGGGACTTGAACCTTCCTTTGATCCCACCATCAGCAAATCCACTCAGGAGCGGGAGGCCTTCTTTTCGCGCTTTGCGCCCGAGATCCGACGCAGTGTCAGTCGGGCCAAGCTCATGGTCACCGGGGGGTTTCGCTCGGCAAAGGGCATGGCTCAGGCGATTACCGACGATGGTATCGACTTGATCGGATTGGGGCGACCGCTCTGTCTCTATCCGGACGCGCCTTCCGGGCTATTGAAGGGTGAACTTCATCAATTCGAACCATGGGAGCATCGGTTGCGGTTGGGGCCTGGACTTCTGGGGCCGCACTCTCCAATCAAGATCCTCAAGGCAATCAATGGATTTGGGACGATGAATTGGTATAACGAGCAACTTCTTCGTTTAGCCGACGGACTTCCTGCTGATCCCAAGATGAATTTCCTGATGGCATTTGTTCGTGGTAGCAATCGCGAGCGTCGGGTGGCGCGAGCTTTGGAGTCGGACCGATAACCCGCCACGGGCGCATCAGTGACAGGTTCGCTCGAGCGCCCTTGCATCACCACTGGCGGGTCGCGCATACCGATAGAGTGATGTGCGCAGCAAATAAAACGACTAGGTATGCGATATGTCAGAACGACCTTGTAGGTTTCTTTTGGGGTGTGACGTATAAGGTTGCGTGCTACAGCCATTTAAATGTAACCACACGCCTCCTGACATCACGTCTGCCTCGGTTATCATCGTAAATACCTAACAGTATGCTAATACCGTCCGGTATATTTGCTTGATACACTAGGCTATCAATCCATCGACGTTGACGGACGAAATTGAAAACGGAGGATGCACATGAATAAGTTGAACGGCAAGGTAGCACTGGTAACGGGCGGCGCACGTGGTATCGGTGCAGCCATTGCATTTGCCATGGCAAAGGAGGGCGCCACCGTTGTCCTCACGGACATCGATAAGCCGGCGGCGGACGCGGCCGCTGATGCAATTCGCAAGGAGGGAGGGGGTTGCATCGCAATGTTGCACGACGTTTCGAACCCTGCTAGCTGGGCGGCGGTTATCGCTGAAACGGAACGCCAACTTGGGGCTTTGGACATACTGGTTAACAACGCCGGGATACTGGTAGTGCGGTCCATAGCGCAGACTAGCCTTGAGGACTTTCATCGCGTGTCCGCGGTGAATACAGACGGCGTATTCCTCGGTATCAAGTACGGTTTCGCTTCAATGGGTAAGCGCGGCGGGTCCATCATCAATCTGTCCTCGCTCGGGGGCATGATCGGCGCGGCGAATCAGATTGCTTACGGCGCATCCAAAGGCGCAGTCAGGCTGATGACCAAATGTGCAATGGCCGAGGCCGCGAGTCTTGGGCTGCCGATTCGTTGCAATTCCATCCATCCAGGGGTCATACATACCCCCATGACAGAGGCCCACTACGGTTTCGGAGCCGGTACGGGTGTGGATGAGATGTTCGCTTCAGCGATACCGTCGAACCGACTTGGGACCGCTCAAGACGTGGCTGCGGCAGTTGTCTACATTGCATCGGATGAAGCGTCGTACGTCAACGGTGCGGAGTTGATGGTCGACGGCGGCATACTTGCCGCTCCGATTCAAAAGCCGAAAGCACCTAATTGATGGGAATATAAAGCAATCGCTTCGACGTCTGACGCCACTTCGGTCGATATATGGCACCAGATGTGCAATCGATCGATGCGGCGACCAATCACTGTGTCTATCGATCGACCCCAAAAGAGTTCGCTGGCAGTGGGGCGGAGCACTAGCCTCACTGCTACCAGTCACCAATTGCGCGGCCCCAGAAGCAAAAAGGATGCGCTCGTACTCTGGATGTCGGGTGTTTGAGTCAGGCTGGGTGAGCTTTCAGGCTACATCCAAAGAAATGCGCGCACAAAGCATTACGCCACGGAATCGTTGTGCGCCCGCATATATACGGTTTTATCGAGTGCGTGTGATTAAGGGCGTTGATAGGTGCGCCGAGTAGGAATTTGCCACTTGCGTCCAGATCAAGTCACCCGCACACCACAAGTTATGCAAAAGGAGCCCGATGGAAACCTCGGCATCCCAAAACGGTCTGCAAAAGTCATTCAATCCCGGTCATTTGGACCGTGTAATTGATCGACTTTCCGCCAACAAGCGTGAATGGGCACGACTTCCAGTCAAGCAACGCCTCGATCTTCTCCAGCAGGTACGTGCGGGCGTCGTAGAAACTGCCCAGGCGTGGGCGCTACTCGCCGTTGCGCGGAAAGGCCTGGCGGTCGACTCGACGCTCGCGGGCGAGGAATGGATGTCAGGGCCATGGGCGATGTTGACGGCCATCGACATCTTGCTGCGCACCCTTCAGCGCATCGACGGTCATCGTTACCTGAACGGAGTCAAGGTGCGTCGCACCGCGAACGGACAAACGGCGGCAAAAGTCTTTCCGCTAACCGTTACCGACAGGCTCCTGCTCAGCGGCGTGAGCGCGGAAGTGTGGATGGAACCGGATGTTTCGCCCGAGACGCTGAGGCAATCATCAGCCGGCAGTTATAGTGCTGAACGTTCCTCAAGCGAGGGGCGAATAGCGCTTGTGCTAGGCGCCGGCAATATCACCAGCATTGCGCCGCTCGACGCACTCTATAAACTCTACGCGGAAAATAGCGTTACTGTCGTCAAACTCAACCCGGTCACAGACTATCTCAAGCCGATATTCGAGACCATCTTCAAACCGCTGATTGACGCGGGCTACTTCGCGATTGCGAGCGGTGGAGTTGACGTTGGCATCTATCTGACTACACACCCGCTTGTCGATACGCTACACATCACTGGAAGCTCCGCTTCGCATGACGCCATTATCTTCGGTGTAGGAGGCGATGGGGCGGATCGCAAGAGGCAGAATCGGCCTTTAAACAATCGCCCCATCACGAGTGAACTGGGCGCGGTCTGTCCGACAATCGTGGCCCCCGGCTCATGGACAAAGGCTGATTTGCGATTTCAGGCCGAACACATTGCCACTCAGAAGCTTCACAACTCCGGATTTAACTGCATTGCGGCACAGATACTCATTTTGCCTCGGGCCTGGCCGTTGAAGGATGCATTCCTCGAAGAATTGCGTCGTGCATTCGCGCGTGCACCCTCGCGGTCGCTTTACTATCCAGGCGCGCAGGAACGGCTCGCCGGGTTTCTAGCAGAAAATCCCGACGCAATTGAACTCGGAGATGCTGCAGACGCGACGCGCATTATTTCTTATATCAATCTCGAAGCGGGTGAAGAGCCATCCAGTTTTTCAACTGAAATTTTTGGCCCGGCTCTCGGCGTGGTGTTTGTTGAGGGGAGCGATCCCGCGAGCTTCTTATCGAACGCGATCGCGTTCGCGAACGATCGCCTGCACGGCACATTGGGAGCAAATGTCATCATTGATCCGGCGAGTGAAAAAGCGCTTGGAACGAATTTTGAGCTTCTGTTAGCCGAACTGCGGTACGGATGTATAGCGGTGAATGCCTGGAGTGGACTGGGATTTCTGCTGGGGCATACCCCTTGGGGCGCGTTCCCTGGCCACCGGCTAAATGACATTCAGAGTGGCAAAGGATTCGTTCACAACGGCTTTCTGTTTGATCGGCCGCAACGCTCGATCGTCCGCGCACCCTTCAGACCATTTCCTCGTGGAATTCTGCACGGGAGCTTTGCTCTGCTGCCACGGCCGCCGTGGTTCGTGACGAATCGTACTGCAACTGCCACCGCTCGCAAGATTGTCGCCTTTCAGGCGAGTCCTTCCTGGCTAAAGTTGCCTGGCATCTTCTTCAGCGCGCTTCGCGGATAACTCTCTTGGAGAGAACTGGCCTATCTGTACGCTTTGCTCGAGTCTTGAGGGATCGACAGCGGCAGAGCAGGAAATTGTCTATCAAGGCGATCGACGCAAGCAAGGTATGAAGTCAAGCGTGGTATGCGTCTGCTAGCGAGGCGTAACGGCCGGTGTCGTTTTCGCAGGCCCAGAGTACGGACCGGATGTCGACATAGGAGATGTCAACGGTGCAGAACAATGCAAAAACCAGTCGGCTTTCACGGATTGAGCAACAAGCGCTTACGCGCAGGCGGCTGGTTAGAGCCGCCGAATCCGCGTTTTCCCGGTTTGGCTACGAAGGAGCATCGCTTGAATTGATTGCAGCGGAGGCCGGCTACACCAGAGGGGCTCTTTATTTCAATTTTTCCGATAAAGAGAGTCTCTTTTCCGAAGTACTGCGTCTCCACATGGAAAACAATATCGCGGCGTTGGAGCGGATTGATCGCCTGAAGCCAGAGAAAATATTTGATGCAGTGGCGAGTTGGGTCAAGACGACCCAAGCCAGCTCACAGCTCATTGCGGAGCTGATGCTTCATACGCGGCGAAGCACCGAATTCGCGTCCCGCTACCATTCGTTTCAAAAGGACTTAATTGACACGCTGGCGCGTATCCTCGAGCGCCACTTTGAGGCGCAGTCCATAGTTATTCCGGTCGATGCAGTGGACCTGGCGGATGGAATTACCGCTTTGGCTCGTGGGCTGAGTCTGCAGGCATCTGACCAAACAGCCGCGACGCACCGTGAGTCGGACGCCCTCATTGACGACATGCTGAAGGTTCTTATCCGCGCGTAAGTCATCGCTTCGGTGCCCCCGTGCGTTCCTGCGTTCTAACGGAAAATTGAGTGGCAACCCCCCGGTATCACATCGACAGATACGCTGCGAGCGCGACTGGTTCGAACTCTGCCTAACTGCCACGAACGCTCCGGATCGAGAGCTACGAACATCTTTGGCGACCTCGTTGGCCACTATGTGAAGACGACGGTCCCTCGTCCGTCACGCGTCGCACATTTTCAGGCAGGAAGCGAATCAGCCGACGCATCCGATTGAATTTCCCATCGATACAAATACCAATTGATATTGGAAGATCTAGTGGTATTCTTGATCTCAGCATGGCGTTACATGCGACTTTGATGTTTTCACATCTTGTTCGGTGATTCTGGAACCTAATAGATATTTGGAGGAAGACTCATGGCTCGGCTGGAAGGCAAGGTAGCGATCATTACTGGGGCGGCGAGCGGGCAGGGAGCGGCAGAGGCACGGCTGTTCGTTGCGGAAGGGGCTCAAGTTGTGATCGCGGACATTCAGGAGGCTGGCGCCCAAGTTGCGGCTGAATTGGGTGAGGCGGCCTTTTTCGTCAAGCACGACGTAGCGGATCAGGGCTCCTGGGAGCGCGTCGTCGCGGAGACACTGGGTCGGTTTGGCCGACTCGACATTTTGATTAACAACGCCGCTATGTTCGACCCCAAACCGTTGATGCAAACGGAGCCGGCAGAACTCGACAAGCAATATCGAGTCAACCAACTCGGAGTGTTCCTGGGTATGCGCGCAGTGGTCGAGCCGATGAAGTCCTCTGGCGGGGGCTCGATTGTGAACATCTCGTCCGTTTCCGGATTGCGCGCCCTGCCTGGTCAGTTTGCATACTCGTCTACCAAGTGGGCCGTTCGCGGAATGACGGGTTGTGCTGCAGTGGAGTTGGCATCTTTTGGCATACGAGTCAACACGGTCTTTCCAGGCCTGATTGACACACCTATGCTGGCGGGCAACTCGCCGGAGACCAACGCGTTCTACGCGAAGATGGTGCCGCTGGGACGGATGGCCAAGCCGGGAGAAGTGGCCGAAGCGGTTGCCTTTCTGGCGTCAGACGCAGCCAGCTACATGACTGGCGCGGAGGTCGCGGTGGACGCCGGCGCAAGACTTTAGTCATCGAATCGGTGCGCGGCTCCACAGTTTGCCGTGCGAATGAATGACTGGAATGCGCCGGTTTTCGACAAACCGGCGCACTGCCAATACGAAAGCGAGAGAGCAATGGGCACGAGTTTGCAAGGCAAGGTCGCCGTGGTAACTGGCGGAAGCACTGGAATTGGCCTTGAAGCAGCGAAGCTGTTCGTTG
Source organism: Paraburkholderia panacisoli (assembly GCF_008369935.1). Classification (GTDB taxonomy): domain Bacteria; phylum Pseudomonadota; class Gammaproteobacteria; order Burkholderiales; family Burkholderiaceae; genus Paraburkholderia; species Paraburkholderia panacisoli. The sequence continues at coordinate 18,532 of NZ_VTUZ01000016.1, read as the reverse complement.
ACGAAGGGGCGTTTGTCTTCATTACAGGCCGGCGACAGTCTGAATTGGATCGCGCGATGTCTGAGATTGGCCATCATGTTCGCGCTGTACAAGGCGATATCTCCAACGCTGCCGATCGCCGACGCCTCTACGAAATAGTCGCGGCAGAGGCGGGCTGCATTGACGTATTGTTCGCCAACGCTGGTGTGGGTGACGTTGGGCCTATCGGCACGATCACCGAAGCGCACTTCGATCATATTGTCGGTGTCAATTTCAAAGGAACGTTGTTCACCGTTCAGGAGGCGTTGCCGCTCTTCAGAGACGGCGGTTCAATTATCCTGACCGGCTCGATCGCTGGCGCAAAGGGTTTTGGCGATCTGGTCGTCTATAGCGCGACCAAGGCGGCATTGCGTTCGCTAGCCAGGACCTGCACAGCGGGGCTCAAGGATCGCAAGATCCGGGTGAATTTGTTAAGTCCAGGGACGACAGATACGCCGATCATCGCGCCGATGTCGGACGACATGAAGGCCGGATTTGCTAGCTTGGCTCCGGCGGGCCGATTGGCTCACGCGGCGGAAATTGCGACCGTCGCCTTGTTTTTGGCATCTGATGCATCCAGCTTCGTGACAGGTACCGAAATATTCGCGGACGGTGGAGCGGCGCAGGTGTAGAACGGCATGGAGCGGGCTGATTGATCGTGTAGGCCAATGATGAGCGAGGCAGAACGGACTATCGTCACACGTGAAGAAAGGAAGTCAACGAAGAACCGGGTTGCATGGGGTACTGGCGACATCGACTCGGCAGTCGCCAGGGCACTAAAAAGCCTGACGCTATGTCTTCCGTCTGGCGCCAAAGAGGATTTTCGTCCAACGACTTCGGGGGGGCAGAACTTGGCTCGTCATCGAGGCGGTTGTGAGCAACGAAGATAGGGAGTGTCATGACTATCAGTAACCCCTTCGAAATCTGCTTTCTTCTTGTTGTTTTCTCACTGCTCGGGATCGTTCTCATCGGGAACATGCTTAGAGCGCTCAAACTTGAACGATATCGTCCAAGCCTGGCTGGTGCCATCATCGGGGTGGCGACGGGGATGGCAGTCATTGAAGCTCTCCCGTGGATTTCTTGAGTCGCTGCTGCGGGCCGAGCAACGCAGACTGCTCCCTGAGCGCCGAACGTGTTGTTCGAAGGAAGCGACGACCGTTGGGCTATCAAGATCTGTCGCGTTCCCGGGCGTGCCGGCCACGTTGCATCGAAGGTGTAGTCAACTTGTTCGACAGAGCGACGTGATTCGACGATGCGCAGAAAGATATCGGCGTGAATTGCTTGCTACCTGACGTCACCGCAGGGCCAAACCCCCGTCGCCAAATCGTCGGCACAGCCTCCTGAGCCTCGGTGATTTTTTGCGACGTCAATACAAATACCAATTGATATTTAAAGTCTGATTGGTATCATTTGTCGAAGGCTAGACATTTGCAGTAGGTTGACTGACGGATGCAGAGGCGCAATCGACAAGGCCGACACTATGACTCGCGGTTCACTTGACCGTGAAGGTGGCAATCGTCTTAAGCGTGGCGAGGGGCGGCGCACGGATTGTTGTGACCACGGGGCCTGTAGCAGTTGAGAGTCTTCAGGCTGGCTAATGTTGCGATCCGGTTGGGCTCAAAGTCCATGAAAATGTAATTCTGCGTTGCGAGAGAGTTGACGAGTATCAATGGACGATAGTTAGGAATGCAATTCATATAAATGGTTCGGGATGAAATGGCTGCCCGGACATAAGTACTAGACGGCTGCGCTGAACATCGCGGCTTTAAGCAAACAGGAGACGCCGGAAATGTTGGATGCCAGATCGCAAGAGACGATAGCCGGGCGGCTGAAGGGAACGATTGCTCTCTCAGCGGTGTTGATGGCCACGGTCCCCACGGGTGCGTGGGCATTTTCATTCAACATGCCGTCGGACTGGCAGGTCAGTTGGGACAACACGCTGACATACAACCTCGGAATGCGCGCCGGTGGTATTGATCCGCTCATAGGTAACAATCCGGACAATGACGAATCCGACTATAAGTTTGCGCACGCGGGCGACATCGTCACCAACCGTACAGCATTGCTTTCAGAATTAAACGTAACCTACAAGGGGCATGCAGGTTTTCGTCTTTCTGCATCAATATGGAAAGACTTCGCTTACGGAGGCGGGAACGTCTCAAATCCTGGGATCTACGCGCCCGCAGGTGGTGGTTTGCCCCCTATCACGTACCGCTCCATCGATTCTTATCCGGACAGTAAGTTTTCCTCTTTTACGAATAGATACTATGTGCAGGGCCAGCAATTGCTTGATGCATTTGTGTTTGATGACTTTGATGTGGCGGGGAAAAACGTTTCGTTGAAGGCTGGGCAGTTCACGGAATATTGGGGTAACGCTCTATTTTTTCCACTTGAAGGCATCTCATACGGTCAGGGAGCTATCGACGCCATAGCGTTGTCTACAAATCCTGGAGCCGAGGTTCAACAGCTATTTCTGCCTCGCCCGCAACTTAGTTTGACTGCGCATCTCACGCCTGAGGTCTCGCTTTCAGGGCAATACGCATTCGTTTTCAACTCAAATCGCTTACCTGCCGGGGGGACATTCCTCGCACCCGCTGATTTTCTATTTACTGGCCCCTCCAATTTCTTCGTTGGAGCTGTGCCTAGCAGTCAATTGGGCTTGCCGGCGGGCGGATTCATGCCAATCAACGTACCGGCTGGCGCAAGCAATGTGCCGCGGAATCTTGATAACAATTTCGGTGTGAAAGTGGGTTGGACTCCGGCGTCTCTGAACGGTGGGATGGGATTCTATTTCCGACGTTTCGACGAAACGCAGCCGTGGGCTCCCTTGCTGGATTTCGGTCCGGGCGGAGTTCCTACGGATTACCATTTATCGTACAACCGGGGCGTTCAGTTATTCGGATACTCGTTTGATACCACGATAGGAAATGTCGGCGCTGGCTTTGAAGCGTCGTACCGGAGAAACACAGCACTGAATAGCACTCCTAGTCCGCTCGTCGCGGCTGAGCCGGAAGGTGCGAAGGGAAACACGCTCAACCTTATCGCGAATGCGATTGTCCCACTGTCGCGGTCGTTTCTGTGGGATACAGGCACGCTGACTGGCGAACTCGCGTATACCAGGCTTTTGTCCGTTACTGCGAATCAGGCTCTCTACAACGGCGTGGGTTACGCCGGTTGCAGTAGCGGTAACAAATGGGACGGCTGCTCAACTCGCAACTATGCCGCGGCGGCAATTCTGTTCCAGCCGCAATGGCTACAGGTTTTTCCGGGCGTCGATCTGAGTATGCCCATTTCGGACGTGTTCGGTATCTACGGAAATAGTGCGCAGGTCGGCACCGCACAGAACGGGCAGGGGACCAACTCGTTTTCGATTGGTGTACAGGCCACGATCCGACAGAAAACGACCGTGACGCTCGCATACAACGGGTACCACGCTCATACCAACGGCATTGCCTTTACACCAAGCGGTCTTGCCTACTACTCGAGCGGCAACGGACTGTTTGGCAATAACGACCGTAACTGGGTTTCACTCACACTGCAAAGCTCGTTCTAGTAATTCTTGTTGGAGGAGACGTTATGAAGAAGGTATTTGGAATCGTCGCGGGAATGCTTGTCATTGTCTCGCATTCAGGAACTGCGCTCGCAGCGGTGTCGGCGGACGAGGCCAGTAAGCTGGGCACCTCGCTGACAGAGTTCGGCGCTGAGAAACAAGCAAGTGCGGATGGCGCGGTTCCCGCGTATACGGGCGGACTTACTACGCCACCGGCAGATTTTGATCCGAAGAGCGGCTTGATTCCCGATCCGTTTAAGGACGAAAAGCCGCTATACAGCATTACCGCGAAGAATATGTCGCAGTACGCGGATCGACTGACGCCCGGGGTCCAGGCATTGCTGAAGCGCTTTCCGACTTACCGTCTTGACGTCTACCCCACACATCGGACCATGCACTATCCGAAGTGGGTGCTCGACAACACACTCAAGAACGCCACCAACGCAAAGCTTGTTGGGAAGATTCAAGGGGATGGCGTGGAGGGTGCATTTGGCGGCCTTCCGTTTCCAATTCCGAAAGATGGCTATGAAGTCATGTTCAATAGCAGTCTGAATTTCCAGAGGACCCAGTACGAAGATCAGGCAAAGTCCTGGCTGGTGGACAGCGCGGGAAATCGAAGCGAACTTCCCGAGAATGATGCGAACGATTACAGGCCGTACTACGATCGGGCGTTAGGGCAAGGAAAGGCGCCGCATAACGCTTACGACGTTTATCACGTTGTTCAGGTATCGCCACCAACCGGAGTCGGTACGGCAATACTTGCGTACACTCCAATTAACAATTCGGTAGACGATCAAACGACGTGGCTCTATATGCCAGGGCAACGGCGGACGAGAATGGCACCCGATTATAAATACGACACACCGATTTCCCAATTCGGTGGCGTTATGTTCTGGGACGACCTTGGACTCTTTCATGGGCGGATGGACCGGTTCGATTTTAATTTGATCGGTAAGAAGGAATTGATTATTCCGTACAGCTCATATAAGTATCTGTCGACACCGCCAGACCAGCTGTTTGGGAAGGAGCATTTGAATCCGGACGCAATTCGCTGGGAGGCGCACCGGGTATGGGTTGTCGAAGCAACTCTGAAACATGGGGAGCGGCATGCCTATTCGAAGAGAACTTTCTACGTTGATGAGGATAGCTGGGCCATCGTGGAAGCGGACGCATACGATCCGGAAGGAAAGCTATGGAAGGTTGGATTTGACTACACATTCAATTATTACGATGGAGGCGGAGGGGTATTTAGCGCAACCTATAACATTTACGATTTACAGAAAGGAAACTATTTCGGAACAAATTCTGGCGGCCCCGTCGATGGCCGTCCTTTGATCAAGCCGTCCGATACGCATCAAAAAGAGAACTTGTTCACTCCAGCAGGCATGGCCGGAACCGGTATGCACTGATGCAAATCAGAGCGGCGCATCGGTCCGACCTTCGGATGTGCCGCTCTGAAAATGGATCTGGATAGTGCGTTATGCCTCGAATCGGTCTTTGATTGGGTTTACTGCTATGGTCATCTTCGAGAAGGTGTTGAACGCCCGCGGTATGAGGAAGTGGGCAAGCGTCGCTGTGGTTATCGCAATGACGTGTGCGGGACTGGGCAATCAGGCCGCGAATGCCTCAACGTCGGCAGCGGACGGCTCGCCTAACCGAGCTTTCGTCGATCCTCTTGACGCGCCGGCGCTGATGCGTACGTCGGTTGGCGGACGACCCGTAATGTCAGTTGTGGGTGCGGGTCGACGCCTCGTTGCGGTAGGCATGCGCGGCTTGGTCGCGATATCCGATGACGGCGGCAAGACGTGGGCGCAGGCTTCTGTGCCGGTCCAAAGCGATTTGCTGGCGCTCAGTTTTCCAACGAACCTCGAAGGCTGGGCGGTGGGGCACGACGGTGTGGTGCTGCATAGCGGGGATGGCGGGGCGACGTGGAGTCGACAACTGGATGGGCGCGTTGCGGCCCGTAGCTTGTCTGCCACATATCAACAGAAGGTCGCGGCCGGCGATCAGTCCGTACAACCCTATCTGGACCAGTTGAATCTCAACTATAAAAGCGGCCCCACGTTGCCGTTCGTCAGCGTGGCCTTCGAAAACGCCCGCAGGGGGTTCGCGGTTGGTTCCTTCGGGATGATCGTAGCAACTGAGGATGGTGGAAAGACCTGGCAACCGTATCTGGACCGTATTGATGACCCGCAGTTCCTGCATCTGAACTCGATTCAATACATCGAAGGGAACCTTTATATTGCCGCGGAGAAAGGGACCGTCTTCAAATTCGACCGCCAATCTGGACGGTTTGTCGCAACGACCACGGGTTACCCGGGAAGCTTCTTCGGCATTGTGGGCAACGCCAAGGTGCTGTTGGCCTACGGCTTGCGCGGTACTGTCTATCGCAGCACGGACTCGGGCACTACGTGGATGCCGACGACCGTACCTATGCACGGCGCCATCACCGGCGCAGCCTATCTCCCGAAGCGTCACGCGTTTGTGCTGGTGACAAGCGCCGGAGAGATTGCGACCGGCGATGAGATGGGTGAGAGGTTTCAGTTGCAGGTAATCGGGAAACCGACTGTCTTTACGGCCGTTCACGACATGGGAAACAGCGCAGTGGCGTTGTCCGGATTAGATGGCACGCGCGTCTTAACGCTTCATTGACTTTAGCAGATGGCCCCTGGTAGGGCCTTTGCTTCGAGATCTTGAGAGTGTCTTATGGAAAGCAATATCGGAAGCGGTGACGGGATGCCTGTCGTACGTTCGCAAAAAGACTTCGATCGCCGTTCAGGATCCCGTCTGGAGCGACTGATTTTCAATCACAGACGGTTGATCATGATCATCAGCCTACTGTTGGTTGCTATTTTGGGGTTCGAAGCGTCAAAGCTGACAATAGGCGTGAGTTTCCGCGACATGATGCCCCAATCAAGCGAATTCATCCATAACTACCTCGAGAATGCTGATTCTCTGCGTAGTCTGGGTAACTCGGTACGCATTGTTGTTGAAAACAAAAAGGGGAACATATATAGCCCGCAGTATCTTCAAACATTGCGCCAGATCAACGACCGGGTTTACGTGATTCGTGGGGTCGATCGCGCTTTTGTCAAATCTCTCTGGATGCCCGTTGTCCGGTGGACGGAAGTCACCGCCGACGGGTTCCAGGGCGGTCCTGTCATGCCTGACGATTACGATGGTTCACCGGCAAGTATTCAGCGCCTTCGCGTCAATATTGCTCGCGCGGGCATTGTCGGTTCCATTGTCGGAGGCGACCAGAATTCCAGTACGATTTTTGTGCCGCTACTGACAACGTACGGCGATAGTGGAAAGCCCCTTGATGACCTTGCTGTTCGAGACGCGATTGAGAAGATCCGGGCCGACTATTCAAATGACCAGATTGCGATCCACGTGATCGGCTTTGCCGAGCTCACGGGTGACCTGATTCACGGCCTCAGACAGGTCGTCGTGTATTTCATTTTTGCCGCACTGATCGCGATGGGGTTTGTGTTCCTGTACACGCGGTGTCCACGCAGTACATTACTCGTAAGCTTATGCTCTCTGACGGCGGTATTGTGGCAGCTTGGGATTATGCGCCTGCTGGGTGCAAAGCTTGACCCGTATTCGATACTTGTACCGTTCCTGATCTTTGCGGTGGGCGTCTCGCACGGTGCGCAGAAAATGAACGGCGTGACGCAGGACATCGGTCGTGGGACAGACAGATATGTGGCAGCGCGCTATACGTTTCGCCGATTATTTGCGGCGGGCCTGACTGCGTTGCTGGCGGACGCCGTTGGGTTCGCTGTTCTGATGTTCATCGACATTCCCGTTATCCGTGGGCTTGCGCTGGCAGCTTGTATTGGCGTGGTAGTGCTGGTTTTCACGAATTTGATTTTGTTGCCCGTGTTGCTGTCATATACGGGTGTGAGCGAGGCTGCGGCTGAACGCAGTTTGCGAACGAGCACTAGTCACCCGTTTATACGACTTCTCGCACCGTTCTCACGCCGTCGCGTGGCGAGCGTTGTCCTGCTTCTCGCGTTCGGCCTGACTGTTGGCGGCCTTGTCGTAGGCGAACATCTCAAGATAGGCGACCTTGATCCGGGGGCGCCTGAATTGCGTGCCAATTCGCGTTACAACCGTGATGCGGCCTACGTCACAAACCACTACGGATTGTCGACGGATCAATTTGCGATCATCGTGAAGACCCCGCAAACAGGAGTTACCGGTTTTCGGACACTGTTGGAGATGGACCGGCTCGAGGAAGCGTTGCGCGATGTGCCCGGGGTGCAAACTACGACCTCGGCCAGCAGCCTCGCGCGCTTGTACACCGCGTCTGGTTACGAGGGTGACCCGCGATGGATGACGATCAATCGGGACCCCTATGTGACAAACGATGCGATCAACAATGTTTATGTTGCAAACCCGGAACTTGTGAACAACGATCGTTCCGTGGCCCCCATTATTGCGTTTCTTTCGGATCACAAGGCGGAGACCCTGGAACGCGTCGTTGCAACCGCGCAGCAATTCCTGGCTACGCATAACACAGGCGAGACCAAATTCCTGCTTGCGGCGGGCAGTTCTGGTATCGAGGCTGCCACGAATATCGTGGTCCGCAATGCGAATAGACGTATGTTGTTCATGGTCTACGGCGCGGTGATGTTGCTGTGTTTCGTTACCTTCCGCAGTTGGCGCGCGGTTGTCGTCGCGCTGGTTCCGCTGATGATAACGTCGATCCTTTGTGAGGCACTGATGGTGGTGCTGGGGATAGGTGTAAAGGTGGCCACTCTGCCGGTAACAGCACTCGGAGTCGGTATTGGCGTGGACTACGCCTTATATTTTCTTAGCGTACAACTGGCAATGCAGCGTCGAGGCTACTCCCTGGAGGAGGCGCATCTGTCGGCTTTGAATTTTACGGGAAAAGTGATCGCGCTCATTGGCGTCACATTAGCCGCTGCTGTGGTGACCTGGGCGTGGTCGCCAATCAAGTTCCAGGCTGATATGGGGATCTTGCTTACCTTCATGTTTCTCTGGAATATGGTTGGCGCATTGGTCCTGATCCCAGCTCTCTCGCATTTTCTGTTGAGGGACGTGTCGAAATTGCCTTCGACGGAGAAAGATTCGGGCTCACCAGGGGCGAAGTCACGCGTTGCGTCCAGTTGAGCTGGGGAGTGGATGTTGTCCGGAAACCGCAGGTCGCCATGTGAGTGGGCGATCGGAGGCTAACGGCTTCTGTTCGACATGATACGCACGGATTCAGGAAGGAGCCGGTTCAGTAGCGCGCAGAACCGCAGCGCCTTCACTGGCGAACGCGCGGAGCAGATGGTGTGCAATGGCGAAGGGCTTGGGTGCGGACAGTCCTCCAGCGTGCGTGCCGGACAACATCGCGACGACTTCCTCTCGTGAGAACCAGCGCGCGTCCTCCAGTTCTGTCGTATCAACGGTGATTTCCATATCATTCGCCCGAGCGAAACAGCCGATCATCAGTGATGACGGGAACGGCCAGGGCTGAGAAGCGAAATAGGCGACCTGTGAACAATGCACGCCGGTTTCCTCAAGCACCTCGCGACGTACCGCGTCTTCCACCGTTTCGCCGGGCTCGACGAAGCCAGCAAGCGCCGAGTACATTCCTGTTGCGAACTGACGTTGACGTCCCAACAGACAGTGATTGTCGTTGATGCCTAACATGATCACGACCGGATCGACTCGTGGAAAGTGTTGCGATCCGCAAGCATCGCACGAACGTCGCCAGCCTGCGGTCGACGCTCGGCTCGGTTGGCCGCAATTTGCGCAGAAGCGATGGCGCCGATGCCAATCGAGCATTGCTTTTGCCTGACCGAGTGCGCCCAGCAGGCGGGGCGAGGCCAGGCCGCCAACCGCAATTGAACGCAGATCGATCAGCTCGAAGCGTGTCGATAGTGCAGGGGAATCGAACGCACCTTGATGGAACCCGAGGGCGAAGCGTGCCGACCCGCCGTCAGCCAGTCCTAGGAAAACGACCTGTGCAGGGGGGCCGAACTCTGATACTTCGAGTGCCGAGAAGAGCATGTCGTGCTCGCTGCCGCGCTTCAGGACAGGAATTTCCACTGAGAAGACGATAAAACGCGTTGACGGATCGCGCCGCAAACCCTCGATGAACGCTGTATCGTCGCGTTTTTCGTTGCGCCGGTCGAGGGGATTGAACGCAAAGCCGATAGTGCTGGGTTGGTCAGGGATGGACATTGGAGTATCTGTCGGTATGGTTACGCTGGTTTGTCGTTCGGTTTCGCGCGATGCGCTTTACGTCGCCCGGACGGGGGCGGTATATGCAAAGGGGCTTTCCTAAACGGCAAAAATAGGTTACAACTTACAGTGACATTCTAAATACCGATTAAACTTCAAAATGCAAATGGAAGCTCAGCGTCCCGTTCGCCGTAGTCGTGCTGAACAGCAAGCGCTCACGCGTGGGCGGCTGCTAGCCTCGGCCGAGAGTGCGATTGCCCGGTTCGGCTATGGTGGCGCCTCGGTCGACGTCATCGCTGCAGAAGCAGGCCTCTCGAAAGGCGCCATCTACTCCAATTTCGCAACGAAGGAGGATCTGTTCCTCGAGTTGTTGCGACTAAACATGGAGCGCGACATGGAGGCGCTGGAAAAAATCGTCGAGTTGGAGCCAAAGGAACTCTATCAGGCGATCAGCCAATGGCTTGCTACCATGCATTCGGAAAGCGATTGTCCCGTTCTTGCCACGGAGCTTCAGTTGCAGGCTCGCCGCAGTCCAGAGTTTGCGGAGCACTATTATGCACTTCAGGAGCAGCAGATACGCACTCTCGCCCGCATTCTTCGCGCGTACTTCAAGGTGTCTGCGGCCGACCTTCCAATTGATGCCGCGGACCTTGCGGCATGTATTATCGCGCTGGCCCATGGTCTGAGCCTCCAGCGTCCGATGGGCAAGTCCAGATCCCGTAGTCAGGCCGGCAGGGTGATCGATGAACTTTTGCAGGTTCTTCTGACGAAGTAGCGGGTGCTGCGAGCGGCCCGATTGTCCCGGTGAGTGTTGGGACCTGAGGCGGGGTTCAGCAGCCCACAAAAGCAGTTGTCCGGGGTCAACTACTGACGCGCGGCCGATTCCTGCTCAAGTGCCCGTGCGCCCTGGAACACCCATGGTCTTCGTCTGAGCGTCAACGAGGTCGCTCATCTGGTCCAGTGCGTTGCCAACATTGTTCAATTTCAAACTCGTTCAAAATGCGTGCCAGTCCGCCGCACCGCGCATCCGTGGTTCTGATGGCGTTCCTCGGCATCGGAAGTCGCCGCTCGTCCTACTCGGCGGTCAGCCGTGACGCATTCGTCCCGGTATCGCCGATCCTGAAGATAGCCACAGCGTTTGTACATGGTCGAAGCGCTGTTGTGCCTGATTGAGCCTACCTAGGCCCTCCGCTCCCACGAAAATCAATGCATTGCGCAATGCCGGATCGGCCGATCGCTCGTTACGGCAAGATTGCGCGGCTGTCGCGACTCGTCATCGAGCGCGCCGACAGGAAGCGCCGCTCAGGCACCTGTGGAGAGCGACTGCGCACGCAGGGCTCTCCACGGCACCATACGCGGAGTTGGAGCAGCTTGAGATGTGTTTTCTGCTACAAACGCAATCTCAACGGATTCAGATCGCGTACGACCCAAACTTGATGTCGTGCAGGATGTCCGTGCGGGTCGGCGACCAGCCCAGCAGACGTTGCGTCTTCTCTGACGACATGCGCTTGTTCAACGAAAGACTAACGCCGATCGGACCACCGGTCGCGAACATTTCCGCGAACTCAAGACTTGCCGTGCGATCGCCGGCCCCAATCATGCGGCTGACGGCGGCGGCGAGTTCGTGCTGGCTCACTTCACCTGCGACGCCGTGCAGCACCGCACCAGCGGGTGCGCGTTCGACAGCGAGGCAGTACAACTCGGCGAGTTCATCAACATGAACGTAGCCCTGCAACGTCGCACCGGATCCGAGGTGTGGCGCGACCCCTTGAGCGCGAGCCATGCGGATGAGGCCGGGTAGGTCATAGCTGCCGCCATGTCCGTAGACGAGGCCGGGGCGCATTACGATGCCGCGGACGCCAGAGGCGCTCGCTACTTCCTTCTCCGTCTCGACGCGCGCGGCCATGGCTGCGCCGAACATTTCGACCATCACTGGTGGCACATTTGCCGACGCAGGCGCGAAGACTGAAGGCGGCAACGGTAGATCCACATCTTCATCAAAAACGTTGGGCGTAGCCTCGCCGCCATTGACGATGCCAAGGACTGCCGAGCCGCTGGTAAAGATCAGTGTCTTGCCCGTTGCTTCGATAGCGCCGAGCATGGCGCGAATCGCATCCCGATCCTGCGCGAACGTTTCAGCGCTACCCGCCAATGAGCCAATGCTTGCCGTGCTGACGATCGCTTCGACTTCGTTGGCCGCTTTGATGAGACTTGCGCTGTCGGCGAAGTCGCCGGCGACAGGGGTGATTCCGGCAAGGCGAAGCCTCCCGGCAGAATCCTCCGAACGCGCGAGGCCGAAGACCTCGTGTCCCCGTTTGGCGAGCGCCTTGGCGGCAGCGCCACCGATGAAACCGGTCGCGCCGGTCACGAGAATCTTCATTGCACTTCTCCTTGATAGTTCAGCATTCTTTGCTGATGTCTCAGGCCCGCAATCCATTGGATCTGAGAGTTAAAGTCGCCGTCTGGGTTCTGGCGAGTTGTTGAGTTGCGCGTGCTCCGGGGAACGCGAGAACTGGGTCGTGCGCCGCTTGGTGTCCCTGCTTCGACTATGTGGATGGCCGTCTTCGGCAACGCGGTGCAGATGGCTTGAGTCAAATCGATGTCTAAGAATACCATATAGAATTCAAAGAGCAAATGGTATTCTAGATGAGAAATAGCATCCGGATACGAGGCACCACGCGTCGAGAGATCTAAACGGGGACCACTCGTGCAGCGTGGGTAACCGGATCGTGGAAAAGCTCTCGATCATGGCGGCCCACATCAGATGCAGATGTTGTCAGCTGTGAAGCCCCATTTTGCCGCTAGCCATCGCCGCGAGGCGCACAACGAGCGCTCGAGGAAGAAATCGCGACAACCAGGTTGCCACTCGGACGCTTGTCCGTCCAGGGTAGGCGACAGCTTTTCTCTGATCGAAAGCCTTGAGGGTTTTTTGAACAACCGATTCCGCGCTGTCCATATCCTTCGGCGACACACTGGTCGAAACCCCATCAAAGAAGCTCGTTGCAGTCGGCCCTGGGCAAGCGGCCATCACATGTACGCCCGTGCCGGCGACCTCGAATTGCAGTGCCTCGCTGAAGAAAAGAACGAAGGCCTTGGTCGCGGCATAGGTTGCCATATGAGGGAGCGGTTGAAAGCTCGCGTTGGATGCGAGGTTGATGATGCCCCCCTTGCCACGTTTTGCCATACTGCGCCCGAACAGGTGGGCGAGGCCGACGAGCGTCTGAACGTTGACCTGAATCGACGACTGTTCCTTCTTGAGATCGTGCGAGAGGAAGCTGCCAGTCAGCCCCAGCCCTGCGTTGTTGACCAGCAGGTCTATCTGGATGCCGCGGCGCTTGAGTTCCTCGCCGATCTGGATAGGGGCTTCGGGAACCCCCAGGTCGGCATTGAGCGGGACGCATTGCACGCCGTACCTGGCTGCAAGGTCTGACGATAAGGCGTTCAAAACGTCGCTAGACCTGGCCACCAACACGAGGTTCATGCCACGCGCGGCAAGTGCTTCTGCGAAGACCTTCCCTAATCCTTTCGATGCGCCGGTAATCAGGGCGGTCGCGCCGCGATAGACAAACATGTTCTGCTCCTTGCGTTGAACGTAATGTGTCATGCCCTTCCGCACGTTTGATCCAGATGCAAATTGCTGGTCACGTCATTCGACGGCGATGGCAGCCGGCACGAAACGCAGTGACGAACTGGTGGACATGGTTGCTGGTCCCCGGATTAGTGGGGAATTGAAGTCCGGGAGTGTGCGGGCACCGGATCGACTCACGCGGCGATCCGATCTACATCGGCAGTGCCGCTACTCACGAGAGGCTGACTGCGTCCTGGTCTCCGACGAAAACTTCCGCTTCGGGCGAAGCCGAATAGTCGCTGTAGCCGCGCTCGTCGCCGCCAAACAGCGTGCTGCCGTCGAGGGCGCTCAACGGCAGGCCCTCAGCGAGCCGGCGCGGGAGGTCCGGATTGGCTACGAACGGTCGGCCGAAGGCGACCAGGTCGGCATAGCCACTGGACAGAACCCATTCGGCACGCGCCTCGTCGTAGTTGCCGGCAACGATGATCGGCCGCGTGAAGCGGGCACGGATGTCCTGGCGGAACTTCTCGGTGAACTGCGGTGCGTCGTCCCAATCCGCCTCGACCAGATGCAGATAGGCAACGCCGCGTGCCTGCAGGAATTCAGTGGCTTCGAGGATGGTCGGCAGAATGTCTGGGCAGGCCATGCCGCGCGCGGTCAGGAACGGAGCCAGGCGAATGGCCGTGCGCTCTGCGCCAACTTCGTCCGCTACGGCGTTGACGACTTCCTTGAGAAAGCGCAATCGGTTTTCACGTGAGCCGCCGTATTCGTCGGTGCGCGTGTTGGATGTCGTGCGGAGAAACTGGTCGACCAGATAGCCGTTGGCTCCATGAACCTCGACGCCATCGAATCCCGCGTCCATGGCGTTGCGGGCAGCCAGGCGGAAATCGTTGACTACGCCCTTGATTCCGTCACGGGTGAGTGCGCGCGGGGTTGGGCAGTCGAACATGGCGCCGACGCCGGTGGCCGGGTCAACCTTCCAGATCTGGGCGTCGAAGGGGACGGCGGAAGGAGCGACCGGCAGCTCGCCGTTGTGGAACTCCGGGTGAGACATGCGGCCCACATGCCAGAGTTGCAGGAAGATCCGGCCGCCGGCGGCGTGAACCGCATCCGTCACCAGTCGCCATCCGGCGACCTGTTCGGGGCTGTAGATGCCCGGCGTGAAGGAATAGCCCTTGCCTTGAGGCGAGATCTGGGAGGCTTCGGTCACGATCAGCGCAGCCGAGGCACGCTGGGCATAGTAGCGGGCGTTCATTGTATTGGGCACGTCACCGGGCTGAGAGCTGCGCGCACGCGTCATGGGGGCCATCACGACGCGGTGAGCGAGCTTGCGGCCGGCGACTGTGATCGGTGCGAAAAGCGGCGAGGTGGTAGTAGTCGACATGGTTGCGGATATCCGTGCTTAGTTGACGAAGGTTGAAATGGAAATGCCTTTCCGGGTTACGAATTCGATGACCACGCTGGGTGCCGGCGACACGAAGAGCTGGAGTTCGCCTGCTAGCGGTACCTCTGCGAGTTCATAAGGAACGCTGTTTGACCGTATGCGGTCAAGCAGCGCTGCCCACTCCGCGGCGTCATCGATACGCAGCGCAACATGGTCGATACGCGGTGAGGTCTTCCCTTCGAGCGCAGGACGGGTTGCCTCGACGAGATGAATGACCGGGCGACCGTCGGCGTATAGCCAGTAGCCACCTACCCGGAAAGGAGGCCGCGGGCCGTCGCTCAGGCCGACGATGCTGCAAAGAAAGTTCCGCGCACCTTCGAGGTCTCTGGTGACGATGGTTGCGTGGTCGAGCTTCATGTGGGCGGTGGTTGATTGCTGATGTGGCGTATTGTGCTGAGCCCAGGACACTTTGATAATTGGCGTAAGATTTGAATGATCTTCAAAAAAAACGGAAATCTCGTGGAGAACCTCGGTGACATCCGGCTTTTTGTAGAAGCGGCGAACCTGGGCGGGTTATCTGTAGCCGGGCGAAAGCTCGGGCTGTCTCCGGCTGCTGCGAGTGCACGCCTTGTGAAGCTGGAGGCGACCCTGCATACGCGGCTCTTTGAGCGCACGACGCGCCAGCTACGGCTCACAGAAGAGGGCCGGATTTATCTGATGCATTGTCAGCAGGCGCTTCAGTCCCTGGAGGATGCCCATGCAGCGCTGCAAGCTGGTCGGAGCATTGTTAGCGGGAAAGTGCGGGTTTCAGCGACTTCGGATTTCGGCCGTCATGTCCTGAAGGGTTGGCTCGACGAGTTCAACGTTCAATATCCGGAGGTCACATTCGCGGTGGTTTTGTCCGATTCGTTGTCGAACCTGTTGTTTGATGAAATCGACCTTGCGATCCGATTTGGCGTGCCTCCCGATAGTTTGCTTGTCGCTCGGCGCCTGGCACCCAATCGACGCGTGCTTTGTGCGTCGCCGGAGTACGTGGCGACGCACGGCGCGCCGGAGCGTCCGCAGGACCTCGAGCGTTTCGACTGCATCGTTCTCGGGACGACATCCGGGCTTGCGAACGACTGGAGGTTCACGCGCGGCGATGAGGTGGAGACCTATACCGTGCCCCTTGGAAACTCTCGGGAGACAAACGACGGCGCGCTCGCGCGCGAGTGGGCAGTGGCTGGTTACGGCATAGCGATGAAATCGGTATGGGACATCGGATCGGATCTGCGCGCGGGGAAACTAAAGATTCTGATGCCGGAGTGGCGGTCTCCGGATGTTCCTGTGCACGCCCTGTACCAACGTAGCCGGTATATGGCGCCGCGCGTACGGACACTCCTCGACTTCCTGGTGGAACGCTTTTCAGCGATGTCACGGGACCTGGATGACTATTTGAACTCCGGCGCTGGAGTTGCGGAAAAAAGTGGCGCCCGCAATAGCCGTCCACCGCGAGAAACGTAATCCGGCACTAGTATCGTGAGTCAGAAGTTCGTTACATTAGCTGTTCGTACGATCCGGAATGACGAAATGCTGCCTGAAAAGTCGCACGGACTCACGTAACCCCTCCTCGATAAAGACCACTGACTTCATATTGTTGGTGTCTTCTCGTATTTTTTAACATCAACGGTGTCGAATGCCCTCCATTACGGATACGTCCGAAGAAATGCGTGTCAACGCCTGGTTCAGCTCGTTGCCGCCGGCTGAGCAGCAGGCTTTGCTGAGCAGCAGCGAAGTCGCCACGCTGCAGGCTGGCGATTGTTTGTTCCGGCAGGGAGACGCGCCTGATGGTTTCTGTGGACTCAATCGTGGGCGCCTGAAGGCGTCCACGGTGCGTGAAGATGGCAAGGAGGCGATTCTTGCTGTCATTGAAGCCGGCAATTGGTTTGGCCAGACATCGCTGACCCAGCGCTTGCCTCGCATGCGCGATGTGGTGGCCCTCGATGAGTCAACGATCTTCACCGTCAAGCCACAGGCATTCGAGGCATTGATGAAAAACGCCACGTTTTTCAGGGCCATCGCGGATCTCCAATCGATACATATGAACTGGCTGTATCGAATGGTCGAGGATGTCACGCTGCATTCGACGCGGGCAAGAATCGCCCGGAGACTTTTGCTCCTTGCATACGGCGACGTGACCATGGCGCCGCAGATTCGCCGGGAAATAACCGTATCGCAGGACACACTCGCGATGATGCTCGGAATTACTCGACAAACTTTGGCTCTGGAGCTAAAGGCGATGGCCGCGAAGGGTGCCGTCAATTTGCGTTACGGGCGCATTGAGATTCTGTCGAAAGAAATGCTCCTGGCATTCCAGGAGTACGTCTGAGGATCCTGCGTCGCATTACTTTTGTTATCGGTGGTCACACCGCTTCCAGACTTATGTCAGCCATCCATCGACGCGTGCGTCGCCGGCGTGCCCGGTCGCTCGCCGCCGCCGATGCACATTTCCGTCGCGCCAATAAGCGGTAGGCAAGCCCAGAACCGCAGCGCCTCTTCGGCAGTTGGGAAAGCGAAAGAAAAACACCGATCTGCTTTTCCACGCCGACTGCACCCATTGTTCCACCGGTTCCGGTCCCCGCGTTTTCCGCGCTGGGCGATTGGGAGAAACCCGAGATTGCAAGGTTTCTGGCAGTCATGGGTTTATGCCCTCAATAGTATGGCTGCACAACCCGACGCGAGAGCATCGCAGAGAAGTCACTACGCGGACGCCGTTGGCGGATGCATTCGTGAACGGGTACCCACTATCGGAACCAGGGAGATGTAGATGCACGACCAGACGATGAACCCGACGCCGTCAGCCTATGCTTATCCATTGTTGATCAAGCATCTGCTGCATACGCCGCTCGCCCAGGCGCCGGACCAGGAGATCGTCTACAGAGGGCAGAAACGCTTGACCTACAGGACGCTGGGCGAACGCATTGCGCGGCTCGCCAGTGGTCTGAGCGGACTCGGAGCGCAGCATGGCAGTACCGTCGCGGTCATGGACTGGGACAGTCATCGCTACCTCGAATGCTACTTCGCCATCCCGATGATGGGTGCGGTCTTGCAGACGGTGAACGTGCGGCTCTCGCCTTCAGAAATCGCCTACACCATCAATCACGCCGGCGCGGAGATCCTGCTCGTTCACACCGATTTCCTGCCTGTGGTGGAAGCGATCAAGGACAAGCTCGAAACGGTGCGCACATTTGTCTGGATCGATGAGGAAGGCAGCGAAGCGTGCGCGCATACGATTCCGTTCTCCGACGAATACGAGAGCCTGCTTGCCAGGAGCGCGTCCAGCTATGCGTTCCCGGATTTCGACGAGAACACACGGGCCACCACGTTCTACACGACAGGCACCACCGGCTTGCCCAAGGGTGTCTACTTCTCACATCGGCAACTGGTGCTGCACACGATTACCGGCATGGCTGCGCTGGCGAGCCCGGTGTCGGGGCAACGCTTTCATCGCGGCGACGTGTATATGCCGCTGACGCCGATGTTTCATGTTCACGCCTGGGGCATGCCCTACATCGCCACGGTGCTCGGCGTGAAGCAGGTTTATCCTGGACGTTATGTGCCGGAGCGGCTCGTGCAACTGATACGCGACGAGGAGGTCACGTTCTCGCACTGCGTCGGCACGATTCTGCACATGCTGTTGGGCTGTCCAGAGGCCAAGGATGTCGATCTGGGCAAGTGGAAAGTCATCATCGGCGGCGGCGCATTGCCTCACGGCCTCGCGCGCGCTGCGCTCGATCGTGGCATCGATATCTTTACCGGCTACGGCATGTCC
>NZ_VTUZ01000158.1 GCF_008369935.1 Paraburkholderia panacisoli | reverse complement strand
TTTCACGCCCTGAGTCAGTCCGTCAAGTTTTTAGAGGGGGAGGCGTGAGGTTTGCAAGAAGGGGCGAGCCTCGCTTCCTCAATGCGTTCAGATAGACACTTTCGTCGTATCGTGTTCCAGTCTGCCAGCAGCGGTAGAGGATGCGTATCCATTTGAATGCCAGCGCCCGAACGGCGGCCTGATATGAGTTGCCCTTCGCGCGCTGCTGCCGGTAGAAGGCACCGGCCCAGAACGACTTGTTGATGGTCTGGCCGGCCCATTCGACAAATGTCTGACGCAGGAATTTTGGGCATTGCCAGCGCCAATGTACCCAGCATTTCTTGCCGCTGCGCTGCGTGACCGGTGCGATGCCGGAGTACTTCTGCAACTCAGCCGCATTCTGGAAGCGACCACGCTGCTCGCCGAATGCGGCAAGCAGGCGAGGCGTCAGATGCGGACCCGCTCCGGGCAGAGACTCAAAGAGAGCGAAGTCAGGTAGCGAGTGCGCAACTGCCGCGATTTCCTTGTCGAATACATCGATCGCATCGAGTACCGTTCGAAGCTGTGTCACCAGTGTCAGGGCATGCAACCGGCAGGGTGAGACGATACCGGGGTCTTCGGTAAGTGACATGGCGCAGCGGATCGACTCGAGACGCGTTTCGATCAACCGTGGTCGCCGGCAGTTATGCGAATGGAAGAACGTCTCAAGGGTCTTCCTGTGTGCGTGCCTGACGGCTGACAGTGTCGGCCAGCGGGAAATGAAGTCGCAGAACAGTACCGTGTCGATATGCTCGAACCATTCCAGCGCCTGCGGATAATACTGCTTGAGCGTATTGCATAAGCGATTGGTGAATCGTGTCTTGTCGCCAACGAGTTCACGGCGCTGCTCGATCAGGGTCATCAGGGAACGCATGCTCGCGCTCTGCGGCCTGAGCGGAGCAAATCGCTCGGGATGGCGTAACAGCAGATCGAGCGCCAGTTCAGCATCGGTGGGATCGTCCTTGGCCCCGCTCGGCTTGAACGCCTCACGGTACCTTGCGAGCGTCGAA
>NZ_VTUZ01000157.1 GCF_008369935.1 Paraburkholderia panacisoli | reverse complement strand
CCCAGTCGTGGGCAATCAGATGGAAGCGTCCCGCGCCCAGTTGATTGGCGAATGCCAGGGCGTCCGACTGGAGATGCCCGGCTGCGTAGGACGCAATGTCCCTTGGCCGGGCGTTCTCAGCGTAGCCGCGCTGATCCACAGCGACTGCCCGGTAGCCTGCTGCGCCGAGCGCGGCCAGAATCTCGCGCCAACAGTCGGCAAATTCCGGCCACCCATGCAGCAGGAGAACGCACGCCCCGCTCCGCGGCCCTGCGGCCAGAGCTGTGTGGGTATGTGGCCCGCAGGCCAGTGTCAGCGCCTCCAGGCACGGCAGCGGTGCGGAGAGTGCCAGGTGGGTCATCGACGTGATCTCCGTGAGGCAGATGCGTGGATCATGCCCGTCGACGTCGCTTAGCGGCCGCCCTGGCAGCCGATCAGGTCGATCTCGGGCAACTCATTGGCTTTGCAGTAGTCCTGATAGCGGCTCAAAGCCGTGCGCCACGTCTCGACGAACGTGACCTTGCCGTCTTCGTCGAGGAAGTGAAGCTCACCGGTCGACACCACGAGCGCCATACCATTGTCGTCGTCGGAGAGATTCGTGAACGAGTGTGATGACTCCGACGGCTCAAAAACGAAATCGCCGGCTTGCGCGATCCAATCGTGCTGGTCGTATTTCCAGCGACCGCTGAGTGTGTAGACCATCACCGTGCCGGTATGGCGATGAATATGTGCGCCTTCGCCTTTGGCCGCCTTCATGAGCAAAACCACTTCGCCCGTGACGGGGTTGATTTTGAAGTATTTGAGCAGAATCTTGTCGTTGATCGGCGCGAAAGGAATCCACGGCGTGGCGTTTCCGGCGATATGGACCGTGTCGATCGCGGAAACATCGTTGAGGGCTTGCGTAGCTTCTGCGTTCATGGAATGAGTCTCCGATTGTGTTGAGGGATGGGCGTGCGCAGCGTGAACCGTGCGCAATCTCCAGTCCCTATTCAATCGCAAGTCATCCGTCGGAACTTGACCCGTACCGCCCGATTTTGTACTTTACGCGCCA
>NZ_VTUZ01000156.1 GCF_008369935.1 Paraburkholderia panacisoli | reverse complement strand
CAATTACCCACTGACACCCCGAACGGAGCGACAACCATGACCCCCTGACGCAGCGACAATCACCTCGGTCGACCGGCCAAGATGTTTGTCGGTAAACCGGACTTCCTGCTTGACGCTATCCACGCATTCTTCTCGCAAAACGGACGAGCGACCGCGACGCCTGGGCAGCTAGTCCTCGCCAAGGCGGTCATGGCGCCAGACTTCCAGGAGCAGTTCAACCGGCTCTGGTGCAAATGGGATTGGCGAATCGGTTAGAGTTGTCGGAACGAAACGAACTGATGTCCCGCGATGAACAAGCTTAAGAGTCTGGAGGAGTTGTTCGACGGACCCCATTTTGATCGGGAGATCATCATTCTGTGTGTTCGCTGGTACCTGCGCTACAAGCTCAGCCTACGCGATCTGGTCGAGATGATCCCCAAAGGGGACTTCCTGCGGGGCGTGGCCGAACGGGATTTGTCGCTGGCTCACACGACGATGCGTGACGTGGCCGCGGCCAAAGCCTTCTTCAACAAGGCCATCGGGCATCAGGGCCAGTCACCGGAGAGCATCACGCTCGAGGGCAACGCTGCCTCGCACCGCGCGGTGCGCGAGATGAAGACCGATGGTCTGCTGCCTGAAGACACGAAGGTCCGGTCGTCGAAATATCTGAACAACGTGATCGAGCAGGGCCATCGCCACATCAAATCCAGAACGAATGTAATGCTCAGTTTCAAACGGTTCAGGAGCGCCGCGACCACGATTTCAGGCATCGAACTGACGCATCGAATTCGCAAGGCCCAGTTCGATCTCGCGAAGCTCGGCCTCAAGGACGCCGCTGCGCCTGCCATATGGGATGCTGTCCTGTCCACTCGATAAGGTATCCTGCCTATAGGAAACTTCTCAACCAGCTTACCTATTTGCACCAGAGCCCTTTTATCGATTGTCACCGCCTCGGCATCGCGGTTTTGGTCAATCGTTCCAAGAACCCCTCCCGCACATTCCGGGGATTTCAGGCTGTTCCAGTGACGGCGGGGACGGGCACCAGCTCGCGACCCAGTTCCCTGGCCAGGCACTTGAGGGCCTGTTCCCTGGTTTTGCG
>NZ_VTUZ01000155.1 GCF_008369935.1 Paraburkholderia panacisoli | reverse complement strand
GCGTTGAGATAGATGCTCTCGTCGTATCGCGTTCCGGTCTGCCAGCAGCGGTAGAGGATCCGTATCCACTTGAACGCCAATGCCCTGACGGCGGCCTGATACGAACTGCCCTTTGCTCGCTGTTGCCGGTAATAGGCGCCCGCCCAGAACGATTTGTTGATGGTCTGGCCCGCCCATTCGACGAAGGTCTGGCGCAGGAAGGTCGGGCATTGCCAGCGCCAGTGCACCCAGCACTTCTTGCCGCTGCGCTCGGTGACCGGCGCGATGCCGGAGTACTTCTGCAGTTCATCAGCGCCCTTGAAGCGCTCACGTTGCTCGCCGAATGCAGCCAGCAGGCGCGGCGTCAGATGCGGACCTGCTCCGGGCAAGCTGTCAAACAGGTCGAAGTCGGGCAGCGTGCGTGCGACTGCCGCGATTTCCCTGTCGAACACGTCGATCGCAGCCAGCGCTGTGCGCAGTTGCGCCACCAGCATTAGCGCGAGCAATCGGTGAGGTGCAACGATCCCGGGATCATCAGTGAGCGACACAGCGCAGCGGATCGACTCCAGACGTCCCTCAATCAGTTGGGCCCGGCGACAATTGTGCGCATGGAAGAACGTTTCAAGGGTCTTCCTGCTCGCGCGCCTGACTGCTGGCAGAGTTGGCCAGCGGGTCAGGAAATCACAAAACAGCACCGTGTCGATGTCGTCGAACCATTCCAGGGCTTGAGGATAATACTGCTTGAGTGCGTTGGTTAGCCGATTGGTGAACCGGGTCTTGTCGCCGACCAGTTCACGACGCTGTTCGATCAGGCTCAGCAAGGAACGCATGCCGACGCTCTGCGGCCTGAGCGGGCTGAACCGCTCAGGATGGCGCAGCAGCAGGTCGAGTGCCAGTTCGGCATCGGTGGGATCGTCCTTGGCCCGGCTCGGCTTGAATGCCTCACGGTACTTCGCGAGCATTGCAGGGTTGATCGGGAATAGAGTGACGAACACATGTTTCTGCAAAACAGAGACGATCGGCCCTGTGGCCAGCTCAAGCGCGACCGCGATCGGACCACCAAAGCGCTGGTGTAAAGCCTTTGCCCATTCATCAATGCGTGTAACCTG
>NZ_VTUZ01000154.1 GCF_008369935.1 Paraburkholderia panacisoli | reverse complement strand
GCGGCGCCCGACGCAGAACGGGCGAATCGAGTTTTCGCATGGATTGTTACTGATGGGCCAACTACCGTTCTCGACGTAGCGGATCAGTTTCGGCCACTGCTTGCGCAGATAGGTCAGCGCCTTGCCGAGCAAACTTTTCGGCACGACACCGGGCGACTGCTCGAGCATCAGCTTTTCGATCGCGTCGAGTACGCGGACACTGTATCGTCGTCGCAATCGCTGTCGTCGTTCGGCCTTCCATGTTTCGCTGCGTGCTTCGGCGGCGAACAACCTGCCGATCAGCTTGATGAAGCGCGTCGCGAGCAGATCAGGTGTGCGCGAGGCTTTCGGCACGTTGTCTTCTGCTTTAATGAAGTACCGTCTCAGGTGCGCCCAGCATCCGAGGTGCACGAGATCGTAGCGATGCGCGATGTCGTTGTAGGGCTCGTAGCCGTCGGTCATCAGAACCGCGCCCTTGCGGATCCCGGTGAACAGCTTGTCAGCAAGCTTGGCACCGCGTCCGGGCGTATAGCTGAAGCAGCGGATGGGGATGCCCGAACCGGTCATCTGCGCCCAGAGATAGCTCTTCGTTTGTGGCTTTCGCCCTTTCTCTTTCAGTACCTGGAACGTCGTTTCGTCGCAGTAGATCAGATCGGTCTCGAGCAACGCATCGCGCATCAGGTTAATCACGGGCTGAGTCGCGAGGCCAACACGAACCATGCTGGCGGCGATCGTGTTTGACGAGATGTCGCCGCCGAAGCGACGCAGCAAACCGGCCTGACGATAGAGCGGCATGCCAAACTGATACTTGCCGGTGGCGATCCATGCGAGCGCCGAATCACTCAGCAGTCCGCGCGGGATGATGCGCGGCGGTGCCGGTGTGACCTTGATGCCGAGATCGCAGCACGGACACGCATACTTAACGCGCTGGTGTTGAATCACCCGAAGCTGCTCGGGGATCACATCGAGCTGCTCGCTGATCTCCGCGCCGATCTCGACGAGCGCGTGCCCGTCGTTCGTGCAGAAGCGTTCGGCTTCGGGCAGTTCGTACCGTATGACCTCGCGCGGCAGATTGGGATCGAGCGGCTTGCGGTGACCACGCTTCTTGCGAGTGTGCGC
>NZ_VTUZ01000153.1 GCF_008369935.1 Paraburkholderia panacisoli | reverse complement strand
AGTCAACGGCCAGGCCGACTCCCCGCACTATGCGGTTACTAAAAAAGATGCTTGACTCCGAGCATCGAGCCGATCTGGCCGACGCCTGCCCCGGGCGTAGTGCCGCCGCCGGCGCTGACCGAGTAACGCGCCTTGGCGCTGTTTGCGAGGTATGCTGCCTGCGCGTAGACAGCAGTCCGCTTTGAGAGCTGATAAGTCGTTCGAAACGCTGCCAATGTCGCGCGCGTGTCGTGTTCTGGGTTAATAATCCGAAAGGCCTCTCCGTCGACAATGAAAGCGGGCGTTACATAATAAGAGGCGCCAACAAAAAACGTGTCGGAGCGGACGCCAGTGACGGCCGGCGAGTCCGGTACGACGCGCCGACCGAGCCAACCAGCGGTGAGCTTCGCGCCCGCCCATGAGCCATATGCGCCCACCAAAGTGCGCGCGTCTTTGGCGGCGCTGTTGAGAATCGGCGTCGGCGCAACGCCATCGAAAAAGTTCGCTGCGGCATTGGCTCCGCCACGTTCCTCCTCATAAGAAGCAGCAAAGCCAAAGAATGATGCTTCGTACCTCAACATGACTGACCAGTCTCTACACTCCGTTGCGTGCCCCGGCACCGATCCGACGCAGGTTCCTTGACCGGGAGAATTGCCCGTGCCCGCCGAATCTCGGCCGAACGAATACGTCGTTCCGAGCGTGAAACCGTTAAACGTTCCCGTGTAGGCAACTGAGTTGTCGGCGCGGGCATTGGGCACGTACGCGTCCAAAGACCCCAAGCCGTAAATATTAGGCCCGAGGACGTCAGTGCTCAACAGTGCCACGTAGGTCATCGCGTATTGGCGGCCGAAAGAAACAGTCCCATAGGGGGCTCTTGATTCCAACAAATGTCTGCCGTCCGAACAAGCGTCCGCCTTGGCCCAGGTCCCCGCCGCGGACGTTGAACCCGTTTTCTAACGTGAACACAGCGCTATACCCTCCGCCAAGATCTTCTGTCCCGCGGAGTCCCCAACGAGATGGAACCTCACCGGTGATCCCGGGCATACGAAACACCTTATCG
Source organism: Paraburkholderia panacisoli (assembly GCF_008369935.1). Taxonomy (GTDB): domain Bacteria; phylum Pseudomonadota; class Gammaproteobacteria; order Burkholderiales; family Burkholderiaceae; genus Paraburkholderia; species Paraburkholderia panacisoli. Next base: position 85 of record NZ_VTUZ01000153.1, on the reverse strand, counting down.
CCAGCAGCATTGGCGTGAGATACGTATTCGACACCTGTATCAATAATTCCGTAAAAGGTGACGCTCGACTGCCCAAAGCCACGGT
>NZ_VTUZ01000152.1 GCF_008369935.1 Paraburkholderia panacisoli | reverse complement strand
TGGAAGCGACCGGCGTTTACTGGTTACCGTTGTACGGTGTACTCGAAAGTGCCGGTCTGGACGTGCGCATGGTCAATGGCAGGCAGACACGCAACCTGCCGGGCAGGAAGACCGATATGGCTGACAGCCAGTGGGGGGCCACGCTGCACATGCATGGTCTGCTGCACGCTGGCTTCGTGCCACCGGCTGACATCCGCCGGCTGCAGGACTACCTGCGCCTGCGCGCCGATCATGTGGCGGCCGCAGCGGGTTGTGTGCAACTGATGCAGAAGGCTTTCGAACGCATGAACATCAAGCTGCACGATGTCATCTCGTCCCTGGCCGGCGTCAGCGGCATGGCGGTGGCGCGCGCGATCGTGGCCGGCGAGCGTTCGCCCGAGGCACTGGTGGCCCTGTGCGACGTGCAGATCCGGCGCAAAAAGGAACAGGCCGTGATCGAGGCCCTGCGTGGCACCTGGGCCGACGAGCACATCTTCGCGCTCGGTCAGGCATTGCAATCCTGGGACCACTACCAGAAACTCATCGCCGATTGCGACGAACGCATCGCCACCGTACTGCCGCCGCACGATGACACCCAACCGCCGCTGCCCAGGTCCACCCGACAGACCGGCATTAACGCCCCGGAGATTGCCAGGCTGCGCGAGATACTGGCCCAGATGTGTGGCGGACGGGATCTGACGAAGCTGCCCGCGCTGTCGTCCTACGGCGTGCTGCAACTGATCGGTGAGGTGGGTACCGACCTGAGCGTCTGGCCCACTGAAAAACACTTCACCGCCTGGACCGGACTGGCACCGGGCAGCCACGATAGCGGCAAACGCAGGAAAGGCGTCAGGCGCGGCCGCAACCGGACCGGACAGCTGTTCTGCATGATGGCCCAAAGCCTGGTACGCAGCCGGGATATTGCGCTGGGCGGTTTCTACCGCCGGCTCGCGGCACGCCGCGGCGGCCTGGTGGCCACCAAGGCGCTCGCGCGCAAACTGGCCGCCTGGTTCTGGCGCGTCATGGTCAAGGGCGACGACTACGTAGAAAAGGGACTCGCGCGCTATGAGGAGCAGGTCCGCAAAACCAGGGAACAGGCCCTCAAGTGCCTGGCCAGGGAACTGGGTCGCGAGCTGGTGCCCGTCCCCGCCGTCACTGGAACAGCCTGAAATCCCCGGAATGTGCGGGAGGGGTTCTTGGAA
>NZ_VTUZ01000151.1:797-1215 GCF_008369935.1 Paraburkholderia panacisoli | reverse complement strand
CGCCACGCCGGGAAGTTTGACGTGTCCTTCGAAGCAAAACCAGACGTCGAACATGTCCTTCGATGTGGATACCAAATCAATGTGAAATTCGAAACCGCGATACTCGATTGTTCGTTGCATGAGGACCTCCAGCCTCGCACCGCCATACGGCGGGTCGATCAATGGCCGACCGATTTTTCTGGGTCGTTGCGTTCAGACGCCCGAGAATGAGTTTAGACCGCCAATGCCGACGGCCGATGCAAGACGATTTTTAGCGTTTGGCGAAGGCAGGCTTTAACGCGCCCCTTGCCGTTTGGCGCCTGGATTGAGCATCCAAAGACGTTTGCCCGTTCCCCACCCCAATGACGTCAGCGCGCCTCGTGGATTCAAAGAGGCCAGCGTTTCGCCGGCCTTTCCCGCGCTCGTCGTGAGTCGACGA
>NZ_VTUZ01000151.1:0-787 GCF_008369935.1 Paraburkholderia panacisoli | reverse complement strand
TGCTCTTTGCGGGATACGGACTGGCATCGCCGGTACTACCGGCACACCACCCTCGGCGCGGGTCTCCTGCAGAGCGCGCCACCTCTTGCTTTCTTCAAGTTCTTCAAGGTTGACTTGATCGTCGATCATAATTTGCTCCTAGTATGGAGATAAAACTCTTCGCCATGGACGAAGGCGTCTGCGCAATTCGCGACGCTTGGTTCTCTTCCAGTTCGTGCATCGCCGCCCGCGAAAAGAAGGCAGCCCGCGTCATATGATGTTCCGTTGCCGCCGCGTCGACGCGATCAAGCAGGGTGTCGAGAATGTTAAACCGGAGTTCGACGGCTGTCGAAGACACGCGTGCCAGATCGATTTCGACGAACACCCAAAGTCCATCGCTGCCATCCGCTCTGAGAGCGCGTAGCTCTGTGTCACTGGTTGGTGCGGAAATTGGCTGATCACTACCGTCATATGCCTGCTCGATGACCCGCTGCGCGTTGAGTTCGATTTCTGCGCGGGAACTTCCGATCAGGTCGACTCGCGGAAAATCGGGAAAATGCGCACGCAGCTGGGTACTGCTAATGCGATTGACGTAAAGCGGATATTTCATGGTAGGGCTCGATCTTTCCAACGGACGGAAAGGTGTACGTGCGCGACTCACAACTGCGCAGGTTGAATTTTGCCGTCGATAATGTCCTTGCCATATTGCAACGCAAGGTTTAGTGCGTCGACGGACAGAGCGGGATCGGTTCCTGCAAACTGCACCGCATAGCGCCGTGTCCCGGCATTGGAAGACGGTCCCGCATCG
>NZ_VTUZ01000150.1 GCF_008369935.1 Paraburkholderia panacisoli | reverse complement strand
GTATGCGGTCCTTTACGGACGCCCTAGCAATGAACGAGTGATTCTCTGATGCTACCTGTCCACGTGGACAGCTGGGATGAGAGTACATGTCAGAAGATCGAGATTTGCGTAGCCGCCTGGTAGTTGGCGCGAAGCGGGACGGTCGCCGAGAGTACGATCCGCAAGCCCGCGACGAACTGATCCAGTTGTGCATGAAGCCGGGTGTCTCCATCGCGCGTACGGCGATGGAATACGGCGTGAACCCGAATCTTCTGCGCGAGTGGATCACGCGCTACCAGAAGGCACAGGCGACGGGGAATCCCGTTGAGAAGGAGCTCACGCGACCAGACGGTGTATCGATTGATGTCACGCAACCGGCGATGCGGACTCGCGTACCTGGAGTGCCATCATCATTTATACCGGTCGTTCAAGAGCCGGTGACGGTTGGGCAAACGGTGTTCCCGCGTGGATCCTCGATAACCGTTGCCTTGCACGTACGTTTGCCCAACGGGGTTGAGTTTGACATCGCAGACGCCACCATCGACGAACTGACCACCGTGGTCCAGATGCTCGGGAGGATGCCGTGTTCCGGTTCGACGACAATCTGAAGGTCTATCTGCATCGCGATCCCGTCGACTTCCGCTACGGCATGAACAGTCTGTCGATTCTCGTCGAGCAGTCGATGCGGCTGAATCCGATGGACACGTCGCTTTACATCTTCGGCAATCGACGTCGCGATCGGATAAAGATCCTTGGCTGGGATGGCAGTGGTTTCTGGCTTCTGATTAAACGATTGGAGACGAGCCACTTCATCTGGCCCGAGAACAAGGCTGAGATCGTGATGATGACGACCAACGTGCTGCACGCGCTGCTCGAGGGCGATGACATTACCGCGATTCGACGGCATCCGAAGCAGGATTATCTTCGTGTGAGCTGAACAGTGAGGCGGTGTGCTGGTCTAACCCGCCATGCCAATCAACGTCACGATCACCGCCGAGGAACTGAAGGCGTTGCTCGCCGAGCGCGATGCTGCTCGTACGTTGCGAGAGGAGCAGGAGGCATTACGCGGCGCCTTGCGGCTCGTGACGGCAGAGCGCGATCTCGCCGAGGAGCGACTTCGAGCCTACCGTCGAGAACTCTTCGGCGCGAAGAGCGAAGCACGAGATTCTGATCAGCCTGGCTTGTTCAACGAAGCCGAGGCGCTCGGCGCGAACAGCGCGCCCGCCCAGGAAGACATGCCGCAGACGACGGTTGC
>NZ_VTUZ01000015.1 GCF_008369935.1 Paraburkholderia panacisoli | reverse complement strand
TGAAGGGTCGTTCAAGACCAGGACGTTGATAGGTCAGGTGTGTAAGCGCAGTAATGCGTTGAGCTAACTGATACTAATTGCCCGTAAGGCTTGATCCTATAACAGGTGTGTTTTGTGTCGGTCAGGGTTAGTGCTTCAGCACTTACCTGGCCCCCACCCCCGAAGGGGGCAACACACACGCACGGTTGAGATCAGTGTTGTGCCAGAAACAACACAACCCGGAGCCTGTTCAGCAGCTCCTCTGGTGAGCATCACCAGAAACTACTTCTTCCCGATTGGTTGTGCTGCCTCACAGAAGCAGCACGACAACAAGTCATGCCTGATGACCATAGCGAGTCGGTCCCACCCCTTCCCATCCCGAACAGGACCGTGAAACGACTCTACGCCGATGATAGTGCGGATTGCCCGTGTGAAAGTAGGTAATCGTCAGGCTCCCCCGCAGTGAACAGAAACCCCACCCCCAAAAGGTGGGGTTTCTGCGTTTGGGGCGCCCGAATCCGGTGGGCGCAACGGCAGAAAACGGCTGGGAAACCGCGCTCCATCCTCTCCCCGCACGTCACTGCTTCCCGATCCGTAGCGCGTTAGCATATCCGGTCAGCTCCAGATAGCCCCGGCCCACCGACGCGCCATCGCGACTCACCCGCACGGCACCTTCCCAATACACCGCACCGGTCGATTGCCGCGAGTCGAGTTCCTGATCATCCATCAGCGGATCAAGCCTCCATGTCAGCGAGCCGGCTTTAACGCTCATCGACACGGGGTACAGTGCGTTCGTGCGCGGCGAGCGCCAGATGCAAACCGGCGTAAAGTCGACCTGATCGGGGCCGAACGCCGTCACGTGACCAACTGCGTTGCGAAGGGCGGCATGCGCCCACATTGCGTGTCCATCGCGGCCGCGTACTTTGAATGCCATCAGCGCTGAGCCGTCAGCGAGGTTGGCCCCCAGCCAATCCCATCCGACCGCATTGGCGTCGAGCAATGTGCTCGACCACTCGTGATCCAGCCACGCCATGCCGCTTACCGCAGTATTCCCGCGCGATGTACTTCCCGCCGCGTTCGGACGCACCACGCTGCCCGTCACGCGCAATTGCGGTTCACTGTAGTAATAGCTCGCCTGTTCCGGCCGAGGACCTTTGCGGGAATAGCCGCGCTCACCCTGGATCAACGGCGCTTGCGTCGGCGTCAGCGTGAGATGCAGCGAGAAGCCGTTGGCGTCGACATCTACGGCGTAATGACCGTCCGCTGCGCGAATGATTTTCCAGGCGTCGAGCTTGACGTCGGTATTGCCTGGCTGAGCATAAGCGAGTCCGAAGCCCTGACGGGCAATGTGCTGATCGTGGGCAAGATGCCCGAAAGCAGGATCGCTCAATGCAGCATGAGCAATGATCAACTGCGACGGCGCAAAAGCACTCGGATCGGCGGCATCGTGGCCCGTCGCCGAGCGGAAAAACGTGATCTGAAAACCAAGCGGCTGATTGTCCGGGGTCGTGAGCCAACCCGTCGCGTACCACCATTCGGTGCGAAAAGCCGGGTGCGCGCCGCTGTCCTGGGGCAGCGCGATCGGGTGGTCTGGTGTGACTGCGGCAAATTCGACGGGCGCGGCGAACGCGGACGACGCAGCGAGCAGGCCGGCGTAAAACAAACCGCGAAGGCGAGGGCGCAATCGCCGGAGACTCGTTGCGCCCGCGTAGGGGCCTTGCGTTAAAGCAATATCTCCACGTGAGATGCCGGGCGAAATCACCTTAACGCAAGGCGCGGCTATCTCGCGCGCCGAGAGCGCAGTACGAGGCGCGAGTCGGCCCAGAGCCACGCAAGATGCAACGGCTACATCAGCGCGCGTCGCCCCTTCATCTCCCGGCCCCTTCACCAACTCACTCGACACCCATCGCATCACCAATCCTCCTTCACCGCGCGCACCGCATCCACCGACACCGCGCTGCGTCCCGCGATCACCGCTGTCGAGCACGACGAAGCCAGCATCACCAACGCGACCGTCCCCAGCACGATCCATGGCACGTGCAGCGACATGGTCCAATGAAACGACTGCGGATTGACGACGAACACGAGAATGAGGCTGATCGCGAATCCAAGCACAAAGCCCATCGCAATGCCACAAGCCGTAAGCATGCCGCCTTCCAGCGCAAGGATTGCGAGAACCTGCGTGCGAGTCACGCCGACGTGCCGCAACATGCCGAACTCGCGTGCCCGCGCGAGCGTCTGCGCGGAAAACGTCGCCGCGACGCCGAACAGCCCGATCACGATGGCAACCGCCTCGAGCAGATACGTGACCGCAAAGCTTCGATCGAAGATCACCAGCGTGCGCGTGCGAATCTCGCCCGGTTGCGACAGGGCCAGCGATGCGCCAAAGGGCAGTGCGCGCAGCCCGCTGATCACGCGTTCGACGGGCGTGCCTCGCTGAATGGTCACGGCGACATCGGTCGCAGTCATGTCGGTGGTGAGGCGCCGGTAATCGGCAAGCCGTATCTGGATCGCACCGCTTTGGCGCACGTAGTCGCGCCACACGCCGGCCACGACGAACACATGACCGCTGTCGCCCAGCGGCAATTGCACTCGCTGGCCGAGCCGGTATCCATACAGATCGACCATTGCTTCGGACACCCAAACAGGCGTTTCGCCTGGTCGAAGTTCGGATGACGGCAGTACCACACCGGTCATCTGCAGAGTCGCGCCCGGATCGTCAGCGTCGATTTCGCGCGCGAGCACGGCGACGTCCGGCCGTGCAGGATCGAGCGTGAGATGCGACGTGCGGGCAAAGGCGGCGGTCTTGATGCCGGGCACGGCCGCCAGCAGCGCCTGCTCGTCGGGGCGCAAGCCGCCAGTATCGCCGTTCGGCGCCGCGCGTACGTACAGATCGGCGGAGAGCAGATGAACGAGCCAGTCTTCGACGGACACACGGAAGCTGGCCACCATGATCGCCATCGCAACGATCAGCGCGAAGCTCGACAACACGCCGCCCATGGCGATCGCTGCGTGCCCTGGCGCATTCGCGAGACGCGCCATCGCGAGCGTGCCAGCGACGCCCGCGCGACGTCGTGCGGCAAATGCGCGACTCGCCGCGCCGAATATCAGCGCGGTCACGCGCGGCATCAGCGCAATCCCGCCGATCAGCAGCAGGGCGACGGCGGCATAGCCGCCAATCGGCGCATCGAACCAGGGCGGCGCTTGCGTAAGAACGGCGGCGCCCAGCAGGCATATCAAAGCGGGCCACGGCGTGGCGAGACGGGTCAATGCGCCTTCCTCGGCGCCTGCCTTGAGCGCAGCCGCGGGCCTTGCGTGTGCCGCTTCGAGCGCGGGCGCCAGGCTGCCAACGACCGACACCGCGATGCCGAGCAACAGGAACACCGCGCTAGCCAGCGGTTCGAAACCCACCTGCGGCTGCACGCCGGGAAAGTAGCCGCCACCGAGATCGCTGCCGAAAAAGCGCAGCGCGCCGCTTGCCATCGCATAGCCGAGCGCGAGTCCGCCCAGCGAGCCGAGCAGACCCAGCAGCGCGCCTTCCAGCAGGATCTGCCGCAGCAGTTGACCGCGCGTCAGTCCGAGCACGCGCAGCATGGCGAACTGCGCGCGACGCCGCACGACGCCCAGCGCCTGCGTCGAAAACACAAGGAACGCGCCGGTGAAGAGGGCCACCAGCGCGAGCACGTTCATGTTGATCCGATAGGCACGCGACAGTCGATCGGTACGGCTTTCGGCGTCGCGCGGCTCGGCGATTACCCACTGTTTGCCGAGTCGCGCCTGCAGATCGCGCCTGAAGCGCTCGCGATCGACGCCGCGCTCGAGTTGCAGATCGACGCGCGACAGCTTGCCCACCTTGCCGAACTTCCACTGAGCCGCGGCGATATCCATGACGGCGAGCCGTTGACCCGGACGCGTCCTCACGAGGCCGCCCGCCACGCGCAAGCGCATGATCGACGTGCCGCTTTGCAGCGCGATGTCGTCGCCGGTTTTGACGTTCAGCCATTGCTGCGCGGCCGATGAGAGAAACACTGTATCGGACGCGAGCGTATCGAACGGACGGTCCGGCGAAGGCACGCCGACCAGATCGGGCGCGATACGGCTCGCCTTGAACACGTCGATGCCGAGAACCGGCAGCGCGGCGTTGCGGCTCGGGACCGCGACATCGAGTGCGAGCACGGGGCTCGCCAGCGCCACACCGGGTTCAGTCGACAGACGCGGATAGATCGACTCGTCGAACCAGGGCTGCGCGCCGCGCACTTGCAGATCGGCTTGGCCCGAGAGACTGCGGGCCGCCGCCGAGAATTCGTTGAAGGCCGCGCTGTTGATCAACTGCACCGCGTAACCGAGCGCGACGCCGAGCGCGATCGTCGCGACGGCAACCAGCGCGCGTCCGCGATGGCTACGCCATTCGGCGCTCAGCAGCCAGCGTGCGAGAACACGGTGTCCCCGCGTGCGCAGCAAGGGGGGGAGATCAGCGCGCATCGTCGGCTGAGCGGGCGGGGGAACTGCGCGTGCGAGACGACGGGTTGGTCGCCGCGGATGTCGCGGAGTCCGTAGATTCCCCCGACTCCGCGTGCAAGCCGCCGTCGCTCAGGATCAGGATGCGGTCCGCGACGGCCGCCGCCGCTTTCGAGTGCGTCACCATGATCGTCGCCGCGCCGGTCGCCTTGCTTTGCGCGCGGAACAAGCCGAGCACGTCGTGTGCAGTATCGGGATCGAGGTTGCCCGTGGGTTCGTCGGCGAGAAGCAGTTTGGGACGATGCACGAGCGCCCGCGCAATCGCGACGCGCTGCAGTTCGCCGCCGGAGAGTTGGCGCGGAAAGTCGTCGCCGCGGCCGCTCAGGCCGACCGCGGCGAGCATGTCGAGCGCGCCGTCGGTCGGCAGATCGTTGAGCAGCAGCGGCAGCGCCACGTTTTGCGCGAGCGTCAAATGAGGCAGCACATGAAAGGCCTGGAATACGAAGCCGAGCTTGCGGCGGCGCAGGCGGGTCGCCGCATTGTCGTCGAGGCGCGTGACGGAGTTGCCGTCGATGATCACGTCGCCGCTATCCGCGCTGTCGAGCCCGGCGATCAGATTGAGCAGCGTCGATTTGCCGACGCCCGAGTCGCCCATGATCGCGACGAATTCGCCCGGCCCGAGCGTGAAGTCGAGGTGCGCCAGCACGATACGGCCCGCGCCGTATTGTTTGCTCAATCCGCGGCATTCGAGTGCGGGAACGGCAACTTCGTCACGAAGTGTCATGCGGTATCCAGGAAATCTGGCCGGCGAAGGCAATGCCCGGCGGGACAGGAAAGTGTGCCTGCTTACGGGCAGGTCTGCATGCAAGTTGCCGAAGTATATGCGGCGTCTGTAAGGAACACGGAAGCGGCGCGCGTCATCGGTTCATCGGTTTGGACGGTTGGGGCAGGCGAACATGCTTGGGGATTTTTCGGGCGTCAGCCAAAGCCGATTAGAGTGCCGGGCCAAAAAATTTTCTGTTCGTGAACGTCCGAAATTTTCGCCCACAGCATGAAATCGGCACCTGGACAGACTCCTATCGCTAGCATGGTCTGTTCCACGGTCGCGCCTGAATAAAGCTGCGTGTGCAAGAGCGGCTAATTCGCTGCCAAATTGCCAGCTTCTGTTTGTAAATTTCTTTGTTTGGATCGGGCTGTACGAAGTTTGTGCAAACGCACATTTTCATGCGTTTCGCAAGCGTATGCGTTGCAACAATGTATTGTGTCGGGCATCGCAGCGTTGTTGCGCTGCAAAAGTGCTCTTATCTTGGTAATCTCCCACCCTTGGTCATTCGACTGCGGGTAAACGTGTAGCGGAAACCCCCCGCTCGCGTTTCAAATTCAGCGAAATCCAGCTTACAAGTCCATTTCATCGCTTTCTCTTTTGAAGGCCTTGATGGGGCGTTTTGTACTTAAAGTTTTCGACAGAGCACATGCCATTGCCTCTTCTTAGTCTTCTCATCTGGATCCCCATTGTCGCCGGGTTGGTCGTCTTGCGAGCCGGATCCGACGCGGCACGCAGTCGCACACGTTGGCTCGCGCTGGCCGGCGCGGTCGCAGGTTTCCTGCCGGTGATTCCGCTGGTCGCGAATTTCCGCAACGACGTCACGTCGATGCAGTTTGTCGAGAACGTCCGCTGGTCGCCGACGTTCGACATCGCATGGCATTTGGGAGTGGACGGGATTTCGCTGTGGCTCGTCGCGCTGACCGCGCTCACCACGATCATCATCGTGGTCGCGTCGTGGGAATCGATCACCCAGCGGACCGCGCAGTACTTCGGCGCGTTCCTGATGTTGTCGGGCTTCATGCAGGGCGTCTTCACGTCGCTCGACGGCATGCTGTTCTTCATTTCGTTCGAAGCGACGCTGATTCCGCTGTATCTGCTGATCGGCACGTGGGGCCATTCGAACCGCTCGTATGCAGCAGTGAAGTTCTTCTTCGTGTCGTTCCTCGGCTCGCTGATGATGCTGATGTCGATGCTGTATCTGTACAGCCAGACGCACAGCTTCGACCTCGCGCTGTGGCGTGAAACGCACCTCGGCACGATGCCGCAGATCCTGATCTTCCTCGGCTTCCTCGCTGCGTTCGGCGTGAAGGTGCCGATGTGGCCGCTGCATACGTGGCTACCCGACGTCCACCTCGACGGCCCGACCGGCGCCGCCGTGATGATCGGCATGCTGAAGCTCGGCGGCTACGGTCTGCTGCGCTTCGCGTTGCCGATCGCACCGCAGGCAAGCCACTTCTTCGCGCCGATGATGATCACGCTGTCGCTGGTCGCCGTGATCTATTCGAGCCTGCTCGCGCTCGTGCAAACCGACATGCGCCGTCTGCTCGCGTATTCGACAGTGGCGCACATGGGTCTCGTGACGCTTGGTCTGTTCGTCTTCAACCGCATTGGCCAGGCCGGCGCGATCGTGCAGATGCTGTCGTACGGCGTGGTGTCCGGCGCGATGCTGTTGTGCACCGGCATGCTCTACGACCGCACCAGGACCGCATCGATTGCCGAGTACGGCGGCGTCGCCAACACCATGCCGCGCTTCGCCGCGTTCGTGATGCTGTTCTCGATGGCCAATATCGGCCTGCCGGGCACGTCGGGTTTCGTGGGCGAGTTCATGGTGCTGATGGGGGCGATCCGCTTCAACTTCTGGATCGGCGCAATCGCCGCTTCCACGTTGATCCTGAGCGCGGCCTACACGCTGTGGATGTACAAGCGCGTGATCTTCGGCGCGATCGCCAATGCGCGCGTCGCGAAACTGAAGGACCTCGGCAAGCGCGAGTTCGTGCTGCTCGGCGCGATGGCGTTGCTGGTGCTGGCGATCGGTCTCGATCCGAAGCCGTTCACCGATGCGATCGATCCGTCAGTCGGCACGCTGCTCGCGCAATCGGAGCGCTCGGCTCATCCCGCGGACGACTCCGCGCCGGACGGCGGCGAGCATCTGCAGGCAGCAGCACCGGCACCGGTCGCCACCGCGGTCCGCACGCCGGGCTGAGGACACGAGGTGTTGCGCGGATGCAGCACACGCGTTTCGCGGATGCTGCTTCGCTCACGCCTCTTTTCGCATCTACTCGAATCCCTTGCGTATTTCCGGCGCGGCTCGGCCTTCAGGTCAAGTCGCGTTTTAGCGCTTTTTTCAAGGGCTTTTTGTGGTGCGTCAACTTTTCAGTGCTTAGCGATGGAGTACTGAGCCCCGCGCTTGCATGCAGGTGTGCGGCAACGTGTCGCACTGAGGTGCGACGCAATAGACCATTGCAAAAACGATGCTTTATTGCCACTCGACGTGCCCCTACTATGCGAGCGCTTATTAATGGAGAGCCGTCGAATGACGTTCGTTGAAGTCCTAAAAAAGAGGCAATGGATATGAAAGGAAAGACTCTGCGTGGGTCGATCAGTTTCCTATCCATCGGCCTCGTGTTGCTGCTCTCGGGTTGCAGCAACCTCGATATCCTGAATCCGAAGGGAAGTGTGGGTCTGGCGGAACGTGATCTGATCGCGACGTCCACCTGGGCCATGCTCATTGTGGTCGTTCCGGTGATCTTCCTCACGCTGCTGTTCGCGTGGCGCTATCGCGCGTCGAACAAAAGCGCTGAATACCGTCCGAAGTGGGTTCACTCGACCGGTATCGAAATCGCCGTCTGGACGATTCCGACGCTGATCATTCTGTTCCTGGCCGTGTTGACGTGGAAGAGCACGCATGAGCTCGATCCGTACCGTCCGCTCGAGTCGCAGGTCAAGCCGATCAACGTCGAAGTCGTCGCACTCGACTGGAAGTGGCTGTTCATTTATCCCGACCTCGGTATTGCGTCGGTGAATCAGCTTGCGATCCCGGTCGGCACGCCGGTGAACTTCCTGATCACCTCCGACACGGTGATGAACTCGTTCTTCATCCCGCAACTCGGCGGCCAGATCTATGCGATGGCTGGCATGCAAACGCGTCTGCATCTGATCGCGGACGAAGCCGGCGACTACGCCGGTACCGCGGCCAACTTCAGCGGCAAGGGCTTCTCGGACATGAAGTTCCGTACGCTCGCCAAGTCGCCGGAAGAGTTCAACGCATGGGTTGCGAAAGTGCGCGCGTCGTCGGACACGCTCAGCATGGACCGTTACCACACGGTCTCGGCGCCGAGCGAGAAGGACCCGGTGCGCTACTTCTCGTCGGTCGATCCGAAGCTCTTTCACAACATCATCGCCCGATATAACAACGGCAACGTCATGGACAACATGAAGGACGCCAACTGCGGGCCGAAGGGATAAGCATGTTCGGAAAACTCTCACTAGACTCGATCCCGTACCACGAGCCGATCATCATGGTGACGGCTGCCGGGATCGCCCTCGGCGGTGCGCTCGTTCTGGGTCTGATCACCTATTTCGGCAAGTGGCGCTACCTGTGGACCGAATGGCTCACGTCGGTCGACCACAAGAAGCTGGGCGTGATGTACATCGTGGTTGCGCTCATCATGCTGTTCCGCGGCTTCGCGGACGCAATCATGATGCGTACCCAGCTAGCGCTGTCGTATAACGCGCCAGGCTTCCTGCCGCCGCACCATTACGACCAGATCTTTACCGCGCACGGCGTCATCATGATTTTCTTCATGGCGATGGCGTTCATGGTCGGCCTGATGAACATCATCGTGCCGTTGCAGATCGGTGCCCGCGATGTTGCGTTCCCGTTCCTCAACTCGTTGAGCTTCTGGATGACCGCGATCAGCGCGATCCTGATCAACATCTCGCTGGTGATCGGTGAATTCGCGCAAACGGGCTGGCTGGCTTATCCGCCGCTGTCCGAATTGCAGTTCAGTCCGGGTGTCGGGGTCGATTATTACCTGTGGAGTCTGCAGCTCTCCGGTATCGGCACGTTGCTGACCGGCGTGAACTTCTTCGTGACCATCGTCAAGATGCGCGCGCCGGGCATGACCTTCATGAAGATGCCGGTGTTCACGTGGACCGCGCTGTGCACGAACGTGCTGATCATGGCGGCGTTCCCGATCCTGACCGTCACGCTCGCGCTGCTCGGTCTGGACCGTTACCTCGGCATGCACTTCTTCACAAACGATGCCGGCGGCAACGCGATGATGTACCTGAACCTGATCTGGGCATGGGGTCACCCTGAGGTGTACATCCTGATCCTGCCGGCGTTCGGTATTTTCTCGGAAGTCGTGGCGACCTTCGCGAAGAAGCCGCTGTTCGGCTACAAGACGATGGTGTGGGCGACCTGCGCGATCATGGTGCTGTCGTTCCTCGTGTGGCTGCACCACTTCTTCACGATGGGTTCGGGCGCTGACGTCAACGCGTTCTTCGGCATTGCGACGATGGTCATTGCAATTCCGACCGGCGTGAAAGTGTTCAACTGGCTGTTCACGATCTACAAGGGCCGTCTGAAGTTCACGACGCCGATCCTGTGGACCATCGGCTTCATGGTCACCTTCACGATCGGCGGTATGACCGGCGTGATGATGGCGATTCCGGGCGCGGACTTCGTGCTGCACAACAGCCTGTTCCTGATCGCTCACTTCCACAACGTGATTATTGGTGGCGTGCTGTTCGGCTATCTGGCTGGTATGAACTACTGGTTCCCGAAAGCGTTCGGCTTCAAGCTGAATGAGAAGTGGGGCAAGGCATCGTTCTGGTTCTGGCAGATCGGTTTCTGGGTTGCGTTCACGCCGCTGTACGTGCTGGGCTTCATGGGCATGACGCGTCGTCTGAATCACTATGACAATCCGGATTGGCATCCGTGGCTGATGTTCGCGTGGGTCGGTGCGGTGCTGATCGCGATCGGTATCGTTTGCCAGGTGCTGCAACTGGTCGTCAGCATTCGCGACCGCAACCTGCCGCAAAACCGCGACGTCACGGGCGATCCGTGGGACGGTCACACGCTGGAATGGGCAACGAGCTCGCCGCCGGCGTCGTACAACTTCGCGATCATTCCGGACGTGCGTGAACTCGACGCATTCGCTGAAATGAAGTTGCGCAAGGATCAGCCGAAGCCGGTGTATCGCGACATTCACATGCCGTCGAACACGTCCGCGGGTCTGGTTGTGGCGATGTTCTCGCTGGTGCTGGGTTTTGCCGCTGTGTGGCATATCTGGTGGCTCGCGATTGTCGGTCTGGTCGGCTCGATCGGCACTGTGATCGTTTACAGCTTCCAGAAGAACGAAGGCTTTTACATCCCGGCCGCCACGGTCGCGGCGATTGAAGAAGAACGCTCCGGCGCCGGTGCGCAGGTCGCGTTGGAGGTGGATTGATGTCAAACAACACGCTTACGGCAGACTCGCATCATCACGATGCGCACCATGCCGATCACCCGCCGTCGCATTCGGTATTCGGCTTCTGGCTGTACCTGATGACCGACTGCATCATCTTCGCGTCGCTGTTCGCGGTGTTCGCGGTGATGCAGCACCAGTTCGCGGGTGGTCCGACCGGTAAGGATCTCTTCGAGATTCCCGGCGTGGCGCTCGAAACGACGATGCTGCTCCTGAGCAGCATCACCTACGGCTTCGCGATGCTGGGTGCGCACAAGAACCGCAAGGGCGTGCTGCTGTTCTGGCTCGGCGTGACGTTCCTGCTCGGTCTCGCGTTTCTCGTGCTGGAAATGCGCGAGTTCTCGCACCTGATCGCCGAAGGCGCGGGTCCGAGCCGCAGCGCGTTCCTGTCGTCGTTCTTCACGCTGGTCGGCACGCACGGTCTGCACGTCACGTGCGGCTTGATCTGGATGGTGGTGCTTGCCATTCAGGTGCTGCGCCATCGCGACCTGACTGAACGCGACCTGATTCGCCTGACGTGCCTGAGCCTTTTCTGGCACTTTCTGGACGTCGTGTGGATCGGCGTCTTCACCTTTGTCTATCTTGCGAGCGTGATCTAAATGGACCATAGCCATAACGCACACTCGGGCGAAGGTCACGGCAGCCTCGGCAGCTATATGACGGGTTTTGTGCTGTCCGTCATTCTGACTGTCGCGGCGTTCGGCCTCGTGATGAACGGAACGTTGACGGGCCAGAACGCGTTGTTCGCAATCGCGGGCCTCGCGTTCGTGCAGATCATCGTGCACCTGGTGTTCTTCCTGCACATGAATACGTCGTCGGCGCAGCGCTGGAATGTGACGGCGTTTGCTTTTACGGCGCTGACCGCTGTGATCGTGATCGGCGGGACGTTGTGGGTCATGCATAACGTCAGCATGAACATGATGTCGCGCTAAGCTGCAAACTGCTATAGCCTGAAAGAAAGCCCCGCAAGATGGAAGTCTTGCGGGGCTTTTTCATGCGGCCTTGATCTCTATGGTTATGGTGCTGATCAAGTGCCGTCGCGCAATGGTGCAATGCCACGCCCCGGCAGAAAAGCGAGCAGGCCTTTCATTGTGTAGAGCACGATCAGCGTACCAAGCCGATCGCCGACGAACATCGCAAAGAGCCGGTTGGCGATGTTCTGCGTCTCGCCACGCAAAAAGAACCAGAGGTGATGCAACAGCGGGCTCTCGATCGAGTAGGCCAGCATTAGTACGAGCAGGCGCTTCGCGGTGAGATTGGTGAGCGAGGCGCGCAAACCGTAGATCCCCTGCGCGACTCCATACACTGCGTAGGGCGCCACCGTCGCGATAATGCCGCCGACGAACGAGCGCAGTGCGTCGTTCGGAAAGAAATAGAAAAAGTCGACCAGCTAGCTCTCGAGCAACAAACCGAGCGCGCCGTCGCCGCCGAGGAGCAGCGTGGCGAGAAGGCGGATGCCGGCAGGCGGATAGATCCAGTTCACACCGCGCACGAACTCACTGTGCGTTAGGATCTCCTGATTGGCTCACAGCGAGAAGATGAATATCGCGGACGTGCCGATAACTGAAAAGAAATGCAAACGTAAGCTTTACGTCAAGTGTCAGGGTAGAATGCTCGGACCCGTATTCGGGAATCGCGCCATGTTAGCGCACGGGGTTTCGTTCCGCGCGCAAAGCATGCTGGCAAGAGTACTCATGACCCGTCCCGCCGATATTTATCTTCGCTTTCTGCAGTTGACCGAGGCCTTGCGCGGCTTGCCCTCGCTGCCGTCGCTCGACCCGTTGGAAGAGCGCATTCTTGAGTTGGTGGCGCGGGCCGCCCAGGCGCGCGAGCGGTTGTCGGTCAGAGACATGATGGCGAAAAGCGAGCTTGGCTCGCCGGCCATGTTGCATGCCCGCTTGAAGTCGATGCGTGAAAAAGGCTGGATTGTGCTCTCGGATACCGAGGACGCGCGGCGCAAGCAGATCGAGTTGACGCAGTCGGCGTTGCGGCATTTTGATAAGCTGTCGGAGTGTCTCGTGAAGGCGGCGAAAAGCGGGTAGGGCAGTTGCCGAAATTATTATGTTGCGTTAAAGAACTGAGGCCTTTTAGAGGCTTTTTTTCTGGCGTTTGATTTAATTTTATTGCTTGTATTGGCTCGCAAACGTTAGCGGCGACGCATTGTGTCCGATAGCTGCTTAAATGCGTAAACCACGGACGGTGACGCGACGTTTCTGCTTATCGGAAAACGGTGCTGTATGAATCGTATATTCGGTTGCTTTGACACAGGCAAGCCGTTGGGTCGATACGACAACTTTGTTTATATCGTTCGCACTGGTGATTTGTGCTTGCGCAGCGGCATCAAAATCGTTATATTTTTTATATCAAAACTAGAGCCTGAGAGAACCAATGCGGCGGCAGCGCGAGTGGACCAGGACCGCCGGGGCGTCAGTGAGGGTGTTGCGGTGGCGAGGCATTGGTAAGGCGTCGGCCATGCGTTTGCGGCGTTGTTCGGCGAGGGCGCATGTGGTTGCTGTATGCAGTTTCGAGTTGCTGCGAGGCTTGTCATTTGAATCGGTATGGCGAAGGTCCGACCCGTTTCAATTGAAGCTCGAAATACCCTTAGTAAAAAAGCTGAAACCAATTTTCTCTTTGATGTCAAGGGGGGGGGAGTGCCCGACGTCAAAAGAGTGAGAGAGAGGCGGCTCATTTCATGCGATAATAGTCGTTTCAAAATGTAAATGCTTGCGATGCCGGCATTCATTTTGAGATCGTTGGCGGCATAAGTATTCGATCGGCTGAACTTCAGTTGAGGAGTTGGCTCGGGTGTCGGGATGACACTTGGGTGCTCCTCATGCCTGAGTGCATCAGCGGATTTTCGCCATCGATTCGCGTAAAAACGAATTGACCAGAGGTACAAAGCTTGGCGGCAAAAGACGGTCGCATAAGCTCAATAGATGAGCTGGATCAGCAGCCTGGTGTTTTGGAATAACCGTTGACGGATGTTCTGAGCAGGCAAGGAAAGCTGGAAAAAATTAATAGCAAGAAATCTTGCTCTCAAGATCCATGAAGAAGAATTATTTGGCGGGTTGCCTTGTTGCAGTATTGTCTCTTTCGGGGTGTGGGACTTTTCCGGATTGGCTGCCTACGTCGGGTGCAAGTCGTCAACAGGTCCTGGAAGATCATGACAGTGGCCGGGTCGAAGGCATCCAGTTGGTGGACGTCAACGATGCTCTGGCGAGGAAGCTGGCCGAAAGCAAGAGGCTGGGCCAATTCTCCGACATCTTCCCGGGCACGGCTTCCAACAACTATCTGATTGGTCCGGGCGACGTTATCGAAGTGACGATCTGGGAGGCGCCGCCTGCCATGCTGTTCAGCAGCATGACGCTTGGGGCGGCGTCGGCAAGCGTCAGCGCGGCGACTGGCGTTACGCTGCCAGCGCAAATGGTGGCTTCCGACGGGACGATCGCCATCCCCTTTGCCAGCCGGATACCGGTGAGCGGCAGGACCACTGAGCAGATCGAAGCAGGCATCGTCAGCCATCTCAAGGGCAAGGCGAATCAGCCGCAAGTGCTCGTCACGGTGACTAAGAACAACGCGTCGAATGTCACGATCGTGGGCGAGGTCAATACCAGTGGAATGATGCCACTGACGCCGAAGGGCGAACGTCTGCTTGACGCGCTTGCCTTTTCGGGCGGCTTGAAGCAGCCGGTCAGTCATATGGCGGTCCAGCTCTCGCGCGGCCATGTCACGGCCACGATGCCACTCGACGCGGTCATTCGCGATCCCAGGCAGAACGTTATGCTCAAGCCGGGGGATGTCGTGACGGCGTTGTTCCAGCCGCAAACTTTCTCGGTTCTCGGCGCGACGGGTAAAAACGACGAGGTGCCGTTCGAAGCCCAGGGCATTTCGCTGGCGCAGGCACTGGCTCGCTCGGGTGGCATGAACGATAGCCGCGCGGATGCGCGCGGTGTGTTCGTGTTCCGCTTCGAAGACGCCACGCTGGTCGATAACAAGGATTCGTCGGTTCAGTCGGTCAGGGGTACCGTGCCTGTGATCTACGAGATCAATTTGCGCGATCCAGCAGCGTTCTTCGTGACGCAGAACTTCCCCATTCAGAATCATGACGTGATTTATGTCACGAACTCGCCTGGTGCCGAGTTCAGGAAGTTCCTGTCGTATATCGCAATGGTGGCAGATCCGGCTGTGACCTTTACTCGCGATTTTCAGTAGCGGGCCATGACGGCGAGAGTTCGGACCCCCTTCGAAGTTACGGTTTCTGTCTGGCGCGCGATGTTTTTGCGCGAGGCGCTTGATCGCCTGTTTGAAGCGCGTGCGGCATGGCTTTGGCTTTTGATTGAGCCGATTATCTATATCGCGCTACATGCATTCGGACTCGAGACGTTTCGGATCCATCAGGTCGGCGGAATTGCGATCAACATGTGGATCATCGCGGGTTTCATCGGGTTGCTTCTCTGGCGTCGTACGTGGACGCAGGTGCTGCACGGAATAGACTGCAATTGGGCATTCTTTGCCTATCGACAGGTTAAACCGCTGGACGTGGCTATCGTGAGGGCAGTGTTGGAGCTGTTCCTGATGATTCCGATAGCCGTCGTCCTCGTCGTCATTGCCATTGTGACGGGGCATGCTATCACTCCGGATCTGCTCAATCCTGTGTGGCTTCCTCGAGATCCTCTGATGGTCATTGTCAGTCTCATAGGGCTATGGTTGCTTGGATTGGGATTTGGACTGGTGACCTCGGTGGCGATGCGCTTCGTTCGCGAACTGGATCATATCTTCAAGATTATCTATTTGCCGCTTTTTTATATTTCAGGCGCCTTGTTTCCGATCTCGATATTCGTTCCGGTGCCGTATCAATATATTTTTTCGGCTAATCCGATTGTCAACGGACTGGAACTGGTCAGGCTAGGTTTCATGCCTGACTACCGTACTATCCCGGGGATTAGCCTCGGTTACCTGTATGCCTGGGCGTTGGGGCTCATATTTGCTGGGCTGGCTTTATACAGACGCTTTTCCAGAAAACTGGTGATGCGATGATTCTCATCGAAAATGTTTACAAGCGTTACCTGACGGAACACGGACCGGGCAAGTGGGTGTTGCGTGATATCAACATGACTATTCCGACCCAGAGAAGCGTTGCGTTGATTGGGCAAAACGGCGCGGGCAAATCTACTTTGTTGCGCATTATTGGCGGAATCGACTTCCCGAACAAAGGCAGGGTAGAGCGACGCTGCCGCGTGTCATGGCCCATGGGCAGCGGCGGATTGGAAGGGACGCTGACGGGGCGCCAAAACGCAAAATTTGTTTGCCGGATACATGGGCATCAAGATGAGCTCGCTGACCGTCTCGCCTTCATTCAGTGCTTTGCCGAACTGGGCGACGCATTCGATGAACCCGTACGGACTTATTCGTCGGGGATGCGATCGCGTTTGCAGTTCGCGTTGTCATTGGCCTTCGACTTCGACGTCTTTATTTCCGACGAGGTCACCGCGGCTGGCGACACCAAATTCAGAAAAAAGGCCGCTGATGCCTTTAAGGACGCGACGGGCAAGGCGAGCATCATCATGGTTTCTCATGACGAAAGCACGCTCAAGCAATTTTGTCAGTCGGCAATCTGGATCAACGACGGACACGCCTATTGGTTTGATGACCTGGACGATGCATTAAAGGCATACAAGAACGAGCTTTTCTCATGAAAGAATCATTGGTAGCAGTCGAAAATTTACGCTCGGGTGGTGGATTGACCGGGGCGTATGAGAAAGCGAAAAACGCGTTGTTCTCGATCCGGGTATTTCAGCTCACCATACGGCTGATCATAATCTTCACCATCCTGTCGGTACCGTACTGGCTACTGGTGGCCTCCGACCGCTATGTTTCTCAAGCCACGGTGATTATTCAGAGGACGGACCAAGTTGACGGTTCGAGTATTACCATACCCGGGATCACCGCGGCCGTCGGCAACGTCAGCAGTGCCGATCAGCTGTTGCTGCGTGAGTATCTTCTTTCAGAGGACATGCTCGAGAAGCTCGATGCCACGCTCGGTCTGCGTGCGCACTACAGCAACTCACGCCGCGATCCTGTTTCGCGTATGTGGTTCAAGAATGCGCCGACCGAATGGTTCTATCAGTATTGGCTCGATCGCATTGACGTCACTTACGACGACTACAGCGGCGTTATACGTATTCAGGCGCAGGCCTACGATCCTAAAACCGCGCAACAGATCGTCAAGCTGATGGTCGAATTGGGCGAAGCGCATATGAATGAGATCGGTCATGAGTTGGCGCAGTCGCAAGTGGATTTCTTATCGAAGCAAGTCACGCTTGCGCATGATCTCTTACTTGATGCAACTGGCAAACTGATCAACTTTCAGAACCAGAAGGGTTTGGCGGCTCCACAAACGACGGCCTCAGGTCTGAACGCGCTTATCGATAGACTTGAGGGGCAAAAAACTGACATCGAGACTCAGCTCGCTTCTTTGCCGCCCAATTTGAGTCCGAATCAGCCGACCGTTGTGATGCTCAAGCAGAATCTCAATGCGCTTCGGCAGCAGATTGTCCAAAGACGTGCAGAATTGGCTTCACCGACCAGCAAGACGCTTAACTACACCATCGAAGAGTTCCAGCGCCTGCAAATGCAGGTCGATTTCGCTAAGGATTTGTACAGGACGGCATTGTCGGCCTTGCAGCAAGGCCGGATGGATGCGGCGCGCACCCTCAAGATGGTGTCAACCCTGCAATCCCCGAGTACCCCGAGCTACCCAATGGAACCGAGGCGCCTCTATAACGCATTCGTAACTCTGGTTATCGCTCTTGCAATGATCGGCGCGGTGAAATTGCTGGAAAGTATCATTCTCGATCACGTGGATTGAGATCCAAAATAACGAGAACGGTGATTACCGTTAGAGCACGACCGCAGGCCATCACGAAAATATGCCGGGCACCGAGGGGTACCGATCGTCACGAACGCGACGAGCCTTTTCTGCAGGCCGGTTTCGCATATAACGGTGGTACGGGCGGAAAGCTTTTATGGTGACGGTAAAGCGGCGCAGCGCATACGCAACATTCTAGTGAGTACATGTTGAATACGATTTCGATTGTTGGTCTCGGGTATATAGGCTTACCCACAGCCACCCTTTTTGCGTCACGCAAATTGCAGGTGATTGGCCTCGACGTTTCACCGCACGTTGTAGACACCATCAATCGGGGGAATATTCATATCGTCGAACCTGAACTGGACATTCTGGTGCAGGCGGTGGTGGGTGCTGGTCATTTGCGGGCGACGATGCATGCCGAACACGCCGACGCGTTCGTCATCGCGGTGCCGACGCCGTTGACGGCGGAGCAGAAGCCGGATGTGAGCTGCATCGAGGCCGCGGCGAAGTCGATTGCGCCTGTATTGAGAAAGGGCAATCTGGTCATTCTCGAATCCACTGTTCCTGTCGGCACCACCGAGCAGTTGGCGACGTGGTTAGCCGAGGCTCGACCCGATCTCAGCTTTCCTCAGCAGGCAGGCGATGAATCCGATATACGCATTGCTCACTGTCCGGAACGCGTTCTCCCGGGTCGTATCGTGCATGAACTGGTTGTTAATGATCGCGTGGTTGGCGGAATGACGCCCAGGTGCTCAGAAGCAGCCGTCAAGCTTTATCGCCTGTTCGTGCAAGGGGAGTGTATTGTCACGAGCGTCCGCACAGCTGAAATGTGCAAGCTCACGGAAAATAGTTTTCGTGACGTCAACATTGCGTTTGCCAATGAACTCTCGATCATCTGCGACAAGCAGGGAATCGATGTTTGGGAATTGATAACGCTGGCAAATCGGCATCCTCGCGTCAAGATTCTGCAACCAGGTTGTGGGGTGGGCGGGCACTGCATCGCCGTCGATCCCTGGTTCATTGTCGATGGTGCGCCTGCAGAGGCCACACTGATCCGGGCGGCACGCAAAGTCAATGATGCCAAGCCGGACTGGGTGGCACAAAAGGTAGAGCAAGCCATTTCGGAACTCACCAATTCGGGCGTGGACGTCAACGATATTCGCATTGCTTGTTTCGGCATCACCTACAAGGCAAATATCGATGACCTGCGTGAGAGTCCGGCGCTTGCTATTGCTCAAACCTTAGCGGCCCGCCATGGTCAGAAGGTCATGGTGGTTGAGCCCAACCTTCAGGTCTTGCCCAAGGGGCTACTGAGAGCAGAAGCGGTTCTGGTCACTCAGGATGTGGCACTCGCGCGTGCAAACATCCTTATTGTGCTGGTCGATCATGATGAATTTAGACGTGCGAAGCCCGAACTCAACAGCATTCAAGTGCTAATCGACACGCGTGGTATCTGGAAAGCAACCGCATGATGGACCCGAGCAATCGAGTTCCCGATTCACAGGTATCCTAAATGCCGAAGACATTGATTTACCCCGTGATACTTTCCGGTGGCTCCGGTACCCGTCTGTGGCCGCTATCGCGTGCGTCGCTGCCAAAGCAGCTGCTGCCTTTCCGGTCCGATTACTCTATGTTGCAGGAAACAGTGCAACGTCTTTCGGGCATGGAATCGGTCAGCGATCCATTGATCATCTGCCACCAGGATCATCGATTCGTGATTGCTGAGCAGATGCGCCAGATCGAGATCTCCCCTCTTGCCATCATGCTCGAACCGGTGGGGCGCAATACCGCGCCAGCGGCGGCTGTGGCTGCGCTGCACATGCTGCGGCAGGATGCCGACGCCGTGATCCTTCTGTTGCCTGCCGACCATCTGATCAACGATGTGGTGGCGTTTCATCAAGCCGTTTCGGAAGGTTTGCAGGCCGTGCGGGAGGGATGGCTAGTCAGCTTCGGTATTGTCCCGACGGCGCCGGAAACGGGTTACGGCTATATCCAGCAAGGTGAATCGCTGCAGGGCATGGGCGCTTGCCGGATTACACGTTTTGTGGAAAAGCCCAGCCGTGAAAAAGCTGAGGAGTTCCTGGCAGCTAGCGGCTATTCCTGGAATAGCGGTATGTTTCTCTTTTCTTGCCGGCAGTATCTGGAGGAACTGGGGAAATTTTGCCCTGAAATTCTGTCCGCCTGTGAAAAGGCGCTGGCCACTCGGCATCAGGATTTGGACTTCTGTCGCCTGGACGACGAAGCATTTGCGGCGTGTCCATCTGATTCCATCGACTATGCGGTGATGGAGCGCACCACGCGGGCAGCGGTGGTGCCGGCCAACATCGGCTGGAGCGATATTGGCGCGTGGTCGGCGCTGTGGGAGATCGGAGAGAAGGACGCTCAAGGCAACCTATTGCGCGGCGACGTCTGGCTAGATGACGTTGCGAATAGTCTGGTACGAGCTGAATCACGGATGGTGGCGGTCATCGGACTCAAAGACGTGATTGTCGTGGAAACAGCGGATGCGGTTCTGGTGACTCACAAGCATTGCGCTCAGGAAGTGAAGAAGGTCGTCGAGCATCTGAAGCAGGCCGGCCGTAGCGAGCATGAATTTCACACCCGGGTGCTTCGCCCTTGGGGCTGGTATGAAGGAGTCGACGCGGGCGAGCGGTTCCAGGTGAAGCGTATCTCCGTCAAGCCCGGTGCCGCACTCTCGATGCAGATGCATCATCATCGCGCCGAGCACTGGATTGTTGTACGCGGTACGGCCAGAGTGACACGCGAAGATGAAACATTTCTTATCGGCGAAAACCAGTCCACCTATATTCCGCTCGGTGCAAAGCATCGGCTTGAAAATCCCGGCAAAGTGCCTCTTGAAATGATCGAAGTACAGTCCGGCAGTTATCTCGGAGAGGACGACATTGTGCGATTTGAAGACAGGTACGGACGGTCCGAGTAGCGAGCATCGGATGTGGCCTTGTATTCAAGGCCACTCCCACATGGCTTTTACTGTATTTCCCCAAAACAGCGGTTGGCCACGGCCGAGTAGTCGCTACTCCTGAATCCCGCTAAAGCCAGAAGATTATCAGGGTACCTGAGGTATCGAGGAAAATACAAAATGACGACACGTCAGAACGATCAGGCCGATCTCAAGTTCCGTCTCAAGGGGATGGAAGAGGAAAAAGAGCTTCTGCTCGTCCAACTCCATCAAGTAGAGGAAGAATTGGAGCATTACTTTTCGAGAAACCAGGAACTCGAAAAGGGGCGTCCTGCCGCCTCGGAGAAGAGCAACGCGAGCGACAGGGGCTACGTCGACGACGCACTTCCGGATTCGCTTGCCGAAAACCAGCGATTGCAAGCGCTTGTCGAGGCGCAGCGAAAAGTTCACCAGCTCGAAAAGCAAAACGCATTGAATGCGAAGCTGGGCGATATTCTCATCGAGAGTGTGGATTCGCCGGCCTCGTTGTTTTCGGTGCCCGCCAGGCTGGGAAGAATCTGGCGACAGTCGGGTAGGCAGGTGCCGCCCGGGGCGCTGGGCGGGAAAAGTTTCGACAAGGTTATCGCCACATACAACCAGGGCGGGTTCGGTGAAGTCGAAAAGTTGCTGAACGGGATTTCAATCTCGCCGGCCATGCAGGCGAATGCGTACACGGTCCTGGCTCGGCAATTGATGAGCAGCGATCGTGCCCAAGTGGTCGAGGCGGCACGCCGCGCACATGCGCTCGATCCGAAGCCATATCGACTGAAGTGGCTCGCCTTCAGGTTACATGAAGCTGGCAACTTCGTCGAAGCAGAGGCCATGCTGGATATTTTGCCGTCGGATACTCAGTTCAGCGATTCCGAAGCTCGCCAGGTTGGTCAATTGCGATACGAGGCAAAGCACTCCCGTCAGCGCGAAGCAAAGCAGAAGTCTGCTTTTACCGAACGCCGCGCCGAAGTCGAGACACGCTTGAACATCCTCGCGAAAGAGCGGGATGAGCAGTTGAAACTGGCAGCAGAGCGTAAGCGTGAGATCGAGGCGTTGACGCGGCTCAAAGCTCAACTGGAAGGCGAAAAGGCGGTGCTGGCGGGACGGCAGGACGGCGCCGCGAAGCTGGCGGCAGAGTGGGGGCGTGAGATTGAGGCGCTAAAGTACGCCAACACGCGGTTGCAAAGCGAAAAGATGGCGCTGGTGGGGCGCCAGGAAGAAGCCGCGAAGCTGGCGGAAGAACTGAGGTCGGAGATCGAGGCGCTGCTGCAAGCCAAGGCGCAGGGGGAGAACGAAAGGACCGCGCTGTTGGGGTGGCACGACGAGGCTGCGAAGTTGGCGGAACAGCGGGGTCGTGAGACCGAAGCGCTAAAGCAGGCCAAGGTGCAGTTGGAAGGCGAGAAGACGGCGTTGACTGGGCGACACGAAGAGGCCGAGAAGCTGGCGGAACATCGGAAGCATGAGATCGAGGCACTGAAGCAGGCCAAGGCGCAATTGGAAGGTGAAAAGACGGCGCTGACGGGGCGGCAGGAAGAGGCCGCGAAGCTGGCGGAAGATCGTAAGCGTGAGATCGAGGCGTTGAAGCAGGCCAAGGCGCAATTGGAAGGTGAAAAGACGGCGCTGACGTGGCGGCAGGAAGAGGCCGCGAAGCTGGCGGAAGATCGTAAGCGTGAGATCGAGGCGTTGAAGCAGGCCAAGGTGCAATTGGAAGGTGAAAAGACGGCGCTGACGGGGCGGCAGGAAGAGGCCGCGAAGCTGGCGGAAGATCGCAAGCGTGAGATCGAGGCGTTGAAGCAGGCCAAGGTGCAATTGGAGGGCGAAAAGACGGCGCTGACGGGGTGGCAGGAAGAGGCCGCGAAGCTGGCGGAAGATCGTAAGCGTGAGATCGAGGCGTTGAAGCAGGCCAAGGTGCAATTGGAGGGCGAAAAGACGGCGCTGACGGGGCGGCAGGAAGAGGCCGCGAAGCTGGCGGAAGATCGCAAGCGTGAGATCGAGGCGTTGAAGCAGGCCAAGGTGCAGTTAACGGGGGAAACGACGGCGCTGATGGGGCGGCAGGAAGAGGCCGCAAAGCTGGCGGAACAGCGGGGGCGTGAAATCGAGGCGCTGAAGCAGGCCAAGGCGCAACTGGATGGTGAAAAGACGGCACTGGCGAAGCGGCAAGAGGAAGCGGCAAAGCTGGCGGAACAGCGCCTCAAGGATATTCATGATTTGCAGCAGCAGCTTCAAAGCCGTCGGGCCGATGACGCCGACTTGGCGGCTCGTCAGCAACTCATTCAAGAAGAAATGGTGCGCGCCGAAGCTCAGCTTGATCTAATCAAGGACATGTTGTTGCGGGAGCCGGGACTATGATGGAAAAATCAGTTACCGATAGCCATTCCGCACGGGACAATCAACCGTCCGTCGTGTTCGAGTCCGAACCTGAACAATTCGTCGTTCCTTACGATGAGAACCTGCTCGAGCGTTCTCGCACCCAATGGCAATTTGGCGATTGGGAAAGTTTGGCCAAGCTTGACCGGAATACGTTGCAACATCATCCAGACCGGGCAAAACTGGCGTTGCTGGCTGCCGCTGGTCGGCTGCAAACAAACAATGACAATGCGACCGATGCCTTTCAATTCGTTCGGCTCGCTCAAGACTGGGGCATCGGCAGAAAACTTATCAGTCAAATCCTGATTGCCGGTGTGCATAACAGCCTGGGCCGGGCTGCTACGCTTGCTGGTGTTCAGCCGCGTGCGCAAAAGCACTTCGAAGCATCCGTTGCTATCGGGACGCCGGGAAGCGCCGTGAATCTGGTTACCAAAGCACGTGTAACTGAGCAAATCTGGCAGACAAAGCAGATATTGACAGAGAAGAGCAAGAACAGGTTGAGTGCTAAAGGTCCGGAAAGGATAGAAAATCGCGGGGAGGCGCCTGCAACTTCCAAGTCGAATGCGGTTGCCAATCCCTACGACAAGGCCTTTTATGATGCGCAAAAGCCAGGCAGTGAATCGTCGGCAAATGTTGTTCTTTCACTATTATTCAAGCATTACATGCCGCAGTCGATCGTCGACGTTGGGTGTGGTGCCGGGACATGGTTGAAAGTCGCAAAAGAACTGGGTGTGAAAAAAATCCTGGGGCTTGATGGGGAATATGCGACCCAACAATTGGTCATTCCAATTGAAGATTTTATACCGCATGATTTGTCTGCTAAAATCGATAAACGTGGCGTATTCGATCTCGCCATGAGCCTGGAAGTCGCGGAACACCTCGACAAATCCCGGGCAGATGAATTTGTCGAAGATCTTTGCGGATTGTCGGACGTCATTCTATTTTCAGCAGCCGTTCCTCATCAAGGAGGAACGGATCACAGAAATGAAAATTGGCCCGAGTATTGGGCTGAAAAATTCCAGAGGCGCGGTTTCGTTCCGCTCGATTTTATTCGGGAAAAAGTTTGGAATAATCGCGCGGTGGAGTGGTGGTATCGGCAAAATGTATTAGTTTTCGTCCGCCAATCCTCCATTGTTGACAAGTTTCCTGGGCAGCAGTCGGCTGATCCTGATTGTTTGGCACGGATACACCCAGAACTGTTTATCAAAAGAGCCGAAAGACGATAGCGGCTCGCTGACGAAGATATAAAAGGTCTGTGCATGTCATTTGGAACGCGGAACGAACTCGCCAGAATTCAAACAGCCAGAGAGCGTTACTGGTCAATGGATTTCGAAGGTGCTTTCTCTCAATATCTTGATTCCTTCAACGCCAATCCGAAGGCCTGGTGGTTGGCTATGGAGGCTATCAGGTGTAAGCGCGCGTTGACGCCTGGCATCGAAAAAGAGAAAAACATCATCTTTTCTCCTAATTATGCTGGCAATTCTTATCAGCGGAATTTGTACGACCAGCATAACAACTTTGAATACCAGGTTGGCCCTGTCAACAAGCTCGAGCTTGATAATTCGCTGGTGATGGCCACCTATTCAAAGCGTCTTGTATTTCACCAGCACTGGTTGAAAGAACTGTACTGGGGAGCGCCTTCTCTCGATGCTGGCGTGCATGCCATCGATCATCATATTGGAATTCTGAAAGCTCTCAAGTCTTTTGGCGCAACGGTCTGTTGGACCTTGCACAACCTTATCGATCACGATGCGAATGCTTGCCAGGAGATCCTAAGTAATTATGCGGTGCGCAAGATGGCAAATGTCAGCGACCACATTTTTATTCACACTCGGGGCGCGGGTGAATTGCTATCGTCCCATTGTGACGTGAATCTTGCGGAAAAATTCCGCTTTATTGATCACCCGCTTTACGACGATATTCAGCGGTCGACTACGCCGTGCCTGCCCAAAGAAATCAATCCCAATAAATTGCAGGGACGCCGCATTCTCATGTGTCTCGGCATGATCAGGCCTTATAAGGGAGTACCTGATCTGATCGAGGCTTTTTCGCGTATTGCACGAGAAAATCCGCAGCACTCCATGCATCTCGTCATTGCCGGTTACATGGGTGATCCGGCTGCGACGGTTGCGCTGACTAAAATGGAGCCACGCATACGCGAACACATTACATTGGTCGGACGCAAACTTGATGAAAATGAAATGGCCGGTTTGATGGAAATTGCTGATGTGTCGGTGACACCTTATCGGAAGATTTTGACGTCAGGCAGCTTTTATCTGGCTACAACTTACAAAAAGCCAACAATCGCTCCCCGCATTGGTATGTTCACGGAAGCCGTTCAGGATAATGAGACGGGCTTTCTTTATGACGGATCCGTTGAGGGCTTATCAGACAAGTTGTCCTATGTCTGCCGGTTGCCCAAAGAAATGTTGACGAGAGTCGGCACGAAGGTTTGGGGCGATCATCAACATCTTACGATTCGAGAAACGAGCACGCGTTTCTTTTCTACACTGGAGGCGGGACGATGAGCGAAATCAAGCTCTCTTTCTGTATTCCTGTCATGAACAGGCTGTCGGATATACAGGCAACGCTTCGTCAAAATCTCGCGGACAATTTGGATGATCGAGGTGAGATAGAGTTCATTCTCGTATGCTTTGATAAAGACGACAAGACTGCCAGGTGGGTTTCCGATAACTTTCGAGCCGAACTGGCTTCTGGTTATTTGCGTTTCTACCAGTCGGATAGTCTGGAGGCCTGGCACTTTGGAAAAGCCAAGAACGCATTCCATAATCTCATCAAAGGTAAGATCTACGCAAGCCTGGATGGTGACAATTTTACCGGGCCTGGTGGCGGGCGCCATATTATCGATATTTTTGAAGATAACGCCTACGATTGTATCTTGCATCAATTTCAGGGGGATTGGGGGGATGGGACGTGCGGTCGCGTTTCCCTGACGGCCGAGGATTACCGGTCAATCGGATATGACGACAGTTTTCTGCCGCGGCAGTGGGACGAACTGGATGCTATTTTGAGCATCCTCGTGCATCGCCCATCTCGTCACTACGTTTGTTATTCGGGCAAGAGCATTGCTAAAAAGAGTCAGCCATTCGCGCGATTTCTTTCTGAAAATGGCATTCAACTCAAAACGATAGAATTGGATCCCGACTCGGATCCTCTTCGTCGAGCAAACCGGAGCGTGGCGGTTGGGCAAAACAGGAATAGCTATGTGCAGGACGATGAACGCCTCAAATATTCGTCGATCTTTAATCACTTGAGCTCATTCTTCAAGAATACACCATCGGACGCGCTTCGCATTCGGTATACTTCCGAGTTGGTTGAAATTCAGCGGACGATGGCTGAAAAGCTCGATATCGGAGTGTTGAATAGCTGGTATCTTGTACCAACGCGCGCCGATGCGCCTGTGGTCGAGCCTGAAGGAATCGTTTTGACGGCGTGCATCAGAAACGAGGAGCATCTCGAAGAGTGGCTAGATCATTATCGCGGACTCGGAGTGACGCATTTCCTGCTTGTTGACGACGGTTCCAAGGATCCGATTTCGAAACGGATCAAAGCGAAGGACGTCTGGGTATGGAAGCCAAAATGCGGCCGTTTTAGATATTCAAAAGCATTCTGGCTTGAGCTATTACTACGTAGTCACGCACGCAATCGATGGGCAATTACTGTCGATAGCGATGAATATCTGGAATTGCCGCAAGTCACTCACGATGGTGGCGGCTCTGTTCGTCCGCCTGAAACTCAACTCCACCAATTGATAAAGTGGGCGCACGGGCAAAATATCCGGTATTTCGCCGGATTTCTTCTTGATCTAATGCCGGATCACAAATCGTTGCCAGCGATTCGTTCCAGGCAAGCCCTTCCGCGCGGAGCTTTCAACCATTATCAATTTCGCCCGGCTACAATTTCAAAATTGTATCAGCGACAAAATACCGTAAAATGGAGCTATAGCGAGCATGCGAATTGGATTTATCAAATCGACATTCGTTATCGGTTGAATCGAGCCTTTGATTCGTTGAGAAAATTTCCTATTTTCCTTGTGGATGTCGACGTCCACCTAAACCAGGGATTTCACGACTTGATCCTTGCGGGAGAAAAAAGGGCGGCGAAGGAAATAGGACGGCCGGACTTGCTGCCGATCAGGCATTATAAAATGTTCAGCACCCAGCAGGATGCGGCATCGCGAGAGGTGCGTCCCGCAAGTTCTTATCATCATGAAACGCGCGTTAACCTTGAGCGATTGCGCAAGAATTTTGAATCCGTACTGGCCGGAGCTGCAATGTCGCCATTTGCATATCAGTTCCTTGACTACTCGCTGGTTCCGGTCCCAGGGCGTTCGCAGATCACTGTGCGGGCAGAAGGCGCGGGGAGAATGATTTCGTCAAACGAGTGGTTTGGGATGGCAGTACTCCGAAGCGCCGACATATTCGTCAAGCTTACTAATGGTGCTACCTGTTTGCGTAATGGTGCGATCGAGGCAAGGACGATGGATGAGGCAGTCGATTGGTTACGCGCAATGACACCGTTTAGCACCATCGTTGATCGTAGCGTGCGTCATGTGACTCTGACGTTAGAGCGCGATGTGAATAGTGAAGTTCGGTTGCCTTCAGGAATAAGATAAAGGGGATTGCGTTTTGAAATTTTCAATTCAGGTCGAGTCGGCGTGCAACATATGTGGCAGCACCTCGTTCAAGCCCGGGTTCAATGGCCGTCTGACATTCGGCCGGCCGCCTCAATGTGTGCGCTGTGGTTCGATGGAGCGGCATCGCTCGCTTCGGCAGGTGTACGACGCAATTGGGCGTGACAGGTTTGCCGACAAGAGTTGCATCCAATTCTCGTCCGATCCCGCGGTCGTTCGAGAATGGTTTGGCGAGTTTGCGGTCTCCGAGTACGGCGGCGAGAACAGTCAGGACATTTGCGCGATCACATATGCTGATTCATCGTTCGATTGGGTCGTGTGTAATCACGTGCTTGAACACATCGAGGACGATGTTCTTGCATTGACAGAGTTACTTCGGATCGTGCGGGCAGATGGCATTGTGCAGGTATCTTTCCCGATGCCACACTATTTGCCTGAAACCAACGACTGGGGCTACGCGAATCCGCAGGACCATGGGCACTATCGTTACTATGGCGCTGATGTCATCAATCGTTTGATGGAGCCTTCCGGTGCTGCGGCCTGCTTGACAGTCGTGGGAGGGGACCCCGCTACGGGTGCCTGGGAGAACGCGTATTTCCTCAGCCGCTCTGAGTCTGCTGTTCGGGAAATCTGCGCACGCGTGATAGCAAAGAACCCAACCTTTTCTGTGAAGTTCCGTTGAATCGGCGCGGTGCGCGCAAGCGAGTCAGGCCTGGTGGCGGGTGCCGCATTCATTTTGATGCGCAGTCGCCAAATGCTGATGGCGTCTTGTCATCGTCCGGATGCCGAAACCGATACGCAATACAGCCGTTAGATGCGGGATTCCGCATCCGCAGGGCAATGCGGGTAGCGCGGTTGGTCGGCTGATCTTCGAAGGTATCAAGCTTGATGTCGAAAGGCGAAGTCGCCTTTATATCTACAGCAAGCCGTTCGCTCCCTTGTTCAATGACCAGGCTATCGTTAGTGCGGGTAACGGTCCCGCGCGTGACAATGGCGGTCTCAAAGGAAATCGGGCGTTTGGAGTTAAAGCGATCAGTGAATACGACGAAGCGTCCCGCTTGCCCGTCATAACTGAGGTCGCGTCGTAGCATCTGAAGGTCGCTTACGTCATACACCGGCGTGAGATCTATAGCGGCTTCCTGGACCTGTGCCGTTGCCGGTGAACATGGCTTTACCGCCCATCTGGCCTGATGGAGCGTCGCATCGAGTTGGATGTTGCCATTGACGAGAGGAACCGGGTGTCCGTAGGAGTTCACAAAAGGGTCTTTGCGCCGGAGTGGGCCAAACGTGTCCTTTGTATAAACCGGTGAGCCGGGGTCGCCGGTGGCGATGACGCCGTCAATGTCAATTGCGTAGCTACCGGCATCGTCGTGAGCGTGATGCTTGCTCCCACCCGTCCTGAGCGTTACTGAAAGACTTCCGGTGGGACTGTCGGTGTTTTGGGGGCGAAAAACTGCCACTTCGCTGGTCGGAAAGAGCGAACAGCTTTCGTTGAAGGTTAGCGGGCTGTTGCCGGGCGCTGCCGCGGGGTGGCCCCACAATCTCCACAGGGCTTCGTTTAGCCGGCCGCCCGACGACGTCGGGTGCGCGAGGGCAGCCCACTTTGCAGGTGTAGTCCACCCAATGGCCACTTCTGCATGTGCCTTTGTGACTGCGTCTATCCGCGCCATGTTGGGTGCATCACCAAAAGGCGCTACAGAATCACCGGGCATGGATATTTTGGCCGGATAGGCTGCCATGGCTCGCGCTTTCGGGGCTGAAAGCAGATCCGAGCCACGTGGTTCCGCCCACTGCAATGTTTCCCGCAAACGCAAATAGGCCCCAAAGCCATAGTTCCAGTAGGATGGTCCTTCATCCGAGTAACCATCGTCATTGAAACTTTCGAGGTAATGGCGGCTTGCGTCCCGTCCAAACGCCAGCCAGTAATTAATGTCCTCGCGCCCCATCGCATAAGCTGCGCCGACAACGCCGGAAACGCAAACGGCATTCCAGTTACTCTTGCCCTCAATCCACCAATGCGGCCCGAGCGGCGCGCCTTGCCTTCGCCGTTCGATTGTGTCACGCAAGGGGTTGAAAATTCGTTCGTTCAAAGCATTAATCAAGCGCGTGCGAACTGCCGGATCAAGGCGCGGAGACATCAATCTTAGTGCCCATGCCGCATCGTGGGCGGTCTCGCAGGCATTAAGATCCACGCTATAATGCCCGTGGAGATTGGCAAGATCCGGATCGTCGGCTGGCAGTGTCCATGAGGGCTGGAGCGAAAGAGCATCCAGGACTTGCTCCACTGCTGGCACCAATCGCCCTTTGTTTTCCATGCATTCAGCCAGAACAAGCGTCGTCAATGGTTCCAATCGACGACGGATCATTTGTTCTCCGACCGCTCGCTGCCCGTTACGCGAGAATTCGGCATATGCGGCTGAATCCCAGGCTGGAACTTCGGTTTTTGCATTGATTTCGGCGCGCCGTAGAGCTGGCGCGAGTAATAGCTTCACTTCTGGCGAACGCCATGCATCGTCAGAGCAGGGGGGGATTGGGCTTTCGATGGGCCGTAGTGGTCCAGCAATGGTAGCCAGGGGCG
Source organism: Paraburkholderia panacisoli (assembly GCF_008369935.1). Lineage (GTDB taxonomy): Bacteria > Pseudomonadota > Gammaproteobacteria > Burkholderiales > Burkholderiaceae > Paraburkholderia > Paraburkholderia panacisoli. Next base: position 174,273 of record NZ_VTUZ01000015.1, on the reverse strand, counting down.
TGGCGTTGGCTTCTTGCGGCGGTACGATGATTGACAACAGAGTCGCCCCGAACAAAGGTAACAACGCATTGGCAATACGAAAGTGAAGTTTTCGGCGAAGAAGTCGTTGCGTCATGAGCCCTTGAGAATTGTGAGGGTAAGCTGGTGTCCCGCGATAACCGTTTTGCCGACTTGCTGACGGTAGCTTGAAGTTCTTCTCGATTTTCCGTCTCTCAGAGGTTGCGGATTGTACAGAGACACCGTTTGTATTTTACCAATCCTGCAGGATCTGTCTCGGAGACTCATGGTCGAGTGACGACGAGCGATGCTCGCGGTTATAGAACGCCGGTGATTTCGTTGTCGCGAAGCTCATCTTCGATACTTACTTATGGGTAGATGAGTGAAGGTCAGTCCTGTTATTGAAAGTGCTCGGCATCAAAAGATTGAACCCTGTAGGCGCTGGAATGCATTTAACTCATCGATCGGTTCATTGTTCAATAGTTGGTAATGGGCTGATGGGTTCTCGCGAAGTTGCCGGGGGCGGGTGGGGGGAAGGCGCGGGGCTATTAGCTGCTATGAATAGCGATGTCTGATTAGAGGGCATCAACTCTCAGGTGTCTTTATTAGTATCGCGACTGAAGGCTGCCATCGATTTGGATTTTGCTCATCGTTGCTTTCTTTCGCCCCCCATATCGGTGTGTGGCGATTGCGCTTCGCTTTGTAGATGTCCGCTGATCTGCAGGATTGAATTAGTCAAGGTTTTTTGGCGATTCCGGCAAATCTGCATGATGTATGCGGCCTTTAAGCAACCGATCGGCGTCTTATGTTGGGGCAACGGGGCACAGAGTGGCAAAATATCTCGCCAGTCTATTTGCTGGCGAGGCTGGCGGATCTAACGGCGGGCGGGGACTGCTGCGGCTGGAAGTTTTTCGATAGGCTTTGGAAGAAAACAAGTGAAAATCACAATCGCCGGTACCGGCTACGTCGGCCTTTCTCTCGCCGTGCTGCTCGCGCAGCATCATCAGGTCATTGCGCTGGACATCGTCCCCGAAAAAGTGGCGATGCTTAACCGCAAGCAGTCCCCGATCGAAGATGCCGAAATCGAGCATTTCCTTCAGCACAAGCCCCTGAATTTCCGCGCCACGCAGGATAAAGAGGACGCGTACGCTGGAGCCGACTATGTCGTCATCGCGACGCCGACGGACTACGATCCCGAGACGAACTACTTCAACACGCGTTCTATCGAAAGTGTGATTCGCGACGTGATGGCCATCAACCCGCAGGCGATCATGGTCATCAAGTCGACCATTCCGGTTGGCTACACGGAGCGCGCGCGCGCGGCATTCAAGACCGAGAACCTGATCTTTTCGCCTGAGTTTCTACGCGAAGGCAAGGCGCTCTACGACAACTTGTATCCGTCGCGGATCGTCGTCGGTGAGCGTTCCGAACGCGCGGAAATCTTTGCTGACCTGCTCAAGGAGGGTGCTGAGAAGCAGGGCATTCCGACGCTGTTTACCGGCAGCACCGAGGCCGAGGCGATCAAGCTTTTCGCCAACACCTACCTCGCGATGCGGGTCGCCTATTTCAACGAACTCGACACCTATGCCGCGCAGCATGGCCTCGACCCGCACCAGATCATCAACGGCGTGTGTCTCGATCCGCGAATCGGCGAGCACTACAACAATCCGAGCTTTGGCTATGGCGGCTACTGTCTGCCGAAGGACACCAAGCAGCTTCTGGCCAACTACCGCGACGTGCCGCAAAACCTGATTCACGCGATTGTCGAGTCGAACAGCACGCGCAAGGATTTCGTCGCGGAGAGCGTCCTTAAACGCAAGCCGAAAGTGGTCGGCATTTACCGCCTCGTGATGAAAGCCGATTCCGATAATTTCCGCGCGTCGAGCATTCAAGGCGTGATGAAGCGCATCAAGGCCAAGGGCGTCGAAGTCATCGTCTATGAACCCGCGATGCGCGAATCGACGTTCTTCAATTCGTCGGTCGTGAACGATCTGGCCGAATTCAAGCGCTCCGCGGACGTGATCGTGGCAAATCGCACGACGGCCGACCTGGCAGATGTGGCGGACAAGGTGTACACGCGCGATCTATTCGGCGGCGACGCATGAACAATCCGAAGGCAGGTCGCAACGACTCAACCGACCCGCAGCTTCCGCGCATCCTGTTCTTCAACGTGAATGGCTCGGGCATGGGCCATTTGAATCGTTGTCTTTCGTATGCGCGGCGCTTGCGCGACCGCGCTCGACCGGTGTTCTTTTCCCTGGCGTCGGCGATCGAGCTCATCGAAGAGATGGGTTTCGAGGCTGATTATTTCGTTTCGCCATACTGGTCGACGAGTTCTACTTTCGCGTGGAATAGCGAGCTGGCCGTACGCTTCGGCATGATGCTCGAACGCGTGCGCCCCGACGTGATAGTGTTCGACGGCACCTGGCCGTTTCAAGGTTTTCTGGCGGCGTGCGAATCGTTCGGCTCGCCGGCGCTCGTCTGGTCGAACCGGGGTTTGCTCAAGGAGGGCGCCAAGACAGTGCCCGTTGACGAGTCACTGTTCGATCTCGTGATACAGCCCGGGGAACTGGGCGCGCACGAGAGCGAAGCGCCGCTCGAAGGCGGCGGCACGCGCGCGCTCGTGCCGCCCGTGTGCGTGCTCGAAGACGATGAACTGCTCGACCGTGCCGCGGCGCGCGAGGCGCTGAACCTGCCGCAGGACGGCCGTTTCGCGCTGTTCGCGATGGGTCCCGGCAATCTCAAGGATGTTGCCGGCATCGGGCAAGGTTTGATTCGCGTGTTCGAAGCGGCTGGCTTCAAGGTGGTCTGGGTGCGTGCGCCCATTTCCGTGCGCGACGTCGAATTGCCGACGGGCGTGATGCCGCTCACCGTGTATCCGCTTGCGCGCTATCTGCGCGCTTTCGACGCTTTCGTCGGCGCCGCCGGATACAACACGTGCTGCGAACTCGTGCAGGCGGGCGTGCCCGCGCTGCTCGTGCCGAATACACAACTCGCCGACGATCAGGTGCGTCGTGCGCAAATGGTCGCCGACGCCATGCCGGCTATCGTCTCGGCCTGCGAGACCGATGAAGAACGCGATGCAGCGGTCGGCAAACTGCTCGGCATGTTGAACGGCGCGCCCGCGAAACGCGCCGTGATTCCCATGAACGGCGCGGTGCTCGCGGCGGAAAGGATTCTCGCTCTGGCGGCGAAAAAGGAGCGCGTGCAGTGAGCGTGATTACTGAAGCCGAAGTGTTGCGGCGCGAATTGAAAGCGCTCGCGGCCAAACCCGAATGGGATTTGCTCACGCGTTACGACCTGCTCGGTAAAAAGCTGCCGCCGTCATTGCAGGAGCGCGTGCGGCATCTGCTGGCGTCGGCGGGACTGATTTCGCCGCACGTCACGCAATATCCATGGCTGCCAACCCTCAAGCACAGGCCGGTTTCCGCCGATTTCAAGACTGTGATGATCTGGGCGCTCGACGCCGATCGTCATCAATTGCGCGCGGCATGCGAGGGCTTTTCGAAAAAGCTGCAAGGTGGGGATGATCTGGCTCCGGTTCTGGTGACGGATATCGCCGATTTCGCCTCTTATTCCCGGCTGGGATGGCTCGTGGAATACGTGCCGTCTTTGAGCGGCGAGGGCCCATCCCTACAGCAGAGAAAGCAGGCCTATCTCGCGTGGCGCTATCGCGATGCATGCATCTTGCCGTTGAGCGCGGGATTGGCCAGCGAGCCGGAATGGAATGCATTGCTGAAATTGAGCTGAGAAAGATGGAAAAGAATCGCTATGCCATGTTGACGGTCGATACCGAGGCGCTGCCCAAACGTGCGCCGCATGATCACGTCAAGCGGCTGATGTGGGGCGTGCACGAACGCGGCACGGCGGGCGTCCGCGAAATGGCCGAGATCGGTGACGAATTCGGCGCCAGGCACGTTTACTTCGTCGATCAGTGCGGCGCCTGGTCGTATCTCGACGAAACACGCGAAGTCGTGCGCTGGCTCGATTCCGTGGGTCAGGACGTGCAGTTGCACACGCATCCGGAATATTTGCCCGATTCGTTCTGGGCTGAGCATGGCCTCGCGCGTCGGCCGCAGTATATGAATCAATATTCCGACGACGCGCGCGCTGAATTCGTCATCAGGCATTTCGGCGGGCTGATCTCGGAGCAAACGGGCAAGCCCGTGCTCGCGCATCGTGCGGGTTCGTTCCGCTGGAATGCGTCTACGATACGTGCGCTCGAAGCTGCGGGCGTGCGCGCGTCGTTCAACAATTCGATGTGCGCCGTTCACGCGAAGCAGGCGGTTTTCAGCGATCCGACGAATCTTCCGTACGTGTGGTCGAACGGCGTGCTCGAAGTGCCGATGACGGAAAAGAAAATCCTGCCCAAGGTGGGCAAGGAAGAATGGTGGGCGCGCCTCACATATCCGGAATCGCCGTATTTCCGCTTCCGTCCGTGGTGGGGCAAATTGCTGCTCGACGCGTTCAGCGGCAGCCCGACGTTTTCGATTTTCTTGCTGCATTCGTGGTCGCTGCTGTATTGGGACGAGAATGGCTACGCGACTTATCGCGACGATCAGCGCGTCGAGGGTTATCGTAACCTGTTGCGCCGTCTGACCAAAGACTACGACGTGATCACGACCGCCGAATTTCTCGATCTGCACGCGCGCGGCAAGATAAAGATGTCGAAGACGGTCGATCTCGCATACGCGGAACTCAAACCGCAAGGGACCGTCCCGGCATGAGCAACGCGCTCGATTCTTTGCAGACGCTCGCTACCGAGCCGTACCTGGGCTTGAGCCGATGGCTCACTGTCCGGACGCTGGAGCGCAAGGCGAAGCAGCGCGCGCGAGCCGCGTCATTCGAGGCCGATGACGCAGGCCTCCTGTATGTGGCGGCGAGCGCGTTGCCGTATCACACAAGTGGCTACACGACGCGCACGCACGAGGTCATTCGCGCGATGGTGTCGGTGGGCGGGCGTGTGCATGCGTTGACGCGACCGGGGTATCCGTTCGATCGAGTCGACCGTCTGCGCGACGCCGTGAGCGGGGAAACGCAGGTTGATGAAGTGCGTTACCTGCATGCGGCGGGGCCGGCCAATAATCGTCCGGTGCTGCTGTACGCGATGCAGGCGGCGCGTGTGGTGGCGCAGAGGGCGAGGCAGCATCGCGTGTCGGTGATTCATGCGGCTTCGAATCACGTCAACGCATTGCCGGCATTGCTGGCTGCGCGGCAATTGGGCATTCCGTTTCAGTATGAAATGCGCGGTCTCTGGGAACTCACGCGTATTTCGCGTATGCCGCATTACGAACGGCGCCAGGGGTTCGGGCAAGGACTCGAACTCGAAGGACTCGTTGCGCGCCACGCGGATCGCGTGTTCGTGATTTCGGAGCAGTTGGGACGTTTTGCGCGCGAGCGCTGGGGCATCGAAAAGGAACGGATGTTCCTTCTGCCCAATTGTGTCGAGCCCGAACGCTTCGCATCGCTCGCGCCGCGCGAAATCGAGGCGGACACGATCGGTTACGCGGGCTCGCTGATGGCCTATGAAGGACTCGACACGCTGATCGACGCCGTGGCGCAATTGCGCGCGCGCGGAGCGCGGACGTCCGTCAACATCATCGGCGATGGCGAGGCGCGCGCGTCGCTCGAGGCTCAGGTGCAGCGCCTCGGCTTGTCGGAGCACATCCGCTTTCTGGGCCGCATGTCGCCGCAACAAGCTCAGGAAACGCTGAGCCGCTGCGCGCTCGTGTGCATTCCGCGCAAGCCGTTCAAGGTCTGCGAGATCGTGCCGCCCATCAAGCTCGTCGAGGCGATGGCGATGGGCAAGCCGGTCATCGTTCCGGATCTACCGGTGTTTCGCGACGAAATGGGTGCGCAACCGGCGGGCTGGTTCTTCAAGGCCGGCGATGCCACTGATCTCGCGCGCGTGATCGAAATGGCAATGGCCGATCGCGCGGCGCTCGCCGCGCTCGGCGAACGAGCAAAGGAATACGCGACCACGCAGCGTTGCTGGCGCGATTTTGTCATTGAAGCACTACCGAAAAGTGCGGGGTGAGGGGAATGGTTGGCAGGGTCATTAGAAAACTGGGGTCACTCGTCTACGACTATCCAAAGGTCTCGGAGGACGCGGAGCGAACCGGGCACTTCGGCCGACTGAAAATCGCGCTCGTGACGGACTATTTCACGGCCGATTGTCTGTCCGCCGAATGCCGCGTGCGCGTGATGACGCCCGCGAATTACCGCGAGGTCATCAGCCACTGGAAGCCGGATCTCGTGATGGTGGAATCGGCGTTTCACGGCGTGGACGGCAGCTGGCGTTACGAGCTCGCGAAGCAGCCGAAAATGCTGCGCCTCACGAAACCGAAGGCGATCTTCCATCTGGTCGATCTCGCAAAAAAGGCCGGCATTCCCACGGTGTTTTGGAACAAGGACGATGGTCCGTTCTTCGACGCGTTCATCGATGTGGCGAAGGCGTTCGATTACGTCTTCACGACCGACGAAGAGTGCCTCGAACGCTATCGCCAGCAAGTGCCCGCGCACGTGCCCGTGAATACGCTGATCATGCCGTTTCAACCAGCTTTTCACAGCTTCACGGGTTTCAATTTCACGCGCAACGAAGTCTGTTTTACGGGCAGCTATTACCGGCGCATATTGAACGAGCGGCGCCGTTTTCTCGACATGGTGTTCGAGATCTGCGAGCACAACGCCATTCCGCTCAACGTGTTCGACCGCAACCACGACCGGCTCTCGCGCCACCTCGAGTTCCGCTTTCCGAAGACGAGCCAGATGCGGCTGCACGGCAAGGTCGCGCATCGCGAAACAGCGAACATCTACAAATCGCACACGGTGTCGATCAACGTGAATTCGGTCACGAGTTCGGAGACGATGTTCTCGCGCCGTCTGCTCGAAATCATCGCGTGCGGCGGCATCGCGGTGACGAACCCGAGCCGCGCCGTCGATCGTCATTTCCGCGAATTCTGCCACGTCGTGAATACCTATGAAGAGACGCGCGATCTGTTCGCGCGTCTGCATCACGGTCCTTCGCAGGAGGATCTGGATCGCGCCGAAGCCGGTGCGAGATACGTGCGCGAGCACCACACCTGGGCGCATCGGTTAGAGGAAATCTGCGCCGTCGTAAAGCTTTGAGGGATCGATCGCGATGCTTGTGCTGCTTTCCTGGTTTTGCCAGGCGGTATTTCTGGTCGTAGTCGTCTATTTTGCGCTATACGTTCTGCTCGAACTGCGGGTCTTTCTGATTTCGCGAAAGGTCGAACGACGCAAATTGACCGAACTCGCGCATTCGTCGGCCGACGCCGAAACCGAAACGGCTCGCTGGCCGTCGGTGAGCGTGCTGCTGCCGATCTACAATGAATCGGAAGTCGTGGAGCGGCTGATCGATGCGGTGTGCCGTCTGCGCTATCCGGGCGAATTGCTCGAAATTCTGGTGCTCGACGATTCGTCGGATGGCACCACAGAACTCGCACGCGTGCGTGTGGGGCAGCACGCGGCGCAGGGCGTCGATATTCGTCTCGTCAAGCGCCTCAATCGCAAGGGCTATAAAGCGGGCAATCTGGTCAACGGCATTCAGCAATCGCGCGGCGAATTCTTCGCGATCTTCGATGCCGATTTCGTGCCGCCCACCGACTTTCTGCTCAAAACCATTCCGTGTTTCAAGGACCCGAAGCTCGGTTTTCTGCAAACGGGCGTCGGTTACGATAATCGCGATGTGTCCTTTCTTACGCGCTTCCAGGCGATGGAGATGGGCCATCAACAATATGTGACGGTCGGGTTGAGCGAAGACGGCGACATGGCGTCGCTCAGCGGCAGCTCATGCGTCTGGCGCAAAGTGTGTGTGGATACGCTGGGCGGCTGGAACGCGTCGACGGTAACCGAAGACGTCGATCTCGGCTATCGCGCGCAATTCGGTGAATGGAAATATGCTTATTTGCGTAATGTGGTGTCGATGTCGATGCTGCCGGAAACTATGAGCGCCTTTCGGATTCAGCGCGAGCGCTGGGGTCGCGGGCTCATTCACAGCGGTTTCAAGCATTTCAAGCAAATGCTCTCGCAGCGCATGCCGCTGATAAAACGCATGCACGCGATGTCTGTGATGTTTTCGTCGGTGCTGCTGGCGTCGATCTATGTGCTGGTATTGCTGAGTTTGCCGCTCACTTATCTCGTGCATTTCGATGGCGCGGGCATGCGTTGGGGCGCCATTGCATTCTTCGGGCTCGTCGTGCTCTGGGGGCTGGAGAACGCATTCGGCGCGCGTAGAGGCGCGCGCTTCGACGGCAAGTCGAATGTGCTGAAAGACCTCTGGGATACCTATCGGTATATCGCGATGTTCTTGCCAATGGCCTGGTATTACTTTGCAGGCGGCGTGCGCGTGCTATTCGGCGTGTACGACGATTTTCATCGCACGCCGAAGGGCAAGCACGGCTATCGCGCGATTGTGCCGCGTATCAATTCCACATTGCTTGCCGGTGAGATTTTCACCTTTCTCTATTCGACGGCGACGGTTTGGGTGGCGTTGCGAAGCGGGAATTACTTTTTGATTCCGTTGAATGTCACCGTGTGTGTCGGCTTCAGCATGGTGTTGTATTGGTCGTGGCAAGACCGGCGCGCGTAGAGAAGGGAGTCGCATATGTCGACCAATCTCACGATCCGTCCCGCGCGAGCACGAGTTCGAGTTCTTTCTCGGCGCTCCCGCCGCGCAATGCATCGCGCTTCTCTGTGGGCTCGCGACATCCCCGCCTCAGCGCAAATCGATCACATAGATCAATGCAACGACAAGCAGGGGCTGCACTGGGCACCCGAAAGCGCCCAGTCATGACGGAGAAACGGAGCGGCTACTCGCGTGCCGCAACACGGCGTGAGGGCCGTCAAAAGTGCGAAAGCGGTCCACGATAAGCGATCGCGGCGAGCGCAATGAGGCTCGATGAAATCGTCGGCAGCGCGACGTCCAAGACCTTGTAGGCGTCCCACTGCCACGGAAACCAGCCGATCGCCCAAGTATAGGCATGTGGCGAAAACGCGAGCGCCTCCTCGGGCCGCAAGGTTTCGAGCTCCATCTCGAGCTTCTTGCGCGACCAATACCAGACGACTACGCCGAGCGCGCCGATTCGAAAGTCGAACAACAGTCCGAGCGGGATCTGAATCAGCAGTCCTTCCAGGCAATGCGATAACGACATGCGCCAGCGCACCGCGGCGAACCAGTTGAGCAAGGCACTCATTTCGTCTCCTTTGGGCAATTCTTATGGCGCGCGATCTCGTAGCTGATGATCTCGCGCTCGGTTTCGGTTGTGTCCGCGCTCGAGGCCGTCATCTGCGTCAGCCATGAGCATGTCGTTTCGATGACGTGTGACGCGGGCGGCGGGCAATGATGCGCGCTGCCGGCGAGCGCCGCGACTATGAGGACAATCAGAAGGCGCATGGTCAGTCCTTCCGGAGCGCGCTGAGTTGCTGCAGCTCCGCGTCGACGTTGGCATCGGCAACTGCCTGCTGATCGGCCTGTGCCTTGTTGGGTGCGTCCTGCTGCGAGGTGAGCGCCGCCGCAGCATTACCTACGGCCACCGAGGCCTGAGCCCTCTACTGGTCCCAGCGGCCTTGGCGGTCGCCGTCTTGGGCCTGCTGATGGCGGAACACACCGAAGAGCACTCCCACCATGCCGACGAGCCACGAGATGATAGCCGTCAGATGCGCGGTAAGGAAGGTGGCGATGAGTGACATGGTGGATTTGTCCCTGTACCTCCGGACGCCGCCTCATACTTAATGGCATGGACGCCTTCCCGACGCGACCCAAGCATTGTTGACGGGCAGCCGCAAGAAAGCGGCAATCAGTTTGGGCGGGGGTGCGGACCAGTCATGACCGTTGCGGGTAAAGAGCTGTGCCCTGCGGCGTCGATACGAGCCATCATGCGATAGCCGTCGAAATTGATTCCATATGAACAGTCGCCGAGGCACGGCGCCGGTCAACGAGCACAATGGCGAGAAGCCGCGCAGGGTAAAGGGACGGGTGCGAAGCGCCCTGAAAGCCATAAGGGACAACTATCACATCGCGATGATTTTGCCGATAACCCCGTATTGTTTCGCCGATTATCATTGAATGCCGAAGGGTAAGGAAGCGTATCGGTCGGTCGTGCCGCGCATCAACCCCGTACTGCTGGAGGGTGAAATCGTCACGTTATTTTATTCATTTGTAGCCGTCCTGATGGCTTTGCGCCGGGGACGTTATTTTCTGATTCGCCTTAGCTTGACCGTGTGCGTGGGCTTTGAAATGGTTCTCTATTGGATTTGGCAAGAAGGAAACACACGCAAACGCACCTGATTCAGACGGTCTTTCCGGCCCAGGGGCAACCTACGGTGAAGCAGGTGGCAACCTCGCGGAGATGCCTTGTAATCATGAGGTGGCGGTTTGGCGAAGGGCGAATGCCAAGGGCAGGAAGGAAAGTCGAAAGCAAGCCAACAGTGCGCATGTGCCGAAAATACGACACATCCGACTCGGCGTTCTACTCGCGACGAGCGGCTTGCCAATTACCGAATATTGGGGGCGTGAAGATAACAACGGACGGAATGGCTCAAATCTCGGCAAAAGTTCACCGAAACGCCGTCGTTAGCCGCCGATTTTGTTTTCAAAACGTCGGTGTTCCCTCGCTCGCCGTTTTGCCCAGGCAACGTGCGCGTCTATCGAGGTGGGGAATTTGAAAAAAATGGATCGCGTTGGCGCTCCTGGCGAGTTGGCAAGTTCGCGTAATACTGTAAGATAGCGCCAAAATATTAATCTTGACGCGCAAACCACCAAAGCGAAGTGCATCAGCTGCCAATCCCGTCCGCTGCCTGATTGGAATATCAGGGTGTGTTTAGCGTTTGGGATTTTGCAGTTGCATGGACTGCACTGACGAAATAACAAAGTCCATTTAGAAATGATGGAAAAACAATACTGTTTGAAATGGGGCAAGTAAGCGCGGGCGGGGAGCGTGGGGTTGTTATTACGGGCAGTAGCGCTGGACTTGGGCGTGCCCTCGCGTTATGTTATTCCGCGCCCAATATCACGCTAGGCCTGATTGGCCGGAATCCCGAGCGACTGGAGTCCATCGCGTCGGAATGCCGCGCGCGCGGCGCCGAAGTCGTGATCGGCTGCTTGGACGTGCGCGATTCGGCCGCGATTCAGCAGTGGGTGTTCGATTTCGACCAGCACTGCCCAATCGATTTGCTGATCGCCAACGCCGGCGTCGCCAGTACGCTCCAGTCGGCCGATGACTGGGAAGGCATCGACCGTACCACCGGTGTTATCGATACGAATCTCTACGGCGCGCTGCATACGGTGCTGCCGGTCATCGAGCGCATGCGTTCGCGCCGAAGCGGTCAGATTGCCGTCGTCAGTTCGCTGGCCGCCCTCAGAGGAATGGCAATCTCTCCCGCCTATTGCGCAAGCAAAGCCGCACTCATGTCCTACTGCGATTCCGTGCGTCCCATTCTGGCGCGAGACCATGTCGCGCTGTCGGTGATCATGCCAGGATTCGTCAAGACCGCCATGAGCGACGTGTTTCCCGGCAACAAGCCATACATGTGGTCCGCCGAGAAGGCCGCGCTACATATCCAGCACAACCTTGCCCGGCGCAACGTCGAAATTGCGTTTCCGTTTCGTTTGGCGTTTGGCATGAAACTGCTGCGCCTGTTGCCGGCGAAGGTTGCGGACGCAATTCTCGGCAGGCTGTCCTATCTTCCGCGCGAGGAGCTTTAAGTGCCGTATTGGCCAGTCGTCGCGGCCGCCGCCGTCGCGCTTTCTTTTGCTGTCGATGCGGTACCGACTCCCCGAGCTTCGTACCGTCCCGCAGCGGCAGTGTCATTGCACTTGGCAGCCGTGGCCGTGCTGGGCGGCTGCGGGATTGCGATCACCGCAAGGCCGTTTTTCTCCATCGGCGTCGCCATCGTTTTGATTGCACTGCTCGCGGTCGTGAGCAATGCAAAATTCGAATCGCTGCGTGAACCCTTCGTTTTTACCGACCTGAGCTTGTTCAGCCAGGTCTTTTCGCATCCCCGCCTATATTTGCCGTTTCTAAGCCTCGGAAAGACCTTGGTCATTGTGATTGGCGTGGCCATCGCCGTGACTGGATTTTTCATCGAGAATCCGATCGGCGTGCATGTGCGCGCCATGGCGGCGCTAGTGGCGGCCGGCTGTCTGGCAATCTGTTTTGCGCTGTCGAACCGGGTGCCGCTGACGCTCGATCCGATGGAAGACCAGCGGCGCTGCGGATTTTTCGCAGTATTCGTTGCATATCTGATCAACGGCTTTCGTCGCGCCGAGCGACGCGCGTTCGCGCGTGCCGTTGCGCACGGTCCGTTTGCGAGCGGGCAACCGGGCACGCGTGCTGACGTGATCGTGGTGCAGAGCGAATCCTATTTCGATGCCCGCCGCCTAAGCGCTCATGTGTTGCCGGATTCGTACGCGAACTTCGACAAAGCGAGGCGTGAGGCATTCGAGCATGGCGTCCTGACGGTGCCGGCATGGGGCGCGAATACGATGCGCAGCGAGTTCGCGATGTTGACCGGCTTGCCGTCGACGGCGCTCGGCTACGCCCGCTTCTATCCGTACATGTTCGTGCGCAGCGCATGCGCATCCATAGCAGGATGGTTCAAGCGAGGCGGATACCGGACGCTCGCGATCCACCCGTATTACGCGAGTTTCTTCGGCCGGGACAGGGCATTCCGGCAGATGCGGTTCGACCGGTTTATCGACATCCGCGATTTTGGAGAAGCGGCTCGAGTCGGCCCGTATGTCGGGGATGCGGCGGTTGCGGACGCCATCATCGCGGAGCTGCGGCGCAGCGATGACAAGCCGGTATTCGCGTTGGCAATCACGATGGAAAACCACGGCCCATTGCATCTGGAGTCGGTCGCATCCGGCGAATCCACGTCGAGACACACCCTCGGCGACGACAGCCGCTGGCGGGACCTTACCGCGTACCTGCGGCATGTCGAAAATGCAGACAGGATGATCGGAAAGCTGACCGATTTTCTGCGCGAGCGGGCGCGGCCAACCGTACTTTGTTTCTACGGCGACCACGTTCCCGCGTTACCACGAGTTTTCGATGCACTCGGAGCCACGCCGGCCACGAGTGACTATTTCATTTGGCGGAACTTCGGAGAACGCTTCGGCGAACAACAGGGCATTCATGTCGAGAACCTCGGCTTTGCAATCCAGCGCGCGATGACGCAGAAAAGCGTCGGCATCCGTGTTGAATCGCAAAGCGAGGACGCAGCACACGCCGAATATTAAGATGAAGAAAAAAATCGCAATTGTTGGGATGGCATGTCGCTTTCCCGGTGGGGTCGAGGGGCCCGACGATTTCTGGCAACTGCTTTGCGATGAACGCGACGCAGTCAGCGCCATTCCGCACGAGCGTTTCGGCACGGCGTTCCATCAGCATCCGGCGAAGCGCGAACCGGGCAAGGCCTATACGTTCGCCGCGGGCGTCCTGAACGATGTCGCGGGCTTTGACGCCGGGTTCTTCGGCATCTCGCCGCGCGAAGCGACGCAGATGGACCCGCAGCAGCGGCTGCTGCTGGAACTCGCGTGGGAAGCATTCGAGGACGCCGGCGTGCATCCGGCCGCGATGCGCGGCCGCGATTGCGGCGTGTTCGTCGGCGTGGCCGCCACGGATTACGGCAACCGCATCCTGGACGATCTGAATTCGATCGATCCTTACTCGGCGACCGGCAACACGCTCAGCATCGTGTCGAATCGCGTGTCCTATATGTTCGACCTGCGCGGTCCGAGCATGGCGGTCGATACCGCGTGCTCGTCGTCGCTGGTCGCGCTCCATCAGGCCGTCCAGGCGCTGCAGTCCGGCGAGACCGGGATGGCGCTGGCCGGCGGCGTCAATCTGCTGCTGCACCCGTTCGGCTTCGTCAGTTTCTCGAAGGCGTCGATGCTGTCGCCGCGCGGCCGTTGCCGCGCGTTCGACGCGACCGGTGACGGCTATGTCCGCGCCGAAGGCGGCGCGTTCGTGCTGCTCAAGCCGCTCGATGAGGCACTGGCGGACGGAGATACGATCCACGCGGTCATCGCCGGATCGGGCGTGAACTCGAACGGCCATTCGCACGGTGGCATCAACGTGCCGGCCGCGGCCACGCAGGCGGAGCTGCTGCGCTCGGTCTATCAGCGCGCCGCTGTCGATCCCCGCTCGCTCGCCTACCTGGAGGCGCATGGCACCGGCACCGCGGTCGGCGATCCGATCGAGGCGCGCGCGCTGATCGAGGCGGTGTCGAGCGGCCGTGCCGCGGCTGATCCGCTGCTGATCGGCTCGGTCAAGTCCAACATCGGTCACCTGGAAACCGCATCGGGCATGGCAGGCCTGCTGAAGGCCGTGCTGTGCCTCAAGCATCGCGCGGTGCCGCGCTCGCTGCATTTCGACACACCCAATCCCGCTATCGATTTCGACGGCGGCCGCCTGCGCGTCGTCAATCGCTTCACGCCGCTCGAACGGGGCGATGCTCCGCTGACGATCGGCATCAACTCGTTCGGCTTCGGCGGAACGAACGCGCACGTCATCGTGACGGAAGCGGTCGAGCCGCAAGCATCGAACGCAACCATGACGCAGGCGCCGACGCCAGCTAATGCGCCGTTGCCGCCGCTCGTACTTACGGCGCGCGCACCGGGCGCGCTGGCGGCGCTCGCGGCGCGCTATCTCGCGCGCTTGCAGGCCGGCGCGGATTGGATCTCACTCGCCGCCGGCGCGGCGCGCCGCCGTCAGTGGCACGATCACCGCGCGGTCGTCGCACCGGCCAATCTGGACGAGGCTCACGCGGCGCTGACGGCGCTTGCGGAGCCGGCTGCCGATGCGCTGCCAACGTGCGTCGCGCAAGGCCAGGCCACGGAGGTGGCGTCGCAGGTTGCGTTCGTCTATGCGGGCAACGGCTGTCAGTGGGCCGGGATGGGCAAGCAGCTGTACGCGCAGGACCCCGTGTTCCGTGCGGCGCTCGACGAAGTCGACGCGCTCTGGCGCGCGGACGGCAATGCATCGCTCGTCGCCGCGATGTGCGACGGCGTTAGCGCCGAATGGCTCGCGGCGACCGAGAACGCGCAACCGCTGCTGTTCGCGATGCAGGTCGGCATCACGCGTGTGCTCTCCGCGCGCGGCGTGCAGTGCGACGCGACGCTCGGCCATAGCGTCGGCGAGATCGCGGCCGCATGGGCGTCGGGTGCGCTGACGCTGGCCGAAGCCGTGCGCGTGATCCGCTTCCGCAGCGGCGCGCAGGCCTTGACGCGTGGCGCGGGCAGGATGGCGGCGGCCGGCGTCGGGGAGGCCGCTGCGCGTGAATGGATCGAGCGCCTAGGTCTTGCTCCCACGGTCGAAGTGGCCGGCACCAACAGCCCGGAAGCCGTCACGTTCGCCGGCTCGCCGCACGCGCTTGAGGCCATCGGCGCGGCGCTCGCTGGCGCCGGTCATTTCTTCCAGATGCTCGATCTCGATTACGCGTTCCACAGCAGCCATATGGACGTGATTGAGCCGGTCGTGCGCGACGGGCTCGCCGATCTCGCGCCGCGCGACGGCCACACGCGTTTCGTCTCGACAGTCACGGGCGACACGCTGCCCGGCACCGCGCTCGATGCCGGCTACTGGTGGCGCAACATCCGCGAGCCGGTGCGTTTCGGCGATGCGATCGCGCACCTCGCCAACGATCGCGTGCGCGTATTCATCGAAGTGGCGCCGCATTCGATCCTGCGCACTTACGTGAAGCAGACGCTCGCAACGCTGAAGCTGCCCGGCGCTGTGGTACCGACGCTCAAGCGCCATCACGACAGCGCGGAGATGCTTGCGCATTCGATTCTGTCGGCGGTGGCGCACGGCGCGCGCGTCGATCTGGAGCGCTTCGTCCCGGACGCGCCGCGCACCGTGTTGCCGAGCTATCCGTGGCAGCGCGAGCATCACTGGATCGAGCAGACCGTCGAAGGAAACGGCGTCGTGACCCGGCGCGTCGATCATCCGCTGCTCGGTTACCGGCTGCATCAGCACGCGTTCGCGTGGGAAAACCAGCTCGATCCGCAGCGCGTGCCGATGCTGGCCGATCACGTGGTCGACGGCGGTGTCGCGTTTCCCGGCGCCGGCTATGTCGAGATGGCGCTCGCGGCCGCGCGCACGTTCTTCGGCACGGCTGACGTCGCGCTCGAGAACGTCGAGATCCGCATGCCGGTCGTGTTCCAGCCGCAGCACGCCAAGCTGTTCAGGTTGGCGATCGACCCGCGAACCGCGTCGTTCACGATCGAAACGCATGACCGGATGAGCGAGGGTCCGTGGAATCTCAACGTGACGGGGCGCTTGCTGGAGAGTGGCAACACGCTCGGTCCTGACAGCGTGGCGGACGCATCGGTGATCGCCCGTTTGCAGGCAAGCCCGGCGATGCGCGGCGACACGTTGTACGCGAGTACGACGGCGATCGGCCTGAGCTATGGCCCGGCGTTCCGCTGGGTGCAAGCCGTACACGTCTCGGCCGACGAGGCACTGGCCGATCTCGAAGCACCGTCGGACCTCGGCGGCGCGCAGGCGCTCGCCAACTATCTATTGCATCCCGCGTTGATGGACAGCGGCTTCCATCCGCTCTTTGCCGTGCTCGGGCAGGACGGTGCTGCGCCCAGCGAAGCACGCGCGGCGTTCGTCCCCGTGCAGATCGGGCGCGTCGATTTCCTGCGCGGCGATCCGGTGCGGCGCGTGCTGGCGCGCGTCCATCGGCGCAGCCCGCATTCCATCGTGGCGTCGTTCGAGTTCCTCGACCCGCACGGTGCGATCGTCGCCCGCCTGTCCGCGTGCCGTTTCCGCCGGGTCGATCTGGCAGGCCGCCGGCACGGCGCGCCCGCGCGCTTTGCGTACGCGCTCGAAGCGCGGCCGTTGCAGGCCGGCTTCACTGCCGGCACGCTGCCGCCGCCGGCGGTACTCGTCGAGCGCGCCAACGCGCAGGTGTCGTCGCGTGAAAACGCCGCCGGCCGCACGCGTCACTTGACCGAAATTCTGCCGCTCGTCGACGTGTTGGCGGGCTTGCATGCGCTGGAAGCGCTCGACGCGCTGGACGCGTTCTCGCAGCCCGCGCTGCCGGCGCACCCGAATCCACAACTGGTCGCGCGGCTCGCGCAGATCGTCGTTGAAGACGGGCTGGCCTATTTCGACGGCGCCCGTCTGGTGCGCGACGACGAGGCCTGCGCGGCGATGCCAGCGCGCGATGCGCTGTGGCGCGACGTGCTCGCCGCGTCGCCGGCGCACGTCGCCGAATTGACGCTGCTCGCGCACGTCGGCGCGGCGCTGCCGCGCGTGCTGTGCGATGCCGCGCCGCAAGGTGCCGCACTGCTGTCGCCGACGGGGCGCAGTCTCGTCGAACAATATTTCGATGCGGGGCCGACCTGGGCGCATACGCGCGCGATGCTCGCCGCGTGCGTCACACAGGCTGTCGCGACATGGACGCAGACGCGCCGCGTGCGCGTGCTGGAGATCGGCGCGGCAAGCGGCGATGTATTGCAGCCGCTCGACTGCGACGTGCCCGCTGGGCGTTGCGAGTACACGCTGGCAGGCCCGCAGCAGTTGATCGGCGTCGACACGGAAGGGCATGCGCACGTGCAGACACTGCCGTTCACGCTCGACGAGCCGCTGTTCTCGCGTTACCGGGATACCGTGCCGTTCGACGTGATCGTCGTCAACCGGCTGCTTGGAGAGCACCCGGACCCGTTGTCGGCGCTTACGTCGATCGTCGAACGGCTTGCGCCGGGCGGGATCGTCGTACTCGCCGATGCGCGGCGCGGCCGTTTCGCGGACATCGTGTTTGGCGTGGCCGGCCGCGAGATTGCCGCGACGGCGCATGGCGCGCTGACGCCCGCCACACTCGTGTCGCTGTGCGAGCGTGCGGGTCTGGTCGACATCGTACGCGACACGGAACAGGACCTCGATCTCGAGGGCACGCCGACTTTCATCGTCGCGCGTAAGCCTGTCGCGAATGCGCGGCAAGAAGCGGCTTCACAGGGCGAGCGCCGCGCGCTTCAGTCAAGCGCATCCGACGGCGAACGCTGGCTGATCGCGCAGAATCACGCCGATGCGTTCGGCACCGCGCTGGCCGGCGAACTCACGCTGCTGGGATGCTGCGTCGAATCGGCGCCCGTGCGGGACGCGGCTGTATGGTCGGCGCGTCAGCCGGCAGGTCGGCGCTCGCATATCGTGTTCATTGCGCCGCACGTGTCGCCCAATGCCGACGGCGCAGCCGTAATGCAGGCGCAACGCGGCGGCGCGCTGGCGCTTGCCGCGCTTGTGCGCGAGCTCGATGTGGCCGGCGTGGCGGAGCGTGGCCGTCTGTGCGTCGTGACGCGCGGCGGCGCGCCGTTCGCAGTCGACGCATTGCCGCATCCCGAGCAGGCGAGCCTGTGGGGGCTCGGCCGCGTCATCGCGAATGAATATCCGGCGCTGTCGATGCGCCTGATCGACGTCGATCAGACCGGCGAGCAGCCGGCGCAGCAACTGGCGACGGCGCTCGTCGGCGACGACGGCGAAGAAGAAGTGCTGCTTGCGTGCGAGGGCCGCTATGTGCCGCGCATGCTGCCTGCCGCGCAGGCGGAGCAGCGCGGCAGCATGCCGGGCGACCCATCGGCCGCGGTGCTCGCGTTCGACATGCCCGGCTCGCTGCGCAACCTCGAATGGTTCGCGTTGCCGGCGCGCGATCTGGCGCCCGGCGACGTCGAGATCGAACCGGCGGCGACCGGGCTCAACTTCCGCGATGTGATGTACGCGATGGGCCTGCTGTCCGACGAAGCCGTCGAGACGGGTTTTGCGGGCGCGACGATCGGGATGGAACTGTCGGGCCGGATCGTGCGGGTCGGCGCGGACGTCGAAGGCTGGGCGCCGGGTGACGCGGTGCTCGGCTTTGCGCCCGCGTCGTTCGCGACGCGCGTGGTCACGCGCGCGACGGCGATCGCGCGCAAGCCCGAGCATCTGTCGTTCGAAGAAGCTGCGACGATTCCGACCACGTTCTTCACCGCGTACTACGCGCTGTGCGAGCTGGCGCGGATGCGACGCGGCGAGCGCATTCTCGTGCACGGCGGCGCGGGCGGAGTCGGCATCGCGGCGATCCAGATCGCCCGTCATCTCGGCGCGGAAGTGTTTGCGACGGCGGGCAGCGACGAGAAGCGCGAATTCATCCGTCTGCTCGGCGCCGATCACGTGCTCGACTCGCGCAGCCTCGCGTTTGCCGACGAAATTCTCAAGCGCACGAACGGCGAGGGCGTCGACATCGTGCTCAATTCGCTCGCGGGCGAAGCGATGGTGCGCAGCATCGATACGCTGCGTCCGTTCGGCCGCTTCCTCGAACTGGGCAAGCGCGATTTCTACGAAAATAGCCAGATCGGTTTGCGGCCGTTCCGCAACAACATCAGCTATTTCGGCATCGACGCGGACCAGTTGATGGGCGTGCTGCCCGCGCTGACCACGCGTCTGTTCGAGGCCGTGATGGAAATGTTCGCGAACGGCGCGCTGCATCCGCTGCCGTATCGCGCGTTCCCTGCCGCCCGCGCGGAAGAAGCGTTCCGCTACATGCAGCAGGCGCGCCAGATCGGCAAGGTGCTTGTCACGTATCCGTCTGGCACGCCGGCGCCGACGCGCGGTGTCACCCAGCCGACGTTGCAGCTGGATCCGCAGGCGGCGTATCTGATCGTCGGCGGGACCGGCGGACTCGGGTTCGCGACCGCTCGCTGGATGGTTGCGCGCGGCGCGCGGCACCTGACCCTCGCGAGCCGTGGCGGCGCTCTGGACACCGTGATGCAGGCCGAAGCCGACCGCTGGCGCGACCAACACGGCGTCACGGTGTCGGTGGTGGCGTGCGACGTGACCGATGCCGCGGCGCTCGCTCGGCTGATCGATGCAATCGAGGGCCGCGGCACGCCGCTCAAGGGCGTGCTGCACTCGGCGATGCGGATCGACGACGGACTGCTGCGCAACCTCGACGACGCGCGCTTCGCGGCCGTGCTGGAGCCGAAGGTCGCCGGCGCGTGGAACCTGCATCGCGCGACGCAACGCTGCGAGCTGGACTTTTTTGTGCTGTATTCGTCGGCAACGACCTATCTCGGCAATCCGGGGCAAGGCGCCTATGTCGCCGCGAACAGTTTCCTCGAGGCGCTCGTCGCGCATCGTCGCGCGGCGGGGCGGCCGGCTACCTTCATGGCGTGGGGGCCGATCGAGGACGTCGGTTTCCTCGCGCGCCACAGCGGCACGCGTGAGGCGCTGCAGGCGCGGATCGGCGGCGCGTCGATCACTTCCGACGAAGCAATGGCGGCGCTCGAACACGCGCTGGCGAACGGCGCGGCCGGCGAAGCCGTGGTGCGTCTGGACTGGCGCGCGATCTCGCGCGGCATGCCCGCCTCCCAGGCGCATCGCTACATGGCGCTGCGAACGGGCGGCGCGGCCGAGACGACCGGCGAGGACGGCGTGCTGCTGGCGCAGGTGCGCGCATTGCCGACCGCAGAAGCGCTCGCGCTCGTCGAAGCGGCGCTGCGCAGCCAGATCGCGCGCATTCTCCACATGTCGCCGGAGCGGATCGACCTCGACCGGTCGGTCCTCGATCTCGGGATGGACTCGCTGATGGGCATGGAACTCGGCATGGCCGTCGAGGAGTCGTTCGGCGTCAAGCTGTCGATCATGGCGATCGCGGAGGGCGCGACGGTCCATACGCTGGCCGTGCGCATCGTCGACATGCTTGACGAGCGCGGCGATGCTGGTGGCGAAGCGGCCGACGAGATGGAGGCGGCGCTCGTTGCACGCCATGCATCCGACGACGAAGCGCGCGCCATGCTCGAACTCAAGCAGGATCAAGCGCAGGACCAAAAGAACCAGGGAGCTGCACCATGCAAGTCGACGCCGGCGCTTGCCGAATGACGTTGCCACCGGGTTGGCACGCCGCCGAAGGCACACTGGCGAAGCCGCTGGTGTTGTCAGGACACGGCCTTCACACCGGGCGGCGCGTGCAGGTTCGGATCTCGCCCGTCGCGCTGTCGGGCGAGCGGCACGGTATCGTGTTTCGCCGGGTCCAAGGCGGGCGCGAACTCGGCGTGCTCGCCGCCGGTCCGGCAGTGCGCCACGCACAGCCGCTCTGCACGATGCTGCGGGGAGCCGACGGTGTCGGCGTGCGCACCGTCGAGCATCTGCTCGCGGCGCTGTTGGCGTGCGAGATCGATCACGCGGTCGTCGAACTCGACGCGGAAGAGGTGCCGATTCTCGACGGCAGTGCGCGGCCGTGGATCGAAGCGATCGAGGCTTGCGGCCGCACCGCGCTGCCGAGTCCGAAGCGCTTTCTGCGCGTGCTGAAGCCGGTGAGCGTCGTCGATGGCGAAGGCGCGGCGCGGCGCGAGTTGAGCGTCGAGCCAGCCGAGCATTACGAATTCAGCGTACGCGACGAACTCAAGGGCTTCGGCGACATGCAGTGGAACGGCCGCCTCACGCCACGCACGTTTGCCGACGATATCTCGTCGTCCCGCTCGTACGGACGTATCAAGTGGGCCGTGCCGGCGATCGTGGCGGGCTACGTGACCGGCGTGCCGATCCTGCGCGGCGCGCGGCCGTCGTGCACCGCGTCGATCATCGGCAATCACGTGATCGGCGGGCTGCGCGGCACGGACGAATTCGTGCGGCACCGCGTGCTCGATCTCGTCGGCGATCTCGCGTTGGCGGGCGGCCCGCTGCTCGCACGCGTGACGGCGTTGCGCCCGACCCACGAAATGAACTACCGGCTGCTCGCGAAGCTGCTCGGCACGCCAGGCGCGTGCGAGTGGGTCGACGCGTCGGCGTAACGCCGGACAAACTGAACAGAACGGACCAGAATGCACGACATGGGAATCGGAGAAAACCTTCGCCAGCAGCTGGCCGCGAAAGCGCTGAAGCGGCAATTCGATCGCGCTACTGAAGCAGCGGCCGCGCCGTCGTCGGTGGAGTCGGTGGATACCGGCGCATCGGCGCGCAGCCGTTTCGAAGCGATGCCGCTTTATCAGCAGGTCAGGATCATGCGCGAGATGGGCGAGAAGTTGCACGTCGACTCGCCGTTCTTTCGTGTGCATGACGGCGTCGCGGGCGCGACGACTCGCATCGGCGGCCGCGAATATCTGAACTTCGCGAACTACAACTATCTCGGCTTCGCGGGCGACCCGGGCGTGTCCGCGCGCGCGAAGGCCGCGATCGACCGCTACGGCACGTCGGCATCGGCGAGCCGGATGGTTGCGGGCGAGCGGCCCGTGCAGCGCGCGCTCGAGTGGGCGCTCGCCTCGTTCTACGAAACCGACGACTGCGTCGCGTTCGTAAGCGGCCATGCGACCAACGTCACCGTGATCGGCGCGCTGTTCGGTCCCGGCGATCTGATCGTGCACGACGCGCTC
Source organism: Paraburkholderia panacisoli (assembly GCF_008369935.1). Taxonomy (GTDB): domain Bacteria; phylum Pseudomonadota; class Gammaproteobacteria; order Burkholderiales; family Burkholderiaceae; genus Paraburkholderia; species Paraburkholderia panacisoli. The sequence goes on along the minus strand of NZ_VTUZ01000015.1, from coordinate 151,901 downwards.
GCGCACAACAGCATCGTGCAGGGCGCGCAGATGAGCGGCGCGAAGCGGCTGAGCTTTCCGCACAACGACTGGCAGGCGCTCGACGAGCTGCTCACGCGTGTGCGCCGCGACTATCGGCACGTGCTGATCGCGATCGAAGGGCTGTACAGCATGGACGGGGATTTTCCCGATCTGCAGCGCTTCGTCGACGTGAAGACGCGTCACGGCGCGTTCCTTATGATCGACGAGGCACATGCGCTCGGCGTACTCGGTGCGTCCGGCAAAGGCATCCGCGAGCATTGCGGCGTCGCGTCCGATCAGGTCGACCTGTGGATGGGCTCGATGAGCAAGACGCTGGCCGGCTGCGGCGGCTTCATCGCCGGCTGCCAGCCGCTCGTCGACATGCTGCGCCATCTTGCTCCCGGCTTCCTGTACAGCGTCGGGATTGCGCCGATGCTGGCCGAAGCGTCGCTGGCGGCGCTCGAGCGTCTGCAGGCCGAACCGGAGCGGGTCGCGCGCTTGCAGGCGAACGGGCGGCAGTTCCTGAGCGAGGCGCGCGCGGCCGGCCTGAACACCGGGACGAGCGAAGGCTACGCGGTCGTGCCCGTCATCACGGGCAGTTCGGTGAAGGCGGCCAAGTGGGCCAACGCGATGTTCGCGGACGGCATCAACGTGCAGCCGATTTTCTATCCGGCCGTCGAGGAAAAGGCCGCGCGACTGCGCTTCTTCGTCTGCTCGACGCATCAGCCCGAGCAGATCAGTCGCACCATCGCGACGCTGGCACGGATCGCATAACGATGACTACCGTGATGGATGCGGCGCACGAAGCCGGCGTGATTGTCGAATCGTCGAAGCCGGCTTCCGGCATCGACGGGCTAAGGTTCTGTCGCGCCTGCGTCGAGGATGCCGTTCAATGCGCGCCGCTGATCTACGCATCGGGCGAGCGCGAGTTTGACTACTTCCTCGGCGTGCCGCCCGACGCGTGCATCGCGTTTCTCGAGGCGGCGTTCCGGTCATCGGCGGGACGCTTTTCGTGGCGACGACATCACGTCGCCGTCGATGCGAGCGGCGTCGTTCTCGGGATACTAGCGGCGCACGACGGCCGCGCAATCCTCTGGGACGACCCGCACATCGCCTGGGCGCTCGTGCGCTTCTTCGGCCTGCGACGCGCCGTTGGCATGCTGCTGCGAGGGCTCGTCCTCGAAAGCGAACTGCCGAAGCCCAAGCGCAACCAGACGCTGATGGCGCATTGCGCGACGGTGGCCATGGCGAGGAGTCGCGGCGTATTCAGCACGCTGTTTCAGTATGCCATCGAAAGCGGGGTTTTCCGTCTGGGCGCCGGCAGGCAACTCGTGCTCGACGTGCTCATCAGCAATCACGCCGCCGGAGCGCTCTATGAACGCCTTGGCTTTGCCTCGGCTGCGGCCGGACGCAACCGGTCCCGCCGCCTTCCGTCGGTACTGCGATCGACCCGCATGCACCTCGATGTGATGCCGGGCAACAAGGAAGGACAATCGTGAAAAAACAGGATGTCGCCGTCGTATTCGGAACCCGGCCGGAAGCCGTGAAAATGGCGCCGCTCGTCCATGCGCTCCGTGCATCCCGCTACCTGAAGCCCGTGGTCATCGTGACCGCGCAGCATCGGGAGATGCTGGATCAGATGCTCAGGATCTTCGACATCGTTCCCGACTACGATCTGGATCTGATGCGTCCGAATCAAGGACTTAGCGAATTGACTGCGCGGTTGACGCTTTCTCTCGACGACGTCTTGAAGGAAGTGAAGCCCCGCGCGATGCTCGTTCAAGGCGATACGACGAGTGTCCTGGCGGCATCGCTGGTGGCTTTCTATCATCGTATTCCAGTGGGCCATGTCGAAGCCGGCTTGCGGACCCGGGACATGCGCAATCCGTTCCCGGAGGAGATGAACCGCGTTTTGACGGGACGTCTCGCGGACTGGCATTTTGCGCCGACGAGATCGGCTGTCGATAATCTGCTCGAGGAAGGCGTGCGGGCGGACTCCGTGTTCATGACGGGGAACACAGTCATCGATGCGCTCCTCGAAGCGCGCAAAAAGCCGGAGGCGGCGGCGCGTGCGGTGGCGCCGGGGCGCAGGATGGTTCTAGTGACGACTCATCGCCGGGAAAACTTCGGCGAGCCGCTGGCGAATATCTGCCTTGCCGTTCGGCAACTTTTGGAAGCCAATTCCGATTTGGACGTGCTCTTTCCTGTACATCCAAATCCGAACGTGTCGGCGGTGGTGCACGCGGTGCTTTCGGGTCATCCTCGTGTTACGTTATGCGAACCGCTTGACTATCTGTCATTCATTTCGGCGATGGACGCGGCGTATTTTGTGATGAGCGACTCCGGAGGCGTGCAGGAAGAAGCGCCTGCACTTGGGAAGCCGGTGCTGGTGTTGCGCGAAGAGACCGAGCGCGCGGAAGCCATCTCCTTTGGCGTCGCGGAACTGGTCGGCACGGACACCAGCCGGATCGTCCAGCGAGCACAAAACCTACTTTCGAGCGGGGAGGACTATCGTCAAATGGCGACCGGTGCGTCGCCTTTTGGGGACGGCCACGCGGCGGGGAGAATTGTCTCGATTCTTGAGAGATCGCTCTCTGGGAATACTTCCTCTGAGCAGGGATTGCTTCAGATGGAAACGTGATTTGGCGGCCGTGGACGCCTTCGTATGCAAGCACGCGTTCGAGCCATAATCCGATTTTTGTGTGACCGCTTTTGCAACTGCCACAAGCATGACTAAGCCGATGTGACGATGGACCTGTCGACGTTGCCCGAAGTCAGTGGGGACGAGTCGCAAGCAGGATGAAAAAGGTGCGCGAAGTTTTCGTTCCGCGATCTCACGAATGCGATTGAAGCTGTCGCGAAAATACTTCTGCACCAATGTATCGACGATATTGATCGTCATCGTCTATGCCGCTGTCGCGGCCGGCCACGCAATGCGGCGGGTTCAACAAGGCACCCGCACAACGGGGGTTGTGCCGTATCTGAATGATGCGACGTTGCTTCAATGTCCCCCAAGTCAGATCTCCCTTGCCAATCCCCTGGCGGATGCAACTCGGAAACGGCCAACCCTCCTGGTGAAATCGCCTGACCGTGGCGGTAGTTAAGGCAGCTTGCCGAAATGCGTCGAAGAGCAACTGTAGCGCGCCCCGGACCTGTTGATCAGGATCGAGCACGACTGAGCCGTTCGGGTGGTACACAAGCCCGATGGGTAACGGTACTTCCAGTTCGTCTAGGCGTGCCTTGTTCTTGATCCAGCGTTGTAGCTGGCCCTTGAGGTTACGAAGTTCAGCCATCGCTAATGGCAACCTTTAACCGTCGTTATCGTTGAAACTGCAGATGCCGTGCTCGTCGAGCATCGCGACCAGACGCAGGACGTGAGGAAGATCGTTACCCAATTGAATGAAATGGGCCGCCACGAATCCGACACATCGTCGTGTGGTGCGACCGTGGGGTTCGTATGAAGGCATCGACAGCGGCGATCGCTTCCAGGTCAAACGTATCGTCGGTAGCCCAGGTGCGCAACTGAGCTTGCAGCTGCACCATCATCGCGCTGAACTTCGGATCGTCGTGAAGGGCACCGCACTTGTCACAAAGGGTGACAAGGAAATCATCTTCACCGAGAATCAATCGACGTAGATCCCGCTGAAATTACACATCGGTTGCTGAACCCAGGCAAGATTCCGCTAGAGTTGATCGAAGTACAGTCGGGCGCCTATCTTGGCGAGGACGATATTGTTCGTTTCGAAGACACGTACGGGCGTTTGGCGAAGGTGTAAGCCCACCCACGTTCAGCCTCTGCGTGCGTCTCGCAGGCCACCTGACGCAGAATTGGAGCTTCCACCAAACCGCGGGCGGCTCACTTCGCTGGCGTCGAGATCATTCGAACTCCTGCAAATTTTTGCCTCCATGTACCCTGATGACGTTGTCCGGCGCAGGCTTGACTTTGCGATTTTGGGTAAATACTGGGTTAGCGAATGTCCTCCGGAACGAGGCGATCGCTAACCTCGTTAATCAGGAGAATTCAGATGACGTTTGATGAAACGCCTCGATGCCAGCGCGGCGACAATCTCGTGTGTACTGACTGTGAATGCATTTTTGAGATGCTTGCGCGTGGGCCACTCGAAGGGCGGTGTACCGTCAAACACGCGATTGCCCAATCCACAGAAGATAGAGAGATCAAGGGGGCAGTGCGTGGCTTCCATTGCCGACGTTGCATGGTGGGATGCGTCGACGAACCCGACAACTGGCTGGCTTCCTATGTCCGTACGCAGCTAAGGGCAATGGCGGGCGATGTCTTTTTGGTATCCCGCCACACCGCGGACTTTACCGCACGCGCGTTGCAGGATCATTTCCTTGCGGAAACGGATGCCGTGCTAAAGCGAATCTTCGATCTTGCAGCGCTAAGGTATTTGCGTGATGGATCGAGCACCATCACGCAAGAGGACGTTACGTTAGCGTTGCGCCTTGTTACATATGAGGGCCGGGGTCCCATGTGAACCTGGACTGGCTGCAGTTGTGCTTGAATCGATTGGCGGCTACGACGTACTGTCGACGAACCTAAAACGTTCCGATCATTGAGGCAAACGGCGGCGCCAACCTCACCGAGCCGGTGCCGCCACACATTCCCGCAATGCCGGCGTCGCAATCGCAACCTGCTTCAAATGCGCATCTGCAGGGAGCGGCCCATTCCGCAATCTTTACGACGCTACCCGCCTGCGACAGTCTCAAGTCCTTCGAGCTACGAAAAAAGACCGAACTCGACGGTCGGGTCCATCCGAACAAACATACGCACATCCGGAACGAGGCAAGGACCGATGAGCGCTTTCGGGGCAACGCGCATTGGGCAAATCGTGTGCAGGACGGGGCGATCACGTGTATTGAGCAAAACTGGATGCAAATGTTCTGATGGGGCGACGGAGAATAGCGATTGAAAACTTTCAATGCCGTGAAATTCCCGTCGACTGTGCATTGGCGAGGGGTAGAAAATGCCGGTCAGATTCGGCGCGACATCAAAAGTCACTCTGTGGGGCCAAAAGAAAGGCAGTTCGTTCAATCAGATGGCCTGTGGTCATCGCGAAATTAGCGTGCGGTGTCACGCCACCTTGCGAGAAACCACGCCGCTGGGTTGGACGAAGGTCGAATGGGTGTATCAATTCAGAGCGAGGTACCCGCCGAGCCCCGGCGGGTACCGTTCACCAAAACGGCGCTTCTTAGCGCAGCCGTGCTTTTAGGTGCCAGGCGCGTCCGCGGAATTCCCAGCTAACGTGGTCAATGGGGTCGCGTCGTTTCATGAGTGTGACGCGCCTCCTGCACCAGCGACACGATTTCCGCATCGAGTTCCGCGCTCATGATTCGGGAGAGCGCGCTGGCAACGCCCGCTCGCTCTGCGGCGTTGCTTGCGTCGCAATATATATTGAGAACGCATCCCTGAACGAAGTGGCGGCCCTCAAACGGATGCACCACGCCTGGACCACTGTATTCTTTAAAGAATTCATCGATTCGTTCCGTAAGCAGAATGTCGATTGGTAGGTGCGGGAACGGGCCATCGCGGCGAGTGCTTAGGATTAGCGGATCCTCAGCGATGGCATTGAGCAGGAACTCGAGCGAAATTGCGTCGCAGTTTCCGTCATCAACGTCGTTAGGAGCGAGGGGCCGCATCAACTTCAAAGCCAAGCTTCCCCACGAGGTAGCTCGATGCCAAACGGCGGCACTCTTTAACTTCGCGTGTCGACGCATGTATGCGGACGACATGCGCAGGGAGTCGGCCCTAGTCGCCCACCGATACATATGCGTTTCATAGTTAATGCGCCGCGCCGCGCGCGCTAGTGCGCTGTTCAGAGCGATGGCGTCGGTGAGGAGTGGTGGCAACGGCTCGCAGCGAAGACTGAGAGCGCGAGCGACAGATTCTACAAGGGCCTTTCGTTCAATCTCTGACGTCATTTGATGGAACTTATTCATTGCAATATCCCTATAGTTCAACGGAACGATGTGAGAGCCAGGCTCATTCAACTGCACGGACGCCGGCAGCGCAATGCCAATATGGGAGCGATGGTAGTGCTCTCATGTCTCGAATGGCGTAGGTACGCAGTCTTCGGCGACCAAAAGCCAATCGGCTGCGCGGACCAACAGGCCGTGAGTGGAAGTGGGCCGTCGGTCCGTCTTGATTGAGATCCCTTAATCGAGCGTTGTCGTCTTCGTCCGCTTCCGGTTCGTGGCCGGGGCCAATTCGGCACGCCACTCGTCCTGCGAGATGGTTGGTATTCCGAGTGCGTCGGCTACGCGTTTGAACGTATCAACCGCATCCAGAAGTTCGCGCTGCGCGATCACCTTGTGGGCTAGCGCGTGCATGATTTTCTCCGGCGCACCGTTGAGCCGCGCTGCAGTCAGTTCTGTTTCGAAGTCGACTGCGCGGTTCAGGACAGCGGCGATCGGCATCTTGAATTGCTGCGCCTTCGCAAAAGATATTGATACAGGAAGCGTAGCCTCCGGCGACACCGCGATGCTTGCTTCGCGTGCATAGTCAGCGACTACTCGGTAGCCATCCTCGATGGCGGTGTTTGCTGGGGCGTCGGTACATAGGATCCGGATGCAGGATGGCGCCACGCCCGCTGCACAAATAGCGCCAAGCGTTTCTACGGTAGCCTGCTGTGACGCTGCGTCCGGAGACGTCGAGATAATGATCGTTTTCAGTTCGGTGAGAACAGTGCGCCTCGCCTGGATGAATGCGACCGTTGCCTTCCGATATTCAGGTGACACATCGATAATTCCCCCGCGCCGGGAAGTCATCAAGGTGCAGTAATGATCCTGAAGTTCATTTTCAATGTCCGTCAAATTTCCGTTGCTCACTTGCTCGCTGGTCGCATCGAGCAGGCTCGGATTCAGGAGCAAGCCTCCTGTCCGTGCGTGAAGAATTTGCGCTGCCGAAGTTTGCGCGGCACTGTTCGAGCTTTGAAAGTGAGCCACAATCAGATGAGTCATGGTTGTTCCTTCGATAGATGTAGATGGAGCGATGAAAAGCGTTAAGGACGTTGCGTACATGAGGGCGTGTCGGCGCGACCATTGTCCTGCGCGCACGCTTCGCGCTTGGCCAGGCGTCTGCGACTCCGGGCGATTTTCGAAGATTCGAGCGGCTGGTAGGTTCGCAAGCGAAATGCGGCCCACAGTCGGTTCTCGACGGGTCGACGAATGCGCGGGATCACAACGGAGCGCAATATCTTGCCGTTGTAACCCGCGTGCAGGCAGACAAGAAGGACCGCGCTAAGCGCGACCAGCGCGTCATCGACATGGCAGTCCCGGTGGTCGAGATAGCTCGCGTACGCACGAAGCGTATCCTCCGGAATATCGAGGATGGAAGCTGGCGACAGACTGTGCGAGCGCAGGAAGTCTTCAAACTGCAACCATAGTGGCAGCAGCGTTTCGACGGCCTTTTTGCTGCTGTACCGATTAAGCGTGGCGCGAGCGTCCCCGGTGAGTGGTGATTCAAGCACGTTGTCTTGCTCTTTCATAGATGTTCAGGTTGCGTTCGTTGTTTAATTTGGAATACATATTAATTTGATTTATGCTTGATTCCTTTCCCTCCATGGTTGATTTGGAAGCGCGGTCCGCGCGCCCGCCCTGGTCGTCTGGAAGCGGCGCCGTTGTCTTGAGGTTGATCGTCTGGACGACCTGTTGCCGACGTCTGCAGATTCCTCGTTCGCTGTCTGGGAACGAAGTCGCTCGGCAGCTGAATTTTTTCGGGGAACCGGTGGCGAATCTGCCAGCAGTAGACCTCAAGAATCATCTTTACCCGCGACGGGCCGTGTCCAAGGCGGTCGGATAGTTGAGTCAGTACATCGACAGGCGGTATGCCTCGATCCAGTGCGGCGTTCGCAAAGTCGACAGCGTACGTGAATCTCAGGCTGTGACTAGCAAGCTCCCGGCGCATTGGCAGTTGATCAAAGCGTAACTTGAGGCGGGATTTGGCGCTTTTTAGATCGTCATGGCAGCCGCTCACCAGCTCAAAATCGCGGTCGCGGCAGAACGCCAACGCTGCGTTGATGGCCTCGAGCGTTTCGTCGACGTGATCCGCAAGCACTTCGGTGCGACGGGGACGCCCGTTCTTGGCGCCCCGCTCGATAGGCAGGCGAAGATCGCCCTGCAAGATCAGATCTCGCCAGGTTTCCAGTGACTTGCCGCACATGAGTGCTTCGCGCATGCGAAGTCCAAGCCAACGCATCAGTCGAATCACGTGCACGACACTGTTATCCAACGCTTGGGCCGCGGCGAGCAAGTCGTTGAATTCCTGCTGCGTGCGCGCACGATGCCTGCCATGTCGGTCCCGTCGCTCAAGCTGGAGGTCCCGGCTGCTGGTTGAGCCGGACATATCCTGTCCGGCAGTCGCCTGTATCACTGAGAGCGACGCCCGATAGTTCGCGAGCGTGCCAGGTTTCATCGCCCCCGCAACGAGGAACCAGACAAAGAACTCGAGCATCCAGTCTTCCGCTTCATTGACTGTTTCCAGCGTGTGACCAATCCGGGCTGCGAAACGCGAAAACTCGCTCCAATGTAAGCGACGGTGCTTCTGTGAGTCTTTGCTTCCGCCTGCTTTGAGGCTCATCTGTGCGGCATGGTTGACGCCTCTTGATCTTCGTCCCATACGGTTCCTTTCCTGTGACAGGTTGTTCCGCCTCTACCTGAGCCTCAAGCGCGGGCGGGACGCGAATGAGGGCACCCTGTTGCCATCGGCTGCGATGGCGACGTGTCCCATAAGGACACTTGATTGAGCGGGATCAACGAGGGCGCGACGTTGATCTGCTGTGTGATTCGGAAGTGCAAGAAATTGGGCAGAGGCGGTTTAGCTGAGGGTCCCCGGTTGACACCGGCGGAAAGGTCTGCGCGCTTGGAAGTGAGAGCCCGGGGCGGGACGAACACCGTGCGTCGCCAGGCGACGCATTCGATGTCCAACCGCATTCGTGTGCATGCAGCACGTGGGCGATGACGGCTCGCGTGAGGGCGAGCGCGATGTGGGCGGAAATTCGGGTGAGCAAGTCACGTCGAGATCGCGCTTGAGGGTGTGGGAAATGATCGATATGCGCCATTGCGGCGCGTCGCAGACCGAAACGATCTATGGGCTCGAGCGGCTCGAGCGTCTCAAAGATGCAAAGGAAGCGTACGATTATCCGCAGGCGGACAATCGAAGCTTGCTGGTGACCCCGGCTGCACCGGGAACCAGCTCAATTGCTTGGATAAACCACACAAAACAGTGCTGTGCCACGCTCAGATGGCGAGTCATTCGGGGCGGCCTCTGCATCAGAGGAGCGTGCGATGGATGTCGACTCAGCCCGGAGTCGTCCAGATGGACGCGGGCGGGGTCGATGCGTCGACGGCGCTTGAGAAATCCGCGCTCGTTGACAGCGCAAGCAGGGAGAAGACGGGCAGTTTAGGCCGCGTGCTTTGTCATGGTGGTGTGCTGCGAGCTGCAGCCAGAAAGGTGGTTTTCGCTGGGCGGACTACGAGAGCCGTGCCCGGGGCGTTCATCGATGCGTCAGAGACGCGTAGAAGCTATTTTCGCTGGACCGACTACAAGAGCCGTGCCCGAGGCGTTCTTAAAAAGGCTCTTCCGGCAGTGCAAGGGAGCTCGACCGAAGTCGTCACTGTTGCAGGGTGCCAGTCAAGCAATTGGCATGGATACCATGCCGAGCCGTTGCGTCAGAGACGCGGAACTTGGAGCAACACTATCACAGTCTTTTGCGTTTGAAAATCGTGATCATCTGAATTTGTGGGATCAATGGCAAAAGACCCGATTTTTCTCACGTAAGGCATCGAAAGACGCCAAAAAACAAGCGTCTTTCGAAGCTTCACCCTGAACAGCAGGAGCGGCGACAACGACTAGACGTCGAGCCGCCTCTGACAATCGCGCTCGAACTGAAGCGTCGTTTGCAGCAGAACGAACTGGTCGCGGGAACCTTGACGCACTACCCGCGCTATGCCCAACTCCGTCTCGATCGACCGCTACGGCACGTCGGCGTCGGCGAACCGCATGGTCGCGGGAGAGCGTCGGTGCAGCGTGAACTCGAAATGGCGCTCGCGTTGTTCTATGAGGTCCACGATTGCGTCGTGTTCGTCAGCGGCCACGGGACCAACGTGATCGTGATCGGCTCTCTATGCGGTTCTGGCGGCCTGATCGTGCACGACTCGCTCGCGCACAACAGCATCGTACAGGGCGCGCAGTTGAGCGGCGCGAAGCGCCTGAGTTTCGCGCACAACGACTGGCAGGCGCTCGACGCGCTGCTCGCGCGCGTGCGGCACGACTACCGGCGGGTGCTGATCGCGATCGAAGGCTTGTACAGCATGGATGGCGATATTCCCGATCTCGCGCAGTTCGTCGACATCAAGCGCCGCCACGCGGCGTTTCTGATGGTCGACGAAGCGCATTCGCTGGGCGTGCTGGGTGAGCGGGGCAAGGGCGTTCGCGAGCATTGCGGTGTTGCGAGCGGGGATGTCGATATCTGGATGGGTACGCTCAGCAAGACGCTGGCCGGTTGCGGCGGTTTTATCGCCGGGTCGCGGGCGTTGATCGATATTCTGCGGCACCTCGCGCCGGGCTTCCTGTATAGCGTCGGCCTCGCGCCGGCACTCGCGGCGGCGTCGCTGGCCGCGCTCGAACGCCTGATCGCCGAGCCCGAACGGGTGGCGCTGCTGCGCGCTCGCGGCAAACAGTTTCTCGACGAAGCGCGCGCGGCGGGCCTCGATACCGGCAAGAGCGCGGGCTACGCGGTCGTGCCGATCATCACCGGCAGCACGCTGAAGGCGGCGCAATGGGCCAACGCGATGTTCGCGGACGGCATCAACGTGCAGCCGATTTTCTATCCGGCGGTCGAAGAGAAGGCGGCGCGTCTGCGGTTTTTCATCTGCTCGACGCACGAGCCCGAGCAGATCAGCCGAACCATTGCGGCGCTCAAACGACTGCCGCGCTAACGAGAAAGCAAAGAGAAGACTTCCTGTCATGTACGCCGTCGAACCCGTGCGCGCCGAAGCGCTTCATCGCGACCCCGAATGGGGCGAGTTGCGCTTTCGCCCCGCGAGAGCGGAAGATGCCGAGGCTTGCGCGCCGCTGATTTTCGCATCGGGCGTGCGGGAGTTCGGTTTCTTTCTCGGCGAAACCGCTGACTTGTGCATCGAGTTTCTCGCGTTTGCGTTCGCGTCGAAATTCGGGCGCTTCTCGTACCGGCGTCACCCGGTTGCCGTTACTGGCGTCGATCAGGTGGCGGCGGTGCTCGCGGTGCACGACGGCCGCGAGACTTGGTTCGACGATCCACATGTCGCGTTGATGCTGTTGCTGTTCTTCGGCTTGCCCCGCACGGTTCGGATGCTATTGCGCGGGCTCGTGCTGGAGAGTGAATTGCCGGCGCCGAAATCGTCGCAAACGCTGATCGCCCATTGCGCGACGCACGAGACGATGCGCGGCACGGGGGTGTTCAGCGCGCTGTTCGCCAACGCACTGCATGCGGGTGCGATGGATGGCGACGGCGGCCGGCAGATCGTACAGGATGTGCTGGTGAGCAATACCCGTGCATACGCTCTGTATCGACGCTTGGGGTTTGTCGAGTTGCCGCGCCGTGGCCCGGTCTCGCCGCGTTTGCCGCGTGAGCTCGAATCGGTGCGGATGGGGTTTGTGGGAAGGGGGCGGGGGGGCGAGACAAACCCGATCAAACGGATTTATAGATCGGTGTGCGAATAAAAAATGCAATTCCGTTACGGTTCAAGAGGCTCCGTTGGCAGAAGTAGCGCTTTCGGAGTGATGTACCAGTGTCCGTTAAAACAATAGGAAAAAAAAGGAAGTAAAAAGATGCACATTCATCCGGTGATTCTTTGCGGTGGAAGTGGGACGCGACTGTGGCCGATGTCACGCGGTGGATATCCCAAGCAGTACCTCAAGTTGACTGGCGAAAATACCCTGATTCAGCAGACCGCGTTGCGGCTGCGCGCGATCAAGGACATGTCGTCTTCGATCGTCGTGACAAATACTGAGCAGCGCTTTCTGGTTGCCGAGCAGTTGCGAGAGGTCAAGGTCGAGTCGTCGGCGATCGTGCTTGAGCCTACGAGCCGAAACACGGCGGCTGCTATCGCAGTATCGGCGCTCCTTGCCATGCGCGATTCTCCGGAGTCGTTGTTGCTTGTTCTGCCGTCTGATCACGTTATTACTGGCGAAGCGGTTTTTGTCAAAGCGGTCGAGTCTGCCGCCCAGATTGCGAAAGATGGCTACCTGGTTACCTTCGGCATTGCTCCGACTGAACCGCATACGGGTTATGGTTACATTCGTGCGGGCGCTGAACTCGTTAAAGGCGAGAAGGTGTTTGCTGTCGATTCATTTGTCGAAAAGCCAGATGTGGTGTCGGCGGGACGCTTCCTCGCGGACGGCGGATACTACTGGAACAGTGGCATGTTCATGCTGAAGGCTTCCACTTACATGGAAGAACTGCGCCGCTATGAGCCGGAAATCGCGCTGCAGGCCGAGCTTTCGCTGAACGCCGCGCAGCGCGACCATGACTTCGTGCGCCTCGACGCGCAAACCTTCTCCGCGTGCCCGAACATCTCCGTCGACCACGCGGTGATGGAGAAGACGAAGCGCGCCGCCGTGGTGGCGGTATCGGATCTCGGCTGGAACGATATCGGTTCGTGGACCGCGCTCGCCGACATCGCCGAGCGCAATGCGCAAGACAACGCACTGATTGGCGACGTGCTCACCGATGCAGTGACGAACTCGTACATTCGCGCTGAACACCGACTGGTGGCTGCAATCGGTCTGGACAACGTCGTGATCGTCGAGACCGCCGACGCCGTGCTGGTCGCGCATCGCGATAAGGCGCAGGACGTCAAGAAGATCGTTGCCCAATTGAATGAAATGGGGCGCCACGAATTCGTCACGCATCGTCGCGTGGTGCGCCCATGGGGTTCGTACGAAGGCATCGACAGCGGCGACCGGTTCCAGGTCAAGCGCATCGTCGTCAGCCCCGGGGCGCAATTGAGCTTGCAGATGCATCATCATCGCGCGGAACACTGGATCGTCGTGAAGGCACCGCACTGGTCACGAACGGCGACAAGGAAATCATCCTGACCGAGAATCAGTCGACGTACATCCCGGTCGGAGTCACGCATCGGTTGCTGAACCCGGGCATGATTCCGCTGGAGTTGATCGAAGTGCAGTCGGGCGCCTATCTCGGCGAGGACGACATTGTGCGTTTCGAAGACACCTATGGGCGTGTAGCCAAGGCTTAACGGAGTTCGCTTTACGCGCTTTCGTATGTTTGGCATGCTTACCGAGGCCACCCGTCGCAAGACTGGTGGCTTTTTTTATCCTCCGGCATCTGCCATGTGTATTCTCCGCCAGACACAACTTAACCCGCACCCGCTAAACTGAACGTTACCGCAGCTCACAATAGCCGGTCGCAGCCTACCCACGCATAGCGCCGCTAATTCCCATCCCCCGATCGGAGAACTCATGACCCAGCCCAAAGCCGTCGAATACTCCGCAGCGTCCCCCGAAGTCAAAGCCGTCTACGACGACATCAAGCAGACCCGCCAGGTCGACGACGTCAACAACTTCTGGAAGTACATCGCGCAGCATCCACCGACGCTCGCGCGCACATGGGACAGTCTGAAAGACGTGATGGCACCCGGCGCACTCGATCCGTTGATCAAGGAGTTGCTCTACGTCGCGGTGAGCGTGACGAACAACTGCGGCTACTGTGTCGCGAGTCACACGGCCGCCGCGCGCCGCGCGGGCATGACCGACGAGATGTTCGGCGAGCTGATGGCAGTAGTTGGGATGGCTAACGAAACCAATCGTCTCGCGGTTGGCTATCGCGTGCCGATCGACACGGCTTTCGAGTAAAGCCACGATCGCAAACTCGCCAACGGCGTGCGCCGCGAAGCGAGAAAAGCAAAAGCAAACCATAGCAAAGCAGGCGCCCGCCGCAAATCGCAAGCGACATAAGCGGTGCCTGCTTCGCAACTTTCACATACCGAAGTGTCGAAGGCGCGCCGCTCACATTGGCGTGACCACTCCCACCGGATACGAAGGCAGGTGCTCGTAAGGCTTGAACACCGGTCCGCAACCGACGTGAACCGGCGGGTACCCGTCCCAGCCGGGGTGGACGAAAACCGGTGGCACGACACCACCGTTGCATCCCCCTGGGTCGCCACGCGTGATGTAGGCAATGCCGCCGCGCACGGATTGCGTCGCCGCATGGTCGAGTTCGTCGAAGCGGGACAGGTCTTTGAGCACGTGCGCGGCAACCCTCTCCCTGCAGGGAAGGATAGCGCGGACGCCGTAGGCGTCCTTCCTCGGCCCTAGTGCGGCGTTCGCTGTTGCTCGATGTACTGGCGGATGACATTGATCGGCGCCCCGCCGCAGCTACCGGTGAAATAGGACGGCGACCAAAGCGCACCGCCCCACAGCGTGCGCCGGATGCTCGGGTGATTCTTCTTTCGGATCATTCGACTCGAAACGCCTTTCAGGCTGTTCACCAGTGCCGATACGGGGACCTTAGGCGGGTAGTTCACCAGCAGGTGTACATCTTCCTCGCCATCGAACTCGACTAGCTCGGCCTCGAAGTCGGCGCACACACTCGTGAAGACGCCGCGCATATCGTCGAGGATCTCTTTCGTAAACACGCCACGCCGGTACCTGGTCACGAAGACCAAATGCACGTGCATCAAGAATATGCAGTGGCGTCCGTTTCGAATATCGTTGTCTGTAGTCATAGACCAAATTATGATCGTGTCTATGGAACGACTCCAGGCCTTCAAATTCGAATTGATGCCAACCGCCGGGCAGGTGCGCAAGATGCGCCAGTTCGCGGGCGCGTGTCGGTTCGTCTATAACAAGGCGTTGGCGCTCCAGAAGGAAAACCACGCGGCCGGCGGAAAGTTTATCGGCAAGTTTGCGATGAAAAAGTGCTTCACTGAATGGCGCAACAGCGCGGCTACTCCGTGGCTCGCGGATGCGCCGCGCCATCCTGTCGACGAGGCGATTCTCGACCTTGATCGTGCGTTTCAGAACTTCTTTGCTAAACGCGCCGACTTCCCGCAGTTCAAGCGCAAAGGGAAGTCATCCGACAGTTTCCGCTATCCCGATCCCAAGCAGATCAAACTGGATCGCGAGAACGGCCGCATTTCGCTGCCGAAGCTCGGCTATATCCGCTACCGCAACAGCCGCATGGTACTCGGCGAAGTACGCAGCGCGACGGTATCGCATCGCGCCGGCAAGTGTTACGTGTCGATCCTCACGAAACGCGAGGTCGCGCAGCCGGTGCCGCACGGCCCGGCGGTCGGTATCGACGTCGGCGTGGCTCGCCTCGCGACCATGAGCGACGGCAAGTTCATCGCGCCGCTCGCGAGCTTCAAAAAGCACGAGCAACGCCTCGCGAAATATCAGCGCCGCATGTCGCGCAAGGTCAAGGGCTCGTCGAACTGGAAAAAGGCGAAGGCCCGCGTGCAGCGCATCCACGCTCGCATCGCGGACGCCCGCAAAGACTTCCTGCACAAAGCATCGAACACGATCAGCAAAAACCACGCAATGATCGCCGTCGAAGACTTGCAGGTGCGCAACATGAGCAAATCGGCGAGCGGTACGGCCGACGCGCCGGGGCGCAATGTCCGCGCCAAAAGTGGGCTCAATAAGTCGATTCTGGATCAAGGCTGGTTCGAGTTCCGCCGCCAACTCGAATACAAAACCGCATGGCGCGGCGGTTTCTTTGTCGCCGTCCCGGCGGCCAACACGAGCCGCACGTGCCCATGCTGCGGCCATATGTCGGCCGACAATCGTCGCACGCAAGCCCTGTTCGCGTGTGTGCGCTGCGGTCATGAAGCAAACTCCGATCACGTCGGCGCGATCAATGTTTTAGAGCGCGGACAGCGCTTGTTAGCCTGTGGAGAAACGGTGCAGTCAGGCCGTTCGAAGAAGCAGGAACCCGCCGAAGCTGCCCAAGCCATTGCGGCTTGGGTGCAGTAGGAATCCCCGCCCTTTAGGGGCCTTTAGGGCGGGGAGGATGTCAAGATCAGGGTTGTCATGGTGGATTTCCTAGAAGGTTGGATTGGCAACGAGCCCGGACAACGCCGCGCTCACGCAATCCATTTACACACACCATGCCATGCGCCGCAAAAGCGGCGTGGGCTTCACTCGATGCAAACATGCGCGCGCAAAGTGATAGTCATGGACCAACTTGCGAAGCGCCGGATGTCGTGACGGCGCCGACACTCTTCTCTCGAACGCTGGACCGCGCGCTCGAATCCACACATCAAGGAGCGGTCGACGTCAGCCCGTAAGCCCGCGCCATTGCGCGAGCAACGCGGGCAATTCGGCCATGTCCTGAAAGACGTGCACCGCGCCCGCGCCATGCAGCGCGGTCGCGCTGCTATGGCCGAGTTCTGCCGGACAATAGCCGAACACCGTCGCACCTGCGGCGACGCCCGCGGTCGCGCCCGTCACCGTGTCTTCCACCACCGCGCAACGTTTCGGGTTCACGCCCAACGCGGCGGCGGCCGCCAGGTACACATCGGGAAACGGTTTGCTGCGAGGCATTTCGTGACCGCTGAAAATGCGTCCTTCGAAGCAGTCGAGAATACCGGCCTTGGCCAACTGCAATTCGACCTTGATCCGGTCGGCGCCGGACGCGACCGCAATGCGTCCGTCCAGCGCGGTATGAAGTGCTCGCACCGCCGATGCCGCGCCAGCAATAGCCTGCAATTCGCGATCGAGCGCCGTATTGCGGCGCTCGCGAAACTGCATGAGCCAGTCGGTGGTGATCGCGAAGCCGGTGCGCGCTTCGATCAGCGCGGCTTCGTCCTTGACGGTCTTGCCGACGAAAATGCGCATCGTCTCTTCGACGCTCAAGTGCCAGCCCAGCTCGCCGAGCATCTCGGTCAGCACGCGGTTGGTGATGGGTTCGGAGTCGACGAGCACGCCGTCGCAGTCGAAGAGTACGGCATCGAAGGGAAAATCGGCCATCGGGCAGGGTGGGGATAGAGGTCGCGGAACCGGCAAGGATACCTCACCGGACCGCGCGCCGCCGCGCGAAGGCTGTGCAACCGCAACGCCAGGGCTGCGCAAGAACCGCGCGTAGGCATTGCTACTACAACGCAACCCGCCTTCACGCGATCACATCCTCATTCCTTATACCCGTCGCTCAGCGTCTTCATGAACGCGATGATGTCCTGAATATCCTGATCGGTCATCGCGGGCTGGTCGCCGAACTTGCGGTCGAACGGCGCGTCGGCGGAATCGATGTTGGCGTGATACTGAGGCGGCAGGTCGTTGTACTTCTGCACCTTGCCCGACGGATCGCGCGGATAGATCTTCGCGGGTGCCGTATTGCGCAGGTTGTAGAAGTCCATCACCTGCTTGAGGTCGTGATACACGCCGTTATGGAAGAACACCTTGCGCTCGGCGACGTTGCGCAGCGTCGGCGTCAGGAACATGCCGCAGTACTGCGTCTGTTTCGCGAGATCGTCGCGGAACGGGCCGCACATTCACGTCGATGCAAATGGCGTCCCCGTCAGTGCCATCCGGACCGGCGCGAACCGCAACGACGTTACCCAATTGCTACCGCTCGTCGATGCCATGACGCCGATTCGCAGTTTACGTGGCCGGCCGTTTCAGAAGCCTAAAGTCATTTACGCCGATCGCGGCTACGCTCCGAACCACATCGCCGGAAACTTCGCAAACGCGGCATCCCGGTGATCGCAAAGCACCGGACCGAGCACGGCAGTGACCTCGGCAAATTTTGCTGGGTGGTCGAGCGGGCTCACGCATGATTCTACAACTTTCGTCGTCGTCGCATTCGCTTTGATCGTCGCGCCGACATTCACGAAGCTTTCCTCAAACTCGGTTGCTCCCTCGTCTGCTGGAACATCTTCAGGCGTTCAGAACAGCCTTTTGAAACGGTCTCTAAGTAGTTCTCCCTATGAAACAATGACCGGATTCCGCCGTTAAAAGCTTCAGATTAGACGGGAACATAGTGAGCTGTCGAACGTGAGAACGCTAACGTTTGCGCAGAAATGGTGGCGACCGTTTCACGCGGGTAGACGACAGACATTCAGTGCTTCAGAAGTTCGAAGGAGACGAATGTTGAGACGAATGTGGACGCCACGGAGACCGAGATCGGAGAGCTGGAAAAGACGGTGAACGCTTTGGTCTTTTGCCCCCCCGACTTATCCGTCGGGAATACTGGGGGTCGCGCAGACAGAAAGCTGCTGGAGCGTCTTGGGGATAGCGGCGTTGAACTGGCAACGACTAGACGTGTACCTTGATCTGCCAAGGAATGATTCCGCGGAGCGTTTCGCCACAGCATCCGATGACGGACTCATTAAAAAGTCTCGAAGTCGCATCCTGACAGGAGGTATGGCTTTCGCCAGGCAGTAGGCCGTCGTGACAGACGTCGATTATCTGGCACACGTAGTCAGCGGCTGCATGTAGCGACCGCTCGTACGAGCGCGTGCGCCGCAGTCACGTGAGACGTGCTGCGACTACCCTCACGCTCGCGTTGCGTTTCATGAATTCACGTTAGCTGCTCGAACGCTGACGCAAACGTTTGGCGAAGCCGGGTCAGTCCAGATCAATCGAATATACGGCGGCCAGTTGCTTGTGAACGCTGTCCATCGTCAGGCCTTCCTCGCCGGGTTCTATCAGAGGCAGCAGATGTTCGCCCATGCCACGCGCCGGACACAAGCCTCATCGTGGGCCCGTTCGACGCATTGGGAGCATGGCTGACGAGCCGGAAGACGCCACTTCCGCAGCGGCCATCGCGTAAAGCTTGATCGTTTCGTTTCTCTCACGTAGTCCCACAGACGCATTACTCCGCTGCCCATAGTTTGCTTCGTAACCAGGCGAGGCCACGGCGATGCTCGCGCGTGCCTACGGCTGTCGCTTTCCCCAGGGAGACGAGGTCATGGAAACACCTAGCCGTTGGTGCATGCTGTCAGCCGTCGTTTGGGTAATTGTGACGAACGCCGACGCCCAGGAGATATTCGTCCAGGCCGGCACACAAGGACCGGGTATAGGCGGAGCGATCACCGTCACGCAGATCGTCGGTCTGCATGTGGATTTCAACGCGATCAGCTTTCACCACGATTTCACCGTCTCGGGGATCAGATATAAGGACGACCTCGATCTCCGTCAAGGAGGCTTGTATCTCGATCTGTTTCCGCCTTACGCCAGCGGCTTCCGCATAACGGCCGGCGTGCGCTTCAGCGATGACCATCTGAAGGGGACGTCGGTTCCGACCAATGGCACGTATCTGTTCGGGGGGAAGCAGTATCCGGCGTTTCCCGGAGAATACGCCGTCGCCGAAGCCCGTTATCCGTCCGTGATGCCTTATTTTGGCGTCGGCTATGGACATCATCCGCAGGCAAAAGGCTTAGGGTTTATCGCAGACCTGGGGGTCGCCTATGGCATCCCCGAGGTTTCCTACACGCTCTCGCCGACACTGATCCAGAGAACCGGTCCAGCGATGAGTCAGCAAATCGCAAGCGAAGGGCTCAATGAACTGAAGTCCAAGGTGTCGCCCTACCGCTGGTATCCGGTAGTGCAAATCGGCGTGTCGTATCGCTTCTAGCGCGATCAGACACTGTGCACTCGAAGCTTCATGCGCGCGGAGTCGAGCGGCGCCGGCATCCGGCGCGACCGCTCGCGCGCGCTCACGCGGCAACGCAAGAAAGCCAGGACGATCAAAAGGACTGCGCGCGCGATGATTGGATGTCAGCGCATCTAGAAGCATCCACCGACGCTCGCGCGCACATGGGACAGTCTGAAAGACGTGATGGCGCCCGGCGCACTCGATCCGTTGATCAAGGAGCTGCTCTACGTCGCGGTGAGCGTGACGAACAACTGCGGCTACTGTGTCGCGAGTCACGGCCGCCGCGCGCCGCGCGGGCATGACCGCAGAGATGTTCGGCGAGCTGATGGCAGTAATAGAGGTCGCAGAACCGGCAAGGATACCTCACCGGATCGCGCGCCGCCGCGCGAAGGCTGTGCAACCGCAACGCCAGGGCTGCGCAAGAACCTCGCGTAGGCATTGCCACTACAACGCAACCCGCCTTCACGCGATCACATCCTCATTCCTTATACCCGTCGCTCAGCGTCTTCATGAACGCGATGATGTCCTGAATATCCTGATCGGTCATCGCGGGCTGGTCGCCGAACTTGCGGTCGAACGGCGCGTCGGCGGAATCGATGTTGGCTTGATACTGAGGCGGCAGGTCGTTGTACTTCTGCACCTTGCCCGACGCATCGCGCGGATAGATCTTCGCGGGCTCCGTATTGCGCAGGTTGTAGAAGTCCATCACCTGCTTGAGATCGTGATACACGCCGTTATGGAAGAACACCTTGCGCTCGGCGACGTTGCGCAGCGTCGGCGTCAGGAACATGCCGCAGTACTGCGTCTGTTTCGCGAGATCGTCGCGGAACGGGCCGCACACGCCCATATCGAAGTACTTCGGGTCCTTGTTGGCCGGAATCGCCGGATTGCGCGGCACGCCGAGTGCTTCGTACTGCGTGTCGGTGAAGACGGGCGGCAGGCCGTCGCGACTTGGCTGGCTCAAATGGCAGCCCGCGCAATTCGCCTTGTCCTTGTCGTTGAACAATTGCAGACCGTGCAGCTCGGCATGCGTCAAACGCGTCTTGCCTTCGAGCCAGTAATCGTACTTGCTGGTGAAAGCATGGAACGATTGATCCTCGATCTGATAGCGGCCCACCGCGAACATCGCTTCGGAAACCAGCAGGCTCGGATTGCTGACGATGGAAGGACCGAAGATCTGCTTGAACTGGTCGAGATACTTCGTTTGCAGCAGTTTGCGCGCGACGTCTTCTTCCGTCGCGTTCGCCATCTCCACCGGATTCGTCAGCGGACCGAGCGCCTGGTTCTGCAACGTATCCGCGCGGCCGTCCCAGAACAGACCGCCTTGCGGCACCATCGCCGCAGCGGCGGGCGCGGCGAGCGCGGTCTTTTGCGCGCGCTGCATGCCGGCGGCCTGGGTCGCGAGCTGCGTCATGTCGACCGGCACGTCGGTATCGCCCTGATCCGGGCCGATGCTGAACGGCGCCTGGCGGTACAGATACGCGAGCGAAGGCGGCGGACGGTAACCGGTCTGCGTCATATGCGCGCCGCCGAGCTGGACCGGGAACGCGTTATCGGGTGCGTACGAATGCTGCGGCGAGTGGCACGACGCGCACGACTGCATGCCGGAAGCCGACAGCGTCGGATCGAAGAAGATCTGTTTGCCGAGCAACGCGACCGCGCTGAGCGGCGCGTTCTGCGGGCGCATCAGTTGCACCGGATGCGGGTTAGCGCCAGTGATGTTCTCGACGATCTCGCCGACCGCCGGCGGCATACGCGCCGGGTACACGAGCGCATAGGCGCTCAGCGCGGCGAGCACGAGCACGAGGCCGGCCGCGCTCCACGCCAGCAGCCTGAGCCACGAGCGGCGGGTGATCACTGGGCCCGGCTCGCCGCCCGCGGGCAACGGCCGCATGACGGCGTCTGAAGGATGGTTCATGGCGTTGACAGGTAATTCGATCGGATGCGGTAAACAGGAAAATCGAGCCAGCACGTTTGCACTGGCTCGATCCCAACTACAGTTCGTCGTCTCGCGCGCTCTTCATCGCATGCGCGGCCTGCCGTGTTGTACGCTGACAGCTCGTGCAGCACGCGAGGGCAAACAGAAGAGAAGGGCGCGCGCCACGGCTGCCGCTCACATAGCCGGCGCCGACGACAGCTTGGTGCCGAGGTTCTGATCCAGATACACCGTAGGAGCGTTGCCGGAACCCGTGAAGTTGAACATGTTCATGATGCTGCCGGCGGTGGCGTCGAACGAACCGCCGCCGATGCGTTGACCGCCGAGCCAGTTGTCCTCGATGAAGCGCACCACGGACGCCTGGGTGATCGGCCTATCGTCGACGAAGTTGACCTTCGCCCACGGCGACACCACGATGAACGGCGTGCGCGTACCCGGACCGCAACGGCCGTTGACCGCGCCGCCGCTCACGCCTTGCGGCTGCACTGCGCCCGCTGCCGTGCACTGACCCGGCGCGCTGAGGTTGTCGCTGCCCGCCACCGTCTTGCCGCCGGCCGACTGCGCCGTGGTGGAGTCGAACGACGAGCTCGTCGGCGCCTTGTAGCGATGGTCGTACCAGCCGTCCGAATCGTCGTAAGCGATGATCACGGCGGTGTTCTTCCAGTCAGGCTGTTGCTGCAGGAAGTTGATCACCTTCGTGACGAATGCCTGCTCGTCGATCGGGTCCGAGTTGCCCGGGTGACCGTCGCTGACTGCCGGCGCCTTCAGGAAGCTCACCGACGGAAAGTTGCCCGCCTTCACCGCGGTGAAGAAGTCGTCGGTGTCGTACTGGTGGTGCACCGGCGTCGCGGTGTTGTCGAGCGGATCGTTCGCGCCGATCGCAGCCACCGACGACGGCCGCGTATGCGCGAGGTTGGCCGTGCTCGGGTAGTACTGGAACCACGCGTGATGCTGCACGTAGTCGGGCTTGGACGCGTTCAGCACTTGCGAGAAGGTCGAGCGCAAGCAGCCGGTCGTGCCGTTCGCGTTGACCGTCTGCAGATTGAAGCCGCCCATGAAGCCGCCCCACGTGATGTTCTTCCCGTTGAGCAGGTCACCGATGTTCTTGTTGCTCGACGTCATCGCGCCGGTCGTTGCGCTGGCCGCCGCGATCGTGCAGACGTCGCCGGTCGGGTCGAGGTCGCCGACCAACGTGAAGCCGCCTGTCGAGTCGGGAATCGCGTTGGCCGAGCTGGGGCCCGTCACGACCACGCCGTTGTTCTGACCGGACACCACTTCGAGCGCGCCCGGCGTCGACGGACCATACGTGTCGGTGTACGCGTTTTCGTTCATCGCGAAGTTCTGCGCGTAGTTCCACAGCGCCGTGACCGTGTTGCCGTCGAAGTAGCCGAGCACCTGGCCCTTCGTCGCGAACGCGCCGGTGCTGCCGGCAATCGTCGAACCCGACGCCGTGAACAGCGGGAACGAGTCCATCGCGCCATTGTTATACGCGAGCTGTTCGGCGGCGTACGCGTGATTCTGGCTCGACGTGTTGGCTTGCGAGCGGTCCAGGCGGAACGGCAGCAGATCGGCGGCCGGCAGGCCGAGGCCCGCAATCGTCACCGCGCCTACCGTGCGGCCCGCCGTGTTCGGCGAGGTGGCGAGCGCGTTCGGGTTGGCCGCGATCAGGTTGTTGCTGCTGAGGTTGTTCACCGTCGGCGTACCGGTGGCCGCGGTGAATTGCGGTTCGCCGACCGGATTGGCGGCTTGCGGGTAGGTCGCGAAGTAGTGATCGAACGAGACGTTCTCACCGAAGATCACCACCACGTGCTTGATCGGCGTGGCCGTCGCGACCGCGTCCTGCGCGGAGACGACCGGCGTCGGTGTGCTCGACGACGTCGAACTGACGCTATTGCTGCCGCATGCAGCGAGCGTCAGCAACGCGGCAAACGGAATGGGTAAGAGGGTGTTACGGAACATGTCACTGGCTCCAGATTCGACTTCGCCGTTCAGCGTTTCCATCGACAAGCGTGTGGAGTGCGCTGGAGGATATTGTTAGAAATACAACTGATGTTTTACCGCTTAAAACTGCGCGCATTGGACCATCCGATGATTAAGATTTCGGGGCGCAAACATTACGTTGGCTCTCGTCCGCCATTCGTTTGCATAACCTTTGCTGTCGTTAAGCTGACATGGAGTCGTTCATCGGGTCTTTCATTGCTCATTTCCCAAGCTTGTTTTCGCCGCCACGCAGCGCGTATTTCCCCCGCGTGTTCTTCCAGAGCAAAGCGCAGCGACGGATTTTTTCCGCTGCTGCGTTCAAGAAGAAACGGAGCCGCTTCGGGCTTCGCATCTAATGGGAGGGACCAACATGAAATCGGCTCGACCGCTTCGCTTTCTGGGCTCCATGCTGGCCGCGTCGCTGTGCGGGGCCGTCACGCTGACGGCCGCGCCCGCGTTCGCGCAGGCCGTGATCGTCGCGCCGATGGCGCCGCCGCCGCCGCGTGTGGAAGTCATGCCCGCGCCGCGTGCCGGCTATGTGTGGGATCAAGGTCGCTGGCGCTGGGAGCATGGCCGTTATGTGTGGGTGCCGGGACACTGGCAGCCGGTGCGCGTCGGCTATCACTGGGTGCCGGGGCACTGGGCGCAGCGCGGGCCGAACTGGCGCTGGGTGGAAGGGCATTGGGCGTGAACGGCGCGTTCCACGACGCCGTGCGACGCTCGCTTCGCATCACTCAACCAGGCAGACTGCCATGAAAATACTCACGATGATTCTACTGGCGCTCACGCTCGCCGGCTGCGTGGTCTACCCGGCGCGGCCGGCCTACTATCGGCCGGCGCTCGTCGTATATTGATTGCGGCCGGCGCAGCGCGTAGTACGCTGCGACTCGTCGTTCGCGTGTGCCGGTCGATGCGGTGCGCCTGCAACGATCCGTTAGAGGTGAGACCAACGTGAGTTGCATCGGAAGGAGCCGCGGCAAGTGAACCACGTTCGTTCCATGAGGCGATGCGTCGGGGTGGCCCGGTTCGAGCGCGCGCGAGTCATGCGGCCATGGCTTCGGCTGTATGGGTTCGAGGCGCGCGGGTTTGAGCTTCGGCAACCCGAACCGCAACGCCCTGGAGCATCCGCCCGCCGCCCCCAACTCGCGCGCTGGAGCGCCACGCCTTGAGCGAACGCGATCCCGACGCCGAGCTGATCGAGCGGGTCGGCCGGCAGGACCCGGCGGCGGTGCGCTCGCTTGTCGCGCGCAAGCTGCCGCGTCTGCTCGCGCTCGCGATGCGTATGCTGGGCGACCGCATGGAAGCGGAGGACGTCGCGCAGGAAGTGTTCGTCCGAATCTGGAAACAGGCGTCGCGCTGGCGCGAAGGCGACGCGAAATTCGATACCTGGATTCATCGTGTCGCGCTCAATCTTTGCTACGACCGTTTGCGCGGCCGGCGCGAAGACCCGCGCGACGAACTGCCCGAAGAGGCCGATCCCGCCGCGCCGCCCGACGCCCGTCTCGAAGCACGCGCGCAGGACGAACGGGTGCGCGCCGCGCTCGCCGCATTGCCGGCGCGGCAACGTGAGGCACTCGTGCTCTGCTATTACCAGGAGATGTCGAACATCGACGCCGCGGCCCTGATGGGCATCACCGTCGATGCGTTGGAAAGTCTGCTGGCCCGCGCGCGCCGCAATCTGCGCGCTCAACTGGCCGGCAGCGGCCTTAGCAAGGACAAGTCATGACGCCCGAAAGATTCCATCAGATCGTCGAAGCCTACGGCGCCGATCCGCGTCGCTGGCCGATGCAGGAGCGCGCGGCGGCACAAGCGTGGGCGCAGTCGCATCGCGCTGAAGCCGTCGCGGTATTGAGCGACGCGGCCGGCCTTGACGCGTGGCTCGCGGCCGACAAAATCGATCCGCCGGGCGCGGCTTTGCAGCAACGCATCGTCGAGCGCGCGCCGGTACGGCGGCCGGCGGCGCGGCGGCGGCTGTGGTGGTCGGGCGCGGCGGTCGCCGGCGTCGGGCTGCTGGGCGGCGCGGCCGGCGCGTTCGCGGTGTCGTTCTTCGTGCTGACGGAGAACGCGCCGCTGCTGCACGACTCCTCTTATTTAACTTCGAGCTTCGGCGGCACGTCCGCCGATTGGAGCGGCGAATGAACTGCCGGACGTGGAAAGTCGTGCTGATGGCGTCGCTCGTGCTCAATGTGTTCTTGCTGGGCGCGATCGTCGGGGGTGCTTATCAATGGTTCGCGGCGCACGGCGCCATCGCGCCGGTGCTCGCGCAACAGCGCACGCTGCGCTTCGCGGCGCAGACGCTGTCTGTCGAGCGGCAGCAGGCCTTTATCGATGGCCTGAAGAATGCGCGTCGGGACGGGCGGCAGTTTGCGCGCGAGGGGCGCGAAGGGCGGCGCGACGTGCTGCGCCTGCTCGCGGCGCCGCAATTCGATCGCGCGGCGCTGGATGCCGCGCTTGCCCGCACGCGGGCGGCCGACAGCAGTCTGCGCGCGCAGGTGGAAGGCAGCGTGGCGGATTTCGCTGCGACGTTGTCGCCCGAGGAGCGGGTGCGGTTCGCCGAGAGCCTGAAGTTGCGCGGGCAGTGGCGGGAGCCGGCGGCGGCCAATGCGCGAAACCCGGCAAACCCGGCGAGCCAGGCTGCGTCCGGCGAGTCTTCGGGCGATTAAAAAAACCGTGCGGGCGCGACGGATTATCGATTCGCGGCCGTTTAACGCATATCCGATGCCGAAGAGGGTGCTATGGCTAACTCACCGAACCTGAACACCGCGGCGATTGCGCTGAACCGATTCGGGCTGGGCGCGCGTGCCGACGACGCGCCGCCCGCCGATCCGAAGGGCTGGCTGCTCGCACAGTTCGAGCAGTATCAGCCACGGCCGGCCGCGTGGGCGAGCCAGCCCGACTCGGTGGCGTTGTCGACCGAACTGGCGCAGCAGCGCATGCAAATCAGTCAGCAGGCCCGGCAGAATCCGGCGGAGGGCGCGAGTGTCAATCAGGTGGGGGCGGCGAGCGGCGCGTCCGCGGGTGCGCAAACCAATGCTCAGATCAGCGCGCAATCCAATGCCCAAACCATCAGGCAAGCCGAACGAAAAGCCCTGCGTGGTGAAATCCTCGACCTGTACCGCGCGTCAGTGAATGCGCGCGTGACAAGCGCGTTGACCACACCGACGCCGTTCGTCGAACGCCTCGTGCATTTCTGGGCCAACCACTTCGCGGTCTCCGTCGAGAAAGCCGGGGTCGCCGCGCTGGCCGGCTCGTTCGAAGCGGAAGCGATCCGCCCGCATGTGCTCGGCCGCTTCGAGGACATGCTGGTGGCGGTTGAACGTCATCCGGCCATGCAGGTGTTTCTCGATCAGACCCGTTCGGTCGGACCGGACAGCATGGCGGCGCTGCGAGCGGCGCAACGCAACCCCGAGCGCAAACGCGGTCTGAACGAAAACCTCGCGCGCGAGATCATGGAACTGCATACGCTCGGCGTGCGCAGCGGCTATAGCCAGGGCGACGTCACCGAATTCGCGCGCGCGCTGACCGGCTGGAGTCTCGCCGGCAATCCGGGCAATCTGGGCAATACGGGCAACCTCGCCAACGCAAACCGGCGCGGCATCGAGCAAAGCGCCGCGCCCGGCAGCTTCGTGTTTCGCGCGGCGCTGCACGAGCCCGGTTCGCGGACCATCATGGGACGCAGCTACGACGAACCCGGCGAAGCGCAGGCGCTCGCGATCCTGCACGACCTCGCACACGCGCCGGCGACCGCACAGCATATCGGCGTCAAGCTGGCGCGCCACTTCGTCGCCGACAATCCGCCGCCGGGCGTGAGCGAACGTCTTGCGAATGCCTTCGAGCGCAGCGGCGGCGATCTGCCGACCGTGTACCGCGCGTTGCTCGATACGCCGCAAGCGTGGTCGCCGACGGCTGTGAAGTTCAAGACGCCGTGGGAGTGGACCATTTCTTCGATGCGCGGACTCGGCTGGCAGGACCTCGGCAATCTGCAAAGCGCGCCGATCCTCACGCAGCTCGGCCAGCCGGTATGGCGCCCCGGCTCGCCCGCCGGATACGACGACATCGCGGCGAGCTGGGCCGCGCCCGATGCGCTGGTGCGCCGGGTGGAAGTGGCGCAGCGTTTCGCCGCGCGCGTCGGCGACCGGCTCGACGCGCGCTCGCTCGGGCAGACCTTGCTGGCCGGATCGCTCGGTGAACCCACGGCTACCGCTGTAGCGCGAGCGGAAAGCGCGTCCACGGCGATCGCGCTGCTGCTGGTCTCGCCGGATTTTCAACGGAGATGAATGCCATGCTGTCACGTCGCAGTTTTCTGAGCGTCGCCGCCGCTGGCGCGGGCGCGTGGCTCGTGTCGCCGCGTATCGCGTTGGCGGGCGTCGCCACCGATCGCCGTTTCGTGTTCGTCATCCAGCGCGGGGCCGCCGATGGGTTGAACATCGTCGTGCCCTACGCGGAACCTGCTTACGCGACGCTGCGCGGCGCGCTCGCGATTGATACATCGAACGCGACTAGGCTCGACGGCACCTTCGCGTTGCATCCGGCGCTTACCCAGACCGCCGCGATGTATGCGAACCGGCAGGCGCTGTTCGTGCACGCGGTGGCATCGCCTTATCGCGACCGCTCGCACTTCGACGGGCAGAACGTGCTGGAGACGGGCGGCGCGTCGCCGTATCAGGTCAAGGATGGGTGGCTCAACCGGCTGGTTGCGCAACTGCCCGCCACCCGAGAAAACGCGATCGCCTTCGCGCCGACCGTGCCGATGGCGCTGCGCGGTGCTGCGGCCGTGACCTCGTATGCGCCCTCGGCATTGCCGCAAGCGCCCGACGATCTGCTCACACGGGTCTCGCAACTCTACGAGCAGGACGCCCAATTGCGCCCGCTGTGGGAGTCGGCGATGACGGCGCGCGGTCTCGCGGGCGACGCCAGCGCGCGTCAGGACCCGGCGAGCCTGGGCAAGCTCGCGGCCGGCTTTCTGTCACGCGACGATGGTCCACGGATCGCGATGATCGAAACCGGCGGGTGGGACACGCACAGCGCGCAGAATGCGCGCCTCGCGAATCAGTTGAAAGCGCTCGACACGATGCTCGCGGCGTTGCGTGACGGCATGGGCCCGTTGTGGAGCCGCACCACCGTGCTGGTGGCCACCGAGTTCGGCAGGACCGCTGCGGCCAACGGCACGGGCGGCACCGATCATGGCACCGGGTCGGTGGCGATGGTCTTGGGCGGCTCGGTGCAGGGCGGGCGCGTGATCGCCGATTGGCCGGGTCTTGCGTCGCGCGAGCTTTACGAAGGGCGCGACCTGAAGCCGACGACTTCGCTCGATGCGTTGATCGCCGGCACCGCGAGCGAGAGCCTTGGGCTCGATCCTCAGCGCACCGCGGCGGCGCTGTTTGGGAAAGCGGGGGGAACGCCGCTCACGGGTGTTGTCAGCGTGTGATGGTGGTGCGTGAAAGTGTCGTGCGGGTGGGGGCGTGAGCATTACGCCGCAACCGCCCCACTTCAACCGCACGCATGATGCGTCGCATGCACCGAACGCTTGCCAACCCGGTGATAGCGCCGCCCAAAATAAATCAGCGCATCGCCAGCGTCATGTGTTCGCGCCGCCTTCACCGCGCAGAAGAACACCGTATGCGTGCCCACCTCAGTGACCGATTCAATCTCGCAGTCCAGCGACGCAAGCGCACCATGCAGCGCCGGCGCGCCGGTCACGAGCTGCTCCCATTGCGCGGCGGCGAAGCGTTCCGCGATCGGCAGTGCGCTGGTCGCGAAGTGCGCGGCGAGCGTTTGCTGTTCCGCGCTCAGCACGTTCACGCAGAGCTTGCCGTTGCGGCGGAAAGCCGCGTTATTGCGGCTGCTGCGATTGATGCAGACGAGCAGGGTAGGCGGCGCGTCCGTCACGCCGCAAACCGCCGACGCAGTGCAGCCGGCGAGACCTGCGTCGCCATCGCTAGTGATGATGTTGACGGCGGTGCCGAGTCCGGCCATGGCGTCGCGGAAGATGCGCTTGTCAAGCATGGGAAGCCTCTGCTGAAAGATCGGCGTGTCGTTGAACGACGATACGCGCCGCACTCATGACACAAAACTAAACACGCGCAGCCACGGCATCAGTTCGACGCGCCGCCCGTTCCCGCCTCGGCGCAAGCCGGCGAACGAAATCGCGCCGCCGTGTGAGTCGACGGCAAACGCGCATGGCCGAACAGCTTCTCGCGCAACGTGCCCTCGCGATACGCGCGCTTGTACGCGCCGCGTTCCTGCAGCAGCGGCACCACCAGTTCGATGAAATCCTCGAAGCACTCGGGCGCCACCGTGCGCGACAGATTGAAACCATCCACGCCGGTTTCCTCGGTCCACGCGATCAACTCATCGGCAATGCGTTCGGCCGATCCGACCAGCGGCGTCTGCCGGCTGCCGAGCATCATCTGTTCGAGCAGCTTGCGTTTGGTCCATTGCGGACCGGCGGCGCGCGTCATCGCTTCGACGTTCGACACGATCGCCTGGCTCTTGCCGGTTTCGATCGGCTCGTCGAGGTCGTAGCGCGCGAAGTCGATACCGAGCGACGCCGCCGCATGCACGAGCGCCGCTTCGGAGCTGACGCAGCGCCGGTACTCCTCATACTTCTCCTGCGCGTCACGCTCGGTGCGGCCCGTGATGACCGTTTGCCCGAGCAGCACCTTGATGTCGTCCGCGCGCCGCCCGCCTGCGACCGCATGAGCGCGAATGTCGTCGACGATCGCTTTCACCGCGGGCTTCGCCTGGCCGTTGACGAACACGCACTCCGCATGCGCCGCCGCGAAGCGTTTGCCGCGCGCCGACGAGCCGGCCTGGTAGAGCACCGGCGTGCGCTGCGGCGACGGCTCGCTCAGATGCAGCGCGTCCACGCGATACTGCTTGCCGTGGTGATGAATCACATGCACCTTCGCCGTGTCCGCATAGACGCCGCGCGCTTTGTCGCACAGCACCGCGCCGTCTTCCCAACTGCATTCCCACAGTTTGTAGACCAGCTCCATATATTCGTCGGCGAGGTCGTAGCGGTCGTCGTGCGCCATCTGGCCGCTCAGGCCGATCGCGCGCGACGCGCTGTCGAGATAGCCCGTCACGATGTTCCAGCCGACCCGGCCGCGCGTCAGATGATCGAGTGTCGACATGCGCCGCGCGAACAGATAGGGTTGCTCGACCGAGAGATTCGACGTGACGCCGAACGACAGATGACGCGTGAACGCGGCCATCGCCGGGATCAGCAGCATGGGGTCGTTGACCGGCACCTGCACCGCGCCACGCAGCGCCGCGTCGGGGCTGCCGCCGTAGACGTCGTAGACGCCCGCCACGTCGGCGAAAAAGATGCTGTCGAACAACCCCGCTTCCAGCGTGCGGGCGTAGTCGGTCCAGTACTGAAGGTCCGTATAGCGAGTGGACTGATCGCGCGGATGGGTCCACAAGCCTTGCTGGATGTGGCCTACGCAGTTCATGTCAAATGCGTTGAGAACGATTTCCTTCGGCATAGTGTCTTCCGGCTAAGGTGGACGAATGCTTGCGGTTTGCCTTCGAATCGAGGAATGATGGTTTGCCGGCAGTACCGGGCAGCGCTTGCGCATCGAGTTGATGTGTTTAATATAATGGACAAAAAATTACTATACAAGACGACATTTCACTTCTGCGCGTCATATCTGCGCGATGCTTGAACCCGGCGAGCCGCCCATTAAAAGCGGCATCGTTTCGATATGATTTTGGGCTAATCGGATTTTCGTGTGGAAAGCTGTAGGGTAGTCAAGATGTCGACTTGCACTTCCGGTCCTGGTCAGCCAAGGTAACGTCAAAGGATTCTTACGGTTAAACGCGTTTCAACACGATAATCCGAATACCCTAATTTTGCGGTGCCCACTTCATCCATAGCGACTCCCATGTCCGAATCCGCCGCCATCGATCTGACCCAGGCCATCTCCGCGCGCGTGAAGACCGAGCGCGAAGCGCGCAACTGGTCGCTCAGCGAACTGGCGGAGCGCTCGGGCGTGTCGAAGGCGATGATCAGCAAGATCGAGCGCGGCGAGGCGAGCCCCACCGCGACGGTGCTCGGGCGTTTGTCGGGGGCGTTCGGGCTGACCTTGTCGACCTTGCTGGCGCTCGCCGAACAAACCGGCGAGCGGCTCGTGCGTCATGCGGATCAGGCGCTCTGGCGGGACCCCGAAACGGGCTACACGCGGCGGCGCATTTCACCGCCTACCGGCGGGGTGCTGGAGTTGCTGGAGATCGAATTGCCGGCGGGCGTGAGCGTGCCTTATCCATCGGATGCATTCGTGTTTCAGCATCAGCAGATCTGGGTCACGCAAGGGGTGTTGACGTTTCGCGAGGGCAGCCAGGCTTACCGGCTCGAAGCGGGAGATTGTCTGCAACTCGGCGCGCCGGTCGAGTGCGAGTTCCGCAATGCGGGCGATGAGGTGTGCCGCTACGTCGTCGGCCTCGTTCGACGCTGAGGGTTTCAACGACCGGGGAAACCGGCAAAATCCGCCAGATCACGAAAGCGGGCGGCGCCCCATATTCGCGGTTCGCGATGTACGCTTCGCAATCCACGATTCGCGGTGCCACCCGTGGTCATCCAATCGACCGTTGCGCGCTTAACCTCCACCACCGCCGCCTTGCACGCCAAGCGTGAGCCTGTTGGTCACCGACGTCACGCCGGGAACCCCTTTCGCCACGTCCGCCGCCTGCTGAATCTGTCCGCCGACGGGCACCGATCCGGTCAAGGTCACAGCGCCGCCGCGCGCTCGCACGAACACGTTCGATACGTCGAAGCCCTGCGTTCTCGACAGCGCGCGCCGCACGTCGCGGCCCAGCTTGCGGTCGGCTGCGCGAGTTGATTTGGCACTGGTGGCTGGAGCGGCCATCTCACCCGACGCCGCCATGGCGTCGCTGGCCTGGGCATAAGCGCTGGAGGCGGTTGCCACACACAACGCGATACCGAGCGCCTTCAAAAGATTGACTGTTTTCACGTTTTTCCCATCCTCGAAAAGTTGATGTCGCTTCGTTGCATGCAAAAAAACGCGCGCTTGCGAGCAAGTCGTGGCCCGCGTGGAGCGTCCGTCTTATAGAAGAGTGATGCCTCCGCGCTCCCGGCGCGCTTAAACAATACTCCAGCCAACGCGCTCACGCTGGAAAAACTGGTGCAGGTGTTGCGTCGGCGGACATGTCGGCGTGCTCGCGCGCTTCACTCGTCAACAGTCCGGATTAAAAGTGTTTCAGGTTTCGGACTATAATTCCGCAGCCCGGATCAGCCTCGACCCGGCCTCACGGTTTGTCCTTCAGATGCAACCGTTTCGCGGGAGCGCGTTCCGTTTTGAGCAAAGCCCATCACAGCCAGGTCGATCCGACGATCGACGGCCCAAGCGTCGACGATAAGGCGCAGACCACGACTTCAGCGGCGCGGCCGCCCGTGCTCGCAACCCGCACGGCGCACGAAGCGCACAAGGACGACCGGCACTTCGTCACGGCGCTCGCACGCGGGCTCGAAGTGCTGGCCTGTTTTCGTTCCGGCGACAAATCGTTGAGCAATCAGGAACTGGCCTTGCGTTGCCGGCTGCCCAAGTCGACAGTCTCGCGCCTCACTCACACGTTGACGCTGCTGGGCTACCTGATTCATCTGAAGGAGAGCGGCAAGTACCGGCTCGGCACCGCGTCGCTCGCGCTCGGCAGCGCGATGCTGGCGCGTCTGGACGTGCGCAAGATCGCGCGGCCGGTGATGCAGGAGCTGGCCGATGTGTCCGGCGCGACGGTGTCGCTCGGCACGCGCGACCGGCTCTCGATGATCTACGTGGAGAATTGCCGAGGCTCGGTGGCGCTCACGCTGACGCTCGAAGTCGGCTCGCGCATCCCGGTCGCGACCTCTGCGATTGGCCGCGCGTGGCTCGCGGCGATTCCCGAGCATGATCGTCTTAGCTTCATGGAGCAGGTGCGCGAGCTCGACCACGTCGCGTGGCCCAAGACGCGGCGCGGCATCGAGAAAGCGCTCGACGATTACCACACGCTCGGCGTGACGACCTCGTTCGGCGACTGGCAGAAAGACGTGAACGGGATTGCGCGCGCGTTCCAGCCGGGCGGCGAACTGCCGATCATGGCGATCAACGTGGGCGGCCCGTCCTTCAAACTCTCGAAAGAGTTTCTGCTCGAAGAAGTGCGGCCACGCCTGATCGACGTGGTCACGCAACTCGAAATCGCGCTGGTGCATTGAGCGGCCGCGCGATCTTCATCGCCTAGAACCACTGCGGCGCCATCTCGAGCGTGGTGTCGTCGAGACTGCGCAGCGTCGCGAGCATCAACGCGACACGCGGCAATTCCCAGCGGAAGAACCATTGGCAAGCGTACAGCTTGCCGCGATAGAAGTCCGCGTCTGTTTCATCGCGCGCGCCGGGTAGGGCGGTGCTCGCGACGATCGCCTGTTTCAGCCAGGTCCACGCAATCACGATATGGCCGAATGCTTCGAGAAAGGCATTCGCGTTCGCGAGCGCGCGTTCGGTTTCATGAGCCAGCGTGGGCAGCAGCGCTTCGACGGTCAGGCTCAGATCGCGCCACGCGTGGTCGAGCGCTTGCGCATGAGCATGCAGCGGCGCGTGGCTGCGCGCCGCGTCGATTGTGTGCTGGAACTCGCGCGTCAGCAGTGCCAGCGCGGCGCCCTGTTTCATCACGACCTTGCGGCCCAGCAGGTCGATTGCCTGAATGCCGTGCGTGCCTTCATGAATCATGTTCAGCCGGTTGTCGCGATAGAACTGTTCGACCGGGTACTCGCGCGTATAGCCATAGCCGCCGTGAATCTGGATCGCGAGGCTATTCGCTTCGAGGCACCATTGCGACGGCCAGGATTTCACCACCGGCGTCAGCAGGTCGAGCAGCAGCGCCGCGTCGGCACGCGCGGCGTCGCTCTCACCGGTGTGCTGCTCGTCGACGAGACGCGCCGCATACAGGCAGAGCGCGTAAGCGCCCTCCACATAGGCCTTTTGTGCAAGCAGCATGCGGCGCACGTCCGCGTGTTCGATCAGCGGCAATTGCGGATCGAGCGGATTCTTGTTGTCGGGGCGGCGTCCTTGCGGCCGCTCGCGTGCGTAGTCGAGCGAGGCCAGATAGCCGCGATAGCCGAGCATCACGGCGCCAAGGCCCACGCCGATGCGTGCCTCGTTCATCATGTGGAACATATAGGCGAGGCCGTGATGCGGTTCGCCCACCAGTTCGCCGACGCATTCGCCATGCTCGCCGAACGACAGCATGGTCGATGTCGTGCCGCGCCATCCCATCTTGTGAATCAAACCCGCCAGCGCGACGTCGTTGCGTGCGCCGAGGCTGCCGTCGTCGTTGACATGGAATTTCGGCACGGTGAACAGCGATATGCCCTTGACCCCCGGCGGGCCGCCGGGAATGCGCGCGAGCACCAGATGGACGATGTTCTCGCTCAATTCATGATCGCCGCCTGAAATGAAAATCTTGTTGCCGCGAATCGAATAGGTGCCGTCTTCGTTCGGCGTGGCGGTGGTGACGAGGTCGGACAGGCTCGAGCCCGCCTGCGGTTCGGTGAGTGCCATCGTGCCGAATGCGCGGCCTTCGAAAAGCGCCTGCAGGTACTTGCGTTTTTGCGTCGCGCTGCCGAAGCGTTCGATCACGTTCGCATTCGCGGTGGTCAGCATGGCGTAAGAGGACGTCGCGATGTTGGCGCTCTTGAAGAGCGACAGGCACGCAAACGAAATCAGCGACGGCAACTGCATGCCGCCCCATTCGTAGTCTTTGCCCGCGGCGAGAAAGCCGGTGCCGCGTAACGCGTCGAGCGCCTCTTTCACTTCATCCGGCATCGAGACCCGTTGCCCGTCGAATTGCGGTTCGTGCTCGTCGAGCAGACGGTTGTGCGGCGCGAATTTTTCGACGGCCACCGCATGCGCGGTTTCGAGCGCGGCGCTGAAGGTCTCGCGGCTATGGTCGGCGTGACGCGCGCGTCGTGTGAGCGTCTCGGCCTCGAGTACCTCGAATAGCTGAAAATCCAGATCACGCGTATTGATGATCAGCGCATCTTGCATGGAAGTCGACCTCGTCCAAAGTTAAGCCGCTATGCAGAACAACTGCGCGAGGCGCAACAAAACGTGCGCTGAGACTCGGCACTGTTCGATTGAGAGAGCGCGCTATGCGGGTAATCCCGATAAGCCACACAGCGACGATACGTGTCAGTTTATATTGAAAGTGAATGATCGTGCTTTTATTTACACGCCGAATTTCGGCACGTATGATGGTCGACAAATATGGAATCCAAATCTGCATAGCAGAACACACTGGAGGAGCGACGCAATGTCTGTGAAAGACCTGTTTCAACTGGACGGCAAGGTTGCCTTGATCACCGGAGGTTCGCGCGGACTCGGTCTGCAAATGGCCGAAGCGCTCGGCGAGATGGGTTGCCGCGTCGCGATCACCGCGCGCAAGGCCGACGAACTCGCCGAAGCGAAGGCGCATCTGCAGGGCCGTGGCATCGAGGTGCTGACCGTGAAGAACGATCTGCAGCGCTTCGAGGGAATACCCGGTCTCGTCGACGAAGTACTAGGCGCGCATGGCCGCATCGACATCCTGGTGAACAATGCGGGCGCCACGTGGGGCGCGCCGGCCGAGGACTATCCGGACGAAGCGTGGCACAAGGTGATGAACCTGAACGTCAACGCGCCGTTCTTTCTCGCGCGCGAAGTCGGCAAGCGCAGCATGATCCCGCGGCGCGCGGGCAAGATCGTCAACATCGCGTCGGTGGCGGGGCTCAAGGGCTCGCCGGCGGGCATGAACACGATCGCGTACAACACGTCGAAGGCCGCGGCGATCAATTTCACGCGCGCGCTGGCGGCCGAATGGGGCAAGTACAACATCAACGTCAATGCAATCTGCCCGGGTTTTTTCCCGTCGAAGATGTCAGCGGGGCTGCTCGACAAACTCGAAGACACGATCGTCGCGCGCACGCCGTTGCAGCGTCTGGGCGGCGAGGAGGATCTCAAGGGTCCGGTGGTGTTTCTCGCGAGCGATGCGTCGCGTCACATCACCGGTCAGTACTTCGCGGTGGACGGGGGGGCGATCATCGTCTGAGGCGAGGCGTACCGTTTCAGATCGCAGTGATCGCAGCGATCGCAGCGATCAACGCGCGGCGCGAGCGCGCTGCGCTTACGCAAAAAAACAAGGAGACGCCGCATGGATTTTCAACACTCGGACAAGGTCAAGAGTTTGCAGAAGCGCCTGAGCGCTTTCATGGACGAGCATGTGTATCCGGCCGAGGCGGTTTTCGACGCGCAGATGGACGCCGCGCGCGAGTCCGGCAACCGCTGGCAGCCTGCGCCGGTGATCGAGCAATTGAAGGAGAAGGCAAAGGCCGCCGGCTTGTGGAACCTGTTTCTGCCCGAGTCGAAATACGGCGCGGGTCTCACGAACCTCGAATACGCGCCGCTGTGCGAAATCATGGGGCGCTCGCACATCGGCGCGGAACCGTTCAACTGTTCCGCGCCCGACACCGGCAACATGGAAACGCTGGTGCGTTACGCGACACATGAGCAGCAACAGCAATGGCTGCTGCCGTTGCTCGACGGCACGATCCGCTCCTCGTTCGCGATGACGGAGCCGGAAGTGGCGTCGTCGGATGCGACCAATATCGAAGCGCGCATCGTGCGCGACGGCGATCACTACGTGATCAACGGCCGCAAGTGGTGGACCTCGGGCGCGAACGATCCGCGCTGCAAGATCCTGATCTTCATGGGCAAGTCCAATCCGGATCATCCGAACCGGCACCAGCAGCAGTCGATGATCCTGGTGCCGATGGCAACGCCCGGCGTCAAGGTGCTGCGCCACCTGCCGGTGTTCGGCTACGACGACGCGCCGCACGGCCACGCCGAAATCGCCTTTGAAAACGTGCGTGTGCCGGCGAGCAATATGCTGCTCGGCGAAGGGCGCGGCTTCGAGATCGCGCAAGGCCGGCTCGGACCGGGCCGCATTCATCACTGCATGCGCCTGATCGGGCGCGCCGAACGCGCGCTCGAAGCGATGTGCCGCCGCTCGCTCGAACGTGTCGCGTTCGGCAAGCCGCTCGCGGACCAGGGCGTGACGCGCGAACGGATCGCCGACGCGCGGATCATGATCGACCAGACGCGCTTTCTCGTGCTCAATGCCGCGCACAAGATGGACACGGTCGGCAACAAGGACGCGCGCCAGGAAATCGCGATGATCAAAGTGGCCGCGCCGACCATGGCCTGCCAGGTGATCGACTGGGCGATGCAGGTGCACGGCGGCGGCGCGGTCAGCGACGACTTCGGCCTCGCGCGCGCTTACGCGAGTTCACGCACGCTGCGCTTCGCCGATGGTCCCGACGAAGTGCATCGCAATGCGATCGCGAGCATGGAGCTGGGGCGTCGTCTCGCGCATTGAACGCGCGTGAAATTTAACGACGCCGTATATGGCGAGCCGACTTTTTTAGCGCTGACTCCAGCGCTGAACCTCGAGCCGAGCGAGAAGCCCAGCGCCGAACCACGCACAAAACTCCAGTGCGTCCGCCCGTGTGGCGGACGCGAGCGAAGCGCGCCCGACAAGCAGGAGACGCCTTTGACTGCTCCCCTCCCTAAAGGAAGGGGATTCCCACTTCACAGACGGCAACCCTAAATCATCTCAGAAAGACATGGGACTTACGCTTTCTCCGTGGGCTGACGCCGCCAGTCCGGCGGCCAAAACATTGCGCGCAGCGTTGATGTCGCGGTCGTGGATGCTGCCGCATTCCGGGCACGTCCACGAACGCACATTCAATGGCATCTTGGCGACGGTGTGCCCGCAATCGCTGCATCGCTTGCTGGATGGATACCAGCGGTCGATGCCGACCAGCGTGCGCCCGTACCACTGCGCTTTGTATTCAAGTAGCCCGACGAATTCAGACCAGCTTGCATCGCTGATCGACTTCGCCAGAGATCGCTTCTTCTGCATGTTCTTGACGGACAGGCTTTCGATGGCGATCACTTGGTTTTCGTTTATCAACCGGGTCGAAAGTTTATGCAGGAAGTCCCTGCGAGAATCTGCCGTCCTGGCATGCATGCGTGCGACTTTGAGTTTCGCTTTTTTGCGATTGGCGGAACCCTTTTGCTTCTTTGCAAGTCGCCGTTGCAACCTGGCGAGCTTGGCTTCGTTCTTGCGGAACGCATTCGGCGCAGCGATCTTCTCGCCCGTCGAAAGAATGGCGAAATGCGTCAGGCCCAGGTCGATACCGACTTGGGATTGCGCTTTGGGCTTGGCGGCCACCACGTCATCGCAGAGCATAGAAACGTGGTATCGCCCGGCCGTGTCTTTCGACACGGTAACGGTCGTTATTTTCGCGCCCTGCGGAATAGTGCGTGACCAGCGGATCGCGAGAGGCACATCCATCTTTGCGAGCTTCAGCGATACGCCATCCCATTTGAATGCACTCGTCGTGTACTCGGCAGACTGCACGCCATCCTTGCGCCTGAAATTCGGATACTTCGCGCGCTTGGCGAAGAAGTTGGCGAATGCCGTTTGCAAGTGGCGCAAAGCCTGCTGCACAGGAACCGAACTGACTTCGTTCAGCCATGCGTGCTCAGGTGTTTTCTTGAGCGCCGTGAGCGCAGCGGAGGTTTCGTGGTAGCCGACTCGTTCCTGCCGCTGATACCACGCATCGGTACGCAACCGCAGCATGTGGTTATAGGCAAAGCGCGCGCACCCGAACGTCCTGGCAAGAATCACTTCCT
The DNA here is from genome assembly GCF_008369935.1 of Paraburkholderia panacisoli. Taxonomy (GTDB): domain Bacteria; phylum Pseudomonadota; class Gammaproteobacteria; order Burkholderiales; family Burkholderiaceae; genus Paraburkholderia; species Paraburkholderia panacisoli. The sequence continues at coordinate 112,644 of NZ_VTUZ01000015.1, read as the reverse complement.
GCCCAGGCGTTGGGTAGAACCGAAATCGGTATGCGAGCTTAATGTCCATGCCTCACACAATATCGTTAGTTTGCGTGAGATTCAAATGTTGGAGAAGCAGCCTTGCGGCTGCGCTCCTTTCACTCCCCACCCTGAAGGACGGGTTTTTTCGGAGCAAATCTGATGAACGAACGCCATCATCCACATTGGCCACCGCAAGTGCCGTTGCATCTGACGCTGCCGCAGACCAACATTTTCTACAACGCCGAAGTCTCGGCGGCGCGTTTTCCCGACAAGCCGTTTATTGTCTTTTACGACACTGCGGTTTCGTTCGCCGAGTTCAAGGACGAAGCCGAGCGGATCGCGGGCTTCCTGCAGCACGAGTGCCACGTGAAGGCGGGCGACCGCGTGCTGCTCTATATGCAAAACAGTCCGCAATGGATCATCGCTTACTACGGCATTCTGCGGGCGAACGCGGTCGTGGTGCCGGTCAATCCGATGAACATGGGCGCCGAGCTGGCGCACTACGTCGAGGACAGCGGCGCGACCACGATCATCGCGCCGCAGTGCCTGTTCGCGAACGTCGAGCCGCTGATCGGCAACGGGCCAGGGCAGGGACTCGAACACGTGATTGTCGCGACGTATAGCGATTATCTGAAGCGGCCGTCGCCGTTTGCCGTGCCCGAGTTCGTCGCCGCGCCGCGCAAGACCTTCGACGTCGACGGCGTCACGTCCTGGCAAGCCGTGCTGGAGCGTCGCATCGCGCCCGGCCCGCTGACCACCGGCGCCGACGATCTGTGCGTGATGCCCTACACGTCCGGCACCACCGGCAAGCCGAAGGGCTGCATGCACACGCATCGCAGCGTGATGAGCACGCTGCTCGGCGGCTGCGTATGGTTCGGATCGCAGTCGGACGGCGTCCATCTTTCCGTGCTGCCATTTTTTCACGTCACCGGCATGCAGGGCGGCATGAACAGCGCGGTCTTTTCCGGCGCGACGATCGTCGTGCTGCCGCGCTGGGATCGCGACGCGGCCGCGCTATGCATGCAGAAATATCGCGTCACCGCATGGCAGTCGATCTCGACGATGATGGTCGATTTTCTGTCGAATCCGCGCCTCGCCGAATACGATCTGTCGAGTCTGTCCGGTACGCGCGGCGGCGGCGCGGCGATGCCGGACGCGATCGCCAGAAAGCTCAAGGCGCTGACCGGGCTCGATTATGTCGAGGGCTATGGCATGTCGGAGACGATCGCCGGCACGCACATCAATCCGCCGCATCGTCCGAAACCGCAGTGTCTGGGCATTCCCGTGTTCGACGTGGACTCGCGCGTGATCGATCCGATCACGTTGCAGGAACTGCCGCAAGGCGAAACGGGCGAGATCGTCGTCAACGCGCCGCAGGTGATGCAAGGCTACTGGCGCAATCCGAAGGCAACCGAAGAAGCGTTCATCGAACTCGACGGCAAACGCTTTCTGCGTACCGGCGACCTCGGGCATATCGACGAGGACGGTTATTTCTTCATGACCGACCGCCTCAAACGGATGATCAACGCTTCCGGCTACAAGGTCTGGCCGGCCGAGGTCGAGGCGCTGATGTACCGGCACCCGGCGATTCACGAAGTGTGCGTGATCGGCGTGAAGGACGAGAAGCGCGGCGAGACCGTCAAGGCGCTGGTGGTGCCCGACGCCGCGCATGCGGGGACCATCAGCGCGCAGGAAATCATCGACTGGGCGCGTGAGCAAATGGCCGCGTACAAAGCGCCGCGCATCGTCGAGTTCGTCGCGTCGCTGCCGAAGTCGGGCAGCGGCAAGATTCTGTGGCGCAAATTGCAGGAAGAGGATGCGGCGCGCACGGCAGCTGCTAGTCGCGGCAATCAAGGCGACGCGGGCAACGGTAGCGGCAACGGCGGCGGAGGCGCGGCGCGATGACATGGCTCGATACCTTGCTCGACGAACCGTTCGTCTGCATCACCGACATGCTGCGCCGCTTCGCCAAAGAGCGCGGCGAGCATCCGGCGTTGATCTGCGGCGGCGAAGTGGTCACCTACGCGGCGCTCGATGCGCGCGTCGACCGCTTCGCAGCGGCGTTGCAGCGCGATGGCATCCAGCCGCGCGACGCGATCGCGTTGTGCGCGGCCGCTTCGGTGAACTACGTGGTGGCGTTTCTCGGCGGCTTGCGCGCGGGGGCGGCAGTCGCGCCACTTGCACCTTCGTCGAGCGCGGCGAGTCTGGTCAGCATGATCGGCAACTCGGGCGCGCGGCTACTGTTCATCGACGCCGAGGTCAAGCGTCTGCTCGAACCGGTCGCCGTTGAAATCGGCGCGGTGCGGGTCGCGCTCGACGGCCACCCTGGCAGCCTGGCGCTCGACCCATGGCTTGCACCCGATGGCGCAACGCCCGCTGCGGTGACGATCGATCCGGCGTGGCCGTTCAACATCATCTATTCGTCCGGGACCACTGGAACGCCGAAGGGCATCGTGCAATCGCACGGCATGCGCTGGGCCTACGCGGTGCGCAGTATCCAGCGCGGCTACGGACCCGATGCGACGACGCTGATCTCCACACCGCTGTATTCGAACACCACGCTCGTGAGCTTCATGCCGACGCTGACCTTCGGCGGCACCGTCGTGCTGATGCCGAAGTTCGAGACCACGCGCTATCTGGAACTGGCGCAGCAGCACCGCGTCACGCACACGATGCTCGTGCCGATCCAGTATCAGCGGCTGATGGCGCATCCGGATTTCGACCGCTACGACCTGTCCAGTTTCCAGGCGAAGTTCTGCACCAGCGCGCCGTTTGCGGCCAGCATCAAGGCGGAGGTGGTGCGCCGCTGGCCCGGCAGGCTCACCGAGTACTACGGGATGACCGAAGGCGGCGGCTCGTGCCAGTTGGAGGCCGACGAATGGCCGGCCAAGCTGCATACGGTCGGCCGGCCGATGGAAGGGCACGACATCCGCCTGATCGACGAACTCGGCAACGAGGTGCGGCCCGGCGAGGTGGGCGAGGTCGTCGGCCACTCGCCGGCGATGATGACCGGCTACTACCGGCAGCCCGACAAGACGGCGGAAGCGGAGTGGTACGACCCGGGCGGCAAGCGCTTCATTCGCACGGGCGACATGGGCCGCTTCGACGAGGACGGCTTTTTGACGCTGCTCGACCGCAAGAAGGACATGATCATCTCGGGGGGCTTCAACGTGTATCCGAGCGATCTCGAAGCGGAATTGCGCCAGCATCCGGACGTCGCGGATGTGGCGGTGATCGGCGCGCCATCGGAACAATGGGGCGAGACGCCGGTTGCCTTCGTGGTGCGCCGTCCGCACGCGCGGATCGACGAGCCAACGCTGCTCGCCTGGGTCAACGCGCGGCTCGGCAAGATGCAGCGCCTCTGCGCGCTGAGCTTTGTCGACGGTTTGCCGCGCAGTCCGATCGGCAAGGTGTTGAAGCGGGAATTGCGCGAGCGGTTCTATCCCGCCGCGCGCTAGCCGTACTTGTCGCACCAGGCGCGCTGGTGCAAATCACTAGCGCGCAATCGCAAGAAAAACCGACACCAACCTAAGCATAGGGACAACGCATGGACAATTTTGCAGGCAAGGTCGCGGTGATCACCGGCGCGGGCTCCGGCTTCGGGCGCGAGTTCGCGAGGCTCGGCACGAAGCTCGGCATGCGGCTCGTGCTGGCCGACGTGCAGCAGGACGCGCTCGACCAAACCTTCGCCGAGGTCGAGGCGGCCGGCGGCCAGGCGATCGCGCGCCGCGTGGACGTCGCGAAGGGCGACGAGGTCGACGCACTGGCGCGCGCCACGCTCGACGCGTTCGGCAGCATGCATCTGGTGTTCAACAACGCGGGCGTGGGCGGCAGCGGCGGCCTCGTATGGGAGAATTCCGAGCACGACTGGCAATGGCTGCTGGGCGTCAATCTGTGGGGCGTGATTCACGGCGTGCGCGCGTTCACGCCGTTGATGCTGGAGGCCGCGAAACGCGATGGCGGGTATCGCGGGCATATCGTCAATACGGCGTCGATGGCGGGTCTGCTCAATCCGCCGATGATGGGACCGTACAACGTGTCGAAGCACGCGGTGGTGTCGCTGACGGAATCGCTGTATCAGGATCTTTCGCTGGTCACGCAGCAGGTGGCGTGCTCGGTTCTGTGTCCGTACTTCGTGCCGACCGGGATTGCCCACGCGCATCGCAACCGCCCGTCGGAACTCGCCAACGACACGCCGCCGACCTTGTCGCAACGCGTATCGCGCGCCCTCAGCGAGAAGGCGGTGAGTTCGGGGAAGATCAGCGCCGAGGAAGTCGCGGCAATGGTGTTCGACGCGATTCGCGCGGAGCAGTTTTATATCTTCTCGCATCCGCACGCGCTGGGTGCGGTGAAGACGCGTGCGGAAGATGTCGTGACGGCACGCAATCCGAGTGATCCGTTTGCTGAGCGGCCGCAAGTGCGTGAGCAGATTGTCGAGGCGTTGAGGGGGTGAGGGGCCTTCAATAAAAACGGCGCCGTGACCACCACGGCGCCTGTCTCACATCCCACCCAAAACCTCACTTCGCCGCAGTCAACGAACTTAACGCCGCCTGCTTCAACTGCCCACCCTGAATCACCGCCGCAAGCGGATTGTCGATCACGAAACCCCCGTGGTCATCGACACCCGTCACGCTTTGCGGATTGTTCTGCGGCGGCAGCGCCTTCACGGCCTTGTCGAACTGATTGCGGATCGCGGTCGCGTCATTGACGCTGCTGGCCAGTTTCATCGCGAGCGCGGTCGCGTAGACGGCGGTGTAGTTCAGCGCCACTTCCTGGCTCGGATCGCGCCCACCGTGAGTCTTGCGGAACCGTTCGACGAAGGCCTTCGCGTTCGGCGTCTGATCGTCGGCGAGCGGCAGCACCCCGATCGCGCCGTTCAGCGGCGCGTAGCCGCTCGTCACCTTGGCCACCTCATCGAGCTTGGCCTGATCCATCACGATGAAGCCGCCCTTGAAGCCCAGTTCGCGTGCCTGCTGCGCGACCAGACCGGTCGGCTCGGACGGTCCGCCGATGAACAGCACGTCCGGTTTGGCCGCGAGCACGCGGCTCACGCCGCTGTAGAAATCGGTTGCGCGGTTATACGACATCGCGTTGTCCGCGACGATCGTGCCGCCGGCAGCCTCCCATGCAGGCTTGAACGCGGCGACCCAAACCTTGCCGTAGTCGGTGTCGGTGGCGGCCAGCGCGACCTTCTTGCCGTAGGTCGCCATCTCATACTTGATGAACGAGTTCAGATACGACGTGAACGCAGGCGGAATGCGCACGGTCAGCTTGTTACCGCGTTCGCTGATCTGCGGGACGCTGGTGTACGACAGCAACAACAGCTTCTGCTGCTCGTTGCTGGTCTGCACCGCGAAGCCGCCGCCCGAATGCGGCACGAGCACCACTGCGGCCTGCTGTTCCTGCGCGAGACGCCGCGCGTTGATCGCGGTTTCGCTGGGGTTGTACTTGTCGTCGAGCGGCACGATCTCGAACTTGACCTTCTTGCCGGCCACCTCGATGCCCGCCTGATTGACATCGGCTGCGGCCATCTGCATGCCGTCGAGCACTTCCTGGCCGTACTTCGCGGCGCCTCCGCTCAACGGGCCCGAGAAGCCGATGTGCACCACCTGCTGCGCCATCGCGGCGCCCGCACTCATCAGCGCGGTCGTAGCGACGGCCGCAACCAGTCCGGCGCGAGCGCGCAAGCGTTTGATCGTCATAGGTGTCTCCTTGGGAAGGTTCGAATGCTGGAATGCGCCACGCTCACCGCGCGCGGCAATACGTCGAATGCCTCGAATGCGTCAGCCGCCGACGTACGCGCGCCGGATCGCTTCGTTGTTCATCAGGCTCGCCTGATCGCCTTCGAGCACGATGCGGCCGTTCTCGATCACATACGCGCGGTGCGCGATCTTCAGCGCCGCGAACGCGTTCTGTTCGGCGAGCAGCACGGTCGTGCCCGCGCGGTTGATCTGCTGGATCACGTCGAACACCTGCTTGACCACCAGCGGCGCGAGTCCGAGCGACGGCTCGTCGAGCAGCAGCACCTTGGGCCGCGCCATCATCGCGCGGCCGATCGCGACCATCTGCTGCTGGCCGCCGGACAGCGACCCGGCCGCATGGTCCTTGCGCTCGGCGAGCAGCGGGAACAGCGCGAACACCTGGTCGAGATTGCGCTGATTGCCGGCCTTGTCGCCGCGATGCACGTAAGCGCCGAGCGTGAGGTTCTTCAGCACCGACATGCCGGGGAAGAGCTTGCGTCCCTCGGGGCACTGAATCACGCCGTTACGGACGATCTGTGCGGGCGTCATGCCGAGCAGTTCGCGATTGCCGAAGCGCAGGCTGCCGCCCGCCGTGCGGCGCAAGCCGCTCGTCGCCAGAAAGATCGAGCTTTTGCCCGCGCCGTTGGCGCCGAGCAGCACGACCAGCTCGCCGTCGGCGGCGTGCAGATCGATGCCGTCCAGCGCACGAAAACTGCCGTAGTCGAGCGACACGTTGTCAAACTTCAGCATGCTCGCTCCCCAGGTAAGCGTCGATCACGGCCGGGTTCGCGCGAATCTCGGCGGGCGCGCCCTCGGCGATTTTCTTGCCGTAGTTCAGCACCATGATGCGGTCCGCCAGCTTCATGATCATGTTCATCTTGTGTTCGACGAGGCACACGGTCACGCCGTGTTTCACGAGCTTGCGGATCAGCTCGGCGAGGCCTTCGGTCTCTTCGGGATTCACGCCGCCGGCCGGCTCATCCAGCAGCATCAGGCTCGGCCCGGTGGCGAGCGCGAGCGCGACAGCCGCGCGTTTGCGCTCTTCCTGCGAGATGTCGCCGGCCATCCTTGTAGCGATTGCGGACAGGCCGACGAAGTCGAGCGCCTCGCGCGCCTTGTCGCGGCACACACGTTCCTCGTGCTTCAGACGCTGCGAATGCGTGAGCACGTCCCACAGCCCCGAGCGCGTGCGCAGACGATGGCCGACGATCAAATTGTCCAGCACGCTGGCCCGGTCGAACAGCGCGGTGGACTGGAACGTACGCGCGACGCCGAGACGCGCCATCTGGTCGGCGCCGAGCTTCGTCACATCCTGGCCTTTGAAGCGGATGCGGCCCGAGGTCGGCAGATGCGTGCCGCTGATCAGATTGAAGAAGGTGGTCTTGCCCGCGCCGTTCGGTCCGATGATCGCGTTGATCTTGCCGGCTTCGATGTGCGTGCTGACGTCGTCGACCGCGACGAGGCCGCCGAAGCGTTTGCTGAGCGAATCGATTTCAAGCATGACCGTCGCCTCCGGTGGGTTGCGGCCGGCGCGCGGCCATGCCGCCCGCGGGCGCCGCACGATGCGCGCGCCGGACCTTGCGCGCCTGATACAGGCCGACGATCCCGTTGGGCAAGAAGATCACCAGCACGATGAGGATCGGCCCGAACACCACGAAGCGGTACTCCTGCAAAAACTGCAGATACTGCGTGAGCCACGGGATGATCAACGCGCCGAGCAACGGACCGGCGAGCGTGCCGATGCCGCCCACCAGCATGTACATGGTCATGTCGAACGTGTGTTCGACGCCTGCCAGATCCGGGCCGAGAAAGCGCACGGCTCCCGCATACAGCCCGCCCGCGAGCCCTGCATAGACGACCGACAGCACGAAGGCCAGCACCTTGTTGCGCATCAGGTTGATGCCGAGCGATTGCGCGAGTCCGTCGCTATTGCGGATCGCCATGAAGGTGCGGCCGAGCAGCGAGTCGACGATGCGATGCATCAGCCACACGCCGAGCACGAGGAACGCGAACACCAGGTAATAGAGCGCGCGCGGATTCTCGAACGACACGAGCCCGAAACCCGATGGCGCCGGAATGCCGATGATGTCCGCCACGCCATGCGTGAGGCCGTCCCACTTCTCGATCACGAGAAACATGATGTAGCCCACGCACAGCGTGAAGATCGAAAAATAGTGACCGCGCAGCCGCAGCGACACGAGGCCGACCAGCGCACCGAGCACCGCGACCACCACGCCCGACGCAATGAACGCGAGCCAGAACGGCACCTGATGATCGACGGTCAGAATGCCGACCGTGTATGCGCCCACCGCCATGAAGCTGCCGTGCGCGAGATTGAACTGCCCGGTATAGCCGGTGATCAGATTCAGTCCGACGGTCGCCAGCGCGAAGATGTACGCGGTGGACATCATGGTGAGCATGTAGTCGTTGGTGGCGACGAACGGAAACACCAGCCCGAGCACGAACAGCAGCGTCCACCCCGGTTTGCCCTCGAGTAATTTCATGATGCGCGCAGTTCCCTGGTGAAGAGCCCCTGAGGACGAACCGACAGAATCACCACCAGCAGCACGAACGCGATGATGTCCTTGTAGTCGGTCGAGATATAGAACGCGCCGAAGCTCTCCGCCATGCCGATGATCAGCCCGCCGACGATCGCGCCCGGCACGCTGCCCATGCCGCCGAGAATGATGATGACGAAGGCCTTCAGGATCACCAGTTGGCCCATGGCCGGATAGACCAGGTTGATCGGCGCGTAGAGCGTGGCGGCCACCGCCGCGAGCAGGCCCGAGATGCCGAAGGTGAGCATGGTCACCCGGTTCGCGTCGATGCCCATCAGCGACGCGCCTTCGCGGTCTTGGGCCATCGCCACGATGCTCGCGCCGATCACCGTGAACTTGAGGAACAGTTGCAACAGTACGACCAGCGCGAACGCCGCGCCGATGATCAAGAGCCGCTGCAACGGCGCGCTCACGTTCCCCAGTTCGACGATGCCCGTATAAGGCGTAGGCATGCGGTGAAAGTCGGCACCCCAGAGCGCTTGCGCGCCGGCTTCGAGAAACAGCAGCAGACCGATCGCGGCGATCATCGGATGCAGTTCGGAAGACTTGCGCAACGGATGGAACACCAGCCGCTCGGCGAGGATGGCGAGCAGCGCGACCGCGAGTCCGGAGCCGATCATCGCCAGCCAGTAGTTGAGGCCGAGCCGGTTCATCAGGTAGAACGACACGAATGCGCCGACCATGTAGAACGCGCCGTGCGCAAAGTTCGGCACCGCGAGAATGCCGTAGACCAGCGTGAGGCCGAGCGCGACGAGGCTGTAGATGCCACCGAGCGTCAACCCGTTGAGGACCTGCTGCAGAAACATATCCACGCTTTGACACCCTCCAGCGAGGCACACGGCGTGAGCACGGCCCCGGCTTCTGGGGGCGCGGCGCGCCTGATTTGCGGACGGGACAACAGCCGCTGTTCGAACCAGACGACGGCTGCCGACGGTTGAAAACACGCCCTGAGGGGGCGCAGACTTTTAAACGCGATGTGCGGTGGTGCGGGATAAATTTGGCACGGGCGTTCACTTTTCGTCAATAGGGTTTTGCATTCGCTTGTTCTGCATTGCAGATTATTAGGGAAGTCACTGACACAGCGGATGACGTGCGTTAGCGGTTTTGATGCGAGTTGCCTCGATGCTTGAAGAGGCGCGCAGGGACTTGCATTCGGCGCGTATCGACGTTTTGCAAAAGGGCTGCGCGACGAGCATGGGCAATGGTGAAAGCATGCTAGCCAATTTCTTTGAACGCATGTCACGGTTCTGCCATGCAGAAGCTCAACGGGCTCGCCGGCTCACGCTTCGCAGCCTGGCGATGCACGCATCACCAGGCTGCAGGCCGCCGCACGCATCACGCGATGCGTGCGGCGGCCCACCACCTGTCTCATGCTCGCCCGCAACTAGAACGTGTGGCGGATGCCGACGTTCGCGCCAGCCGTCGTGCCGGTCGGCAGATTCAGCGCGTTGTTGACCGAGAGTCCGTTGTGCATCGCGCCGTGATTGGTCACGAAACCGACCTGCGCATACGTGATGGTGGCCTTCGACAGCGCATACGTCACCCCGGTCGACGCCAGCACCGAATTGTTCGACGAGTCGTTCCCGTCGCGCGTGACCCACACGCCCGCGTCGACGTTCAGCGCCGGTGTGATCCGATAGCTCGCGCCACCCGAAAACACGCGGCTGTTGAACGAGCCCGCGACCTTGTATTGCACATACGACGCTTTCACCGTCAGGTCGCTGAACGAGTAGCTCGCGCCGAGCGCGCGGCCGTTGAATTCGACCACGCTCGGCACCGGGATCGACGCGGCGCTGCCGCCCGCGTTGCCGCTATAGAGTGCGGCATCGACGGTCAACGGACCGAGGTGGTAGCGCAGGCTCGCCGAGTACTGGCGGCCGGCCTGGAAGTCGCCCGCGGCGCCGCCCAGCGCTAGCAGCGCGCTGGCTTGCAGCCCGGCAATTTCCGGTGAGGTGTACGAAATGCCGTTGGGGTTGAAGAGGCCGGTCACAAAAACGTTGTTCAGATAGGTGACAAGTCCGCTGCCGAAGTACGACATGTCGCGCGGGTCGACGTCGTACACCGCGAGGAAGAACGGCGAGTACTGCAAACCGGCCTTGACCGTGCCGAAGCGGCTTTCCACCCCGACGTTGGCGAGGCGGCCGAACAGATTGCCGTTCGAATTGCCGAGCGCGCCGTTCGCGACGCTGAAGCCGCTTTCGAGCTGGAAGATCGCGCGCATGCCGCCGCCGAGATCTTCGGCGCCGCGCATGCCGAAGCGCGAGCCGGACATGCCGCTGTCGGTGAACGAGTATTGATGGCCGGTGCTCTGGCCGGTCGTGGTGTTCAGCGTTTTATTGGTGTAGAGCAGCGATGCGTCGACGATACCGTATAGCGTGACGCTGCTTTGCGCGTGCGCGCTGTGGGTCGCCCCCAGCGCGCATGCACCCATCAATCCGAGAATGGCTCCAATCCGATTGCGATGACTTGCCGGCATGCTGCGTGTCTCCCTGTTTTTGGATTCGACTTGGCAATCTGTTGCGCGCTGCGGTTTCAATGGACAACAGCGCGCCGTCGCAATCTGATAAGGGCTGCGAAATATCGGCGATGCTGGTTTGTATGTCAGTTGAATGCGCCGCGCGCTCCTGTCTCCCTCAAGCGGCGCTCCAGTGCCGCCGCGCTCGTTGCCTGCTGGTTCGCGCACCGGATGCAGGCGCAATTTGGCACGACCGTTCGTACTGTGTCAACGGGGGTAAATCACGATTCGGACTGCAATGCAGTTCAGAATAGGGAAAACACCTGGCAAACACCTTGGGGCTTAATTATTTGGATAAGCGCTTGTAATCAATGGAATAGTTTGGAAGATCGCGTTTGACAAAGGGGTCGTTGGGTCTTTGATAAGTTCTGCATTGCAGAACTCGCGCCGGGTAGGCCTTGCGCGCCGAATAACAAGGCCGGCCCCGCGACTTGCGCGTTGCAGCTTGCAGTCTGCCGCCACTCTCGCGGCGCTATATCCAATCAAACAGAACGCTCAACGCATTCAGTTGCGCTCGTCCGATTTGGCTGTAAGCTCTTGCCGACGAGCCGGTGTCACGATCGCGCCGCGGCTCGTCGTGGCGAACGAAGATTCGCAGTCAGGCTTCACTGCATTGTCAACTTTTCACAAGGGATATCAGATATGAAGAGCTCTGCCATTAAACGAATCATGCTCGGGGTTTCGGTCGGCGCGCTGGTGGCCGGCAGCATTCCGCTCGCCGCCGCGCAAGACGCAAGCGACGTCTCGGCTTCCCCTGCGGGCAAGACGACGAACACCGCGAAAACGACCAAAGCAGAGCGCAAGGCGGCCCACAAGCAGGCCCGCGCGAAGAATACCGCGGAGCTGAAGAAGCTCGAGGACGCAGGCTATCAGCCGGCCCAGAATGATCCGACTTATCCGGCCAAGCTGCAGCAGGCGGAAAAGAAGGCTGGGGTCGGCGCAGCCGCAAGCCAATAACCGTTGAGCGCGGACGCCCGGCGCGCGGTGATCCGGCGCAGCGCACGCCGGGCGTCTCGAACTGCATGTCGACGAACGCGTCGACATGCGTCTTCGTTTGTCACTGCTGCGGTTATACGGCCTGGCTTTTAGGTCCCGCCTGTCGGCTCCCGCCGTTTTCTGCTCCGCGCGAGCGCCACTTGCTCTAACGCGACATCCGCGGCCGGCCTCGCCGGCGCCCGCCAAACCCTTGTCCCACAACGCCCTCGCCGTGCGCCGACGGTCTGCGCGCCGCCCAGGTGTCGTATTTCCTCATGTGGTTGTCGCAAATAGTCGGCAACCCGCACTTTTTTCTGGCAACTATGTAGGCACAGCGCGGACGCATGTCCGCCCCCCAGCAAATATCTTGCATGGGACCGGAGTAGGCGCTGAAGCGCCAACTCTGGTCGACAAAGGAGAGCATTCGATGGATTCCCCCAAGGTCGTAGTCGAAGGGCTATGCAAGGTGTTCGGCGCCAGCCCGCAACAGGCGCTCGCCATGCTGGCAGCCGGTGCGACGAAAGAGGACGTGTTCGCGCGCACCGGTCAGATCGTCGGCGTGCACAACGTGTCGTTCGAAGTGAAGGAGGGCGAGATCTTCGTGCTGATGGGCCTGTCCGGCTCCGGCAAGTCGACGCTGATTCGCCTGATCAATCGGCTCGTCGAGCCGACCGCCGGCAAGGTGCTGATCGACGGCCGCGATGTGGCGAGCGTGCCGCGCTCGGAATTGACCGCACTGCGCCGCAAGGACATGAGCATGGTGTTCCAGTCTTTCGCGCTGATGCCGCAGCGCACCGTGCTGTCGAACGCGGCCTTCGGGCTCGAAGTGGCGGGCGTCGGCCGCAAGGAGCGCGAAAAGCGCGCGCTCGCCGTGCTCGAACAGGTCGGCCTCGCACCGTTCGCCGAGAAGCTGCCCGCGCAGCTGTCGGGCGGCATGCAGCAGCGCGTGGGCCTCGCGCGGGCGCTCGCGGTCAACCCGTCGCTGATGATCATGGACGAGGCGTTCTCCGCGCTCGATCCGCTCAAGCGCAAGGAAATGCAGAACGTGCTGCTCGATCTGCAACGCGAGCAGCAACGCACCATCCTGTTCGTGTCGCACGATCTGGAGGAGGCGATGCGCATCGGCACGCGCATCGCGATCATGGAAGGCGGCCGGGTGGTGCAGATCGGCACGCCGCAGGAAATCATCACGAATCCCGCCGACGATTACGTGCGCGCGTTCTTCGAAGGCATCGACACCAGCCGCTATCTGACCGCCGGCGATCTGATGCAGACCGACGCCGTGCCGCTGATGCAGCACTCGTCGCGGCTCGACGCATCGAGCGTCGCGGCGACCCTCAACGGCAGCGCCGACTATGCGTTCGTGCTGGACAGCGAGCGCAGGATTCGCGGCTTCGTATGCCGCGATGCGCTGGGCAGCGCGTCGCCGCAGCTCAACCAGATCGAATGCATCCGCCGCAGCACGCCGCTCGACGACGTGGTGGAACGCGTGGTGGCGAGCCGCGCGCCGCTGCCTGTCGTCGAAGCGGACGGTTCCTACTGCGGGTCGGTCAACAAGACGAACGTGCTGCATGTTCTCACGCGCCATCGAGGTTCCCATGTCTGAAGTCATTCCACTTGGCGCCTGGGTCGATCACGGCGTTCACTATCTGCTCAACCACGACGCCAAGGCGTTCGATTCCATCGGCAAGGTCATCGAGAGTTTCGCGGCGATGGTCGAGCACGGTCTGCAAGCTGTGCCGATGTGGGCGCTGATGGCGTTCTTTGTCGGCATCGGCCTGTGGCGGGTGGGCTGGCGCTTCGCGCTGTTCACGCTGCTGGCGCTGCTGCTGATCTACGGCACCGGCTTCTGGGATCAGATGGTGATCACGCTCGGCCTCACGCTCTCGTCGACGCTGATCAGCCTGCTGCTCGGCATCCCGCTCGGCATCTGGACTGCGAAGAGCCGCGCCGTCGAGATGATCGTGCGCCCGGTGCTCGACCTGATGCAGACCATGCCGGCTTTCGTCTACCTGATTCCGGCCGCGATGCTGTTCGGCCTCGGCCGCGTGCCGGGCATCCTGTCGACGGTGATCTTCGCGATGCCGCCTGCCGTGCGCCTCACCTCGCTCGGCATCAAGCACGTGAACCGCGAGATCGTCGAGGCGGGCCAGGCGTTCGGCTGCACGCCGTGGCAGCTGCTCTACAAGGTGCAGTTTCCGAACGCGCTGCCGTCGATCATGACCGGCGTGAACCAGACCATCATGATGGCGCTGTCGATGGTGATCATCGCGTCGATGGTCGGCGCGGGCGGTCTGGGCAACGACGTGCTGGCGAGCATTCAGCGGCTCGATATCGGGCTCGGCTTCGAAAGCGGCCTCTCGGTGGTGATGCTCGCGATCATTCTCGACCGCATCACGGAGAGCTTCGGCCGCGCGCCGGGGATGGCGCGCGCGCCGCTGCTGTCGGGCCTGCGCAGCGTGATGAAGGTGCGCCGCGCGCCGGCCCCGCAGCACGGCTGAGCCGCCAATGAAGCGCGACGCGCTCACACCAGCCGGGCCCCAGACCGATGCACCGTTGTCCGGGCCCGCGCACTTCGGCTTTCTGACGTTGCCGAACTTTTCGATGATCGCGTTCACCAGCGCGGTCGAGGTGCTGCGCATGGCCAACTACGTGGGCCGCGCGCAGCACTACAGCTGGTCGGTCATCACGCCGGACGGCGAGCCGGCGCGCGCGAGCAACGGCATCACCGTGAAGCCGACCACGACGCTCGCCGAAGCCGGCATGCCGGATGTGCTGTTCGTCTGCGCCGGCTGGCACGTGCGCGATCACGTCGACGAGACGATCATCGCGTTGTTGCGCGAGGTGGCCGCGCAGGGCATCCCGCTTGGCGGCATCTGCACGGGACCGTATGCGCTGCTGGCCGCGGGCCTGCTCGACGGCTATCGCGCGACCGTGCATTGGGAGGACATGTCGCCGTTGCATCAGCGCTATCCGCACGTGCGTTTCGCCGACGAACTGTTCGTGATCGACCGTGACCGGATGACCTGCACGGGCGGCACCGCGCCGCTCGATCTGATGCTGAACCTGGTCGGCCAGCGGCTCGGGCCCGCGGTGGCGGCGCAGGTGTCCGAGCAGTTCGTCGTCGAGCGGATTCGCGGCTCGACCGACTATCAGCACATTCCCGTCGACGCGCGGGTCGGCTTCTCGCGCGCGGAGTTGATCGAAGTGGTGCGGCTGATGGAAGCGAACATCGAGGAGCCGTTATCGCTCGACGAACTCGCGCGGCTCGTGCAGTTGTCGCAACGTCACTTGCAGCGCATGTTCAAGATGTTCCTGAGCGTGTCGCCCACGCACTACTATCTGACGCTGCGTTTGCGGCGCGCGCGCGAGTTGCTGCGCAACACGGATGCGTCGATTGCGCGGGTGACGGCCGTGTGCGGCTTTCATTCGCCGTGTCATTTCAGCAAGGCTTATCGCGCGCAGTTCGGGCATGCGCCGAGTGTGGAGCGGCGCTTGTCGGCGTGAGGCGAGGCAATGATCGAGCGCCTCAGATTGCCTGCGCGCGCCCCGGAAAAGTTTCGTCGTAACCCGAGCCGTCGTCCGTCTGTGCCGCCGTGCCGCGCTGCTCTCGATACATGACGGGCGGCAAGCCGAACTGCTTGCGGAATTCGCGGCCCAGATGCGACGCGTCGGAAAAGCCGCAACTCGATGCGATGTCCGCAACCGTCTTGTCCGAACTCGTCAGCAGCCACGCGGCGGTGCGCAAGCGCACCTGCTTCGCGTAGGCCTGCGGCGCCTTGCCGGTTTGCGCCTTGAAGAGACGCTCGAGCTGGCGCGGCGACAGGTCGAGCTTGCGCGCCAGTTCGTCGAGCGGTAGCGCGCGGCCCACGTGCTGCTCCATCAGCAGGATCGCGCGCTTGACCTTCGGATGGGCGGCGGGCGCGAGGCCAGGCGGATGCGGTTGCGGCGCATTGCCTTTCTGCATGTCGTCGACCAGCAGGATGCGCAGCGCCTTCTGCACGGTGGCGGTTTCGAAGTGACGCAGCAGGATCGCCGCCGCCACGTCGATCGACGCCCGTCCGCCGGAACACGTGATGCGCCGCCGGTCGATCACGAACAGCCGGTCCGCGACCAGCGCTTCCTCGTTCACCGACGGAAAGCGCTCGATGAAGTCCCAGTAGTGAAACCAGCTCACGCAGATGCGATGGCCGTCGAGCACGCCCGCGCGCATCAGCGAGAACACGCCGGTGCACATGCCGACCAGGGTCGCGTCGGTGGCGGCGGCGCGGCGGATGAACGCGAGCGTCGCGTCGCTCGCGGCGGGCCCCGAATGCAGCAGGCCGCCGACCACCACCACGTAGTCGAACGGCTCGGCTTTGTCGAACGTCTCCCACGGCGTGATCTGGATGCCGCAACTCGCGCGCACCGGTGCGAGGGTTTCCCCTAGCACGCTCCACGAACAGCGCACCGGCTTGCTGAAGTCGCCTTCGTCGGCGGACAGGCGCAACAGGTCGACGAAGCCGGAAAACGCCGTCAGCGTGAAGTTCGGCAGCAGGATGATGCCGAAGCGGATGCGTTGCTTCGCGGCGCCATCGACGGATTGAGGGGGAAGCGGTTCAGCGGAATTCATGCAGGCGACCGGCAAGGAAAGGGTGGAGTCGGGCATGGCGGCGGGTTGAGACAGCGCTCGAACGCAGAGCGGGCGCGTGGCAGCTTGCCATGTCCATTCAGTGACGCCAACGCTGCCGTTGCCAGGCCAGCATCGCGAGCCTCGAGACCAACGCCTGTCGCCAATGCGTCAGAAGTCATCGCAAATGCGCCGCCACGCTTGGCCGGTGGCCCGCTTGACGCCACTATCCCACTGTCATGCCGTTTTTATTCTAGCGATTCAAAGCGGCGTGCGGTGCAATAGCGACACATTCACTTGATGCACCTACGCACAAGGCACCCCATGAACGTCAGCGTCTTCGATCTGTTCAAGATCGGCATCGGTCCTTCCAGCTCGCACACGGTCGGGCCGATGATCGCCGCCTGCCGCTTCGCCTCGCATATCGAAGACGCGAACCTGCTCGGCTTCGTGCGGCGCGTGAAGGTCGATCTGTTCGGCTCGCTCGGCGCGACCGGCAAAGGGCACGGTACCGACAAGGCGATTTTGCTCGGACTCGAAGGCAATCTGCCCGATCTGATCGACCCGGACCTGATCGAGCCGCGCTTGCGCTCGATCCGCGAGACCAAGCAACTGGTGTTGCTCGGCAAGCATGCGATCGGCTTCGACGAGCGCGAGCACCTTGGCTTCTTCCGCAAGCTGATGCCGGGTGCGCCGGGCTCGGGCATCGTGCATCCGAACGGGATGCGCTTTCAGGCGTTCGACGAACACGGCCAGTTGCTGGTGGAGAAAGAGTATTACTCGATCGGCGGCGGCTTCGTGGTCAACCGCGAAGGCGATCGCGTGAACGGCCTGCGTGCCGGCGCGCAGGTGCCGTATCCGTTTCGCACCGGCGCCGACCTGATGCGGGTGTGCCGCGAAACCGGCCTGTCGATCGCGCAGGTGACACTGCGCAACGAATGCGCGACGCGCACCGAGCCCGAAGTGCGCGAAGCCCTGCTGGCAATCTGGCGCGTGATGGCCGCCTGCGTCGAGCGCGGCTGCACGGTGCACGGCGAGTTGCCCGGCCCGATGCACGTGAAGCGCCGCGCCGCCGATCTGTGCGCGCAACTGCGCACGCGCTCGGAAGAGTCGCTGCGCGACCCGTTGTCGATGCTCGACTGGGTCAACCTGTACGCGATGGCCGCGAACGAAGAAAACGCCGCCGGCGGCCGCGTGGTGACCGCGCCGACCAACGGCGCAGCCGGTGTGATTCCGGCGGTGCTGCATTACTACGTGAAGTTCATGCATGCGTCGAGCGACGCGGGCATCGTCGACTTTCTGCTGACCGCCGCCGCGATCGGCGTCATCTACAAGGAAACCGCTTCGATCTCCGGCGCCGAAGTGGGCTGCCAGGGCGAGGTGGGCGTGGCCTGCTCGATGGCCGCCGCGGCGCTCGCCGCCGTGATGGGCGGCACGCCCGCCCAGGTGGAGAACGCCGCCGAAATCGGCATGGAGCACAACCTCGGCATGACCTGCGATCCGGTCGGCGGACTCGTGCAGATTCCGTGCATCGAGCGCAACGCGATGGGCGCGATCAAGGCGCTGAACGCGGCGCGCATGGCGATGAAGGGCGACGGCCAGCACTACGTGTCGCTCGACAACGTGATCAAGACGATGCGCGAAACCGGCGCCGACATGAAGACGAAATACAAGGAGACGTCGCGCGGCGGGTTGGCCGTGAACGTCATCGAGTGTTGAAAGAGACCGCATTGAGACAAGGACCGACGATGAGCCGCTATTCGATATTCAGCCTGTTGCGCAACGGGATGTCGTATCACGAGAACTGGGAGCGACAGTGGAAAAGCCCCGAGCCCAAACGTGAATACGATGTCGTGATCGTCGGCGGCGGCGGGCATGGTCTCGCCACCGCGTACTACCTCGCGAAAGAGCATGGCGTGCGCAATGTCGCCGTGCTGGAGAAGGGCTGGATCGGCGGCGGCAACACGGCGCGCAATACGACGATCGTGCGCTCGAACTACCTGTGGGACGAATCAGCCGCGCTATACGAAAAGGCGATGAAGCTGTGGGAAGGGCTCTCGCAGGATCTGAACTACAACGTGATGTTCAGCCAGCGCGGCGTGATGAATCTCGCGCACACGTTGCAGGATGTGCGCGACACCGAGCGCCGCGTGAACGCGAACCGTCTGAACGGCGTGGACGCGGAGTTCCTCACGCCCGCGCAGATCAAGGAGATCGAACCGACGATCAATCTGAACAGCCGCTATCCGGTGCTCGGCGCATCGATCCAGCGGCGCGGCGGCGTGGCCCGGCACGATGCGGTGGCCTGGGGTTTCGCGCGCGGCGCGGACCAGGCGGGTGTCGACATCGTGCAGAACTGCCAGGTGACCGGGATTCGCCGCAATGGCAGTCAGGTAGTCGGCGTGGAGACCACGAAGGGTTTCATCAAGGCGAAGAAAGTCGCGGTGGTCGCGGCGGGCAACACCTCGACGCTTGCCGACATGGCCGGCGTGCGGCTGCCGCTGGAGAGCCATCCGTTGCAGGCGCTCGTGTCCGAGCCGATCAAGCCGGTCGTCAATACGGTGGTGATGTCGAACGCGGTGCATGCGTATATCAGCCAGTCGGACAAGGGCGATCTGGTGATCGGCGCGGGCGTCGATCAGTACACGGGCTTCGGGCAGCGCGGCAGTTTCCACATCATCGAAGGCACGCTCGAAGCGATCGTCGAAATGTTTCCGGTGTTCTCGCGGGTGCGGATGAACAGGCAGTGGGGCGGCATCGTCGATGTCTCGCCGGATGCGTGCCCGATCATCAGCAAGACCGATGTGAAGGGGCTCTACTTCAATTGCGGCTGGGGCACGGGTGGCTTCAAGGCGACGCCGGGTTCGGGCTGGGTCTATGCGCACACCATCGCGAGGGATGAGCCGCATCCGCTGAACGCGCCGTTCTCGCTGGAGCGTTTCTATACCGGCCACCTGATCGACGAGCACGGCGCGGCTGCCGTTGCGCACTAATGTTGTACATGGGACCAGAGTCAGTGTTGAAACACCAACTCTGGTCGACAGGAGAACCTACATGCTGCTGATCGAATGCCCGTGGTGCGGACCCCGCGCCGAAACCGAATTTTCCTGCGGCGGCGAAGCGGGTATCGCCCGCCCGCTCGATACCGACCAACTCACCGACAAGGAATGGGGCGACTACCTGTTCATGCGCAAGAACCCGCGCGGCGTACATCACGAGCAGTGGATGCACACGCAGGGCTGCCGCCGCTGGTTCAAGGCGCAGCGCGACACGGTGAGCTACGAGATCCAGGGCTACGAGACGTTCGAGCTTCCGCTGTTGTCGATGGGCAGCGACGCCAACGCACCAGGCCAGTCACAAAGCCAGACGCAGAGCCAGACCCAGGGCAAAGCAGGAAGCAACGCACAAGAGGGCACCGCATCATGAGCCAGAAAGACCGACTGCCCAGCGGCGGGCGCATCAACCGCGCGATCGCGCTGGGCTTCACGTTCAACGGCGTCAAATACGAAGGCTATCAGGGTGACACGCTGGCCTCCGCGCTGCTCGCGAACGGCGTGCATTTCGTCGCGCGCAGCTGGAAGTATCACCGGCCGCGCGGCATCGTGACGGCGGGCGTCGAAGAACCGAATGCGGTCGTGCAGCTCGAAACCGGCGCGTACACCGTACCGAATGCGCGCGCGACCGAAGTGGAGCTGTATCAGGGACTCGTAGCGGCGAGCGTGAACGCGAAGCCGAGCATCGAGAAAGACCGCATGGCGATCAACCAGAAGTTCGCGCGCTTCATTCCGGCGGGCTTCTACTACAAGACCTTCATGTGGCCGCGCAAATTCTGGCCGAAGTACGAGGAAGCGATCCGCGACGCGGCCGGTCTCGGCAAGTCGCCCGAACAGCCCGACGCCGACCGCTACGACAAGTGCTTTGCGCATTGCGACGTGCTGGTGGTCGGCGGCGGCCCCACCGGTCTCGCGGCCGCGCATGCTGCGGCGTTGTCCGGCGCGCGCGTGACGCTGGTCGACGATCAGCCGGAACTCGGCGGCTCGCTGCTGTCGTGCCGCGCCGAGATCGACGGCAAGCCCGCGCTGCAATGGGTGCAGAAGATCGAAGCCGAATTGCGGCGCATGCCCGACGTGAAGATCCTGAGCCGCAGCACCGCTTTCGGCTATCAGGACCACAACCTCGTCACCGTGACGCAGCGGCTCACCGATCATCTGCCGGTCTCGCAGCGCAAGGGTACGCGCGAACTGCTGTGGAAGATCCGCGCCAAACGCGTGGTTCTCGCGACCGGCGCACATGAACGGCCGATCGTGTTCGGCAACAACGATCTGCCGGGTGTGATGCTGGCGTCGGCGGTGTCGACTTATCTGCATCGCTACGCGGTGCTGCCGGGCCGCACCGCGGTGGTGTTCACCAACAACGACGACGGCTATCAATGCGCGCTCGACCTGAAGGCAGCGGGCGCGCAGGTGACGGTGATCGATCCGCGTGCGGGTGAATCGAAAGGCACGCTGCCCGCGCTCGCCCGCCGCCACGGCATCAAGGTGCTGAGCGGTGCGGTCATCACGGCGGCGCACGGCAAGCTGCGCGTCGCGTCGGTCGAGGTGGCGTCGTATTCGAACGGACAGCTCGGTGCCAGGCAGGGCGAGTTGCCGTGCGATCTGCTCGCGATGTCGGGCGGCTGGAGCCCGGTGCTGCATCTTTTCGCGCAATCGGGCGGCAAGGCGCATTGGCATGACGACAAGGCCTGCTTCGTGCCCGGCAAGGCGATGCAGGCGGAGACGAGCGTCGGCGCGTGCGCGGGCGACTTCACGCTGGGCCAGGGCATCCGCTTCGCTGTCGATGCGGGCATCGAGGCGGCGCGCGCGGCCGGCCACATCGTCGCGCGGCCCAGTGCGGTGCAGGTGGCCGAGCTGACCGAGACGAAGCTCGCGCCGCTGTGGCTGGTCGGCGGGCGCGAGCTGGCCACGCGCGGGCCGAAGCAGTTCGTCGACTTCCAGAACGACGTCTCGGCGGCGGATATTTTCCTTGCCGCGCGCGAAGGCTTCGAATCCGTCGAGCACGTGAAGCGCTACACGGCGATGGGTTTCGGCACCGACCAGGGCAAGCTCGGCAACATCAACGGCATGGCGATTCTCGCGCAGGCGCTCGGCAAGACGATCCCCGAGACCGGCACGACGACCTTCCGGCCGAACTACACGCCGGTCACGTTCGGCACGTTCGCGGGCCGCGAGCTGGGCGAGTTTCTCGACCCCGTGCGCAAGACGGCGGTGCACGAATGGCACGTGGAAAACGGCGCGGCGTTCGAGGATGTCGGCAACTGGAAGCGTCCGTGGTACTACCCGAAAGCGGGCGAGGACATGCACGCGGCAGTCGCGCGCGAAGCGCTCGCGGTGCGCACGAGTGTCGGCATACTCGACGCATCGACGCTCGGCAAGATCGACATTCAGGGGCCCGACGCGGCGAAGCTGCTGAATTGGGTCTACACGAATCCGTGGGGCAAGCTGGAAGTCGGCAAGTGCCGCTACGGCCTGATGCTCGACGAAAACGGCATGATCTTCGACGACGGCGTGACCGTGCGTCTGGCCGACCAGCACTACATGATGACGACCACCACCGGCGGCGCGGCGCGCGTGCTCACCTGGCTCGAACGCTGGCTGCAAACGGAATGGCCCGACATGCGCGTGCGGCTCGCGTCGGTCACGGATCACTGGGCCACGTTCGCCGTGGTCGGGCCGAACAGCCGCAAGGTGTTGCAGAAGGTCTGTCACGACATCGACTTCGCGAACGCCGTGTTTCCGTTCATGAGCTATCGCGAAGGCACGGTGGCCGGCGCAGCGGCGCGCGTGATGCGCATCAGCTTCTCGGGCGAACTGGCTTATGAAGTGAACGTGCCGGCAAACGTCGGGCGCGCGGTGTGGGAGGCGCTGATGGCGGCCGGTGCGGAATTCGGCATCACGCCGTACGGCACCGAAACGATGCACGTGCTGCGCGCGGAGAAGGGCTACATCATCGTCGGCCAGGATACGGACGGCTCGATGACACCGCACGACCTCGGCATGGGCGGCCTCGTCGCGAAGTCGAAGGATTTTCTCGGCAAGCGTTCCCTGACGCGCTCGGACACCGCGAAGGCGGGGCGCAAGCAACTAGTCGGGCTGCTCGCGGACGATCCGTCGTTCGTGATACCCGAAGGCTCGCAGATCGTCGCGGGTCCGTTCCAGGGCGACACCGCGCCGATGCTCGGCCACGTCACGTCGAGCTACTACAGCCCGATCCTGAAGCGCTCGATCGCGATGGCGGTCGTCAAGGGCGGTCTCGACAAGATCGGCGAAACGGTCACGATCCCGCTTGCGAGCGGTCGGCAGATCGCCGCCAAGGTCAGCAGTTCGGTGTTCTACGACAGCGAAGGAGCACGTCAACATGTGGAATGAAACAGGCGGGACGATGTCGGTCGTGGATCGCACCGTCGGCGGACAAACGGGTGTGTGGCAGGAGTCGCCGCTGGTGGGCGCGGACGCATTGCTGAAACGGCATCAGGCGGTGACGTCCGCTGCGTTCAGGCTGAGCGAGCGGCCGTTTCTCGAACTGGTGAACCTGCGTGGAGACACGCGCGATGCGGCGTTCATGCAGGCGGTGCAGGACGTGATCGGCTGCCTGCCGCCGGAGAAGCCGAACACCGTGGCGTGCGGCAACGGCTACGACATGGTGTGGCTCGGCCCGGACGAGTGGCTGGTGCGCTCGGCCACCGCGCACGACGCCGCTCGCAGCGCGCCGTTGCAGGCGAAGCTCGGTACTGCGTTGAGCGGCGTGTTCGCGTCGGCGGTGGATGTCGGCAGCGGCTATACGGTGCTCGAAATCAGCGGCACGCGCGCGCGCGACGTGCTGGCGCGCGGTTGTCCGCTCGACCTGCATCCGAAACTGTTCGGCGAAGGGCAATGCGCGCAGAGCCACTATTTCAAGGCGTCGATGACTTTGCTGCATAACGGCGCGGACAGCTTCGAGATCGTCGTGCGCCGCAGCTTCGCGGATTACTTCGTCCGCATCCTGCTCGACGCGGCCGAGCCGCTGATGTCGTAACGCGTGGCGAGCGGTGATCGCACACATCGCTCGCGTCGCCCTCGACTCTCGCAGCCACTGACCGCCATGCCGTCGACGCGCATCGCCACCGCGCGCCTCACCGAGCGCGCGTGCCACGAAGGCGATGCCGATGCCGCACTCGCGCTGCTCGATCAGAGCATCGCGCTGCGGCATCGACGCATCGCGCTGATCCGCTATCTGCTCGCGCAACAGCTTGGCGCGCCGTTGCAGGCGCGCCATCACGAATACGTCGAGAAAATCGCCGCGCGGCTGAGTGCGGACACGCTCGCGAGCCTGGCGGGTGCTGCGCGTGCGCGCTTGCGCGTGTAGTGGGGCGAGGCCACGGCGGTGGTTTGCGCGCACCTGTCGCTCGATCAAAAGCGCTCCTGTCGGTTTCAGCCAAACTCATGTCGCGTTCGCTGCATGTGCTTCGCGGCGGCGGGCGCTACGCTCGTTGAACGGCGTGCCCCGTACAGTCGGTCGCGCCGCTCACAAGACATGGAGACAGACAATGAGCAGCAATCGCGGCGTCGTGTATCTAGGGCAGGGCAAGGTGCAGGTTCAGTCGATCGACTATCCGAAGATGGTCGATCCACGCGGCCGGTCGATCGGCCACGGCGTAATCCTGAAGGTGGTGAGCACGAATATCTGCGGCTCGGATCAGCACATGGTGCGCGGCCGCACGACCGCCGAAGTCGGCCTCGTGCTGGGTCACGAGATTACCGGCGAGGTGATCGAGGTGGGGCGCGACGTCGAGACGCTCAGGATCGGTGATCTGGTTTCGGTGCCGTTCAACGTCGCGTGCGGACGCTGTCCGACCTGCAAGGCGCAGCATACCGGCGTGTGCCTGAACGTGAACCCGTCGCGCGCGGGCGGCGCGTATGGCTATGTGGACATGGGCGGCTGGATAGGCGGCCAGGCCGAATACGTGATGGTGCCGTACGCGGACTTCAATCTGCTGAAGTTTCCGGACCGCGCGCAAGCGATGTCGAAAATCTGCGATCTCACGTGTCTGTCCGACATTCTGCCGACCGGCTATCACGGCGCGGTGATGGCGGGCGTGAAGCCGGGCGCGACGGTTTATATCGCGGGCGCGGGACCGGTCGGCATGGCGGCTGCTGCGTCGGCGCGCTTGCTTGGCGCGGCCTGCACGATTGTCGGCGACATGAACGAGGCGCGTCTCGCGCATGCGCGCAAGATGGGCTTCCAGACCATCGACCTGTCGAAAGACGCGACGCTCGGCGAGCAGATCGAGCAGATCCTCGGCAAGCCCGAAGTGGATTGCGCGGTGGACTGCGTCGGTTTCGAGGCGCACGGTCACGGCAGCAGCGGCTCGCATGAAGAAGCGCCGGCCTCGGTGCTCAATTCGCTGATGGAGATCACCCGGGCGGCCGGCGCGATCGGTATTCCGGGCCTGTATGTGACCGACGACCCCGGCGCCGCCGATGCCGCCGCGCGCAAAGGCAGCCTGAGCATCCGCTTCGGACTCGGCTGGGCCAAGTCGCATTCGTTCCATACGGGGCAGACGCCGGTGATGAAGTACAACCACAATCTGATGCAGGCGATCTTGTGGGACCGCCTGCCGATTGCGGACATCGTCAACGTGACCGTGGTGTCGCTCGATGACGCGCCCGAGGGTTACCGGCAATTCGACGGCGGCGCGCCGAAGAAGTTTGTGATCGACCCGCACGGGTTGTTGAAGGCGGCTTGATGGCCGGCTGAAGCGTGACCTGATGCACGCAACCGCGTGGCGATAGCCACGCACGCGCTGAGCGGAGATCCGTTCAGCGCGTTTATTTTTTATGGCGAAGAAAAACGCCCAGCCGGACCGCTCGCCTCAAGCCGCCAGAGTCGGTACCGGCGCAAGCGACGGCGTCTGCTTGCGCCGCTCGCGCGTGGGCGCCGTGCCGAAAGCGTCGCGATAGCTCTTCGAGAAATGGCACGCGGACTGGAAGCCGCAAGCCATCGTGATGTGCATGATCGACATGTCGGTCTGCAGCAGCAGTTCGCGCGCGCGCCGCAAACGCAGCGTCAGATAGTAGTGCGTGGGTGTCATCCCCAGATGTTCGCGGAACAGCCGCTGCAATTGCCGTTGCGACATCCCTGCGAGCCGCGCGAGTTCTTCGCGCGACAGCGGCTCTTCGATGTTGTTCTCCATCAGCGAGATCACTTCGAACAGCGACTTGTTGGCCGAGCCGAGCCGCGCGACGAGCGGCATTTTCTGTTGCGCGCTGGTGTCGCGCACATGTTCGACGATGAACTGCTCGGCGATCTGCGTGACGCGTGCCGTGCCGACGCGCGGCGTGATCAGGTTCAGCATCATGTCGAGCGGCGCGACGCCGCCGGTGCAGGTGACGCGATCGCGGTCGACCACGAACAGCTCTTTCAGAAAGCGGGTGTCGGGAAACTCTTCCTTCAGCGCCGACATGTTCTCCCAGTGAATCGCGCACGCGTAACCGGCCAGCAAGCCGGCGCGTGCGAGCGCATAGGTGCCGGTGCACAGGCTGCCGAGCATGCTGCCCATGCGCGCGAAACGGCGCAGCGCCGTCAGGTGGGCAGGCGTGGTCGAGTGCTGCACGTCGATGCCGCCGACCACGAACACGATGTCTGGCAGGCCGACGCCTTCGACGGGAGCGGTGTCGACCGACAGGCCGTTGCTCGCGGCGACCGGACCGCCTTCGGGGCTCACGATCGACCAGCGGTAAACGGTTTGCCCCGTCAGATAGTTCGCCATGCGCAGCACTTCGATCGCGTTGGTGAACGCGATCATCGTGAAGTTGGGAACCGGCATGAAGGCGAAGTGCGACAACGACGCAATGCGATCGGTGGACATGGGGGGATTGATTCCTTCGAACCTGTAATGTCGCGTCGCCGTGGGGAGCGGCGACTCCTTCAATTCTGAGCAGTAGCGCAACTAGCGTGCCATCGGGCTAAACCCTCGGTTGGCGGAGAAACAGCTTGGATAGCTAAACAACCAGCACCAGAACGGCGCCGCTGGACGCGTGCGGCGCACTCGAAGAGCGCACGGCGATCAGTCGCAGTGCAGCAAATACCCGGCGTTTATTGAGCATTTCATTCGTTATATCGGGTCGCGCTATTCGTCGCCGAGCGGTCGCGCCGCGGCTTGTTCATGCCGACTTGTCGAAAAAGGACGCGGATGGCGGAAAAGGTAAAGAACACGTCTGAATTCGTAAATTGACGCGCGGGGCGAGCGTCAAGAATAGATGCAATGCAGACACCGGCGCAGCAACGCTTCAGGCGCCGCAACCGGACTTTCGTCAACCACCCCACGGACCTTCCATGTCGAACCCGAATCCTTTCTTCCACGACTCGCTGGCCGCGCGCGATACGGCGGTGCGAGGCGCCATTCTGAAAGAGCTGGAACGTCAGCAGTCGCAAGTCGAGCTGATCGCGTCGGAAAACATCGTGTCGCGCGCGGTGCTCGAAGCGCAAGGCTCGGTGCTGACCAACAAGTACGCGGAAGGGTATCCGGGCAAACGTTACTACGGCGGTTGCGAATACGCGGACGTGATCGAGACGCTGGCGCTCGATCGCATCAAGCAGTTGTTCAGTGCCAAGTTCGCCAACGTGCAGCCGCACTCCGGCGCGCAGGCCAACGGCGCGGTGATGCTCGCGCTGCTCAAGCCGGGCGACACGGTGCTCGGCATGTCGCTCGACGCGGGCGGCCACCTCACGCACGGTGCGAAGCCTGCGTTGTCGGGCAAGTGGTTCAACGCGGTGCAATACGGTGTCAGGCGCGAATCGATGCTGATCGACTACGAGCAGATCGAGGCGCTCGCGCAACAGCACCGACCCGCACTGCTGATCGCCGGCTTCTCGGCTTATCCGCGCGCGCTGGATTTCGCACGGCTGCGTGCAATTGCCGACAGCGTGGGCGCGAAACTGATGGTGGACATGGCGCACATCGCCGGTGTGATCGCAGCGGGGCGTCATGCGAATCCGGTCGAGTACGCACACGTGGTCACGTCGACCACGCACAAGACCTTGCGCGGCCCGCGCGGCGGCTTTGTGCTGACGAATGACGAAGACATCGCGAAGAAGATCAACTCGGCGGTGTTCCCCGGCCTGCAAGGCGGCCCGCTGATGCACGTGATCGCCGGCAAGGCGGTGGCGTTCGGCGAGGCGCTGCAACCCGGCTTCAAGACCTACATCGACAACGTGCTCGCCAATGCGCAGGCGCTCGGTGATGTGCTGAAGGCAGGGGGCGTCGACCTGGTGACGGGCGGCACCGACAACCATCTGCTGCTGGTCGATCTGCGGCCCAAGGGCCTGAAGGGCAATCAGGTCGAGCAGGCGCTGGAACGCGCGGGCATCACCTGCAACAAGAACGGCATTCCGTTCGACACCGAAAAGCCCACGGTCACGTCCGGCATCCGCCTCGGCACGCCGGCGGGCACGACGCGCGGCTTCGGCGCGAGCGAGTTCCGCGATATCGGGCGGCTGATCGTCGAGGTGCTCGACGCGCTGCGCGACCACCCGCAAGGCGATGCCGCCACCGAACAACGCGTGCGCCGCGAGATTTTCGCGCTGTGCGAGCGCTTCCCCATTTACTGAGTCCGCGTGGAGCAAACGATGAGCACTTTGCACGACAACAGCATCATCATCGACGGTCTGAACATTTCGAAGTTCGAGCGCTCCGTGTTCGAGGACATGCGCAAGGGCGGTGTGACCGCGGTGAACTGCACGGTCTCGGTGTGGGAGAGCTTCCAGAAGACCGTCGACAACATCGCCGAAATGAAGCAGCAGATTCGCGAGTACGGCGAGATTCTCACGCTGGTGCGCACCACCGACGACATCTTCCGCGCGAAGAAGGAAAACAAAACCGGCATCATCTTCGGCTTCCAGAACGCGCACGCGTTCGAAGACAACCTCGGCTATATCGAGGCGTTCAAGGACCTCGGCGTGAACGTGGTGCAGCTTTGCTACAACACGCAGAACCTCGTGGGCACCGGCTGCTACGAACGCGACGGCGGCCTGTCCGGCTATGGCCGCGAAGTGATCCAGGAGATGAACCGCGTCGGCATCATGGTCGATCTGTCGCATGTGGGCGGCAAGACCTCGTCCGAAGCGATCGCCGCGTCGAACAAGCCGGTGTGCTATTCGCATTGCTGCCCGTCGGGGCTGAAAGAGCATCCGCGCAACAAGAGCGACGAGCAATTGAAAGAGATTGCCGACGCCGGCGGTTTCGTCGGCGTGACGATGTTCGCGCCGTTCCTCAAGCGCGGCCCCGACGCCACCGTCGACGACTATATCGAGGCGATCGACTACGTGGTGAATCTGATCGGCGAAGACCAGGTGGGCATCGGCACGGACTTCACACAAGGCTACAGCACCGAGTTCTTCGACTGGATCACGCACGACAAGGGCCGTTACCGCCAACTGACGAACTTCGGCAAGGTCGTGAATCCCGAAGGCATCCGCACGATCGGCGAGTTTCCGAATCTGACCGCCGCGATGCAGCGCGCCGGCTGGAGCGAAACGCGCATCAAAAAGATCATGGGCGAAAACTGGGTGCGGGTGTTCGGCGAAGTCTGGAAAGTCTGAGCGTTCAGCCACCCGATCAAGCACATAAAACGGAGTCCCCACATGCAACCCCAACTGCCTATCGACGTCGACGCGAACACCGGCGTCTGGACCACCGACGCGCTGCCGATGCTCTACGTGCCGCGCCATTTCTTCACCAACAATCACACCGCCGTCGAAGAAGCGCTCGGCCTCGATGCGTATGCGGAGATTCTCTACAAGGCCGGCTACAAGTCCGCGTATTTCTGGTGCGACAAGGAAGCCAAACAGCACGGCATCAGCGGCATGGCGGTTTTCGAGCACTACCTGAAGCGTCTGTCGCAACGCGGCTGGGGGATCTTCACGATTACCGAAGCGGATCCGCAGAATTCGCGCGCCCGCATCGAACTGCATCATTCGTCGTTCGTGCTCGCGCAGCCGGGCAAGGTCGGCAAGCTCTGCTATATGTTCGCCGGCTGGTTCGCGGGCGCGATGGACTGGGTCAACGACACCGCGCCGGACGCCGCGCGCAAAGGGCCGCCGTCGCATTCGAGAGAAGCGCGCTGCGCGGCGGAAGGCCACGCGCATTGCGTGTTCGAAGTGTCGCCGCTCGCGTCCTGACGCGGCGGCTGTCGCAACCCCGCGCAATCCACGCAAGCACGGCAGAGCGCAACTAGCCTATCCATTCCGAGGTCGATCGCGATGCGTTACCCGAACCTTTTCAAACCGCTCACGCTGAACAAGCTGACCTTGCGCAACCGCATCGTCAGCACCGCGCACGCGGAAGTTTATGCGGAGCCGGGCGGCTTGCCCGGCGACCGTTATATCCGCTACTACGAGGAAAAGGCCAAGGGCGGCGTCGGGCTTGCGGTGTGCGGCGGTTCGAGCCCGGTGTCGATCGACAGCCCGCAAGGCTGGTGGAAGTCGGTGAATCTGTCGACCGACAGGATCATCGACCCGCTCGCGCGGCTTGCCGAAGCGATGCATGCGCACGGCGCGAAGATCATGATCCAGGCCACCCACATGGGACGCCGCTCGGCGTTTCACGGCGAGCACTGGCCGCATCTGATGTCGCCGTCGGGCGTGCGTGAGCCGGTGCATCGCGGCAACGCGAAGATCATCGAAGTGGAGGAGATTCGCCGCATCATCGACGACTTCGCGGCGGCCGCGAAACGCGTGAAGGAGGCGGGCATGGACGGCATCGAAATCTCCGCCGCGCACCAGCATCTGATCGATCAGTTCTGGAGTCCGCGCACCAATTTCCGCACCGACGAATGGGGCGGTTCGCTCGAAAACCGTCTGCGTTTCGGTACCGAAGTGCTGAACGCGGTGCGCGCGGCGGTGGGTGCGGACTTCTGCGTGGGCCTGCGCATGTGTGGCGACGAGTTCCATGAGGACGGGCTCGATCACGAACAACTCAAAGAAATCGCCCAGGCGATGAGCGAAACTGGTCTGATCGATTACCTCGGCGTGATCGGCTCGGGCGCGGACACGCACAACACGCTCGCCAACTGCATGCCGCCGATGGCGCTGCCGCCCGAGCCGTTCGTGCATCTCGCGGCCGGCATCAAGTCGGTGGTGAAGCTGCCGGTGATGCACGCGCAGAGCATTCGCGACGCGGGGCAGGCCGAGCGGCTGCTGGCGAGCGGCATGGTCGATCTGGTCGGCATGACGCGCGCGCAGATCGCCGATCCGCATATGGTCATCAAGATCCGCGACGGCCGCGAGGATGAGATCAAGCAGTGCGTCGGCGCGAACTACTGCATCGACCGGCAATACAACGGGCTCGACGTGCTGTGCGTGCAGAACGCCGCGACCTCGCGCGAAGCGACCATGCCGCATGTGATCGCGAAGACGCGCGGGCCGAAGCGCAAGGTCGTCGTGGTCGGCGCGGGTCCGGCCGGACTCGAGGCTGCACGCGTGGCGAAGTCGCGCGGTCACGACGTAGTGTTGTTCGAGAAGAACGACTACGTGGGCGGCCAGATCATGCTGGCAGCAAAAGCGCCGCAACGCGAACAGATGGCGGGCATCGTGCGCTGGTTCGACATGGAGACGAAGCGCCTCGGCGTCGAACGGCGTCTCGGTGTCGCCGCCGACGAGAAAACCATCATGGCCGAGAAGCCGGACATCGTCGTGCTCGCGACGGGCGGCTCGGCGTTCACGTCGCAAGTGGCGGCGTGGGGTGTCGCGGACGGCCTGGCGGTGAGTTCGTGGGACGTGCTGTCGGGCAAGGTCGAGCCGGGCAAGAACGTGCTCGTGTACGACGGCGTCAGCACACATGCCGGTGCGGGCGTCGCCGATTTCATGGCGGGCCGCGGCTCGAACGTCGAGATCGTGACCCCCGACGTGAAGGTCGCCGACGACGTCGGCGGCACCACGTTCCCGATCTTCTACCGGCGGCTCTACGCGCAGGGCGTGATCCATACGCCGAACTACTGGCTCGACAAGGTCTACGAGGAAGATGGCAAGAAGATCGCCGTGATCCGCAACGAGTACACCGAGGAGCAGGAAGAGCGCGCGGTCGATCAGGTGGTGATTGAAAACGGCAGCACGCCGAACGATCAGCTTTACTGGACGCTCAAGCCGGAGTCGCTCAACCGTGGGCAAGTGGACGTGCACAAGCTGTTCGCGTCCGAGCCGCAGCCGTGGCTCGGCGAAGAGCTCGGCAACGGCCGCTTCCTGCTGTTTCGCGTCGGCGACTGCATTTCGATGCACAACATTCACGGCGCGATCTACGACGCGCTGCGTCTTTGCAAGGATTTCTGACGATGAGCCCCGTGTTTGTCATCACCGTCCTGCTGTGGATGTCGGTAGCCGGACTCGCGTTCGCGCTCGCGAAACGCGCCGCTTACTGGCGCGAAGGCCGCGCGACCGCGGCGGGCGCCTACGGCTGGACCAATCTGCTGTCGATTCCGAAACGTTACTTCGTCGACCTGCATCACGTGGTGGCGCGCGACCCGTACATCGCGAGAACGCACGTCGCCACCGCCGGCGGAGCGATCCTCGCAATGGCGCTGGTGTTCGTCAATTACGGCCTCGCGATCTACTCGCCGTGGCTCGACAAACTGATCCTGCTGGCCGCGCTGGTGATGCTGGCAGGCGCGGTGTTCGTCTGGCGCCGCCGGCATAGCGCGAAGGCGGTACCGGCGCGGCTCTCGCGCGGGCCATGGGATCAGCTGCCGTTGCTGCTCGGGTCGTTCGCGCTCGGGCTTGCGCTGTTCATCGTGCTGCCCGCGGCTGCGATGTCGGGCGCGCTCGCGGTGGTCGTCGCGCTGCTGATCGCGGCGGGCGCCTTCACGATGACGTTCGGCGCGGCGCGCGGCGGTCCGATGAAGCATGCGCTCGCGGGTCTGCTGCACCTTGCGTTTCATCCGCGCCAGGAGCGCTTCGCCGACCACCGCGAACGCAATGATCGCAGCGAACGCACCGGCCGCTCGGGCCACGATACGGTGCCGCCTACCGCGTTGAAGACGCCGCTGCTCGACGCAAAGGAGTATGGCGTCGGCAAGCCGGTCGAATTTCGCTGGAACCAGTTGCTCGGTTTCGACGCGTGCGTGCAATGCGGCAAGTGCGAGGCGGCATGTCCCGCGTTCGCCGCCGGCCAGCCGCTGAATCCGAAGAAGCTGATTCAGGATCTGGTGACAGGCATGGTCGGCGGCACGGATGCCGACTATGCAGGCAGCCCGACGCCCGGCATCGCGATCGGCAAGCATGCCGGCGCGCCCGGCAAGCCGCTGATTTCGAGCCTGATCGAAGCGGACACGCTCTGGTCCTGCACGACCTGCCGCGCTTGCGTGCAGGAGTGCCCGATGCTGATCGAGCACGTCGACGCGATCGTCGACATGCGGCGCAATCAGACGCTGGTCGAAGGCAGGGTGCCGGGCAAGGGGCCGCTCACTCTAGCGAATCTGCGCGAGACCGGCAGCGCGAACGGCTACGACATCGGCGCGCGTTATGACTGGGCGGTCGATCTGCAGGTGCAGGTCGCGCAGCCGGGACGCCGCGTGGACGTGTTGCTGATTGCCGGCGAAGGCGCGTTCGACATGCGCTATCAGCGCACGCTGCGCGCGCTGGTCAAGGTGCTGAACCGCGCGGGCATCGACTATGCGGTGCTGGGCGGCGTCGAAACCGATACCGGCGACACGGCCCGGCGTCTCGGCGACGAAGCGACTTTCCAGCAGCTCGCGCACAAGCTGATCGGAACGCTGGCGCAGTACTCGTTCGGCAAGATCGTCACCGCCGATCCGCACGTGCTGCATAGCCTGCGCAACGAGTATCGCGCGTTGGGCGGCTTCTATGAGGTGCAGCACCACACCGCGTTGATCGACGAACTGATCGCGAGCGGCAAGCTGTCGCCGCGCGCGGTCGCCGCGGTCACGGAGCGCAAGATCACCTATCACGACCCGTGCTATCTGGGCCGCTATAACGGTGAAACGGAAGCGCCGCGCCGCGTGTTGAAGAGCATCGGCATCAAGGTGGTGGAGATGGAGCGCAACGGCATGCGCGGGCGCTGCTGCGGCGGTGGCGGTGGCGCGCCGTTGACCGATATTCCGGGCAAGCGGCGCATTCCGGATATCCGCATCGACGACGCGCGCGCCACCGGCGCGGAGATCGTCGCGGTGGGCTGCCCGAATTGCACGGCGATGCTCGAAGGCGTGGTGGGGCCGCGTCCGGAAGTGCTGGACGTCGCCGAACTGGTTGCTGCGGCGCTGGAGTGACGCGATGAACACGCTCAAACGAATCGACCCGCGCCGGCCGTTCACGGTGACGGCAGAAGGACTCAGACGCATCACGCTCGGCGCGACCGGTGTGGCGGGTGCGCAGCCAGTCAACCTGCCCGGCGCCGCGCATCACGAACCACCGAAGCCGCGCCGCACGACGGCCGCGCCGCAACGCGCGCTGCTGGTGGCCGCGCACGCGGACCGTGGCGCGCTCGACGAACACGCTCGCCAGACGCTGGCCGGCGCCGCGCTGATCGCCGACGCGAGCACCGAAGTCGTGCTGCTGGTGTTCGGCGAATTCAGCGGCGACGCGGCCGCGCTCGGCGCCGACAAACTGGTCGCGTTGCCGATGTTCGACCGCCGCACGTTCGCGCCGCTCGACGAGGTGAACGCGCTGGCCGCATGCGTTGCGGCGTATGCGCCCATGCATGTCTTCCTGCCTGACAACGCGACCGGCGACGGCGACCTCGGCCGCCGCTACGCGGCTGCCGCCAATGCCAGCGTCGCGACGCATGTCGTCGAGCTGGATGGCGCGCACGTGGCCGCTTATATCCACGCGAATACAGCGCTTGCGGTGCGCGCGTTACCGGACGTCGTGCTGCTCGCGCCGAATGCGGTCGAGCCGAAACTGCCGTTCGTCGGCGCGGGCGAGCGGGTCGAGTGGCGTTTCGACGGCGATGCGGCTGTGTCGCGCAGCGCCGTGCGCGATCTCGGCATCGACGAAATCGACGCGGCGCAACTGGCGCTCGAAGAGGCCGACTTTATCGTGTCGGCGGGCAACGGCGTGAGCGACGTGCCCGCGTTCGAGCGACTGGCGTCCACGCTGGGCGCGGCGATCGGCGCAAGCCGCGTCGCGGTGGACGACGGCAGGTTCACGCGCGACAAGCAGATCGGCGCGACCGGCAAGACCGTCGAGGCAAGCGTGTATATCGCGTTCGGCATTTCCGGCGCGGTGCAGCACTTGCAAGGGATCAAGAGTTGCCGCCACGTGATCGCCGTGAATCTCGACGCCAGCGCGCCGATCGCGAAGCGCGCGAATCTGACCGTGGTCGGCGACGCGCAGGAAACCATCGCGGCGCTCAACGAAGCGGCGGCCGCGGCGCGCAGCGCGCGTGGAACCAGTACTGCGTTGCTCAACTCAACCGCTGTCGCTGAAGGAGCGCTCGCATGAAGATCGCCGTGCTGGTTTCGGTGGGCCGTCATCCGGTGAGCGGCACCGCGCGCTATAGCCGTAACGATGCGGCCGCGCTCACCCTTGCGTTGTCGCTCGCGAAAACGCACGGCGCGACGCTCGACGTGCTGCACGCGGGCGATGCGTCGAACCCTGCGTTGAGCGAGTATCTGGCGCTCGGCGCGCGCGTAGTCGAGGTGCTTGAAATGGGCGGCACGTCCGCCTCGCAGGCCGACGCGGCGACGCTGCTCGCCGCGCGTCTGCGAGGCTACGACCTCGTGCTGACCGGCACGCGCGCGGAAGGCGCGTTCGACAGCGGAATGCTGCCGTATCGCGTCGCGCATGCGCTGCAGATGCCGTTGATCGGCGCTGCCGTCGACCTGAGCCTGCGCGACGGTTGCGCGCAAGTCCGGCAATTCATGCCGAAGGGTTTGCGCCGGCGCGTCGAAGTGCAACTGCCCGCGCTGATCGCGGTGCATCCGTTGGCCAATGCCGCGCCGACCTACGCGTATGCGCGGCTGCGCGAAGGCGCGATACGCCTGGGCGCTGCGCAAACCGCAACAGATCCGCACCCAACCAACCCCGACGACCTTGCATGGACCATCCGTCCCGCGACCGCGAAACCGGTGCGCCTCGCCGCCGCCGAAAAGCGTTCCGGCCATGCCCGCATGCTCTCGGCGACGACGACCGAAAGCCGTGGCGGCAGCGTCGTAATTGAAGGGAGTTGCGTCGAAAAAGCACAAGTGATCCTCGCGTATTTGCGCGAGCATCAACTGGTGGATTACTGAATTCCGGTTCGGGCCAGCATGCGACCAGGAGGGCCTGGCGCGGCGCCAGACGTGACATGCAACGGAGCACACAATGAAAGTTTCGGCAGATGTTCGCGCGATGATCGAACGCCGCAAAAAGAATTACACGCTGGAAGCGCCGTTCTATACGAGCGAGGATATCTTCGCGCTCGACATGGACGCGATCTTCCGTCAGCACTGGATTCAGGTCGCGGTGGAACCGGACGTGCCGGAGCCGGGCGACTACGTCACGGTGGAGCTGGGTCACGATTCGATCCTGATCGTGCGCGACGACGACATGCAGGTGCGGGCGTTTCACAACGTGTGCCGCCATCGCGGCGCGCGCTTGTGCAACGCCAGCAAGGGCTCGCTCGGCAATATCGTGTGCCCGTATCACAGCTGGACGTACAGCCTGAACGGCGATCTGATGTTCGCCGAACACATGGGCGAGCAGTTCGACCGTTGCAAACATAGCCTGAAGGCGGTGCACGTCGAGAATCTCGCGGGACTGATTTTCATCTGCCTCGCCGAGCATCCGCCGACCGACTTCGCCGTGATGCGCGCCGCGATGGAACCGTATCTGCTGCCGCACGATCTGGCCGGCTGCAAGATCGCGGCGTCGATCGACATTATCGAAGAGGGCAACTGGAAGCTCACGATGGAAAACAATCGCGAGTGCTATCACTGCGTCGCGAACCATCCGGAGCTGACCATCTCGCTGTACGAATACGGCTTCGGCTATCAGCGCACGCCCGCCAACGAGGAAGGCATGGCCGCGTTCGAAGAGACCGTCGCGCGGCGCACCGCGCAATGGGAAGCGATGCAGTTGCCGTCGGCGGAAATCGACCGGCTGGCCGATCTCGTCACCGGCTTTCGCACGCAACGCCTGCCGCTCGATCGCGACGGCGAATCGCAAACCCTGGACGCAAGGATCGCGTCGAAGAAGCTGCTGGGCAGTTTCGAGCAGGCCGATCTTGGCGGGCTGTCGTTCTGGACCCAGCCGAATTCGTGGCATCACTTCATGAGCGATCACATCGTCAGCTTTTCGGTGATTCCGCTTTCGGCCGGCAAGACGCTGGTGCGCACCAAGTGGCTCGTGCACAAAGACGCCCGCGAAGGCATCGACTACGACCTCGACAATCTGACCGCCGTGTGGCGCGCGACCAACGATCAGGACCGCTCACTCGTCGAGTATTCGCAGCGAGGAGCGACGAGCAGCGCGTATGAGCCGGGGCCGTATTCGCCGTTCACCGAGGGTCTCGTTGAGAAGTTCTGCGAGTGGTACATCGGCCGTCTCGCGGATTACGGCAATGCGCCGCAAACGCTCGACACCGAGCCGCTTTCGCACGGCGAGAAAGTCGTGTCCTTCATGCGCTGAGCGCGATAGCGCAACCACGAGCGGGAGAGAACAATGATGCGCGATCAGGCGACGTTTCAGCTGAGCACCGAGCCGGTCCTACCGCGCGCCGCGAGCCGTGTCACCCAGCCGAGCTTCTGGGAGACGCTGCCCGCGCGCTGGAACAGCGATGCCGACGACACGCTGGTGTGCTGCCACGTGCGCAACGAAACGCACGATGTGAGGAGCTTTTTCTTCCGCGCACCGTCCGAGCGCGCGTTCGTATTCGAGCCGGGGCAGTTCATCACGCTGGAGCTGGAAATAGACGGCGAAGCGATCAACCGCTGCTATACGATCTCGTCGCCGCCGACGCGGCCGCACACGATCTCGATCACCGTGAAGCGCGTGCCGGGCGGCAAGGTGTCGAACTGGCTGCACGACCATCTGCACGCGGGCATGCAAGTGCGCGTGCTGGGGCCGTCCGGCGAGTTCACCTGCGCGCGGCATCCGGCGCGCAAGTTTCTGTTCCTCTCGGCGGGCTCGGGCATCACGCCGCTGATGTCGATGAGCCGGGCGCATCACGAACTTGGCGAGGATAGCGACATCGTGTTCGTGCACAGCGCCCGTACGCCGGACGACATCATCTTCGCGCGCGAACTCGATCTGATCGCGTCGAATCAGGCGCATTTCCGCACGGCATTCGTTTGCGAGCGCGTCGGTGCGCGCACCAACTGGCCTGGCGTGACCGGCTTTCTGAGCTTGCCGCTGCTCAAGCTGATCGCGCCGGACTTTCTGGAGCGCGAGGTTTTCACGTGCGGGCCCGCGCCGTATATGCAGGCAGTGCGCAAGCTGCTGGACGAGGGCGGTTTCGATCGCGGCCATTATCACGAGGAAAGCTTTTCGTTCGAGACCGTCAGCGAAGTGGCCGCGCAATTGACTACGATGCATGTCGCCGACGGGTTGCAGCACGCGAACGCGCCCGTGACTGCCGGGAGCTTTGCCGAGGCGCATGCGCAGGCAGCGGAGTTCGAACCGCCGCCCGAAGCCGCCCCGGTCGAGACGGAAACGCGCTTCAAGGTGAGCTTCGTCAAAAGCCACCGCGAGATCGAATGCGCGAGCGGCCAGCACGTGCTCGACGCGGCGAAGAAGTCCGGCGTGCGGCTGCCCGCGTCGTGCACGCAAGGCATGTGCGGCACCTGCAAGGTCAAGCTAGTGTCCGGTGAAGTCGCGATGAAACACGCGGGCGGCATTCGCCAGCGTGAGATCGATCAGGGTATGGTGCTGCTGTGCTGCAGCAAGCCTTTGAGCGATCTCGTCGTCGATAAGTAAGAGGTAAGCAGGAAGCGCACGCAAACCAGGGGCCGAAGTCGCGCGCGGACAACTGCATGTCGCAAATCAACGCTACCTGGCAATTCTGGC
Source organism: Paraburkholderia panacisoli (assembly GCF_008369935.1). Classification (GTDB taxonomy): domain Bacteria; phylum Pseudomonadota; class Gammaproteobacteria; order Burkholderiales; family Burkholderiaceae; genus Paraburkholderia; species Paraburkholderia panacisoli. Next base: position 74,214 of record NZ_VTUZ01000015.1, on the reverse strand, counting down.
TGGCGATTCTAAATGTTCAATGGGTTGTTTTGTTGAAGGCAAACGGGAGAACGGCGATGAGACTGATCAGAAAGATATTCGTGGCGAGCGCGTTGAGCGCAGCGCTGGCGGCAAGCACCGTGAGCGTATCGGCCGATACGAAACCGACCATCAAGATCGGCTACGTGGAAGGCTGGGACGACAGCGTCGCGACCTCCAACGTGGCCGCGCGCGTGATCGAAAAGCGCCTCGGCTATCAGGTGCAGCTCGTGCCGGTCGCGGCCGGCGTGATGTGGCAGGGTGTGGCGCGCGGCGACCTCGACGCGACGCTGTCCGCGTGGCTGCCGGTCACGCATGGCGCTTACTGGAACAACTTCAAGGACAAGGTGGTCGACCTCGGCCCGAACTTCAACGACGCGAAGATCGGCTTGATCGTGCCGGATAACGCGGATGTGAAGACGGTCGGCGATCTGGAGGCGAAGAAAGCGGAGTTCGGCGCGCGCATTGTCGGCATCGACGCGGGCGCGGGCGTGATGCAGAAAACCTCCGAGGCGATCAAGGCCTATGGGCTCGACTATCAGTTGATGCCGAGTTCGGGCAGCGCGATGACCGCGGAACTGGCGCGCTCGGAAGCGGCGAGCAAACCGATCATCGTGACCGGGTGGAAACCGCACTGGATGTTCGCGAAGTACAAGCTCAAATTCCTGGACGATCCGAAGAAGGTGTTCGGCGAGGCCGAGCACGTGGACAGCGTGGTGAATCCCGATCTGGAGAAAAAGGCGCCGCCGGTCGTCGCGTTCCTGAAGAAGTTCCAATGGAAGCCGGGTGAGATCGACAGCGTCATGCTGGCGACGCAGAACGGCGAAAAGCCGACCGCCGCCGCCGATGCGTGGATCAGCGCACACGGCGATCGCGTGGATAGCTGGGTGAAGTGATCGCGTGAGTCGGGTGAACGGAGCGCCGCTTTTCAGCGGCGCTTTTTTTATTGCAGCACCACGGTCCGATCGCCGTTGATGAACACCCGCCGTTCGACAAACGCCTTGACCGCTCGCGCGAGCGTCAGGCACTCGACATCGCGCCCCGTCGCGAGCAGCCGTTCCGGGCTGTACGAATGATCGACGCGTTCGACGCTCTGCTCGATGATCGGCCCTTCGTCGAGATCGTCGGTGACGAAGTGGGCCGTCGCGCCGATCAGTTTGACGCCGCGCGCATGCGCCTGGTGATAAGGCTTCGCGCCCTTGAAGCCGGGCAGGAACGAATGGTGGATGTTGATGGCGCGCGCGGCGAGCGCGCGGCTCGTCGCGCCGGACAGAATCTGCATGTAGCGCGCGAGAATCATCAATTCCGCCCCCGACGTCTCGAACAGATCGAGCAAGCGCGCTTCCTGCTGCGGCTTCGTGTCGGGCGTGATCGGCAGATGATGAAACGGTAGGCCGTGCTGTTGCGCGAGCGGTTCGAGGTCGCGATGATTCGAGCCGATGCCGACGATATCCATCTTCAGTTCGCCCATGCGCCAGCGAAACAGCAGATCGGCAAGACAGTGCTCCAGCTTCGAGACCATGATCAGCACTTTGGGCCGCGTGCCGACATCGTGCAGCGCCCATGTCATTCCGAAGCGCTCGGCGATCGGCGTGAATTCGCGCTGCAGCGCGGCGACGTGCAGCGTTTCGCCGCTATCGGTACTACCGGTGCCATGAAAGACGCAGCGCACGAAGAAGCGTTCGCTGAGGTCGTCGTCGAACACGGTGAGTTCGTCGATATAGCAATGATGCCGGTCGAGAAAGCCGACGACGGCGGCAACCTGGCCCGCCGCGCTCGGACACGCGACGGTGAGGACCAGTTGAGCGGGACGGGAATCGGCGGACATGCGCTCTCCAGATGGGCGAAAAGGCGACACCGCGACATGCGGCATCCATCCTCGCAGTAGAGCAAGGCAGCGGCCCGCGCGGATAGAAGCTAAGCGCCGTTGCGCTGGAACGGGAGCGTCAGCGTTGCAGCCGACGACGCTTCATGCGGCGCCCGCGAGCCGCTGCTTGAGCGTGTCGATCAACGCGCGCACTTTCGCCGGCGGATGACTGGTCGGCGGAAACACCGCCTGGATGCTCGCGGATTCGGTCGCCCACTGCGGCAGCAGGCGGATCAGCCGACCGGCCGCGAGATCGCCGCCGCACGAAAAGTCGGTCAACAGCCCGAAGCCGCCGCCCGCGAGCGTCGCCGCGCGGCAGGCGTCGGCGGTGTTGGTCAGAAACGCGTTTTCGCAGCGCACGCTTTGCGTTTCGCCGTCGCCGTCGCTGCGCCGCAGATCGAGCGTCAGCGGGCGCGGCAGCACCGTCAATGCGCAGAAAGGCAACCCGGGCAAGTCGGCGGGCGTGCGCGGCGGGCCCCATGTGCCGATGAACTCCGGACTCGCGACGAGCCATTTGACGAAACTGCCGAGCTTCACCGCGCGGTAATTGGAATCCGCGAGCCGGCCGAGGCGGATCGCGACGTCGATGCCGTCCGCGATCAGATCCACGTATTGATCGGTGCACAGCAATTCGACATCGAGTTGCGGATGCGTGCGGCGCAGTTCGACCAAGGCGGGCGCGACCACCAGCGCGCCGTAGTCGATCGGCGAACTGACGCGCAACGTGCCGCGCACCGGGGATGCTTCGCCGCTGACCGCATTCAGCGCTTCTTCGGCCGCGCGCAGAATCTTCACGCTCGCTTCGTAGAATGCGCGTCCCGCCTCCGTGACGCCCAGACGCCGCGTGGTGCGCACCAGCAGGCTCGCGCCCACTTCGGCTTCGAGCCGCTGCATATGCGTGCTGACCATCGTCTTGGCGAGTCCCAGCCGGGCTGCGGCGGCGGTCAGCGATCCCGCGTCGACGACCGCGACGAAGATCGCCAGGCGGTTCAGGTTTACGTCGCGTACGTCGGCCATGGTCGATTGTCCATCTTCGATTGAATGTGTTTCCCGGATTATCGGGCTTCCGCCGCATGATGCGTGCGCCTATCCTCGTTGCACACCTCACAGAACACGGAGTCCCGACATGCCCGCTGCCAAACCCGCCCAGCCGATCCGGTTGCATACGACCCTGCTTTCCGGACACGGGCATCGGGTGAAGCTGTTCCTGTCGCTGCTCGACCTGCCGTTCGAGGTCGTCGAACTGGACATGAGAGCGGGCGATAACCGCAAGCCGGACTATCTGGCGCTGAACCCGTTCGGCCAGGTGCCGACGATCCAGGACGGTGACGTCACGCTGTTCGATTCGAATGCGATTCTCGTCTATCTGGCAAAGCGGTACGGCGACCCGTCGTGGTTGCCGGACGACCCGCTCGGCGCGGCGGCGGTGCAGCGGTGGCTTTCGCTCGCCGCCGGGCAGATTGCCTATGGGCCGTGCGCCGCGCGGCTCGTGACGGTGTTCGGCGCGCCGCTCGATCATCAGAACGCGAAGAACATCGCGGGCAAACTGTTCGATGTGATCGAACAGGAACTGGCCGCCAAGCCGTTCGCGGCAGGCGATCATGCGACGATTGCCGATATTGCGGCGCATACCTATATCGCGCACGCGCCGGAAGGCGGGGTGTCGCTGCAGGCGTATCCGAACATTCGTGCGTGGCTGCGCCGAGTGGAGGCATTGCCGCGTTTCATCGCGATGCCGTCGACCAAAGCGGGACTGCTCGCGGCGTGAATGTGGCAACAACGTCGCGTCAGTGCTGCATCGGCGACGATTTTCTTCTTTGACTGGAGTCCGATCATGTCGGCTTTTATCCCGTTGGATGGCTGGGGCGTGGAGACTTCACCGTTTCATGCGGGCGAGCTGGCTGTGCAGCAGCGCGTCGGGGTGAGTAGCCAGGCGGAGTCGATCGGACGTCGGGGGATTCGCCGTTACATGCCGGAGCAGCATCGGCGGTTCTTCGCCGAGCAGCCGTTCATGGTGTTCGGCGGCGTCGATGGGCAGGGCCAGCCGTGGGCGACGCTGCGCGCCGCCGCGCCGGGGTTCGTGTCGACGCCGGATGCGCGAACGCTGCGCATCGAAGGCGGCGTGTTGCCCGGCGATCCGCTCGCGGGGCACTGGCAGAGTGGCGCGATGATCGGCGGGCTTGGACTGCAGCCGCAGACCCGGCGCCGCAACCGGATCAACGGCGTGGTGCAGTCGGCGCAAGGGGACACGTTGCTGGTCGGCGTGACGCAGAGCTTTGGCAACTGCGCGAAGTACATCCAGAGCCGTACGCCGACCTTCATCGAGCGCGGCGCGCAGGTGCCCGCTCAAGCCACGCAAGTGGCGACGCACCTCGGCGACGCGGACCGCGAGCTATTGGCGCGGGCGGACACGTTTTTCATTGCGAGCGCGAATCTCGCGCAAGAGGCGGGGCTCGCGCGCGGCGTCGATGTGTCGCATCGCGGCGGTGCGCCGGGCTTCGTTCGTGTCGACGACGCGAACACACTGACGACCCCCGACTACAGCGGCAATCGCTTCTTCAATACGATCGGCAACCTGATTCATGATCCGCGAGCCGGTTTGCTGTTCATCGACTTCGCGACGGGCGATCTGCTTTATCTCGCGGTGCGGGCCGAAGTGGTGTGGGACGGCGCAGAACTCGCGGCCTTCGAAGGCGCGGAGCGGCTCGTCCGGTTTCATATCGACGAAGTGCGGCGCAGTCGCGGCGCGTTGCCGTTCCGGTGGTCCGAGGCCGAACTGGCTCCGCAGTTTGCGTCGGCGAGGCGTGAGCCGGAGAGTCAGCCGTCGTGGCAGAAGCTGAAGGTCGCGGCGGTCGTCGACGAAACGCCATCGGTTCGCTCGTTTTACTTCGAATCGGTCGACGGTGCGCCTTTGCCGTCGTTCAAGGCAGGGCAGTTTCTGCCGATTCGCGTGCCGGTATCAGGTTCGGATGCGCCACTTCTGCGCACCTATACGCTCTCCGACTCGCACGACGTACGTCGCTATCGGATCAGCGTGAAACGCGAGGGTGTTGCGTCGAACTGGTTACACGATCATCTCGAAGGGGGTGTGCAGATCGAAGCGAGAAAGCCGACTGGCAGGTTCATCTACGACGAACACAGCCCGCGGCCTGCGGTGTTCATTTCCGCCGGCATCGGCATCACGCCGATGATCGCCATGCTGCATCGTGCGTTGCAATCATCGGGAAGCGGCGAAGCGCATCGCGCATCCAGGCGCTTATTCTTTTTTCACGGCGCGCGTAGCGATCGCGAACGGCCTTTCAGTGCTCATCTGAAAGACCTTGCGACGCGTAATCCGGCGGTTTCGCTGCATCTGTTCGACAGCGCGGAAGGACGGGCAGAAGGTGTGTCGGGCGGGCGAGTGACCATCGACGCGTTAAAACGCGTGCTGCCCTTCGACGACTACGACTTCTATTTATGCGGCCCCGCCCAGTTCATGCGTGACATGTACGAAGGACTGCGCGGCCTGAATGTCGCGGACGAGCGGATTCGTCTCGAGGCGTTCGGTCCTGCCAGCGTGAAGCGCACGGTGGCCAGTAAGGAAACACCGGCCTCGGACTCGAAGGCGCATGACGCCATACCTGTGACGTTCGCGCGTTCGGCGCGCACGGTTGCGTGGCGGCCGCATGACGGAAGTCTGCTGGAGTTCGTTGAAGCGCATGGCGTCGAAGCGCGTTCGAGTTGCCGCTCGGGCATGTGCGGCACGTGCTCGACGCGTCTGTTGTCCGGCAAGGTTCAATATGACGGTGAAATCGAAGCGCCGATTGAACCAGACCATGCGCTCATCTGCATGGCGCATCCGGTGCCTGGTGACGCAGAAGTCGTGTTGGACCTGTAAGCGGAAAAAAGCGCATTGAATATTCGCAGGCCTGACTATCTGATCGGATGCGCAAATATCTCGCTCGTATCCACGATACAACGAATGAAATAATCAGCGGGACGCGTCAGTATTGCGCCTTCTCGTTGCATCAATTGCAGTTTGGCGTGCTGTGACGTTTCGATGAAATCGAGTTGGCGAAACTGCCCGTTCGCATTCGCAAGTTCGAGCGTGTGCGACGCCCGAGCGAAATCGCAAGGCTGTAACGCAGCGATTGCGATGTGCACCGCGTAATACGACGCGGTGCGGGCAAGCCGGCCTCGCTGAGCAGCGGCATATGCTTGCGAAAGCTCTCATATGCATCCGGCAGCAAGGTCAGCGCGGCGAGCGGCGACACGCCCACCGTCAAAGGCGGTGCCAGGCGTGCGGTCCGTCAATAGCCGTCTTACGGTGCGCAGCGAAATCACCGGACGCGGTAGCCAGTAGTCTCGCGTGGTCCGGCCGATACGTACACGCCGTCGGTCTTGCAGCCGATCGCCTTATATCTGCAAGGTGTTTTTTTAACCTTTCGTCTTTCATAATGACGCGCAGGTTCTGATCTGGACCGGCAATCAGATTGATATTCTCGAGCGGGTTGCCGTCGAGTTGAGCCTTCGCAGATTATCGTTTATGCAAGACCAACGCAAAGCAGAGCGCGATTTTGGCGAGGCTTAGCTCGTCATGCGAACCCCGAACGAAATGATCGGCAACAGAACCGCAGTACTAATCGAATTGTCAAATTTCGAAACTACATCGATCATTTAAAGAAAAATTTGCTTGCCGCGGTCTAAAAACGGGCTATGCTCATGTCACTGACTGCGCCAATGAATCTCGAGAGTTCGGATAAATGTACTCTGCAATCCGAACGATTTCCACGTGCGCCGTACTCAGCCTGAAAAGGCAGTAGTAAAGACTCGCTGATGAAGCTAAGGACCGACCTCGCCCGGGCGCGAGCGGCACGAAGTGGGAAGTCGTGCCGACGGTGAGCGTCAACTATGACCGGTTCTTCCTGGGTTCAAATGCGGATGCCGCGTCGCTATTGTCACTCGGTGCTTATCTCTATCGCGACAGCAACTGGCGCGTGGGCGCCGCCATCACGTACGACTTCATAGAACCACGCAGCGAATCCGACGATGCGCGTTTGCACGGCCTCGGCGATGTCAAGAGGACCGCGCACGCTGAACTATTCGGCGTGTTTACGTACGACTTCGTCACCGCGCGCGCGAGTGTGTTGACCGATATTGCCGGCAATGACCGCGGCACGGTGGCGACGTTCGATCTGATGGGCAAATACGAGCCTGTCACGGGGTTGACGCTAAGCGCCGGGCCGGGTTTGACGTGGGCGAGCAGCAATTACAATCAGACGTATTTCGGCGTGAACGCCGAGCAGAGCGCCCGCTCCGGATTGCCGGGCTTTTCGGCAGGTTCCGGCTTGAACCAGGTGCGCTTCTCGATTGGCGCCCTTTACCGGATTGCGCCGCGCTGGAATGTCGGCGCAAGTGTGGCCTTTGCGTGGCTGCGCGGCGACGCAAGCGACAGCCCGATTACCGAGAAAACCAGTCAGATTTCGTATGGCATCTTTTGCGCTTATCTGTTCTGAAGCCGGCGAGGGCCAAACGAAGGTCGTGAGTCAGGTGCTCGACGCCGGCGTCGACGTGAACCGGGCCTACAAGAACGATCTCACTGCGCTGATGTGGGCCGCGGGATACGATCGCGCGGAGACCGTCGAGTTGCTGCTCGCGCGCGGCGCGAACCGGTCGTTGAAGGACAACCGGGGCATGACGGCGAAAGATATCGCGGTGCAGACGAAATCGGATCGGATTACGGAACTCTTGTCTGCGGGCTAGGCGCGGCAGTTCCAGGAGGTTGGAACATGGCGTTGCAACCTTGCCGTTACTTCGCGTGCGTGAGGCGCCGCTCCTGCGCGAGAATCGCCGGTAACGCTTCGAACGAGTCGATCAGTGCATCGCAACGTAATGCTTCGGCGCCGGTCTCGCCGGCATAGCCATAGCTGACGATGAACACAGGCAGGCCCGCGGCTCGCGCCGCTGCAACGTCGACAGGCGAATCGCCGACCAGCGCGCAATGAGCGGGGTCGGCATCGAGCAGGCGGCAGGCGTGCCAAAGGGGCTCGGGAGAGGGCTTCATGCTGGCCAACGTGTCGCCCGCGACCAGCACGTCCAGATAGTTACCGAGGCCGGTCCTCGCCAGTAGCGAAGCGGCCAGCGCCTCAGGTTTGTTGGTCACGCAAGCGCTGCGGTAACCTCGCTCCCGCAATCCGCGCAGCCCGGCTGTCACGCCGGGAAATACCCTGCTTAACTGTCCGTTCGTATCGGCATAGTGCTGTTCAAACACGCGGAGGGCCCGCTCGATATCGAACTGCTGGTCGATGCCCGCCGATGCCAGCGAGCGTCGCACGAGATTCGGCACGCCGTTGCCGATAAACCCGCTCACCGTGTCGAACGGCAGCGGGGTTATGCCGAAGTCCTCCAGCATACGGCTGACGGCCGCGACGATGTCCGGTGCGGTGTCGACCATCGTGCCGTCCAGATCGATCAGCACGGCATCGAAGTGGCGGTCCGCTACCATGGCGAGCTTGCCTGCGATCGATCCGCGTCCGGCGCCACGCGCGGAATCGAATCGGTCAGCGACGCAGCGTCCCGATGCCAGCGGCGCAGCGTCTGCAGATCCACCCAGCGATGCTGTTCGCCGCGCACCGGCTGAAGGATCGGCGTCTGCGGATCGCCGAGATGAGGCAGCACGGCCAGCGCGCCATCAAAGCAGTCCTGCGCTGTGTACGCGGTCGGCGTGACGATGGTCGGCACATGCGCGGCGCACGCCGCAAGCAGACCGTTGCGGGAGTCCTCGAAGGCAAGACAAGCCGCGGCTGGCAGATCGAGCTGCTCGAGCACATGCTGATAGACGTCGGGGGCGGGCTTCTTTGCGTGCGTGGTGCCGGCGTCGCCAATTGCCGCGAAGCGCGTGCGCCAGGCCGCGCCGAAATGGACTTGCAGCAGGGCGTCCAGATTGGCGGGTGTCGTGGTCGTCGCGATGGCCACCCTGATGCCGGCCGCCTGCGCCTGCGCCATCAGACGCGCAATGCCGGGGCGCAGCGGCAAGCCGCTGGCGCTCACCCGTTCGGTGTAGTGGCGGGTCTTGAGCGCGTGGACCGTCTCGACGACTGCCAGCGCGTTCGCGCCATCGGCTGCTTCCCGCTCGACCATCCGCCAGTAGTGAAGCAGGCGTTCCTTGCCGCCGGCCACCTTGAGAAGGCGGGTGTAGAGCGCCTCGTCCCAGAACCAGTCGAGCCTCGCCTGCGCAAAAGCGGCATTGAAGGCTTGCAGATGAGCGGTCTCGGTATCGGCGAGCGTGCCGTCGACGTCGAAGATAAGAGCTTGCATCGCGCGGTCCTCGCCAGGGTGATATGCGGTTCAGACACGCATCACGATAGCGGAGCCACAGGCCGATTTGAATTCAGAGATTCTTTCGCCGTCGATAAGCCACTCTTTGGGTGCTCGCGCCGCGATGAGCGTACGAGCCGCCGTGCTATTTTTTGGGCTGAGGGTTGGTCACGAAGCCGATCTTCGTCAGACCGCCAGTCTGGGCGGCGGACATCACATCCGCGATTCGCTCATAAGGCACTTTCCGGTCGGCACGCAAATGCAGTTCCGGCTGAGGCGTTGCATGAGCGGCCTGCGCGATCCGCGCGCGCAATCCGTCGTCGGTCACGGCATGACCGTCCCATAGAATCGAACCGTCGGCTTGCACGGCGAGGTCAACGTGGGCGGGTTTGACGGCTTCCGGCTGGCTGTTCACCCGGGGAAGATCGATCCTCACCGCATGTTGCATGGCGGGAATGGTGACGAGAAAGATGATCAGCAAAACCAGCATGACGTCGACCAGCGGCGTCATGTTGATCTCGTTCATCAGCCCCTGTTCGTCGTCGTCGGAGAACGGGCTCATTGCCATCTGAAGTCTCCGTCACGGGTTGCGCTGCCGCTGCGCGGCACGACGCGCACCTCCGGAGCGGCGCTCGAAGGCAATTGCGAGCCGGTCACGAAGTACGCGTGCAGTCCGTGCGCAAAGCGCTTCAGGCGCGCGACGATCGACCTGTTTGCGCGCGTCAGCCCGTTGTAGCCGAGCACGGCGGGAATCGCCACGAAGAGGCCGAAAGCCGTCATGATCAGTGACTCGCCGACCGGTCCCGCCACGTGGTCGATGGAGGTCTGGCCGGTCTCGCCGATCACGATCAGCGCATGATAGATACCCCACACGGTGCCGAAGAGCCCGACAAAGGGCGCCGTGCTGCCGATCGACGCGAGGATCGCGAGGCCGCTTTGCAGGCGCGCGATCGTTTCGTCCATCGTGTCCTGCAAGCGGCGCGTGATCCAGTCGGATACGTCGATACGGTCGTGCAGATGCTGCTGGGTCTGCCGATGGTGCGTCGCCGCTTCGTGGCCCGCGAGCGCGAGTGCGAGCAGCGGATTATCGCGCGCTGTCGACTCTGGATGACCGAGACTGCGCAACCCGTCATCGAAGCGGTCCGCGCTCCAGAAGCGCGCGTCGCTCTGCCGGGCGACGCGCCGCAGCCGCATCAATTGCAGTAGCTTGATGATGATGACCGTCCACGACATGACCGACATGATCACCAGCACGCTCAGAATGCCCCGTGTGACCAGATCGCCAGATTCCCAGACATTTGCGAGTCCGTAATGTTGCATGGTCGTTTCCTCTGTCCTTTGACTCGGTGGCGGAGTTAGTCGGTCAGCCCGAAGACGAACGACTGTGAATACGCGGCACGAACCACGGTGCCGTTCTCGCTATACGGCCGGCAGACGCTCGCGTGGACAGCGGCGAGCGCGGCTTCGTCGAGCCGGTCATAGCCGCTGCTCTTTTGCAGTTGCACCGTTTCGATACCGCCGCCAAGACCCACGACGAAGCGCACGACGGCGGTGCCGCTCTCGCTGCGCCGCTTCGATATCTCGGGATAGTCCGGCTTCGGGATCGTGCAATCGACATGCGCGACGTTCTTCGGCGCAGTCGATGCGGGCGTCGCACGTTCGGCGGAGGGCGCGGACGCTGGCGTCGGCGCTGCGGGCAACGGTATCGCCGGAGCGGGGGCCGCTTGCGTCGCGGCAGGCGGTGCGGCCTTCTGGGCCGGTGCCTCTGGCGCAGGCGTCGCGACGTTGCGCGGCACGTGCGGGCGCGGCTGAGGCGATGGTTTGACGCGAACGGCAGGGCGTGCGGCCGGCGGTGTCGGCGGGGCGACAGCGGCAGGCGCGGCGGGCGTGGCCGGTATCTGCGGTTCGGGCTCAGGGCTCAACAACACGGCGGTGACCGTTCGCGTTTCGACTGGCCGCTCGACCGTTCTGTCGCGTGACACCATCATCAAGGCCAGCAAAACCACATGCGCGCCGATCACAGCGCCCAGCACGATCACCGCACGACGGTAGCCCGTCGCGGCAATCGCAGGGGGTTCACGGTTCGCCATAGCAATTTGCAGCATCACTGCCACCTCCGCATTCATTGTCCTCCCGCGTCCAGGGTTTTAGAACCCGCGGCTGCCGGCGTGAATCAATTCGGGAAATTCTCCCGCCCGATGTTCGTTGTCAAACAATCGCCGGGTGGGATACTTTGAATGAATGACGCGAGCTGTCGCGGCGCATCGATTTCACCACGGAGTACAACAATGCTGGAGACACGGATTCCCATCACAAGTCCACGCCGTTGTATCGCGCTGGCTGCCGCGCTCATGGTGGCCGCGAGCGCCGCGCATGCCACCGCGCCGCTTGCCTATGTGACGAGCGAGAGGGCCGGCGTCGGCGTGATCGATCTCGATCAGATGACGCTCGCAAAAACGTTTCCGGTCGGCGCGGACGGCCCGCGCGGCCTGAGCCTGAATGCGGATGGCACACGTCTTCTGGTCGCCAACAAGAACACGGGCGATCTGGCGGTGATCGACACGGCATCGGGCAAGGTCGTGCAGCGCGTGAAGATCGGCAAGAACCCCGAGTACGTGCGGGTGCACAACGGCCACGCCTACGTGACCTACGAGCCCGGCGAGGACGGCGGGCCGCCGGGAGCCAAAGCGGACGGCAAGCCTGGCGGCAAGCCGGACGGAAAACCCGGGGTGGACGACGACGATGCCAACAAGCCACCCGCGGAAATCGCAATCGTGGATATGAAAACGTGGCGCGTGATTCGCTCGGTGACGAGCGGTCACGAAACCGAAGGCATCGAATTCTCGCGCGACGGCCAGACGATGCTCGTGACCAACGAAGGCGACGATACGGTGTCGGTCTACCACGCGCGCACGGGGGCGCCGATCAGAACGGTGAAGCTTGCGCCCGGCGGCCGCCCGCGTGGCATCCGCCTGTCGCCCGACGGCAAGCACTATGTGGTCACGCTGGAGTCGCTCAGCAAGCTGGTCGTGATCGATGCGCACAGTTTTGAGGTGGTCAAGACCGTCGATACCAAACTCGGACCGTATGGCGTGGCGTTCGGACCGGACGGGCAACGGCTTTTCGTTGCCGCGGCGCGCGACAAGACGGTCCAGGTATTCGACGGCCACACCTATGAGCACGTCGCCGACGTGCCCGTCGGGCAGCGTTGCTGGCACTTCAGCTTCACGCCGGATAGCGCGAAGCTGATGGTGGCGTGCGGGCGCTCCGATGCGGTCTATGTGCTCGACGCGAAGACCTATCAGCCGATCAAGCAGATCGGCGAGTTACCGCTCGCATGGGGCATCGTCACGTATCCGCACAGCGACGGCTCGATCGAATCGCATTGACCGGCGCCATGTTGCGCGGCGGCGCTATTTCCACGCGTAGCGCAACCCCACCCACATACCCCTGGGCGCACCCGGGCCGACGAATTGCTCGTTGACCGGGTTCGCGCCGTCGAAGGTATGGTTCGGCCCGTTGAAGAAGTTCTGACCCAGCGCGCCGAAACTGGCGTAGCGCTTGTCGAGCAGGTTCGTCACGGACGCGAACACCTGCAATTGCTTCGTCACCTGGTAGGACGAGTCCAGATCGATCAGCAGATAACCGGAGATCCTGCCGTTCGCATCCTGGTTGTTTTCGTCGCCCTGTGCGTAGATGCTGCCGCGCCATGTGAGGTTCGTGCCGATCCTCCATTTCGCCGTGGCCGAATAGTCGAGCCGCAGCTTGACGGTGGTCGCGGGGATTCCCGGAATATGGTTGCCCGGCTTGACGGTGATATTGCCCTGCGCGTCGGCACTGGAGTTGCTCGGGCTGCTTTCGGTCCAGGTCGACTGGTAGGTGGCGTCGACGTAGCTGTAGCTCGCGGTCACGGCGAGCGGACCGAACTTCGTCTGGCCGGCCAGTTCGACGCCTTGCCGGCGCGTGCGGCCGACGTTCTGGAAAAACCCGAGCGAACTCCCCGCGCCATTGCTGCTGATGAACTGGATATCGTTGTCGAGTATCGTGCTGTACGCGGCGGCGCTCCAGGTCGTGGCCGCGTTGATATGGCCGCGCGCGCCTATTTCATAGGTCTTCGAGATCACCGGCTTGAGATCGGGGTCGGAGATGAAGTTGTTCGGCAGCGAACACGGCGCGGCCGGATCGGCGCAGGCCAGTTCGATCGCGGTCGGCGAACGCATGCCTTCGTTATAGGTGGCGTAGGCCGTCAAAGCCGGAGTCGGATTCCAGTTGATGCCAATGGCCGGGTTGAAACGCGAAAACGTATGGTGGCCGTCCAACGCGGGCTGCAAGCCGCTCGAATCGCCGATCGTGGCTTCGGCCCAGTTGTAGCGCCCCGAGAGCGTCAACGACCAGTGAGGCGTGAGCGACAGCGTGTCCGACAGATAGACGCCGTAGTTGGTGTTGTGCGTGCGCGCGTCGGTTTGCTGCACGAAGTCGCCGATGCCGACCGTCGCGCGCGAATCGGTGAAAGCCGCATCCTGCGACGATTGCGTGAAGTGCGAATTGGCCACATCGACGGCCATGCCCGCGATCAGCTGGTTTTCCATGCCGCCGAGTTTGCCGAGCAGCGTGAGTTGCAGGCTCGCGCCATAGCCGTCGGTCGACACGGTCGACTTCTCGTTGGTCGCCTGCAGCGTGTCGACGTTGCCGTCGGGGTCCACCGTGCCGAAGTCATCGTTGACGTTGCTGCTGGTATTGGTGTTGCGGAAGTGCCGGTAGTACGCGTTGCCGCTCAGTTCGACATGGTCGTTGAAGTAATGGTCACCCGCGAGCGTCACATAACCGACGCTGTTCTGATTCTGGTCGGGATAGGTGTAGGGCTGCTTGAAATTGTTGAGGAACGAGCGCGGAATGGTTTGCGTGCCATGCAGATCGTTATCGGCGCCGCCCGCGGACAATGACAGCGTGGTATCGGCGTCGGTATAGCGCAGCTTGCCGAACGCCTGCCGCACGCGGCTCGAGTTCTGCTCGGCCCACCCATTGTCGTTCGCCGCGTTGGCGGTGAAGTAGTAGTCGAGGTTGTGGCCGGCGGTGCCGCCCTGTTCGATCTGCGCGGTCTTGCGGCCCCAGGAGCCCCCGGACACCTCGGCCTCGCCGACCGGGTTGTCCTTGCCGTTTTTCGTGGTGATCGAGATCGCGCCGCCGAGCGTGTTGAACCCAAAGGTCGGATTCGAGCCGGGAATCAGTTGGATCGTGTCGATGGCCTGCTGCGGAATCAGGTCCCAGTTCACCACGTCGCCGAACGGCTCGTTCACCCGCACGCCGTCGACGAACACCGACAGACCCTGCGGCGTGCCCAGCAGCGGAGACGCGGTGAAGCCGCGATAGGTGAGGTTCATCTGATATGGATTGCCCTGCGCGTCGGCGATATCGACGCTCGGCAGATTCTTCGCCAGGAAATCGGTGATCGTGCTGCGGTGCTGCAGGGCGAGATCTTCTGCGTGGACGGTCTGCACGTTGGCCGGCACTTGCGTGAGCGGCGTGCCGATGCCGAGCAGCGGCGTGGTGCCCACCACGACAATCGGCGCGAGCGTCGTGACCGGGGCGGCGTTGGTTGCGGCGGCGTCGGGCGCTGCGCTTGCGGGCGCCGATGCCGCCACCGGCGGCTCGGTTTGCGCCCATGCTGCTGCGCACAGGCTGGCGAGGGCGCTGCCAAAACAGAGTGTGATGCCGGTGCGCCGCTGAAGGCGGCGTTTGCGGCGTGCCTGTGATCGCATGCTCATCTTTCGACTCCTGCCGCCTCGATATATTCGCGCGCATAACGCGTTCTTTGATGTGTGTGTAGAGCTTCGCATACGTGGCTGTAAGCCGCGCGGGAGCTTTTCCCGATCTGCCAGGGAAGCGTTCCCAAAAGCCGCGCAAAACTCCGCTGCGCGCGATTGCACTGGGTAGAATGCAAACGTCATGTCAAGCGACCCGATCCACTCATCCTCTGCTGGCCGTATGTCGCCACAACCGTCGCCACATTCGTCGCCACCTTCGCCGCCGCAATCCACGATATGGCGCGATCTCGCGTGGGTCGTCGCCGTGACCGCGCTGGCCGCGGTGCTCGGCGCCGCGTTCGATATCAGCGAACGCGCCTACCGGTTCACGCGCGGCATGGAGCGCTTCCAGCTCGACGAATTGCCGGGCACGCTATGCGTGCTGTCGATCGGCCTTGCGTGGTTCGCGTGGCGCCGCTACCGCGACGCGCGCCGCGAGTTGAGCCATCGCCGCTATTTGGAAGAGCAGGCCGAGCGGCTGCTCGCCGACAACCGGCGTCTCGCGAATCAGGCGCTGCAGGCGCAGGAACTCGAACGCCGTCATATGGCGCGCGAACTCCACGATGAACTGGGCCAGTATCTGAATGCCATCTCGCTCGACGCCGCACGCATCCGCGATCTGTCCAGCGGGCGCGAGCCTGAGATCCACCGTGTCGCAATGGGTCTGATTCAGAGCGCAAGTCACGTCTACCGGGAGATCGGCGACATGATCCGCCGCTTGCGGCCTATCGGCCTCGACGAGTTCGGCTTGCCGAGCGCACTCGAACATTGCGTCGACGGCTGGCGCGAGCGTCTGCCCGACGCATCGTTCTCGCTGACGATAGAAGGGGATTTCAGCGGCCTGAGCGAGGCGCTTACCATCACGCTCTACCGGCTCGTGCAGGAAGGGCTGACCAATGTGTCGAAGTTCGCGCGCCGCTCACGCGTGGAAGTGTTCATGGTGCGCGCGCCGCGAGAAACACCGGACGCGCGCGCGCCTCAGGGGTTGATCGACGAAATCGTCGTGACCATGGCAGACGACGGTCCCGGCACAGATCTCACGAAGCCACGCGCCGGACTCGGGCTGATCGGCATGCGCGAGCGCGTCGAAGCGCTCGGCGGCGAATTTCATGTGGCGAGCAAGCCGCAAGGCGGTTTTCTGTTCTGCGCACGCGTGCCCGCTCACGCGGGGCTCGCCGAACCCGTGAACTGAAGTCCGAGCCGGCTCGCCATCTGCGCGAGCTGCACGCCGTTGTCGGCGCCGAACTTCTGCCGGATCACGGATTGATGGTTGGCCACCGTCTTCTGACTCAACCCCAGCTTCTCGGCGATGCTCGGCAGCGTATAACCCTGCACGAGCAGACGCAGCACCTCGAACTCGCGGGCCGACAACTGACGCCCGGGCGGTCCTTCGTTGAAGGCCGTGCGCATCGCCAGCGCCTGTGAGACGTCCGGGCTCAGATAGCCCGAGCGCCGGGCGATGGAGCGCACCGCTTCCACCAGCACATCGGGCGCGCTGGCTTTGGTCACGTAGCCGAGCGCGCCGGCATCGAGCGCACGGCGCACGAAGATCGATTCTTCATGCACGCTGAAGATCAGCACGCGCGCGTCCGGCTCACGCGCGAGCATGCGCCGCATGGCTTCGATGCCGCTCGCACCCGGCAGCGACACATCCATCACGACCACGTCGGGCCGCAATGCGCAGAAGCGCTGATAGGCCTGCGCGGCATCGGCGGCCTCGCCGCACACCTGCACGTCGGAGTTCAGTTCGAGCAGACGCCGGTAGCCTTCGCGCACGACCGCATGGTCGTCGACGAGCAGGACGGAGATGGTTCCCGCAGTCATGGTTTGGCTCCGCTGCCGCCGCTGATGACAGTGACGTCGGGCTCGCGGGCGGCGGCCGCGAGCTTGCGGGAGTTGGCGTCGTTACGAAACAGGATGGGCTGTTCGCGCGCCACGGTGGCCGCTGCCGACGCCGAGGCCGCGCGCTGCACGACCTTGACCACGGTCTCGTGAAACGGCGACTTGTCGCAAACAGGGTCGGCGTTCGCCGCGTCGCCTGTGAGCAGGTAGGCCTGGCAGCGGCAGCCACCCAGATCGTGTTCCTTTTCCTCGCAACTGCGGCAAGGTTCCTTGAGCCAGTGCAGACCGCGAAAGCGGTTGAACGCATCGCTCTCGTACCAGATTTCGCGCAACGGCGTCTCTTTCACGTTCGGCAGCGTCAGGCCCGGCAGGCCGCGCGCGGCGTGACAGGGCAGTGCGACGCCGTCCGGCGCGACGCCGAGAAAGACCGCGCCCCAGCCATTCATGCAACGTTTTGGGCGGTGCTCGAAGTAGTCCGGCACGACGAAGAAAATCTTGCAGCGCTCGCCGTGCGTGCGGCGATAGTGCGCGACCACCGCTTCGGCTTCTTCGAGCTGCTCGCGCGTCGGCATCAACTGCGCCTCGTTCGCGTGCGCCCAGCCGTAATACTGCGTGTTGGCAAGTTCCAGATATTCGGCGCCCATCGCCAACGCCATGTCGATGATCTTGCCGACGTGCGGCAGGTTGTAGCGATGCAGCACGCAGTTGAGCACCATCGGAAAGCCGTGCCGTTTGATCGAAGCGGCGACGCGCTGTTTCAGCTCGAAGGTGCGCGTGCTGCTCAGGAAGTCGTTCAACTGCTGCGTCGAGTCCTGAAACGACAACTGGATATGGTCGAGACCGGCAGCCTTCAAATCGCCGAGCCGCTGGTCGGTGAGGCCGACCCCGGAGGTGATCAGATTCGTATAGAAGCCGAGCTTGTGCGCCTCTTCCACCAGCACTTCGACGTCGTCGCGCACGAGCGGCTCGCCGCCCGAAAAGCCGAGCTGCACCGCGCCGATCGCGCGCGCTTCGCGTAGCACGTCGATCCATTGCGCGGTGCTGAGTTCGCGGCTGTGATCCGTATAGTCGAGCGGGTTGTAGCAAAACGCGCAGTGCAGCGGACAGCGATAGGTCAGCTCCGCGAGCAGCCACAGCGGCGGCGGCACGCTGGCGGCGGTGTCGTCGGGCTGAACGCCGGCAGCGGGTTGCGAGAGATCGGTCATCGCGCTACTCCAGCCAGCCGCGCCCGTGCGCGTCGGCAATGAAGGCCCGCACTTCGGTGCCGAGCCCGGTGGTGTTGAACGCCTGTTCCAGATCGGCGATCAGCGTGTCGATGTCGCGCGTGCCGTCACAGCGTTTGAGAATTTCCCCCGCACTTTGATTGAGCTTCACCATCCCCTCGGGGTAGAGCAGCACATGCGCGTTCTGCGCGGTTTCCCACTGCAGGCGAAATGGCCTCGCGATCGTCAACGGAGAGGCGGCTTGCGCGGCGCCGCCGGCGCGTGTCACGTCGTTCATTGAGGGAAGGCCTTTTCGATCGAGTCCAGCATGGTCCACAGAATGTCGAGCTTGAACTGCAGGATCTCCAGCGCCCGTTCCTGCTGGTCGCGTCGCGTGAAATGCGCGAGCGTGACTTCGAGCCCGTGCTGCACGTCGCGTTGGGCGAGCAAAATGCGCGAGCGGAAATACGCGAGGCCCGCGGGTTCGATCCACGGATAATGTTCCGGCCAGCTCGCGAGCCGGTCGCGATGAACCTGAGGCGCGAACATCTCCGTAAGCGACGAGCACACCGATTCCTGCCACGGCGCGCGACGCGCGAAATTCACATATGCATCCACGGCGAAACGCACGCCCGGCGTCACCTGTTCGAGCGACCAGAGCTCGTCGCGCGACAGTCCGACTGCGTCCGCGAGACGCGCCCATGTTTCGATGCCGCCTTCCGCGCCGTCGTAACCGTCATGATCCAGAATGCGCAGCACCCAGCGGCGGCGCGTCTCGCGGTCCGGACAGTTCGAGAGGATCGCCGCGTCCTTCAGCGGAATGTTGATCTGGTAATAGAAACGGTTCGCGACCCAGCCGCGAATCTGCTCGCGCGAGCAGCCGCCGCTATTCATCTTCACGTTGAACGGGTGATGAATGTGATAGGCGGTGCCTTTCGCGCGCAACTGTGCTTCGAATTCGTCGCGGCTCCAGGCGGGCTCATCGGCGCCTGTAGTCCGGTTCGCACTCGCGCCGCGCATCGGCGTCGTCTCATGGCTATCTTTCGCGTTCATGCCGTCTCCGTTTTGATGTCGTTCACTGCCGCGCCTCGTCACTGCTCCCATGCAGTTCTGCGCTTCAAAGTTCGATGGTCATGCCGTCGTACGCCACCTCGATCCCGTGTTCAGCGAGCACGCGCCGCTCGGGGCCGTCCTCGATCAGGATCGGGTTGGTGTTGTTGATATGAATGAGCACCTTGCGGATAGCGCCTGCTGTGCCGCTGCGATCCGCGTCGAGCGAATCCAACGTTTCGATCATGCCGCCCGAACCTGTTTGCGGCAGATGTCCCATGTCGGCAGCCGTCTTCTTCGACAGGCCGAGGCGGATCATTTCATCGCCGGTCCACAGCGTGCCGTCCACCAGCAGCAGGTCGGCCTCGCGCATGGCCGCCAGCACATGTTCTTCGATCGCGCCGAGTCCCGGTGCGTAGAACACACGCTTGCCCGATTGCTGGTTCGTGAAGACGAGTCCGATGTTATCGCCCCGCTCGGGCGCATTGCGGTGCGGCGAGTAGGGCGGCGCCTTGCTCGACAGCGGCAGCGCGTCGATTCGCACGCCGTTCAACGCAGCCACGGCGAGCGGCGCGCCGTCGAGCGCAATGCGGTGATGCTCGACGCCGCAGTAGTGAGAAAGAATCGGCGCTACCGGAAAACCGGAGCCGAGGTCTTGCCATACCGCATCGGTGGCGTAGAGCGGCAGGGGCGTGTCACGCTCGCGCAGCATCAGCAGGCCGGTGACATGGTCGATCTGCGCGTCGATCACGAGCACGGCGGCAATGCCGCTATCGCGTGCGCGGCGCGCGGGTTGAAGCTCGGGATTCGCCGCGATCTGCGTGAGCAGATCCGGCGACGCATTGACGAGCAGCCAGTCCTCGCCGTTCGCGCTCACCGCAATCGACGACTGCGTGCGGCGCGTCGCCTTCAGCGTGCCGCGGCGCACGCCGTCGCAATTGCGGCAGTTGCAGTTCCACTGCGGAAAGCCGCCGCCAGCCGATGAACCGAGTACCTTGATCTTCATGCCGCGCGGCGCATGCTGCGCCCCTCGTGAATGGTCGGGACGAACATCGCGGCGAGCACGTGCGCGACGCGTTCATGAAGCGCCGGGTCGCTCGGCAGATGACCCGCGCTTACTAGCTGGACCTGCGCAGCGGGAACCGCGCGGGCGAAGCGCCGCAGATTGCCGGACGGACAAACCGGGTCGCGTGAACCATGCACCGCGGCAAGCGGGACGCCGGCCGCCGCCGCGCGGCGCGCCAGCGACAGTAGACGGGTTTCGCCGAGCCAGCAGCGATGTGCGAGGTAGTGGGCCTGGATGCGGTATTTGCCGGTCAGCTTGCGGGCGAGCCGTTGCGACTGCCTTGCGCGAGGCGGCGCCGCGCGGCGCGTGGCGGCGCTCGCCAGCACCGCGTCCTCGTAGCCGCGCCATGCGAGCGCGAGCGCGCGTTGCCGCGTTTCGTTCGCGCCGTATTGCAGGCCGGCGGCGCAGCGAGCCGCCAATCCGGCAGACCGCTCGCACCGAGCAGCGGCGCGCAGCTTTGCCCACGCACGCGGCGCGCGTCGCCGGGACGTGACGAACAGGCCGCGAACTTCCCGCGCGGATGTGAGGAACAGCCCGCGCATCACGACGCCCGTGACCGACTGCGGGCACTGCCCGGCATACGCCAGCGCCAGCGCCGCGCCCCACGATCCGCCGAGCACGCCCCAGCGGGCGAAGCCGAGCCGCGCGCGGATCGCTTCGAGATCGGCGATCAGATAGTCGGTGCGGTTGTGGCGCACGCTGCCGTGCGGCGTCGATGCGCCGGTGCCGCGCTGATCGATCAGCACGACGCGGAAGCGGCTCAGATCGAAGAGCCGCAGCGCACCTGGCTGACTGCCGCTGCCGGGGCCACCGTGCAGGACCGCCACCGGCACTCCGTCGGCTGCGCCGGCCACCGCGAACGACACGCGATGACCATCGCGCGTGCGCAGCGTGCCGGCTTCGAGCGGCGGCGATGCGTGCCGCGAACCGCGCTCCCGATCGCGCATCGTCATGGCAGCATCCTCGCGAGCAGGTTGTCGCGATCGAGCCATTGATGCTTGAGCGCGCCGGCCACGTGCAGCACGATCAGTGCGATCACCACGAATGCCACGGCCTCGTGAATGCCGAAGAAAAGCTCGCGCAAATGCGCGTCGTCCCAACCCCACTGCGGCAGCGGGATGCCCCAGAAACGCGTGCCATAGCGGTTGAACGAAGAACCGAGATAACCGGCAAGCGGCATCACGACCATGCCGACATATAAAAGACCCTGCGTAGTGCGCGCGGCGGCGCGTTGCCACGGTGGCATCGGCGGCAGGGGTGGCCGATGAAGGGCCGCCCGCGCCACGATGCGCAGAAGCACCAGCAGGAAAACCGTCAGCCCGAGCGACTTGTGCAGGTTGATCAACGTCGCTTTGACAGGCAAGCCCTTCGGCAATCCGACCATATAGAACCCGACCGCGAGCAGGCCGATGATGCCAAGCGCGATCAGCCAATGCAGCGCGATCAATGAACCGGCATAACGTGGCGCGCGAGCGCCGAGAGCTCGCTTCGCGTTCGGAGAATGCGCTGTCGTCATGCCTGTCTCCTTTCGTGGCTGGTGTCTCTTGTCGAACACCCTTTCCATCAGATTTCATCTGACCGACGGGCCGCGCGCCTTTAGCCGGCGACCAGTATTTCGCCTCTCCCGTCCACCGCGAGATCGCCCGTGTAGCGGGCCGGCAAGCGGTCCGCGCGCCACTGCGAAAAGGGGGCGATTTCATCCGCGAGACTGCGCACGAGCAGCGACCAGAATACGTCGAATCCATGGCCGCCGCCGGTGAAGGTCACCGGCACATGGGCGGGCCGCCGCGCGAGCAGCAGCGTGCCGCGCCTCATCCCATACGCATAATGCGGGCCAAGCTGGCCCGCGACGCCCACGGTACCGGCCACCAGCCGCGAGGCCGCAAATTCGCCTGCGTCGCCGCCGACCAGCACCAGCCCGCGGCGCATCCGGTCGGCCAGCCGCGCGCCCGCGTTGCGATGGATCGTCAGGGTGCCGCCAGTCATGCCTTCCATGTCGCCAGTCAGCGCGCCGGCGGCGAAATCGCCGCTGTCGCCGGTCACCGTCAGCCGGCCACCGCGCATTTCGCAACCGGTGAAATGCCCGGCATTGCCGTCGACGTGCAGCACGCCGCCCGTCATCCTGAAGCCGCTGTAGTCGCCGACCGAACCCTGCACGGCGAGGTGGCCGCCGTCCATCCGCGCGCCGACGCGGTCGAGCCACGGCGCGGCGCCGTCGATGACCAGCGTCGCGGTATCC
Source organism: Paraburkholderia panacisoli (assembly GCF_008369935.1). Taxonomy (GTDB): domain Bacteria; phylum Pseudomonadota; class Gammaproteobacteria; order Burkholderiales; family Burkholderiaceae; genus Paraburkholderia; species Paraburkholderia panacisoli. The sequence goes on along the minus strand of NZ_VTUZ01000015.1, from coordinate 51,830 downwards.
TCATCGGTGTACCGCTGTGACACAGCTGTTCCATTGTGCGACACCTGGAACACATCGCCGACAGCGCAACTTTCGTTGCCGGACGGCAGAACGATGCGCTCGATCTCAGCCACGCTCATGCTCGCGAGCGATGCCGGTCGCAGCACGGCGGCATCGACGCGAAAACCCGGTGGCGCTTTCACGCGCAAGGTCGTCGTGCTCATGCGCGGCTCCCGTCGAGACCCGCCGCAAGCGCATGCAGATGGAAGTGGTACGGCCCGAGCTTGCCGCCGTAGTTGCCCGCGGAAATCCGCAGCACGCCGGCCGCGCGGCCAAGCCCGGCGGCTGCGCCGATACCGGCCGTCATCGCCGCGCCGACATCGGCATCGGTGAGGCCGTCGATCACGATCTCCAGCACACAGCCGACTTCCGCGCTGAGCTCGCTGCGCGCGGCGAGGCCGATGAGGCTCGGACAGAATGCGTCGTTGGTGGAGGCGCTCGCGCCTTGGTATCTGGAGCCGATCTTCGAGCCCGAGCGCACGATGCCGCCGGGGAACGGCATGATCACGTTCGGCAGCCGGCGCATCGCCGCAACGGCGGCTTCGGCGGCGGCGAGCGCGGCACCGAGGTCATGCGCGAGAAGCAGCAGGTTGCCGCCGCCGACGGCCTTGACCGTCACCGCCGTGTCTTCGCAGACGAACTCGCCGTCCATCACCGGCACGCGCCAGTAGCGAGTACTACCGATCATCTTCGAGATCTGCCAGCCGTCGCCAAAAAAACGCAACCCGCTGCCGAGCGCTGCCTTATCCGAGAGCGGCGCGCGGCTGGTTGCGGGATCGATGCCGTTGAACACGGCGGTGCTGGGGCAGGTGAGCACGCATTGTCCGACGCGCCGCCCGATCTGCTTCGCCAGTTCCTTCGACGACACCGCGAACAGCAGCACCGCGACGCCCGGACGGCCGTCCGGCGTTTCCGCGGGCGCGAGCGTGCGCTCGACCCCGGCCTCGCAGCCGCAGCCGATCACCGAGGTGGCGAACCCCGTCAGCGAGTTGGCCGCGTTCATTGCCCAGGTGGGCGTATGCGCGGTGATGACGAGCCGCGTCGCCTTCATCGGGAAGGCTTCCGCGAAGGTGGCGTCGATCGCGGTGCCGTTGATCTCGAGCGTGGACGGGGCGTTCATCGTGGGCGGTTCACCTGGCATCGGTCAGCGGTGATCCGTTAGCCAGACATTCGACGGGCAACAGGCGCCCGCCGCGGCAGCAGTCGCAGACCTCGTCGTCGCTGATCGCGGCGTGCGCGAAGTTGCTCGCGAGCTTGGCGTCGCTGTAGGCCCGCAGCGTCTTCTCGATGCCGCGATCGAATTCCGGCGACACGAAATGGATGCCGCCCGTCGGCGTGGCGACGAGGGTGCCGTCGCGCGCGACCAGCTCGCCGTCCTTGAACACGTAGGCGGGCGACGTGAACATCCGCTCGCGGTCCGGCGCGTCGCGATAGACGGCGATGTCCGCCGCCGCGCCTGCGCCGAGATGGCCACGGTCGCGCAGACCGAGCAGCCGCGCGGGACCGGCGCGCGTGATGATGGCGATCTCATACAGCGAGAACTCGCGCGTCAAGCCCGGCAATGCGCTGGCGACCTGGGCCTCGGGATTGAGCCTGGCGAGCTGCTCGTCGCGGAACGGCTTGTCCATCAGCAGGCGGATCAGATGCGGATAGCTGGTGAACGGGCCGCCGTTCGGATGATCCGTGGTCATCGCGACGCGCCACGGATCGTCGACCAGCAGGAAGATTTCCAGGCCGATGATCCATTGCAGCGCGTTCACATAGCTTTGCTCGCGATAGCGGAACGGCACCACGCCGCAGCCCGCATCGCATTCGATGTCGCCGGCCACCCACTTGTGCGGCCGGGCGAGCGGCGTGTTGCGGAACTGCATCATCGTGTCACCCGAGGCCGTGACGGTCTGTCCAAAGATGATCTGGCCGACGTCGATCGAGACGTTCGGCCGCGCGTTCGTCGCGTCGGCGATATGCCGCGCGCCCGACGAAAACTTTTGCGGACCTTCGACCCCATAGCTGTGAAACTGGATGTGCGTCAGATGGATCGGCAGGCCGTCGGCGGCGTCCATGGTCGCGATCGTCGAATCGATGTTGCCGGGCACGCCGAGATTGCTAGCGTGCACATGCAACGGATGCGGCACGCGCAGTTCGGTCAACGCGCGCGACAATGTGTGCAGCACTTCGCGCGGCGTGATGCCGTAGTGCACGTGCGGTTCGTCGACATTGAGCGAACGCTGGTTGAACTTGAATGCGGAGATGCCGCCCGGGTTGACCACTTTCACGCCGAGCGCCTTGCTCGCATGAATCGTCCAGCCGACGTAATCGCGCAGGCGCGCGAAGTCGTCGCGCGCCGCCAGCATTTGCAGGAACAGTTCGTCGTTGCCGAGCATCACGTAGGCGCCGTGATCGATGATCGGCGTGTCGCCCATTTCGAGGTGCGTGTGGCGTGCGTTGGACGGCATCATGGCCGGTTCGAAAGCGGCGGTGTAGCCAATCTCGGCGTAGCGGTAGCCGGTCGCGAGCGTCCCCGGCGTGCAGACGCCGCATGACGGCAGACGCAGATAGCGGCCCGCGCCGTCCTGCGCCGATTCGTACGCAGGCTCGCGCAGCGGATCGGCGCGATGGTCTTCGGGCAGCAGCAGGCGCGACAGATTGGTCTTGCCGCCGCCGATATGCGAATGCATGTCGATGCCGCCCGCCATCACGATCATGCCGGTGGCGTCGTACTCGCGATCCACCGGTGTATCGGGCGCAACGTCGACGATGCGGCCGTCGCGGAAGCTCAGATCGCGGCGCTCGCCGTTCACGCCGTGGGTCGGGTCGAAGAGCGTGCCGCCTTTGAGTCGGACGAGGCTCATCGCTGCACCTCGCCGCGGCGCGGCTCATGCAGGCGCGCAGTCAATCGCGCGGTCAACTGTGTGGCGAGCGAGGCCACCGACGCAAGCGCGGCGCCGCGCGCGGCGGCAAGCGGCATCACGACCGAGCTGTCGACGCGAAACAGATGCCCGCCCGTGTCGATGCCGGGTGTCGCGACGGGAATGAACACGGTGTGCGCGCCGCGCGCTTTCGCCGCGTCCGCGAGCGCCGGATGGCCGAGCACGATCAAAGGCAGCGCGGGATCGAGCGCCTCGGGCCACGCATGCGGCGCGAAGCTCGCGATCCACAGCAGCGCGTCCACCTCGCCGCCGGCGAGCAGCCTGCCGGTGCGATAGCGGTACGGATCGTGATCGAGCGGCGCTGTGCCGGCGCTCCGTGCAGGCGTCGACAAGCGCGTACGCAGCGGCATGCCGGAGAGCCAGGTGACCGTCTGATTCACCGTCAATGCGCCGTCGTCGCCGCCGAGCGCGAGACACGCGGCTCGGGTGGTGCGGTTCGCCGCCTTGACGATCCGGTTCAGCGCTTCGATCAGCAGCGCCGCATGCGGGCTGGGCAGCGCGCCCGGCTCGTAGACGAGCACCGTGTAGCGCGCCGAGGCGATGCGCGCCTGCAATGATGCGAGCGTTGTCGCCACGCTGGCGTCAGTGTCGTTGCCGTTGCTGTCGTGGTGCCACGCGGCGGCTTCGCGCCCTTCGCCAAGCGCGGACCATAGCGCGAGCGTGTCGTAGGGATCGGCGTGCGGCAGCAGCGTTTCCGTTCGCGTCTGCGCGTAGCCGGATGCCGCCGGGTCCACTGCGCAGCCGACGAATATCAGCTCACGCGCGATATCGGTGCCCGCCAGCACGCGTGTGAAAAAGCGCGGATAACGCCGTGACGGCTGACAGCCGAAGAACACCAGCAAGTCAGCGCGGGATCGCACTTCGGAGAGCGTCGTGAAGAACGAACCGCGGTCCTGCAAGGCGAGGGTCGCCGGCGTCAGCGCGTCGCCGTGCAGATGATCGAGAATCGCGCCGCAACCGGCCGCGAGCACGTACAGCGCACGGGCGCCTGCGACGTCCGTGGCAAGCCCGCCAAACAATGGACGGCGCGAGTCCGTGAGGACTTGCGCGGCCCGCGCCAACGCCGCATCGAGTTCCACTTCGTTGCCATCGATGACGCTGCGGCATTGCGCGTCCGCCGCGCCGTACGGCGCGAGCGCCGCGGCAAGCCGCGAACATTCGGTGTCCGCAACGCTGAGTGTGCCGTCGCCGTGCGACTCGACGACGAGGTCGTCACACAGCAATGGGCAGAACGGGCAAGTCCAGTCGCGTGTGACCGCCGGCACGCGCGCGCCGGTTGCGCCCGATGCGTTCGTGCCGGGGTTCGATGGATCGGTAGGCGAAAGGTGCATGGCGCACTTTTAGCAAGCTCCATGCCGATTGACGTGATGACGTGATGGCGTTGCCACAACCAGCGTCACGTGCGCGGTCGTGCTGCTTCGCGTTCAGAGGAATCGGCACGGCGGATGCGCGTTGAGCACCGCCTTTCGATCGTGAGGCCGCGCATGGCTCACACGCGATTGCGCCGTACAGGTTGTGTTCCGCACTGGAGCAGAGTGTCACGCGCAGCCTGCCTGGCTTGCCGTTCGCTTACATTCGCAGGTTGCTTATGCCGTGGCATGGAAATTGTATGGCAAGCCTACAAGGATTCGGATTGCGCGAGGCCGATCTGTCGATCGTGCAGAGCCGAGGCGACCAGCCACGCGGTCGCGCCGGTGCTGGCCGCAGCCTTCATATCGGCACGATTGCGGATGCCGCCCGCGCCGATCACCGTGGTGTGCGCCGCCGCGCTGGCGCGGATGCGCTCGAAGGTGGGCAGGTCAGGTCCGGCGTAACTGCCTACCTGATCGAGGGTCATCGCAATCACACGTGAGGGCCACCATGTCGAGGAGCGTTCGAGTTCGGTGGCCGCCAGTAACTGGCCGGCCCGGTGATCGAGCGAGAGGATCGGCGAGAGGCCGGCAGTCTGTGCCGCGTGCAGTGCATGGATATCGCGCAACGACTCCGTGCCGAACACCGGTACGAGGGTCGCGAGGTTGTGGTGAGCGTCATGGCCAGCGTGTTGGCCGATGGTATCGATGTGGTCGAACAGCGCGCGCATCGATGCATAGTCCGCGTAGCCCGCATCGAGCCAGAGTTCGATGCCGGGCAGCGCGGCGCGCAACGCAGCGAGCATCGACGCATGCTCGCCGCGCTGCAGGATGGCGCCGAGGTCGGCGATATAGAGCGTGCGCGCGCCGCTGGCGGCGAGCAGCGCGCGGGCGATGGGAAGCGGCTCGCTGGCGGCGGCGAGGCGGGACTGGATGGGCCGATAGGCGGTCCGCTCGCCGCGCACTGCGCGTACGACGTGGCCGTCGAGCAGATCGAGAACCGGTATCACCTGCATGGGGGCGCGTTCCTTTGACCAAGATCTTTGTCTACGAGTATCTCACCGGCGGCGGCATCGATCCCGCGCTGGCCGGCGCAGGCAGTCTCGCCGACCTGAGCGCGCTGATCGTCGAAGGACGTGTGATGCGCGACGCGCTGGTCGCCGATCTGCGCGAACTCGACGGCGTGCACGTCACGTTCGCGACCTCGCGCTTCGAAACGGTCGACACGGCGCAATCGCATTGTATGGCCGCGCACGGCGAATCGATGACGGCCTTCGTCGCCCGCGCGGCGCGTGAACACGATTACGCGTGGGTCATCGCGCCGGAGTGCGACGGCCTGCTGCTGCACCTCTACGATGCCGTCGGCGCCGCCCGCTGGCTCGGCTGCGGCAAAGAGGCGATCCGCGTGGCGTCGAGCAAGAGCGCGACGGCGGCGTGTCTGACCGCGCACGGGATTGCCACGACGCCAGCCATCGAACCAGGGCAAGCGGGCGAACCTCGGGACGGCCGGTGGGTCGTGAAACCGGACGATGGCGCGGGTGGCCTCGATACCTTCGTGTTCGACCGTTTCGCCGATGCCTGCGCCGAATACGAGGTGCGCGCGGCCGCGGCGCGCAACCCGGTGCTGCAGGCATGGGTCGACGGCGAACCGTTGAGCCTGTCACTGATCTGCCGCGACGAGGGTGCCGAGCTGGTCAGCATCAACCGTCAGCAGATCGGTTTGAGCGGCGGCGACGCGCCGGGCGGGCAGGCGCGCATCGTCGAATTCGACGGCGTGCTGGTCGACCAGATCGATCGTCACAGCGACGCGGGCCACACGCTCGACACGCTCGCGCAACGCGTTGCGATGGCGATACCGGGCTTGCGCGGCTTTGTCGGCATCGACGTGGTGTGGCATCCGCAGTGCGGGCCGGTCGTGATCGAGGTGAATCCGCGTCTGACGGTTGCCTATGCGGGACTGTCCGCGGCACTCGGCAGCAATCTGGCGGCGGCCTTGCTGGCCGCGCATGGGGCGCGCGTCGAGCGGTCCGAGGCGGTGCGCACCAGCCCATCGCAGTCAACTGTCGGGGTGCAGCCTTGAGCGCGATGCATACGGAAGATACGGCAGCGGACGCGGTGGTGTTCGGCTGGGACGTCGGCGGCGCGCACGTGAAGGTGTCGATGGCCGATGGCAGCGCAGCCGTGCTCGATGTGGCGCAATGGCCCTGTCCGCTGTGGCAGGGACTCGATCATCTGGAGCGCACCATCGGCCTTGTTTTCGAGCGCTGGCCGCAGGCACGCACGGCCGGCGCGCGGCACGCGGTGACAATGACCGGCGAGATGGTCGATCTGTTCGGGGACCGCGCCGAAGGCGTACGGGTGATCGTCGCCACACTCGCGCAGCGGCTCGGCGCGCGGCTGCGCTTTTACGCGGGCGACGCCGGCTGGCTCGCCGCCGACGCCTGCGCGGCCGGCTGGCGCCACGTCGCGTCGGCGAACTGGCTCGCCACCGCGCGGTGGGTGTCCAGCCGCGTGGCGGACGCCGTGCTCATCGATATCGGCAGCACGACCACCGACATCATTCCGATCGTCGGCGGCCGCGTGGTCGCGCGCGCCGCGAGGGATGCCGGCCGGCTCGCCACCGGCGAGCTCGTGTATCAGGGTGCCGTGCGCACGCCGTTGTGCGGGGTCGCGCACCGTATCGAATTCGCCGGCGTCACGGTCAACGTGATGAACGAATGGTTTGCGACCACCGCCGACGTCTACCGGCTGACCGGCGAACTGGACCCGCTGCACGACGTGCATCCGAGCGCCGACCAGGGGCCGAAGACCGAAGCGGCGAGCCGTGCGCGGCTCGCGCGCATGATCGGGCGCGACGCGCACGAAGCGGGTCTGCTCGAATGGCGCGGCTTTGCGCAACGCTGGCGAGCGCTCCAGTTGCGCGAGATCGGTGTGAATCTGGCGCGGGTGGTCGCGGCGCATCCGGAGCTGGCCGCCGCGCCGCTGCTCGGTGCCGGGTGCGGCCGGTTCCTTGCCGCCGCATTGGCGCGTGAAGAAGCGCGTGGCTATATCGACTTCGGCGCGCTGGCGGGCGTGCCGGGCAGTTGCGCCGCGTGGGCGGCGACTTGCGCGCCGAGTGTGGCGGTCGCGTTGCTCGCGGTTGGCGATCACCATGCCCGCGAACAAGGCGTGAATCGTGAGGCGTCGCGCGCGGCGTGATGTGAAAACGGCGCCGCCGTCCGATGAAGCGGCGTGCCAGCCGGACAGTGCTGCGATGAATCTGATTTGAAACATGACGGAACCCGGACGGGCACTCAACTGGAAGCGAGGACAACAGTCATGTGGGTGGTCAAGATCGGAGGCAGTCTGAGTCACGACCCGACGCTGCGCCACTGGCTCACCGAGCTATGCGAAGTGGGCGGCGGACGCGTCGTCATCGTGCCCGGTGGCGGCGATTTCGCAGACAAGGTGCGGCAATACCAGAGCGAATGGAGTTTCGACGATCTCGCCGCGCACAACATGTGTCTGCTCGCGATGACGCAATACGCGCTTCTGATGCAAGGGGTGTTGCCCGAACTCGTGCTCGCGTCGAGCGAGGCCAAGATTCGCCGCACGTTGCGCGACGGTCATGTCGCTGTGTGGGTGCCGACTGCGCTGATGCGCGATACGCCCGATGCGATGAGCAACTGGGACACGACCTCGGACAGCCTGGCGGCCTGGCTGTCGACGATGCTCAACGCGGAGCGGCTCGTCGTGGTGAAATCCTGTCCGATCGCCGCCGACGACCAGCTCGATACGCTGGCCGCAGCGGGTGTGGTGGACCGCCGTTTCGTCGAATACGTGCATGACGCGAACTACGTGGTCGAACTGTTCGACAAGAACAACGTTGCGTTGATGCGCGACCGGTTGCTCAACATCCCGGTCACCCGATTCGCGTCGTGAACGGAGAAGGGGGACGCGCCGCTTGCGTCCCGCCGCGCTACAGGCGCGCCGCGTTCGCGGCGCCTGGCGCCGACGCGGCACTGTTCGCGCCCACGTCGCCAGCCGGCCGGTGCAACGCGCTGGCCCACTGCGCGACGCGTTGCGGATCGAGCCTCGAACGGCGTCCGTCGGCGCACAATGCGGTGCGAAAGCCCGCGACATCGGGTGCGAGCGCGCGGATCTGTTCCAGTTGCGCCCAGCCGAGCGCGCCGGCGATGCCGCCCATCGCGCCACGCTCGCGCGTCAGCCGCAGCCAGCGGGCGAGCGTACCGACATCCACATGATCGAACAGCGTGCTGCCGTCCTTGCCGGCGGTATCGAACATCACGCCGGCAAATCCGAGCGCGGCGGTGTGGGTGACCAGTTCGTCGTCCATGCCGCTATCGCATAGGAGCACGGGCACCACCGTCGCCGGCAGATCAGCCAGTTGTTCGAGACAGCGCCGCGCTGACGGTCCGCGCGCCACGCCCACCTTCACGTAGTCGATGCCCGCGTCGCTGACCTCGATGACACGCGCGGCGATCTCGTCGAACGCGTCGGCCGGCACGTCGCCGATCGTCGCACTGATCGGCTTGACCGGGTAGCGCGCGCGCAACTGGCGCGCGATGTTCGTAATCTCGCCGATCGACAGGCCGCCGAGCGCACCGGCGTTCGGCTCCTTCAGGTCGATCAGTTCGGCGCCGGCGCGAGCGGCGTCGAATGCTTCGTCATTCGAGCGGACGCTCGCGAGCAATGCGGTCATCGGTGTTCTCCGGGAAGACTACGGGTGTGCGGCAGCGGCGGTCCGACTACCGGATGATTCGGGGCTCGCGCGATGCCGCGCGACGGCGTCGAGGAGCCAAGCCCATGCCGTGCGCTCGTTGTCGCCGGCTGTCTTGTCGATTGCGATCTGCAGGTAAGCCATCTCGCGATCGACCTTGTCGGCCGGCAGCATGAAGAGCCGGCTCACGAGAATCGCGCCTTCGACCACAGCCGCCTGCGCGCGGTTGAAGCCCGCGAATGGTGCGTGGTTTTCGCGGTGCACGCATTTCATCACCAGCACGGGACGCTGCGCATCGTCACGCAATTCGTCGAGTTCGAGTTCGGTGTGCGCCAGCGATTCGGCGAGACGCACGCTGGCGACGCGGCTTGCGGCAACGGTCGGCCAATCGGTTGCGCAGTGCGTGACACAGCCCGCGAAGATGCGCACGTCGGTGGTGAAGTTCAGAACTGCCGCACGCGACGCAACGATATTGTCGAGCGTCGTGGACGGACGAAACGGGGAGAGGATGACACGGTCACCCTCGTACCGCGCGCCCATCGGGGCGACGTGAGGGCGGCCATCGCACGCTGCCGTGGTGACGATCGTTTCGTGGATCATGGATGAGAACGCGTGTCCTGACAGCGCCGAAAGGCCGTTAGCTGATGCCAAACATGGTTCGCAAAGGGGCCGCGGCGTGCGGCCCTATTGCGGGCTTAACGCGTAGCGACATACATCACGATTTCAAAACCGAGACGCACATCGGTGTAGCTCGGAGTGGTCCACTGCATACGTGCTTCCTCCATGGGTTGATCCAGCGTTGCCGTCGGCCCGGCGTCATGCCGGACTTCATGGGCATCCGGCATCACGCAAGCTTTATGCCCATGCGTGATGCCCAAGTGATGCGCCGGCGCGCGTCCGACCGGCTATACAGCGCCTGCCGAATTACGGCGGCATGACAGTCACACAGCGCAGCCGTACAGCCTGCATTCAGGGTCTCCGCGGTGTGGCGAAAACGAAGCAAAGTGTTCCATCGCACTCGCATGGATTGGCAGTGCGCTGTCACGCCATCCTCTGTTTCGTCACGACACATTCTGCACCGATTCTTCGCACCGATCCTGAAAAACGACACCGCGATATGGGTTCGATAACGGATCGGTTAAGTCTGCCAAATAAAATCGTGAATTCCCCTTGGCTGCGTCCGTACCTACAGTGCAACTCAAGCGCTTCGTTCTTCCGGCAGCGCGCTGGCCACATTCAAGGACACGTCATGAACGATTTCAGCCAACCGGTGATCGAACCGGAACGCAATCCGCGCAATCCGCGCGAGCGGTACGCAGCGGGCGTGATGAAATACCGCGAGATGGGTTACTGGCAACCGGATTACGAGCCGAAAGAAACCGACGTCATCGCGCTGTTTCGCATCACGCCGCAACCCGGCGTCGAGCCGGAGGAAGCGGCGGCGGCCGTGGCCGGCGAATCGTCGACGGCGACCTGGACGGTTGTGTGGACCGACCGGCTGACCGCCTGCGACATGTATCGCGCCAAAGCCTATCGCGTGCAGCCGGTGCCGGCTTCGCGCGCCGACGAGCCGCAGTTCTTCGCGTACATCGCGTATGAACTCGATCTGTTCGAAGAAGGCTCGGTGGCGAACCTGACCGCATCGATCATCGGCAACGTGTTCGGCTTCAAGCCGCTCAAGGCGTTGCGTCTCGAAGACATGCGCATACCGGTCGCCTATCTGAAGACTTTCCAGGGGCCGCCCACCGGGATCGTCGTCGAGCGCGAGCGGCTCGACAAGTATGGACGGCCGCTGCTCGGCGCAACGGTCAAGCCGAAGCTGGGCTTGTCGGGCAAGAACTATGGGCGGGTGGTGTACGAAGGCCTGCGCGGCGGACTGGATTTCCTGAAGGACGACGAGAACATCAACTCGCAGGCGTTCATGCATTGGCGCGACCGTTTTCTGTTTTCGATGGATGCGGTGAACCGCGCGCAAGCGGAAACCGGCGAGGTCAAGGGGCACTATCTGAACGTGACGGCCGGCACCATGGAGCACATGTACGAGCGCGCCGAATTCGCCAGGGAACTCGGCTCGTGCATCGTGATGATCGACCTCGTGATCGGCTGGACCGCGATTCAGTCGATGTCGCATTGGGCCCGCAAGAACGACATGATCCTGCATCTGCATCGTGCCGGACACAGCACTTACACGCGCCAGCGCAACCACGGCATCTCGTTTCGCGTAATCGCGAAGTGGCTGCGCATGGCGGGCGTCGATCATGCGCATGCGGGCACGGCAGTCGGCAAACTCGAAGGCGATCCGCTGTCGGTGCAGGGCTACTACAACGTCTGCCGCGACGCCCACAACGCGTTCGATCTGTCGCGCGGCCTCTTCTTCGATCAGCCGTGGGCCGGCTTGCGCAAGGTGATGCCGGTAGCGTCGGGCGGGATTCATGCGGGGCAGATGCATCAACTGCTCGACCTGTTCGGCGACGACGCGATTCTGCAGTTCGGCGGCGGCACGATCGGGCATCCGGCCGGCATTCAGGCCGGCGCGGTGGCGAACCGCGTGGCGCTCGAAGCGATGGTGAAGGCGCGCAACGAGGGCCGCGACATTCTCAACGAGGGTCCGGACATTCTCGAAGCCGCCGCTCGCTGGTGCACGCCGCTCAAGCAGGCGCTCGACACGTGGCGCGACGTGACCTTCAACTACGCGTCGACCGATACGCCCGATTTCGCGGCCACGCCGACCGCGGCATAGAGGGCGTAAGCGGCGCAAGCAGCGTGTCATCGCCGCTTGCCGATTTAGTCGATCAGCAACCCAATCCCGACGACGGTGCCATTGCACCGCGCGAGGGGGACAGCTGACGCCGTTCTGAACGAGACATCAATCAACGAGGTTCGTCATGCGCATTACACAGGGAACGTTCTCCTTCCTGCCTGAGCTGAGCGACGAGGAAATCAGCTTGCAGATCGACTACGCGCTGCGCCAGGGCTGGGCATGTTCGGTCGAATTCACCGATGACCCGCATCCGCGCAACACCTATTGGGAAATGTGGGGCTTGCCGATGTTCGACCTGCACGACGCGGCCGGCGTGTTGCAGGAGGTGAACGCGTGCCGCGCGGCGCGGCCGCAGCACTACATCAAGGTCAACGCGTTCGATTCGGTGCGCAGCTTCGAGACCATGCGGCTGTCGTTCATCGTCAACCGTCCGGACGAGGAACCGGGCTTCCGTCTGTCGCGTCAGGATGCGCAAGGGCGGGTGCAGCGCTACAGCATGGCGGGCTATGCGGGCGACCGGCCGTCGGGCGAGCGCTACGTCCCGGCACGCTGACGGCCGCGAACGACGCAACGTGCCGCGAGTCACGACGAATCGACCGACGCCTCGCCCGACGAATTGCCGCAAGGAGGAGCAATGAGAGATGACGCTGCCATAGCGGATACGATCCTGTCGTCCGTGGCGCGAACCGACGACGCGCGCAATCCGCGACACGCGCCACTACACGATTCGCAACACGAGCCGCCGCAAGTCGATCTCGCGGCGTTGTATCGCGACTCCGGCATCGGCGACGTGCTCGGCGAACTCGATCGCGATCTGGTCGGGCTCGCGCCGGTGAAGACCCGCATCCGCGAAGTGGCCGCTCATCTGCTGGTCGAGCGCGCGCGCGATTCGCTCGGTCTCGCGGGCGGTGCGCCGACCCTGCACATGTGCTTCTCCGGCAACCCCGGCACCGGCAAGACGACCGTCGCGCTGCGCATGGCCGAGGTGCTGCACCGGCTCGGCTACATTCGCCGCAATCATCTGGTCTCGGTGACACGCGACGATCTGGTCGGGCAATACATCGGCCATACCGCGCCGAAAACGCGCGATGTGCTCAAGCGCGCGATGGGTGGCGTGCTGTTCATCGACGAAGCGTACTACCTGTATCGCCCGGAAAACGAGCGCGATTATGGACAGGAGGCGATCGAGATCCTGCTGCAGACCATGGAGAATCAGCGCGGCGATCTGGTGGTGATTCTGGCCGGCTACGCGTCGCGGATGGAAGTCTTCTTCGAGAGCAATCCGGGTTTCCGTTCGCGCATCGCGCATCACATCACGTTTCCCGACTACGCCGAAACGGAACTGCTCGACATCGCCGAGCGGATGCTCGGGACGATGCATTACCGCTTCGACGCCGCCTCGCGGCACGCGTTCGCCGACTATCTGGCGCGGCGCATCCGTCAGCCGAATTTCGCCAATGCCCGCTCGGTGCGCAATGCGCTCGACCGCGCGCGGCTGCGCCAGGCCAACCGGCTGTTCGCGAGCGCGCTACAAGGCGGCGCGCCAATCGACGCCGCCGCGCTCACGCTGATCGAGGCCGCCGACGTCCGCGCGAGCCGCGTGTTCGACGAGCCGCTGCCCACCCCGACATCGCGCGCGCTCACGGCGCCGCCAGGCTGAGTCACGACATCCTCCAGGGAGAACGCCATGCAAGACGGACGTACGACACTTTCGAAGTTCCTGATCGACACCCTCGACCGCCAGCCGTCTTCCATGAGCACGGTGGAGACGGCGGGACTCCCGGCGCTGCTGATCGATGTGGCGGCCGCGATCAAATCGATCTCGGCGATGCTCACGAAAGGCTCGCTCGGCGGCCACTACGGGTCGGCGCAGACCGTCAACACGCACGGCGAGGAACAGAAGAAGCTCGACGTCGCAACCAACGAGATCTTCGTGCAGCAATGCGAGTGGGACGGCCTGCTGGCGGCGATGGTGTCCGAGGAAATGGAGGACGTGTACGCGATTCCGGCGGCCTATCCGCGTGGCGACTATCTGCTGGCGTTCGACCCGCTCGACGGCTCGTCGAATATCGATATCAACGGCGTGGTGGGCTCGATTTTCTCGGTGCTGCGCACGAGCGGCGACCAGCAGGGCGCAGTGGGTGAGGCCGCGTTCCTGCGGCCGGGCTGCGAGCAGGTCGCGGCGGGCTACGCGGTCTATGGACCGTCGACGATGCTCGTGCTGTCGATCGGCAACGGCACGCATGGCTTCACGCTCGAACGCGACATCGGCAATTTCGTGCTCACGCATTCGAATATCCGGATTCCCGAAGACACGGTCGAATTCGCGATCAATGCGTCCAACGAGCGCTTCTGGGAGCCGCCCGTGCGCCGCTACGTTCAGGAGTGCAAGGACGGGCGCAGCGGCTGCCGCGCGCGCGACTTCAATATGCGCTGGATCGCATCGATGGTCGCGGAGGTGCATCGCATCCTGATGCGCGGCGGCGTCTTCATGTATCCGCGCGACTCGAAAACGCCGGCGATGGAAGGGCGCCTGCGCCTGCTGTACGAAGCGAACCCGATGAGCTTTCTGGTCGAACAGGCGGGCGGTCTGTCGATCACCGGGCGCGAGCGAATTCTCGACGTGCGTCCGCGCGCGCTGCATGGACGCGTGCCGGTGATTCTCGGCTCGAAGAACGAAGTCGAACGCATCGCGCGCTATCACGGCGAATACGATCGCGGCGAGGACAAGCCTTTTACGTCGCCGCTGTTCAGCCCACGCTCGCTATTCCTGCCGGACTTCACGGCTTGACGCGCGGCTGACAGACCCGCCACACCGCCCGTCGGGAACGCGGCCAGAACATTGCCATCCGGAGACAAACGCATGTCAGTCAAACACCCGATCATCGCGGTGACCGGTTCGAGCGGCGCCGGCACCACCACCGTCATGAAGAGCTTCACCCATATCTTCCGACGCGAGCGCATCAACGCACAGATTGTCGAAGGCGATGCGTTTCATCGATACGACCGCAACGGCATGCGCGCGGCCATGAAGGAGCATGAACGCGACGGCGCGCCCAATTTCAGTCACTTCGGTCCGCAGGCGAACCTGCTCGAAGAGCTCGAGGCGCTCTTCACGCGCTACGGCGAAAGCGGCACCGGCCAGTTGCGTCACTACGTGCACGACGCAGCCGAAGCGCAGCTCTACAAACAGGATGGCGGCACCTTCACGCCGTGGGAGGACGTCGCGCCCGGCACCGATCTGATGTTCTACGAGGGCCTGCATGGCGCGGCCGTGACCGACAAGGTCGACATCGCGCGGCACGCAGACCTGCTGATCGGCGTGGTGCCGATCATCAACCTGGAGTGGATTCAGAAGCTGCACCGGGACCAGACGATGCGCGGCTACTCGCATGAAGCGGTGGTCGACACGATCTTGCGGCGCATGCCCGACTACGTGAACTACATCTGCCCACAGTTCTCGCGCACGCATGTGAACTTTCAGCGCGTGCCGACCGTGGACACCTCGAATCCGTTCACCGCCCGCGAGATTCCGCAGCCGGACGAGAGCTTCGTGGTGATCCGCTTCGCGCGGCCCAAGGGGATCGACTTCCAGTATCTGTTGACGATGCTGCACGACTCGTTCATGTCGCGCCCGAACGTGATCGTCGTGCCGGGCGGCAAGATGGGACTCGCGATGCAGCTGATCTTCACGCCGATGATTCTTCAACTGATCGACCGGCGCTCGCGCGCCTGATGCGCGCCGCGCACGCACAGGACGAAGCGCGTGTTCATATCGCAAGGAGAGATTCGATGAGTGCTGTCGCAGAATCGGTTGCCGTACCCGCCACCCGGCTGATGGCCGACGCGCTGCGCATGCTCGCGATCGATGCCGTGGAAGCAGCGAAGTCCGGGCATCCCGGCATGCCGCTCGGCATGGCCGAGATTGCCGTCGCGTTGTGGGACCGGCATCTGAAACACAACCCGCACAATCCGGCTTGGCCCGACCGCGACCGTTTCATCCTGTCCAACGGACACGGCTCGATGCTGCTCTACGGACTGCTGCATCTGAGCGGCTACGACCTGCCCATCGACGAGCTGAAGCGCTTTCGCCAGTTGCATGGCAAAACGCCGGGGCATCCCGAAGTGGGCGTCACGCCGGGCGTCGAAACGACCACCGGGCCGCTTGGACAAGGGCTCGCGAACGGCGTGGGCATGGCGCTCGCCGAGGCGCTGCTCGCGCGTGAATTCAACCGGCCCGGCCATCGGATCGTCGATCATCGCACGTACGTGTTCGTCGGCGACGGCTGTCTGATGGAAGGCATCTCGCACGAGGCGGCTTCGCTCGCGGGCACGCTGAAGCTCGACAAGCTGACGGTGCTCTACGACGACAACGGCATTTCGATCGACGGTCATGTCCAGCAATGGTTCGCCGATGACAGCCCGGCACGCTTCGCGGCGTATGGCTGGCACGTGGTGCGCGAGGTGGATGGACACAACGTCGACGCGGTCGATCACGCGTTGCAGGGCGCGCGCGCCGCGGGCCGGCCGACGCTGATCTGCTGCCGAACGGTGATCGGCCAGGGTTCGCCGTCGAAGGCCGGGACCCACGACGTGCACGGCGCACCGCTCGGCGCTGACGAGGTCGCACGGACCCGTCGCGCGCTCGGCTGGCCGCATCCGCCGTTCGAGATTCCGGACGAAATCCGCATGCTTTGGGATGCGAGCGCGCGTGGCCTTGCCGCCGAAGCTGACTGGGCTGGGCGTTTCGAAGCGTACCGCAAGCACTATCCGACTGAGGCCGCCGAGTTCGAACGGCGCGTGCAGGGCACGCTGCCCGCGCATTGGCGCGACGCGGTCCGCACGCTGCTGCGCGACGCCGATTGCGCGGCCGAATCGATTGCAACACGCAAAGCCTCGCAGCAGGCGATCACCGCGCTCGCGTGCAGCTTGCCGGAACTGCTCGGCGGCTCAGCCGATCTGACCGGCTCGAACCTAACGGACTGGCAGGGCGCGGTCGATGTCCACAGCGACGACGGCGGCTTGCAGGGCGGCAACTATCTGCACTACGGCGTGCGCGAATTCGGCATGAGCGCGGTGATGAACGGCATCGCGCTGCATCGCGGCTACCTGCCGTTCGGCGGCACGTTCCTGACGTTCTCCGACTATTCGCGCAACGCGCTGCGCATGGCCGCGCTGATGAGGACGCGCTCGATCTTCGTCTTCACGCACGATTCGATCGGGCTCGGCGAAGACGGGCCGACCCACCAGGCGGTGGAACATGCGGCGAGCCTCAGGCTGATTCCGCGACTGGACGTGTGGCGTCCGTGCGATACGGTCGAGACCGCCCAGGCGTGGGTCTGCGCGGTCGAACGGCAAGGGCCATCCTGTCTGCTGCTGAGCCGGCAGAACCTGCCGTTCGTCACGCGCTCGCCTGAGCAGATCGCCGCGATCGCGCGGGGCGCTTATGTGCTGCGCGACTGGCCGGCCGATTCGGCGCACGCGCAAGCTTCACGCGTCGTGCTCATCGCAACCGGCTCGGAAGTCGCACTCGCGCTCGAAGCCGTCGCGCCGCTCGTAGCCGCCGGGATCGCCGCGCGTGTCGTTTCGATGCCGTCCACCACGGCGTTCGATCGTCAATCTCCCGCGTGGCGCGAGGCGGTGCTGCCGCCGGGCGTCCCGCGCGTCGCGATCGAGGCGGGCGTCACGGCGTACTGGCGGCAATACGTGGGGCTCGACGGTGGCGTCGTGGGGATTGATTCGTTCGGTGAATCGGCCCCTGCCGCAGCGTTGTTCGCGCACTTCCACCTGACCGTGCAGGCGTTGCTGGACGAAGCACGCCGCGTCGCGCACGCCACGCATTGATCCGCTTCGATCCTGATCCGATTTCATCTCCTGGAGTGTGCAATGGCCTTCATAACCCTGCGGCAACTGCTGGATCACGCGGCCGAACACGACTACGGCGTGCCCGCGTTCAACGTCAACAACATGGAGCAGATCCACGCGATCATGCAGGCCGCCGAGGCCACCGACAGCCCGGTGATCCTGCAGGCGTCGGCGGGTGCGCGCAAATATGCGGGCGAGCCGTATCTGCGTCATCTGGTGCTCGCCGCACTGGAGGCGCACCCGGATATTCCGCTGGTGCTGCATCAGGATCACGGCGCGAGCCCCGCGGTGTGTCAGCAGGCGATCCGCTCGGGCTTCACGTCGGTGATGATGGACGGCTCGCTGCTGCCGGATCAGAAGACGCCCGCGGCCTACGACTACAACGTCGACGTGAGCCGCCGCGTCGTGGACGCCGCGCATGCGGTCGGCGTGTCGGTCGAAGGCGAACTGGGCTGCCTCGGTTCGCTCGAAACCGGCACGGCGGGCGAGGAGGACGGCGTCGGCGCGCAAGGCCAGCTCTCGCGCAAAGACCTGCTCACCGATCCTGACGAAGCGCGGCGTTTCGTCGAAGCGACCGGCGTCGACGCGCTCGCGATTGCGATCGGCACCTCACATGGCGCGTACAAGTTCAGCCGCCAGCCGAGCGGCGACATTCTTGCAATCGACCGGATCGCCGACATTCACGAACGGATTCCGAACGCGCATCTCGTCATGCATGGTTCGTCGTCGGTGCCGCAGGAATGGCTCGCGGTGATCCGCGAATATGGCGGCGAGATCCCGACGACGTACGGCGTGCCGGTCGAAGAGATCCGGCGCGGCATCGCGCATGGCGTGCGCAAGGTCAATATCGACACCGACATCCGCCTCGCGATGAGCGGTGCGATGCGCAGATCGCTGGCGAACGCGCGTTCCGAGTTCGATCCGCGCGCGGCCCTGAAGGCCGCGACGGCGGCGGCGAGCGCGATCTGCGTCGAGCGCTTCGAGGCGTTTGGCTGCGCGGGCCAGGCGGCACGTATCAAACCGCTCCCGCTCGACACGATGGCGCGCCGCTATCACTGAGCACCGAGCACCTGGCACTTGCAAGGAGAAGATGATGCGCGAATTCCTGATTGCTCCGTCGCTGCTGTCGGCGGATTTCGCCCGTCTTGCCGACGAGATTCGCGACGTCACGGCGGCCGGCGCGGACTGGATTCATCTCGATGTGATGGACCACCACTACGTGCCGAACCTCACCGTCGGGCCGCTGGTATGTTCCGCGATCCGGCCGTATACAACGGTGCCGTTCGACGTGCATCTGATGACCATGCCGGTCGATCCGCTCGTCGGCGCGTTTGCCGAGGCGGGTGCGAATCTGATCAGCTTTCATCCCGAGGCGTCGCTGCATGTGCATCGGACCATCGAACTGATCCGTTCTCACGGTGCGCGCGCGGGGCTTGCGCTCAATCCGGGTACGTCGCTCGCGGTGCTCGATCACGTGATGGAAATGCTCGATGTCGTGCTCGTGATGTCGGTCGATCCGGGGTTCGGCGGCCAGGCATTCATTCCGGAAACGCTCGACAAGCTGCATCTTCTGCGCGAGCGGGTCGACACGACGATGCAGCGTACCGGGCGGCCGTTGCTGATCGAAGTCGATGGCGGCGTAAAGGCGTCGAACATCGCGCGGATCGCGGAGGCGGGTGCCGATGTGCTGGTGGCCGGTTCGGCCGTTTTCGGTGCCGCCGATCGCGCTCAGGCGATCGGGCGGCTGCGCGACGAACTGGGTACCGTGAAAGAAGGCACCGGCGTGGCGGCAATCGAAGGGTGACGGGGCGGCTCCCGAGCGCCCGTCAGCCTTTCTTCATCGTCTCGCCGGGCGCGCGCCAGACGAGAAGGTCTTCTTCGGGCCGGTCGAGCGCGCAGCCCCAGTCGAGCGGCTGGTCCTGATCGAAACGCTTGCCGAGCCGCCAGGCGATCTCAGCGCGTGCGAGTTGCACGCCCATATAGAACGCGTGGCCGCCATCGCTGTCGAGATTCAGATGCGGATAGAGTGCGAACGGATCGTCGCCGCGCCGGTGTCCGTCACGGTTGTAGACATGCATGCCTTCCGCGCTGACCTGCACGCGGAAATTCGGATCGCGCACGCCACGGGCAAGCTCATCGATCTCGTCGGCACTGTACGGAAACGGACGTTTCGCGTGCACGGTCGCGAGATCGCTGCTGATCCCTTTCGGCAGCACCTGCGCGTCGCGCGCGGCATGCATCACGCGGCGCGCGACGTCGGCTTCGCGCAGCGCGCGCCGCGCATGCAGGCTCACCGACGTGGTGAGCACCGCGCCGATCCGCAGTTCGGCGGCCATGCCGAGCAGCACCGCGTTGATTCCGCTCGTATCGGCTTCGGTCAACTCCGTCACGTTGCCGATGCCCATCATGATCGCGATGTCCGGATAACGCTCGCGCAAGCGGACGTAGCGCGCAATCGACGCGGCGAGCCCGAACGGAATCGGGTCGAGAATCGGATCGGCAAGGAACGCGCGGCCGCTTGCGCTTAGCTGATCGATCGCCGCGTCGAGCGAGGCCGGGTCGCCTGGTTCGCGTGCGACGAGGATCGGTGTCGACGGCACCTCGTCGGCGATCCACAGCGTATCGACGTTCAGGCTCATCAGGTAGTCGGCGCCCGCGCGGCCGCCGCGCAACAGTTCGTCGGTGCGCATCGAATCGACGCTCACGCGATAGCCGTCGGCCTTGAGCCGCCGGACCGCGTCGTCGAGATGGGGAAACGGCGTTTCAGGCAGGCAGCCTATGTCGATGACGTCGGCGCCCTGGGCGGCATACTCGCGCGCCCGTGCGGCGATGCCGTCCAGGTCGAGGCGCGGTGCGTCGACGATCTCAGCGAAAATTTCCGTCTCGTAACGGCTCAGGTCGAACGGCTTCGCCTTGCGGCCGAAAAACTGCGGGAGATCCTTGACCTCTTCGGGACCGCGTTCGAACGGCACGCCGTAGTGACCGGCCAGCATGTCGAGATCGCCGCGGCAGCGCCCCGGCACGATCACCCGCTGCGCGTTCAGCGGTGCGGGCACGCGGCGCACGATCAGGTCGGCCGTCATCAACGCGGCGACTTGCAGACCGATTTCGCGGACCTCCCAACTGAACGGCGTCGGCGCCATGCTGTCGAGCACGCGCAGCAGGCTCGGTTCCGCCAGCCGGCCAGTCAGGAAGAGGATGTGGTCCATGCGAGATCGAGGGTCGACAGGCGTTCATCGAGCGCCGCTTTGAGTTCGTCGAGCGAGCGGACGAGCGTCGTGTATTCGAAGCGCGACAGGCGCTCAACATTGTCGAGTTCGATCGTCCGTGGACGCAGTTCGACCCATTCATCCGGGCTGTGCGTGACTACGGTCGGTTCGGTGTCGCATGCAAAGACAATGCCCGGGATGCATTGCTTGCCGGCCTGCGCGTACATATTGGTCGGCAGCGTATCCGAGATGCCGTACGCGCATTTGGCCACCGTGTTGCTGGTGGCGGGCGCGATCACCACCGTATGATAGATGCCGTGATAGAGCATTCCGACCGGCACGCCGCTCGCGCTGTTGTCGCGCAGCACGCGAAAGTTTTCGCGCAACTTGTCGAGCGACCAGCCATAAAGCGGCAGCACTTCCTCGGCGGCCGCGGACAGGAAGAGATCCACGCGCGGCAATTGCAGCGCGAGCGCGATGGATTCTTCGAGTAGATGGCCCGAACCGGTCACGCACCACGCGAAGCGCGCGTCCGGCTTGAAGTCGGCGAGATCGCGTGCGGGCGTGTGGGTCATGCGTCGAGATCGAGCGGCATTCCGTCGGACGCCGAGCCTTCATGCGACAGTCGGATGTGCAGCCGGCGCATCTTGCGGTACAGCGTGTTGCGGCTGATGCCGAGCGCCTTCGCGACGTTGCTGACGTTCCAGCGGTGCTCGTCGAGCAGCGACAGCACGGTTTCGCGCTCGTTCAACTGGATCGCGTTGAGTGCGGAGATGTCCGCGTCGTCGGCAAGATGCGCGTCCATGTCCGCAGTGGCGAGGTGCAGGGCGGTCGGCATATCCATCGCCGGGGTGCGTTGCGTGACCTCGGGCGGCAAGTGCTCACAGCAGATCGGCTGGCCGTCGGAAAGTGCGATCGCCATTTGCAACACGTGGCGCAGTTGACGGATGTTGCCGGGCCAGTCGTAAGTCAACAATGCGTGTTCGGCTTCCGGGCTCAGTTCGGGCGGATCGTCGGTCTCGTTCGCGAGCAAGTGGTGGATCAGCGGCAGCTTGTCGAGCCGGTCGCGAAGCGCCGGCAGATTCAACTCGACACCCTTGAGCCGGTAATACAGATCCTCGCGGAATAGCCCGCTACGCACGAGTTCGAGCAGGTTGCGGTGGCTCGCGCTGATCAGCTGGAAATTGACCTTGACGGTGGTTTCGGCGCCGAGCGGCGTGACCTCGTGTTCCTCGATGACTCGCAGCAAACGCGCCTGTAAGACGAGCGGCATGTCGCCGATTTCATCGAGAAACAGGGTGCCGCCGTTGGCCTGCACGATCTTGCCGCGCCGTCCCTCGCGCTGTGCGCCGGTGAACGCGCCGGCGCGATAACCGAACAGTTCACTTTCGATCAGGTTCTCGGGCAGCGACGCGCAGTTGACCGGGACAAAGGGACCATCGGCGTGCGGGCTGATGCTATGCAGCGCCTGCGCAAAGACTTCCTTGCCGCTGCCGGTTTGCCCTCGCAGCACGATCGGAATCTTGCGTTGGATCACGCGCGCGGCCAACTGGATTTGCGAAGCCATGCGCGGGTCGCCGAACTCCAGGTGCGCGATCTCGTCGAGCTTGGGCGACGGTGCGCGTTTGTCGGGCGCACTGCCGCGCGCGGCGGAATCGCTCACGAGCACCCGCGTGACGCGCCCGGCGCTGTTCTGCGGGGTCTGTGCGACGAGGAAGAAGCGGTTCGTCGCGTTCGCGCTATAGACAGTGACCGGATGGAACGAGCCGCGGATGCTGCGCGCGATCATGTCTTCGAGCGAAGCATTGAAGGCCTCCTCGATGCGCCGGCCCCGCAGTTCGCTGAGCGAGCGGAAGCCGAGCTGGAACAGCGCGCTGCGATTCGCGGCGAGCACCGTGCTGTCGTCCGCGACCGCGAGCTTGCCGCCGTGGAGGGTGCCGACGAATTCCGGGCGGCTGTGGAAATGAATCATGTTCGCGTGGCGGTAACGCGCATCCAGCAAACGGTTTTCGATCATCTGCCTGGACATGCCGACGAGTACCAGCGAGTGCTGTTGTAGCAGCTTCGAGCGGCTCGTGACGTCGAGCACGCCGGCAATCTCGCCGCTGTCGTCGAAGATCGGCGCGGCGGAGCAGGTGAGCGACGTGTAGCGCGGATAAAAATGCTCATGCTGGCAGACCGCGATGCAGTCGCGCTCGGCAAGACAGGTGCCCATGCCGTTGGTGCCGGCCTCGCGCTCGCTCCACAGCGCGCCGACCCGAAAGCCGTCGTCGGCGACCGCCTCGGCAAACGGCACGGACGACACCTGATGAACGATCACGCCGCCTGAGTCGACCAGCACGACCGCCAGTTCGGGGTCGGCCAGCTGCTGATAGAGCGTCGTCATCTCCAGCTTCGAACAGGCGATCAGATCGCCGAGCGCTTCGCGGCGTGCGCTTAGTTCGTACTGCGTGAGGACTGGCGGGGTGACGAAACGGGAGGGGTCAAGCTGGTATTCGTTGATGCAGCGCGCCCACGATTGGGCGACGGATTCGCTCGTCGGGCGCGTCGTCAATTGATGATTGACGACGTTCAATACCTCTCGGACGTGCGTATTGCTGTCAGCAAGCAACGACATGGGGTTTGTCTCCGATGCGTCATTTCGAACATGCTATTACGCACGCCTCGTATGCCGCTTTATCCATCCTGAATTCCCCTGGCGCCTCGATTCTTGCGTTCGCATGCGCCCACGCGACCGGCCGTGCTATCTGGCGGTTCCTTAAAACTCTACGCCCGATGTCGCTTTGGTTCAACAACTAGTCGCATTATCTCAACGCACCGCGCCCGATACTTGCTTTTACCGATTCGTTGCCTCGTTGACGGACGCGACGCCGCGGGCATGTTGCAGCATCGGCACACAGTGTGCCGCCCGCCGTTCCAGCCGTTCCTGATCTGTTGCTTTAACCAGGCCGCGTCGCGGCGGAGTACACCATGGATCGTCTCGATACCGTTCGCCTTGCCGCTTTCCCCGGCATCGGCTCCGATGCCAGCGCGTTGCCCGAGCGCATGGATATCGTGTTCATCGAAAACTTCGTCGGCCAGACGGTGATCGGCATCGACAGCAGCGAACAGCACGTCCCGCAACCCATACGTGTCAACCTCGCAATCGGCGTACCCGCGATCCGCGCATGCACCACGGACCGGATCGAAGATACGGTCAACTATGCGGCGGTACGCGGCGCGCTGCTTGCGCTGTTCGCGTCGCATCGCGTGCGCCTGCTCGAGGCGCTTGCGGAGCGCATCGCGCAATTGCTGATCGCCGATTTCGGCGCTCACTGGGTGCGCGTGTCCCTTGCGAAGCCGGCGAAATTCGACGACGTGGCGGCCGTCGGCGTGCAGATCGAACGACGCCGCAGCGAACTGCCGGCAGAAGGTGCTGGCCTTGTCAGTTACGCGTCCCTCGGAAAAGGGCTGGTGCCGAAATGAGCGACAAGCCTATGTGGCGTCGCATCGTGAGCGGCGCCGCTGCCGTATTCACGGAATCCGCACGTCGATCCGTGTGCACTGCATCATTTCGCGACCGTCGGTGTTTTCTGTGGACCTAGTCCACACGTCTGGTACGCAGTGGTCTGCAGCGCGCGGAATTTCTTTGTTTGCGCCTTCGCACGATCGACGCGGAACTCGTTGCCGCCTTCGCCGCCGAGCGTCGCGTACTTCGAGAAGGTCGATTGTTCGACGAACTCGTCGTACGGCAGCGCCGCCGCCATCTTGTCGATCACGCACGAGCATTTATAGACGTTCGCGAAATCATGACCGTTGTCGTCCATGCAAGTCAGCACGTATTCCACACGGCCTTCGGTCGGATAGCTGTAGCCTCCCGTCGCAGCGGTCGGCGTGGGCGCGTGGCCGGCCGCCCAGGCGAGCGGTCCTGCTAGCGCCAGGCTGAAGGCGAGCAGCGCGCGGCATCTGATGGTCATAGTGTGCCTCTGTCAGAGCATTGAGCCTGCTTCACGAACTGGTGTGCTGTCAGCAACGTGACGGGATGCGCGAGGAGGCGGGCCGTTGCGACGGCGCCGCGTCTCCTCACCTATCGTGCGTCGTCAGTTCGGCGCGAACGGATGCGCGACGGTGCCTTTTTTCGCCACCACTTCCGCTGCGCTCGGTTCGCCGTTGACCGCGCGCTTGATCGCCTCGCGCGTGGCCTGGTAGTTGAACTGCTGGATCTTCTTGTCGTCCTCCGCCTGCCAGTGGATGAAGACGCCGACGCACAGGAACAGGTCGTCGGCTTCTTCCTTGGGGATGGTGCCGTCTTCGACACTGTCGGCGACCGCAAGGGCTACCGCGTGCTGCGCAGGGCCGAACATCTGGACGGCCTGCTTCGCGCCCTTGA
Source organism: Paraburkholderia panacisoli (assembly GCF_008369935.1). Classification (GTDB taxonomy): domain Bacteria; phylum Pseudomonadota; class Gammaproteobacteria; order Burkholderiales; family Burkholderiaceae; genus Paraburkholderia; species Paraburkholderia panacisoli. The sequence continues at coordinate 26,588 of NZ_VTUZ01000015.1, read as the reverse complement.
TCGTCACCTTGTTGAACAGGATCGTGTTCGGCTTGGTGAGCAGATTCGGTGCGACGACGGCGAGCAAAGATGTGAAGCCATCCTTATTGTTGGTGAGTGCATTGCAGAATGCGGTTTCCGCAGCCGAACCTCGCGGTCCGATCAGCAAGTCGATATGCGCGACCTCGTTGCCGTCGCCGATGAGCGACTCTCCGATCATGACGCGGTTGATCTTGGCCATTCTGTTCCTCCGATAGGTGAGTACGGACCTGCTGACTGGCCGCCGCCTGCTGTCATTCCGAAACTGCATCGCAGGGCAGCGTGTTGATGCACGGTGGTACTAACTAACATTTTTCGTGCCAACACTCGGCGCGCAAGGTGTGGCGCGCGCCGCTCAGCGGGCTTTCAGGCAGCCGGCGACGAACAGTGTGGCCACCGCCAGATCCGCGCTGGTGCCGGGGTTGATTGCGCGAGCCTTCAGTTCGGCGTCCCACGCGTCGAGTCGCGCGGACGCCGGCACGCGTTGCGATGGAAGCGGCGTTTTCCGCCACTGCGCGCGCTGTTCGCGTGCCGCAAGCGTGACACTCTGCGCCAGCACCATGCCGTGCTTGCGCACAATGTGAGAGTCGGGCCAGCCGCCGAGGAAGGCGAGGAACACGTTGAGCATCGCCACCTCGGGCGCATCGGGCCGCGCTTCGCTAAATGCCGCGAGCCCGGTTTCGAAAATGTCATGAAACCCGTTTGCGTATTGACGGGCGATGCTGTCGCGTTCGCTGGCGAGTTGCATCGCGTCGCGCAAGCCGACCGTCGGCGCAGCGTGGACCGATTGCTCGGGCGCGTCGCCGAGGCCGCCCGGATTGGCGAGGGCGATGGCGCGGTAGGCGAGGCGCGCGTCGGCGACATCGAGACTCGCCAGCACGCGTGAGGCGGCTTCCCGCCAGCTTTGCGCCGACAGGGTTCGTCCGGTGTGTTCGAGGGCCGCGGCGAGCGGCGCGACGAGCAGCACGATGCCGAGGTTCGTGTTGCAGCCGACCGTCTCACGCGTGCGCGTGACCGCATCGAGAATGCGCTGGCCGACCGGTGCGCCGCGTGCCAGAAGCGCGTCGGCCGTGGCGTCCGCGCTGGCGAGGAACTGCGCCGCGTTCATCCCGTGCCCGGGACTTTGCACGCTAACGTTGCCGGGCTTGGGCGTGGCGACGTCGAGCGCGCAGGCTGTGAGGAACGCCGCGCGAACGTGTTCGGGCGGGATCGCGCCTGCCTCAGGCATGACGTCCGGGCAACACGGCGAAGGCCGGCTCCCCGGCCTGCTCGATCTGGCGCCGCCGCGCCGCCAGCTTGCGATCGAGCAGGTCGCCGGCGAGCGCCGCCGCGAGGTCGACCGGCGTGACCGACTGCAAGCCGCGCCATGCCGCCACGCCGTTGACTTCGAGCACGAGTGGGCGCGCGGTATCGTCGGGATTCGGGATCAGGTCGACGCCGGCATAGTCGAGTCCGAGCGCGGCGGCGGCACGCACAGCGGTTTGCGCGAGCGGCGCATCGAGTTCGGCCGGCTCGCAGAGCGCGCCTTGTGCGAAGTTGTGAATCCAACCCTTGCCGCCGATGCGCCGCATCGCCGCCACGGCCTGCCCGCCGATCACCAGCACGCGCCAGTCGAAGCCGGGCCGCGCCCCGGGGACGAAGCGCTGCAGGTAGGCGACCTGCTGGTAACGCGCCAGCGACGGCAATGGCGCGAGCAACCCGCGCCGCGCGCCGAGCCGTTTGAGTCCGTGGCCCTGCGAGCCGAATAGCGGCTTGAGCACGACCTGACGGCCCGCGGCCGCTTCGCGCATCAGTACGCGCTGTGCGAACGCCGCGGATTCGCCGGCCCACGTCGGCGGTGTCGGCACGCCGGCGCGGTGCAGCAGGAAGCTGGTCATCGATTTGTCGACGCTGCGCTCGATCGCGCGCGCGTCGTTGTACACCGGCACGCCCGATTCGCGCAGCGCATGCAGAATGCCGAGCCGCAACGTCACCTGCTCGAACGTGCCGCCCGCGATGCCGCGCACGAAGACCGCGTCGGGCAGCGCGTGACCGAAGCCCGGCACCACTAGTCCGTGAGGTCGCCACGTGGTGTCGATCCGGCAATCCGCGAGGTCGACGCAGCGGGCTTCTGCGCCGCGCGCGCGGAACGCTTTCTTCAGGCGTCCGGTGTGCCAGCCGGTTTCATCGGTCATGATCGCGATGCGCACGCCCGCGTGGGCGACGGTGGGGTTCGCGTCCGGATCTGCGCCAGTCTGCGTGATCGTCATGGCGCGACGGTCTTGCCGCCCCACTGATCCTGAAGCAACGCGCTCTCGATGCGCCCGCCATGATAGGTCGCGCCGCTTTCGAGGCTGCTCACCCAGACCTCGGCGGGCGCGAACAGCGCAGGGTCGATCTGGTAGAAGTCGAAGTTGAACGACGTGAAGATGTCCGCAAACGGCCGCCCGTAATCGCGCGAATTCGCGGCGGGCAAGGTGTCGGCGAGGCTTCGCGCGACTTCGTCGTGCTTCACGGTCAGATGCACGCGGCCGCCATAGAGGATCGCGTCGTTGGTGCGGCCCATCGCCTGAATCCCGTCCGGCGCGGGCGGCGGCAGCGGCGCAGAGCCCGCGCCTTCCACCACTTCGTCCAGCGGGACGCCGAGCACGTGCACTTTGTGCAATGCAACTTCGACGACGCGCGCCACGACCTGTACCGTTCCCGCGACAGACTGTGTCGGCGTGACGACCAGCGTGAGCCGGTCGGGCGCGAGGCCGCAATCGTGCAACACCTTGTCGATCACGATCTGGGGCGGCAGGCGGTCGACTTCGAGCACCAGCGCTGCGCGATCATGGTGGTCGCGATAGCCGAGTTCGGCGAATAGCGGCTCCTTGACGGCCAGCGCGCGCGCGGGACCGGAGCCGAGCGAAAAGAACTTCTTGCCGCCGGTCTGTTCTTTGGTCGCCGACAGGCTCCACCCGGCGTACTGGCTGCCGAGACAGGCGAGCACCGGTGACGACGTCTGCACGTCGATCATCGTGGGCCAGAGCGGCGCCGCGTCGAAGTTCGAGCGCACCGCGACGCGGCCGAGTCCGCCCATGCAGATGCGCGCGATCAGCACCCCGGCGTCGATGCTGCCGCGAGCGTCGACGCCGGCATCTACGACGACCGTCCCGTCGGCCGTGCGGGTAATCGCGACGGCGAGGCGCGCCGCCTCGTCGACCAGCCGGGCGACGAGCCGCTCGCTCAGCGCGTTGACGCCTGGCGCGGCGGACTGCCGGGAAGCCTCAGAAGTGGTAGGGGATGCAGGCATGGTCGGGTTCATCGCAGGTTTCGATTCGTTGCACGACGCGCGCATGCTGCGCAGCGAGCGCGCGCCGCACCGCGTCCGCCGACGCCGCGCGCATGAGCAGCGTACAGACGGGTTGGCCCGCCTCGATGCGCGTGCCGGGCATCGGCACGTCGTGGCAGTTGGGATCGCGCAGGCAGGCATCGGAGAAGCCGGCTGACACGGTGAACGGCCTGGGCGCGAATAGCACGAGCTGGCCCGCGCACCAGCGCGGCTGACGGGCGAGCGCTGTGCTCTCGGGCGACGGTGGCCGGCCGCAACGGCATGCGTCGAGATGGCAGGCGAGCAGTCCGTGCGGCCACGCATCGGGCGATGCGGCCTCGTAAAGCGCCATCGTGGACGAAGGGCGCGCGTTGATTTCGAGCACTTCGAACGCATCGCCGTCGAGCAGGAAGTCGCAACTGTTGATGCCGACGAGACCGGTGCGCGCACAGAGGGCGTCGAGGGCTTCCAGCATGCGCGCCACGACCTGCGGCGGCAGATCGATTGGACCGATCGAGCCGGCATGCACGAACGCCAGATCGCCCGCCGTGCAGGTCAGTTGCTCGGCGAAACCGATCAGATGCGCGCGGCCTCGCGCGCCGATGAATAGCGCCGACAGCGGGCGGCCGTTGCTCATTCGCTGAAAGTAGCCTTGTGCGGGCAAGGCGTTCGCATCGAGCGCCGAAGCCGGTTTGATGTGCGTGCCGCCGCAGCCATGCGCATCCTTGAACAGCCAGCCCTCGGTCGTCGCGGGCCGCGCGAACGAGACGGCAGGATGCGCAATGTGCAGCGCGTCGAGCAGCGTGAAAAAGCGCCGTGGCTCGCGTACGGCAGCGTTCGCCTCGGCATCGTTGCCGATGAATCTGGGCAAACCCGGCTCGCCGCACAATTGCTCGATCAATGGCTCGAGCCCGCTGCCGCCGATCCAGCCCAGGAAACGCGGCAGGTGCGCGACGCGCGTGAGCACGTCGGCGAGCCGTGCGCGATCGATCGCCAGCGCGCCGTCGCCGATGTCGAACCAGAGCTCCGCGGCCTCGCGCGTATCGCGGTCGCCGAAGACATCGAGCGCGGCGACGCGCAGGCCCGCGCGCACCGCAGACTGTGCGAGCAGACGCGCGGACAGTCCGGCTACCGCGACGAACGGCGCATGCGATAGCGGCTGGCGCGGCTTCATGACGGCAAGCTCAACCGAGCCCGGCGGCGACCGCGCGGGCCTCGTCAAACGCTTGCGGAAAGCCCAGGTAGACCGGCGTGCCGCCCGTGCGCATCCGCATGAACAGCCGGTGTTCGACCTGATACTTGACGTTGCCGATCGCCAGTGCGCCGATGCCGACCGCGCCCGCATTCGGCACGCCGTCGATGGGTTTGCCGTCGTTCATCACGTTGACGCCGGCGATGCCTTCCGGCGGTACCGCGTTGACGTCCGCGGCGATCAATAGACGTTTGGCATGCGCCAGATCATCGCTGCCGATCACCTGAACGCCCGCGATCGCGGTGGCGAGCACGATCTCCGCTTCGGCCAACGCGCTGCGCAATTCGTCCGGTGTCGCCGTGCCGATGCCGTTGGTCACGATCCCGAAGCGCTGGTTGATTTCGGCCGCGACGCCAAGTGCGCGAGCGGGGCTGTGGTGGCTCGCAATCGTCACATCGGCGCCGCGCGAGGCGGCCATCACCGCCGCGACGCGCCCGACCGCGCCAGTGCCGCCGAGAATCAGCACGCGCTTGCCGCCCAGTTCCATGCCGTGCTGTTTGCCCAGATGACGTTCGACCAGCGCGACGAGCGCGGCCGCTGTCGTGTACGAGCCGCTCGGATCGGCGAACACCGAGACTTCGAACGGCGGGACCATCGCTTTGCGCGCGGTGTCGAGCATGTCGGCGGCCTGCATCACGTCGCGTCCGCCGATGAAGATGCCGGTGCGCGACACGCCTTTGGGACCGCGGGAAAAAATCGCGTCCTGAGTCAGGTTCGCGACCATGCCGGCTTCGACGCCGCAATACGGCACGATGACCTGGTAGCCGGCGTCGGCCGCCATGTTGACGTCGAATGGACTCATTTGCGGCGTGGCCGTGAACATGTGCAGGATATAGGGCCTTTCAATGGTTTCGGACATGGCAGCAGGCTCGTTTTCAGTTGCAATCTCGGGGACGGCGCAAGGCATGGGCTCATGGGAGCCCGCGCCCGGCGATCTCCGTGCGGGTGCCGCGCGCGACGCAGTCAGTGATGGGGTAACGGCGCGGCATCATGCGGCGTCGATCCGCTGGGCCCGCGCCTCGGCGCTGCGGATGGTCGCGCCGCTATTTCGTCCCGCGACGATCGTGCATTCGATGTGAGGCATGGCGCGGGCAGCTTCTCGCGCCGTGGCGAGCGCGCTGGCGGCCGCGCGCGCACTCGCGACGATCGCAAAGCCCGTCGGCCCCCACGAAGTCTGGCCGATGCCCGCCGCTCGCTCTGCTGCGACCGCGCGCAACACGCGCTCGACATTGGGACTCGCGAACACGCCGCCTTGCGCGCTGGCGAAGTATTCGCCGATGGTCTGCTGCATTTCGGTGAGGCCATCCGCGAACGGCGCGAAGTCGCGCTCCGCGGCGCCCGGCAGGATCCGCATCAGCACCAGATGACACAAATGCGCGGCGAGCCGCTGCGGGAACGGCGCAAGTGAGGCGAGCGCGCGGCGCTCCTCGGCGCCGTGCAAACCCTCGCGGCTGTGGTCGCTCACGAGCAGCACCCGCCAGTCGTCCGGAAACGGCTGGCGCGCGAGCAGCGGCGGTGCACTCTGGCGCAGATCGCCGGTCGGTCCGCCGTCCAGCAGCAGGCCGCCAGATTCGAAACCCAGAATACCGATGCCGGAACGGGCGCCGCGCCCGAGCAGGCTGGCCAGTTCGGCGCTGCTCGCCGGGTGGCCGACGAGGCGCACGAACGCGGTGCCCACGGCCAGCGCCAGCTGCGTGCCGGAGCCGAGGCCGGTGTGCGCGCGCGGCGCATGAGCGACATGGATGGCGAGCGTCGCCGGTCCGTAGGCTGCCTGCAGCCGTGCCAGACAAAGCGCGATGCGCTCGCGTTCCGCTTCGGTCAACGCGCCGTCGATCTGTTCATGCTCCGCGAGGCGTGCTTCGAGCCGGGTGCCCTGCGCGTCGATGACCAGTCCCAGGCTGCCGAACGCGCGCCCGAGCGACGCGTTCGGGTCGAGAAAGCCCAGATGCAGGCGCGCGGGCGCATCGATCGTGACGGCCTTGTGAGGCGAGAGGCGGCGAAACTGAAGCGGCATCGCAAGTGTCCTTGTGGGTGCGCTGAACAGGGTTTGGCCGAAGGGCGCCCATGAATCCGGCGCAGGCCATAACGGCAGTGCGCCGGGCGACTTCAAGCAGAAGCCGTACCAGGCGCGGGCAATGGCTGCCGCCGCTGTCAGGCGCTGCCGCAGGACGCGCGTGGTGCCACCGTGTCTCGCGTGCGCATGGACGCTGTGTGACGTCGAAGGTGCACTGTGTCACCTGCTGTTGTGGGCAGCGACCGGCACGCCGCCGCTAGCCGCGAATGCGCGGCAGTGGCGGCGCCTCGGCTGCGTTGTCAGCTGCCTTGCGCGGGTTTCGGCGCGTCGTACTTGATATAGCGGAAGCGCTGGTCGTCGGACGGCGTGCCTTCGAGCGGGCCGTCTTCGAGGCCGGGTTGCCACTGAACCACGGATTCAATTTTCGTGGCGAGCGCGAAGTCCTTGTCCGTGATGCCCTTGGCGCTATGCGTCTTGAGCTTCACGGTGACGAATGCATAGGAAACCGTCAGATCCGGGTGGTGCCAGGCGGCTTCGGCGAGATGGCCCACCGTATTGACCACCATCAGCGTTCCCTTCCAGCCTTCGGTCCGGTACTTGCGCCGCAGCCAGCCGTCTTCGAGATACCAGTGCTGGAGCGGACCGACGAGGCGTTGCTGGACTTCGTCGTCGGAATAGACCTGCTCTGCGTTTGCCATGACCGCTGCTCCTCGGATGCGGGAACCGCCCGCCGAACTACATATTGCTGCAAATCACGGCGAGTGGCGCGGACGGACTCGCAAAGGACACGTTCCGTATCACGGAAGTGACACAGTATGTGTCGCGCCGCGTGGCGCAACCGGGTCAAGGTCGTCACACCGTGACGCCGATCGGGAAGGAGGCGAATGGCCGCGGTGCGAAGCGCGAGTGGAGCAGAGGGGCTTGCGTGCGGGACGGCGGCCATCGCCGCCACTTTCCGGCATGGAATATGCGTTGGCCCTTCATGCGCCGCGAAGCCTGACATCGATCGGGATAGGGCGTTGATCGTTACCTGCACTCGAGAAGGCGCGCACGATGCGACGAGGTAGCGTGGGTCATTCGTGAGTTGAACAGCAGGACAATTCTGGAGGAGACATGAACTTACGCACCGTAGTTCTTGGGCTCTCGATCCTCGCATCGGCAGCCTTTGGCTCTATCGCCGCACAAGCCGATTCGCAGCTCGACGGCCTGATGAAAAATCCATCCAACTGGGCGGCCCAGGCGGGCGACTATGCGAATCACCGCTACAGCCCGCTCAAGCAGATCAACGAGAACAATGTCGGCAAGCTGCAGGTCGCATGGACCATGTCGACCGGCGTGCTGCGCGGCCACGAAGGCGCGCCGCTCGTGATCGGCGACACGATGTACATCCACTCGCCGTTCCCCAACAAGGTCATCGCCATCAACCTGAAGGATCAAACGTTCGTCTGGCAGTATCAACCGAAACAGGACGAACAGGTCGTCTCCGTGATGTGTTGCGACACCGTCAACCGCGGTCTCGCCTACGGCGACGGCAAGATCTTCCTACAACAGGCCGACACCAAGCTCGTGGCGCTCAACGCAAAGACCGGCGATGTGGTCTGGACCGCGCAGAACGGCAATCCCAAAGCGGGTGAAACCAACACCAACGCGCCGCACGTTTTCGGCGACAAGGTGTTGACCGGTATCTCGGGCGGCGAATTCGGCGTGCGCGGGCGTCTCATTGCTTATGACATCAAGACCGGCAAGCCAGTCTGGACTGCCTATAGCACGGGCCCCGACAACGAGATGCTGCTCGACCCGCAGAAGACGATGACGTATACCGACGGCAAGATGGTGCCGGTGGGCGCGGACTCGTCGCTCAAGTCGTGGAAGGGCGATCAGTGGAAGCTGGGCGGCGGGACCACGTGGGGCTGGTATGCGTGGGATCCCAAGCTGAACCTCATCTATTACGGCACCGGCAATCCGGGCACATGGAACCCGACGCAACGTCCGGGCGACAACAAGTGGTCGATGTCGATCTTCGCGCGCGACCTGAATACCGGCCAGGCCAGATGGGTCTACCAGATGACGCCGCACGACGAATGGGATTATGACGGCGTCAACGAAATGATCCTGTCCGACCTGAACATCAACGGCAAGAAGGTGCCCTCGATCGTGCACTTCGATCGCAACGGTTTCGGCTACACGCTCAATCGCGAGACCGGACAGCTGCTCGTCGCGCAGAAGTACGACCCCGCAGTGAACTGGGCTGACCGCGTCGACATGAAGAGCGGCCTGCCGATCCGCAACGCGGCGTACTCGACCCAGGCAGCCGGCTCCGATCACAACGTGAAGGGCATCTGCCCGGCGGCGCTCGGCTCCAAAGACCAGCAACCGGCGGCGTTCGATCCGGGTTCGAGTCTCTTCCTCGTGCCGACCAACCATGTCTGCATGGACTACGAGCCGTTCGATGTCGACTACGTGTCGGGACAGCCGTACGTCGGCGCCACGCTGTCGATGTATCCGGGACCGAACGACAACAACGCGATGGGTAACTTCATCGCGTGGGATGCGAGCAAGGGCAAGATCGTCTGGTCGAAGCCGGAGAAGTTCTCGGTCTGGTCGGGCGTGCTCGCCACGGCGGGCGGCGTTGCGTTCTACGGCACGCTCGAAGGCTACATCAAGGCGGTTCGGATCAAGGACGGCAAGGAATTGTGGCGCTTCAAGACGCCGTCGGGGATCATCGGCAACGTCTTTACCTACGAGTACCAGGGCAAGCAGTTCATCGGCGTGTACTCGGGCATCGGCGGCTGGGCCGGCATCGGTATGGCGGCCGGGCTGGAAAAGTCGACCGAAGGTCTGGGTGCGGTCGGCGGCTATCGTGAACTGGCGAAGTACACCGCGCTCGGCGGCACGCTCTTCGTGTTCGCGATTCCGGGCGAGAAAAGCTGAATGACCGGGGCGCACTGATACGAACGGCCGACGCGTCTGTTGCAGCAGGGCGCAGCGGCCGTCCGTTCAGTGCGGCCGGATGAATCATCCCGCGCGGGCCCGTTTCGCCGATGCGTTCATGAAGCGCATCAGGGTGGCGGTCTTCTCGAGCAAACATTTTGCATGGGACTTTTGCATGGGACCGGAGTAAGCGCTGAAGCGCCAACTCCGGTCGACCGCAATAACTTGCATGGGACCGGAGTAAGCGCTGAAGCGCTAACTCCGGTCGACAAAGGAGACACGTGCATGAAAGGCCGATCAATCTTGTTGCTCGCGGCATTGCCCGCGGCACTCGTCCTGCTTCCTGTCGGATACGCGCAGAACAATCCCTCGGTTGCACAGGTCGCATACAAGGTGGTCGACGGTAGCAAGGTCGACAGTAATACGCTGCAAGGGTGGAGGACATGGCGCGCGCTCGCCTGTGAACGCTGCCACGGCGCGCAGCAACAAGGCATGGTCGGACCGTCGCTCATCGACGCGTTCAAGTCTCTCGACAAGGACGAGTTTCATCGAACGGTATTCGGCGGAAGGGTGGCCAAGGGCATGCCCGATTTCAGCACGAGCCAGATGATGCAGAAGAACTGGGAAAACCTCTATGCTTATCTGAAAGGGCGCTCCGATGGACAGATCAAGCCGGGCGACCTCCAGGCCATCGATGCCAAATAGGGTTGGCGCCGCTACTCTTTCGGAGGCTCATGATGCGTCATAAAAGAAGCATGTCGGTGCACGCCCCGCTGATCGCCGCCGCGCTGTGCTGCGCGGCGCTCGCGAGCGCCGCGGTCAAGGCGGACGGTCCGACGCTGCCGAACAACGACGGCGCGGATGGCGTGCTCAGAGTGTGCGCGGACCCGAACAACATGCCCCTGTCCAACAACAAGGGCGAGGGTTACGAGAACCGCATCGCCAGCCAGATGGCCAGCGATTTCGGCTACAAGCTCGAGTACACGTACTTCCCGCAGCGCATGGGCTTCGTGCGTCACACGCTGCGTGAGAAGGAAGAGGGCAGCGAGCGCTTCAGGTGCGACCTGATCATCGGGGTGCCGAAAGGATACGACATGACCTCGACGACGCAGCCGTATCTGCGTTCGACGTATGCGATGGTGTTTCCGACGCGCCCCGAGTTCGCCAACATCAACACGCCTGACGACCTGCTCAAACTGCCGCCCGAACAGTTGCACAAACTGCGCTTCGGCATCTTTTCGCAAACCCCGGCCGTCGACTGGCTGCTCAGCCACAATCTGATCGAGCAGGCGGTCTCGTATAGGGTGCAAAGCGGCGACCCACAGGAATATCCAGGCCAGATGATCGAGCAGGACCTGCGTGCGGGCAACGTCGACGTGGTGTTCCTGTGGGGGCCGATCGCGGGTTACTTCGCCAAGCGTGCCGGCGATACGGTCAAACTCGTGCCGTTTCCCGCCGGGCCCGGCATCCGCTTCGACTATACGATTTCGATGGGCGTCCGGTATGGCGAGAAGGCCTGGAAAGACAAGGTGGATCAATGGATCGGCGCGAACCAGGACAAGATCGACAGTATTCTGACCAGCTACCAGGTGCCGCTGCTCAAACCCGTCGACGTGCCGGCGCCGAAGTCCGGCGACGCGTCGCCATGAGGGGTGCACGAAGCGGTTGGCTTCGCGCGCTGGCGGCATGGATGATGTGGGCGATGTGCGTCGTGCCGCTCGCCGCCCGCGCAGCGGCAACGCCGGGAAGCGACGACATCACGCCGGCCGAACGCCTGATCTTCACGACGGATCACCTGCACGGTGTCGAGGCGCAGACGGAACTCGACTACGCAGTGGTCAACTCCGAACAGCCGTCGCACGGTGCCGACCTCGTCAAGGTGCTGGTGCTCAGCGCAGACAACGCGAAAGGCGACGCCCAGGTGTCGGACCGTAGCGGCAACGTGCCGCTGCCGAATGGCGGCCTGCAGTGCAATCCGGTGATCATCTATTTTCTCGAACGCGACATCTCCGAGATGCAGAGCCTGACAGGCGGCCAGCGGCGTTATTTTCAGCACCGCCTGCGCCTCGCGCTCGCTGCCGGGCCGCGCATCGAAACGGTGACGAGCGAGGCCGGCGGCAAGTCCGTCAGCGCGCGGCGCATCGTCGTGCAGCCCTACCTGAACGATCCAAATTCGGAGCGCTTCGCGCAATACACGGCCAAGCGCTACACCTTTCTGCTCGCCGATGACGTGCCGGGCCAGGTGGTGCTGATTCGCACCGACGTGCCCGGCCCGAACAACGACTTCGCGCATCCGGCGCACACGCAGACGCTGATCTTCCAGGCCGCCCTGCGCAAATTGCCGGCGCCGGGCAAAGCGCCGCAGAAGCCGTCCAACGCGCCGAGGGCGAGCCGTTAGCGCACGCTGCCGCACCGGCACCTTCAGACCGCGGCGCGGCTGCTCGACCAGCACCGTCGCGCGACTATCCGACTTCATGACGGAGCTCATGCATGCTGATCGACTCACAAGATTACGCACCGAAACTGCGGGAGGCCATCGGCGAACTCGGCGCTGCCGCGCCGGCCACGCTGGCGGGTTTCCACGCGCTCGACGGCGCCGCGGCCCGTGCCGGCAAGCTTGACACGAGGACTCGCGAGCTGATCGCACTCGCGGTCGCCGTCACCACCCGCTGCGACGGCTGCATCGCGCTACACAGCGCTGCCGCCGCGCGGGCAGGGGCGAGCCGGGAGGAGGTGGCGGAGGCGTTGTCGGTGGCGATCGCGTTGAACGCCGGTGCCGCGCTGGTCTATTCCGCGCGCGCGCTCGATGCATTCGGTCAGCAAAGCGGCTAGTTCACATGCAGACCGCGCGCTCCGCGACGAATCGGCTCAACCTGAATTTCATCCGCACGCTGACCCTGCGGCAGTTGCAGATCTTCGTGGTGGCGAGCCGCTATACGAGTTTCGCGCGCGCGGCGGAGGAACTGCATCTGACCCAGCCGGCGGTTTCGATGCAGATCCATCAACTCGAAGATGCGGTCGGCCTGCGCCTGTTCGAGCGCGCCGCACGCAAGCTCGCGCTGACTGAAGCGGGCGAGATGCTGACGCATCACGCGAGCCGCATCCTCGGCGAGATCAAGGATGCCGAAGATGCAATGATGTCGCTCAAGCAGGCCGACAGCGGCTCCATCAACATGGGCATCGTCAGTTCCGCGACCTACTTCGCGCCGAAACTGCTAGCGCTCTATTCGCATCTGTACCCGAAGGTCGACGTGCACTTTTCGGTCGGCAATCGCGATGCGCTGCTGCGGCTGCTGCAGGACAACGCCATCGATCTCGCGATCATGGGACGGCCGCCGCCGGAACTCGACACGACGACCGAGGCGTTAGCCAGCCATCCTCAAGTGGTGATCGCGCCGTTGGATCATCCGCTCTGCGGCGCGCGCCGCTTCGATCTGCAGGAGCTGCGCGGCGATACGTTCCTGTTGCGCGAACCCGGCTCGGGCACGCGCATGGCCGCCGAAGTGATGTTCCGGCAGCATCTGTTCACCCCCGCGAGGATCGTCACGCTCGGCAGCAACGAGACCATCAAGCAGGCGGTGATGGCGGGCATCGGCGTGAGTCTGATCTCGCTGCATACGCTGCTGCTGGAGTTGCGCACGGGTGAGATCGCGTTGCTCGACGTGAACGGCACGCCGATCGAGCGCACATGGCAAATCGTGCATCTGCGCTCAAAGCAGCTATCGCCCACTAGCGTGGTATTCCGGCAGTTTCTGCTCGACCATGCGGCGACTCATCTGGAGCGCGACTACGCGGCGTTTGCGAGCTTTCCGGCCGGCGGCAAGGGAACGTGCCAATGAAGCCGCCGTTTGCGTGGCGCGCGGCATTCGTGCGTGGTGCGAGCGTGGTGTGCGCCGTCGTCGTCAGCGTCGCCGGGGTCGGGTTTGCCGCTGCGCCGGTGCGCGCCGGGGCGGCCTCGATCGCGGTGATGAACTGCGGTCTGATCGACGATAACGCCGCCTACAACGATGCGGATACCAATCGCCTCCAGCAGGCGCGCATCGACATGATCAGCAACGCGCTGCGTGCGCAACTGGATGCCAGCCAGCGCTACCGTGTCGCAGACAACGGCGGCGCTGCCGATCTGATCGCCCGGCTCGACGCGACGCAAGACCTGAGCACATGCGACAACTGCGCCCGGCAGGTCGGGCGCGAGCTGGGCGTCGAGCAGGTGGGGATCTGCTGGGTGCAGAAAGTCAGCAACCTGATCCTCAATCTGAACTTGCGTGTGGAAGAGGTAGCCAGCGGCAAGACCTTGTTCCAGCGTTCGGTCGACATTCGCGGCAATACGGACCTGTCGTGGCGCCGCGGTGCGTCGGCGCTCGCCGGACTATTGATTGAGCAGGCCGCGGCGGGCTCGCCGGCGGACCACGCAGCACCGCGGCGATGAGCCGGAATTGCCACGCCGCGGCAGGCGACGTGGGCCGATGCGTGTCGCGACCGATGGCACAGTGTGTACCCGGATCTCGTGACAGGCTGACAACCAGCTGGACGCGGCGCTGCGCGCTCCGGACGTCCGCGTGATCGGCACAAACCGTGCTTGGACAGATGCTGGCGAGTGCAGGACCCGCCGACGCCGAATACCGCACGGGCACAACCAGAAAAGCATGCGCGTGTCGCCAGCTCGGGACAAAGCGTTCGCGGCACCACAGGCAGGCCGGCTACAGGAAGGGGATCGCATCGATGAGTTCTGGCGAACAGCTTCAGGACTGGCGTTTTCACGCACAGCAAATCGAAAACGAAGTCGCCAAGGTCGTCATAGGCCAGCAGCAAATCCTACGGCTCATCAACGTCGCATTGTTCGCGAGGGGCCATGTGCTGCTCGAAGGCGGCGTCGGCGTTGGCAAGACGACCGTGTTGCGCGCGTTCGCACGCGTGGTCGGCGGAGAGTTCGAGCGCGTCGAAGGCACCATCGATCTGATGCCGGGCGACCTCGTCTATCACACGTACGTCGATGCCGACGGCAAGCCGCGTATCGAGCCGGGGCCGCTGCTGCGCCACGGCGAGCAGTTGACCACTTTCTTCTTCAACGAAATCAATCGGGCTCGTCCGCAGGTCCAGTCGCTGTTGCTGCGCGCGATGGCCGAGCGCTCTGTGTGGGCTTTCGACCGCGAACACCGTTTCCCGCATATGACCGTGTTCGCCGATCGCAACAAGGTCGAGAAAGAGGAAACCTTCGAGCTGGCATCGGCTGCGCGCGACCGCTTCCTGTTCGAGTTGAACATGCCCACGCCCGCCGTGCCGGACGTACGGCGCGCGCTGGTGTTCGACACGATGTTTCATGACGTCGACATGCTGCTCGCACAACTCACACCCGCGATCGTGCCCTGGCAAGAGTTGAACAGGGTGGGTGCGGCGATTCAGCAAGGCGTGCAGGCGAGTGAAACGATCGAGCGCTACGCGCTCGATATCTGGCAGGCGACGGAAACGCCACTGCGTTTCGGCATCACGCTCGACGGCGTCGACATGCAGCAACTGATTCTTGCCGGCGCGAGCCCGCGCGGGATGAGCGCGCTGTTGCGGGCCGCCCGCGTGGTCGCATGGCTCGCGGGGCGTTCGCATCTGATCCCAGAGGACATCCATGAAGTGCTGATGCCGGCGCTCGGTCATCGTGTGTTCTTCACGCCGATCTATGAACTGCGCCGCCAGGAACTGGCCGAAGCCCTGATCGCGCAGATCATGGCCAAGGTGGCCGTGCCTTGAGGCGCGCTCAACGATGAACGGCATAGCAGAATTTCACTACCGTTTGCCGACGCGCGCCGGCGGGGCTCGGCCGGGTTCGCATCCCGGTTCGAGTTTCGGCTCCGGCCAGCAATTCGCGATGCACGGCCGCCTGTTCGACTACCCGGATCCACGCCGTCTGGATCTGCGTGCGAGCATGCGCGCGGCGCGCTCGGAATGGCTCGTGCGGGTTCACCTGCAGCGCGTGGCGGTGCCGGTGGTGGTGATCGTGGATGTGTCGGCGTCGATGCAATTCGGCACGCGTCAAACGAAGCTGCAGGTTGCCGCCGACTTCGTCGAGGCGCTGGGCTACAGCGCGTTCCGTGTCGGCGACCGGCTCGGCCTGCTGGCATTCGATGCCGGCGAACGCGACGATCTGTTCATGCCGGCGCGATACGGCCGGGGCACCGGCAATCTGCTGGCGACCATGTTGCGCGAGTGCCCGAGCAGCGCGGCCGCGAGCGGCGGTGTCGAAGGACTGCGGCGCTGCGCGACGCGCCTCGCCGGCCGGCAGGCGCTCGTTTTCGTCGTGTCCGACTTCCACTGGCCGCTGATCCAGATGCCGCGCGTGCTCGACATGCTGGTCCATGCGTGCGTCGTGCCGATAGTCGTTTGGGACGAGGCTGAAATTTCGCCGCCTCGCCGCGGTCCGTTGCTGGCGGTTCATGACACCGAGTCGGGCGAAGAGCGCATGGTGTGGCTACGCGACGGCATCCGCAAGCGCTGGCGCGAAGGCGTCGAGCACCGTCGCGCGGAACTCGGCGGGATCTTCGGCTCGCGTGGCATGCGGCCGTTTTATGTCGAAGGCGCCTTCGATCCGGAAGCCATGTCGCGTTATTTTCTGGAGACGACGGTATGAAGCCGTGCGTCCTCAGCGTCGGCAGCGCGCGTAGTTTGTCGCGACACGTGCTGATCGCGGCGCTGATTGCCGCTGCACATGCGGCCAGCAGCGACGCTGCCACGGCGGTGCCCGCGATCGTGCAACAGCCGCGCGCATTCGGCTACGTGCTCGGCGATGTGCTTACGCAACGCGTGCTTCTGCAAGCCGGTGGCGACGACATGGGTGCGGTCACGCCGCCATCGGTCGGCCGCACCGGCGTCTGGCTCGAACGCCGGCCAGTGTCGTTCGAAATCGATGCGGATGGCCGCCGCTGGATGGTGGTCGGCTATCAGATTGTCAATGCGCCGCAGACGCTCACGCAAATCGCGTTGCCCCCGCTGACATTGACATCGGCAAGCGGCGCGCAATTGCAGGTGGCCGAATGGCCGGCGAGCGTCGGACCGCTGACCCCGCCTGCCACGTTCGCTGCCGGCGACCTGCAGCCGCTGCGGCCCGATCGACAGGCTCCATGGCTGGCCACCGCCGGGTTGCGTCGCCAGATCGCGTGGGCGCTCGGTCTGTTGCTCGCGACCTTGCTCGCGTGGGCGGCGTGGTGGTGGTGGCGTAACCAGCGCGAGTCGGCCCGATTGCCGTTTGCACGTGCATGGCGGCAGATGCAACGGCTTCAAGGTGCGCAAGCCCCTTCGTCCAAAGACGCGTGGTTCTGCATACATGAGGCGCTGAACGAAACCGCGGGGCAGGTCGTGCACGGGGGATCGCTGTCCGCACTGTTGACCCGCGCACCGTATCTGCAACCGCTGCGCGCGCAACTCGAACACTTCTATCAGGTGTCGGCCGAGCGCTTCTTCAAACCTGCGCCGGGCGCTGCCGAGTTTCCATTGCAGGCGCTGAGCCGTGCGCTGTATCGCGCTGAACGGCGCCAGCAGCGATGACCATGGCTCTCGATTTCGCCGCTCCGTGGATGCTGGCCTTGCTGCCGCTCGCCGCGCTGCCATTGCTGCCGCGTCGTAGCGATACGTTGGTGTTTTCCAGCGTCGCGTGGCTGCCGGTCGATCGCGTCGGCCGATGGGCCGGCTTGCTCGCGCGCTGCAGCGGCGTGCTGGCGATGGCGGGTATCGTCGTCGGACTCGCGGGGCCGGGACGCTCGCAACTGCAGGTGGTGCGCACGGGGAGCGGCGCGCAGATCCTGATCCTGATGGATCGCAGCGCGAGCATGGACGAGCCGATGGCCAGCGCGGGCGTCGAATCGCCGGGTGGTGGCGACACGAAGAACAAGGTCGCGCGCGCTTCGTTGACGAGCTTCGTGAACCAGCGCCCCAACGACCGGCTCGCGTTCATGATGTTCGGCACCAGCCCCGTGCTGGCGATGCCGTTCACGTACAACCATCGCGTGATCGAGGCCGCGATCGCCGCCACGGCCATTGGCCGAGGCATGCCGGACACGCAACTCGACCGGGGAATGCTGGCCGCGATCGCGCAGTTCGATGGTCGCCTCTCGTCGGGACGCCGCGCGATCGTGCTCGTCTCCGATGGCGGGGCGAGGCTCGACGAGGCGGTGCGCCGACGCATTCAGGAAGGGCTGCAGCGCAACCAGATCGCGCTGTACTTCATTTACTTGCGCAGCAGTGTCTACAGCCCCGATCTGAACGCCGCGGTACCCGTCGGCGGGTCTTCGGCCGAAGCCGAATTGCATCGATATTTTCTGACGCTAAAGACGCCTTACCGGCTTTTCCAGGCGGGTGACGCGAAGGCCATGATGGCGGCGGTCGCCGAGATCAATCGGCAGCAAAACGCGCGGACGTCGTTTGTCGAGCATTTGCCCCGGCAGGATTTGAGTCCATATTGCTTTGCTACCGCTTTGTTTTTTTCCGCCGTGTTGATGGTGTTGCGCTTTTTTCAGGTAAGGAGCTGGGCATGACGCGCACGCTTGTTCACGCCGTGTTCGAGACCATTGCGATCTGCTGCGCCGGCGTGGCCGCGTATGACTGGACGCGTCTTCAACATGCCGAGCGGATGAATCAGGCCATTGTGGCGGCGAGCGTCGACCCGCGTGAGCACCGCGCCAACGACGACGCGCCGCAGGTTCGGCTGGCACGCGCGACGGCGCTGTCGAAAGCGGGCGCCTACGATGCGGCAGCGCGGCTCTACGATGGCCTGATTCACGAGGACCGTCTTGACGACCTCGGCCGCACGGCGCTGTTCGATATCGGCAACATGTACCTGCGCGAGGGAGGGGGAGAGGGTGCCACCGGCACCATCAGGTCGCTCGCGATGATCGGCGAAGCCAAAGCGCGCTACCGGATGTTGCTACGCGCGGCGCCGGACGATTGGGACGCGCGCTATAACCTCGAGCGCGCGCTTTGGCTTGCGCCTGAAACACACTCCGCGTCCGATGAGCCCGATGTGAAAGAGCAGCACAACGTGAAACTGCGCGACCCGCAAAGCAAGGATTTGCCGTGAATACCGGGATCCGCGAGCGCGGCTTCGTCAGGGGGCGTCATGGGTTGATGGCCGCCGCGCTCGTCGCGTTGATCGCCGCGGTCGTCATGCCGGATGTGACCTTGCCGCGCAATACATTCGACTACATCGTGACGTTCGATATCACGCAAAGCATGGACGTCGAAGACGTCACTCTGAACGGCGTGCCGGTGAGCCGGCTGAAGTTCGCGCAGGCCGCGATGCGCGGTGCGCTGGGGCAATTGCCTTGTGGCTCGAAGGTGGGTTGGAGCGTGTTTACCGGGCAACGGACCTTGCTGTTGCTGCCGCCCATCGAGGTGTGCAACAACTACGACGCGTTGCTGGTGTCGCTCGACGGTATCGACGCGCGCATGCGGTGGACTAACTGGAGCCGGATTGCCGAGGGCGGCGTTTATTCGGCTACGCGTGTGGCGCAGGGGGGCGGCCACGGCGCGGCCGTCGTGTTCGTCACCGATGGACAGGAGGCGCCGCCTGTCCTGCCATCGCGAGCGCTGATGCGGGATATCAATCCCGCGGGCATCAAGGGCTGGCTGATCGGCGTGGGGGGCGATCAACCCGCGGCCATTCCGAAGAGCGACGCCGACGGTAACCGGATCGGATACTGGCAGGCCGACGACGTGATACAGGTGCCGACTACGCCGGGGTCCGATGCGCCGGTCGAGACACATGAGGAGCTTTCCGAGTTGCGAGGCCAGTATCTCGGGTTTGTGGCTGGGCAAACCGGTCTCGGCTATCGCCGCCTTTGGACCACGACATCGCTAGGCGATGCGATGCTTGACGCGCGCTTCGCTCACCGCGAGCCGGTGCCGACCGATTTGCGCTGGTGTCCCGCGCTGCTTGCGCTGTTGCTGTTCGTGGGGCGGTTTGCGCCCGACACGATTTGGGAGTGGCGGGACTTTTGTCGAAGACAGGTGCGAAGGGCCGTTCGGTGGCTTGTTCCAGCAGGTGGTATCTCGGTGAGAAAAGTGGGACGAGTGAATGCCAATCTGCAGAGGAAAACTAACATGACAGGCGAATAGCGTTGCCCGGCCGCGGTTATGGCGACGCCGTCGTCCTGCATCTGCCGTTTGCGGAACAAATGCATGCCTTCGATGTTTGCCACGATGATCCGTGCGCCGCGTGCGGCCTGAGCGCGACAGAGCCCGTGAACGCATCTTGCGCGGTGCGGCAACGCATGGCCAGGAAACCGATCCGCCAAGTTGTTTGGACTACAAAAATAACAGCGCTGGGCCGCCGCCATGGGGGCGCACTTATGCCGCGCCAGACAACCCGCTGATAGTCCCTGGGGAAAACGTTAGGTACATAGGTCGTTTCTCCCTCAAACTGCCGCCCCGCATGCCACTCAGGCATCCGCCGGACCACCGCTTGGGCCCCCTTCCCGACATTGTCATTGACAGGCCAATTTCGCTCCGCTACAAATGTCGTCAGCTGACATATCAGGTGACGACAAAATGAGACAGATGAAAAATGTTGGAGTCGATGTCCGGTCCGTTGACGGCCTTCAATGCGACGTTCTCGTGACAGGTGGAGGCGCCGCTGGCGTTGCCACCGCCGTAACCGCCAGTCGGCAGGGGCTGAAGGTGATCCTGCTGGAGCGTTATGGTTTTTGCGGAGGCGGGGCGGTGGCGGGGCTCTCCGGCACCGTATGTGGGATGTATCTCGCGACCGAGCGCGCAGGCGCGAAGCCCGAGGCGATTATTTCCGGCTTTGCGCAGGAGTTCTGCGACGTACTGGAGCAGCGCGGCGGTCTCGCTGCACCCGTGCGCTATGGAAAAACCTGGACACGCGTTCACGATCCGCTGGTGTGGCGCGATGCGGCCGACAGTCTGTTGGAGGCAACCGGCGTCAAGGTTATTTATCACGCGATTGCAACCGGTGTGCTGCTGGACGGAAACGAGCGCGTCGAGGGTGTGACGGCATGGACCAAGCAGGGGCCGTTGACGATTCGCGCGCGCGTCACCGTCGACGCCAGCGGCGATGCCGACCTCGTCGCGATGGCTGGTCTGGATAGCTTTGTGGGCGATGGTTCTCGCGTGCAGAACCCGACGATGATCTTCCGCCTGCAAGGCGTGGATGTCGAACGTTTTACCGCCGCTTACGGCGACGACACGATCATGGGCGAAGCGATTTCGTCACTGCTGCGCGAACGGCAACTCGCTGGCGACAACCTGCCGCGCTCGAAAATCTGGCTCTTCCCGACGACCCGTCCCGGTGAGTTGCTATGCAACTGCACGCGCATCACCGGCTCCGACGGACGCGAACTCAACCCGCTTTTCTACGATGATTTCACCGAAGGCGAGCTGAACGGCAGGAAGCAGGTTCATGCGTATGCACGCTTCCTTAGAGACTACGTAGCGGGCTGCGAAAAATCATTCGTCAACGATACCGGTGTTCAGGTGGGTGTGCGCCAGACGCGTCAGGTCGAAGGCGTGACGAAACTCATGAATGCCGATGTCGTCGGCGCGCGGAAATTCTCGGACGGTATTGCGCGCTCGCCGTGGCCGATCGAGCTGCACGCCGGCGCGAAGCCGAAGGTGGAATGGGTGCTCGACGACTACTACGAAGTGCCCTACGGCTGCTTCGTGCCGTCGCGTGGCGAAGGGTTGCTGGTGGCAGGGCGGTGTCTGTCTGCGGAACACGAAGCGGTCGCCTCGGCGCGCGTCACGGCTCAATGCTTTTCATACGGTCATGCGATCGGACATGCCGCCAGCCTCGCGGTCCGCCAGGGCATCGAGCCGCGCAACGTCGATCCGCAGGCGATACGGAATGCGCTCGGTCGGGATGGTGCCGCGCTGTAGCAGGGATTGCTGTTGAGAAAGCAAACATGGAGGGTAGGGAAGTGATTATTGTGAACATGGGGGATGTCCGTCAGTTGACGTTGAACCGGCCTGAGCGGCGCAACGCGCTCGACGGCGGTTCGATAGCGGAACTGGAGCAGGCATTGCAGCAGGCCGACCGCGATCCGGGTGTGCGGGCGATCGTTCTCTCCGGTGCGCCGCCTGCGTTCTGTTCGGGCAGCGACCTGAAAGAACTCGCGACGATGTCCATTCAGCAGATGTGCGATTCCGAGTCGCAGACCGCGCGCGTTGCGCGCTCGATCGCCGGGTTGTCGAAGCCGGTGATCGCCGCAGTCGAAGGTTTCGCGCTGGGCGGCGGCTTCGTTCTGGCGATTTCGTGCGACATCGTCGTCAGCGCGTCAAACGTGCGCTGGCATCTTCCCGAAGTGCCGAACGGTTGGCTGCCGCCATGGGGGCTGCAGGCACTGCTCGCGCGCGTGGGTCCGGTGCGCGCGCGGCTGCTGACGTGGGCTGCGGATGCGATGAACGGCATCGAGGCGCATCGTCTCGGCATCGCGGACTATCTGACCGAACCGGGCTACGCCGACCAGACGGCGCTCTCTCTCGCACAGCGGCTTGCTGCGCTGCCGCCCGATGCGGTGGCGTCGACCAAGCGCTTCTTCGAGCCTTTCGTTTCGCTTGACGGCGAGCAGCTCGACAATCTGGCGTCCCGACATTTCGCGAGCAACTGCGAAGCAGGAGCCGCTCAGGCAATTTTTTCGAAATTCAAGGTAAAGTCATGACGAAAATCATGTCCGCGGCACAGGCTGTCGCGTCGATTCAGGACGGGCAGACGGTGGCATCCGTTGGCGTTATCGGATGGGTGGTGCCCGATGCCACGCTCGGGGCGCTCGGCAAGCGTTTTCGCGAAACTGGCGCGCCGCGCAACCTCACGTTTTATTTTCCGTGCGGCACCGGGGACGCGGTCGACATTCGCGGGATGGATCACGTCGCGCAAGAAGGACTGATGAAGCGTATCGTCTCCGGCTCCTATATCAACCCGGTCAATCCGCGCACCGGCGAGCGTCCCGCGCTGATGCGGCTCATTCAGGAGAACCGGATCGAAGCGTATTCGTGGCCGATCGGCGCGTCGATGCACTGGTTGCGCGAGGTCGCGCGCAAGAGCCCTGGTTATATGACGCGCGTCGGCGTGGGCACGTATGCCGATCCGCAACACGGTGGCGGCAAGTTCACCAGCCGCTGCGAGGACGATCTGATCCAGAAGATCCGCCTGAACAATGAAGATCTGCTGTTCTATCCGAGTTGGCCGATCGACGTGGCGATCATCCGTGCGAGCAGTGCGGACGAGTTCGGCAATCTTTCGTTCGAAGACGAGCCGCTGGTTTCCGCAAGTCTCGCGCTCGCGCTGGCGGCGAAGGCGAGCGGCGGGCGCGTGATCGTCCAGGTCCGCCGCATCGTGCCACGCGGTGCGCGCGCGGCGACATCGGTGCGACTGCCGGGCATGTTCGTCGATGCGCTCGTGGTAGAGCCGCAGATGATGATGAGCACCGATACGCCTTACGACGAGGCCTATCTGCGTGCCGCCGGCGTGAACGCACGTTTGCCCGCGATTCCGTTTGGACCCGACAAGGTGATCGCGCGGCGCGCGGCGCTGGAAGTGCGCAAGCACGAACTGTCGATTTTCGGCTTTGGCGCAGCGGCCGACGTGCCGCTCGTGATGGCGGAGCAGGGTCTTATTGATCTGGACAATGCTTCGGATGACTACTGGTTCACGACGGAGCATGGTTCCTATGGCGGAATCGTGATGAACGGCTGGCAGTTTTCGGCGAACCTCCGGCCGCAGGCGTTGCTCGACGGCGTCACGCAGTTTGACGTGATAGACGGGGGGTTGTGCCGATTCGCGGCACTCGCATTCGCAGAGTACGATTCGCATGGAACGGTCAACGTCAGCAAGTTCGGCAAGGTTAATCCGGGGGCGGGCGGCTTCATCGACATCGCGATGAATGCCAAACGGCTGGTGTTCACCGGCTCGTTCACGACCGGCGGACTCGACATCGCGTACGAAGCGGGCCGCACGAGGATCGTGAAGGAGGGCAAGGTCAGCAAGTTCGTCGATACCGTGCAGAGCCGGACTTATCCGGTGGCGAACGGCGTTGCGGCGGGGCAGAGTGCGCTAATCGTGACGGAGCGCGCCGTGTTCGAGCAGACCGCGAGCGGCCTCGTGCTGACCGAGGTTGCGCCGGGCGTCGATGTACGCCGCGACGTGCTCGATCTAATGGCGTTCGCGCCGGCTCATATCCTCGACCCGTTGCCGCTGATGAACGCATCGCTGTTCGTCGAGAACGCCGATCATTGCGCGGAGGTCGCGGTAGAAAGCTAGCAGTCCACAACAATGGCGCGGCTGCTCCTGCAACGTACGGCGATTGCCGTCGACGGTGCGCCGCGTCGGTTCCAACAACACGGTTGCGCAACGCCGCGTCTGAGCACACGGCGTCGAGGACAACCCACCATCCCGATCGCTCAGGCGAATCTGGAGGAGACGATCATGAAATACCGCTGGTTTGTCGTTTTCATGCTGTTTCTCGCTTGCGCGATCAGCTACCTCGACCGCGCCGCTCTGTCGGTTGCCGCGCCGCTCATCGCCAAGGATCTGCAGCTCGATGCCGCGCATCTCGGCATTGTCTTCAGTGCGTTTTTTGTCGGCTATTCGCTGTTCTGCTTTATTGGCGGCTACGCGGCGGATCGCTTCGGCGCGAAGCGGGTACTCGTGGTCGCGATCGGTCTCTGGTCCATCTTCTGCGGGCTGACCGCTACGGCGACGAGTCTCGCGGGCCTGCTGGTGATCCGCGTGGTGTTCGGCGCCGGGGAAGGGCCATTGGCCACGTGCACGAACAAGATCGTCAGCAACTGGTTCGAGCGCAAGGAGCAGACCACGGCGGTAGGTTTCGCGAATTCCGGCCTGCAACTGGGTGCGGCGCTAGCCGGTCCGATTGTCGGGCTGATGGCCTTGCATTGGGGCTGGCGAATTCCGTTCATCGTAATCGGCGTGGTGGGTTTGCTGTGGGTGATAATGTGGTCGATTTTCTCGACGGACCGGCCCGAGCACAACCGCTGGGCGCGCGGCGCAGGTTCGGCGGCGATGCTTGCTCGCGCGGAGAATACCGGTTCCGAAGCGAAACCGCGGATGTCGCTGGGCTTCTATCTCAAGAGTCCGACTATCTGGGCGACTTCGCTCGCGTACTTCGGTTATGCGTACATCCTGTACTTCTTCCTGTCGTGGTTCCCGAGCTACCTGATGATGGAGCGGCATCTGAGCCTGTCGTCGATGAGCATCGTCAACGTGATTCCGTGGGTGCTCGGATTTGCCGGGATCGCGCTGGGCGGCCTGACGTCCGATATGATCTTCCGCTGGACCGGCAATGCGCTGAAGTCACGCAAGATCGTGATCGTGGGGGGGCTACTGGTTGCCGCAGCCTGTGTCGCGTGCGCCGGCACCGCGACCAGCGTAGGCGCGGCGGTTGCGCTGATGGGCATTACGGTGTTCTTCATGAATCTCACGCTGAGCGTGTACTGGGCGATCATTCTGGATACGGTCGAGCCCGCCCGGATGGGTGGCGTGGGTGGATTCATGCATCTGCTCGCAAACACGGCAGGGATTCTCGCGCCGATTCTCACAGGCTTCCTCGTGCAATGGACACATGTATTCACGAGCGCGTTCATGTTGAGCGGGGGCGTGGCCCTTGCAGGCGCGATCGCGGTGGCGGTGTTCGTGAACGCGCCTCGTGCGGATGTCGAGGTGCGCGGCCATGGGGCGGAGATTCCGCAGCCGCAGGCAGAGTAGCGGCGCGACGCCGATCGCGTCGGGTGGCGGCGGCCGAACGCCGGTACGTGGCAGTCTCCCGGCCGCTGCCCACGCTATGCAGGGCTTCAGAAAGTATCGAGCGCGGAGCGGGTGAAGCGCTCGATGAACTGCATCAAACCATGCGCCGCTGCCGCAGCCCGGTCGCCGTCGCCCTCAGCGATGGCCGTCAGCACCTTGGCGTGCAACTGAGCGCCTTCAACGTAAGCGCGATTCTGCTCGATATGCTGATACCAGAAACGTCGAGATTGCGCGTGAATCGGCAGCATGCTGGTAATCAGCATGCTGTTGTGGGTGGCCTGAACTTCAGCGTCGTGAATCGCTCCTCCGGCCTTGATCCAGGCTTCCATGTCACCGCGTTCGGCGGCGTCGATCATTTGCTTCGCGAGCTGGCGCAGATGGGCGCGCTCTTCCGGTGTGGCGCGTAGCGCGGCCACGCGTACGACGAGTTCCTCGAGCGGGCGCCTAACCTCCAGTAGTTCCAGTTGCTGACGGATGTCCACACCGGCGACGAGCGTACCTCGGCGCGGAAGCATTTCGACGAAGCCGATCTGCCGCAACCGCTGAAGCGCTTCGCGCACGGGGGTGCGTCCCATTTCCATCTCGGCTGCAAGCTGGCTTTCAGAAATCATCGAACCCGGCGGCAGCTTGCGCGTGATGATCATTTCCTCGATCTGCGCAAACGCGACGTCGACCAGCAACTGATCCGGCGGATTGACCGGTTCGCGTCGGGATACTTTCTTGGCGGAGCTGTTTTTCTTCATGTGGACAAACGCAACGATGGACTGACGGATTATGCCCCGGTGAGAAGGGAAGTGGCGTGCTGTTGTCAGGATAAACGTTGGCGGTAACGGGCCTTGATGTCTGCCTGGTACTCCGTTGGCCGCGCTCTCGGTTCCCTCGAAACCGTCGTGTGCAAATGCTGATTCAGTTTCTTGGCGCGCGAAACGTGGGCAAGCTGTCCTTGGGTGAAGATCGGTCGCGATGGGCGGCCATTTGCGTCCACGGCCAGATGCAGTCTCGTGTCCGTGTGCGAAATAACAAGAAGCTCTGCATAGGTTGGTCTGCAGATGAGATGTTGGTTGCCGTGAACAGGGTTATGGCTTTCGGGTGGAACGACCTCGACAGAGAAGCTCGATGTTTTGGGGGCGCGCTCGTGAAAGAAACCCGCCAAGGGTGACGGTCGGTTTTTGGAAGTTTGAATTCAATTTGACATAAGATAAATTATCAACTTCAGTGGTACGTGGAAGAGCGTTGCGGATTTCCCGTTTCTTTCACGAATTCGACGCAACGGCTTCGTACCATTTGGTACCTGATCACTGTTGCGTGAATCAATGGCATTTCT
>NZ_VTUZ01000149.1 GCF_008369935.1 Paraburkholderia panacisoli | reverse complement strand
TTATATCACTTGATATATAATTCAATCTTTCCACGGGCCTCATGACGCCCCCCCCAAACAGGAGCGCAACCATGGCAAGGCCGAGAGAATTTAGCGAAGAGCGCGTGCTCGAAGCGGCATGCGACGCGTTCTGGGAACACGGCTACGAAGGCACGACCACGCGCGACCTGGTGAGATTCACCGGGCTGACGCAACCTAGCCTGTACAACGCGTTCGGTGACAAGCGCGCTGTTTCGCCTTGCACTCGAGCACTATCTCGATCACACGTTGCGCAACCGGATCGCACGACTCGAACGTGGCTTCACGCCTGCGTTGGCCATTACCGCATTTTTTGCCGAAGTCATCCAGCGTAGCGCCTCCGACACTGGTCAGCGAGGCTGCATGCTGGTCAACGCCGTGCTCGAGAAGGATCGGCATGCGGACGGTTTGCAAGAGGCGATCGCGAGCGAACTCGCTGAAATCAGAGGCTTCTTTTGCAGAAGCATTGCTGCTGCGCAGAAGCGCCGCGAAGTTTCGAAAAGCATTAAAGCCAATGACGCATCCGTTCATCTCCTTACCGTACTGATGGGTTTGCGCGTGCTCGCGCGTACCAGTGTCGAGCGCGAACTGCTGCGTTCGGCTGTGGAAGTGTCACTAGCCATGCTCGGTTTGCCCGGTTTGCGGGAGGCAGAGAACGCCATATCGAGTGAATGATTTTCGTCGCACGGTTCGATGTGCCGCGGCAAAAGCCAGCGAACCGTGCGTGTCTACCTTGTCATTTTGAAAAAGCATCATGAGTCAACGTACTTTCCTTATCACCGGCGCAAGCAAAGGCATTGGCCGCGCGCTGTCCGAACGGCTCGCACGCGAAGGCCATCAGGTTGTCGGCATCGCACGTCGCACCGATGATCCAACCTTCCCCGGCACGCTTGTCAGCATTGATCTCGCCGATCGCGAAGCAACTGACAAGGGCTTGCGTGAACTGACTTCGCGCTACGCGTTTGACGGCGTCGTCAACAACATGGGCTTCATCAAGCTTGCGCGTCTTGACGACATCGAACTCGATGATCTTGATCGCACGTTCAGCACCAATCTGATTCCCGCCGTGCAAACGGCACAGGCTTTGCTGCCGAACATGCGGGAAAAGGGCTGGGGACGTATCGTCAATCTGTCGAGCCTGGTTGTGCTGGGTGTCACACAGCGGAGCGCGTATGCAGCCGCCAAGAGTGCAATGATCAGTTTCACGCGCACGTGGGCACTCGAGCTTGCCGAAACCGGCATCACCGTCAATTCGGTCGCACCTGG
>NZ_VTUZ01000148.1 GCF_008369935.1 Paraburkholderia panacisoli | reverse complement strand
TGAGGGATCGGCATTGGCGACGCCAGAGGCGTTGATCGTGTCGTGCGCGGGGTCGTCGGCCGGGGTGATGGCCGCGCGCCGGCGGGGTGCGGTCTCGATGAGGAACACCGTGACGACTGCCCCGGCGACGAGGCTGTACAGCGCGAAGTCAAGGGTTCGTGCGAGGCCGAAATGCTGGGCGACGAAACCGGCGATCACCGGCGCGACACCTCCGCCGAAGGTCTCGCCCACCCCGGAGACGAATCCAATGGTCGAGGCGACGAGCCCCAGCGGCGCGGCCTCGATCGCCACCGGGCCGCTCAGCAGGCTGAGCAGGCCGATCGAGAACATCGCCACGCCGAACAGCAGGGCGAACAGCAGTTGAGGATGGGCGCCGGTGTTCGCGAAGAAGTACAGCAGCACGGCCGCGGCGACGAAGCCAATCAGTGCGGTGGGCCGGCGGCCGATGTAGTCGGAAATGCCGGCCACGCCGAACGAGCCGACAAAGCCGCCGAAGCCGACGGCCGAGGCAACGAAGCCCATGCTGCGCGTATCCAGGTGCAGCACGGTGACCAGATAGGTCGGCACCATGGCACCGATCACGAAAATCCCGCCCATCGCACACAGGATCGCGGCGGTCGCGACAATCACGTTGCGGCTGGCCAGCAGCTCGGTCCAGCGTGGCCTGGTCACGGGCATGTGGGCCGTGAGCGGCTCGCTGGCGCTGCGCTCGTGCAGATTGCGCCAGATCAGGACCGCCACGATCAGACCAGGCACGGCGGAGATCGTGAAGACCCAGTGCCAGGAGGGCACGATCTGCAGCAGCTGCGTGGCCACGATCGGCGCGAAGCCCAGTCCCATGAGCGGCATCATGCTCAGTTGCAGCCCCAGATTCAGCCCGCGCCGCGACGGCCGGGACGCTTCACTGTTGGCCGCGAGGCTCGCCGGTGTAAACGCCCCTTCTGCGACGCCCATCACGGCACGCAGGCACATCAGGCTCAGGAAGCCGGAGGCCAGTCCCGAGAGGCTCGAGAGCAACGAAAAGGCGACCATCGTGGTCACGAGAATCTTCTTCCTGCCGATGCGGTCCGACAGGGGGCCCATTGCAATGGACCACAGTCCCCAGGCGACGCCGAGTACCCCAATCAGGCTGCCCAGCTGCGAATAGTTCAGGTTCAGCTCGGCCATCATGTGCGGGAACAGCGGCGCCATCAGCCACCGGTCAAAACCCACCAGACCGAAACCGACACCCAGCAGCACGAGCGTGCGGCGCTCGTACCGGGTCTCATGCTCGAAAACTGTCATTTATGTGTCTCCTTGGGTCGCATTTGGGGCAGCGTAGG
>NZ_VTUZ01000147.1 GCF_008369935.1 Paraburkholderia panacisoli | reverse complement strand
CCTACCGCCGCGAGCACAACCAAACTGGAGTCACCAAAAATCGCATGGCCGGCAAGCTGTAGGGCTGCGTCCAGTACAAGGAAAACCACCAGCAGGAAGCCCAATCCCATGACCATTCCGAAGGAAACCAGACGGGCGCGCAGCAGGAGCGCTAGTCCGGCGATACCTTTGGGCGACTCCGCGCCAAACACGACATCCAGAGCGGTATTGAGCGACGAAAACGTGGCCGAAGCACCGACAGCCACAAGGGCAATGGATAGTGCTGCGGCGACGCCACTTCCGCTTGACCTGTGTGCGTGTTCGGCAAGAGATTGCATTGCGCTCGCAGCGTCGTTGCCAAGAACGCCCTTGACGTGTTCAAAGAGCCGCCCTTTCGCTGCGTCCGGGCCAAAGAACCACCCGGCGACAGCAAGCATGATGAGGAGGGTTGGGGCAAGCGAAAAGGCGGAAAAGAAGCCGATGCTCGCGGCCATCATTGAGCAACGGTCATCCGAGAATTTGCTGATGGCCGTCCGCGCGATGGCCATCAAGGTTAGCTTGCGCGGGACGGCTTGATTTTTTAGTTCACGCAACATGCGGGACCTCACGCGCTACGCCTGTACGGCAGACTGGAAAAGAGAGCCTGGCTAACTGGCCGCTCCTGCTAGAGATACAGGTCAACGGTTTCTGGACATCCTCTCTACCGCGCTATGAGCATCCCGATAACGATGCCGCGGAGCGCCGCAAAGGCCATGGACTCTCGAGCGCGAATTCGTCGGTAGATGCGGGGACGGTCCGGTATCTGCTGGATACGGCTCATTGAGCGTTGGTGAACCGGCCTCTTCGCCGTCCTCTGACTCAATCCGGCTTGTTTCTCACTGTCGCAGGTGGGTCGCTGGCGGGCAAGGTCTCTTCATCCGCCATGTTGACATCCTTTTCGGACTTGTCACTTGCGGTGTGCTCCGGTAGCACTGCGAGCGCCGACGACAGGATCGTGCCGCCCACGCACCAGCCGAGCGCGTTCAGCTTATCTGCGCCACTGATTGCGTGCGCTACCTCGATGGCACGAATCGCGCCCTGACTTAGGTAGTCATCCCACGTAAAATGTCCGCACGCGGCATCGGGGTTTCGCCAGGACACCAGAAAGACCGTATTTCCCTGCTCTGCGGCAAAGCGAACGAACGAATTTGCGGACTGCAGGTCGAGGATGTAAAACTTGTTGATGCACGGCGGCACGATCAGTAGCGGTCGCGTCGCCACCTGATCGGTAAGCGGGGCGTACTGGGTCAGCTGGAACAGTTCGTTCTCGAACACAACAGCGCCTTCGGACACCGCGGCATTCTTGC
>NZ_VTUZ01000146.1 GCF_008369935.1 Paraburkholderia panacisoli | reverse complement strand
CTAGTGTCGTGAGTTAGAAGTTCGTTGAATCAATTCCCCGTTCTTTCCGGAATGACAAAGTGCTGATTAAAAAGTCGTTCGGACTCGCGCAGTCCTTCTTCCGTAAAGATCACGGACTTCGTCTTGTTGACAGGGTCTTCGATGAAACCTCGTTCATGGAGTCGGTTCAGCACATCCCAGTCGAAGCCCTTCCATGCACGGTATCGGTCATGCAGGGTCAGGTAGAGAAGCGCCAGGGAAACTTCATCAATTGCGTCGGTATTGATATTCATGATGCTCCTGCCGCAGCCTTGCGGACCCGCACACAAAACCGTTCGAGGCTTGCCAGGATCTCATCCGCCGACTTGCTCCAGACAAACGGTTTGGGGTTCGCGTTATAGACGTTCAGGTAATGACGGATCGCGTCTTCGAGTTGACGTGTCGACCGATGCGTACCGCGTCGAAGGTATTTTTCAGTGAGCGCGGCAAACCATCGTTCGACCTGGTTAAGCCACGACGCCGAGGTCGGCGTGAAGTGAACATGGAAGCGAGGATGACGAGCGAACCAGGCTTTGATCGAGGGCGTTTTGTGCGTGCCATAGTTGTCCATCACCAGATGCACCTCCATGTAAGACGGCACGCTGGCCTCGATCGTGCGCAGAAACCGCAAGAATTCGCTGCTGCGATGGCGCCGATGCACCTCGCCGATTACCTCACCAGTAGCGATGTCCAGAGCCGCGAACAGCGTGGTCGTGCCGTGGCGCATGTAATCGTGGGTGCGTCGCTCAGGGATGCCGGGTGCCAAGGGCAACATGGGTTGCGTGCGATCGAGTGCCTGAATCTGGCTCTTCTCGTCTATGCAGAGCACCATGGCCTTGAGCGGCGGGTCCAGGTAAAGCCCGACGATATCTCGCACCTTGTCGACGAACATCGGATCGCTGGAAAGCTTGAACGTTTCCTGACGATGCGGCTGCAAACCGAAGGCACGCCAGATCCGCGTGACCGCCGTCTGCGACAATTTCATTTCGCGAGCCATCGTGCGCGTGCTCCAGTGAGTCGCTCCGACAGGCACGGACTCGAGCGTCTTCGCGATGACCGCATCGACGCGCACGTCATCAATCGTCCTTGGTGCGCCGGGCCGTGGTGCATCGAGCAATCCGTCCAGACGATGGATCACGAACCGCGCCCGCCACTTCGAAACCGTTTGCTGAGTGACCCGCTGTTTCGTCGCAACCGTCTTGTTATCCATGCCATCGGCACAGGCCAACACGATGCGCGCCCGCAATGCCAGGGCCTGCGCGGTCTTGCGTCGCATCGTCAGCGCTTGCAGGTCTTCGCGCTCCGATTCACTCAGCA
>NZ_VTUZ01000145.1 GCF_008369935.1 Paraburkholderia panacisoli | reverse complement strand
CCTATCCACAGCTCATCCCCTAACTTTTCAACGTTAGTGGGTTCGGACCTCCAGTACGTGTTACCGCACCTTCATCCTGGCCATGGATAGATCACCTGGTTTCGGGTCTACACCCAGCGACTGAACGCCCTGTTCGGACTCGCTTTCGCTACGCCTGCCCTAATCGGTTAAGCTTGCCACTGAATGTAAGTCGCTGACCCATTATACAAAAGGTACGCCGTCACCCTCTTTCAAAGGCTCCGACTGTTTGTATGCATGCGGTTTCAGGATCTGTTTCACTCCCCTCCCGGGGTTCTTTTCGCCTTTCCCTCACGGTACTGGTTCACTATCGGTCGATCACGAGTATTTAGCCTTGGAGGATGGTCCCCCCATCTTCAGACAGGATTTCACGTGTCCCGCCCTACTTGTCGTACACCTAGTTCTTTCCAACTGTTTTCGCCTACAGGGCTATCACCTGCTATGGCCGCACTTTCCAGAGCGTTCGACTAACAGTAAGAATAAAGAGTACAGGCTGCTCCCATTTCGCTCGCCACTACTCTGGGAATCTCGGTTGATTTCTTTTCCTGCGGTTACTTAGATGTTTCAGTTCACCGCGTTCGCTTCGCGTAGCCTATGTATTCAGCTACGGATACCTCAAAAGAGGTGGGTTTCCCCATTCGGACATCTTCGGATCAAAGCTCGTTTGCCAGCTCCCCGAAGCTTTTCGCAGGCTACCGCGTCCTTCATCGCCTGTGATCGCCAAGGCATCCACCACATGCACTTGTTCGCTTGACCCTATAACGGGTGGGTCTCACTGCACTTCACGGGGAAGTGCATTTCAACTTTCCGCTACAGGTTGAGTATTCGTGTTGCGCCGTATTCCAAGGCAATCTTTCGATCACCTTTTCATACATTGA
Source organism: Paraburkholderia panacisoli (assembly GCF_008369935.1). Taxonomy (GTDB): domain Bacteria; phylum Pseudomonadota; class Gammaproteobacteria; order Burkholderiales; family Burkholderiaceae; genus Paraburkholderia; species Paraburkholderia panacisoli. Next base: position 450 of record NZ_VTUZ01000145.1, on the reverse strand, counting down.
TACAATCACAACCCTGATTCACCTACTCAATCACCCATCTCTAAGTGATCTTTCGTGAATCTCTTTACTACTTCTTCCTGATTGTTAAAGAACGACAGCCGATATCACGGTTGCTATAACCATGTATCACTCTGACTGGCTCAATCGCCAATGCACAACCATCTGCATCGATCTGCAGAACGCTACGCATTGAGGATTGGTGGAGGATGACGGGATCGAACCGACGACCCCCTGCTTGCAAAGCAGGTGCTCTCCCAGCTGAGCTAATCCCCCAGTCATACAGCTACCCCAGAGGTTTTTAGACGGTCAGCGCACCAGACAAGACTTTGGTGGGTCTGGATGGATTCGAACCATCGACCCCCGCCTTATCAAGACGGTGCTCTAACCGACTGAGCTACAGACCCCTGAGTCTGTCTTTTTCACAGCCGATAAGCGTGAGCGCTCAACGTT
>NZ_VTUZ01000144.1 GCF_008369935.1 Paraburkholderia panacisoli | reverse complement strand
CACGGACCATGTCGAGGAATGCGCGCAGCGCTGCGGACATTTGCCGGCGACTCGGGTACCCGATCAAAAATCCCTCGGAAGAAGGTGAGAAGTCCTCAAGTACCCTCATCAATTGCCCTGAGCGCAGGAACACCTGCACATGCGCCTCGGCGGTATAGGTTATTCCGAGCCCGTCGATCGCAGCGCGAACCGCCAACTCCGAGCTATTGAGAATCACGTGGCTCCCAACCGGCACGCGTTGAAGCTGTCCGCCCCGAATGAACGTCCACTCGTACAGGGGCTGGTCTGGCGCCAGCCGGTAACGAATGCACCGGTGATTCTCGAGGTCTTCAGGGGTGCCTGGGTGCCCATAGTGAGCGAGATAGGCAGGCGCGGCCACGACAGCAACCTTCATTGGCCCCGTCGCCCGCACGGCCACCATGTCTGCAGCAAGGTGTTCCTTGCAGCCAATCATCGCGTCAAACCCCATCGCCACAATATCTGCAGGCGGCTGATCCACGCGCAGCTCGAGGTGTACGTCGGGATAGGTGGAGAGGAAGCGCTCCCAAACTGGCGCGACAACGAGTGCGGCCGCCGCGTGAGTGGCATAGATCCTCAGCGTGCCGACGGGCCGCTCGCGCTGCCGGTTCAAGTCCTCCAGTGCGCCGCCGATCTGGCCGAATGCCGATTGGAGCTGACCGAACAGTCGAATCCCCGCATCCGTCAGCGATACGCTGCGCGTCGTGCGGTTGAGGAGGCGCACGCCCAATCGCTCTTCCAGTTGGCGCATGGTTTGGCTGAGCGCAGAAGGTGTCACGCCCAGCCGCGCAGCGGCAGCGCGGAAGCTGTGCAGTTCTGCCACCTGTACGAATGCCGTCAACGCGGCCACATCTTTCGGAAGCATTGTTAAGTGTCGCTTAATACCAAATGCAAGTTCTAGCGATTTTAATCCGGTTTGCTAGCGGCTACATTGACGTCTTGTTCAATGACATCCAGAAACGCGAGGCGTGCCTCCTGATCCTGAGACGGTTTCGAGATGCTCGGCGGAGTCCCAAGACATCCCGGATTGCCCACACCCACGGGCTGCGCCGCAAGAGTTGCCGAGTCTGCCTGATAGCCGCCCGAAGAGGTACGGCCTACAAATCACATCGAAAGGTGCACCCCAACGTTGCTTACGGCGCTGTCGGGATGTCCCTGGAGGCTTAATTATCAATGAAAGCATTCGTGACGCATGGGTTGAATGGTCCGGATTCACTGTCGATCGATGATGTGCCCGCGCCCGGCGCACTTGGGCCTGGGCAGATTCGAGTGAGCATGCGTGCCGCATCGCTCAACTACCGCGATCTTCTTCTGTTGACTGGCGCACTT
>NZ_VTUZ01000143.1 GCF_008369935.1 Paraburkholderia panacisoli | reverse complement strand
GAGGTCCTATCCTCACTTCGTAGTTATGGAAAGTTCTGTCGGGATGGCGGGAGCAGACACTTGCGAAACGATGCCGCGCCCCCGGAATATCGAGGTCGTGGCATCGAGGCAAACATTGATGTGCTTCCGGCACCAGCTATCGAGCTTACATAACTACAGGCCTTGCAGGAACCGAAGCAGGTCATCCTTCGGCTTGTAACGGAAGGCCTTGCGCGATGGTGCCTGAAGGGCCTGTAATGCGCGGTCCTTCATTTGCAGATCGGCTTCAACGTAACGATGCGTGGTGACGGGGCTTTCGTGACCGAGCCACAATGCGATAACGGTAATGTCGACGCCGGATTGCAGCATATGCATCGCGACCGAATGTCGAATAACGTGCGGAGAAATGCGATGCTTTGCAAGCTCGGGAAACTGCCGTGACGCAGTCTGTACGGCAAGCTTGAGTCGCTCAGTGAAACCGACGCGCGTGAGCGAGTCGCCAGAGCGACCGGGAAACAGCGGTTCGTGAAGATCACGCGGATACTGCCGCATCCAATGCCTGAGTTCTTTGGCAGTGTCGGGCCACAGTGGAACCGAGCGTTCCTTGCGTCCCTTACCGTGGATGCGTACCCATGAGGTGGGCCCGAATACCAGATCGGACCCACGCATTTCCAGAAGTTCGGAAACGCGTGCGCCGGTGTTATACAGGGTTGCCAGCATGATGTGGTCACGCTGCCCTGTCCACGTGGAGGTATTCGGCGCAGCGAGGATGGCTTCGATATGCTGCCTGGAGACAAATCCGACGATGGGCTGCTCAAAGCGCTTCATGGGAATTGCCAGCACAGACTGCGCGATGGCCAATGCCGATGGTTCCTCGAATGAAACATATTCCATGAACGACCGGATGGCTGCGAATCTCGCATTGCGGCTTCGGATCGCGTTGCGCCGGTCTTGTTCGAGATGTCGAAGAAACTCGAGGACGAATGGTGCACTGAGGTCCTGGATCGTGATCTCGGCGGGTCGCTTGTGCAAGCGCTGATACGCAAAGGCCAGCAACAAGCGGAAGCTGTCGCGGTAGGCCATGACGGTGCGAGGACTTACGTGTCGCTGCTCCTGCAGTCGTTGCATAAAGAATTTCTGTACCAGAACGGGAAATGGTTGTACGGTGAGTTGGTTCATGATGTGCCTCCCTTAGAGCGCACAAACCGCCGGGCCGCGATCTCCAGAAGCTCGGGTGTAGCTGTTTCGTACCAGTATGTGTCTGTGATCTTGGCGTGCCCAAGGTACGTAGACAAGGCAAGAATGTTGTGGTCAACATCCAGTCCGCAGGCATACCAATCCTGCAGCCGATGACAGACGAATGAGTGACGGAGATCATGTAGTCTCGGGCTAG
>NZ_VTUZ01000142.1 GCF_008369935.1 Paraburkholderia panacisoli | reverse complement strand
TAATGCCGTTCAGTTAAGGTTCTTCTTCAAGAATCGAACGGTGTAACGGTGAGGGCGAGATTTGACGACCCGGTCGCATGTGCGGCCGGGTCGTTTTTCATTGGGCAGCGACTTGAGGCGCTCACGCAGGCGCTTCAGACAGGCGGGCAATTTCGCATAGGCCGGCGTTAGTGCGGCCCACATCATTTCGTGCTGGATCGTGTGCAGGGCGCGCACGAAGCTGATATCGGTCGGCTCAAGCTTCGCTTCCCATGCGGCGCTGGCGATCTCACGGCGAATCAGGTTGTAGGCGATCAACGCACCCCATATTTCCTGGTACACACCTTCGACCGTACGACTGCGTAAAGTCAACTCCGCGCCGAGCATCGATTGCTTAAGCTCGCAGTAACTGGTTTCGATCTGCCAACGGCGCTCGTAGCAGGCCAGGATATCAGCGGGTTTGAAGCGGCGCCGATCGCCCAGCGAAGTGAGTAGCACGCGTTCGCGCCCGCGCGCGTCGATGGTGCGGATCGCTCGCGCATTCCAGAATTCGGGCAAAGCCGGGCACTTCTTGCGCGCCTGCGGCGAGACGCGCATGCGTACCGTCGCATCGTCAGCGGTACCCGAGATCACTTCCCAGCGGCTATTGGATTTCGCGGGAATCAGGAAGTGGCGGTTATGTCCTCCCATCGTCAGGCCACAGAGAATTTCGGCAGCCAGAAAGCCTTTGTCGAATACCGTCAGTGAATCTTCCGGTATCTGCGGCAACAGGCCTTTGGCATACACCATCTCGTTGGTGTCGTAACGACCGAAATTGATGTCGGCGATCAGATGCGTCGGAATCGCCGTGAGCGTCACTGCGCGCACCTGCGGATAGCTGGCCACCCTGCCACTGGCGTAACCTTGTGCGCCGAAGTGCTCGCGGTTGGCGGGGCTGTCGGCAGTGCGCAGCGTGGTGCCGTCCATCGCCCACAAACTCAACCCCTTGAACGCATGGCGAGCCGCGTCCTGCCTGGTCCAGGCTCGGGCTGTCCGGCCAAAAAGCCACGCCAGCGGCGCTTCACCGATGCGCTGACGCGCCTGCGTCACCGCGCTCTTGCTGACGAATGGTGCATCCTCGCTGGGCAGCGCCAGATCGAGTCCGTCAAGCACTTCACTGATTGACCAGTGCCGGTACATGGCCAGAGCAATCACCAGCCATACCACCTGCTCGGCCGGCAGGCGTCGCCGCCGCAGGCTTGCCGTCCCCGTAGCACGCACCGCGTGCTCAATCCATTCGTAAGGCAGATGCTCGGCCAGCCGGCTCAGGTCGGCTACCGGCTCCTGCGCTTTGATCAGGTAGGTAAGGTGGGCTGAGAGCATCGCGCCGAAAAGTTAACATCCCGGCGCGCCGTTTACAACTTCTTCCTGCTCCGCAAATGAAAATGCCGTTCAGTTCTTAACTGAACGGCATTA
>NZ_VTUZ01000141.1 GCF_008369935.1 Paraburkholderia panacisoli | reverse complement strand
AGTCCGTCCTGAACAATTCGGTTCGCGTTGCCGCCGACGTCACACCATCACATCGGCGGCAACGCTGGGGTTGAACAAGGCAGCGAGAACGAAGACGCAAAGAAGCCGCAGCTTCCTCAGGATCATCCGCAGGTTGTGGCCAGCGCCGCACAGCACCGCGTGCATCGCATCGCCGAGCGCGCCTTTGAGCCAGTTGCGATCGAGTTTTCCGTCTGTCTTCATGTGGCCGATGGCTGGCTCGATTGCACTGCGCCGCCTGATCATCGCGCGAAGTCCGCGTGTGATGCCCCGCCGCAAGCCCGGGTGATAGATCTTCACGCCGTCAACCGCGACACCCTTGTAGCCACGGTCGACGATGGCGACCTCCGGCGTGGCGTCACACAGGATTGCCGCCTGCTCCAGCGCTTCAGCGAGCGTGTGACCGTCGTACGGATTGCCTGGCATCGAGCGCATCCCAACTACGAGGCCTTCCTTGTGGGTCGTCGTGATCGACACCTTCACGCCGAATTCGTATGGTGTGCGGGCTTTGCCCTTCGCCAGACATTCAACTTCCGGCGCGTGCAGCGCATAGAGCTTGTTCTTGTCTTTCGGCTTTTGCGCCAGGATGCGCTTCGTGCGGCCAATCAGCTCCATCAATGCAGCACGGCCTGGGTCTGCCACCTGGGCGACCTGTCGCTCCACATCGCGCATCACCCGTCCAACGCGTGAACGCAGCGTGCGCAGTGCTTTCCTCATGCGTTTGTACTGCTTCGCGTGAGCGTAGCGGCCAATCTGCAGCCCCAGACGCGGCGCCTCGCGGTTGTAGTTCTGCCTCAGCTTCAGGCCATGCCGCGCGGCCGCCTTCACCAGATGTTCGCGACACCGCTCGAGCAGGCGTGAATCGGTTGGATGGGCGATCGCTTTTTCCATCACCGTTGTGTCGACGATCACCCGCTTCACGCTCGCGGCCTTGATCACGCCGGCACGTTTCGCTGCTTCGATCGTCTCGGCCAGCAGCTCTTCAACGCCGGCTTCTCCCAGCCGTTTGCGCCAGCGCGTCAGGCTCGACGGGTCGATCGGCGGCTCGGTCTGCAAGTACGTTTCGCCTGTGAACACCTGCCAATACGGATTCTCCACCCATTGCCAGACGACCTCTTCGTCCGACAGATCGAACGCATGCTGCAAATACAGTAGCCCCGCAATCAGACGCGGCGAGCTCGCCGGTCGACCTTTGCTGGACACGAAGCTCTCGCTCATCAACACGCCCAGCCGATCCCAGTTGATCAGCTCGGCCAGGCGCACCAGCGGATGCTTCAGGTTGATCTGTTCGCGCAGCGGATGCCGGAAGAAATCTTGTTCCGGCATAGGTGTCTTCGGGCCCATCTGCACCTCGTCGAAAAATGCAGGGTTCTCGCGTTAATGTGCCAGGTTCCTGCAAATCTCACAACACCATTTCGACCTCAAAGCTCCGTCGCATAAAGCCTTTCGGGTTATTCAGGGCGGACTA
>NZ_VTUZ01000014.1 GCF_008369935.1 Paraburkholderia panacisoli | reverse complement strand
GACGAGTGGGCGTAGATCATCGACCAGCATGGCGATGAAAGTTAACACCCCTGCGTCACGTTTACAACCACTTTGCGCCACAAAAAAATGCCGTTCAGTCGCTTAACTGAACGGCATTAGGGCCTCGACCCCGTTTTTTATTGCCCGCCCGAATCGTAATACGGGGCCGTAGTCAACGCGGGTAAATGGCGCCGAGCACGCGTTCGGCGGCCGCGCCGGTGACGGCCGGAAGATTGCCCGGCAGCCGCGCGATGCAACGCATCGCCAGCCACGCGAACGCGAGCGGTTCGACCTGGCTTGGCGGCACGCCGAGCGCATCGGTCGTCATTACCGGCACACCGCTCACGCCGCTGTCCTCCAGCGCCTGCTGCAATGCCTTCAGAATCTCCGGATTGCGCGCGCCGCCGCCGCACACATAGACCGCCCTCGCGTCGGACGCGTGCCGCTCGATTTCACGCGCGACCGTCACCGCTGTCAGCGCGACCAGCGTCGCCTGCACGTCGGCGGGGGTGAGCGCGGCGAACGGCTGGAGCTTCGCGTCGAGCCATTCGGGATTGAACAGGTCGCGACCGGTGCTCTTAGGCGGCTGCTGCGAGAAAAACGGCTCGTCGAGCAACGCATTCAGCAGCTTGCGATCCACCTGACCGCCGGCCGCGAAATGACCGTTTTCGTCGAACGGCTTGCCGAGGTGGCGCTGCGCCCATTCGTCGAGCAGCGCGTTCGCCGGTCCGCAGTCGAAGCCACGCACGCTGCCCGTCGCGTTCAGGATCGTGATGTTGCTGATGCCGCCGAGGTTGCAGACCACCCGCGTCTCGTCCTTCGCGCCGAACACCGTGGCGTGAAAGGCCGGCACGAGCGGTGCGCCCTGGCCGCCGGCCGCTACGTCGCGGCTGCGGAAATCGGCGACCACGTCGATGTGCATCATTTCCGCGAGCAGCGCGGGGTTGTTGATCTGCCGCGTATAGCCTTTTTCCGGCCGATGCCGCACCGTCTGCCCATGCGCCCCGATCGCGCGCACTTCCGTGGCGGACACGCGGCTGCCGCGCAGCAGTTCGTGGCAGCACACCGTATAGCGCGTGGCGAGCGCATTGGCGGCCAGCGCTTCGCGCTCGATCTCGTTGTCACCCGGTTGCTGGAGCGCGAACAGCGCCTCGCGTATCCCCGCGGAGAAGCCGACAAACGCCTCGGCCAGCACCACCGGCGACTTTCCTTCCTCAAATCGGACGGCCACGCCGTCCACACCGTCCATGCTCGTTCCGGACATCAATCCGAAGTAGACACCGTCTGCTGGGTGTTGCGCCACGTTGCTGCTCCTGTCGAGGGTCATTGCGATCCGTTTTAGCAGATTATCGGCGCAAGCGCGGTCGAATATGAGCGCGTCGACGCCGCCGGCACGGCGCGCCGCGCCGCGCGAAACGCGCGCCACCAGCGCGCGGTCGGTATGCCTGTAGGCAGCTATGCTCGCTTGTGACTCGTTCGTCGCCGCGTCAGTGGGCGCGTCGGCGCGTATCTATGGGACAATCTCCCTTTTTCGCGACTTCACGTTTCCAGCATGAGCACCGAGTCCACCAAGCCTAGCCCCGCTTCCGCCTTTCCGGTCACCGACGAAGTCCGTCACGCCCTCGCCGTCACCAAACGCGGAGTCGACGAACTGCTGATCGAAGACGAATTCGCGCAAAAACTCGCGAAGAGCGCGGCGACCGGCAAGCCGCTGCGCATCAAGCTCGGGCTCGATCCGACCGCGCCCGACATTCACATCGGCCATACGGTCGTCTTGAACAAGATGCGTCAGTTGCAGGATCTCGGTCACACGGTGATCTTCCTGATCGGCGATTTCACGTCGCTGATCGGCGATCCGTCGGGCCGTAACGCGACGCGCCCGCCGCTCACGCGCGAGCAGATCGAATCGAACGCGAAGACGTATTTCGAGCAGGCCGCGCTCGTGCTCGACCGCGACAAGACCGAGATCCGCTACAACAGCGAATGGTCGATGCCGCTTGGTGCCGACGGCATGATCAAGCTCGCGTCGCGCTACACGGTGGCGCGGATTCTGGAGCGCGAGGATTTCACCAAGCGTTTCCAGGGCGGCGTGCCGATCTCGATTCACGAGTTCCTGTACCCGCTGATGCAAGGCTACGACTCGGTCGCGCTGAATGCCGACCTCGAACTCGGCGGCACGGACCAGAAGTTCAACCTGCTGGTCGGCCGCGAGTTGCAGAAGCAGTACGGCCAGGAGCAGCAGTGCATCCTGACGATGCCGCTGCTCGAAGGGCTCGACGGCGTCGAGAAAATGTCGAAGTCGAAGAACAACTACATCGGCATCAGCGAGAAGCCGACCGACATGTTCGGCAAGCTGATGAGCATCTCCGACACGCTGATGTGGCGTTACTTCGAACTGCTGTCTTTCCGTCCGATGGACGAAATCGCGGGCTTCAGGAAAGAGATCGAAGCGGGCCGCAATCCGCGCGATTTCAAGGTGATGCTCGGCCAGGAAATCGTCGCGCGCTTTCACACGCAGTCCGACGCCGAGCGCGCGCTCGAAGACTTCAACCATCGCGCGAAGGGCGGCGTGCCGGACGATATCCCGGCGGTGACGCTGGCCGGCGCACCGCTCGCGATCGGCCAGTTGCTGAAGCAGGCCAACCTGGTGCCGTCGACCAGCGAAGCGCTGCGCAATATCGAGCAGGGCGGCGTGAAGATCGACGGCGCGACCGTCTCCGACAAGGGGCTGAAGGTCGAAGCGGGTGAGTACGTGGTGCAGGTGGGCAAGCGCCGCTTTGCACGCGTCACGCTTACGGCGTGATCGCTCGGTGACGCATCGACCGTTGCCAGCAGAGTCGAACAGCCGATGATCGCGCTGATCCAACGCGTGCGCCGCGCCGAAGTGCGCGTAGCCGACCGGGTGACCGGTGCAATCGACGCGGGTCTGCTCGCGCTCGTGTGCGCGGAACGCGGTGATACCGAGGCGGCCGCCGACCGGCTGCTCGCCAAGGTGCTTGGCTATCGCGTGTTCAGCGACGCGGCGGGCAAGATGAATGTCTCCGTGCAGAATCTCGATGGCGCGGGACGCGCGGGCGGCCTGCTGCTCGTGTCGCAATTCACGTTGGCGGCGGACACCAACAGCGGCCTGCGCCCGAGCTTCACGCCGGCCGCGCCGCCGGATGAAGGCAAGCGCCTGTTCGACTACTTCGTGGCGGCCGCGCGCGCGAAGCATCCAATCGTCGAGACGGGCGAGTTCGGCGCGGATATGCAGGTGTCGCTCGTCAACGACGGGCCGGTCACGTTCTGGTTGCAGACGAACGCCTGAGCCTGCATCCGGCGAACGAGACGCCTCGTTCGCTATCCTCCGACGCGCGCCACTATGCGCGCGTCTTACCCTCCAGCCGTTTTTGCGACAATAGCGGCTCGGCATAACCGGCGAACGGCGCCCACTCCTATCTCATGACTACGCAGATTCTGTTCATCCGGCACGGCGAGACCGACTGGAACCGCATCAAGCGCATTCAAGGTCACATCGACATTCCGCTCGCGACCACCGGGTTGGCCCAGGCGCAACGTCTCGCGCGCCGCATCGCCGACGAGGCGAAACAGGGCGCTCGCCTCGATGCAATCTATTCGAGCGATCTGCAACGCGCGCAGCAGACCGCGCAGCCCATCGCCGACGCGCTAGGCTTGCCGCTGCAACTGCGCGAAGGTCTGCGCGAGCGGTCCTATGGCGCTTTCCAGGGACATGACAGCGACGAGATCGCGCTGCGCTTTCCCGATGAATACGCGCACTGGCAAACCCGCGATCCTGGTTTTGCGCCGCCTGAAGGCGAGTCGCAGCGCGTGTTCTACCATCGCGTGGTCCATGCGATCGAGCCGCTGGTCGCCGCGCATCCGGGCGAGCGGATCGCTTGTGTCGCGCATGGCGGCGTGCTCGATTGCGTGCGCCGTTTCGCGTGTGGTTTGCCGCTCGACGCGCCGCGTCATTACCCGCTGCTCAACACCAGTCTGAATGTGGTGGATTTCGATCACGGTGCGGCGACGATCGTCTCGTGGGCGGACATTGCGCATCTCGACGCGCCTGCTGCGGACGATGGTTTCAGGAAGGTTCCGGAACCGGGGCGTTGAGCGTAGAAGCGCTGCGCGCGGTTTGAACGGAGGTGTTTGCCGCGGTCACGTCGAACGACGTAGCGTGCCATGGAGCAGCGCCGGGCGCAGGTTGACTGAGCGGTGTGTGCGCGTAGCCGCAGCCCGCGTCAATGCGGTTCGTGCGTCGCAGCCACGCGCCGGCGCGCGCGTTTCGATATCCCGTTCACCAGCGCCCAGCGAATGATTGGCGCGACGAGCCGCACGCCCGGCCTCGCGAACGTCCGGCGCAGCGCCGCATAGCGCTCGAATCCCAACATCGACTGCGCCCAGTCCGGCAGAAGATCAACACCGGCGCTGAGCATCAACGTGCCGGCGGGCCGCATCGCCATGCTCGGGGCGGGCGCACTCATCAGAATCCTCACAAGTTCGCTCGTGCGCTCGCTGGCCACCAGCGCAGGCCGCATGGCCCCCAGATAAGCGTCGATCTCGGCGCGCGAGCGCGGAACGTTCTCCGCGCCGAGCATTTCGGCAATGCGCGCCGTTTCCGCGAAGTATTGATCCTGCGCGTCCACGGATAGTTGCGGATTCACATAACGCAAGTGCGCAGTCATGAAACTCGACACCTCGGCGACATGCACCCACGTCAGCAGTGCCGGTTCGCTCGCGTGATACGTCCGTCCGTCCGCTGCGGTGCCGCTGACGCCGAGATGGATGCGCCTGACGCGTTCGATCAGCGCCAACGCATCGTGCCGGTTGCCGTATGTCGTGCCGGCGATGAAGGTCGCCGTGCGGCGCAGGCGCCCGAGAATATCGGTGCGGAAGGTCGAATGGTCCCACACGCCGGCGAGCGCCAACGGGTGCAACGCCTGAAGCAGCAACGCGCTGATGCCGCCCGTCATCATCGACGTGAAGTCGGCGTGGACTTTCCAGCACACGGAGTCGGGCCCGAACAGGCCCGGATCGCCGGGCGGCGATGAATAGTCGAGAGTCGGGCCGCTGCCGCTCGTCAGATGCGTGACGCCGGCGGCCAGTTTCGAGCGGAGCCTGCGTGTGAGCAACTGGGCGATCCCACTGGATGAGCCGGAACGCCCCGTCGTCTGGTCGGACATCCTGAGCGGCCTCGCTACGTGCTGCTCACTGCGCGGCCGCATCCCACAGGCCGGGCAGCGTGCTCGACGCGTCCGGCGCGGCGAGACCGAAATGCCGGTAGGTCAGCAGCGTGGCGACGCGGCCGCGCGGCGTGCGTTGCAGGAAGCCTTGCTGGATCAGATACGGTTCGAGCACGTCCTCGATCGTGTCGCGCTCTTCGCCAATGGCCGCCGCCAGATTGTCAACGCCGACCGGGCCGCCGTCGAACTTGTGCAGGATGGCTTCGAGCAGCTTGCGGTCCATCAGGTCGAAGCCGACCCCATCGACGTCGAGCATGCGCAGCGCGGCATCGGCCACTTGCGCGGTGATGTTGCCGTCCGCTTTCACCTCGGCGAAGTCGCGCACGCGGCGCAGCAGGCGGTTTGCGATACGCGGCGTGCCGCGCGCGCGTTTGGCGATTTCGAACGCGCCGTCCGGATGAATCTGCGCGTTCAACAGCGACGCCGAGCGCGTGACGATGCGCGCCAGCTCCTCGGCGTTGTAAAACTCCAGTCGCGCGACGATGCCGAAGCGGTCGCGCAGCGGATTGGTCAGCATGCCCGCGCGCGTGGTTGCGCCGACCAGCGTGAACGGCTGCAAGTCCAGCTTCACGCTGCGCGCGGCAGGCCCTTCGCCGATCATGATGTCGATCTGATAATCCTCGAGCGCCGGGTACAGGATTTCTTCGACGACCGGCGAGAGCCGGTGGATTTCGTCGATGAACAGCACGTCGTTGGCTTCGAGATTGGTCAGCAGTGCGGCGAGGTCGCCGGCGCGTTCGAGCACCGGTCCTGACGTCTGCCGAAGATTGACGCCCATCTCCCGCGCGATGATGTGCGCGAGCGTGGTTTTGCCGAGACCCGGCGGCCCGAACAGCAACACGTGGTCGAGCGATTCGGAACGGCGTTTGGCGGCCTCGATGAAAATTTCCAGCTGACCGCGCACTTTTTCCTGCCCGACATATTCTTCGAGCTGGCGCGGGCGCAACGCGCGCTCGAACGCTTCTTCGTTCGGCGAAACGGGCGTGGCCGCGATGATGCGCTCGGCGGCGAGTTTGTCGGTTTCGATCATCCGGTCATTGTACCGCGAGGAGTCCAGCGCGAAACCCGGCCGAACAGCCAGGGTGCGATCAGCCGGGGCTTGTGCGAAGCTCTGTCGACCCGCACATGTCGTCGAGTCGCGAGATCCGCGTCAAGCCTTCGACAACGCCTTCAACGCGAGCTTGATGCCCTCGGAGACGCCTGTGCCGGCCGGCACGTTCTTGATGGCCGCCAACGCTTCTTTCTCGGAGTAGCCCAACGCGAGCAGCGCGTTGAGGATGTCGGACGCATGACCGGACGGCGAGGCCGCGCCCGCCATCGCGCCCAGGTCCGCGCCGAGCTTACCCTTCAGTTCGAGCAGCAGCCGCTCCGCGGTCTTCTTGCCGATACCCGGCACACGCGTGAGGCGCGCCGCGTCCTGCATCGTGACGGTCTGCGCCAGTTCGTGCACGCTCATGCCCGATAGCACCGCGAGTGCCATGCGTGCGCCGATGCCGGAAATTTTCAGCAGTTCGCGGAAGGTCGAGCGTTCCTCGGCAGTGCCGAAGCCGTAGAGCAGATGCGCGTCTTCGCGCACGATCATCTGCGTGAGCAGCACGATGCGCTCGCCGTTCGACGGCAGGTTGTAGAACGTGCTCATCGGCACGTCGACTTCGTAACCGACGCCGTTGCAGTCGACGAGCAGATGCGGCGGGTTTTTTTCCAGCAGAACGCCGGCAATGCGACCGATCATGGCGAATTCAATCTCGAGAGAAAGGGCGAGTGTAGCGCAGCGAGTGCGCGTCGCGCGATGCGCAATCGCGTCGATCGACGTTGACCCGCATGAGCCGGGTGCATAGACTGAGATCCCTTTTGGCGGGTTCTCAACCCATTCACCCAGAAGGAGCTTCCATGCTGAGCCTGACCACTCTCGCGCTATTCGCAGGCGCGTGTCTCGCGTTGACCGCCACGCCCGGACCCGACATGTTGTTGATTGCCTCGCGAAGCGTGAGCCAAGGGCGTTCGGCAGGGTTCGCGTCGTTGGCCGGTATTCTGGTCGGCACGTACTGTCACGCGTTGGCCGCGGCGTTCGGTTTGTCGCAACTCTTCCTGGCGGTGCCGATGGCTTATGACGCCGTGCGTTTCGCGGGCGCTGCGTATCTGCTGTATCTCGCCTGGAAAACGGTCCGCACGCAAGGCACGGTGCTGACGCCGAATGCGTCGATGAGCCGTTACCCGGTCGGCCGCGTTTTTCGCCAGGGCCTCTTCACCAATTTGCTGAATCCGAAGGTTGCGCTGTTCGTGCTCGCGTTGTTTCCGCAATTCGTGCGGCCCGAAGCGGGTTCCGTCGCGTTGCAGATCATGGTGCTGGCAACGGTGCTGAACCTGATCGGCTTTTGCGTGAACGGCGCGGTGATTCTGATGGCGAGCAAGTTGAGCCGCAAGCTGTCGGCAGGGCGCCGGCCGTCGCGGACGCCGCAGTATTTGCTGGGGACGGTGTTTGCCGGGCTGGCATGCCGTCTCGCGCTGGCCAGTCGGAGTTGAACGCGTCGGGCGAGGGGCGCAGGCGCGTGATCGCGAACCGCAGGCTGTTGCTGGACGCGAGGCTTGTGGCGTAAGCCGGTTTTGACCGCCGGGGCGCGAGCGGCAAACCATGGTTGCCCGCGACCCGCGACCCGCGACCCGCGACCCGCGACCCGTGAGTCATGCCCGTGGCGTGCTGTGGAACACGAAAGCGGCCCACTGCCGCGCTATCCCACCAGGCGCCCGCGCCTCACCCGTAGCCCTTTCTTCGCTAGCGAAGGCGCGATGCCGCCCAGCGTGCTCAACGTCGAACCGCCATGCGCGTGGCAGATCGCCATGCCGAGCGCGTCGGCAGCGTCGGTGCCGGGTACGCCGGACAGATTGAGCAGCCGCACCACCATCTGCTGCATCTGCTCCTTGGTCGCGCGGCCGTAGCCCACCACGCTCTGCTTCAGTTGCAGCGCGGTGTATTCGGCAACCGGCACGCCGCCCGCCACCAGCCCGCAGATCGCCGCGCCGCGTGCCTGGCCGAGCAGCAGCGTCGATTGCGGATTGACGTTGACAAACACTTTTTCGATCGCCGACTGATCCGGCGAATGCTGGCGGATCAGCGTCGAGATGCCTTCGAAGATGGTGCCAAGCCGCGACGGCAAATCGGCGTCGGCGGTTTTGATGACGCCGCTCGCGACATAGCTGAGCGTGTGGCCGTTTTGGTCGATCACGCCGAAGCCGGTGACGCGCAGGCCGGGGTCGATGCCGAGAATTCTCATGAGGTGCCGCGAATGCGGTAAAAGCCAGGTGCCTGCGATACTACAACACGCACGCCGGATGGCGGCCTGCAGACGGCGGGATCGGCGGAATAAAAGCTGCTGGAGGCGTTGCGAGGAGGCAATCGCAGATGGAGCGCTATTGGAATCTTAGCGGCGACTCGGGCGTCGACGCGTATGAACTCGGCGACGATTTCGTCAAGGTCCGCTTCAGGCCGGGCATCGTCTATTGGTACACAGAGGCGAGTGTCGGCGCGCGGCACCTTGCCGTGTTAAAGCGCCTCGCGCGGCGCGGACAGGGGCTTGGCACGTATATCAGCCAGCATCCGGAGGTGAAGAACGGCTATGCGAGAAAAGAACCGGACGATTGAGCGGCGCGCAGCAGGATAAAGCAAAGGGATGCGCCCCAAAGAGCGGCCTGAAAAGAAAACGGCCCGGCGGAAGTTCCACCAGGCCATTTTTGTGAAGCTCAGCGCTTACTCAGCGACGTCCGCCGCGACATGCAGCATGCACGCGGCAGCACAACCGCTAGCCAACCCTGCCTCAATGACGGAAGTGACGCACGCCGGTCACCACCATCGCGATGTTGTGCTCATCGGCTGCGTTGATCACTTCGTCGTCGCGCATCGAGCCGCCCGGCTGAATCACGCAGCTTGCGCCTGCTGCGACGACCACGTCGAGGCCGTCGCGGAACGGGAAGAACGCATCCGACGCCACCGCCGAACCCGTCAGCGTCAAACCGGCGTTCTGCGCTTTGATGCTGGCGATGCGCGCCGAGTCCACGCGGCTCATCTGGCCGGCGCCGACGCCGAGCGTCATGCCGCTCGCGCAGAACACGATCGCGTTCGACTTCACGTACTTCGCGACGCGCCATGCAAACAGCAGATCGTCCATTTCCTTCGGCGTCGGATGACGCTTGGTCACCACGCGCAAGTCGCGCGGCTGCACGTTCTTCGAATCGAGCGATTGCACCAGCAGGCCGCCGCCGACGCGCTTCAGATCGAACGCGTTATGGCCTTCGCCCAGCGCGATTTCCAGCAGACGCACGTTCTGCTTCGCCGCGAACACCTGGCGCGCTGCGGCGCTGAACGACGGCGCGATCAGCACCTCGACGAACTGCTTGGCCACGGCTTGCGCGGCCGCTTCGTCCACTTCGCGGTTGAACGCGATGATGCCGCCGAACGCCGAGGTCGGGTCGGTCTGGAACGCCTTCGAATATGCCTCGTGCGCATCCGTGCCGACTGCCACGCCGCACGGATTCGCGTGCTTGACGATCACGCAGGCCGGCACGTCGAACGTCTTCACGCATTCCCACGCCGCGTCGGAATCCGCGATGTTGTTGTACGACAGTTCCTTGCCTTGCAACTGGTTGTAGTTCGCCAGCGCGCCGGCCGGCGCGCTCAGGTCGCGGTAGAACGCGGCGCTCTGATGCGGGTTCTCGCCGTAGCGCAGGTCCTGCACCTTGTTGAACGCCAGATTGAAGGTTGCCGGATAAGCATTGCGCGACGCGTGTTGCAGCTCGTCGGTCAGGCTCGTCAGATAGTTCGTGATCGCGCCGTCATATTGCGCGGTGTGCGCGAACACCTTGGTCGCGAGGCGGAAGTTCGTCTTGTACGACACCGCGTTGCTGTTCGCGCGCATTTCTTCGAGCACCAGCGCGTAGTCGGCCGGGTCGACCACCACCGTCACGTCGCGATGATTCTTCGCGGCCGAGCGCAGCATGGTCGGGCCGCCGATGTCGATGTTCTCGATCGCGTCTTCCAGCGAGCACTCTTCCTTCGACACGGTCTGCACGAACGGGTAGAGGTTCACGACCAGCAGGTCGATGGTCGGAATATCGTGCTTCTCAAGCGCCGCCATGTGTTCCGGCAGGTCGCGGCGCGCGAGGATGCCGCCGTGCACCTTCGGATGCAGCGTTTTCACGCGCCCGTCCAGCATTTCCGGGAAGCCCGTGTAGTCGGCGACTTCGGTGACGGAGAGGCCCGCGTCCGCGAGCAGTTTCGCGGTGCCGCCGGTCGACAGGATCTTGATGCCGAGGTCGGACAGCGACTTCGCGAAGTCGACGATGCCCGACTTGTCGGAAACGGAGATGAGCGCTTGCTTGATCATGATGAAGACGAAAAGCCGAAGAGAAACGTGGCGGGGCGCGAAGAAACTACAACAAACCGTGCTGTTGCAGCTTCTTGCGCAGCGTATTGCGGTTGATGCCGAGATACTCGGCGGCCAGCGACTGATTGCCGCCGGCCTGCTCGAGCACCACCTCGAGCAGGGGTTTTTCCACGCACGAAATCACCATGTCATAGACATCGTGCGGATTGGAGCCGTCGAGGTCCTGGAAATACATCCCCAGGCTGTCGCGGACAGATTGTTCGATATTGTTCTTGCTCATGCTGCTAGTAGGTCGGTAGGGTCCTCGCCCTTGCTGTCGGGCGTTTCGTCGACGTAGACGAGGCGGTCGGAGAGCGCCTTTTGTGCGTCAAAGAACTCGTTGACGGCGAGGAGTTGTTCGCGCGTGGTGTCCAGCGTATTCATGCGATGCCGGAACACATTGGCGCCGGAAAGGCCGCGAGTGTACCAGCCGATGTGCTTGCGCGCAGTGCGGACACCTGTAAATTCGCCGTAGAACGCGTAGTGATCTTCGAGATGCTCGTTCATCACCTGCTGGATTTCGTCGATGCGCGGCGGCGGCAGCAACTCGCCCGTTTGCAGGAAATACTCGATCTCGCGGAACAGCCACGGGCGCCCCTGCGCGGCGCGGCCGATCATGATCGCGTCGGCGCCGGTGACGGCAAGCACCTCGCGCGCTTTTTGCGGCGTTGTGATGTCGCCGTTGGCCACCACCGGAATGCGCACCGACGCCTTCACCGCGGCGATGGTCTCGTATTCGGCGTCGCCGTGGTACAGGTCGGCGCGCGTGCGGCCGTGCACGGTCAGCATCGAAATGCCGGCGGCTTCGGCCAGATGCGCGACGCGCAATGCATTCTTGTTGTCGCGGTCCCAGCCGGTACGGATTTTCAGCGTGACGGGCACCGCGTCGGGCCCGACGCCCACCGCGCCCACCACCGCCTCGACGATGCGCTGCACCAGCGGCTCGTTCTGCAGCAGAGCGGAACCCGCGGCCACATTGCACACCTTCTTGGCCGGGCAGCCCATGTTGATGTCGATGATCTGCGCGCCGTTCGCCACGTTGTAGCGGGCCGCTTCGGCCATCATCGCCGGATCGGCGCCGGCGATCTGCACGGCGATCGGCTCGACTTCGCCCGCGTGATTGGCGCGGCGCATGGTCTTTTCGCTTTTCCACAGCTGCGCGTTCGAGGCGACCATTTCCGACACCGCATAGCCCGCGCCCAGCCGCTTGCACAGCTGCCGGAACGGTCGATCGGTCACGCCGGCCATCGGGGCGACGAACAGGTTGTTACGCAGATTGTGGGAGCCGAGAGTGGGCATGACGTGGACGACGCGCGTGCGACGGACTGCCCAGGATTCGACAATCGAAGCACCGCGAAAATGCGAGGGAAAACTGCCATTTTAGCGTTAACAGGCAACCGGCACCCGCCAGGTGCGTGTCCTAACCCGTTAAATCTTCTATGAAAGTGCGCCGGTTCATAGAACCGGCGGCCTTGCGCGGGCTGCTTGAAAAAGCCGCGGCGCGCGGGCTGGCGGTGCGCCTAGCGGCGTTGTCCGAACATCATCTGGCGTGCCAGCGCGGTTTTCACCGGCGGCGCGAACTCGAGCGCGGTGAGCGCGAGGCCGCGCATGATCGCGAGCGGCGCGAAGTCGACCGTGAAAAGGCGCGCGAGGATGTCGGTGGCGCCGATCGTCATGCGCCGGTCGAGCGCGCGGCGTTGCGCGAAGGTCGCGAGGGCGAGCGGCGTCGGGCCTTCCGCCGACAATGCGTCGGCGAGCGCGTGCGCATCCCGCAAGCCGAGATTGAGGCCTTGACCCGCCACCGGATGCAGCGTCTGCGCCGCGTTGCCGATCGCGACGACGTGGCCGTTCACCAGCGTCTCGACCGTGTTCAGTCCCAGCGGGAACGACGCGCGCCCTTTGATTTGCGTGAAGCGGCCCATGCGGTCGCCGAACGCGGCGCCGAGTTCGCGCAGGAACGCGTCGTCGGGGAGTTGCGCGCGGCGCGCGGCTGCGTCGGGCGCGCAGCACCAGACCAGCGCGTAGTCAGCGCCGCGCACGCCGCCCATCGGCAGCAGCGCGATCGGGCCTTCCGATGTGAAGCGCTCCCACGCCACGTGCGGTTGCGGCGCGGACACGGTGACCGTGCCGACCAGCGCGGTTTGCCCGTAGTCACGCGTGCCTTTGCCGGCCAGGTTCCCCGCCGCGGCATTGGCCAGGCTTTTGCCTGCGGCTTCCACGTGCTTGTCGACGCCGATGCTCGCACCCTTGCGCGCTTTCAGGTCGCCGAACAATCCGCCTTCCGCATTCACCAGAATCCGCGTGCGCAGTTTGCGCGTGACACCTGCGGTTTCGATCGGCAGCGTCACGCCGTCGTGTTCCTGAAGCGGCGCGGCGGCGGACGTGGAGCGGAACCAGTGGACCGAGGTCGCGTGGACCGCCTCGGCAAGACCGTGCACGATCGAGCCGTACCGCAGCACGTAACCGAGCGCCGGCAAACCATGCTCGCTGTGATCGATCAGCGTGCGGCCGAAATGGCCGCGCTGCGACACGTGGATGCGCTGGATCGCGGTGGCGTCGGCGGGCCAGCGCAGCGGCTCGAGGATCATCCGGCTGCCGTGCGATACGGCGATAGCGCGCGGATCGGCGATCGAATCTTCCGGCTCGCGCGCGTCGATCAGCGCGATCTTCAGCGTGTGCGTCACGCTGCGCCGCGCCAGCCAGCCGGCGAGCGCGAGCCCGACCGGACCGGCGCCGACGATCGTCACGTCGAAGTCGAAGGAATGATCGGTCGCGGCGGGCTTCAGAATCACCGTCGACGGAGAGGCGTCGTTCATTGCGGATTACTTCCTCGTTTCATGGGCCGCGCGGGCTTCCTGCATCAGCGCCTCGATCTCGTCTGTGGCTACCGGCACGTCGCGCGTGATCAGCTCGCAGCCGGTCGGCGTGACGATCGCGTCGTCCTCGATGCGGATGCCGATGTTCCAGTAGCGCTCGGGCACGCCCTCGGCTGGACGGATGTACAGCCCGGGCTCGATGGTCAGCGTCATCGACGCGCGCAGCGTGCGCCACGGCAATGCGCCCGCTTCGTCGCGCGTCGCGTCGCGCTCGCGGTAGTCGCCGACGTCGTGCACGTCCATGCCGAGCCAGTGGCCGGTGCGGTGCATGTAGAACGGCGCGTAGGCGCGCTCGGCAAGCACGTCGTGGACCGACGCGAATTTCGTGCGTTCGATGATGCCGGTGTCGAGCAGGCCCTGCGACAGCACGCGCAGCGCGGCCTGGTGCGGATCGTCGAAGGTGGCGCCGGCGCGGGTGGCGTCGACCGCGGCCTGCTGCGCGGCCAGCACGATGTCGTACAGCTCGCGCTGCGCCGGCGTGAAGCGGCCGCTCGCCGGGAAGGTGCGAGTGATGTCCGACGCGTAGCCGTCGAGTTCGCAGGCCGCGTCGATCAGGATCAGGTCGCCGTCCTGGGCAATCGCGTTGCCGGCCGGGTAGTGCAGCACGCAGGCATTCGCGCCCGCCGCGACGATCGACGTATAAGCGGGCGCCTGTGCGCCGAATTTGCGGAACGTGTAGAGCAGTTCGGCTTCGAGTTCATATTCGCGCACGCCGGGGCGGCACGCGGCCATCGCGCGGCGATGCGCGGCGGCGGAAATCTGCCCCGCCCGGCGCATGATCGCGAGTTCGTGGTCGTCCTTGACCAGCCGCATCTCGTCGAGCAGCGGCAGCAGATCGCGCGCGGCGGCTGGCGCAACGGTACCGCTGCGTCCTTGTGCGCGCACCGCGTCCAGCCAGCCGCGCACTCGTTCGTCGAGTTGCGCCGACGTGCCGAGCGCGTAATGCAGCGCCGGTTTGTCGGCGATGAGCCGCGGCAGGTGCGTGTCGATTTCGCCGATCGCGAACGCGGCGTCGAAGCCGAACGCCGTGCGCGCCCCGTCAGGGCCGAAGCGGAAGCCTTCCCAGGTTTCGCGCTCGATGTTCTTCTCGCGGCAGAACAGCACCGAGGCCGGCTCGCCGGGTGCGGCGCTTGCATCGAGCACCAGCAGCGCTTCGGGCTCGGTGAAGCCGGTCAGATAATAGAAGTAGCTGTCGTGCCGGTACGGGTAGTCGGCGTCGCGGTTGCGCAGCGCTTCCGGCGCGGTCGGGACGATGGCGACGCCGCCGCCCGCGGCGCGCAGCGCGGCGAGGACGCGCTCGCGGCGCGTGCGGTAGACGTCGATGGCGATGGTGGGTTCGGTCGGCTGGTTCATCGTGCGATTGTAGCGCCCAATGCGTGCAGTCATTTTGCGCAACGCCGGCTGGCAAGACGGCCGCCGGCATGTTGCAATCCATCCACAACGCGGCTCCGTGGCGCTTGCGAACGGACGGCGCGATGCTCGTGAAGACCTCCTAGCACTTATACTTTCGCCGGATTCAGTTAAAGGCAGATGGTCATGATGAAACTCATCGGTTCGCTCGGCAGCCCCTTCGTGCGTAAAGCGCGAATCGTGCTGGCCGACAAGAAGATCGACTACGAACTGGTGCCCGAGAACGTCTGGGCGCCGGATACCCGGATTCACACCTTCAATCCGCTCGGCAAGGTGCCGTGCCTGGTCATGGAAGATGGCGAAGCCGTGTTCGATTCGCGGGTGATCTGCGAGTACGTGGATACGCTGTCGCCGGTCGGCAAGCTGATTCCGCAGTCGGGGCGCGAACGCGTCGAAGTGCGTTGCTGGGAAGCGCTCGCGGACGGCGTGCTGGACGCGGCGGTGCTGATTCGCCTCGAAGGCACGCAGCGCGCGGCCGAGCAGCGGGTGGACGCGTGGGTCGCGCGGCAGCAGCGCAAGATCGACGAAGGTCTGATCGCGATGGCGCAGGGGCTCGGCAGCAAGCCGTGGTGCGCGGGCAATCACTACACGCTCGCGGACATCGCGGTGGGTTGCGCGCTGGGCTATCTCGACTTCCGTATGCCCCAGTTGAACTGGCGCGAATCGCATCCGAACCTGGACAAGCATTTCCAGAAGCTTTCACTGCGTCAGTCGTTCATCGACACCGTGCCGGCGGACTGAGCGACGCGCTCGATCGCGGCAATAGGGGTTGAAGGGGTGTGTTCAAGCTCCTGAAAGCTCGAATGGAAGCATGTGTTTGAGTTGAAAATGCGTCTGCTCGTCAGGCGCATTTTTTTTGCGGGCGCGTTTCGTACCCGGTGTCGCCGCGCGGCTCGATGCAGGAACAGCGTGCGGAAACGGATGCATGAGCAGCACGCCTGAGCGGCGGCGCGCATGCATGCGGCTTCTCTCGGGTTATCGGAACCCAGCGCGCCTCATTGCTTGCCGTTGCGACGCCGCGTGATCCCCGGCCCGAACGCGAAGCCGAACGCCAGCAGCAGCACCGATACCGCCAGCACGGTGTTGTTGCCGCTCGTCACATACGGCGTATTGCCGGAAGTACCTTGCACCTTGACGTCGAGCGAGCCGACCGTGTACGGCGTCAGGCGTCCGATCACCCGGCCGTTGGCGTCGATCGCGGCGGTCATGCCGGTGTTGGTCGCGCGCAGCATCGGGCGGCCGGTTTCCAGCGTGCGCATGCGCGCGATCTGCAGATGCTGATCCAGCGCAATCGTGTCGCCGAACCAGGCAAGATTGGTCGAGTTGACCAGCACGCCGGCGGGCGTGTCGCTCTCGCGGATGGTCCGCGCAATCTCTTCGCCGAAGATGTCTTCGTAGCAGATGTTCACCGCGACCGGCTGGTTGTGGACCATGAACGGCTTCTGCACCGGCGCGCCGCGGAAGAAGTCGCCGAGCGGAATATTCATCAGATTGACGAACCAGCGGAAGCCCCACGGCACGAATTCGCCGAACGGCACGAGGTGATGCTTGTCGTAGCGGTACACGTCGTGCGAGCCGGGCGTGACGCCGAACAGGCTGTTCGTATAGTCGATGACCTGGCCTTCCGGCGTGATCGTGCCGCCGATGGCGCCGAACAGGATCGCGCTGCCGGTCGAGTCGGAGAATTCGCGCACCTTCGCCGCAAACGGCGCGGGCAATTGCTGCGCGAGCACGGGAATCGCGGTTTCCGGCGTGACGATCAGGTCGGCCGGCTTCGAGGTGATCATCTGCTGATACTGGTCGATCGCCGCGCGCATGCCGGCTTCCTCGAACTTCATCTCCTGTTTGACGTCGCCTTGCAGCAGACGCACCGTCAGCGGCGCGTTGGCCGGCAAAGTCCACTGGACGAGCGGCAGCAGCAGGCCGGCCACGATCAGCGCCAGCGCGACGCCGCCCGGCACTATGCTGCGCGCCAGGCTTCGGGGCGCGTTGTTGCCGTCGCCTTTGCCGTCGCCTTTGCCGTCGTCATTGCGGCCGGCGTCGGCGCTCGTTGCGCCGCGCGGCTCGCGCGAAGGAAGCAGCGGGCGCCACGCCAGCAGCGCCTGCACGATCAGCGCGGCAACCAGCGCCAGCATCCAGCCCACGCCATAGACGCCGACCACCGGCGCGAACCCGGCCAACGGCCCATCCACCTGCGCATAACCGCTCGCGAGCCACGGAAAGCCGGTGAACACGGTGCCGCGCAACCACTCGCCGATCGCCCACGCGCTCGCGAAAGCCAGCGAGCCGTGCCAGGTCGGCGAGAACGGGGGGGAGTCGTCGGTTGCGCCGTTGCGCGCGTGGCCGGCGCAGAACGACCAGATGGCCGCGGCGAGCGCCGGATAGAGCGCCAGGTACAGCGAGAACAGCACGACCGCCGCGCCCGCGAGCGGCGCGGCCATGCCGCCGTAGTCATGCATGCTGACGTACAGCCACCACACGCCGGTCATGAAATTACCGAAGCCGAATGCACCGCCCGTCAGCGCGGCGCTCTTCCAGCCCGTGGTGCGCGTGAGCCACGCGAAGAAGAACGCGAAGATCGCGAGTTGCAGCCAGCCGCCGTGCGGCGTCGGCGCGAAGGACAGCGTGTTGGCCGCGCCCGCGGCCAGCGCGACGAGGTAATGCCAGCGAGGCAGCGTGCGGCCGCGCGGTTCGTCGGCGGAGGCGGTGGGAGCGCTCACGCCGGGGCGCGAACGGGAAGTCATCGGGTCGGCCATTGTTGCGCGGTCGGCGTGAGGAGTTGAAGAAGCGGGTGAAGGAGCCGGCAAACCACGCGGCTCAGGTTTGCACGTGCTGCGCGTCGCGCTCGCGCTGGCCGGCGAGCGGATCGCGGCGCACCAGCAGCATATGGATCTGGCGGGCGTCGCCGCGCAGAATCTCGAAGATCAGATCGTCGAGGCGGACCTTTTCGCCGCGGTGCGGGACCCGCCCGAAATGATGCGTGACGAGCCCGCCGATCGTGTCGACTTCCTCGTCCGAGTAGTGCGTGCCGAAGGTTTCGTTGAACTGCTCGATCTCGGTCAGCGCGCGCACGCGAAACCGCCCGTCGGGCGACGCGATGATGTTGCCGCTTTCCTCGTCGAAATCGTATTCGTCCTCGATGTCGCCGACGATCTGCTCCAGCACGTCCTCGATCGTGATCAGGCCGGCCACGCCGCCGTATTCGTCGACCACCACCGCGAGGTGATTGCGATTCACGCGGAAGTCATGCAGCAGCACGTTCAGGCGCTTCGACTCGGGGATGAACACGGCGGGGCGCAGCATGCCGCGCACGTCGAATTCTTCTTCGGCGTAGTAGCGCAGCAGGTCTTTGGCGAGCAGCACGCCGATGATGTTGTCGCGATTGCCTTCGTAGACCGGATAGCGCGAGTGCGCTTTTTCCAGCACGTAGGGGATGAATTCGGCGGGATTGTCCGCAATGTTGATCGCGTCCATTTGCGCACGCGGCACCATGATGTCGCGCGCGCTGAGTTCGGACACCTGGAACACGCCTTCGATCATCGACAGCGAGTCGGCGTCGATCAGGTTGCGCTCGTGCGCGTCCTGCAGAATTTCCAGAAGTTCGGCGCGCGAGTCGGGCTCGGGCGAGATGAAGTCGGTCAGACGCTCGAGGAGCGAGCGCTTTTCCTGCGGTTTGTCGGTTGGGCGTCGACTGGGATACGTGTCGTTCATGGTAGTGCGCCCGGCAAGACTGGGCGCGCTGTTGCAGAGCATTAAGGATACACCAGGCACGTGGCAGGACCGTGTCCCGCCGGGCTGGGCGATGGGTGAAGCAGGGCGAAGCGGCTCCGTCGCGAGCGGCGGGGCGTGGGTCAATCCTAACTGATTACGCGCGGAAAAACGTTTTTGAGCAAAAAATGCTGGGTGCGGCGGCGATGGGCTGCGGCCTGGCCGGTGTCCGCGTGGCGCGTTGCGGGCTGTGAGTGGCGGCGGTTGCGCCGCGCGGCTTGCGAAAACAGTCAGCGCCGCCGGCGGGCTAACCGGTCATTGGTCGCAGCGAGCCAATCAGACGCGCCGTCTTGCGTTCATTGCCTCGACCCGTTCCCGGAGGCCTGTCCGGCTTGCCGAACCGCCTCACGCTCGCGGCCTTCCTCTTTGCAGCGTCCCAGCAGCGCTTCGAGCGCGCGGTCGGGCATCCCGCTTTCGCGCAGCGCGTGGACGGTGCGGCTCACGTAATCGAGCGTGGTGCCGTAGCGGCCGCTCGCGCAGTCGAGCACCGTCTTGATGACCTCGTCGCGTAGCTTGCCGGTGTAGCTCGGCACGTCGCGGCGCATCACGAACGCCAGCGCGTCGACGCGCCGGCCGTCGGCGAGCACGCACGGCAGCCATGCCGGACGGTACGAGCCCATCGGCATTTCGCGTCGCCAGAGCGCTTCGAGATGCGGCATCGAGCCTTCGGCCGCGAGCCGGAAGGCGATGCCGGTGCACGAGCCGCCGCGATCGAGCGCGAGCACGAGGCCCGGCTGCTCCGGCGTGCCGCGATTCACGCGCGACCACAAGTACAGCCCGCGATGATAGCCGTGCACCTTCGAGCGGGTCGCTTCGACGGTGGGCAGGCCGGGGTTCCAGATCAACGACCCGTAGCCGAACAGCCACAGGTCGCTCTTGCGGTCCCAGTCGCGCAACGTCGATTCGAGCGACGCGCGCAATTCCTCGTCGGTCAGAAGCCGCGATTCGCCGAGCACCGGCGGGTAGTCCGGGCAGGGCGTTCGGGTGTCGGCTTCAGGGGACGAGGTGCTCACGGTGTCGGTTCGAATGAGGATGACCTGGGTGGCGGGGGTGGCGGGTAGGCGACGCGGTGGTGATCGGCGCCTATTGATACGGATCGGGAAACCCGAGCTTGCCGAGGATTTCGGTTTCGAGCGCTTCCATTTCCTCGGCTTCCTCTTCGACTTCGTGATCGTAGCCTTGCGCGTGCAGCGTGCCGTGCACCAGCAGATGCGCGTAATGCGCGATGAGCGGCTTGCCCTGCTCGGTGGCTTCTTTCTCGACCACCGGGCAGCAGAGGATCAGATCGCCCGTCACCGGATCGTCTTCCGATTCCGCGTAGGCGAAGGTCAGCACGTTGGTCGAGTAGTCCTTGCCGCGATAGGTGCGGTTCAGCGTGCGGCCTTCTTCGGCATCGACGAAACGCACGGTCAGTTCGCCGTCCGCGAACAGCGCCGCCTTGATCCAGCCGGCCACGGTGGCGCGCGGCAGCAGCGCCTTGTGTTCCGGCCAGGTTTTGGCGGCGGGGAATTGCAGATTCAACGTCAGTTTCGGGGCGCGGCTCATGCGGTTTCGTTGTGTTGCATCCGCCGCGTGGGTGGCGGCGGCAGGTTCAGTGGACGCGAATCAGCGCGATCAGCGCGAATCCGCCGGACTGGCGGTTTTCTGCGAATGCGCATCGTACGCCTCCACAATTCGCGCGACCAGCGGATGGCGCACCACGTCCGCGCTGGTAAAGCGCGTGAGCGCAATGCCCCGCACGTCCGCGAGCACCTGCTGTGCTTCGATCAGCCCGCTCTTATGGCCGCGCGGCAGGTCGACCTGGGTTGTGTCGCCGGTGACGACCGCCTTCGAGCCGAAGCCGATCCGCGTGAGGAACATCTTCATCTGCTCGGGCGTGGTGTTCTGCGCCTCGTCGAGGATGATGAACGCGTGGTTCAGCGTGCGGCCGCGCATGTACGCGAGCGGCGCGATTTCGATCATCTGCCGTTCGAACATCTTGGCGGTCTTGTCGAAGCCGAGCAGGTCGTACAGCGCGTCGTAAAGCGGCCGCAGATACGGATCGACCTTCTGCGCCAGATCGCCCGGCAGGAAGCCGAGACGCTCGCCCGCTTCGACCGCGGGCCGCGTTAGCACGATGCGCTTGACCTGGTCGCGCTCCAGCGCGTCCACCGCGCAGGCTACCGCGAGATAGGTCTTGCCGGTGCCGGCCGGACCGACGCCGAAGGTCACGTCGTGCGAGACGATCTGCTTCAGGTACTCGCGCTGCGCCGGCGTGCGGCCGCGCAGATCCGCGCGCCGCGTGTACAGCTTCGGGCCGAGTTCGGCGAGGTCGTCATCGTTGGCGTCGGCGGCGTCGGCGGGCTCGTCGAACGGATGATCCGGATTGCCGTGGAAACGCGGGTCGCCGGCTTCGTCGCCGTTGCCGTTCGGCCGATGGCGCGCCGGGTGCCGCACTTCGACGAGCGCGAGCTGGATGTCGTCGACCGACAGCGGGTCGAGCGCGTTGTTGTAGAAGTTCTCGAGCGCGGTGAGCGCGAGTTTCGCGCCGCGCCCGCGGATCGTGATGCGGTGAGCGCGGCGCTGCAAGGTCACGTCGAGCGCCTGCTCGATCTGCCGCAGATTTTCGTCGAGCGGTCCGCAGAGGTTGGCGAGCCGCGTGTTGTCGTCGCGCGGTGCGGTGAATTCCAGATGCTGCTGAGTGGTCTTCAAGGCGGTGGGTCGATCCTGTCGGTTTCGATGCGCGGGGGCGCGTGGCTTAGTGGGCGGCGGTGGCTGCCCCGAGGGCGCTTGCTTCGGGGCGCGAGTCGTCGTGCATTAGCACGAGCTCGCCACGCAGCGAATGCGGGTACGCGAGGACGATCTTCACGTCGACCATCTGGCCGATCAGCCGCGCGTGCGACGCGAGCGGCGCCGGGAAATTCACTACGCGGTTGTTCTCGGTGCGGCCCGCGAGTTCGTTCGGGTCCTTGCGCGCCGGGCGCTCGACCAGAATGCGCTCGATCTTGCCGACCATCGAATCGCTGATGCGCTGCACGTTTTCCTCGATGGTCGCCTGCAGGTGCTGCAGACGCTTGAGCTTCACTTCGCGCGGCGTGTCGTCGTGCAGGTTCGCGGCCGGCGTGCCGGGACGCGGGCTGTAGATGAACGAGAAGCTGGTGTCGTACTTCATTTCGTGCACGAGCGCCATCATCTTGTCGAAGTCTTCTTCGGTCTCGCCGGGGAAGCCGACGATCATGTCGGTGGACAGCGACAGGTCAGGGCGGATCGCGCGCAGCTTGCGGATCACGGACTTGTATTCGAGCACCGTGTAGCCGCGCTTCATCGCCATCAGGATGCGGTCGGAGCCGTGCTGCACCGGCAGATGCAGGTGGCTGACGAGCTTCGGCACCTTCGCGTAGGTGTCGATCAGGCGCTGCGTGAATTCCTTCGGATGCGAGGTGGTGTAGCGAATCCGTTCGATGCCCGGAATGTCGGCGACGTATTCGATCAGCGTTGCGAAGTCGGCGATCTCGGACGAGCCGAGCGTCAAACCGCCGCGGTACGCGTTGACGTTCTGGCCGAGCAGCGTGACTTCGCGCACGCCCTGGTCGGCGAGGCCGGCGATTTCGGTCAGCACGTCGTCGAGCGGCCGCGACACTTCCTCGCCGCGCGTGTACGGCACGACGCAATAGCTGCAGTACTTGCTGCAGCCTTCCATGATGGACACGAACGCGCTCGGGCCTTCGACGCGCGCCGGCGGCAGGTGATCGAACTTTTCGATTTCGGGGAATGAGATGTCGACTTGCGCACGGCCGCTTTCGCGGCGCTTGTCGATCATCTGCGGCAGACGGTGCAGCGTTTGCGGACCGAACACCAGATCGACGTACGGCGCGCGCGCCACGATCGACGCACCTTCCTGGCTCGCCACGCAGCCGCCCACGCCGATGATCAGGTTCGGGTTCGCTTCCTTCAGCTCGCGCACGCGGCCGAGGTCCGAGAAGACTTTTTCCTGCGCTTTTTCGCGCACCGAGCAGGTGTTGAACAGAATCACGTCGGCATCTTCCGGCGTGTCGGTCTTGACGAGCCCTTCAGCCGCGCCGAGTACGTCGACCATTTTGTCGGAGTCGTACTCGTTCATCTGGCAGCCAAAGGTCTTTACATAAACTTTCTTGGTCATCGAATTTCGCCGGTCGCAGTGGTTAATCTGGGGGCGTCGTTTAAAAAAGTGAAGGGGGCCGGACGTGCGGGCAGCGCTGGAGAAGGCCGTAGGGCGGCGCTTGGGCCGCTTCGAGCCGGTGGAGGCTTATTTGCGTTCCGCCTGCTTGATCCGCGATGCACGTCTGCTGCGTAACGCAACATTATAGCCCTTCACGGAATGCGGGTTTCGCCGCCCGCACCGGCGCGTGGCCGCTCCGGCGGCAAGCCCAGCAGGCTTTCCAGTTCGCCCGACACCTGCGCGAAACGCTGGCTCAGGAAATCCAGCAGCACGCGCACGCGCGGCGCCATGAAGCGATTGCGGTGATAGAGCGCGTGCAACGGCGCATCCGGGTAGCGCCACTGCGGCAGCAGGATCTTCAGACCGTCGGCGCGCAGGTCCGCTTCGACATCCCACATCGACTTGATCACGATCCCGTAGCCGCGCAGCGCCCATTCGCGGGCGACCGCGCCGTCGTTGGTTTCGCGGGCCGAGTCGAGCGGCACGGTGTAGTTCTGCACGTCGTCGCCGCGCGTGAAGCGCCATTCGTTCGCCGGGCCGGACGCGGTGCCCAGCACGATGCAATCGAAATTGGCCAGATCCTGCGGGTCCTTCGGCTCGCCCTTGCGCGCGATGTAGTCCGGCGACGCGCACAGCACGCGCCGGTTCGGCGCCAGTTTGCGGGCCACCAGCGAGCTGTCGGCCGGCACGCCGAAACGGATCGCGAGATCGATGTCCTCCTGCACCAGATTCGACAGCGAATCCGACAGCGTCAGCGCGAACTGCACTTCCGGGTAGAGCGCGTTGAATTCGTCGAGCCAGTGCATCAGCAGATTGCGGCCGAAGTCGGAGGTCGCGGAAATCCGCACCTTGCCGCGCACCACGCCCTGGCCGGCTTGCAGTGCGGCTTCGGCGTCGTCGAGCGATTGCAGCGCCTGGCGGCAGCAATTCAGGTAGAGGCGGCCTTCGTCGGTGAGCCGCAACTGGCGCGTGGTGCGCTCGAACAGGCGCGCCTTCAGCCCGGCTTCGAGCTTGGCGAGACGCGCGCTCGCGGCGGCCGGCGTCAGCCCCATCTTGCGGCCCGCCGCCGACAGGCTGCCTTGCTGCGCCGCTTCGACGAACAGGCGGATGTCACCGAGGTTATCCATCGTCGGCCTTCAAATTAGATTTGAAAATGATTCAAATGCTACGCCAATTCTCAAATCAAAGCTTTGCCCCGACAATCCACTCCTCGAAAACCCTGGTGCCGCGCGCGCAAGTGCCGGCAGCAAGCCATGCAACTCGATCACGCGACGATCGTCACCGGCGATCCCGACACCGCCCGACGTTTCTTCGTCGACATCGCCGGACTCACTGAAGGCGCGCGTCCGCCGTTTTCGGTCGACGGCCACTGGCTGTATCTGAACGGCCGGCCGGCGCTCCATCTGATCGCCGCGACGGCGCCTGCCGTGTCCGGCCCGGCGGCGCCGCGCATCGACCATCTCGCTTTCCGGCTGGAGACCGCGGCCGAATGGCAGGCGCTGCTGGGCCGCCTGGATCCGGCCGGCGTCGGCTACCAAAGCGCGCGAGTCCCGCAAATGGGCGTGCATCCCGCCGAACAACAACTGTTCGTCGCGCTCGCGCCGGGGGTGGTCATCGAATTCGTGATCGCTTTGCATCACGCCCAACCTTGAAATCTGGAGAAGAGAAATGCCCCTGCCACTACTTGCGCTAGCGATCAGCGCATTCGCGATCGGCACGACCGAATTCGTCATCATGGGCTTGCTGCCCGAGGTCGCGCACGATCTGGCCGTGTCGATTCCATCGGCGGGTTTGCTGGTGAGCGGCTATGCGCTCGGCGTCGCGGTCGGCGCGCCGCTGCTCGCCGTGATCACCAGCAAGATGCCGCGCAAGCTCGCGCTGCAGTTGCTGATGGGTGTGTTCATCGTCGGCAATACGCTGTGCGCGATTGCGTCGAGCTATTCCGTGCTGATGGTCGCGCGAGTGGTGACCTCGTTCGCGCATGGTTCGTTCTTCGGCATCGGCGCGGTGGTGGCGGCCTCGCTCGTGCCGGCCGAGAAGCGCGCCAGCGCGATCGCGTTGATGTTCACCGGCTTGACGCTCGCGAACGTGCTCGGCGTGCCGTTCGGCACCTTCATCGGGCAGGAGTTCGGCTGGCGTGCGGCGTTCTGGATCGTCAGCGGGTTCGGCGTGCTGTCGCTCGCGGGTGTCACGGCGCTGGTGCCGAATCGTCACGATGCCGCCCCGGTCGGTCTCGGTCATGAAGTGCGCGTCCTCAAGGACCCGCAGGTCTGGACCGCGCTCATGATGACGGTGCTCGGCTTTGGCGGCGTGTTCGTCGTGTTCACTTACATCGCGCCGATTCTCGAGCAGGTGAGCGGCTTCTCGCCGCGCGGCGTGACGCTGATTCTGGTGCTGTTCGGCGTAGGGCTGACGATCGGCAACACGGTGGGCGGCAAGCTCGCGGACCGCGCACTGATGCCTTCGCTGATGGGCATTCTGGCCGCGCTCGCGGTGGTGATGGCGCTCTTCGCGCGCACCGGCCATTCGCCGGTGGCCGCGGCGATCACGATTTTCGTGTGGGGCATTGCCGCGTTCGCCACCGTCCCGCCGTTGCAGATGCGTGTGGTCGAGAAGGCCGCCGCGGCGCCGAATCTGGCGTCGACGCTGAACATCGGCGCGTTCAATGTGGGCAATGCGGGTGGCGCGTGGCTCGGCGGACTGGTGATCAATCACGGCCATGCGCTCGATACCTTGCCATGGGTCGCGGCGGCGGTCAGCGTGGCCGCGTTCCTGCTGACGTGGTTCGCGGCGCGTGCGGATGCGCCGGTATCGGCGGTGGCGCGGGGCGTGAGCGTGCAGGAGCGGGTGTGAACTGCGAGCGCGCGGCGTGGTGAGCACTCGCCGCAAGCAGAGCGCGGTTTTGAGTGTACGTGCTCGTTTGCCGACCTTGCGCCGCGATTCGCCACGCACCACGCCCAAGGCAAATGTGCGCGTGATGACCTGCGATCCCGCGAATCGGCGGCCCCGCTCGCCCATATGAAAAATGCGCACAAGCTTTGCGAGAACCATCCTCCGCAATGCTGATAACAGTGTGAAGATAACTTCGTTGGGCGTGGCGGGACGCGATGCTATCTTGCTTCCACTAACTGCTAGCGCGCCGCCCGGCGGCGCTTTGGAGGCAATCATGCATTCCCCGCTCGCGCTGGTTCGCGATCCCTCGGCCGATACCGATGCGCCGCGGCGTGCCGCCGAACCCTTCGATGCACTGGAACAGCTGGTCGGCGTGAACCTGGCCCGCTTGCGCGCCGAACGGCAACTGTCGCTCGACGCCTTGGCGCGCGCGTCCGGCGTGTCGCGGGCGATGCTGGCGCAAATCGAGTCGGCGCGCAGCGTGCCGTCCATCAAGGTGCTGTGCAAGGTGGCGGCGGCGTTGAAGGTGTCGGTGGCGGCCTTTCTGCGGCGTCACGCGACCAATGGTTTCGAACATTTGCCGGCGGAGCGCTCGGCGCGCGTCGTCAGCGCGAACGGGCGCTATTCGGCCCGGCCGTTGTATCCGGAGTCCGAGCCGACTGCCGCCGAGTTCCACGAGCTGCGCATCGCGCCGTTGCATACCGAAGCCGGCACGCGCCGCGCGCCCGGCACGACGGTGAACCTGGTGGTCAGCGAAGGCACGCTGGAAGTCAGTGTGCACGATCAGCGCCAGTTGCTCGCGACCGGCGACGCGATCGTGTTCGACGCCGATCAGCCGTATAGTCTGCGCAACCCGGGCGACACCGAAGCGCGCGCGTTTCGCGTGACGTTGAAGGCGGAGACGCCACCGCGCTGGGACGTGCCGGTGCAGAACGAGGCGCGGCATGAAGTGGCACATGAAGCGGCGCGCGCGGCCACGCCGGTCTGATTGCATTTCGCCCGATGCAGGCGCTCGCCGTTCAGAGCCTCCATCGGGTCAGTAGGGTTGCGCTGCAGGTCTCGCGCGACTGTTGTATGCTTCGCCAGCCGGTTTATCCGGCAATCAGTGCGTCTTCAGGGCGGGGTGCAATTCCCCACCGGCGGTATGCCGGCAGCGCGACAGCGTGAGCCGGTGAGCCCGCGAGCGCCCGCGTCGTATGGTCTTCGGAATATCGGGGGCCACGCGGGGTCAGCAGATCTGGTGCGAAGCCAGAGCCGACGGTCACAGTCCGGATGGAAGAAGATGTGCAGATAGTCATGTGCGTTTCCGTGACACCGCCGGTGGTCGAGGCGGTGTGCGAGCGTCGCCGCGTGCGGCGCTCGGCGGTGCGTCGTTGTCTGTTTGCAATGCCCTGAAACGTTTTTCGCCTAACTTTTGCGATGAGCGTTTCAACTATGTCCTTTGCTACTTTTCCTGCTCCGTCGACGTTTGCACCGGATGCATTCGCCGATCTCCCGCTGCTCGACACCGAAGCCGTTCCGCCGCGTATTGCCGCCGCGCTGCAAGCGATGCGCGACGGCCGCGCCGTGGTCCTGCAAGACGACCATGACCGCGAGAACGAAGCCGACCTGATCGTGTCGGCCGAGCGTCTTTCCGTCGAAACCATGGCGCTGCTGATCCGCGAATGCAGCGGCATCGTTTGCCTGTGCCTGCCGGACGACAAGATCCGCGCGCTCGAACTGCCGCCGATGGCCGTCAACAATGAGAGCCGTCACGGCACCGCGTTCACGGTGTCGATCGAAGCACGCGACGGTGTGACGACCGGCGTGTCCGCGCTCGATCGCGTGACGACCATTCGCGCCGCGATTGCCGATAACGCGAAGCCCGCCGACATCGTGCGCCCCGGCCACGTGTTCCCGTTGCGCGCGATGCCCGGCGGCGTGCTGGCGCGCCGCGGCCATACCGAAGGCACGGTCGATCTGGCGATTCTCGCTGGGCTGAAGCCGGCTGGCGTGCTGTGCGAGCTGATGAACGCGGACGGCACGATGACGCGTGGTGCGGACGTCCAACGTTTCGCCGCGCAACACAATCTGCCGATGCTGACGATCGCCGAACTGGTGGAGTTTCGCGCGTCGCTCGCGCAGGCGCGCGAGTGTGTCGCCGACGAAGCTTGATGCAAGTCGCGCGTAGCTCGTTGCCCAGTGGGGACGACGTGACGCACGTTGCCAGAATGGAAAAGGCCGGTTCATAGAGAATTGGCCTTTTTTGTTGCCGCCGCGCAGGCCCGCGTTACAGGCACGAAGCTGCGCGCGCTACCGCTCGCTACGACTGCACATCCCCAAACTCGCCGCGCACGCCGGCTTCGACCAGCGGGGGCAATTCGTCCATGTGCATCATGATGCGCGTCATCCCCATCTTGCGCAGCGCGTCCGCATAGCCATCTGGAATATGGCTCGCGCCGACGAAAGCGATCGTCTTCATCCCCGCCGCGCGTGCCGCGTTCAGGCCCGCGACGCTGTCTTCGACCACGACGCAGCGCGACGGCTCCACCCCCAGCGTTTGCGCGGCAAACAGATACACGTCGGGATAAGGCTTTGGCCGCGCCACCTGTTCAGCGCTGAAAATCCGCTCGCCGAAAATCTGCTGCAAACCCGCGCGCCGCACGGATGCGTTCACGCGCGACATGCGGCTGTTCGACACGACCGCGACCGGCAGCGTCACGCGTTGCAGCGCGTCGCGCACACCGTTGATCGGGCTGAGCGATGCTGCGAGCGCCAGCTCGACGTTGTGTTCGATGGTGTCGAGGAAGTCGGCGGGCAACGTGATGTCGAAGGACGTCTCGATGCCTGCGAGAAAGCGTGAGGTCTGCTGACCGAAGGCGGTTTTGACGACGGGTTCGAAGTCGAAGCCGGGGAAAGTAGTAGTGAGCGTTTCGAGCATCACGCGATCAGCGATGATTTCGCTGTCGACGAGAACGCCGTCGCAGTCACAGATGAGGTGGTCGATCATGCCAGGAAACGGAAAGCGGAACGCGCGCGAGCAAAGACGGTTGCAAGCTCGGGCGCCGGAATGGAAAACGTCATGATACGTGCTTTGATGCCGCTGGATTCTGGATCGGCGCGAGTCAGGTATGGCTGGAGGCGCCGCGCCGCCGGGCCCGCGGGGTCGCGATGTCTGAAGCCGGTCGCCGGCCAGAACGACTTCAACGACCGCCACGATCCGATCAGCCAGGCGTATCCGCCCACGCTTTCGCGGCGCGGATCGCTCGCTGCCAGCCATCCAGGCATGCCTTGACCTCGGCATGCGGCAGCGCAGGCGTGAAGCGCCGCTCGAGCTTCCACTGGTTTTGCAGCTCGTCGACATTTTCCCAGTAGCCGACCGCGAGACCGGCCAGGTAAGCCGCGCCCAGCGCGGTCGTTTCCGCCACCTTCGGCCGCACCACGTCGACGCCGAGAATGTCCGCCTGGAATTGCATCAGCAGATTGTTCGCGCAGGCGCCGCCGTCCACGCGCAATTCGCCGATGCGAATGCCGGAGTCGGCTTCCATCGCCTTCAGCACGTCGAGCGATTGATAGGCGATCGAGTCGAGCGCGGCACGTGCGATATGCGCGGAACTCGTGCCGCGCGTCACACCGAACAGCGTGCCGCGCGCGCGCGCGTTCCAATGCGGCGCGCCGAGGCCGGCGAACGCAGGCACCAGATACACGCCGTCGCAATGGGGCACGCCGCGCGCGAGCGTTTCGATCTCGCCGGCATTCCTGATGATGCCGAGGCCGTCGCGCAGCCATTGCACCACCGCGCCGCCGATGAAGATGCTGCCTTCGAGCGCGTAGTCGATCCTGTCGCCGATCTGCCACGCAATCGTAGTGACGAGATTGTTCTTCGATTCGATCGGCTTGTCGCCGGTGTTCATCACGAGGAAGCAGCCGGTGCCGTAGGTGTTCTTCACCATGCCGGACTGCGTGCACATCTGGCCGAACAGCGCGGCGTGCTGATCGCCGGCGATGCCCGCGAGCGGAATCTTCGAAGCGAACAACGTGGTCTTGGTCGGCCCGTATACCTCCGACGACGCCCGCACTTCCGGCAGCATACTGCGCGGAATATCGAGCGCGTCGAGCAGTTCGTCGTCCCACTTCAGCGTGTGGATGTTGAACAGCATCGTGCGCGACGCGTTGGTCACATCGGTGACGTGCAGGCCGCCCTTGGTGAAGTTCCACACGAGCCAGCTGTCGACCGTGCCAAACGCGAGGCGGCCTTGTTGCGCTTTCTCGCGCGCGCCTGCGACGTTGTCGAGAATCCAGCGGATCTTGGTCGCCGAGAAATACGAGTCGATCGGCAGACCAGTTTTCGCGCGGACCCTGTCTTCGAGACCTTGCGCCTTGAGTTCGTCGCAGAAGTCGGCGGTGCGGCGGTCCTGCCAGACGATCGCGTTATAGACCGGGTGGCCGGTTTCGCGATCCCACACGATCGTGGTTTCGCGTTGATTGGTGATGCCGATCGCGGCGATCGAGGTGCCGTTCATGCCGGCGCGCGTCACGGCCTCCGCGGCGACGCCCGCCTGGGTCGACCAGATTTCCTGCGGATCGTGCTCGACCCAACCCGGATGCGGATAGATCTGCTGGAATTCTTTCTGAGCGATCGACACGATACCGCCGCGCCGGTCGAACAGCATCGCACGCGAACTGGTGGTGCCCTGGTCGAGCGCGAGGATGTACTGATCCTGCATTGTCTCTTCTCCATGCGTTTGCGAATCCCCGCGCGGCTGACCGGCGACGGGAACGGCCTGTTGTTTTCAGCGGACGGCAACTGGATGTGATTGTGCAGCCCGGTGGGGTCCAGCCGGAAGGGGTGAATGGGTCGGGGTCGAGCATGTAGCGCGTGCCGCGTTGCGCTGCTTTGTGATTCCCGACCCTGCGCCTCTATGCAGTCCAGGCACTCTGCCGCGCCGGTTCACGCGCGAACCAGGCGTCGATCTCACGCGAGACCGAATCGAGCGTGCCCGGTTCGACGTGCAGACCGAGTTTCGAACGGCGCCACAGCACGTCCTGAGCACTGCGTGCCCATTCGGTGTCGCGCAGGTAGGTCAGTTCGGCTTCGTAAAGACCCGGCGCGAACGCGCGGCCTAGGTCGGCCACCGAACGCGCATCGCCGATCACCCGCGAGACGCGCGTGCCATAGGCGCGCGCGAGGCGGTGCGCGAGATCGGCCGGCAGCCACGCATGCTGTTGACTGAAGCCGCTCAGGAAGCGCTCGAAGTCGGCATGCGCCATATCGCCGCCGGGCAACGGCGCAGCGACGGTCCACGCGGGCGCGCCATTGTGCAACGCCTGCGCGAGCGTGTCGACGGCTTGCTCCGCGAGCTTGCGGAAGGTCGTGATCTTGCCGCCGAACACCGACAACAGCGGCGCTTCGCCCGGGGGGGCGTCGAGTTCGAGCGAGTAGTCGCGCGTGACCGCAGACGGATTGTCCGCGCCTTCTTCCTCGAGCAGCGGACGCACGCCGGAATAGGTCCAGCGCACGTCGGCCGCCGAAATCTTCTGTTTGAAGTAGCGGTTGATCGAGTCGCACAGGTACTGCGTTTCGCCGGCGTCGATCGCCACTTGCGACGGGTCGCCGCGATATTCAAGGTCGGTGGTGCCGATCAGCGTGTAATCGTGTTCGTACGGAATCGCGAAGATGATCCGCTTGTCGGGATTCTGGAAGATGTACGCGTGGTCGTGTTCGAACAGGCGCCGGGTGACGATGTGGCTGCCTTTCACGAGGCGCACACTTCTGGTCGCCTCACGGCCGAGCGCTCCCTGCAACAGTTGGCCGACCCACGGGCCCGCGGCGTTCGCCATCGAGGCGGCACGCACGTCGAAGGTCGTGCCGTCCGCGCGCTGCAGTTGCGCGCGCCATTCGCCGCCGGCGCGCACCGCGCTGATCAGCTTCGTGCGCGTGAGAATCGTCGCGCCGCGCTCCTGCGCATCGAGCGCGTTCAGCACGACCAGACGCGCGTCGTCGACCCAGCCGTCCGAATACACGAAACCGCGCTTGATCGAATCGACCAGCGGCGCGCCCGCCGGATGGTGGCGCATCGTGATGCCGCGCGAACCCGGCAGCAGTTCGCGTTTGGCGAGATGGTCATACAGGAACAGGCCCGCGCGGATCAACCAGGCCGGACGCAGATCGGGCATGTGCGGCATCACGAAGCGCAGCGGCCACATGATGTGCGGCGCCGCGCGCAGCAGCGTTTCGCGCTCCTGCAACGCTTTGCGCACCAGTCCGAACTCGCGGTATTCGAGGTAGCGCAGGCCGCCGTGAATCAGCTTGGTGCTGGCCGACGACGTGTGCGAGGCCAGATCGTCCTGTTCGCACAGCATCACCGACAGGCCGCGGCCGGCCGCATCGCGTGCGATGCCAGCGCCGTTGATCCCGCCGCCTACGACGAGCAAATCGTATTTCGAGCCTTGCGTCACCTGCTGGTCCTCTGGGTTGCGCGTTGATGTTGCGCTTGAAAAGTCGTTTGGAAAATCCGCCGAACAGATCATGTTCGTTTTCGAACTCTAATGAACATATTCGAAAAAGTAAAGTTCGCTTTATCTGAACGGCTCTTGTCCGATCGGCTAGGGGAGTGGCGCAACGCGCGGCCACGGACGATACTTTCGGCACGGCCATATCGAGGTGGATCAATGCGTGGACTTTTGATGATCGGCGCCACTGCGCTGCTTGCGGGATGCGTCAGCTCGCCGAGCCTGACTGGAACGAGGGGCGCGCCGTCGTTCGAGGCGCTGCAGCAGATGTGCACGGCCCAGACCGTTGACTACGGGCAGGACGCGCAAGGTGTCTACGCGGCGATGTTCGATGCTTACGTGGCGACCCGGCGCGGCAGGGTGTCGAAGGACGAGTTCTGCGCGTTCCAGGCGTCGATCGCCCAGCGTCATGCGAGCGAGGGCGTGAGCACCGACCCGCAGGTGCGCAATCGGTGGGTCGAGTTTTTCACCGAACAGCGGGCGAAGGCATTGAGCTGGCGCGCGGCGGTCGATCCGACCTTGCGCAGCGGTTGAGCGGGGCGTTCGAGTTTTGTTTTGACGAGCGGCGTGCGTTGACTGCTGTGCTTCGCGCGCACTGAGTCGTGCGGTCGGTGGGCGGGGTCAGCCGCGTTGCGGCTGCGCGCCGCGCCACAGCATGCGGCGGATCTGCGCAAACACCGCTTCGCGCGTCGGCGCGGGATGGGCGGTTGGGGCGGTGCCGGCTTCGTTTGCTTTATCCGCGTTCGCGGCGGCTTGTTGCGCCTCGGGCAGCGGCAACTGGTTGGCGAGCGCCAACATCGTGAAGCCGTGCAGACTCACCCAATACGCGTAGCCGATCAACTGCGGGTCACCTTCCAGCACGCCAGCCGCGACGAGTCCTTCGAAGTGCGCGCCGAGCAGGCGCCACGCACGTTGCGACGCGGCGACGAGTTCCGGATAAGCGCCTTGCTGCGGCGTTTGATCGAACATCAAACGATAGGCGTGCGGTTCGTCGAGTGCGAACGCGACGTAGGCCTCGCTCACCGGCGAATGATCGGTCGCGGGAGCGTTTTTCGCGGCGGCTTCGAGGCGGGCCGTGAAGCGGTTGAACGCCGCGGCGCGGACCATGGCGAGAATCTCGTCCTTGTCGCGGAAGTAGCGGTACGGCGTCATTGCGCTGCAACCGAGTTCCTTAGCCAGCTCGCGCATCGTCACCCCTTGGGCGCCGCGCGTGGCGAAGGCGTTCTCGGCCACGCGGCGCATGGCCTCGCGAAATTGCTGGATGTCGTCGGCGGAGAGGGTTTTGGGCATGCGCGAAGGGTTGAAAGTCCGTCGCGTCAATTTACTGTGTAAATGACCCGTGCACAACAAATCGGCCGCCGGGGCGGCGGCCTTGTCGTGCGAAGAAAATCATTGCGGTTCGAAGAGGCCGAGGATGCGCGGGAACTCAACGCACCCTGCCGTCACTGCCAGGCCGGTCGCATGCTGCAGACGGCAGCGACAGGCCCTATGACACTAGGAAAGACGCTTGATGGCCCGCAACGCGTTGTCGCCGGTTTCCGTCACGCGCCATTGTTCATTGCCCGACGCGAGCCTTTCGAGTTGCACCAGCTGGCGTTCCAGCAGTGCGTCGAGTTCTTCTCGGCCCATGTCGACTTGATTGGGGGCGTCCTTGACGAGCAACAGCGTGGCGAATTCATGCGGACTCAGCATCTTTCTCTCCATGTCAAGCAAACGCGGACGGCCTTGCCGGCAACTGGCGGGTGCCAGTGAAGTCCGCGGGAAGATCAGGCGGGAAGTACGGCTCACACGACAGATTCACTCAACCGGCGCTACGCAGAATGCGGAACGGACGCCGGGAACTGGAGTGTAGTCAACCGTGTGTCAAACACCAAACATGCCCCGGTTAATATTCCGTTTGACAATTTGGTGCCTCGGAGGCGGTCCGGATTCGCGGCCAGATCCTTGATTTCACTCGAAGTTTTGCGTGCGCTGCAACATGATTTCAAGGCGCGCGACCTACCCGGCGACGTACACCTGGCAGTTGGCGGCGGCGAGCGTTTCGACCATCTCGGCGGGCGGGGCGGCGTCGGTGAAGAGCGCATCGATCTGGTCGAGATGGCCCTGGCGAACGAGCGCAGGGCGGCCGAATTTCGAGCTGTCGGCGGCGAGGAACACCGTGCGCGCGTGCTCGATGATCGCCTCGGCCACGCGCACTTCGCGGGTGTCGAAATCGCGCAGCGTGCCGTCCGTTTCTATGCTCGACGTGCCGATGATCGCGAAGTCCACCTTGAACTGGCGGATGAAGTCGATCGCCAGTTCGCCGACGATCCCTTTGTCCCACGGCCGTACGATGCCGCCCGTCACCAGCACCTCGCAATCCGGATAGCCGCTCATCATGCTGGCGACGTTCAGATTGTTGGTGATCACGCGCAGCCCGCGATGCCGGTTGAGCGCGCGGGCGACTTCCTCGGTGGTGGTGCCGAGGTTGATGAACAGCGACGCCTGATCCGGAATGTGAGTGGCCACTAGTGCCGCAATGCGTCGCTTCTCGTCATGGAACATTCGCTGTCGCGCGGTGTACGAGACGTTCTCGGAACTGGTCGGCAGACTGGCGCCGCCGTGGTAGCGGCGCAGCAGGTTCATGTCGGCGAGCCAGTTGACATCGCGGCGGATCGTCTGCGGCGTCACGTCGAAGTGAGACGCGAGGTCGTCCACGGTCACGAAGCCGTCGCGTTGCACCCACTCCAGCAATTCCTGTTGCCGGGCGTTGAGAGTCAGGCGGGGGTCTCGGGTCATTGGGTGTCGGGTCGTGGGATGAATGTCGGCTCGGCCCGCCGCCGACCCCCTGCGCAAGGCGGGAAGGCGGGTCAGGCATGAACGGTTGCGGGTATTGTAAGACCATCGAACCCCTTGTCCGCCAACGCGTGCAACACGCATAAACCGGGTGACGCTCGCCCAAACCTCCATTCAGGCAACGAGCTCATTTATTCATTTGATAAATGAATTTGTTTTTTGGGCCGGTTCGCGCTGCAATCCGGAGTTTCGCGGATTGCCGCGTTTACGTGTTTTCCCCTGGTTTCCGGCGTATTCCCCGAGCCGGACCGCGCCTTCGAGAGTGTTCGACATGACTGGCTTCAACTGGCAAAACCCCTATCCGACGCCGCGTCTGCCTGTATTCGCGCGCAACATCGTTTCGACCTCGCATCCGCTCGCCGCGCAAGCGGGCTTGCGCATGCTGTGGAAAGGCGGCAATGCCGTCGATGCGGCGATCGCGGCGGCCGCTGCCATCACCGTGGTCGAGCCGGTGTCGTGCGGCCTTGGCGGCGACGCGTTCGCGCTGGTGTGGGACGGCAAGAAGCTGCATGGTCTGAACGCGTCGGGCGTGTCGCCGGCCGCGTGGAACGTCGACTACTTCAAGCGCAAGTACGGCGAGGAAAACGGCCTCGCGAAGCAGCCCAAGCGTGGCTGGGATGCGGTGACGGTGCCCGGCGTGATAGCGGGCTGGGAAGCGCTGCATCAAAAGTTCGGCACGCTGCCGTTCGCCGACCTGATGGAGCCGGCAATCGAGATCGCCGAGCGCGGTCACGCGGTGGCGAGCATCGTCGCCTACAAGTGGGCCGCGGCCGTGCCGGAGTTGAAAGACCTGCCGGGCTTCGCGCAAACCTTCATGCCGCGCGGCCGCGCGCCCGAGGTGAGCGAACTGGTGCGCTTCCCCGGCCACGCGAAGACGCTGCGCAAGCTCGCGGAGCAAGGCCCGCGCGCGTACTACGAAGGCGAGATCGCCGGGCAGATCGCGGCATTCGCCCGCGAAGGCGGTGCCGCGCTCACGCTCGACGATCTGCGCAACTACCGCGCCGACTGGGTCGAGCCAATCGGCAAGGATTATCGCGGCTACACCGTGCATGAGATTCCGCCGAACGGCCAAGGCATCGCGGCGCTGATCGCGCTGGGCATCCTCGAAAAATTCGATGTGAAGGAACTGGCGGTCGACAACGTCGAATCGCAGCATTTGCAGATCGAAGCGATGAAGCTGGCGTTCGCCGATGTCTACCGCTACGTCGCCGATCCGCGCTCGATGGAAGTCACGCCCGAGCAGATGCTCGACGACGCGTACCTCACGTCGCGCGCGAAGCTGATCGACCACAAGCGCGCCACGCAGTTCGACTTCGGCATGCCGAAGGCGGGCGGCACCATCTATATGTCGGTGGCCGACGAGCGCGGCATGATGGTGAGCTTCATCCAGTCGAACTACATGGGCTTCGGCTCGGGCATCGTGGTGCCGGACAGCGGCATCGCGATGCAGAACCGCGGCTGCGGCTTCTCGATGGACCCGAAGTCGCCGAACGTGGTGG
This sequence comes from Paraburkholderia panacisoli, assembly GCF_008369935.1. Taxonomy (GTDB): domain Bacteria; phylum Pseudomonadota; class Gammaproteobacteria; order Burkholderiales; family Burkholderiaceae; genus Paraburkholderia; species Paraburkholderia panacisoli. The sequence goes on along the minus strand of NZ_VTUZ01000014.1, from coordinate 182,894 downwards.
AAGGCGGCAAGCGGCCGTTCCATACGATCATCCCGTCGTTCCTCACGCAGCAGGTGAACGGCCAGCAGGAAGCGGTGATGAGCTTCGGCGTGATGGGCGGTGACATGCAGCCGCAAGGTCACCTGCAATCCATCGTGCGAATGCTCGACTACGGCCAGCAGCCGCAAGCCGCGTGCGACGCGCCGCGCTGGAAGGTCAATCGCGACTTCACGATCGACATCGAATCGACGCTCGATCCGAAGACCGCCGAGGCGTTGCAGAAGCTCGGCCACACGATCAAGTCGGTCGACGATCCGTACATGGACTTCGGCTCCGGCCAGTACATCTGGAAGCTCGATCGCAACGATCCGGAGCGTGGCTACGTGGCGGCTAGCGACAGCCGCCGCGACGGGCTGGCCGCGGGGTTCTGAACCGCGAACGCGCGGCGCGGCGCTGTCTGCGCGCGTGCCCGGGGACGCCGCGGGTCGCGGCGTGCGGGCGGCGCCGCGTTGAGTTTATGGGTTTCTCGACGCAGCGGGCACGGTGCCGCGCATCGCGCCGTGCGTCGCAGCATTCCGTCGGCAGTGCGCATTGACGTACCTCTGACGTGCAAGCCAGGCGGACTGCGCGCGAGCGCCGGCATCGCGCGAAACCGGGCACACGACGCGCCCGCGGCATCAGTTCCATCACGCTCACCACACACACCACACATAAGACAGCCGCTAACGCAGGAGACATCATGCACACCCCCCCGTCGCCATCCGCGACAGTTTCGCCGGATTCATCGCCCGCACCGCTTTCCAAAGCGATGGTGCGGCGAATCGTGTTTTCGTCATCGGTCGGCAATGCGCTCGAGTGGTTCGACTTTCTGGTCTACGGCTACTTCGCGACCATCATCGCCAAACAGTTTTTCCCGATGCAGGACGAGTGGCTCTCGACGCTGCTCGCCATCGCCACTTTCGGCATCTCGTTCTTGATGCGTCCGCTGGGCGCCATCGTGCTGGGCATCTACGGCGACCGCAAAGGCCGCAAGGCGGCGCTCACGCTCGCCATCGCGCTGATGATGGTCGGCACCTTCACGATGGCGGTGATGCCGCCGTATGCGTCGATCGGCATGGCGGCGCCGTTGCTGGTTCTGCTCGCGCGACTCGTGCAAGGCTTTGCGGTGGGCGGCGAGTTCGGCAGCGCGACGGCCTTCATGGTCGAGCACAGCGCCTCGCGCCGCGGTTACTACGCGAGCTGGCAGTTCGCGAGCCAGGGGCTGGCGGCGATCACGGCCGCGGCCTTCGGCTCCCTGCTGACTGCGTGGATGCCGCCCGAGCATCTGAATAGCTGGGGCTGGCGCTTGCCGTTCGTGTTCGGTTTGCTGGTCGGGCCGGTGGGCTTCTACATCCGTTCGCATCTCGACGAGACGCCGGAGTTCCTCGCCTTGCGCAAAGCGCGCGAGGCGGCCGGCGCGAGCAAGGCCGCAAGCGAAGAGCAGAGCGCGTCGTTTTCCAGGCAGTGGGTCAACCTGCTGCTTGCGATCGGCATCGTCGCGCAGTCGACGGTCGGCGTGTATGTGCTGCAACTCTATATGCCGATGTACGCGGTCAAGCAGTTGCACATGCCCGCGGCCGCATCGTTCGGCGTGGTGGTCCTCAACGGCGGTCTGCAGTTCCTCCTCTCGCCGGTGATGGGTGCATTGTCCGACCGCATCGGCCGGATTCGCATCATGCTGACTACGTCGATCCTGATGGGCTTGCTGATCTATCCGATGTTTGCATGGCTACAGTCGCATCCGACGATCGGCTGGCTGCTGGTGCTGCAAGGCACGGCCGGTATCTTCAAGGCCGCTTACTCCGGACCGATGCCTGCGCTGATGTCGGAGATCTTTCCGACGCACGTGCGCTCGACGGGTCTTTCGATCGGCTACAGCATCGGCGTGACGATTTTCGGCGGGTTTGCGCCGACCATCGTCGAGACGTTCATTCATCTGACCGGCGACAAGCTTGCGCCAAGTTACTACGTGTTGCTTGCCGCTTTGCTGTCGGGCGTGTCGCTGATCATCGTCGCGTGGCGCATGCGCCGGGCGGGTTCCGTGCGCAGCATTCAGCTCGCCTGAGCGCATGCCGGCGCGGCGCTCATGGACGCCGCGCCGGGCTCGCCACACGCGACTCGCGGGGCCTCGTGCCCAACTCAAAGCCAGCTCTTCGAGCTGGCTTTTTTTACGGCCGAACATTTCGACTACTTTCGAATTGGAACTGCAGCGGCTCGGCATGGTCTGTGCTGTGGTTATCGGCAGAGTTGACAAACACCGGCTAAGATGCAAATAGAAGGGGTCAACTCTAATTCAAGCGCTGTATCCGGCACGGCGAACCGCACAGCGAGTGCGGCGGTTTCAAGCATGCTTCACGAGTCGATACAGCATTCGGAGCAAGACACGATGCACACCGAGCTGAACCATGTCATGCCCTGGCGGATCGAGGACATCGACCTCACCCGCATTGATCGGCAAAAGGCCGTCGCTAACGAAGATCTATTGCTGCTCCTGTGCGCGGCTTCGTTCATTGAAAGCGGCACCGATCTTTACACGAGTAATCTAAGCACGTTCTTCAACGACGATCCCGAAGTTTCAGCCTGGCTCAACAACGAGTGGGAGCCGGAGGAAATGCAGCATGGCCGCGCGCTCAAGACGTATGTGGCCTACGTGTGGCCCGAATTCGACTGGGATACTGCGTTCCGCAATTTCATGGACGAATATTCGCTGACCTGCTCGTTCGAAGATTTCGAAAAGACCCGCGCGCTCGAAATGGTCGCGCGCTGTGTGGTGGAAACGGGCACGGCGACGTTGTATCGCGCGATCGGCGAATGTTCGGATGAGGCGGTGCTCAAGCAGATCACCGACAACATCCGCACCGACGAAGTCCGTCACTACAAGCACTTTTTCAAGTTCTTCAAGAAGTACAACAGGATTGAAGGTAACGGCCGTCTCGCAGTGCTCGGCGCGTTGATGCGCCGCGTGCTGGAGATCAAGAACGAGGACTCGGAGATCGCGCTGCGCCACGTGTTCGCAATCCGCTATCCGGAGCGTGTGCATGATTCGGCGTATAACCGCGACCGCGTCGCGCGGATCAGTGCGCTGGTGCGGCGCAATCTTTCCGCCGACATGTGCGTGAAGATGCTGCTCAAGCCGCTCGATATTCCGGCGAAAATTCAGCCGGGCGTGCACTATCCGCTCGCGAAGATCACGCAGCATGTGTTCTTTCGCTGATTAGCGGATAGAGGACACAACGCGCGACCACGCGACGACCAGGCGACCCGATGACACAACGATAAATGGCCCGCCAATGCGGGCCATTCTTTTTTCGAGGCATGATTGAGCCTTGCCCACCTTCAACCGGATCGACAGCATGAGCGATTCCTCCGCACCCGGATCCACACCCGCGTCTCCGCTCGAACAAAGCGTGTTCGATGAATGGCCCGATGCCGTGCGCGCGTTGTTCGACGGTTCATCGCTGGCGAGCAAGATGGGGTTCACCGCGTCGCTGCTGAGCGTCGATACGAACGGCCATGTGCGCACATCGCTACTGGGTGTCGGCGAGTTGTATGCGCCCGACTCGCGCACGCTGTGTTTGGCGTTGTGGCCGCAGGCGAGGGCGGCGCGCGCGATTGCGCAAAGCGGCCGCGCCGCGCTCAGCTTTGTCTGCGACGCGGCCTTCTATCAGGTGCAGTTGCTCGTCACACCGCTAGCCGGTGTGACTGGCGACGATAGCGGGCTCGTCTATCTGATTGGCTCGATTGATACAGCCGACGCGCAGAGCGTGCATTATGCGCGCCTGACGAGCGGCATTACGTTCGAACTGGAAGGAGAGGGAAGTGCGGTGCTCGACCGCTGGGAACGGCAGATCGAGCACCTGAAGCAAGCCGCCGCCGCAGCCGGCCGTTAGCCCCTTGACGAGGGGCCACGGCTGGCAGGCCAACAGCGTCGAAGCTCAACGGCCGCGCTGGCCGCTGCGCGTCGGCAAGCCGCCGCGCGGCGCTTCGTTGCGCGGCTTCGCGCCGCCGAGCAACGCACCTGGGTTGCCGCCTTGCGGCTTGGTGCCCTGCGGCTTGCGCGGCGCGTGCTGCGCGGCGCTGCCTTCATGCGCGACAGCGCGCGGCCGGTCGTCGTGACGCTGGCCGTCACGGCGCGGCTGGCCGCCGTTGCCGGCCGGCTTCGCGCCTTGCGGCTTCGGCTGCTGCTGACCGTTCGCCGGACGTTGGCCCGAGCGTTGCGACGGCTTCGCCGAAGCGGCGCCGTCACGCTTGGGCGCGCCTTGGCCTTGACGCGGCGAACGTCCGCCGCCACCACCGCCCTGGCCGCGGCGCAGGATCGGCTCCGGCTTCGCGGTGGGGTCCGGCTCGAAACCGGCGATCACTTCCTGCGGCACCGCACGCTTGATCAGCTTCTCGATGTCCTTCAGCAGTTGCAGCTCGTCGACGCACACCAGCGATATCGCTTCGCCCGTGGCGCCCGCGCGGCCCGTGCGGCCGATGCGGTGCACGTAGTCTTCCGGCACGTTCGGCAGGTCGAAGTTGACCACGTGCGGCAGCTGATCGATGTCGATGCCGCGTGCGGCGATGTCGGTCGCGACCAGCACCTGCAGCGTGCCGTCCTTGAACTCCGCGAGCGCGCGCGTGCGAGCCGACTGACTCTTGTTGCCGTGAATCGCGAGCGCGGTGATGCCGTCCTTGGTCAACTGCTCGGCAAGTCGGTTGGCCCCGTGCTTGGTGCGCGTGAACACCAGCACCTGAAACCAGTTGTGCTGCTTGATCAGATGCGTGAGCAGTTCGCGCTTCTTGTCACGGTCCACCGGGTGAATCTTTTGCGCGACCGTTTCCGCCGTCGTATTGCGGCGAGCCACTTCGATCAGCGCCGGCGAGTCGAGCAGGTTGTCGGCGAGGGCCTTGATCTCGTCGGAGAAGGTGGCCGAGAACAGCAGGTTCTGGCGCTTGGGCGGCAGCTTCGCGAGCACGCGCTTGATGTCGTGGATGAAGCCCATGTCGAGCATGCGGTCGGCTTCGTCGAGCACGAGAATCTCGAGATGCGACAGGTCGATGGTCTTCTGCTGCATGTGGTCGAGCAGACGGCCCGGCGTCGCGACGACGATGTCCACGCCGCTACGCAACGCGCCGATCTGCGGATTGATGCCGACGCCGCCGAACATCACCGTCGACTTCAGCTTCAGATACTTGCCATAGGCGCGCACGCTTTCTTCGACCTGTGCGGCCAGCTCACGCGTGGGCGTGAGGATCAGCGCGCGCACCGCGCGCTTGCCCGAGCCCGCGGCGACCGCGGGCATCGAATTGAGACGCTGCAGGATGGGCAGCGTGAAGCCGGCGGTCTTGCCGGTGCCGGTCTGCGCGCCGGCCAGCAGATCGCCGCCGTTGAGCACGGCGGGGATTGCTTGCGTCTGGATCGGTGTCGGGGTGGTGTAGCCGAGTTCGTGTACAGCGCGGACCAACGGTTCGGACAAGCCGAGGGAATCAAAAGACATAAATGCTCTTTGCAATGCAGTTTCGCGAACGGCGCATATGGGCCCAGGCGGGCATCAACGCGGCATGAACACGCCCGCATGGCGCGTTCGAGGCCAAAGCCCAGTTCCGGTCGCAGAGAAATCGGCGGCACGCTCAAACACGTGCCGAATGCTTCAACGCGCTATGCAGACACGTTGACTGGCCTTAAGTTGCATTTCGTCGCCGTGGATGTCACGCGACATAGCGCGCAACACTGACGAATTGACACAGACTGCCCGCCAGTACGAACAGGTGCCAGATACCATGTCCGTGCCGGATGCGCTCGTCGTTGATGAAGAAGTAGATGCCGGCGCTGTAGATGATCCCGCCGGCCACGAGCCATGCGGTACCCGCTGCCGGTAATGCTTGCAGCAGCGGGCGGACGGCCACGAGCGCGAGCCATCCCATCAATACATACAGCACCATCGAAACGCTGCGGGTGCGTCGCCCGAGCGTCAGTTCCTGCACGATGCCGAGAACGGCAAGCCCCCAGCTTACGCCGAATAACGACCAGCCCCACGGCCCGCGCAACGTGACAAGCGTGAACGGAGTGTAGCTGCCGGCGATCAGCAGGTAGATCGCCGAATGGTCGCATTTCTGCAGAACCGCTTTCACGCGCGGGTTGCGCACGCTGTGGTAGAGCGTCGAGATAGCATACAGCACGAACAGCATCGCACCGTACACGCTGAAGCTGACCACCTTGTACGCGTCGCCGTCGAGCGCGCCCATCGTGACGAGCGCCGCCAGCCCCACCACCGACAGCACGGCGCCGACGAGGTGGGTAATGCTGTTCAAACGCTCACCGACATGCACGACTCTTTCCTCCTGCGCGGTTTCATAAGGGCGGCTACAAGCACAAACATGCCCACATGATACCGGTCCTGAAAAAACGAAGGGCGCGGCCGCGAATCTCGCAGGCCGCGCCCCAGGTGCAACCAACGCTGCTTAGTCGAGCGGCGCCGAACGCAGATCGGCCACTTGCTGCGGCGACACGGCCGTGCCGTGGTTGCCCCAGGACATACGGATGTATGTCACGACTGCCGCCACTTCCTGATTCGACAGCGCCTGCGCAAACGGCGGCATGCCATACGGATGCGGGTTGGCGTCCGTGCTCGGCGGGTAACCGCCGTTCAGCACCATGCGGATCGGGTTAACCGCCGACGGCATCTGGATCGACTGGTTGTTCGCGAGCGGCGGGAACGACGGCGGCATGCCCAGACCATTTTCCGCGTGGCACTTCGCGCAGTTGTCAGCGTAGATCTTCTGACCTTGCTTCAACAGTTCGCCGCCGAATTTCTCCGACGTTTCCAGCTGCAGCGGCTCAGGCGCCTCGCTCTTCTGCGGAATCGTCTTCAGGTACGTGGCCATCGCATTGATGTCCTCGTCCGTCATGTACTGCAGGCTGTTGTGAACCACTTCGGCCATCGGACCGAACACGGCGCCGCGGTTCGACACGCCCGTCTTCAGCAGATCGGCGATGTCCTTGAGGTCCCAGTCGCCGAGGCCCGCTTCGCGGTTCGACGTCAGCGACGGCGCGTACCAGTTCTGCAGCGGGATCAGGCCGCCGGCGAATGCCGCCGAGTTGACCGGACCGCCCATCGCGTTGATCGACGTGTGGCACATGCCGCAATGGCCGAGGCCTTCGATCAGATACGCGCCACGGTTCCATTCGACCGACTTGGTCGGGTCCGGCTTGAACTCGCCTTCACGGAAGAACAGCGTGCGCCAGCCGATCAGCATGTTGCGCTGGTTGAACGGGAATTTCAGCTCGTGCGGACGGCTCGGCACGTTGACCGGTGGGACCGAGCGCAGGAACGCGTAGATCGCGTCCGAGTCGGCGCGCGTGACCTTCGTGTAGCTCGTGAACGGGAAGCCCGGATACAGCAGGCTGCCGTCTTTCGAGCGGCCGGTGTGCATCGCGCGATAGAAGTCGTCCTGGGTCCACTTGCCGATGCCGTACTGGTCGTCGGGCGTGATGTTCGGCGTGAACATCGTACCGAACGGCGTGGCCATCGGCAGGCCGCCGGCGAACTGCTTGCCGCCGCGCACCGTGTGGCAGGCGATACAGTCGCCGGCGCGGGCGAGGTACTCGCCCTTCTTGATCAGTTCGGCCTGATCGGCGGGCGTTGCTGCCATCGCCGAGCCGTTATGCAGGTTGTCGCCGCCCGACCACAGGACGGGAACGAGTGCGGCAGCCGCAACCACGACGACTGCCGAGAGGGCGAACAAAGACTTGCGTTTCATTTGAGTGTCTCTCCCGGTGCCTTATTGCGGTTCGCTGCCGCAGGCAAGCGGAGTCTTCATCGAGCGGGCCGGAGCCGGCACGGGGTTTTGTGGGGCCTGCTGCGTGGAAAGCCATGCCGCAACGGCGTTCACGTCTTCGTCGGTCAGGCGCGTGGCGATGGTATGCATGCAATCAGGCGCGATGGCGTGACGCGAACCCGAGCGCCAGGCGCCGAGCTGCGCGCTGATGTAATCGGAGTGCAGACCGACGAGACCGGGGATAGCCGGTTCCATACCCGTCAACGCCTTGCCGTGGCAAGCCACGCAAGCCGGAATCTGCTTCGAGGTGTCGCCGTTGAGCACCAGCTGCTGGCCGCGCGCGAGCGTTGCCGACGACACCGTCGGCTTGGCCGGCGTCGGATACGGCGGACGCTGTTGCGAGAAGTAGGTGGCGATCTTGTGAAGGTAGTCGTCCGAAAGATACGTGACGAGGTAGTTCATGGGCGGGTACTTGCGACGCCCTTCGCGGAAGTTCTGCAACTGGTTGTACAGGTAGTCGGCCGGCTTGCCCGCGAGGCGTGGGAAGTAGTCGTTGTCGGTGCCTTGCCCGTGAGTGCCGTGGCAGGCCGTGCACCCTTGCACGCGCGCTTCCATCGTGTCGGGGGCCTTCGGTTGAGTCTGCGCTTTCGCTGCGCTATAGACACCCGCGGAGCCGATCAGCAGAAGGGCGAGCAACGGGCGGAAAAGGCGTCTTGAAGACACGCGTAACTCCATCAAAATCGGGGACCTGACCGAACTTCGAGCGGCTCGGTGTGAAGGGCAGCCGGCGCTGCGGCGACGCAGCATTCTATCATCGAAGGGTGATGGTGACTATTTGCCACAGGTGAGAAGGTTCCGGGGTGTGACGGCCATGCGACAGTTTGACGCGGAATAGCCCTTCATGGTTCTTTGCGTCGTCTCAAAATTAGCGACGCGCTCCACGCCGTCAGCGCGACTCGCGGCATGCCGATCGACAAAGCAGGTTGAACCGATGTCCGCGAGAACCATCGAAGCGTACACTTCCGGGCTTGCCGGCCGCTCCCGGAGCCGGGCGCGCCCCGAACCGGGCGCCCCGGTTCGAGCCATGGTTTTCCTGTTCATCCGCTATCGGCCTTACATGAAGCTAATCCAATTTTCCCGTCCGGCGCTGCGTGCGTTGATATTCGGCGCCGCGGCGCTGGTTGTGACGTCCACGGCGTTTGCGCATGCGCATCTGGCGTCGAGCGAACCGGCGGCCAACGCCGAAGTCGCGGCGCCCGCCGCCGTCACGATCCATTTCACCGAGCCGCTCGAGCCGGCCTTCAGCAGGATCGCGCTTGCCGATGCGAGCGGCAAGGCCGCAGCGCCCGCTGCAGCGGAAGTCGATCAGCAGGATCCCAAGGTCATGCGCCTCGCGCTGCCGCAGTTGAGCGCGGGCCGCTATGCGGTGCACTGGATCGCAGTGGCCTCTGACGGCCACCGTACCCAAGGCGACTTCGCGTTCGACGTCAAATGAGCATCGACGGACTGTGGATCGGGCAGGTCGCGATGGCCGCGCTCATGAATGTCGCGTTTGCGTTTGCCGTCGGTTCGGCGCTGCTCGGCGCGTGGCTCGCGAAAGACGCCCAGCAGCAGATCTCGCCGGCGCGCCCGGCCTGGCTGCGCGCGCATCGTTCGATGCTGACCGCCAGCGTCGTGCTGGTGCTCGCGGACCTCGGCTGGCTGCTGTATCAGGCGGCCTCGATGAGCGGCGTCGCGCTGCCCGCCGCGTTCGGCGTGGTGCCGACCGTGCTGACGCAAACGCATGTCGGCTACGGCTGGAGTGTCGCGTTCGGCGGCGCGCTGGTGTTGCTCGGCACCGCGCTGACCGGTCAGCCGGGCATGTTGCGCAATGCGCTGCTGTGGCTCGCGGTGATCGCGATCGCGGCGGGCAAGGCGTCGCTCGGGCATGCGGCCGATGCCGGCGTGGCCTCGGCAGCGATCGGCATGCAAACGCTGCACGTGCTCGTCACCGCCGTTTGGGGCGGGCTGGCGATGGCAGCGGGGCTTGCGGTTCTGCCGGCGCTTGGCGCTTCGACCGCGCGCGGGATGCTGATCCGCACCGCGACTCAGGTGTCGAGTGTGTCGGTGGTGGCGGTCGGGCTCGTGCTGCTGTCCGGCATCTTCAATGCGGTGCGCGGCTCGGGCAGCTCGCTCGAAGCGATTCAGTTGAGCACCTGGGGCCATGTGCTGACGCTGAAGCTCGTGCTCGTCGCGCTGGCGCTGGTGCTCGGCGGACTCAACCGGTTCCTCGCGCTGCCGCGCCTGCGCCGCACCGCCTCGACGATGGATGCGCATACGTTCGTCAACGTGCTGTATCTGGAAGCACTGGCGATGATCGGTGCGTTTGCCGCGGCGGCCGTGCTGTCGCATTGCGTGCCGGGGTTCGCGGCGCTGGGTTGAAGCGGGCGGCGTGGCGCATCGAGTCGGGTGAGGGGCGCGGCTTGCGGCAGGCCGAGGGCTCTGGGTTCGAATCGCAAGCGTCTGGGCATCGGACGCTTGCGTTCTGAGCGAAGGCTCGTACGGCAAGCTTCCGTGCTGGCCGTACTTCACCGCCTACCTCGCCAGCCTGTGCGCGACGCACATCGCTCACCTTTGCAACAGGCACCCGCCAGATAAAAAAACGCCGCACAGAAAAAGTGTGCGGCGCAATACACACGGTCGCATGGCAGTGGCCAGCAGATCCGTTACTGCTCTCTAGTGGACGATTACGGCGCGGCGCGGTCCGCCCGTTGCAGGGTCTCCTCCGCAAACATCTCCTGCTGCAGATCGCCGGCGTCGCTGAACCATTGGCAGATCAGCCAGTTGCCCGGTGCGAATAGCACCGGGCCGCTCCATATCGCGGTCATCGGGCGTCCGCCGGAGCGCAGCTTCAGCACGTCGCCCGGGCCATACGCGGGCTTCGCGAGTCGCTTTGCCAGCCGCGCGAGAAGTAGGCCGCCCGGCATGCCCGCTTATTCCAGCCCGAGGTGATGGCCGACGATCGGCGCACAGAAGAGCGCGATCGCGCAGCCCGCAGCCTTGCCTTCGAGTTCGGCGCCGGCGGCGCGCGAACTGTACAGATGCGTCAGCAGGTCGAAAAGCTGCGGCAGGCAATAGGCGAGCGCGGCGGCGATGAAGCATTTTTCGACCACCGCGATGCGCCAGCCCCGTTCGAACGCGAGCACCGCGCCGAGGATGCGCAGCACGCCGAACGCCGCCAGCGCCCCGACGGCGGCCTGCTCGCGGATCAGATAGTCCGGCAGGAATTCGCCCATGATGTTCCCCGCTGCCTGTGTTGTTTGCAGGCATTTCAGCAAGGAGAGGGCCATGCGTATGTCTGATGCCGAACCAACGGCCTGAAAGCCTTGGTGGATAAGGCTGTCTGCGAGAATGGGCGAGGCGGGGAAAGGGCTGGGGAATGCGTGTTTCGGCCGGTTTGGCCCGGGATGTTTCGTTACTGCGACGCCCCGCGCGTGACGTCACCGTAACAGCCGGGTGGACGGGCGAGCGGTCGCAACGCAAATAAACATGCCGCCCGCAGGCGGCATGCATTCACGCACTTACCATTCGGCGACGCTGCCGTCCTCGTGGCGCCACACCGGGTTGCGCCAGCGATGCCCGACCTTCGCCATCTCGCGCACCTTCTCTTCGTTGACCTCGATGCCGAGGCCGGGGCCTTGCGGTATCGACACGAAGCCGTCTTCGTATTTGAAGACTTCCGGATTCTTGATGTAGTCGAGCAGGTCGTTGCCCTGGTTATAGTGAATCCCGAGGCTCTGTTCCTGGATGAACGCGTTGTAGCTCACCGCGTCGATCTGCAGGCAGGTTGCCAAAGCAATCGGGCCGAGCGGGCAATGCAGCGCAAGCGCGACGTCGTACGCTTCGGCCATCGAGGCGATCTTGCGGCACTCGGTGATGCCGCCCGCATGCGACGCGTCCGGCTGGATGATATCGACGTAGCCGCCCGACAGAATGTGCTTGAAGTCCCAGCGCGAATACAGACGCTCGCCCAGCGCGATCGGCGTGTTGGTCTGGTTGACGATGTCGCGCAGCGCTTCGGCGTTCTCCGACAGCACCGGCTCTTCGATGAAGAGCAGCTTGTACGGGTCGAGCTCTTTGGCCAGCACCTTCGCCATCGGCTTGTGTACGCGGCCGTGGAAGTCCACGCCGATGCCGATGTTCGGCCCCACCGCCTCGCGCACCGCCGCGACGTTGTTGATCACGCCTTGCACCTTGTCGAAGGTGTCGATGATCTGCAGTTCTTCCGAGCCGTTCATCTTCACGGCCTTGAAGCCGCGTTCGACCACCGCGCGTGCGTTGTTCGCGACGTCGCTCGGACGATCGCCGCCGATCCACGAGTACACCTTGATCTTGTCGCGCACCTGGCCGCCGAGCAGCGCATGCACCGGCACGCCATGATGCTTGCCCTTGATGTCCCACAACGCCTGGTCGACGCCGGCGATCGCGCTCATCGTGATCGGGCCGCCGCGGTAGAAGCCCGCGCGGTACATCACCTGCCAGTGGTCTTCGATCAACAGCGGGTCCTTGCCGATCAGATAATCGGCCAGCTCTTCCACCGCAGCCGCTACGGTGTGCGCGCGGCCCTCGACCACCGGCTCACCCCAGCCGACGATACCTTCGTCAGTCTCGATCTTCAGGAAGCACCAGCGCGGCGGAACGATGAAGGTTTCGAGCTTGGTGATTTTCATGGTGTGCGTCTCCTTGCGGCTTGGGCGCCTGCGAAATATTTCGAGGATTCACATGCTACAACAAAAGCTCATTTAAGTACTATTAATAGTATTATTTGCTAAATAGTGACCTGAGGATGGTCGGAGCCGGACGGCGTCGAAGCGGTGGAGATCGGAATTCGTGACCGAAGCGCCGTTCCACGCCGATGCAGCACCCGGTTCGCATTTCAACAACGCCGCAAGGCCGCTGGGAGAGAGCTATTCAGCACGATCTGCATGGGCGCGTCGCCCATCTGCTGGCGACCGCGATTCTGCGCGGCGACTATGCGCCCGATTCGATCCTGCCGCGCGAGGCGGAGTTGATGGCGACGTTCGGCGTCAGCCGCACGGTGTTGCGCGAGGCGCTGCGCACGCTCACCTCGAAAGGGCTGATCGAATCGCGGCCGCGCGTGGGCACGCGCGTGCGGCCAAAGCCCGCGTGGAATCTGCTCGATGTCGATGTGCTCGACTGGTACTCGCGCGTCGCCGAGCCGATGGTGTTTGCGCTCAAGCTGCAGGAGATGCGCGAGATGATCGAGCCGTATGCCGCGAGTCTCGCCGCAACCTCATATACGGACGACACGTTCCGCGCGCTGGCCAACGCGCACGCGGCGATGGCGGCGGCGCGCAATGTCGATGAGTGGGTGCGGGCCGATCTGCAGTTTCATTTGAGCGTGCTGACCGCTTGCAGCAACGAATTGCTGATTCCGCTCGGCACGCTGATCGAGCGCACGCTCGAAGCGCAGCTGCGGCTGAATGCGAAACGCGCGGACGTGTTCAACGCGTCGCTCACCGATCATACGGCGGTGTTCGACGCGATTCGCAGACGGGATGCCGCTGCGGCGCGCGCGGCGATGGCGTCGTTGCTCGGGGTGACGCGCGGGCGGATCGAGGGATGAACGATCAATCCATCGCCGCATGCGCGGCCGACGCGTCCGGCGCTTTGCTCGATGGGCGGATCAACAGCAGCAGCGGGATCACCAGGAGGGTCGCCACGAACATCAGCTTGAAGTCGTTCAGATAGGCGATCATCGACGCCTGCTGCGTGATCGATGAGTTCAGTGCCGCGATGTCGTAGTTCGAGCCGCTGCCCAGCATCGGCTGGATCGCCGGATTGAATGGCGTGACATTCGCCGCGAGGTCCGCGTGCGAGATCTGCGTGTTGCGCGTCATCAGCGTCTGCACGATCGAAATGCCGATACTGCTGCCGATATTGCGCATCAGGCTGTACGTCGCGGTGCCGTCCGCGCGCAGTTCCGGCGCGAGCGTCGAGAAGGTCAGCGCACTCAGCGGCACGAACACGAGACCGAGCCCGAAGCCCTGGATCACGCCCGGCCACACGATATCCGACGGCGACAGCACGATCGTGTAGTGCATCATCTGCCACAACGCGAACGCTGAAATCAGGAAGCCGGCGAGCAGCAACAGCCGCGCGTCCACCCGCTTCAACAGCCGCCCTGCGAACAGCATCGCGATCATCGTGCCCGCGCCGCTCGGCGCCGTAACGAGCCCGGTGGTCGCGACCGGATAGTTCATCAGGTTTTGCAGCATCGGCGGCAGCAACGCGCGCGTCGCGTACATCACCGCGCCGATCACGAAGATGAAGAAGGTGCCGGTCGCGAAGTTCGGGTCCTTCAGCAACTTGTATTTGAAGAACGAGGTCTCGCCGACCGTCACCGTGTGCACGAGGAAGAACGCGAAGCTGATCGCCGCGACCAGCGACTCGATGACGATCTCGGTCGATGAGAACCAGTCGAGCTGCTCGCCGCGGTCGAGCATCGCCTGCAATGCGCCGATCGCGAGACCCAGCGTGATGAAACCGAACGCGTCGAACTTGACGTCGTGTTTCGGCTCGCGCGAGGGCAGGAAGGTGGCGACGCCGAACAGCGCGAACGCGCCGATCGGCACGTTGATGAAGAACACCCAGCGCCAGTTGTAGCTGTCGGTGAGCCAGCCGCCCAGCGTCGGTCCGAGAATCGGTCCGACCATCACGCCCATGCCCCACACCGCCATCGCCTGGCCCTGCTTTTCGCGCGGGTTGATGTCGAGCAGGATGGACTGCGACAGCGGCACCAGCGACGCGCCGAAAATCCCTTGCAGCAAACGCGATGCGACGATCTGCGTGAGCGTTTCCGACAATCCGCACAACGCCGACGCCACCGTGAAGCCGCCGATCGCGACGATCAGGAGGCGCTTCACGCTCAGCCGGTCGGACAGCCAGCCGGTGAGCGGCGTGGCGATCGCGGCGGCGACGATGTACGAGGTCAGCACCCACGTGATCTCGTCCTGCGACGCCGACAGCGTGCCCTGCATATGCGGCAGCGCCACGTTGGCGATCGTGCTGTCGAGCGTCTGGATCAGCGTTGCGAGCATGATCGAGATGGTGATCATCGGCCGGTTGAGCGGCGCGGCTGCGCTCGCCGGCGAGGAAGCGGAGGACATGGGAGCGGGGTCGTCGATATAGTAAGCATGCTTATTATATCGATGTGGTGGACGCGCGCCATCGGGAGTTGTGCTGAGGTTGAATTGCGTGCGCAACGACGCTGGACGACGAACGGTTTTCGTATAATTCGCGCATGAAAACCCAACTCGAAGAGCGCTTCGGCTTTCTGGTTTCCGACGTCGGCCGGCTGGCAGGCAAGCGTTTCGACGATCTCGCGAAATCCTCGGTCGATCTGACGCGCGCGCAGTGTCGCGTGCTGGCCTATCTCGCGCATTACGGCGACATCAATCAGGCGCGGCTTGCGGATTTGCTCGAAGTCGCGCCGATTTCGGCGGGCCGTTTGCTGGATCGGATGGCGGAGGGCGGCTGGATCGAACGGATCGCCAATCCGCAGGACCGGCGCGAGTACCAGGTGCGTATGACGCCGAAGGCCGAGCGTACGCTTGGCAAGGCGCGCAAGGTGGGCGATGAAGTCGCGCTCGAAGCGCTCAACGGTTTTACCGATGAGGAGGCAGCGCAATTGATCGCGCTACTGCAGCGCGTGCGCGGCAATCTGAGCCGGCTGGTGGATCGGTGATGCGCTCGTGCGGTGCCGTGCTTGCCCGCGCTGGTTAGCGCGCGGGCTTATTCACATTGACGGTTACTTCGTATCGCTGGCCGGTGCTGTTCCCGACGGCGGAACCAGTTCGAAACACGCGGGCGCAGCGATGGCTGTCTTCGTTCTCGCATCCGGCTGCTGCGGGTCGATACATTTGAACGCGCTCTGATCGCGCTGGACAAAAATTGTGTCGGCCGGGCCGGCATTGCCGTGCGCGCCGTTCACCACGGCGACGATCTTGTAGCCGTCCTGCAGCAGCGTGGACAGGGTGATGGGACTGGCGCGCCACTGGCTGTCGGGCGGAGTCTGCGCCTGAACAGTCAGCGCGGACGTGGCGCCGAGCAGCGCGATGAAAGCGGTGGCCACGGCGAATGCGGCGGTGCGGAACGTCATCAAGAAACCTCCTTGAAGTTGCGATCGGGAAAGCCAAAATAAAAAAGCCGCTGAACCTTGAGGGGCAGCGGCTTTTTGCAACTGGCGAAGAATCAATGCTAGGAGGATAACTCACTCCGTTGGAAACATCGGTTCAGGGATGGTAACAGATCGTGAGTGACGGCTCTTCGGCCCTCCGTACGACAGACTCAACGCACGCACCGATGCGCCGCCGCAAAACGAAAGGCCCGCTCTCGGTTAAGAGAAGCGGGCCTTGCGAGTGATGCTGGTGGCGAATCAGGGACTCGAACCCCGGACCTGCGGATTATGATTCCGTCGCTCTAACCAACTGAGCTAATTCGCCGAAAGAAGCGAGATTATGCTGACCGCGCCGGAGGCTGTCAACCCCCGGCGCACAACTTTTTCAAGTTGCCCGTCCGTCAGCTACTGTCAGTCCTTCGCGTAGATGTCCGAGTCCTTGGTTTCCCGGACGAACAGCATGCCGATCACGAAGGTGACCAACGCGATGATGATCGGATACCACAGCCCCGAGTAGATGTTGCCCTTCGCCGCGACGATCGCGAACGCCGTGGCGGGCAGGAAGCCGCCGAACCAGCCATTGCCGATGTGATACGGCAGCGACATCGACGTATAGCGGATGCGCGTCGGGAACATTTCCACCAGCATCGCCGCAATCGGACCGTAGACCATCGTCACGTAGATCACGAGGATCGTCAGGACCACCACGGTCATCGGCCAGTTGATCTGCGACGGATCGGCCTTCGGCGGATAGCCGGCTGCCTTCAGCGTCGCGGCGAGCGTCTTGTCGAACAGCTTGCCTTGCTCCTTCGCATCGGCGGCGCGGCCGTCGAACGTGTTGACCACCGTATCGCCGACCCGGATCTGCGCCAGCGTGCCCGCCGGCGCCGCGACGTTCTCATAGTTCAGGCCGGCCCGCGAGAGCGCGCTCTTCGCGATGTCGCAGGAACTGGTGAACTTGGCCGTGCCGACCGGGTTGAACTGGAACGAGCACTGCGCCGGATCCGCGATCACGACGATCGGAGCCCGCGCGGTCGCGGCCTCCAGAGCCGGGTTGGTGTAGTGCGCGAGCGCCTTGAAGAGCGGGAAGTACGTGAGCGCGGCGATCAGCAGGCCGGCCATGATGATCGGCTTGCGGCCGATGCGGTCCGACAGCGAGCCGAAGAACAGGAAGAACGGCGTGCCGATCAGCAGGGCGATCGCGATCATGATGTTGGCGCTGCTGCCGTCGACCTTCAGCGTCTGCGTCAGGAAGAACAGCGTGTAGAACTGGCCCGTGTACCAGACCACGGCCTGGCCGGCGGTCAGGCCGATCAGCGCGAGAATCACGACCTTCAGGTTCTTCCATTGACCGAATGCTTCGGACAGCGGCGCCTTGGAGGTCTTGCCCTCGGCCTTGATGCGCTCGAACACCGGCGATTCGTGCAGTTGCAGACGAATCCACACCGAAACGCCCAGCAGGATGATCGACGCGACGAACGGAATGCGCCAGCCCCAGTCGCCGAACGAGTCTTCGCCCATCGCCGTGCGCACGCCGAGAATCACCAGCAGCGACAGGAACAGGCCCAGCGTGGCGGTGGTCTGGATCCACGCGGTGTAGAAGCCGCGGCGTCCCGGCGGCGCGTGTTCGGCCACGTAGGTCGCGGCGCCGCCGTACTCGCCGCCGAGCGCGAGGCCTTGCAGCATCCGCATCGCGATGAAGATCACCGGCGAAGCAATGCCGATCGCCGCGTAGCCCGGCAGGAAGCCGACGAGGAACGTCGACAGGCCCATGATCACGATCGTGATGAGGAACGTGTATTTGCGCCCGACCATGTCGCCGAGCCGTCCGAACACGATCGCGCCGAACGGACGGACCGCGAAGCCGGCGGCAAAACTGAGCAGCGTGAAGATGAAGGCGGCGGTCGGATTGACGCCGGAGAAGAAGCTCTTGCTGATGAAGGCCGCGAGCGAGCCGGCCAGATAAAAGTCGTACCACTCGAAAACCGTACCTAGCGACGAAGCGAAGATCACCCGCTTCTCTTCGCGCGTCATCGGTACGGGCGAGATGTGTCCGCCAACGGTAGCCATATGTCGTCTCCAATATTGATATGCACGCGGTCGCCTAGCAAAGACGTTCCCGTGCAACGGATTATTGGAGTGGAAACTTACGGCGTACTGACGTGGCGGGGTGAAATGACGGGGCGCCCGGCGCCGGCCAAATTCTGGCAAAGATCGGCAATTTGGTGCTAACCGAGTGCAAAGAGCGCGCAATTTATCTCAAAATAGAGCTTGCATGATTTCGAGGCTCAAGCCGCGTTAGGGTAAGTCCCCGTCCCGCTGAGGAACGCGCAAACTGACACGCACGAGCGTCCCCGCCAGCCGCGGCGAGGTCTGATAAACGTTGTCGTCGATGGTCAGCTCGCCGCCGTGCATAGTCGCAATTTCGCGGACGATCGCCAGTCCCAGGCCGCTGCCGTCGCCTTCGCGGCCGAGAATCCGGTAGAACCGCTCGATCACCCGCGAGCGCTCGGCGACCGGAATGCCGAGGCCCGTGTCCTCGACCTCCAGATGCACGAGCCGCGCCGCCGCGTCGTGCCTCACCCTGACGGTGATGCGCCCGCCCGGCGGCGTGTAGCGGATCGCGTTGTCGATCAGGTTCGACAGCATTTCGCGCAGCATCACCGGATTGCCGTCGACCTCGACGGGCTCGTCGGGCGCCTCATAGCCCAGGTCCATCTGTTTGGCGAGCGCGGCTTGCACCCAGTCGCGCACCGCGCTGCGCGCGACATCGCCCACCTCGACCCGCGTGAAAATCTGTCCCGACATGCGGTTTTCCGCGCGCGCCAGCGCCAGCAACTGCGTGACGAGCCGCGCGGCGTGCTCCGAACTGGTGGCGATCTGTTCGAGCGAGCGGTGCACTTCCTCGGACGCGTCCTGACGCAGCGCCAGCTCGGCCTGGGTGCGCAGGCCGGCGAGCGGCGTTTTCATCTGATGCGCGGCATCGGCGATGAAACGCTTCTGCAACTCCATGTTCTGTTCGAGCCGCGTGAGCAGATCGTTGAAGGAAGTCACCAGCGGCTCGATTTCCGGCGGTGCGCGGCGCGCCTCGAGCGGCGACAGATCGTCCGGGCGCCGCGCGCGGATGTGCGCCTGCAGCGCGTGCAGCGGCGCGAGGCCGCGGGACAGGCCGAACCACACCAGCAGGATCGCGAGCGGCAGGATCACGAACTGCGGCAGGATCACACCCTTGATGATGTCGTTGGCAAGCTGGCTGCGTTTGTCGAGCGTTTCGGCGACCTGCACCAGCACGGGCTGCGCGCCCGGCGTTTGCGGGAACTCTACGGTTGTGTAGGCGACGCGGATATCGTTGCCGCGCAGCACGTCGTCGCGGAATTCGACGATGCCCGGCTGCGGCCGGTCCTCTTCATGCGGCAAGGGCATGTCGTGCTCGCCGCTCACCAGCTCGCCGCGCGTGCCGAGCACCTGGTAGAACACGCTGTCGACGTTGTCGGCGCGCAGAAAGTCGCGGGTGGAATCGGGCAGCGACAGCTCCGCCACGCCATTGACCGGATGAATCTGGCGGGCGAGCACGTAGGCGTCGGTTTCGAGCGCGCGGTCGAACGGGCCGTTCGCGATCGACTTGGCAACCAGATAAGTGACCGCGAGGCTCATCGGCCAGAGCAGTAGCAGGGGCGCGAGCATCCAGTCGAGAATCTCGCCGAACAGCGAGCGGGGGCGCGCTTCGGCGGTGGCTTCGGTTTCGTCGGGTGGCGCGAACGGATTGGCGTAGCGCTCGTCGCGCGCTTCGTCGAGGTCCGCCGCGTGCGCCGTGGCGCGATCTGCGCGTGCGGACATGGGCGTCCTCTTCCTCTACTTATAGTGATGACTCGCCGGCATCGCGCCGGACGGCGGCGAGGCGGGCGGGTCGGGCTCGGCGGGAGCGGGCGGGGCGGCCGCGCTTGCATTCGCACTTGCGGTCGAGGGCGAGGCCGCCTTTTCGAGGCAGTAGCCGAGGCCGCGCACGGTGATGATGCGCACGCCGCTCGGCTCGATCTTTTTGCGCAGGCGGTGCACGTAGACCTCGATCGCGTTGTTGCTGACTTCCTCGCCCCATTCGCACAGATGATCGACGAGCTGTTCCTTCGACACCAGCCGGCCGATCCTTTGCAGCAGCACTTCGAGCAAACCGAGTTCGCGCGCCGACAGGTCGATCACCTGGTCGTTCACATAGGCAATCCGGCCGACCTGGTCGAACGACAGCGAGCCATGCCGCACGACCGTGGGGCCGCCGCCCGCGCCGCGGCGGGTCAGCGCGCGCACGCGGGCTTCGAGCTCGTTCAGCGCGAAGGGTTTGGCCATGTAGTCGTCGGCGCCGAGGTCGAGACCTTTGACGCGTTCGTCGACGCTGTCCGCGGCGGTCAGGATCAACACAGGCAGGTTGGAATTGCGCGCGCGCAGGCGGCGCAGCACCTCGAGTCCGGACATGCGCGGCAGGCCCAGATCGAGGATCAATAGGTCGAACGTCTGCATTGACAGCGCGGTATCGGCTTCCACGCCGCTCTTCACGTGATCGACCGCATAGGCCGATTGGCGGAGTGATCGAACCAGACCGTCCGCGAGTATGCTGTCGTCTTCGGCAATCAGAATTCGCATGATGCGCCAACCTGGCCTTGCCGGCACCGAGGATGTCTCCGGCGCACAGCGGTCTCCGAAAATTATTGTGGGTGGTTTGGGCAGCGCGACGGTAAAAATGCGCGTTCGCATGCGAATCGCGCTTGCCAAAACTACTGTTTTTTTATACAGTGTCTGGGTTTCGTGTGCTGTCCGCTAAAAGTGGACGGTACATCTGCCTCAGACGCCGTTCATCATAGCAAAGGACGATTCATGGAAGAAAGCAAGAAAGGCTCGGCTGGACTGACTGCTGAAAAGAGCAAGGCGCTGGCTGCCGCGCTCGCGCAGATCGAAAAGCAGTTCGGCAAAGGGTCGGTCATGCGGCTCGGCGCGGGTGAGGTAGTCGAAGACATCCAGGTGGTCTCAACCGGATCACTGGGCCTCGACATCGCACTGGGCGTCGGCGGTTTGCCGCGTGGCCGTGTGGTCGAAATTTACGGCCCGGAATCGTCCGGTAAAACCACGTTGACGCTGCAAGTCATCGCTGAAATGCAGAAGATCGGCGGCACGGCGGCGTTTATCGACGCGGAACACGCGCTGGACATCCAGTACGCGGGCAAGCTCGGCGTGAACGTGAACGACCTGCTGGTTTCGCAGCCGGACACCGGCGAACAGGCGCTCGAAATCGCCGACGCCCTGGTGCGCTCGGGCTCGATCGACATGATCGTGATCGACTCGGTCGCGGCGCTCGTGCCGAAGGCTGAAATCGAAGGCGAAATGGGCGACTCGCTGCCGGGTCTGCAAGCGCGTCTGATGTCGCAGGCGCTGCGCAAGCTCACCGGCACGATCAAGCGCACGAACTGTCTCGTGATCTTCATCAACCAGATCCGCATGAAGATCGGCGTGATGTTCGGCAACCCGGAAACCACTACGGGCGGCAACGCGCTGAAGTTCTACGCGTCGGTGCGTCTGGACATTCGACGCATCGGTTCGATCAAGAAGAACGACGAAGTGATCGGCAATGAAACGCGCGTGAAGGTCGTCAAGAACAAGGTGTCGCCACCGTTCCGCGAAGCGATTTTCGACATTCTGTACGGCGAAGGTATTTCGCGTCAGGGCGAAATCATCGACCTGGGCGTGCAGGCTAAGATCGTCGACAAGGCCGGTGCGTGGTACAGCTATAGCGGCGAACGGATCGGTCAGGGCAAGGACAACGCGCGTGAGTTCCTGCGTGAGAATCCGGACATCGCTCGTGAGATCGAAAACCGTATCCGCGAATCGCTGGGCGTCAACGCAATGGCCGAGGCAGTGACCGGCGCAGGCGCAGAAGTCGCGGACGAAGAAGAGTAACCCTCAAGTGATACGCAAGGGCCGGCCGTTGTCCGATGCTGCCGGACGCCACTCGGGCGGCCCGCGTGACGAAGACGACGATTCGTTCGAATCGTTCGAATCACACGATCGCGCTGCGGGCCGTGGCCCGCAGCGCGCACCGTCTGAATCCCCTGCGCTTGCCGCCTCGGATCCTTCCGAGACCACCTACACCCGTTCGCGTCGCACGCCCGGCGAAGCGAAGCCAGGGCAGGACGAAGCCAAAAAGTCCCAACGCCCCGCACGTTCCCTCAAAGGACGCGCGCTCGGCTATCTATCTCGCCGCGAATACAGTCGCGCCGAACTCGCGCGCAAACTGAAGCCATTCGTCGAGGAAACCGAGTCGCTGGACACGGTGCTCGACGCACTGGAAGCCGAGAACTGGCTATCGGACTCGCGTTTCGCGGAAAGTCTGATTCACCGGCGCTCGTCGCGACTGGGCACGAGCCGGATCATCGGCGAACTGAAGCAGCATGCGGTCGATCAGACGCTCGTCGAAGAGGCCAGCGCGCAATTGCGTGAAACCGAACTCACGCGCGCTCAAGCCATCTGGCGCAAAAAATTCGGTCAGCTTCCCGAAACGCCGGCCGAGCGGGCGAAGCAGGCGCGCTTTCTGGCATCGCGTGGTTTCTCCGGCGCGACGATCGGCAAAATCCTCAAAGGCATCGACGAGACATGGAGCGGCGATTAGCGGCGCAACGTCCGCGGCGCGCTCAGGGGCGCCCGATCACCCGTGCGCATTCCAACCTGTCTCAAATACCCAGTATGCTAAAATTCGAGGGTTTTCCAATCCGGCCTTTCCTTCCCGCATGCCGCTTTCACCGCCAGTGTCCCGTCAGTTGCGCCATCGTCGCGCAATCAGAGCGGAAGCCTATGAGCGAGCAGATGGCCTGTGGGATGTGGAAGCGTGCTTGACCGACGAAAAACCACGTGACGTGGTGCTTGCGTCGGGCGTCCGGCCCAATGGTCAGCCGATCCATGAACTCTGGCTTCGCATCACCATCGATCGCACGCTCAATGTCGTCGACGCCGAGGCGTCGTCCGACTGGGTGCCGTATCCTGGTTTGTGCCAAGTCAGCAATCCCGCCTACCGTGCCCTCATCGGGCTCAATCTGTTCAACAACTTCCGTCGCGATGTCGCCCGTTTGCTGGGCGGCACGGCTGGTTGCACGCATCTCACCGAGCTGTGCGCAATCCTGCCGACGGTCGCCATTCAGGCATTCGCCGGCGACGTGTGGAACACCAATGACGGCACGCCGGGCGCGAGCGCGAGTTCAGGAGACGAATCGTCTAACAGCACAGGCGAGCATTCCAACGACAAACCGCCATTCCAGCTGGGACGCTGCCACGCGCTGCGTTTCGACGGCGAGGCGGTGCAACAGTTTTATCCGCGCTGGTATGGCCACGCACCGCATTCAGCGGGTCGCGCGGCGCCGTCAGGCGGCGACGGGGCAGTCCGCCGAACAGGCGAGGGCGGCAACGCGTCCGGCATGAACGACGGCAGCGGAAACGAAGTTCAATCCAACTCTCAGACTGAAGGGAATCACGCATGAAGATTCACGAGTACCAGGGTAAGGAAATCCTGCGGAAATTCGGCGTCGCGGTACCGCGCGGCAAGCCGGTCTTCTCGGTGGATGATGCGGTCAAGGCCGCGGAAGAGCTCGGCGGCCCGGTATGGGTCGTGAAGGCTCAGATCCACGCGGGTGGCCGTGGCAAGGGCGGCGGCGTGAAGGTCGCCAAGTCGCTGGAACAGGTTCGCGAATACTCGAACCAGATCCTCGGCATGCAGCTCGTCACGCACCAGACCGGTCCGGAAGGCCAGAAGGTGAACCGCCTTCTGATCGAAGAAGGCGCTGACATCAAGAAGGAACTGTATGTCGGCCTCGTGATCGATCGCGTTTCGCAGAAGATCGTCGTGATGGCGTCGAGCGAAGGCGGCATGGACGTCGAAGAAGTCGCGGAAAAGACGCCTGAGCTGATCCACAAGGTTGCGGTCGACCCGTCGACCGGCCTGAAGGACGCTGAAGCTGACGACCTCGCGAAGAAAATCGGCGTGCCCGACGCTTCGATCCCGCAAGCGCGCGCGATCCTGCAAGGCCTGTACAAGGCATTCTGGGAAACCGACGCATCGCTGGCCGAAATCAACCCGCTGATCCTGACCGGCGACGGCAAGGTCATCGCGCTGGACGCCAAGTTCAACTTCGATTCGAACGCACTGTTCCGTCACCCGGAAATCGTCGCGTACCGCGATCTGGACGAAGAAGATCCGGCTGAAGTCGAAGCGTCGAAGTTCGACCTCGCGTACATCTCGCTCGACGGCAACATTGGCTGCCTCGTGAATGGCGCTGGCCTCGCAATGGCAACGATGGACACCATCAAGCTGTTCGGCGGCGAACCGGCGAACTTCCTCGACGTGGGCGGTGGCGCCACGACCGAGAAGGTCACGGAAGCGTTCAAGATCATGCTGAAGAACCCGAACCTGACCGCGATTCTGGTCAACATTTTCGGCGGCATCATGCGCTGCGACGTGATCGCGGAAGGCGTGATCGCGGCGTCGAAGGCCGTGTCGCTGAAGGTGCCGCTCGTGGTCCGCATGAAGGGCACGAACGAAGACCTGGGCAAGAAGATGCTCGCTGAATCCGGTCTGCCGATCATCGCGGCGGACAGCATGGAAGAAGCGGCTCAGAAGGTCGTCGCGGCCGCTTCGGGCAAGGCGTAAGCCAAGTCCACAGCGGCTTTTGCCAGGATTAACCAGGATTACGAATGGCGGCGCGCGAGCGACGCGGGCGCGCAATACTGCGCCCCGTGGCGCCACCGCACGACGCCAAACGAACAGAGGTCAATACATGTCGATTCTGATTAACAAAGACACCAAGGTCATCACGCAGGGCATCACCGGCAAGACCGGTCAGTTCCACACGCGTGCTTGCCGTGAATATGCAAACGGCCGCGAAGCGTACGTTGCAGGCGTGAACCCGAAGCGGGCCGGCGAAGATTTCGAAGGCATTCCTATCTACGCTAGCGTCGCTGAAGCCAAGGCTGAAACGGGCGCGACCGTGTCGGTGATTTACGTTCCGCCGGCAGGCGCTGCTGCGGCAATCTGGGAAGCCGTCGAAGCCGACCTGGATCTGGCGATCTGTATCACGGAAGGCATTCCCGTCCGTGACATGATCGAGATCAAGGACCGTATGCGTCGCGAAAACCGCAAGACGCTGCTGCTCGGACCGAACTGCCCGGGCACGATCACGCCGGACGAACTGAAGATCGGCATCATGCCGGGTCACATCCACCGCAAGGGCCGCATCGGCGTCGTGTCGCGTTCGGGCACGCTGACGTATGAAGCAGTCGGCCAGTTGACGGCGATCGGCCTCGGCCAGTCGTCGGCAGTCGGTATCGGCGGCGACCCGATCAACGGTCTGAAGCACATCGACGTGATGAAGATGTTCAACGACGATCCGGATACGGACGCCGTCATCATGATCGGCGAAATCGGCGGTCCGGACGAAGCGAACGCTGCCGAGTGGATCAAGGGCAACATGAAGAAGCCGGTGGTTGGCTTCATCGCCGGCGTCACGGCGCCTCCGGGCAAGCGCATGGGCCATGCTGGCGCGCTGATCTCGGGCGGTGCGGATACGGCTGAAGCGAAGCTGGAAATCATGGACGCATGCGGTATCAAGGTCACGAAGAACCCGTCGGAAATGGCGCGTCTTCTGAAGGCCATGCTGTAAATCGAAATTCGCGTGCTGTTGCGGCGCGATTTTTGTTACGCTTACGAAGTCCTTTCGTGAGCGAGCGGTCCTGAAAAGCGGGGGAGTTTTAGACTCCCCCGCTTTTTTTGTCCGTGCGTCAGATTTTTTCTTATTCTTTCAGTCATGCTCGAATTCTTCGCCACCCTCCATTGGGGCGCGGTCTTCCAGATCATCGTGATCGACATCCTGCTGGGTGGCGATAACGCTGTCGTGATCGCGCTGGCCTGCCGCAATCTGCCGCCCTCACAGCGCATCCGCGGCGTGCTGTGGGGCACGGCCGGCGCGATCGTGCTGCGCGTGGCGCTGATCGCGTTCGCCGTCGTGCTGCTCGATGTACCGTTGCTGAAGTTCACGGGCGGCCTGCTGCTGCTGTGGATCGGCGTGCGCCTGATGGCGCCGGCGCATGACGTGCACGAGAACATCAAGCCGGCCGACAAGCTGATGTCGGCAATCAAGACCATCGTCGTCGCCGACGCGGTGATGAGCCTCGACAACGTGATCGCGATTGCGGGCGCCGCCGAAGCCGCCGATCAGGAGCATCGCCTCGCGCTGGTGATATTCGGCCTGGTGGTGAGCATTCCGCTGATCGTGTGGGGCAGTCAGTTGGTCCTCAAGCTGCTCGACCGCTTCCCGATCGTCATCGTGCTCGGCGCCGGGTTGCTGGGCTGGATCGCGGGCGGTCTGATCATCAACGACCCGGCCGGCGACCGCTGGCCTATCCTAGACACGCCTGCCGCCGAATACGGAATGAGCGTCGCGGGGGCGCTGTTCGTCGTGATCCTCGGGTATCTGTTGAAGCGCCGCAACGCCAGTCGCGCGACGGTGTGAGGCGCACGGTGCCACGGCGGCACGCGCGCGCGTCGCCGTGGCACTGGAACGCGCCGCCGTATCGGCGCAACGGCTCGCAATCAACGCAACGTTAGCCATTCGGCTGACTGTCAGCCGCGAGCGTCGCTGGCTACGATTGAAACGCCTGTCCCCGATCCGTGGGGCAGGCGTTTTTCGTTTCAGGAGCCTGCCGATGATCGTTACCCTGCCATATCCCCCTTATTCCCATTCCACGCTTTCAACGCGTTGCGCGTCCAGACGCGCGAGCTGGTCCACGCGGCTCGCGAGCGTCTGCCGTCGTTTCGGCGTCGGCTTCACGCTGATCGAATTGATGATCGTGCTGGCGATCGTCGGCGTGATCGCGGCCTATGCGATTCCCGCGTATCAGGACTATCTGGCGCGCAGCCGGGTCGGCGAAGGGCTGTCGCTCGCCTCGTCCGCGCGGCTCGCGGTGGCCGAAAACGCCGCGAGCGGCAATGCGTTCAGCGGCGGCTACGCGTCGCCGCCCGCGACCCGCAACGTCGAGTCGATCCGGGTCGACGACGACACCGGCCAGATCACGATCGCCTTCACCACGCGCGTCGCGCCGGCCGGTTCGAACACGCTGACATTGGTGCCCTCGGTGCCCGACAATGCGGACGCGCCGACCGCGCGCGTCGCCTTGAGCAAGGACTCGGTGCAGGCCGGCGCGCTGACGTGGGAATGTTTCGCTGGCGGCAAAACGGCATCTTCATTGCCTGCGCCGGGCGCGGGGCCTGCCCCTGTGGATGCACCCACCCTGGCGTCGAATCTGGCGCCGCCGGAATGCCGTTCGTGACCGAATGCGTGATTAGCGTGTGACTGAGCGCCACAAGTGGGCACACTAGTCGCCATTCACCCGCACAGTGAACGTAAAAGGCTGATTTCTGGCCTATTTCGGCCAGCCGGCGCACAGCGGAAGGAATTTTTTGTATAGTGCGCCGGTTGGTGCGACACGCATGCTCGTGTCCGGGTAGCCCCAACGTAAGGGGCATCGACTAGCGGCAAAGGAGGCGTCGGTATGAGCCTAACCGGTCGCGAAGATATCACGTGGAGCATCCGGAAGGGGCGTGAGTCCCTCGACGCAACTGCTCAGAAGCGGGGTATCTCTTTTAGCGAAGCGAGAGCCGGTAGAGGTTTGCCGGGTCTCGTTCATACGAGTCTCGGTAGAGCACATTCTCCGAGAACTCGCATTGCATTGACCTGATTACCGTCAGGTTCCGCCCCGTCAGCGGCTTCACCTCCGCCGACAGGGTGGAGTGATGTATGTAATTCCTGCGCCGTCAGCGGCAATGGATTCGCGAACCGATACGAGCGAAAGCTCGGTGTGTCATTGTTTGGCCTCGTCAGTTGTACGGCGAGGATAGTGAACCTGCTGTACGACCAGCAGTAGCCTAAGAAGACATGCGTCACTGGTAACGGTGGGGTGTGAAGCTCTTCTGACAATGTAGCCCTCGGATGTTTCGGGCAGATCGATTCCGCGAGGAGCGATCTGGATACTCCCAGCAGCAAGGGGGTTGAGGAGCTAGGCTGGCTGATAGGGTTAACGTAAGTGAACTGCTGATAAACCTCGTAAGCACTGAGGAGCCAAAGCTGCTTGAACATTGGGCTCTAACCAAAAGGTACGTGGCTGGTTAATCCGCTCAACCGTCGGATTACGTCGTCACCTAGCCACCGGGGAAGAGGCAGAACCTACGTCAGTCGTGTGACATGCCGGGAACGTGGTAAGCCTGTATGGTTGCCAGCGCAGTCAGGCTGGCAAGCGAACCGTAAGGGACGCTGTTGATTGTGCAGGTATAGGAGGACGGAAAAAGCGAAGGTCGGGCTGTAACGGTCCGGATAGGGGTTGGAACATCACCCCACGCGAAAGCGGGCAGACTTCCGTCTGGTCTACCGTCGCAAGACGGCTGACTACCCTCTGTCACTTGGTTAGATACAGGCGCATGCGCCCGTATTGAGGAGTTTGTCCGAGATGTGAGTGCATGCGCTCATATTGAGGTGTCTGTTGTTCCCCAGCGGGGTGTGTCTTCCCCGCTGGGGGAGATGCGCCTTCTGCCGGGGATCTAATCCAAGGTAGGAGAGCAGCATGAAAGTATCTGGTCGAAAGACCGGATCTGCGCTTTCCCACGCGCCGGACAATTGGCACGCCATCGATTGGCGTCGAGTTGAGCGGAACGTGAGAGGGATGCAGATTCGAATTGCGAAGGCGACGCGGGAAGGTAACTGGCGCAGGGTGAAAGCCTTGCAACGGATGCTGACCCGCACGTTGTCCGCAAAGCTGTATGCGGTGCGACGTGTTACGCAGAACCAGGGTGCGCGAACGGCTGGAGTCGATCGCGAGCTATGGGACTCGCCTGAAAGCCGATGGCTTGCTGTCGGCAGGTTGAAGCGGCATGGATATAAGCCTCTGCCTTTACGGAGGGTCTTTATCCCCAAGGCCAATGGGAAGGAGCGCCCTCTGGGCATTCCCACCATGCGGGACAGGGCGATGCAGGCCTTGTATCTGCTGGGTTTGGAGCCGGTAGCAGAGTCGACGAGTGACCCGAACTCCTATGGGTTCAGGCTCAACCGTTCGACGGCTGATGCCATGTCTCAAATTTTCGTTGTCATGGCCCGTCGCAGTTCAGCGCAATGGGTACTTGAGGCGGATATCAAGGGATGCTTTGACCACATCAACCATAAGTGGCTGGAAAACCATGTCCCGATGGACAGCGTGATCCTCCGCAAATGGCTGAAGGCTGGCCTGATTTACAAAGGGCAGCTACAGGCGACGGAGGCCGGTACGCCGCAGGGAGGCATCATTTCCCCGACGCTGGCAAACGTGACGCTGAACGGGCTGGAACGTGAACTGATTGCGCACCTTGGTGCGAAATTTGGGATCGGGAAAGCGAAGAAGCTGAAAGTAAATGTGGTGCGATACGCGGACGACTTCGTTATCACCGGCGACTCGAAAGAGGTGCTGGAACAGGAAGTCCGGCCTTGGATAGACGCCTTCCTTGAAACACGGGGACTGCAACTATCGGAGGAGAAAACCCGGATCGTCCGCATTGACGAAGGCTTTGATTTCCTTGGGTGGAATTTCCGTAAGTACTCGGGGACGCTACTTATCAAGCCGAGCAGGAAGAACGTGCAGACGTTCTATCGCAAGGTGGCGGATACGATCAGCGGTCACAAAGCGGTGAAGCAGGAGGAGTTAATCCGATTGCTGAATCCGATGCTACGAGGCTGGGCGCAATATCACAGCCCTGTAGTAGCCAAGCAGGCGTATAGCCGCATGGAGTCGTTGGTGTTTTACAGGCTCTGGCGGTGGTCGAAGCGGAGGCATCCAAACAAGAACGCGGAGTGGGTGAAACGGAAGTACTTTCACTCGATCGGCAATCGGCATTGGGTGTTCGCCGCTCCCGTAGTTCAAGAGGACGGCAGCAAGGGTTTGCTTGAGCTGTACCAGATCAGCGGTACGGACATCAGGCGCCACAGGAAGGTCAAAGGGGAATTCAATCCTTTTGATCCATTGTGGGAGCAGTACAGCGAGCAATTGCGGCAGGATCGCATGGAGTATTCAATGCGCTATCGCAAGCAATGGGTGGCGCTGTACAAATCACAGGGCGGGATGTGCGCGCACTGTGGCTGGGCTCTGACGAACGAGACCAGTTGGCACGACCATCATCTGGAATATCGGATGCATGGCGGGACCGACTCTCTGTCCAACAGGGTTTTGCTGCACCCCGACTGCCACCGGCAGGTACACGTTGGTAAACTTGTGGTAACTAAGCCGGCTCCGTCGTTGCACTGACGGGGCTTTGTAAAAGAAATATGTAGGCTTGAGCCGTATGCGGGGAAACTCGCACGTACGGTTCTTAGGGGGCCCCTCTTCCGCAAGGAAGGGGGGCTACCCTACCTGACGCCCTCCGGTTACTCGATGCCTTCCCCATTTGCACGCTACCTGTCTCTCGCTTTGCTGTCTCTCGCGTTGGTGCTGCCTTATGCAGTTGCCAACCATACGTACCCGATTCCGACCTTCTACGCTGAATTCACCGCGCTCGCGCTTCATCTGCTGACCGGCGCGGGTATCGTGCTGCTGATGGCGACCGCGAAGCCGCGCATCACGTTCGCATCGCCGACGGTCGCGCTGGTGCCGTTGCTGTTCGGCGTGGTGCTGGTCGCGCAGTCGGTCGTGCTGCCCGTCGCGCAGCCGTCGATGAACTGGCTCGGCGGCGGTTTTCTGCTGGCGGCATGGATGGCGACGCATGCCGGCTACGGTTTCACACGCGCCAAGCTCGACGAAACAGCGTTGCGCTGGGCGGCGGGGGCGCTGATCGTCGGCGGCCTGTTTGCGGTGTTCAGCCAGGTGATCCAGCTCTTTCACCTGGAGACGCGCGTTTCGCCGTTCGTCGTCGCGTATAACGTGACGGTCGAGCGCCGGCCGTTCGGCAACATGGCTCAGGCGAACCACCTCGCCACCTACATCGCGTTCGCGATGGCGGGCGCATTGTTCCTCGTGCAGACACGGCGGCTCGCCATCGGCATCTGGCTGCTCATATCGACGATCTTCGCGGTCGGGCTGGCGCTGACCGTGTCGCGCGGTCCGTGGCTGCAAATGGGCGTGATCGTCGTCGCGGGTTTCTGGATGGCGTTCGCGCAGACTCGCAACGAACCACTGCTTCGCCGCAGCAACCACGAGTGGCTCATCCCGATCGCGTTGGCGGTGCTGTTCTTCGTGGTCAATGCGCTGATCCGCTGGGCCAATGTGCACTATCACCTGGAGCTTGGCCAGTCGGCGGCCGACCGCTTCAAGGACGCCGGCCAGATCGCGCCGCGCCTCGCGCTGTGGAAGTACGGCTGGACGATGTTCAGAACGCATCCACTGCTGGGCGTCGGCTGGGGCGAATTTCCGAGCTACCAGTTTGAGCTGGTGAAGACGCTCGGCGGTGTCGAGATCGCCAACAATTCGCACGACATCTTCATCGACCTGCTCGCGAAGACCGGTTTGATCGGCGTTGCGATCGTGCTCATCGGGCTGGTCGCGTGGCTCGTGCGCGTGGTGCGCGCCCCGCAAAGCGCGGGGCGCGTGTTCGGCATCGCGTTGATCGGCGTGCTGACGATGCACGCGCTGGTCGAATATCCGCAGCAGTACATGTTCTTCCTGTTGCCGGCGATGTTCGTGTTCGGCTTGCTGGAAACGCGGCCGTTGCGTCTCGTGCCGGGGCGGCTGTCGTTCGGCGCGTTTGCGGTGGTGGTGTTCGGCGGGCTGGCCGCGCTGTATCCGGTGTATCGCGATTACGCACGCGCCGAGGTGCTGTACTACGGCGCGCGGCCTGCCGAGGAATACACGGCGAATCCGTCGTTCCTGTTCCAGGCTTGGGGCGAATACGGTCTCGCAACGCTGCAGCCGATGAATTCGATGGACCTGCAACACAAGCTCGCGATGCACAAGCAGGCTATCGCGCTGCTGCCGGGCGAAACCGTGTTGCGCCGCTATGCGGTGTTGCAGGCGCTGAGCGGGGATACGGCGGCGGCGCTCGACACCGTCGAGCGCCTGAGGATTTTCGCGGAGGAGTTGAAGGACTGGCCGTCGCAGTTGAGCTATCTGTACGAACTGACCGATGAGCAGAAGTCGCTGGCCGGCTTCAAGGCGGAACTGGTCAAGCGCTACGGCCTGCCGCGGTCCGACGTGAACCAGGACGACGACAGCGACGAAGAGTGATTGACGCCCACGGCGCGCCATTGATCGGTGGCATCGGTGGCGACTCGGCACGTGCCTTCTGGATCGACGCCATTGTCGAGTGCACCGTGATGCAAGCGAAGCCGGCGGCCATCGGGAAGCTCGGCCACCGTGTCGTCATCGACGGACAACGCGGCGATTGCGTCGGCGGCACTCGTTGTAGCAGGGTTTGTGGTCCCGTAGATCGACGAGAATCGAATGCCGTTCGTATGCGGATGTTGCGGGTCCGCTGCGCCGTGTGCGATCAGCACCGAGGGCATCACGGGGGCATCGAATGACCTGGTGCCGCCCAGGTCCCACGCGTGCGCGAAGCGATCAGGAAAGCGTCCGCATTCGTGTCATAGCCTCCGGCAGCTTCGCCGCGAGCACTATCTGATCGGCGACAAAGAAGGCAAGATTGTCGGGCGCGCACTGCGTCAGTCTTGCGCAGGCTTGTCGAGCCCCGCCTGGTCCGCCACCCAATCGCCCGATTTCCCCCCGTGCTTCTCCAACACCTTCACATCGGTGATGGTCATCCCCCGATCCACCGCCTTGCACATGTCGTACACCGTCAGCAGTCCCACTTGCACGGCGGTCAGCGCTTCCATCTCCACGCCCGTTCGGCCGAGCGTTTCGACCTGAACCGTGCAGTGCACGCCGGGCAGCGTGTCGTCGAGTTCGAAATCCACTTTGACGCGCGTCAGCGCGAGCGGATGGCAGAGCGGGATCAGGTCGGCGGTGCGCTTCGAGCCTTGAATCGCCGCAATGCGCGCAATGCCGATCACGTCGCCCTTCTTGGCGTTGCCGTCGCGGATCAGCGCGAAGGTGTCCGGCAGCATGCGGATCGAGCCGCGCGCAACGGCAATGCGCTTGGTCTCCTTCTTGCCGCCGACGTCTACCATATGCGCCTGGCCGGCGGCGTCGAAATGAGTGAGTTCAGGCATGTTGGGTTCCTTCAGAGGGCGCCTATCATAGCAGTGCGGTAGCAATGCAATAACAGTGTGGCGCAGCCATCCGCTTCGCCGCGGCGACTGATTACAATTGTCCTGTGCCCGCTATCTTAGTCCGAGCCGCGGGCGTCGCTTTCCGACTTCGTCACCGACCTCGCGATGCGTCCGAAACGGTTTCTTGCAGCGTTGTTGTCTGTCGCGCTCGCGGCGCCGCCGGGCGCGTTCGCGCAATCGCATGCCGGCACGAGCGTCGCGCTCAACATGCAGCCGGCCGAGTCGCCGCTGGTCAGCGGGCCGTCGGACGCCTTTGCCGACCCGGTCGTGCCGCCCGACATCGCGCAAGGCGTGTTCGGCGTATACGGCGGCGCGCAGAGCCGCCTGTCCGGACGCTCCGGCACGAACAGCGACTGGCGCACGCCGATCGTCACCCAGCAATTGCCCGACCTCGGCAACGGCGGTTCGGGTTCGCTGACGCCGCAAGCCGAGCGCAAGCTCGGCGAGCGCGTGATGCGCGAAGTGCGCCGTGACCCCGACTATCTCGACGACTGGCTGGTGCGCGACTATCTGAATTCGGTGTCCGCCAAACTCGCCGCGGCGGCGAGCGCGCTGTACATCGGCGGCTATCGGCCGGACTTCGATCTGTTCGCGGTGCGCGACGCGCAGATCAACGCATTCTCGTTGCCCGGCGGCTTCATCGGCGTGAACACCGGTCTGATCGCGGCGACCCAGACCGAGTCCGAGCTGGCGTCGGTGCTCGGCCACGAAATGGGCCACGTGCTGCAACGGCACATCTCGCGGATGATCTCGGCCGGCGAGCACAGCACCTACGCCGCGCTCGCCGGCATATTGTTCGGCGTGCTGGCGGGCGTGCTCGCGCATAGCGGCGACCTGGGAAGCGCGATTGCGGTCGGCGGCCAGGCTTACGCGGTCGACAATCAGTTGCGCTTCTCGCGCTCGGCCGAGCAGGAGGCGGACCGCGTCGGCTTTCTGCTGCTGGCCGGCGCGGGCTATGACCCGTACGCGATGGCTACCTTCTTCGGCCGGCTCGACCGCGCGGCGATGAACGACACGGGCGTCCCGGCCTACGCGCGCACGCACCCACTGACCGGCGAACGGATCGCCGACATGGAGGACCGCGCGCGCCGCGCGCCGTACCGGCAGCCGCATCAGGCGCCCGAATACGGCTTCGTGCGCGCGCGTGCGCGTATGCTGCAGGACCGCTCGCGCAGCGAGTACGCAGATGAGATTTCGCGCTTGCGCTCCGAAATCGACGACCGCACGGCGCTCAACGTCGCGGCGAACTGGTACGGGATCGCGTATGGTCAGCTGCTGCTCGAACGTTACGACGAGGCGGCGGCGTCGCTCGCGACTTCCCGTGCGACGTTCGCGACCGGCGAGCGTAGCGGGGGCGAGCCCGCGCGCAGCTCGCCGAGCCTCGACGTGCTTGCCGCCGACATTGCACGGCGCGCGGGGCGCAACGATGAAGCCGCGCGTCTCGCGGAGTTTGCGCAGCAGCGTTGGCCGCAGTCGAATGCCGCGATCGACATGCACATCCGCACCTTGCTGACCTTGCGGCGGTTCGCCGATGCGCAGGCGCTCGCGCAGAAGGAGACGCGCGCCCATCCGGATCAGCCGGCCTGGTGGCTGTATCTCGCGCAGGCGAGCGCGGGCAGCGGCGACGCGCTGACGCAGCATCGGGCGATGGCGGAAAAATTCGCGCTGGAAGGGGCGTGGCCGTCGGCGATCCGGCAACTGAAGGACGCGCGCGATTTGAAGTCGATCGGCTATTACGATCTCGCGACCGTCGACGCGCGCCTGCACGAAATGGAAAACCGCTACAAGGAGGAGCGGCTCGACGAGAAGAGTTGAGGCTGCTGTGGGCTAACCGGGCCCGACGAGTGGGCCCGACGAGTGGGCGCGCCGAGGCTGAACGCCGTGCGCGCGACAAAGCCCTAGATGTTCGCGGCCGGACTCGGCACGAAACCGAAACGCGTGGCAACTTCGGCGCGCCGCATCGGTTGCAGCGGCAACGCTCGCCGGTTGTTCCAGTGGAGGTCGCCGCTCATCGAATCGTCGGCGAGCGTCGCATGATCGGAGAAGACCTGCAGATCGTGATCGTGCAAAACAGCGACTCTTGTGTGAGCCGAGTTGTCCGCAAACAGAATCCCGCCTTCTTCATCGACAAACACAGCAGCGGGCTCGAAAGTGCCGCCGGCCTGATCCTGCAGCGCGAGCGCCCCATCGGCGCCGGCTGACAGTCGCACCACCCACGGCGTATAACCCAGTTCGACATACACCCGCTGCGGGCCGTTCTGGAAAAACCACTGGCCGCGTTCGTCGGCGTCGTAGTTCCGGTTGATGAACCCGAGCAGCGCCTCATGGCGGATCGGCTCGCCCGGCGCACCGCTCGCCTGGGCGGCATCGTCGCGCATGCGCCAGTTGCCGCGCCGGTCCAGCATCAGCCACCCGGTGCAACTCGGAACGTTCGGCCACTTGGCCAGAGCCTGCCTGACGATGTCATCCATGATCGACGTGTCGCTCCAGGTAGCCGAACACGCGCCGCGACAGCCAGTCGATGCGGCCCGGAAACGGCCCGGTCATGAAGCCGGCGTGGCCGCCGTGCCTCGGTTGGTCGAGTTCCACTGCCGCCGACACTTCGTGCCGCGACGGCAACGCCTCGGCCGGCAGGAACGGGTCGTTGCGCGCGTTCAGGACCAGCGTCGGCACCTGAATGTGCGGCAGGAGCGGGCGCGTGGTCGCCGTGCTCCAATACTCGTCGGTATTGCGAAAGCCGTGCAGCGGCGCGGTCACCACGTTGTCGAACTCGTACATTGTGCGGCTCGCCAGCATCGCGTCGCGGTCGAACAGGCCCGGGAACTGGACCAGCTTCTGCCCGGCCTTCTGCTTGAGCGTCTTCAGAAAACTGCGCGTGTAGATGAGGCCGAAGCCCTGCGACAACGCGCGGCCGCCGGCATGCACGTCGATCGGCGTCGAAATCGCGGCGGCCGCCGCGACCACGGACGCCGCTTCGTCGCGCCGCTCGCCGAGCCAGCGCAGCAGCACATTGCCGCCGAGCGACACGCCCGCCGCGACGACCGGCCCACGATGCGCGGCGCGCAAGCGGCGCAGCACCCAATCGACTTCGTCGCTGTCGGCGAGGTGATAAAAGCGCGGCAAGCGATTCAACGTGCCGCTGCAACTGCGAAAGTGCGGCACGACGCCGTGCCAGCCGTAGTCGCGCGCGGCCGCCATCAAGCTGACTGCATAGTGCGATCCCGAGCTGCCTTCGAGCCCGTGAAACAGCACGAAGAGCGGGGCGTCGGCGGCGGGAATCCTGGTCGCGGCGTCTGGCGCGAGCGACGACGATGAGGACTGGCCGTCATGCACGACCCAGTCGAGATCGATGAAGTCGCCGTCCGGCGTGTCCCAGCGCTCGCGCCGAAACGACACCGCCGGACGGCGCGCGAACAACGACGGCACGATGGTTTGCGCGTGCCGGTTCGGCAGCCAGAGCGGGGCGCGGTAGAGCAGCTCGACGGTGGCCTCGACGGCGGCCGCGACCGTGGGGCGGCCCGTGCCGGAGGAAACGGATTTATCGTGCGTCGAACTCATGCCGGCGTTGGAGCGAATAAGTAAAGCGCGAACCTGAATCTGAGCTCGAGCCGCGCGTCAGTGCAGCGAGCCCTGGCCATGCCGCATCTTGGTGGCGAACTGGCTGGCGGCCTCGTTCGGCATCGGGCTTGCGTGAATGTGCGCGATGCGCCACTCGCCGCGCTCGTGGACCATCACGTAAGTGGTGAAGACCATCGCGGGCGTGGCGGTCGGGTCGGCCGGACGATGCGCTTCGGCAATCGCGTACACGACGGTGCCGAGACTGTCGTACACGCGGATGTCGAGCGGCTCGATCGAAACGGGTGCGGCTTCGAGCTGGATCTGCAAGCCGGCGCGAATGCTGTCGAGGCCGTGCAGGTGGGAGCCGTCGGCCCAGATGCAGCTGACGAACTCTTCATCGATCCACAGG
The DNA here is from genome assembly GCF_008369935.1 of Paraburkholderia panacisoli. Lineage (GTDB taxonomy): Bacteria > Pseudomonadota > Gammaproteobacteria > Burkholderiales > Burkholderiaceae > Paraburkholderia > Paraburkholderia panacisoli. Next base: position 145,708 of record NZ_VTUZ01000014.1, on the reverse strand, counting down.
CCCATCAAGCTGTCGATATTGACCTCGGCGACGGCCTGATAGTAGGCGTTCAGGGTATCGGCGGCGGCTTCGAAGATATGGGCAAAACGTGGCATGGCTCGTCAGTCTCTTGTGCGCGGCGCGCGGTTGCGCGACAGCGGTCAGCGGGGCGGTCCGGAGCACCGGACCGTCGCACCCGAGCGCCAGAATGCCCGCGCCGCAAGGCGCGAACGTGACGCGACGCGCTCAGGGGCGTGCGGTGTTGCGTACAAGTATCGGTCGGGTCAACGTTGCGTCAGCAACATGCCGCGCAAATCGCTGAAGACCTGCTCGGCGCTCAACTGCTTCAGGCAGTTCAGATGACCGAGCGGACACTCGCGCTCAAAACAGGGGCTGCATTCGAGATGGAGCCATTGTACCTTCGCAAGCTCCGACAAGGGCGGCGTGTGGCGCGGATCGGTCGAACCGTACACGGCCACCAGCGGCCGGCGCAGCGCGGCGGCCACGTGCATCAGGCCGGAGTCGTTGGTGACGACCGCGTTGGCCCGCGAGATCAGCGCGCAAGCCTCGCCCAGCGCGGTCTGGCCGCACAGATTGCGCACGTTCGGCGCTTTCTCGGCGATCGCCTGCGCAAGCGGCGCGTCTTTCGGCGAACCGAGCGCGACGATCTGCGTGTACGGGAACGACTGGCCGACCATCTGCGCGAGCGCCGCGAAGTGCTCGGGCGGCCAGCGCTTGGCGGGGCCGTACTCGGCGCCCGGGCAGAACACCAACAGCGGCACCCGCGTATCCAGATTGAAGCGCGCCGACACGCGCGACGCTTCGTTCAGGTCCGCGTCGAGGCGCGGCATCGGCAGGTCGTCGGGGAGCTTGGCGCCGGGCGCATAGGCGAGGGCGGCGTACTGGCCGACCATCGGTGGACGCTCGTCTTTGCGCGGATTCGCGTGACGCACGTTCAGCAGGCCGTAGCGGCTTTCGCCGGTATAGCCGATGCGCAGCGCAATGCCGGCCATCCACGGAATCAGCGCCGATTTGAGCGAGTTCGGCAGTACATACGCCGCGTCGTAGCCGACGTCGCGCAAATCGCTCGCCAGCTGCCAGCGACGCAGCATTTGCAGCTTGCCGTGTGCAAGGTCAGTGGCGTAGACGTCGCGGATTTCGGGCATGCGTTCGAGCACGGGCGCGACCCACGAGGGCGCGACCGCGTCGATGGCGATGCGCGGATGCAATTTCACGAGGCGCGCAAACAGCGGCTGCGCCATCAATGCGTCACCGATCCAGTTCGGTGCGATAACCAACGCGCGACGCATCAGATTCAGTGTCCGGTGTCGAAATGAAATGCCGCGCGCGCAATGCGCGTGGCATTCGGATTGGTGAAAGTGGAAAAGCCGCCAACCGTGCGGCGCGCTTGCGGCATGGCCGGAAGCGTCGCGGTGGCGGCCCTGGTGCGGCGTGTTTGCGCTTGCGTGCGTGTCGACGATGTTGTGCGCGCGCACCGTGCAGTCGGGCCGGGCTCGCCGGACCACGAAGCGGCGAGCGAAATCTTCAGCCAGTCAGTCAGCACAGCAACGCAGGGCAGGCAACGAGACGGGTGGCCGTGCGAGCCACCGCGCCGCCATCGAACCCGGCGACGCGGCGCGGCGCGCATAAAACCCACGTCAACCCAATGCCAACAGCCCGCGCACGACACCCGCAGACAGCGCCGCAAGCAACTAACGCTCAGTGCGCCGTGTTCAATGCCCCTTGACCACTTCGCCGTCGCGCAGCTTGTAGCGCGTGCTGCAATACGGGCAACGCGCCTCGCCGTGCGTGACATCGATAAAGACACGCGGATGCGCGCTCCAGCGCGGCATGGCCGGGTTCGGGCAGTACGCCGGCAGGTCTTTTGCCGACAGTTCGACCAGCGGCATTTCCTTGATTTCGCTCATGGGACTTTCTCGTTGTATGCAGGGTGCGGGCGTTGCGCCGGTAAAGCCCGGACCGGCAAGAGCCAAAAGGTCAGCTTGGGCCAGCTTGCCGGCGCAGCGCGCGTTAGATCTTGGTCAGCCAGTGCTGGTACTTGTCGCTCTTGCCGTTCACCACGTCGAAGAACGCCGACTGCAGCTTCTCGGTGATCGGGCCGCGTACGCCCGCGCCGATCGTGCGGTTGTCGAGTTCGCGGATCGGCGTGACTTCGGCGGCGGTGCCGGTGAAGAACGCTTCGTCGCAGGTGTAGACCTCGTCGCGCGTGATGCGCTTTTCGATCACCTGAATGCCCGCGTCGCGCGCCAGCGTGATGACCGTGTCGCGCGTAATGCCGTCGAGGCACGACGACAGGTCCGGCGTGTACAGCTTGCCGTTGTTGACGAGGAAGAAGTTCTCGCCCGAGCCTTCCGATACATAGCCGTCGACGTCGAGCAGCAGTGCTTCGTCGTAGCCGTCGGCGATCGCTTCCTGGTTCGCGAGGATCGAGTTCACGTACCAGCCCGACGCCTTCGCGCGGACCATCGACACGTTCACGTGATGGCGCGTGAACGACGAGGTCTTCACGCGGATGCCCTTGGTGATGCCGTCTTCACCGAGGTAAGCGCCCCACGGCCACGCGGCGATGGCGACGTGGATCGTGTTGCCCTTGGCCGACACGCCGAGCTTTTCCGAACCGACCCAGATGATCGGGCGCAGGTAGCAGGACTCTAGCTTGTTTTCGCGGACCACTTCGCGCTGCGCGGCGGCGAGCGTTTCGTGGTCGAACGGCACGTCCATCTGGAAGATCTTGGCCGAGTTCAGCAGACGTTTGGTGTGCTCCTGCAGACGGAAAATCGCGGTGCCGCCGTCGGCCGTCTTGTAGGCGCGCACGCCTTCGAAAACGCCCATGCCGTAATGCAGCGTGTGGGTGAGCACATGGATCTTGGCATCGCGCCACTCGATGAGCTTGCCATCCATCCAGATCTTGCCGTCACGGTCGGCCATTGACATACGATTCTCCAGCAGGTGCGTTATGAGGTGCGACTACGCGCGCCAGGCGCAGCCAAGAGCGATATTTTAGCGTCTTTTGCACACGGAACGGGCATTTGGCCGCATTCCGGACGCTATAATCCAGCACACGCCTAATTCAAATCCGGATGCGCCAGCGGGTGCCGGACGACCTGGCGCCGACTTCCCTTCGTTGCGGCGCATTGGCGCCTACCCGTTTCGCCTCATGCTCGCTCGTCTGTCAGATACCGATCGCCGTGCCTTCCGTGAGGGCGCGCGCGACTACTCGCCCACGCTGATGGCGATTTTCTCGTGGGGCCTCGTCACCGGTATCGCGATGAGCAAATCCGTGCTCACGCTGCCGCAGGCCCTCACCATGTCGCTGCTGTGCTACGCCGGCTCGTCGCAGCTCGCGGTGCTGCCGCTGCTCGCCGCCAAGCTGCCGATCTGGACCGTGCTGCTCACGGCGGCCATGGTCAACACGCGTTTCGTGATCTTCAGCGTCGGGCTGGCGCCGCATTTCTCCTATCTGTCGATGTGGCGGCGCATCGTGCTCGGCTACTTTAACGGCGACGTGATCTATCTGCTGTTCCAGAAGAAGAGCTTCCCGACCGGTTATGTGCCGGGCAAGGAGCCGTACTACTGGGGCATGGCGGTGTCGAGCTGGCTGTCGTGGCAGGTGTCGTCGATTGCCGGCATCCTGCTCGCGAGCCTGATTCCCGACAACTGGGGACTCGCGCTGGCCGGCACGCTGGCGTTGCTGCCCATCATGGTGTCGGCGATCGCGACGCGCTCCACGCTGGTGGCGGTCAGCATCGCCGGGGTCGTGTCGCTGCTCGCTTTCGACCTGCCTTACCGGCTCGCGCTGCCGCTCGCCGTGATCGCGGCGATCATCGCGGGCAGCGCCGCCGACCTGATGGTCGAGCGCGCCGACCTGCGCCGCATCCGCAACAGCGCCGGAGACTCCCGATGACATCCACGCAGATCTGGCTAGCCATTTTCGGCATGACGTTCGTCACCGCGCTGACCCGCGCGATGTTTCTGATCGGCGGGGAGCGCACGGTGTTGCCGGAGCGCGTGCGGCGCATGCTGCGCTATGCGCCGGCCGCGGCGCTCGCCGCCGTGGTGCTGCCCGACGTGCTGGCCACGCCGGAAGGGCTGTCGTTCGCGCCGACCAACCACGAGTTTTACGCGACGCTGTCCGGTCTCGGATGGTTTATGTGGCGCCGCACCATGCTCGGCACGATCGTCACTGGAATGGTCGTATTCACGTTGTTGCGCCTCTTCGTGTGATAGGGTCAGCAAGCGATGCTGCATTGCGCCATGAGTGGCGCATCGCAAATACGGGACATTCGCCCAACTGCGGGTCAGCAGGCAGTGTGGATCAGTTAAAATGCCGGTTTCCGGGTCGAGCGCGCCGCTGCTGGGCGCGAGAGTCGCGGCTTCGCCGCCGGCGCCCGCTCACGGGGAGCCGCTGTCGTGCCGAAGCGCAGGAAATTCGCCGCGCATGAAGCCCACGCGCCGTCCGCCACCGCCTTCTCATCAACTCGCACACACACGCCCATGAACAAGGTATTGCGTCTCTCCGATCTGATCGCCGAAGGCAAGCTGTCCGGCAAACGCGTGTTCATCCGCGCCGATCTGAACGTGCCGCAGGACGATCAAGGCAACATCACCGAAGACACCCGCATCCGCGCCTCGGTGCCGGCTATCAAGGCGGCGCTCGACGCAGGCGCCGCCGTGATGGTCACGTCGCACCTGGGTCGCCCCACCGAGGGCGACTTCAAGCCGGAAGACTCGCTCGCGCCGGTCGCGAAGCGTCTGGCCGAACTGCTCGGCCGCGAAGTGCCGCTGGTCGCGAACTGGGTTGAAAACGGCGTGAACGTCGCGCCGGGCTCGGTCGTGCTGCTCGAAAACTGCCGCGTCAACAAGGGCGAAAAGAAAGATTCCGACGAGCTCGCGCAGAAAATGGCGAAGCTCTGCGACATCTACGTGAACGACGCGTTCGGCACCGCGCACCGCGCCGAAGCGACCACCCACGGCATCGCCAAATATGCGCCGGTCGCCTGCGCGGGTCCGCTGCTGGCGGCTGAACTCGAAGCGCTCGGCCAGGCGCTGGGCGCGCCGGAGCGGCCGCTGGTGGCGATCGTCGCCGGCTCGAAGGTGTCGACCAAGCTGACCATCCTGAAGTCGCTGGCCGACAAGGTCGATCAGCTGATCGTCGGCGGCGGCATCGCCAACACGTTCATGCTGGCTGCCGGCCTGAAGATCGGCAAATCGCTCGCCGAAGCCGATCTGGTCGACGAAGCCAAGGCCATCATCGACGCGGCCAAAGCCCGCGGCGCATCGGTGCCGATCCCGACCGACGTGGTCACGGCCAAGGAGTTTTCGCCGACCGCCAAGGCCGAAGTGAAGGCCGTCGCGGACGTTCAAGACGACGACATGATCCTCGACATCGGACCGGACACCGCCAAGGTGCTTGCCGCGCAGCTGGAGAGGGCCGGCACGATCGTGTGGAACGGCCCGGTCGGCGTGTTCGAATTCGACCAGTTCGGCAATGGCACGAAGACGCTGGCGGACGCAATCGCCAGGTCCTCGGCGTTCTCGATCGCAGGCGGCGGCGACACGCTCGCGGCAATCGCGAAGTACGGCATCCAAGACAAGGTCAGCTACATCTCCACGGGCGGCGGCGCCTTCCTCGAGTTCCTCGAAGGCAAGAAGCTGCCGGCGGTCGAAGTGCTGGAATCGCGGGCTTAACGTGGCGACGCGCTCTCCCACGGCAAAGTCTGCAAAGGCGCGCGGCGGCAAGTCGCCGCGCAGTACCGCAGCAGCGACGGCAGGAGAGCGCGCAGCACGCTCTGCCGCTACTCCGGCGGCGTCCGTCGAACTACAAGAATCCGGCGCGCCTCTCGCGCTCGCGGAGTTGACCACTGCCCCTGTCGACGAACCGGCGGACCTGTCCGCCGCACCGGCTGCACCAGCCACTCAGGCCGCGCCGTCGCAGGCAGAACTCCTTGACGAAGAGACCGTCCCCCTTCCGGCACCGCCCGTGCTGGTCTCGAACACCGCATCACCTCATAAAGCGACGCTGGTTTCAACCGGCGCGCAGCCCCTGGCAGCATCTTTCGGTGCGCAGCCTCCGCATCCGACTCGCAGCGCTCTTTCCAGCGATCCTATCCAGACGAGGAGACTCATGCATCGCGCCACCAAGATTGTCGCTACCATCGGACCGGCTTCCAACACGCCGGAAATCCTGCTGCAAATGATTCAGGCGGGGTTGGATGTGGTGCGGCTCAATTTCTCGCACGGCACCGCCGACGACCACCGCCAGCGCGCCGAATTCGTGCGCGAGGCGGCCCGCCAGGCCGGCCGCGAAGTCGCCATCATGGCGGACCTGCAGGGCCCGAAGATCCGCGTCGGCAAATTTGAAAACGGCAAGATCATGCTGGTTGCCGGCGAGCCGTTCGTCCTCGACGCGGACTGCGAACTCGGCAACGAGCAGCGCGCCGGTCTCGACTACAAGGACCTGCCGCGCGACCTGAAGCCGGGCGACGTGCTGTTGCTCAACGACGGCCTGATCGTGCTGAATGTGCAGCGCGTGATCGGCAACGAAATCCACACGGTCGTGAAGATCGGCGGCGAGCTGTCGAACAACAAGGGCATCAACCGCCAGGGCGGCGGCCTGTCGGCGCCCGCGCTCACCGCGAAAGACATGGAGGACATCCGCACGGCGATGTCGCTCGGCGTCGATTACGTCGCGGTATCGTTCCCGAAGAACTCCACCGACATGGAAATGGCTCGCCAGTTGGCGAACATCGCCGGCGCGCCGTTCGGCATCAAGCCGAAGATGATCGCCAAGATCGAGCGCGCGGAAGCGATTCCGGCGCTGCAGGGCATCCTCGACGCGTCGGACGGCATCATGGTCGCGCGCGGCGACTTGGCCGTGGAAGTGGGGAATGCCGCAGTTCCCGCGCTGCAAAAGCGGATGATTCGTATGGCGCGCGAATCGAACAAGTTCGTGATTACCGCGACCCAGATGATGGAGTCGATGATCTACGCGCCGGTGCCGACCCGCGCCGAAGTGTCGGACGTCGCCAACGCGGTGCTCGACGGCACGGACGCGGTGATGCTGTCGGCGGAATCGGCGGCGGGCAAGTACCCGGTGCAGACCATCGAGACCATGGCGGCGATCTGTCTCGAAGCCGAGAAGTCGGAGCAGTCGGAGCTGGACCGCGATTTCCTCGACCGCACGTTCACGCGGATCGACCAGTCGATCGCGATGGGCGCGCTCTTCACGGCCTATCACCTGGGCGCGAAGGCGATCGTGGCATTGACCGAATCCGGCTCGACCGCGCTGTGGATGTCGCGCCATTGGACCCACGTGCCGATCTTCGCGCTCACGCCGCGGGTCGGCAGCGAACGGGCGATGGCGCTGTACCGCAACGTGACGTCGCTGCATCTGGATACGAACACCGACCGCGACACGGCGTTGCAGCAGGCGGTGGAGACGGTGGTCAGCAAGGGCTATGCGTCGCGCGGCGACATGGTGGTGCTCACCGTCGGCGAGCCGATGGGGCAGGCCGGCGGCACTAATACGTTGAAAATCGTGCGGGTCGGCGAACCGTACTGATCGGGTAGTAACCGTCTTGCGTGGGACGGAAGTAAGCGCTAAAGCGCTAACTCCTGTCGACTCGCTTTGCGTGGGACAGGAGTAAGCGCTAAAGCGCTAACTCCTGTCGACAGAGACCGCTCGATCGGCACAGGCTGGATTGAGCCAAGCAGGCCGGCATGCCCCGCGAGAGGCGGCGCACTGTCTTCAATCGCGTCTGGAGCGGACAGGACCGCTCGGCGCTTTAGGGACCGTGTGACAGGGTATGCGGCTTGCTTCGCGATAAAATCGCCCAAAAGATGCCGACGGCACAAGAATTCGTGTCAATCTAAGGAGTTACAGCATGCCTCTCGTATCAATGCGTCAACTGCTGGACCATGCCGCTGAAAACGGCTACGGCCTTCCGGCATTCAACGTAAACAACCTGGAGCAGGTGCAAGCGATCATGGCGGCGGCCGACAAGGTCAATGCCCCGGTCATCATGCAGGCTTCCGCCGGCGCGCGTAAGTACGCGGGCGAGCCGTTCCTGCGCCACCTGATCGAAGCGGCGGTCGAGTCGTATCCGCATATTCCGGTCGTGATGCACCAGGACCACGGGCAGTCGCCGGCGGTCTGCATGGCGGCGATCCGCAGCGGCTTCACCAGCGTGATGATGGACGGCTCGCTCGAAGCCGACGGCAAGACCGTCGCATCGTACGAGTACAACGTCGACGTGTCGCGCAAGGTCGTGGAGGCGGCGCATTCGATCGGCGTCACGGTAGAAGCGGAACTGGGCGTGCTTGGCTCGCTGGAAACCATGAAGGGCGACAAGGAAGACGGCCACGGCGCGGAAGGCACGATGACCCGCGAGCAACTGCTGACCGATCCGGAGCAGGCCGCCGACTTCGTCAAGCTGACCCAGTGCGACGCATTGGCGATCGCGATCGGCACCTCGCACGGCGCGTACAAGTTCAGCAAGAAGCCCACGGGTGACATCCTGTCGATCCAGCGCATCAAGGAAATCCACCAGCGTATTCCGAACACGCATCTGGTGATGCACGGTTCGTCGTCGGTGCCGCAGGAACTGCTCGCCGAAATCCGCGAATTCGGCGGCGACATGAAGGAAACCTACGGCGTGCCGGTCGAGGAAATCCAGGAAGGCATCCGCAACGGCGTGCGCAAGGTCAACATCGACACCGACCTGCGTCTGGCGATCACCGGCGCGATCCGCCGCTACATGGCGACCAATCCGGGCAAGTTCGATCCGCGCGACTACCTGAAGCCGGCGCGCGAAGCGGCGATGAAGATCTGTATCGACCGTTACACGCAATTCGGCTGCGAAGGCCAGGCCGGCAAGATCAAGCCGGTTTCGCTTGATAAAATCGCGGAGAAGTACAAATCGGGCGAGCTTGCGCAAGTCGTCCGTTAAGCTATAACTGCTCTGCACCTGGCCGTTTGGCCAGGTTGTCGTTAGATCGCCGTTCCCGCATCATCCGGGGAACGGCGTTTCCCTTTTGTTCCGGTCACACTTTTTGCCTCACTTTTAGCGAACCACGACGATGTCTACCCTTTACGAATCCACGCTCCGCTCGCTGCCGCTGCTCGGCCGCGGTAAAGTCCGCGACAACTATGCGGTGGGCAACGACCAGTTGCTGATCGTTACGACCGACCGTCTGTCGGCGTTCGACGTCATCATGGGCGAGCCGATTCCGAACAAGGGCCGCGTGCTCAACGAGATGGCGAACTTCTGGTTCGAGAAGCTGAAGCATGTGGTGCCGAACCATCTGACGGGCGTCGCGCCCGAGTCCGTGGTCGCGGCGGACGAAGTCGAGCAGGTCAAGGGCCGCGCGGTGGTCGTCAAGCGCCTCGAACCGATCCTCGTCGAAGCGGTAGTGCGCGGCTACCTGGCCGGCAGCGGCTGGAAGGACTACCAGGCAACCGGCTCCGTGTGCGGCGTGCAATTGCCGGCGGGTCTGCAAAATGCGCAGAAGCTGCCCGAGCCGATCTTCACGCCGGCGGCCAAGGCCGAAATGGGCCACCACGACGAAAACATCACCTACGACGAGATGGAACGCCGCATCGGCACCGAACTGTCGGCCACGATCCGCGACATCTCGATCAAGCTGTACAAGGAAGCCGCTGATTACGCGGCGACGCGCGGCATCATCATCGCGGACACGAAGTTCGAATTCGGCCTGGACAATCACGGCAAGCTTTACCTGATGGACGAGGCGCTGACCGCGGATTCGTCGCGCTTCTGGCCGGCCGACCAGTATCAGGTCGGCACCAATCCGCCGTCGTTCGACAAGCAGTTCGTGCGCGACTGGCTCGAAACCCAGGACTGGAAGAAGGAACCGCCGGCGCCGAAGCTGCCGGACGACGTGGTCACGAAGACGGGCGAAAAGTACCAGGAAGCGCTCGAACGCCTGACCGGGCACAAGCTCGCCTGACCAGAAGCGCCGTTCGGGAAACAAGGAAGCCGTAAAGATGAGTGAAGCTCAGACCGCCCATACGCATGGCGCGCCGGTTGTCGGCGTGCTGATGGGCTCCAGTTCCGACTGGGAAATCATGAAGAACGCCGTGGCGATTTTGCAGGAATTCGGCGTGCCGTATGAAGCGAAGGTGGTGTCCGCGCACCGCATGCCCGACGAAATGTTCGCCTATGCTGAGAGTGCGCGCGATCGCGGCATTCGGGCGATCATCGCGGGTGCGGGCGGCGCGGCGCATCTGCCGGGCATGCTGGCCGCCAAGACCACGGTGCCGGTGCTCGGCGTGCCGGTGGCGAGCAAGTATCTGAAGGGTGTCGATTCGTTGCATTCGATCGTGCAGATGCCCAAGGGCGTGCCGGTCGCGACGTTTGCAATCGGCGAAGCGGGCGCGGCGAATGCGGCGCTGTTCGCGGTGTCGCTGCTGAGCGGCACGAGTCCCGAGTATGCGGAAAAGCTGGCTGCGTTCCGCGTGCGCCAGAACGAAGCGGCTCACGCAATGGTATTGCCGGCGCTGTAATAGCGTGCGGGCTGATTGCTTTGAGACGTTCCCCTGTCCGACCCCCGGCTGGGTGCCCGTAGTCGCACGACTGCAGACGCACCCGGCCGCGACCGACCACTAAGATGAACCCAGACAACACACCGGTTTCACCGATTCTGCCCGGCGCATGGCTTGGCATGGTCGGTGGCGGCCAGCTCGGCCGCATGTTCTGCTTTGCCGCCCAGGCGATGGGCTATCGCGTCGCCGTGCTCGATCCGGACGAAAACAGTCCGGCGGGCGCCGTCGCCGACCGCCATCTGCGCGCGGCATACGACGACGAAGCGTCGTTGACCGAACTCGCGCGGCTGTGCGCGGCGGTGTCGACGGAATTCGAGAACGTGCCGGCCGCGAGCCTCGACTTTCTCGCGAAGACCACGTTCGTGAGTCCGGCGGGGCGTTGCGTTGCGGTGGCCCAGGACCGCATCGCCGAGAAGCGCTTTATCGCGTCGTCGGGCGTGGCGGTGGCGCCGCACGTGGTGATCGAGTCGTCGGACGCGCTGGCCGCGCTCGACGACGCCAAACTCGAAGCCGTGCTGCCGGGCATCCTCAAGACCGCGCGCATGGGCTACGACGGCAAAGGCCAGATCCGCGTGCGTAACGCCGAGGAAGTGCGCGAGGCGCACGCTTCGCTCGGCGGCGTGCCGTGCGTGCTGGAAAAGCGTTTGCCGCTGAAGTTCGAAGTGTCGGCGCTGATCGCGCGCGCGTCGAGCGGCGCGTCGGCGGTGTATCCGCTCGCGCAGAACACGCACCGCGACGGCGTGCTGTCGCACACCATCGTGCCGGCGCCGGACGCGAGCCCGACTCTCGTTCAACAGGCGCAGCAGGCCGCACTGCAGATCGCCGACAAGCTCGGCTATGTCGGCGTGCTGTGTGTCGAGTTCTTCATTCTTGAAGACGGTTCGCTGGTGGCCAATGAAATGGCACCGCGCCCGCACAACTCCGGCCATTACACCGTCGACGCCTGCGCGACCAGTCAGTTCGAACAGCAGGTGCGCGCGATGACCGGCATGCCGCTCGGCGACACGCGTCAGCATTCGCCGGCGGTGATGCTGAACATCCTCGGCGACGTGTGGTTCCCGGACGGTCCGAAGCGCGCGGCGGTCACGCCGCCGTGGCATGAGGTCGCCGCGATGCCGGCGGCGCGGCTGCATTTGTACGGCAAGGAAGAGGCGCGCTGCGGCCGCAAGATGGGCCACGTGAACTTTACGGCGGCTACGCTCGAAGAAGCCCGCACGGCCGGGCGAGATTGCGCGCGGCTCCTGCACATCATCACGAGCTGACGCGAGCGCCATGCCGGATCGACAGAACCCCGCTGAAGGCGCCGCGAGCGCATTGCCTGTGAGCGCCGCGCAGATCGAACACGCGGCGGCATTGCTCGACGCGGGCGGTCTGGTCGCGTTTCCCACTGAGACGGTGTATGGCCTCGGCGGCGACGCCGAGAGTCCGGACGCGGTCGCGCGCATCTACGCCGCGAAGGGCAGGCCGGCGAATCATCCGGTCATCGTGCATCTGGCGCCGCAAGGCGATCCGAACTACTGGGTCGAGAACTTGCCTGCGGACGCACAACGCCTGATCGACGCGTTCTGGCCAGGCCCGCTCACGCTGATCCTGAAGCGTGCGGCGCGGATTCCGGCTGCGGTCAGCGGCGGCCAGGATTCGGTGGGACTTCGTTGCCCATCACATCCTGTCGCGCAGGCGTTGCTCGAAGCGTTCAGCGCATTGCGTGGCGGACATGGCGGCGTGGCTGCGCCGTCGGCGAATCGCTTCGGACATGTGAGTCCGACCACGGCGCAACACGTGCGCGACGAATTCGGCAGCGCGATTCATGTGCTGGACGGCGGCGCGTCGGACGTCGGGATCGAATCGACCATCGTGGATCTGTCGCGCGGTTTTCCGGCGCTGTTGCGCCCCGGCCGCGTGACACCGCAAGACATCGCCGACGTGCTCGGCGAAGCGCCGCGTTTGCCGGACGGATCCGATGCGACTGCGCCGCGGGCTTCCGGGACCCTGAAGGCGCACTATGCGCCGCGTACACCGTTGGCGCTGTTGCCGTTCAGTGCGCTCGAAACCTTGCTCGCCGCGCGTGAAGTGGGCGAGCGGGTGGCTTTGGTGGCGAGGGCTTCGCGTGCCGGGCATTGGGCCGACGTGGAAGGCGTGCATTTCATCGCCGCGCCTGAAGATCCGCACGTGTATGCGCGTGAGTTGTACGGCTTGCTTCGCGCGCTGGATCGCGCGAACGTGTCGCGGATTCTGATCGAGAAGCTGCCCGATACGATCGAATGGATCGCGGTGAATGACCGGCTCGGTCGGGCTGCGGCTGCGTTCGAAGCGCAAGGATAGGGGCGGCCTGGTTCGCACCCCTCCCATCCTGTCGCCGCTATGCGGCAATCATCAACTTACTTCCCCAACCCCGACGCCGCGATCTGCTGCTGGACGAATTGCGCGAACAAGGCGTACAGGTGCGTGCTCGGGTGGACCGTGTCAGCGAACATGTAGGTCTGGTCAGCGCCAGCCACCGTGTAGGTCTGCGGCGAGCAGAACAGCGACGAGCCGAACTGGGCGCCGTACTGCTCCGGGGTCAGCCCGTTCGTCGCGCTCGGATTGGCCTTGGCGTAAGCGGTTGCGTTGTTCTCCATGGACGTCAGGTTACACGCCGTGCCGGTGTTGGACACCGTGAAGCCCAGTGCCTGGTAGTTCGACACCTGCTGATCTAGCCACGTGAACGTATCGACCACGATCACCTTGCCCGTACCCACCAGGCCGAGTTTGGTCAGGTTCGCGACCAAAAGATAGTTAAATGCCGCGCTAATCCCTGTCAGCAGTGCAGCCGAGCCAGGCGCTTGCAGGTTGGCTGCGACGCCTTGCGGCGTATTGCCGATGTCAGGCACATTCGACACCACCACGTGCGTCGCACCCGAGTTGACGATGGTCTGGACTTGCGCGGCGAGCTGGGTGGCGGCCTGCGCGATCTGGGGGTTGGGCAGGCCCTGCAGGTAGCCTACGATAAACGCGACCTGGCCCGCCTGCGAGTTCGGCAGTTTGCCGGCCAGCACGAGCTGCGGGTACTGCGTCTGTAGCGCAGCGCCGAGCGCCGCAAGATTGCCGGTGGTCTCCGCGAACTGGAAGATGTCGTTCGCGCCGCCGTTCACCAGCACGAGCTGGTTCGAGTTGAAGCTCGTATGCGCGCTCAGGTAGTTCGCCACCTGAGTCACGACCGGCACCGTGGTAGCTGCCATGCTGTTCGGCGCCCAACCTTTGCCTTGAGGGTTGACGACGTCCGCGCCGCCCTGCGCATAACCGAAGCCGCCTGCTGCGACCAGCGGCTTGCCGAAGCCGCCGAGGTACGCCGCGGTCAACGTGCCGCCGTAGTACTCGGCAACCTTCTGCGTCCACACCTCACCCGGGTTGGTCGTGAAGCGGCCGCCGCCGAAGCTCGCCTGAATCACCGGCGCATACGTGCCGACATCCGACAGGCTGTCGCCGAACGACACCACCTGCAACTTGACGCCACCCGCGGGCGTGCTGCTCGCATTGTTGTTGTCATCGCTGCCGCCGCCGCAAGCTGCCAGCAGGGCGAACGCAGCGCTAGCCAGCGCAATCTGCGTGACACGAATGAATTGACGCTTCTTCGATGCTGTTTTCTTCATGTTGACTACATCTCCTCGTTTATGTGGCCCTTGTGCCATGTGTTGCAGGCAGCGCCCGCCGCGTCGGCAGCGTGGCGACAGCTTACAGAATCTTCTACGGCCTGCGCGGCGTTTGAAACGCGGCCGTATGGTTTGCATTCACAGTCGATTGTCCTGTCGCCTGTTCTCTGATCGACTGTTCGCGTGACCGCGCATCCGCAACGGCCGAGCTTGCGGCGCGACGCGCATGATAGTCGGCGGCCCACGCGGGCGGCGCGAACAATGCGCGCCACTTGTCGCGCCAGCCGCGCACGCTCGCGAAGTCGGCGCCCATCGACGCCCATTCGTGAAATGTCGCCTTCAGCGGGTTGTACGTATGCAGCGGCTCGACGATGCCGTACACCGGCGCGTCGCGCGGATCCTCGTCGACGTAGCTGCCGAACAGGCGGTCCCAGATCACCAGCACGCCCGCGTAGTTGCGGTCGATGTAACGGTCGTTGCGCGCGTGATGCACGCGATGGATCGACGGCGTATTGAATACGTATTCGATCCAGCCGAGCTTGCCGATTGCCTGGGTGTGCACGAAGAACTGGAAGCCGAGATTGATCAGCACGATCGCGACGATCTGCTTTGGCGCAAAGCCGAGCACGGCGAGCGGAATCCAGAACAGCCACATGCCGGCAATCGGATACATCACGCTCTGGCGGAACGCGGTCGAGAAATTCATGCGCTCCGACGAGTGATGCACGACATGCGCGGCCCACAACCAGCGCACGCGATGGCTGCAACGATGAAATACGTAGTAGAGCAGGTCCTGCGCGATGAACAGCACGACGAACGACACCCAGCTCGCCGGCCACGTATGGATGCGGTAGTGCTGGTAGAAAAACGTGTAGACGGGAATGATCGCGAGCCACGCGAGCTTGTCGGCGGCTTGTTGCATCAGCGCGAGCGCGGCGTTGCAGAACGTGTCGCGCCAGCTATAGATCGGCTCCCCCGGTCGCGTGCGCCGCAGGTGCCACGCCTCCCAGCCGATACATGCGAGAAAGACTGGCGCCATGGCGAGCAGCAGCAATTCAGCATCGAATTGCATCGTGTCTTCCTCCGTGGTCCCTGACCGCTGCGTGGTTCGCCGCGGGCGGTGTCGTTATCGTTCGAGTGAGCCGGCGTCGTCTCGGCGCGCGGCTTGTGCGACACGCGTGGCGCTGTGCGCGCGCATCAAACACTGCCCGACAGCGTACACGTTTAGGGCCTTACCGCGAGCGGCTTCGCTAGAAGGAATACTCAGTGGGCCCCGCGTTTGTGCGGGTTTTTCCTGGGCCTGGCGCGCGGTTCTTCGACGGGGTCGGCGATCTTCGTGAAGCCCTGAGACGGTCCTTGATACACCCATTCGAGCAACGCATCGTGAGCGGCACGCGCGGCCTCCGAATGCGGATCGTTGATCAGGCTGACGACCACGTAGCTGTTGCCGTCCGCCGACGCGACATAGCCTGCGATCGCGCGCACGTCACGCAAGGTGCCGGTCTTGATGTGCGCGTTGCCGCCCGCGCCCTGGTTGGCGAGGCGGTTGCGCATCGTTCCGTCGACGCCCGCGATCGGCAGCGACTCCACGAACACCTGCGCGACCGGGCTCGCGTTGGCCCGTTGCAGCAGATCGGCGAGCGCGAGCGCGGTGACGTGCTCGTCGCGCGACAGGCCCGAGCCGTTCTCGAGCGTCAGGTATTGCATGTTGATGCTGTCGCGGAGCAGAAACTCCTGGATCGCGCGCGCCGATTTGGCGGCCGTCGCGGGCGGCCTTTCTTCGGTGGCGCCGATCGTCAGGAACAGGTTGCGCGCCATCGTGTTGTTGCTGAACTTGTTGATGTCGCGAACGATGTCGGACAGCACCGGCCCCTGATGCGTGGCGACCAGTTTGGCGCCGGCCGGCACCGCGCCTTCGCGGGTCGCGCCCTGGAAGGTGCCGCCGGTTTGCTGCCACAGCGCGAGGAAGCCGCCCGCGAAGAACGCCGAGTGATCGAGCACGGCGACGTTGACCGTGCGCGCGTCGCAGCGCAGTGAGTAGTCACCGGTGAACGAGGCCACGACGGTGCCGTTGGGCTGCGGCGTGACGGTAGGCGACACCGAGGCCGAGTCGCCGCGGCACGGACCGTTGACCGCGCGCATCTGATTGTCGATCTGCAATTGCGCGAGCGCCGGCAGTACGTCGATCGCGACCTTGCCGTCGGGCGACGGGGTCACCGTGAACGATAGCGCCTTGAATGCGTACAGCAGCGGATCGGGGCCGACGTTGTACGGCGCGGTGGCGTCGTCGTCGAACGGCGGCAGGTCGCGCGTTGACGGATCGAAGTAGCGCTTGTCGAGCACCAGTGCTCCGTCGATCCCGTTGATGCCCGCCTTGTGGATCTTCTGCACGAGGTCGATCAATTCTTCCGGCACGAGCTTCGGATCGCCGGTGCCTTGAATGTACAGATTGCCGTGCAGCACGCCGTTGCCGTCGAGCGAGCCGTCCGCATAGGCACTCGTGCGCCAGCGATAGTCGGGGCCGAGGATCGACAGGCCGGCGTAGGTGGTGACGAGCTTCATCGTCGACGCGGGCATCATTGGTTTGCCGGCGTTCAGCGCGAGGAGCGGCGTGCGGTCGCCGACTTTTTCCACCACCACGCTGATCGACGACAACGGCACGCGCGCGCGCTGCAAGCCGACCATCACCGATTGCGGCAGCACCGTGGTGACGTTGACGCTCGGGTGCGTCGCTTTGATGCGCGCGTGCGCGGCAAGCGGCAGCGCCGCGCCCGCACCGAACGCGGCGCAGACGACGAGCCATGCCGCCGCGCGGGGGGCGAGCGGGCGGCGCACGCGAACGGCAGAGGCGCAAGCGGCCGACGCGGTAGTGGACACGGCAGCGGCAGCAAAAACGGAAACAGTGGAACGGCGCGGCCGCAGCGCCACGCGGCGTGCGACCGAGGACAGGAAAGCGTGCGTCATGAACGGGCGAAAAGGCAAAATTTCAGGGCGTAGGGCACGCGGCAATTCAGGTGGCATCCATGCATGCAGGTCGCGTCAAACTGATTGACTGCGGGTTGCGCAAGCGGCATCGACCTCTGTCGCAAACACTTCGGCCAGTCGACGCAGATCCGCATGCGTGGGCGGCGTGCGCGGGGCGAATCAGCGCGGCGCGACGCAAAGCGCCCATTGTAGTGACATGCCGCCAGGCTGCGGTGAAAAAAGCGCCACACGGCGCGCGCGCCGGGTCGGGCGCTAGAATGCGGCATCAATCAAACGTTTCGGAACGTATAACCATGCGCATCTTGCTAGTCGAAGATGACCGGATGATCGCCGAAGGCGTGCGCAAGGCGCTGCGCGGCGAAGGCTTCGCGGTCGACTGGGTGGAGGACGGCGAAGCGGCGCTCAATGCGGCGGCCGGGCAACCTTACGATCTGGTGCTGCTCGACCTCGGCCTGCCCAAGCGCGACGGTCTGGACGTGCTGCGCACGCTGCGCGCGCGCGGCCACGCGCTGCCGGTGCTGATCGTCACCGCGCGCGACGCGGTGGCCGAGCGCGTCAAAGGCCTCGACGCCGGCGCTGACGATTACCTTGTCAAACCTTTCGATCTCGACGAACTCGGCGCGCGCATGCGCGCACTGATCCGGCGGCAATCCGGCCGCAGCGATTCGACGATCCGCCACGGCACGCTGACGCTCGACCCCGCGTCGCATCAGGTCACCCTCGACGGCGCGCCGGTCGCGTTGTCGGCGCGTGAATTCGCTCTGCTCGAAGCGCTGATCGCGCGGCCCGGCGCGGTGCTGTCGAAGAGTCAGCTCGAAGAGAAAATGTATGGCTGGGGCGAGGAGATCGGCAGCAATACCGTCGAGGTCTACATTCACGCGCTGCGCAAGAAGCTCGGCGCGGACCTGATCCGCAATGTGCGCGGTCTGGGCTACATGATCGCGAAGGACGCCTGAGTCGATGCGTTCGATTCGCCGTCAACTGCTGGTCTGGCTGCTGGCGCTGGTGCTGCTCGGCGTCGGCATTGCGGGTTGGCTGATCTACCGGCAGGCGCTCGCGGAAGCCAACGAACTGTTCGATTACCAGTTGGAGCAGATTGCCGCGGCGCTTCCGGCCGAACCGTTCTCGCAGGTGCTCGGTTCGCGCGACACCGGCGACGAAGGCATCGTGCTACAGATCTGGAATCGCAACGGCGTGCTGATGTACTACTCGCGTCCGCGTGCGCCGCTCGCGCCGCGCGCCGAACTCGGCTTCTCGACCGAACACACGGAGCGCGGCGACTGGCGCGTGTATGGCGCGATCGTCGGTGACAACGTCGTGCAACTGGCGCAGCCGCTGTCCGTGCGCAACCGGCTCGCCGCGAACGTCGCGCTGCGCACCTTGTGGCCGTTGATCGTGCTGCTGCCGTTGTTGGGCGTCGCGGTGTGGGTGATCGTCGGACGCGGGCTGAGGCCGTTGCGGCGCGTGACCAGCGCGCTCGACACGCGTCATCCCGAGGCGCTCGACCCATTGCCGGATAAACGTCTGCCGCTTGAAGTGCAGCCGCTCGTGCGCGCGTTGAACGGCCTGCTCGAGCGGCTCGCCACCGCGCTCGATATTCAGAAAGCGTTTGTCGCCGATGCCGCGCACGAATTGCGCACGCCGCTCGCGGCAGTGCAGATTCAGGCGCAACTGGTGGGGCGCGCGAGAGACGACACCGCGCGCAACGAAGCGCTGGCGGATCTGCAAGCGGGCGTCACGCGTGCCACGCGGCTCGCCGAGCAATTGCTGGCGCTCGCGCGTTCCGAACCGGACGGCGTCGCCGTCACCGACGCCGTCGATCTGTGCGCGTTGCTGCACGAGTGCGTGGCTGCTTATGCGCCGCTCGCGGTGGACCGCGGCGTCGATCTCGGCGTCGAAGCGAGCGAGGCGGCTACCGTGACCGGCGACGCCGACGCGTTGCGCGTGATGCTCAACAATCTCGTCGACAATGCCACGAAATACACGCCGCGCGGTGGCCGGGTCGACGTCAGCCTGCGTGTCGAAGACGGGCATCCGGTGGTGCGGATCGCCGACAGCGGACCAGGGATCGACCCGGCCGAGCGCGAGCGCGTGTTCGATCGCTTCTACCGCGCCGGCGCCAGCGCGAATCGCGCGCGCACCGACGTGGCGGGCAGCGGGCTGGGTCTCGCGATCGTGCGCCGCATCGTGATGCAGCACCACGCGAGCGTGTCGCTCGACGAGTCGCCGACGGGCGGTTTGCAGGTCGCGGTGCGTTTCTGACAATCAGCCTTTCGGTTCGCAAAAAGATTTGAACGAGGCCTGAACGCGCCTCAGGAATAGGGCGTTAGCGATCTGGCGCTGCTTAAGACTCTTTTAAGCGATGGCACGTACGCTGCCCGACATCCAAACCAAGTCTCTTTCTCCAGCCAGGAGTTCACGATGAACGCGAAAACCTTGTCCCGCAGCGCTGTTGCAGCGGCTGTCGCCGTTGCGCTTTCCGCCGGCTATGTGGCGGGCCATCGCGACGTACCCGCACCGCAGGTGATCTCGCAGGCGCAAGCCGCAATGATGCCCGCCGAAGCCGCCGCCAAAACCGGCATCCCCGATTTCTCGGGTCTGGTCGAAACCTACGGCCCGGCCGTCGTCAATATCAGCGCGAAGCATGTTGTCAAGCAGGCTGCGCTGCGCGGTAACGGTGCCAACGGCGGTAATGGTGGCAACTTTGGCGGCGGTCAGTTGCCGATCGATCCGAGCGATCCGTTCTATCAGTTCTACAAGCATTTCTTCGGCGGCATGCCGGGCATGCAAGGCGGCGGCGACGGCGGCGACGCCCCGGATCAGCCGAGCGCGAGCCTGGGCTCGGGATTCATCGTCAGCAACGACGGCTACATCCTGACCAATGCGCACGTGGTGGACGGCGCGAATGTCGTCACAGTGAAGCTCACCGACAAGCGTGAGTTCAAGGCGAAGGTGGTGGGTGCCGACAAGCAGTCCGACGTCGCCGTGCTGAAGATCGACGCGAGCAACCTGCCGACCGTGAAGATCGGCGATCCGCGTCAAAGCAAGGTCGGGCAGTGGGTGGTCGCGATCGGTTCGCCTTACGGCTTCGACAACACCGTGACCTCGGGGATCATCAGCGCGAAGTCGCGCTCGCTGCCTAACGAAAACTACACGCCGTTCATCCAGACCGACGTGCCGGTGAACCCCGGCAATTCGGGCGGCCCGCTCTTCAATCTGCAAGGCGAAGTGATCGGCATCAACTCGATGATCTATTCGCAGACCGGCGGCTTCCAGGGCCTGTCGTTCGCGATCCCGATCAATGAAGCGATCAAGGTCAAGGACGACATCGTCAAGACCGGCCATGTGAGCCGCGGTCGCCTGGGTGTCGCGGTGCAGGGCATGAATCAGACGCTGGCTAACTCGTTCGGCATGCAGAAGCCGCAAGGCGCGCTGGTCAGCTCGGTCGATCCGGCCGGCCCGGCCGCCAAGGCGGGTCTGCAGC
The DNA here is from genome assembly GCF_008369935.1 of Paraburkholderia panacisoli. Lineage (GTDB taxonomy): Bacteria > Pseudomonadota > Gammaproteobacteria > Burkholderiales > Burkholderiaceae > Paraburkholderia > Paraburkholderia panacisoli. The sequence continues at coordinate 125,046 of NZ_VTUZ01000014.1, read as the reverse complement.
CGGGCGACGTGATCCTGTCGGTGAACGGCGACCCGGTCAACGACTCGGCGGATCTGCCGGCGCAGATCGCGAGTATCGCACCGGGCAGTTCGGCCACCGTGCAAGTGTGGCGCGACAAGGCCGCCAAGGAGCTGAAGGTCACCATCGGCTCGTTGTCGGACGCGAAGGTCGCGTCGAACAAGGCCGATCAGCCGACCCAGTTGCAAGGCCGTCTCGGCGTCGCGGTGCGCCCGCTGACGCCGGAAGAGAAGAGCGGCGCGTCGGTGTCGCATGGTCTGCTGGTGCAGCAGTCGGGCGGCGCGGCGGAAAGCGCCGGCATCCAGCCGGGCGACGTGATCCTCGCGGTCAACGGCCGGCCGGTCACGAACGTCGATCAACTGAAGCAGATGATCGCTGGCGCGGGCAACAGCATCGCGTTGCTGATTCAGCGCGACAACGCACAGATCTTCGTGCCGGTCGATCTCGGCTGATAGCTTCTTGTGGGCGGGACGCGCGAGCAACAGGATGGCAGTTTGCCCGATGTCTCGCCCGAGTCGCTCATCCATATAGGTAACGTTTGCCGGTCCTTGCATTTACTGCAACGGACCGGTTTTTTTTGCCATCCCCAAAAGCGTGCGACACGGCGCGCCGCGCTCCGGCCGGCAGATTGCGGGCGTATCCACGCACCTCTCCAACCGTTGGCACGCAGGTTGCGTCTCGTCTGATCCGGACCCTTCACGGGACACCGGGCGACAAAACCTCAACAAGGAGCGAACCGATGAAAACCCAACGCAATCAGCGAAGGATCGTAGCCGCTGCGGTGTGCGCAGCGCTCACGCTCGGACTGGCGGGCGGCGTATATGCACAGCAGGCAAGCGATGTGACCGGCGGCACGACCACCGACGACACCAGCGCAGGCAATGTCAATGGCGGCGGCCTGCCGCAAATCCAGCAGCAGGGCGACGTGTCGTTCGTATCGGGCGGCGTCGGCCTCGACGAATCGAAGGCGCTGCAACAGGCGCAAAGCCAGTGGCCGTTGTCGCTGCGCTTCACGGGTCCCAGTTCCGAATTCCTCGCCGACGTCCGGGTGCGGGTGGTCGACGCGCACAACAGCGAAGTGCTGAACACCACGTCGCGCGGCCCCTACATGCTGGTCAAGGTGCGCCCGGGCCGCTACACCGTGCACGCGCAGTACAAGGATCAGGAGCAGACCAAAGCGGTGACGATTCCGGCCAAAGGCACCGCCAAATCCTCTTTTTACTGGAACATGAAGTAAGCGGCTTCGGCTTCATGGCCGCTGACGCGGCCGGTGGAGGCGCGTCGGACGAAGGCCGCGCAATCAGCTGGACTTTGGCCGATAATGAAGCCACGGGGATGCCCGTGGCTTTGCTGTTTGTACGACCGCGCACCGACCGCACACCATCACGGAGCCGAGACATGAGCGATGCGTTGACACCTCACGGAAGCCCCGGCGCGAGCACGGGCGGCCATGCCATCACGATTAGCGGCAATCACCACCGGGTGCGCGTGATCCACGGTGGCGTGACCATGGCCGATACGCAAGCGGCGCTGACGCTTGCCGAGACCGGTCTGCCGGACGTGTTCTACTTTCCGCGCGAACACGTCAACATGGCCCGGCTCGAACGTTCCACGCATACCTCGCATTGCCCGTTCAAAGGCGAAGCCTCGTACTTCCATCTGCGCACCGAAGACGGCGTGATCGAAAACGCCGTGTGGAGCTACGAAACGCCGCTCGAGCCGGTCATGCAGATCAGAGGCTATCTCGCGTTTTACGCTTCACGCGTCGACCGCATCGATCAGACATCCTGATCCCGCTGTTGCGCGTTCATCGAAGAGGCTGCCATGGAACTGAACGACGCGTTACGGATTCCGCTTGCGCCGGCCGACGTTTGGGAAGCGCTGCAAGATCTCGCGCTGTTGCGTGCCAGCCTCGACAACTGCGAGTCGTTCACGCGCCTCGCGCATGGCGAATATGCGCTGGTCATGACCGTGCCGCTCGGCCCGTTGCGCGCGCATTACGAAGCGCGCGCCCATGTGGCCGGCCAGGATTCCGGACCGGCCGATGCGCAGCGCCGCACCATCAACTTCAAGGCGCGAGCCGGCGGCATCGGTGCGTTGCGCGGACAGATCGAAATACGCGTGCGCGGGGAAGAGAGCGCCCATGGCGTGGGCAAGGAGCGCAGCACGAGGATCGACTACGCGATCTGGGCGACTTCGTCGGGACCACTTGCCGAACTCCCGACGCGGCAGCTCGAAAACGCGCTGCGTCAGCTGGCCGATGATTTTTTCGCCGAATTCGACGCGGTCGTGCGGGCCAAGCATGGGCAAGGCCCGAATCGCGCGCGCGGTTCGGCGGTGCGGCGGCAGCACGTGTTTCTGCGGCCGATCACGCTGGGCGGCATCGCGCGGCGCGCGCGCATGGATCACGGCAGCACGCTGACAACGCGAGCGGCGAGTGCGTCGCATGGTTTGTCGCATGGCGTTTCGCATCGGGAATCGGGGCCGCACGCGGTGCCGAACTGGGCTTGGGCCGCGATGATTTTTCTGGTCGCGCTGCTGTTGTATCTCGCGCGCTGGATTAGCGAGCACTGACGGTGCGATTGGCCCGCGACTGTGATGAGTCGCGCGGCTGTCGCGTCGGCGCGACTACGAAATTCCGGTAGGACACTGCGAAACGCTGTTGGTTACACCCCGCGAAACGCCCGCCGCCATGCGGATGGCGACGTGCGAAACGCGTCCGCGAAATGCTGGCGTAGCGACGCGGCCGAGCCGAAGCCCGCGATCGTCGCAATCGCTTCCACGGACTCGTCGCTGCTTTCCAGCAACTGTTGTGCGCGCGCGAGCCGCTGCGCGAGCAGCCACGCGCCGACCGTGGTGCCGGTGGCGAGCCGGAAGCGTCGCGTGAAGGTGCGGCGGCTCATCAACGCGCGTCCGGCAAGTGTGTCGAGCGTATGCGGCACGTCTAGATTGCCGCTCACCCAATCGAGCAAGCCCGACAGCCGGTCGCCGCGCAGGTTCGGCGGCATCGGCTGCTCGACGAATTGCGCCTGATTGCCTTGCCGGTGCGGCGGTACCACCAGCCGGCGCGCGACGTAGTTCGCTACCCGGGCGCCGCATATTTTGCGCAGCACGTGCAGGCAGCAGTCGAGGCCGGCCGCGGTGCCAGCCGAAGTCATCACGTTGCCGTCGTCGACATACAGCACGTCGGGGTCGAGCCGCACGCGCGGATAGCGTCGCGCGAAATCGTCGGCCCAAGCCCAGTGGGTCGAGGCCGGACGACCGTCGAGGATGCCCGCCGCCGCCAGCACGAACGCGCCCAGGCACAGCCCGACCAGTTGCGCGCCGCGCGCGTGGGCGCGGCGCAGCGCGTCGAGCAGCGGGGCGGGCGGCGTTTCGCCGGGGTCGCGCCAGCTCGGCACGATGATCGTGTGGGCGTCGGCGAGCGCGTCGAGTCCGTGCGTGACGGCGATCGAGAAGCCGGCGGTGGTGCTCAGCGGGCCCGTTTCGGCAGCACAGACGCGGAAGTCGAAATCCGGCACACCGCCGCCACTGCGGTCCTCGCCGAACACCACGCATGGCACCGACAGGTGGAACGGGCTGATGCGGTCGAACGCGACCACGGCGACCACGTGACGGGCCGGGGCGTTGCGCGTCACGCCAGAGATTGCGGGAGTCGCCATGGGTGACCTCGCGAGGCGAAAGAAAAAAAGGATGGCCCGATTCTAGCGAATCTTGTCATTTGGGTCGCTGTCGTGAAAGCCGCGGCGGGCGAACAATGCCGTCATCGCGCCGCTGTGTCGCCGGGCACCCCGAAACACCACACCACACCGCACCACGCCGGGCCGGGCCGGCCAGCGCGAACCTTCATCCCTTCACCCGACAGGAGCTTTGCCATGACTACGCCGCGCCGTGCGCTGATCGTCATCGACGTGCAGAACGAATACGTGACCGGCGATCTGCCGATCGAATTCCCCGACGTCCAGACTTCGCTCGGCAACATCGGCCGCGCGATGGATGCGGCGCGGGCCGCCGGCATCCCGGTGGTCGTCGTGCAGAACTTCGCGCCGGCCGGTTCGCCGCTGTTCGCGCGCGGCAGCGCGGCGGCGGAACTGCATCCCGTGGTGGGCTCGCGCGCGCACGATCACTATGTGGAGAAATCCCTGCCGAGCGCGTTCAGCGGGACCGATCTGGCCGACTGGCTTGCCGCGCAGCAAATCGACACCCTGACGGTGACTGGCTACATGACGCACAACTGCGACGCGTCGACCATCAATCACGCGGTTCACGCGGGGCTTACGGTGGAATTCCTGCACGACGCGACGGGTTCGGTACCCTACGAAAACAGCGCGGGCTTTGCCAGCGCAGAGGACATTCATCGGGTATTCAGCGTGGTGCTGCAATCGCGCTTCGCGGCGGTGGCGAGCACAAACGAATGGCTCGCGGCGGTGAGAAGCGGCGCGCCGCTCACGCGCGGCAATATTTATGCGTCGAATCAGGCGGCGCGGGCGCGCCGGGCCTTGGCTTGACGCGAGTGTATGGCGCGCGACACGTTGAGTAACCGCCGCAGTGTGCGCTGTGTCGGCTAGCACCATAAAGCCACCACAAGGCACCCGAGGCTACCGCGCACAAACGAAAGCGGGCGGGTTATTCACCCGCCCGTTTGTTCTGCGTTAGCCGTATCAACCGATATCCGGGCCACCGGACCCAATAGCCGCTAAACCTTCCGCTTGCGCAGCGCCGGACTCAACCGCAGCGCGTCGAACACCCCTTCGACCAGCTGCTGCGCATGCGCGCCGAAATCCGTCGCATCGGGCAAAAACAGCATGTCGCGCAGCGAGCCGCTGACAAACGCATGCACCATCGCCGCCGCCAGTTTCGTGTCGAGATCGTCGGGCATCTGCCCCTTGGAGATCGCGTTGCGCAGACCGCCTTCGATTTTCCTCAGCCCCTCGCGCATATTGGTCTGATAGCGTTCCATCACCGGGCCCATCTCCTCGACCAGCTCGCATTTCAGAAACAGGATGTCGAACACGCGCCGGCGGCGCGGATCGTTGGCGGTGTCGCGCAGGCAAACCACGCAGATTTCCATCACGCGTTTGAGCGGATCGGGCTCGTTGGGGTCTTGCGACGCGGCTTTGAGTTCGTCCAGCGGCAGCAACACGCGGTCGAACATTTCGGTGAAGAGATCGCTTTTGTGGGCGAAGTGCCAGTAGATTGCGCCGCGCGTGACGCCCGCAGCTTGTGCGATATCGGCGAGCGAGGTGCGCGATACGCCTTTTTCGAAGAACACGCGTTCAGCCGCATCGAGAATACTTGTGCGCGTCTCCAACGCCTCTTCTTTGGTTCTTCTGACCATATTGGTATGACCTGCGCTGATTGTGGGGTTTTCCCGAGCGTTTTTAAGTCGGCCCGATGACAATCTGTCTGCTATTTCGGAGTTTTTGAACCAATCCTGCAAGTCCCCTGCCTGCAAGAGCATTAAATGCACTTTTACATGCATTCTTGAATGTATATATAATAGCACCCCACGATCGGATAGCCCAAGCCGTGACGACCGGTTAATATCCGTCACTGTTGCCTTTCAAAACGCTCTTGCGCGTTGCCCAAAAGGGCGGCGCCGCGCGGCATTCCCCGGTATGGCGCCATCGCATCGCGATGCCCCTTGCAGGTGCGATGTGCATCCACGGGCTTCCGGTCAAGCGTCGCAAGACGCATGTGTGCGCCGTCGTCCCCGGGGTAGGGATGCGCGCACTTTTTCATTCTCAGTCTTTGACAGAGGTCGCTCCATGCGCGTCGAACGGGTTCCATTCCGCTTAATCAGTGCCGCGACGGCTGCCGTATTGCTGGCAGCGTGCGGACCAAAACAATCTGCCCCGCCGCCACAGACCCCCGAAGTCGGCGTCGTCACCGTCCAGCCGACGACCGTGCCGGTCGTCACCGAATTGCCGGGCCGCACTAGCGCCTTCCTCGTGGCGCAGGTGCGCGCACGGGTCGACGGCATCGTGCTGCGCCGCGAGTTTACCGAAGGCAGCCAGGTGAAGGCGGGCCAGCGTCTGTACAAGATCGACCCGGCGCCGTACATCGCGACGTTGAACAACGCGAAGGCGACGCTCGCAAAAGCGCAGGCCAACCTCGTGTCGACCACCGCGCAGGCCAACCGCTACAAGGTGCTGGTCGCCGCGAACGCAGTCAGCAAGCAGGACTACGACAACGCGGTCGCCGCGCAAGGCCAGGCCGCGGCCGACGTCGCCGCCGGCAAGGCAGCCGTCGACACCGCGCAGATCAATCTCGGCTATACCGACGTGACCTCGCCGGTGACCGGCCAGATCGGCGTGTCGCAAGTCACGCCCGGCGCCTTCGTGCAGGCGAGCGCCGCGACCCTGCTTGCCACGGTCCAGCAACTCGATCCGGTCTACGTGGACCTGACGCAATCGAGCCTCGACGGTCTGAAGCTGCGCCGCGACATGCAGGAAGGGCGTCTCAAGACAACCGGCCCGGGCGCGGCGCAAGTGTCGCTGATTCTCGAAGACGGCCGGGTCTATCCGGAAAAGGGCAAGCTGCAATTCACCGACGTCACGGTCGACCAGAGCACCGGCTCGGTTACGGTTCGCGCGATCTTCAAGAACGCGGACCACGTGCTGCTGCCGGGCATGTTCGTGCGCGCGAAGATCGAAGAAGGCGTGAATCAGAACGCGCTCGTCGTGCCGCAAATCGGCATCACGCACGACCAGAAAGGTCAGCCGACCACGCTGGTCGTCGGCGCCGACAACAAGGTCGAATTGCGTCAGATCGCCACCGCCGGCACGTTCGGTTCGAACTGGGTGGTCGCAAGCGGGCTGAATCCCGGCGACCGCGTGATCGTCCAGGGCACCGACAAGGCGCGCCCCGGCCAGCAGGTCAAGCCGGTTGCCGCGCAACTTCCCGCCACGCCCGCTTCCGACGCAGCCGCTCACGGTGCGTCGGCCGCAAGCAGCGCACAGACGGCCCAACCCGCCTCCGCTGCCTCGGGCGCGTAATAACAGGGAGCCCGCCTCATGGCAAAGTTCTTTATTGATCGCCCGATTTTTGCATGGGTGATCGCCATCATTCTGATGCTCGCGGGTATCGCGTCGGTCTTCACATTGCCGATCGCGCAATACCCGACCATCGCGCCGCCCGCCGTGCAGATCAGCGCAACGTACCCGGGCGCATCGGCGAAGACGGTGGAAAACACCGTCACGCAGGTGATCGAGCAGCAGATGAGTGGTCTTGACCACTTGCTGTATCTGGCGTCTACCTCGGACGACTCGGGTACGGCAACCATCACGCTGACGTTCGCGGCCGGCACCAACCCCGACATCGCGCAGGTGCAGGTGCAGAACAAGCTGCAGCTCGCCACGCCGCTGCTGCCGCAAGCCGTGCAGCAGTTGGGCACCAAGGTCACGAAGTCGAGCAGCAGCTTCCTGCTGGTCATGGCCTTCGTGTCCGAAGACGGCAGCATGAGCAAGTACGACCTGGCGAACTACGTCGCGTCGAACATTCAGGATCCGATCAGCCGTATCGACGGTGTGGGCACGGTGACGCTGTTCGGCTCGCAGTACGCGATGCGGATCTGGCTCGACGCGAACAAGCTGAACAATTTCGGCCTGACGCCGGTCGACGTGGAAACCGCGTTGCAGGCGCAGAACGTGCAGGTTGCGGGCGGCTCGCTCGGCGGCACGCCGTCGGTGCCGGGCCAGGTGCTGCAGGCCACCATCACGCAGGCCACGCTGCTGAACACGCCTGAACAGTTCGGCAACATCCTGCTGAAGGTGAATCAGGACGGCTCGCAGGTGCGTCTGCGCGACGTGTCGCACATCGAGCTGGGCGGCGAAAACTACAACTTCGACACCAAGTACAACGGAGCCCCCACGGCCGGCTTCGGTATCCAGCTCGCCACCGGCGCGAACGCGCTGGCTACTGCGAAGGCGGTGCGCGCGAAGGTCGCCGAACTGTCGAAGTACTTCCCGCACGGTCTGGTCGTCCAGTATCCGTACGACACCACACCGTTCGTGCGCCTGTCGATCGAAGAAGTGGTCAAGACGCTGCTCGAAGGTATCGTGCTGGTGTTCCTGGTCATGTACCTGTTCCTGCAGAACCTGCGCGCCACGCTGATCCCGACGATCGCGGTGCCGGTGGTGCTGCTGGGCACGTTCGCGATCATGGGGATCGTGGGTTTCTCGATCAACGTGCTGTCGATGTTCGGTCTCGTGCTGGCGATCGGTCTGCTGGTGGACGATGCGATCGTGGTGGTGGAAAACGTCGAGCGTGTGATGCAGGAGGAGGGCTTATCGCCTCGTGACGCGACCCGCAAGGCGATGGACCAGATCACCGGCGCGCTGGTCGGCGTCGCGCTCGTGCTGTCGGCGGTGTTCGTGCCGGTGGCGTTCTCGGGCGGCTCGGTCGGCGCTATTTACCGGCAGTTCTCGCTGACCATCGTGGCGGCGATGGTGCTGTCCGTGCTGGTCGCGTTGATTCTGACGCCGGCGCTGTGCGCGACGATCCTCAAGCCGATCCCGAAGGGTCATCACGAAACGGCCACCGGCTTCTTCGGCTGGTTCAACCGCACGTTCAACAAGAGCCGCGACAAGTATCACTCGGGCGTGCACCACGTGATCAAGCGCTCGGGCCGCTGGCTGATCATCTACATGGTGGTGATCTTCGCGGTCGGGCTGCTGTTCGTCAAACTGCCGAAGTCGTTCCTGCCTGACGAAGACCAGGGCACCATGTTCGTGCTGGTGCAAACGCCGTCGGGTTCCACGCAGGAAACCACCGCGCGCGCGCTGAAGGACGTGTCGGACTATCTGCTGAACCAGGAGAAGGCGATTGTCGAATCGACCTTCACGGTGAACGGTTTCAGCTTCGCCGGCCGCGGCCAGAATGCGGGTCTCGTGTTCGTGCGGATGAAGGACTACGGTCTGCGCCAGCACTCGGACCAGAAGGTGCAGGCACTGGTGGGCCGTCTCTACATGCACTTCGCCAGCTACAAGAACGCGACGGTGTTCCCGGTCAATCCGCCGTCGATTCCTGAACTCGGCACGGCCGCGGGCTTCGACTTCCAGTTGCAGGATCGCGCGGGTGTTGGTCACGCGAAGCTGATGGAAGCGCGCAACATGCTGCTGGGCCTGGCGGCGAAAGATCCGACGCTGGCTCAGGTGCGTCCGAACGGCCTGAACGATACGCCGCAGTTCAAGGTGAGCATCGACCACGAGAAGGCTTCCGCGCTCGGCGTGTCGCTCGCCACGATCGACCAGACGTTCTCGATCGCATGGGCGTCGCAGTACGTGAACAACTTCCTCGATACCGACGGCCGGATCAAGAAGGTGTACCTGCAGGCCGACGCGCCTTTCCGGATGAAACCGGAAGACGTGAACGTCTGGTTCGTGCGCAACAACGCGGGCACGATGGTGCCGTTCTCCGCGTTCGCAAGCACCGAGTGGACCTACGGTTCGCCGAAGCTGGAGCGCTACAACGGTATTTCGTCGGTTGAAATCCAGGGCGCGGCCGCACCGGGCAAGTCGACCGGTCAGGCGATGACGGCGATGGAAGCACTCGTCGCGAAGCTGCCGGCGGGCGTCGGCTACGAATGGACGGGCCTGTCGTTGCAGGAACGCCAGTCCGGTTCGCAGGCGCCGATTCTGTACGGCATCTCGATCCTCGTCGTGTTCCTGTGTCTCGCAGCGCTGTATGAAAGCTGGTCGATCCCGTTTTCGGTGATCATGGTGGTGCCGCTCGGCGTGATCGGCGCACTGCTGGCCGCAACGCTGCGCGGGCTCGAGAACGACGTGTTCTTCCAGGTGGGTCTGTTGACCACGGTCGGATTGTCGGCGAAGAACGCGATTCTGATCGTGGAATTCGCCCGCGAACTGCAGCAGGGTGAAGGCATGGGGCCGATCGAGGCCGCGCTGGAAGCGGCGCGTCTGCGGTTGCGCCCGATCCTGATGACCTCGCTCGCGTTCATTCTCGGCGTGATGCCGCTCGCGATCAGTAACGGCGCCGGCTCGGCCAGCCAGCACGCGATCGGTACCGGCGTGATCGGCGGTATGTTGACGGCAACCTTCCTCGCGATTTTCATGATCCCGATGTTCTTCGTCGTGATCCGCGCGAAATTCGGCGGTGAGAAGGAAGACCCGGATGAGGCGCTCGCACACTACAACCAGCATCATCCGCATGATCCGCAAGGCGGCGGTTCGGCTGGCGGGTCGACTGATGAAGGCTCGGGCAAGGACGGACATTGAGATGCAAAAACATTCTCTGATTGCAGTGGCGGTCGCGTTGCTCGCCGCGGGTTGCACGATGGCGCCGCACTATCAGCGCCCGGCGGCTCCCGTGACGGCGACCTTCCCGAGCGGCGGCGTGTACGACACGCAGCCGGGGGCGACCCAGCCGGACACCAGCGCGCGTAGCGCCAACGGTCAGGCTGCCGCCGACATCGGCTGGCGCGAGTTCTTCGTCGATCCGCGCATGCAGCGGTTGATCGAGATCGCGCTGAAGAACAACCGCGATCTGCGCGTGTCGGTGCTGAACATGCAGGCCTCGCAGGCGCAGTACCGGATCGTTCGCGCGGCTCTGTTCCCGACGCTCGACGCCGCCGCTTCGCAAACCAAGCAGCGCACGCCGCGCGACCTGTCGTTCAACGGCCAGACGATTACCGACACGTATTCGGTCGGTCTGAACGCGTCGTGGGAAATCGACTTCTTCGGGCGGATTCAAAGCCTGAAGGATCAGGCGTTGGCGACCTACCTGGGCACGGCTCAGGCGCGCAAGGCAGCGGAAATCGCGCTGGTCTCGCAGGTGGCGAACCAGTACCTGACGGTGCTCGAACTGGACGATCTGCTGAAGGTCACGCAGAACACGTTGAAGACCGCAGACGAATCGTATCGGATCACCAAGGTTCAGTTCGACACCGGTACGGGTTCGGAGCTCGATCTGCGCCAGGCGCAAACCGTGGTCGAGGTGGCGAAGGCGAACCTGCAGGCGCAGGAACGTCTGCGGGCGCAGGCTGAAAACGCGTTGGTGCTGCTGCTCGGCGAGCCGATGCCCGCCGATCTGCCTCCGGGCTTGACGTTGGACAACCAGAATCTCCTGACGGATATTCCGGCTGGGTTGCCCTCCGATCTGCTGACGCGTCGTCCGGACATCATGGAGGCCGAAGAGAATCTGCTCGCGGCCAACGCGAACATCGGCGCGGCGCGTGCGGCGTTCTTCCCGAAGGTTTCGCTGACCGGCAGTTTCGGCACGCTGAGCCCGACGCTCGGCGGTCTGTTCAAGCCGGGTTCGGCAGCGTGGAGCTTCGCGCCGTCGATCACGTTGCCGATCTTCGAGGGCGGTCAGAACATCGCCAACCTGAATCTCGCCAACATCCAGAAGAACGTCCAGATCGCCACGTATGAGAAGGCGATCCAGACTGCCTTCCGCGAGGTGGCGGATGGACTGGCGGCACGCGGCACGTACGACCAGCAGATCGAGGCGCTGGAGCGCGATACTTTTGCCGAACAACGCCGGCTGGATCTGTCGAACCTGCGGTATTCGAACGGTGTCGACAGCTATCTGTCGGTGCTGACTGCGCAGACCGCACTGTACGTGGCGCAGCAGGCGTTGGTGACCGCGCGCATGGAACGTCTGCAGAACCTGGTGACGCTGTATCAGGCGCTGGGTGGCGGCTGGATCGAGCATACCGGCGAGCAGCCGCGTCCGGCCGACGCGCCGGTCGACTACGGAGCAGCGAGTGCGCCCGTGGCGGCTTCGGCGCCGAACGCCGGTTGAGCTTCGCGCCAGCGCCTGGGTGGGGCGGTTTCTGATTCAGGGAGTCGTCTCGCCGCAGTTGGACAAACAAAAACGCCACGGCATTGCCGTGGCGTTTTCGTATCTGCGGCCTTCTCAGCCGCGACCCTCACCGCGCCGGTCAGCGCCGGCGACGCTCAGTGCAAATCCACCGTGCGCAGCATCTCGTCGCCTTGCGGTTCGGCGCCGCCGCGTCCGTCGAAGTCATGGCCCGCGCGGCGAATGTCGCTCTTCGCCTTCTTCTCGCTCTTCACGCCATTGAAGATCAGGTTCAACACCACCGCCGACACCGACGCCAGCAGAATCCCGCTATGCAGCAGCGGCGACAGCGCCGGCGGCAGCTTCGAGAAGAAGTGCGGCGACACCACCGGCACCAGACCCAGCCCGATACTCACCGCGACGATGAACAGGTTGTGATGGTTCTTCACGAAGTCGACTTTCGACAGCACCTTGATGCCGTTCGCCGCGACCATGCCGAACATCACGATGCCCGCGCCGCCGAGCACGAATGCCGGCACCGACGCGACCACTTGCGCCATCTTCGGGAACAGGCCCAGCAGCACCAGGATCACGCCGCCCATCGCGCAGACAAAACGGCTCTTCACGCCGGTCACGCCGATCAGCCCGACGTTCTGCGAAAACGAGGTATGCGGAAACGAGTTGAAGATGCCGCCGATCAGCGTACCCAGACCGTCGACGCGCAGGCCGCGCACCAGCGTCTTCTGATCGACCGGACGATCGACCATGTCGCCGACCGCGAGGAACATGCCGGTCGATTCGATGAAGGTGACGAACATCACGGTGACCATCGTCGCGATCGACAGCGGATCGAAGTGCGGCATGCCGAAGTGGAACGGCATCACGAAGCCGACCCACGGCGCGAGCGTGACGCCTTCCATGTTCACGCGGCCGAGCGCCAGCGCGATCACGAAGCCCGCGACGATGCCGAGCAGCACCGAGATGTTGGCGAGGAAACCCTTGGCGAACTTGTTGATCAGCAGGATCAGCATCAGCACGACCAGCGACAGGCCGAGATAGACCGGATTGCCGTAATCGGGATTGCCTACGCCGCCGGCCGCCCAGTTGATGCCGACTTCCATCAGCGACAAGCCGATCACCGAGATCACCACGCCGATCACCACCGGCGGGAAGAAGCGCAGCAGCTTGCCGACCGCGGGCGCGAGCAGGATGCCGACCACGCCGGCCGCGATCGTCGAGCCGAAGATGTCGAGAATGCCCAGCGAAGGATTGGTGCCGATGGCGACCATCGGACCGACGGCCGCGAACGTGCAGCCCATGATGACCGGCAGACGGATGCCGAAGATCCACAGCCCGAGCGTCTGGATCAGCGTGGCGATGCCGCACGAAAACAGATCGGCGCTGATCAGGAAGGCGATCTGGTCCTTCGGCAACTTGAGCGCCGCGCCGATGATCAGCGGCACCGCAACCGCGCCGGCGTACATCACCAGAACGTGCTGAATGCCGAGGGTGAGTAACTGGCCCGCAGGCAGTCGCTCGTCGCACGGGTGAACCGCGTTCGCTTGCATATCGTCTGTCTCCACCATCTGGTTTTGGAATGACTCCAAGGTATCGGGGACGAAAAGGTGCAACAAGACCACTGGGGCCTATTCCGGCATTCCCGGTGACGATATGCGAGCGGGTCGTTTGAAAGGTGATTTAAAGGCGCGCGCGCGGGCGATCGGGGCTCAGCCCTTTGCAGCGGCGATGTGCGGCCGCTCGCCGCGCCTGCCCGGCGCGCGGGGATATATGTGAGAATCAATGAGGTGTATCGCGGCTCGCGCATAGTCCTGTTTTCATGCGGCGCGCGGGACAGCGGGGTTAACCCTCGATTCGGGATTTTCAGCGTGTTGTCGGGTGCGTGGCCGAAGCTGCGAGGTGGCGGTGTCAGATACCCTGGGTGAGCGCACTCGTGGGAATTTTTGCGCGCTTTTTGCGTACTCTGCGCACGCTCGCCGAGTGATTGATGCGTGCTTCACCCGCGCTTCACGCACGCGTTCCTCGCGCCCGATGCACATCATTCTTCTCCTCCTTTTGACGACCCATCGCCCATGAGTTTTCTCGGCATCGACCTCGGCACCGGCTCACTGAAAGTGGCAATCGTCGACGCACACGGCTGCGAGCAGGCGGTGTCGAGCGTCGCTTATGCGCTCGACACACCGCACGCGGGTTGGGCGGAAACATCCGTGCAGACATGGTGGCGCGCGCTCTGCGACGCAATGACGCGCTTGCCCGGCGAATTGCGCCGCGACGTGCAGGCGATCGGCTTCTCGGGCCAGATGCACGGCGTCGTGTTGCTCGACGCGGCGGGCGAAGCGTTGCGTCCCGCAATGCTCTGGCCCGACACGCGCGCGCTGGATCTGCTCGATGCGTGGCCCGAGCCGCAGCCGAATCCGGTTGCGCCGGGCATGGCCGGTCCGTTGCTGCGCTGGATCGTGCTGCATGAGCCGCAGGTCGTGCGCGCCACGCGCTGGGCGCTGCAGCCGAAGGACTGGCTGCGCGTCGCGCTCGGCGGCGCGGTGGTGACCGATCCGTCCGACGCCTGCGCGACCGCGCTCGCCGATCCCGCCGGCGTGTGGGACACGGCGCTGCTCGCACGCCTGCAGATTCCGCGTGAATGGTTCGCACCGCTGGCGCCATCGTATGCCGCGGGGGGCGTGCTGTCGGAGAGCGCGGCGCGTGCGCTCGGCTTGCGCGCCGGGATCGTGCTCGCGACCGGCGCCGCCGATACGCCGTGCGCGGCGCTCGGCAGCGGACTCGCGCACGACGGCGACGCGTTGCTCACCACCGGCACCGGCGGACAGATCGTCGTGCTTGCCTCGCAGGCGCCCGCCGCGGCGAAGGGCTTGCATCGCTATCGGGCGGCGAGCGATCACTGGTATCGGATGGCGGCGATGCAGAACGTCGGCATCGCGCTGGAGCGGGTGCGAGGCTGGCTTTCGTATGAATGGGGGGAGGCCTATCGCGAGGCGTTCGGCGATGGAGCGGACTCGATCACGAACGCCAACGACAGCGCCGCAGCGAGCCTGACCTTCCTGCCCTACCTCACGGGTGAGCGCACGCCCTGGCTCAACCCGCATGCGCGTGGCGGCTGGCTCGGCCTCGCGCTCGAGCACACACGCGGAGCGATGATGCGCGCCGCGTTCGAAGGCGTCGCGTTCTCGCTGCGCGCCGGGCTCGATGCGATTCGCGCGAGCGGCGCAACGGTGACGGCATTGAAGCTTGCCGGCGGCGGTTCCGTCGACGCGCGCTGGCGTCAATTGCTCGCCGATGCGCTGAACGTCGAACTGCATGCGGTCGATTGTCCCAATGCCGCGCCGCGTGGCGCGGCGATTCTTGGCGGCCTCGCCAGCGGGCATTGGCACGCCCATGATCTCGCCGCGCTCGCGCCGGGCGCGACGCGCGTCGCGGGTCCGCGAGACGATGCGGCGCTCGCCGCACGTTACGCGCGCTTTCTCGATCTGTACGGCCGCGTCGAAACCTGGTTCGGCGACGCGACGCTTCGTTAGCCGAAGCAATGTCGCCCTTGGACAACGCCATGACGCGCTTTGCAATACCATTACGCTTTTTGTGCGCCAGGCTGGAACCCGGCGTGCGCTGCCGGCCGGTCGGGACGACATGGGCCGCAGCAACGTGGACCGCCGCGTCGCGCATGAGTCACGCGCAGCGCGCGAAACGAGGACACCCACGGGACCTCCACGCGCCCCGACGCACCGCACCGCGACGCGCGTCGCATTCATAGACTCACAGGAGCATTGACGATGAAAACCAAAGCAGCAATCGCATGGAAAGCCGGCGCCCCGTTGACGATCGAGGAAGTCGATCTGGAAGGGCCGCGTGCCGGTGAAGTCCTGATCGAAGTGAAGGCGACGGGCATCTGCCACACCGACTACTACACGCTGTCGGGTGCCGATCCGGAAGGCATCTTCCCGGCGATTCTCGGTCACGAAGGCGCGGGCGTGATCGTCGATACCGGTCCGGGTGTCGGCACCCTGAAGAAGGGCGACCACGTGATTCCGCTGTACACGCCGGAATGCCGCCAGTGCAAGTTCTGTCTGTCGCGCAAGACCAACCTGTGCCAGGCGATCCGCGCGACCCAGGGTAAGGGTCTGATGCCGGACGCCACCTCGCGTTTCTCGCTCGACGGCAAGCCGCTCTTTCACTACATGGGCACGTCAACTTTCTCGAACTACATCGTGGTGCCGGAAATCGCGGTGGCGAAGGTGCGTGAAGACGCGCCGTTCGACAAGATCTGCTACATCGGCTGCGGCGTGACGACCGGCGTCGGCGCGGTCGTGTATTCGGCCAAGGTCGAGGCGGGTGCGAACGTGGTGGTGTTCGGTCTCGGCGGCATCGGCCTGAATGTGATCCAGGGCGCGAAGATGGTCGGCGCGGACAAGATTATCGGCGTCGACATTAACCCCGGCCGCGTCGAGCTCGCGAAGAAGTTCGGCATGACGCACTTCATCAACCCGAACGAAGTCGAAAACGTCGTCGACCACATCGTGCAGCTCACCGATGGCGGCGCCGACTATTCGTTCGAGTGCATCGGCAACACCAAGGTGATGCGCCAGGCGCTGGAGTGCACACACAAGGGCTGGGGCCAGTCGTTCATCATCGGCGTGGCGGCGGCGGGCGAGGAGATCAGCACGCGTCCGTTCCAGCTGGTGACGGGCCGCGAGTGGAAGGGCTCGGCATTCGGCGGCGCGCGCGGGCGCACTGACGTGCCGAAGATCGTCGACTGGTACATGGAAGGCAAGATCAATATCGACGATCTGATCACGCACCGCCTGCCGCTCGAACGCATCAACGAAGGCTTCGATCTGATGAAGAAGGGCGAGTCGATCCGCTCGGTCGTGCTCTACTAAACGAGGAACGTCGCGATGCTGGAACTCATTTCGGCGCACGCGTGCCATGGCGGCGAGCAGCGCATCTACCGGCACGACTCGCAGACCATCGGTCTGCCGATGCGCTTCTCGGTGTATCTGCCGCCGCAGGCTTTGCAGGCCAATGCGAACGTGCCCGCGCTGTTCTATCTCGCCGGTCTCACCTGCACGGAAGAAACGTTTCCGACGAAGGGGGGCGCGCAGCGCTTCGCGGCGCAGCACGGCATCGCGCTGATCGCGCCGGATACCAGTCCGCGCGGCGCCGGCGTGCCGGGCGAAAGCGCGGCGTGGGACTTCGGCGTGGGCGCGGGCTTTTACGTCGACGCGACGCAAGAGCCCTGGGCGCAGCACTATCGCATGTACTCCTACGTGCGCGATGAACTGCGCGAAACGGTGCTCGCCGATCTGCCGGTGGACGGCGCGCGGCTCGGCGTCTTCGGGCATTCGATGGGCGGTCACGGCGCGCTGATGCTGGCGCTGCGCAATCCGGAGATCTATCGGTCGGTGTCGGCATTCGCGCCGATCGCCGCACCGATGCGCTGCCCGTGGGGCGTGAAGGCGTTCAGCGGCTATCTGGGCGAAGACCGCGAAGCGTGGCGGCAGTACGACGCGAGCGAGCTGGTGGCGCACGCGTCGCGCAAGTTCGCGCAGGGGATTCTGGTCGATCAGGGACTCGCGGACCAGTTCCTCGCCGAGCAGCTGAATCCGGAGGTGTTCGAAGCCGCCTGCCAGGCCGCAGGGCAGCCGTTGACGTTGCGCCGTCACGCGGGCTATGACCACGGTTACTACTTCATCTCGACGTTCATCGAGGATCACCTAGCGCATCACGCCAAGGTGCTGAACGGCTGACCTCGTTGTCATTCGCGAGGGCGATGGCGGCGGCATGCAGGTGTGCCGCCGCCATCGGCCAGCCGGCGCGCCAGCGCTCGCTCAACGCCGCCCCAACAAACTCCCACCATACACCACAGCCGACAGCACGGTGATCCAGAAGCTGGTCGGCCAATCGGTATAGAACGCCAGCGTCAGACCCAGCCACGCCTGCGCCAGCGCGAACACGGCGGCGAGCACGAGTCCGGCCGAGAGCCGCGTCGTCATGTTTTGCGCCGCGGCGGCCGGGCCGACCATCAGCGTGAACACCAGCAGCACGCCGACGATCTGCGTGCATGCCGCGACGGCGAGCGCGGCGATGGTCAGAAACAGCATCGACACCAGACGCAGCGACACGCCCTTGGCTTCGGCCAGTTCCGGCTGCAACGAAGCGAACAGCAGCGGCCGCATGATCGCCGCGAGCGCGCCCAGACTGACGACGCCCAATGCGGCCAGCACGCCGAGCGTCGATGCATTCACGCCGAGCACGTTGCCGAACAGCAGCGCGGTGACCTGCGTCGCGTACGCGGTAAAGAAGTGCAGAAACAGCAAGCCGAAGCCGAGCGACAGCGACAGGATCACCCCGATCGCCACGTCGCGTCCGGCGAGACGTTCGCCGAGCGCGCCCATGCCGACGCCTGCCGCGAGCGTGAAGCCGATCATCCCCCAGATCGGCGAGATGCCGATCAGCACCGCGCCGGTCGCGCCGGTGAAGCCGACGTGCGAGAGCGCGTGGCCGGCGAAGGTTTGTCCGCGCAGCACCAGAAAATAGCCCACCACGCCTGCCAGCACCGCGACGATCCCCGACGCCGCGAATGCGTTCACCATGAAATCGTATTCAAACATCGTGCTTGTGTCCGTCGCGTGAGTCGTGCTGGTGTGAGTGGCCCTGCGCGCCGCCGTGGTCGTGCGAATGCCCGTGTGAATGCGAGTGCGAGTGAGCGTGGCCGCCATCCTCGTCGTGTTCATGCTCGTGATCGTGCTTCTCGACTTCGACACCGCCCGACATCACGAAGATGCGGCCGTTCACGCGCATCACGTCGATCGGCGAGCCATACAGGCGCGATAGCACCGGCCGCGTGATCACTTCGTCGACGGTGCCGAGCGCCGCCACGCCGCTGCCGAGATACAGCACGCGATCGAGCGAGTTCAGCAGCGGATTCAGTTCGTGCGCGGAAAACAGCACGGCGATGCCGAGTTCCTGCTGCACCGTGCGCACCAGTTCGACCACGCTCTTCTGATGATGCGGGTCGAGGCTGATCAGCGGTTCGTCGAGCAGCAGCAGCTTCGGATTGCCGAGCAGGCATTGCGCGAGCAGCAGCCGCTGACGTTCGCCGCCCGACAGCTCCGACAGTGGCCGCTCGGCCAGCTTGCGGCCGCCGACCAGATCGAGCACGCGCTCGACGTCGGCGCGGGTTTTGGCATCCGCATGCGGCAAGCCCCAGCGATGGCCGTCGGCGGCCATCGCGACGAAATCGCGGCCGCGCACGCGGCGGCCGGCGAGCGCGCTGCGCGTCTGCGGCATATAGCCGATCGACGCGTTGCCGCGCTCGACCGGCTGCCCGAGCACGCGGATCGCGCCTTGGGCCGCGGGCACGAGGCCGAGCACGGCGCGCATCAGCGTGGTCTTGCCCGCGCCGTTCGGCCCGAGCACGCCGATGAATTCGCCCTGGTTCACCACGAAGCCGGTGTCGCGCAAGATCGTACGGTCGCCGAGTTCGAGCGTCACGTGTTCGAGTTCGAGCACGGGTGCGCCGCGGGGGGCGCCAGTAAGTGCGCTCGCGGGCGCGCTGGCTGGCGCGTTGCGGCCAGTCGAAGTCATTGGGTTTTTCCTTTGGCGCCGGCCGCTGCCTTCGCGCTGTTCGCTCCGCTTGCACCGTTCACATCGCCTGCGGCCAGCGCAGCGCCCAGCGCGTCGAGCTGGGTCAGCATCCACGTCTGATAGGTCTTGCCGGCCGGCTGGGTTTCGGTGACGCTCATGGTCGGCACCTGCGATTGCTGCGCGAGCTTCAACATGCGTTGGGTCAGAGCCTCGGTTGCCTGGCTGTTATAGATCAGAACGCGCACGCGCCTGTCGCGCAGATCACGTTCGAACGCGGCGATATCGGCCGCGCTGGCTTCGGTGTCGTTCATGGTCGCGAGCTGGAAGCGCTGGTTGCGCATCGTCAGGCCCACCGCGTCCGACATATAGCCGAACACCGGCTCGGTCGCCGTGACCGGCACGCCGGCGTAGCGGCCATGCAGTTCGGCGACCTTGGCGTCGATCGGCTTGAGCGAGTCGAGAAATTTCGCGAGGTTCGCATCGTACGCCGACTTGTGCGCGAGGTCAGCCGCGATGAGCGCGCCGCTCACCGCGCGCGCCACTTTCGGCATGGTCGCCGGGTCGTACCAGAGGTGCGGATTGTCGCCGCCTTTCTTGCCGGTCAGATCGGCGGCGACGATCGTGGTGCGCTTCGCACCCTTCGACGCGGCCAGCAGTTTCGCCATCCACGGATCGTAGTCGGCGCCGTTGTAGACCACAAGGCTCGCACGCTGCAACGCGCGCGCGGTTTTCGGGCTGGCTTCGAACAGATGCGGGTCCTGGTCCGGATTGCTGAGGATGCTCGTCACGTCGACGCGATCGCCCCCCAGTTGCTGCACCACGTCGCCATAAAAGTTCTCTGCGGCGACCACCGGGATTTTCGCGTCCGCGGCAAACGCGCCGTGGCCGAACGCGAACGCCGCCGCGCCTACGGCCACGCACGTCGACAGTTTCAGCGCACGGCGCGCCCCGAACCATATCGAGCCGATTTTTTTCATCATTGTTTCCTGCTGCCTGAAAGTTGAATGAACTGCAAACGTTAGGGGCCGTGGCGGCCCGCGGCCGGCGCGGCTGCGGGCATCAGCTCGTGCGCGGCTTCATGACGAACCGCCCACGGGACGCGCCGCGCGGGCGCACGGCGCGCACAGACCGCTGAGTTCGATCACCTGGCGATGCACTTCGAAGCCGTTCGCGGGACCGCTATGGGACAGCTGGTCGGCGAGGTCGTCGCCGGGAATTTCGACGGTCGCGCCGCAGCCGTCGCACATCAGAAACTGGCTGCGATGCGGCACGCCGACTTCGCAGCAGGCCACGTACGCATTCTTCGATTCGATCCGATGGACGAAGCCGTGCGCGAGCAGAAAGTCGAGCGCGCGGTACACGGTCGTGGGCGGCATGCGGCCGCGCTCCGGTTCGAGCGCAGCCAGCAGCTCGTACGCGCCGACCGGCCGCTCGCTGGCGACGATCGCCGCGTACACCTGACGGCGCAAAGGCGTCAGCGCGAGTCCGTGCGCGGCGGCGTGCGCGTCGGCATGCGCGAGCCGCACGGCGTGGTGTTCTGCAATCGACGTAGCCATCGGCATGGACCTCCAGACAAAGCGGCAACCAACCGCAATTCAGACCGCAAAGGCTTCGAAGCGAAGCAAGGCCGCAATGATATAACGTATCTCGAATTTTTGTCAGCGGCCTGCCCGCAACGCGAATTGGCTGTCGTCGATTTCTCGTACTAGTGTTGCTGAAGGCACGAGCAACGTGCGCGGCGTCCTTCCGCGCTGCACCATCGAAATCTGGTCGAGCGCCTTGACATGACCGGGTCCGTATCCGATCATTCGATCACTAGCAGAGCAATTGTTCGCGCAATGAGCGTTCGCTCGCTGCGCCTCAAGAAGCAGAACGAACCGGAGACAGGCAGTGGCGGCACGATTGCAAGACAAGGTGGCCATTCTCACGGGCGCGGCCAGTGGAATCGGTGAGGCGGTGGCCCGGCGTTATCTGGACGAAGGCGCGCGCTGCGTGCTGGTCGACGTGAAGCCGGCGGACAGTTTCGGCGACGCGCTGCGCGCCGCTTACGGCGAGCGCGTGCTGAGCGTGAGCGCCGACGTCACGCGCCGCGACGACATCGAGCGCATTCTGGCGAGCACGCTGGAGCGCTTCGGCCAGGTCGACATTCTGTTCAACAACGCGGCGCTCTTCGATATGCGCCCGATCCTCGACGAATCCTGGGACGTGTTCGACCGCCTCTTCGCGGTCAACGTGAAGGGCATGTTCTTCCTGATGCAAGCGGTCGCACGCCGGATGGTCGAGCAGGGCCACGGCGGCAAGATCATCAACATGTCGTCGCAAGCCGGACGGCGCGGCGAGGCGCTGGTGTCGCACTACTGCGCGACCAAGGCGGCCGTGCTCAGCTACACGCAATCCGCGGCGCTTGCGCTCGCGCCGCACAAGATCAACGTGAACGGCATCGCGCCGGGCGTCGTCGACACGCCGATGTGGAACGAAGTCGACGCGCTCTTCGCCCGCTATGAAAACCGGCCGCTCGGCGAGAAGAAGCGGCTGGTCGGCGAAGCGGTGCCGCTCGGCCGCATGGGCGTGCCGGACGATCTGACCGGCGCCGCGCTGTTTCTCGCCTCGGCCGACGCGGATTACATCACCGCGCAGACGCTGAACGTCGACGGTGGCAACTGGATGAGTTGAACGTGGGCACGCAACCCTGCGCGATCCCTGTCGTTTTCGTAGAACAAACGCAGCACCACATAACGTACGAGAAAGGAGACAACACATGAAACCAGCTTTCAAATCCACGCTGAAGGCGGTCAGTGCCGGCGCGGTTGCATGCTTTGCGTTGAGCGCGTCGGCGGCCACCGTGACGATCGCGACGTTGAACAACCCGGACATGATCGAGCTGAAGAAGCTCTCGCCCGCATTCGAAAAGGCGAATCCGGACATTAAACTGAACTGGGTGATTCTCGAGGAAAACGTGCTGCGGCAGCGCGCCACGACCGACATCACGACCGGCAGCGGCCAGTTCGACGTGATGACGATCGGCGCCTATGAAACGCCGCAGTGGGGCAAGCGCGGCTGGCTCACGCCGCTCACCAATCTGCCCGCCAGCTACGATCTGAACGACGTCGTGAAGACGGCCCGCGACGGCCTGTCGAGCGGCGGCCAGTTGTACGCGCTGCCGTTCTACGTCGAAAGCTCGATGACCTATTACCGCAAGGATCTGTTCGACCAGAAGGGCCTGAAAATGCCCGATCAGCCGACCTACGACCAGATCGCGCAATTTGCCGACAAGCTCACCGACAAGGCCAACGGCATCTACGGCATCTGCTTGCGCGGCAAGGCGGGCTGGGGCGAAAACATGGCGTATGGCACGACGGTGGTGAACACCTTCGGCGGCCGCTGGTTCGACGAGAAGTGGAACGCGCAGCTCACGTCGCCGGAATGGAAGAAAGCGATGACGTTCTACGTCGATCTGCTGAAGAAAGATGGTCCTCCGGGAGCCAGCTCGAACGGCTTCAACGAAAACCTCACGCTGATGTCGTCGGGCAAGTGCGGGATGTGGATCGACGCGACGGTGGCGGCCGGCATTCTGTACAACAAGCAGCAGTCGCAGATCGCGGACAAGGTCGGGTTCGCCGCGGCGCCGATCGCCGTCACGCCGAAGGGTTCGCACTGGCTGTGGGCCTGGGCGCTGGCGATTCCGAAATCGTCGAAGCAGCCCGACGCGGCGAAGAAGTTCATCACGTGGGCCACGTCGAAGGACTACATCGAACTGGTCGCGAAGGATGAAGGTTGGGCTTCGGTGCCGCCGGGAACGCGCAGTTCGACGTACGCGCGCCCCGAGTACCAGAAGGCCGCACCGTTCGGCGCTTTCGTGCTGAAGGCAATCGAAACGGCCGACCCCGATCACCCGACCCTCAAGCCGGTGCCGTACACCGGTGTGCAGTTCGTCGGGATTCCTGAGTTCCAGTCGTTTGGCACCGTAGTCGGTCAAAGCATCTCCGGTGCGGTTGCCGGCCAGATGACGGTCGATCAGGCGCTGGCGGCCGGCAATGCGACCGCGGATCGCGCGGTGAAGCAGGCCGGTTATCAGAAGTAACGTGGCAAGCCAGCCACTTCAGTGATGTGGTACGCGCCGGCTGACGCCCGTCAGCCGGCTCACGCAGCACAGCGGGACGTTCCCGCCGCGCTTCGCGCGGCAGACGCCGTTCAGGCGGACGCCCCGCGCATTACCGAACAGGTGGTCAATCATGCGTCCTTTGCGCCTACCTCTCATGCACGCCCATCCCCAGACAGAAAAAGAACGCGAAATCCGCAAAGCCAATTCGGCCCGCTGGCTGGTCTCGCCATCGGTCGCCGTGCTGGTGCTGTGGATGGCGATTCCGCTCGCGATGACGATCTGGTTTTCGTTCTCGCGCTACAACCTGCTGAACCCCGATCTGCGCGGCTTCGCCGGCTTCGACAACTACCGGTATCTCGCCAGCGACCCGTCGTTCGGCCCGTCGATCGTGCATACGCTCCAACTGATCGTCTCGGTGCTGGTGATCACGGTGGTCGGCGGCGTGCTGATGGCGATTCTGTTCGACCGCAAGTTCTATGGCCAGGGCGTCGCGCGGCTGCTGGCGATCGCGCCGTTCTTCGTGATGCCGACGGTCAGCGCGCTGATCTGGAAGAACATGATCCTGCACCCGGTGTACGGGCTCATCGCCCAGGGCATGCGCGCGGTGGGCATGCAGCCGATCGACTGGTTCGCCAACTATCCGCTCACCGCAGTCATCATGATCGTCGCATGGCAGTGGCTGCCGTTCGCGTTCCTGATCCTGTTCACGGCGATCCAGTCGCTCGATCAGGAGCAGAAGGAAGCGGCGCGCATCGATGGCGCGGGTCCGTTCTCGATGTTCTTCTACATCACGCTGCCGCACCTGAGACGGGCCATCGCGGTGGTGGTGATGATGGAGACCATTTTCCTGCTCTCGATCTTCGCCGAAATCTATACGACCACGGGCGGCGGTCCGGGCAACGCGACCACCAATCTGTCGTACCTGATCTTTTCGCTGGGCCTGCAACAGTTCGACGTCGGTCTCGCATCGGCGGGCGGCATTCTCGCTGTCGTGCTGGCCAACATCGTGTCGTTCTTCCTCGTGCGGATGCTGGCGAAGAACCTGAAAGGGGAGTACGAAAAATGAGCCACGTTGCCTCCACTCCGGCGTCGACAACGGCGCCCATGACCGTGCCGGCAAAGTCGCCGTTCGACGCGATCCGCCGCGGACTTCCCGGCGTGATCGCCTGGCTGGTCGCGTTGCTGCTGTTCTTCCCGATCTTCTGGATGACGATCACCGCGTTCAAGACCGAGCAGCAGGCTTATGCGTCGTCGCTGTTTTTTACGCCGACGCTCGAGAGCTTCCGCGAGGTGTTCGCGCGCAGCAATTACTTTTCGTTCGCCTGGAATTCGATACTGATCTCAGTGGGCGTCACGCTGCTGTGCCTGATTCTCGCGGTGCCGGCGGCTTATGCGATGGCGTTCTTCCCGACGCGCCGCACGCAGAAAGTGTTGCTGTGGATGCTGTCGACCAAGATGATGCCGTCGGTCGGCGTGCTGGTGCCGATCTATCTGCTGTGGAAAAACAGCGGCCTGCTCGATACGGTGTCGGGTCTGGTGATCGTCTACACGCTGATCAATCTGCCGATCGCGGTGTGGATGTCGTTCACGTACTTCGCCGAAATTCCGCGCGACATTCTCGAAGCCGGTCGTATCGACGGCGCCGCGACGTGGCAGGAAATCGTCTATCTGCTGATGCCGATGTCGCTGCCGGGACTCGCGTCCACCGCGCTGCTGCTCGTGATCCTGTCGTGGAACGAAGCGTTCTGGAGCATCAACCTGTCGAGTTCGAACGCCGCGCCGCTGACCGTGTTCATCGCGTCGTATTCGAGTCCTGAAGGTTTGTTCTGGGCCAAGCTGTCGGCGGCTTCGCTGTTGGCGGTCGCGCCGATCCTGATCGTCGGGTGGTTGTCGCAGAAGCAACTGGTGCGCGGCCTCACGTTCGGGGCGGTCAAATGACGCCAGGCAAGCTCGCGTTGATCTGCGATTGCGACGGCGTGCTGATCGACAGCGAAGCCGTGGCGGCGCAGATGCTGGTGCACGAACTGGAAGCGCGTTGGCCCGATACCGTTGTCGAGCCGGTGGTGCTGCCGCTGCTCGGCCTGCGCATCGAGAGGGTGTTGCAGGGCACGGCGGCCCAGCTCGGCAAAAGCTTGAGCGCCGCTGACATCGACGCGATTCGCCGCGCGGTGGAAGCGGCGGCGATAGAGGCGCCGGTGGTCGAAGGCATCGAGGCCGCGCTGGCCCAGGTGCCGCTCGTCAAAGGCTGCGCGAGCAACAGCTTCCGGCCATACGTGGAGACTGTTCTGGCGCGCACGGGCCTCGTGCGGTTCTTCGGCGAGCGCCTCTTCTGCGCCGACGCGGTGCCGAATCCGAAGCCCGCGCCCGATGTCTATCTGGCGGCGGCGCAAGGGCTCGCACTCGCGCCGGCCGCGTGCCTCGTGGTGGAGGACAGCGTGACGGGCGTGACGGCGGCGAGCGCGGCGGGCATGACGGTGCTCGGCTTTGTCGGCGGCGGTCATGCGAGCGACGCGCAGATCGACAGGCTGCATGCGGCCGGCGCGCGTCACGTATTCGACGACATGCAGCAGTTGCCTGATCTGGTCGCGCAGTGGACGCTGAGCGCGACGGCGGCGGCGCCTTGAGCGCGCGCTTTACGGCGACGAAAACTGAACGCACAGGCACGCATAGGCAATACCCAGACAACACCCAGGCAACACACAGCATTACACGGAGACAGATCATGGCAAGCGTAACTCTGCGCAACATCAGAAAGGCCTACGACGAGAACGAAGTGATGCGCGACATCAACCTCGACATCGCGGACGGCGAGTTCGTCGTATTCGTAGGCCCGAGCGGCTGCGGTAAATCGACCTTGATGCGGATGATCGCGGGTCTCGAAGACATCACCGGCGGCGACCTGACCATCGACGGCACACGCGTGAACGACGTGCAGCCCGCCAAGCGCGGCATCGCGATGGTGTTCCAGTCGTACGCGCTGTATCCGCACATGACGCTGTACGACAACATGGCGTTCGGCCTGAAGCTCGCCGGCACCAAGAAGCCGGAGATCGACTCTGCCGTGCGCAACGCGGCGAAGATCCTGCACATCGACCATCTGCTCGATCGCAAGCCCAAGCAGTTGTCGGGTGGCCAGCGCCAGCGCGTGGCGATCGGCCGCGCGATTACGCGCAAGCCGAAGGTGTTCCTGTTCGACGAACCGTTGTCGAACCTCGACGCCGCGCTGCGCGTGAAGATGCGCCTCGAATTCGCGCGTCTGCACGATGAACTCAAGACCACGATGATCTACGTGACGCACGATCAGGTCGAAGCGATGACGCTGGCCGACAAGATCGTCGTGCTGTCGGCGGGCAATCTCGAGCAGGTCGGCAGCCCGACCATGCTGTATCACGCACCCGCGAACCGTTTCGTCGCGGGCTTCATCGGGTCGCCGAAAATGAACTTCATGGAAGGCGTCGTGCAGTCGGTCACGCATGACGGCGTCACGGTGCGCTACGAGTCGGGTGAAACGCAGCGCGTCGCGGTGGAACCGGGCGCGGTCAAGCAGGGCGACAAGGTGACGGTCGGCATCCGACCCGAGCATCTGCATGTGGGCACCACCGACGACGGCGTGTCGGCCCGCACGATGGCGGTCGAATCGCTCGGCGACGCGGCGTATCTGTATGCGGAATCCAGCGTCGCGCCGGACGGCCTGATCGCGCGGATTCCGCCGCTCGAACGACACGGTAAGGGCGACACGCAGAAGCTCGGCGCCACGCCCGAGCACTGCCATCTGTTCGACAGCGAAGGGAAAGCATTCCAGCGTAAGATCGTTGAAGTGCTGGCCGCGTGAGGTTCGGGAAAGCGGCGGGCGCGCCGCTTTCCGTTCATTCACGTTCAGGAAACGCTCATGCCCGCCTATGTGGTCATCACGCGCGAGAAAACGCTCGACCCCGCCAAGCTGGAAGAATACAAACAGATCGCGCCCGCAGTCTTCGAACAGCATCCTGTGATGATGCTCGCGAGTCACGGGCGCAAGGAAGTGGTGGAGGGGCCCGCGATCGAGGATATTCTGATTCTCGAATTCACCGGCTACGATGAAGCGCTGGCGTGGTATCGAAGTCCGGCGTACCAGGCTGTGAGCGAGACGCGGTTGAAGGGCGGCGATTACCGGATCATCATTACCGAGGGGTTGCCGCTGCTGTAACGCGGTGGGGTTCCGCTTTCCTTTTGTAGTTTCACTCAGGCCGCGATCCGCGAACCGGCGTGCGTGACTGCCTGTCTAGCGAACGCATACAGCCGAACGCATACAGCCGCAAAGCCACAAAGCTCACGCTTCCAATGCCGCCCGCGCGCACAACTCATCGGTCACCAATCCCGACAGCCAGCCGCCCTTGAGCACCGCGATCAGCGCTTCGCGCTTGCGCTGCCCGCCGGCGAAACCGATTGTCGGGCGGCGCGGCGGCGTATCGAGTGCGATGCTCGTCACGCGCCGGCCGGTCGGCGATTCGACGTGCGCGCCGGCGGCATCGATCGGCAAGCCGAGCATTTCCGCCACCGCGCCGTTCTGCATCAATTCCTTCACTTCCGCCGACGTGATGAAGCCGTCTTCGTGCAGCGGACACTTCGGCCCGATATTGCCGATCCCGACGAACGCGACATCGGCTTGCGCTGACAGCGACTCGACGATCCGGTACAGCCGGTGATTGCACCACTGCGCGCGCTCGGCCTCGCTATCGGCGAGCAGCGGCGCGGGCAGCAGGAAATGCTTGCCGCCCGTCTTCTCGGAAATGTGCAGCGCGACGTCGTAGCGGTTCGACGAGCCGTCCTGCGCGATCGCGCCGACCATCGACACCAGCCGATGCTGCGGACGGTCCAGTTGCGCGATCTGATCGACTGCCGCCTTTAGCGTGCGGCCGCTGCTCACCGCGACCACCATCGGCTTTTCGGCGCCGAGATAGCGTTCCATCACCTGAGCGCCGGCCACCGCCAGCTTGCGGTCGACTTCGTCGGATGTGTCGCCGTCGATCGGCACGACTTCGCACATGCTGAGGCCGTAGCGTTTCGACAGTTGATCCGCCAGCGACAGACAGTCGGCCAGTTTGTGATCGACGCGCACACGAATCAGATTCTTTTCCACCGCGAACGCAACCAGCCGTTGCGCGACCGGCCGTGAGACCTGCAGCTTCTCGGCGATCTCGTTCTGGGTATTGCCGGCGACGTAGTAAAGCCACGCCGCGCGAGTAGCGAGATCGAGTTTTTCTGTGGACTTGGGCACGGTAACGGTTCGCTTGAAGTGCGCCGATGATAACAGCCGGTCTGCGCCTCTCAGCGGCAGCCGGCCGTGGTTTGCCGCTGACTCAGGCGAGCGGCGCTCGCGCCGGATCGAACAGCGGCCGCACGTGACGATACAGTGCGCGATACGTTTCGAGCCGCGTGCGCAACTCCGCATGCCGGCGCGGATTCGGTGTGAACTCCTTTTCGATTGGCGGCTTGGTCAGCACCGTGGCCGGATCGCCGCCAGCAGCCAGCCAGCCGAGCCGCGCCGCGCCGAGCGCCGCGCCGGTTTCGCCGCCGCCGTGTTTGCGGGTTGCGGTATCGAGCGCATCCGCCAGCAGTTGCGCCCAGTAATCGCTGCGCGCGCCGCCGCCGAGCAGCGACAGCGCCTTCGCTTCAGTGCCGGCCGCGCGCAGCGCGTCGAGGCCGTCGGTGAGCGCGAGCGTCACGCCTTCGAGCACCGCATAGCCGAGCAATGCGCGATCGGTTGCGTGATTCATGCCGAAGAACACACCTTGCGCATACGGGTCGTTGTGCGGCGTGCGTTCACCGGACAGATACGGCAGGAATAGCGGCGCGGTGGTCAACGCGTCGGCGGGGAGCGCCTCGATTTCGGCGAGCAGGGTCGGCTCGTCGGTGGAGGTGAGCTTGCAGACCCAGCGCAAACAACTCGCCGCCGACAACACCACGCTCATCTGATGCCAGCGGTCCGGAATCGCGTGACAGAAAGCGTGCACGGCGGACGCCGGGTTCGGCCGAAAACTGTCGCCGACCACGCACAGCACGCCCGACGTGCCGAGCGACACGAAGCCGTCGCCCGGTTGCGTCGCGCCGATGCCGATCGCGCTGGTGGCGTTGTCGCCGCCGCCGGCCGCGACGACCACGTCGCCAGGCAAGCCGAATTCGCGCGCCACTGCGGGCAGCAGCGTGCCGGACGGCGCACTGCCTTCGGCGAGGGCCGGCATCTGTGCGCGCGTCATGTTGCATGCGGCGAGCAGCGACTCCGACCAGTCGCGTTTGGCGACATCGAGCCACAAGGTGCCGGCCGCATCCGACGGATCGGACACCTTGCCGCCCGTCAGTTGCAGGCGCAAATAATCTTTCGGCAGCAGCACGCAGGCGGTTCGCGCGAAGATCTCCGGTTCATGGCGCGCGACCCACAGCAGCTTCGGCGCGGTGAAACCCGGCATTGCCAGATTGCCGGCGACGCTATGCAGATCCGGCGCGCGCTCGGTCAGTTCTGCGCACTCCTTGTCGCTGCGCATGTCGTTCCACAGGATCGCGGGGCGCAGCACGCGGTCCTCGGCATCCAGCAGCACCGCGCCGTGCATCTGCCCCGACAGGCCGATGCCGCGAATCTGCGCAAATTCGTCGGGATGCCGCGCGCGCAATGCGGCGAGCGCCGCGCGCGTGCCCGTCCACCAGTCCTCGGGATTCTGCTCGGCCCAACGCTGATGCGGACGCGAAACGGTAAAGGGCGAGCCTGCGGTGCCAATCACGCGTCCATCGGAGGCGAGCAGCAGAACTTTCACTTCGGACGTGCCGAGGTCGATGCCGAGATACATGGGCGCGAAACCTTCGTCGTTAGGGATGCGCTACTTTAGCCGCACATGCCGCGCGCTGCCATGCGCATTAAGCCTGGCAGCGCGCGTGATTCGAAACAGGGCGCAGTGCGGTGTTCAAACCGCGCCGCGTTTGGCGAGCCAGACATCGACGCGCGCGAGCGCGCCCGCGAGCGCCGCTTCCAGTTCCGGGGTCTGCGCCATGCTGCCCCATAGCAGACGGTCCGCGGCGAACGCCTGCAACGGATCGGGCGCCGCGAAGAAGCTGCGCGCGACGCGCTCGTCCATCACGCCGTCCTGATATGCATACGGCAGCTTGCCGGCGTGCCAGCGTTCGAGAAAGCGGAAGAACAGCGCGGGCAGCACCGCCGTCGCGGCGGGCGTGGCGCCGCGTTCGAAACACTCGGACAGTGTCGGCGCGATGAACCCCGGCAGCTTCGAAAAGCCGTCGGCCGCGACGCGCTGGTTGGTGTCCTGGATATACGGATTGCTGAAGCGTTCGAGCACCACGTCGCGATACCGTTCGAGATCGAGCGGACTCGGCGACAGACATGGGATCACGTCCTCGGTCACGTAGTCGAATGCGAACTGGCGAATGTCCGCGTCGAGCGTGCCTTCGTGAATGTAGTTCAGCCCGACCAGCGTGCCTGCCCACGCGATGCAGCTATGTGTCGCGTTGAGAATGCGGATCTTCGCTTCCTCGTACGGCAGCACCGAGTCGACCAGTTCGGCGCCGACCTTCTCCCATGCTGGGCGGCCGGCGATGAAGCGGTCTTCGATCACCCACTGGATGAACGCTTCGCCCATCACCGGACACGCGTCGTCGACCCCGGTCGCGGTCTTGACGCGCTCGCGCACGTCGGGCGTCGGACGCGGCGTGATGCGGTCGACCATCGAACTCGGGCAGACGGTGTGGTCGTCGAACCATTGCGCCAGTCCGGCGGCGCCGCGCCGTTCGAGAAACTCGCTCATGCCCGCGTGAAAACGCTCGCCGTTGCGGCGCAGGTTGTCGCAAGTCTGCAGCGTGACGGGGCCCGCTTCGCGTTTCATGCGCGCGTCGAGAATCGCCGCCAGCGCGCCGTAGATCGTGGTGTGGCCGCCTTTGAGGTCGGCGGCGAGATCGGCGTTCGCGGTATCGAGCCGGTCGTCTTCGTCGAGGTAGTAGCCGCCTTCGGTGACGGTGAACGCGATGATCTTGCAGGCCGGATCGGCGCCCGCTTCGATCAGCGCGTCGAGGTTTTCGGTCCACGGCACCACGCGCTCGATCGAACGGATCGTCTCGTACGCGCGCTCGCCCTGCGGCGTGACGGTCTCGAGCGTATAGACGCCGTTTTGCGCGGCGAGCGCTTCGAGCACCGCGTTCATGTCGCTGCGGATATTGCCGACGGTCAGCGACCAGTGCGGCTCGCCGGCCGGCTTCGCCTCGTTCAATCGATGCAGATACCACGCCTGATGCGCGCGATGAAACGATCCCGCGCCGATGTGCAGGATCACGTGTGCGGCTGCGCCGCTGCCTTGCCCGCTGTTCATGTGTGTCTCCTGTGTCGATGGGAGTTAGCGCTTTAGCGCTTACTCCCATCCCATGACCTGGTTGCCAAGTTAGCGCTTTAGCGCTTACTCCCATCCCATGACCTTGTTGCCGAGTTAGCGCTTCAGCGCCTACTCCCATCTCATAACCTTGTTGCCGAGTTAGCGCTTTAGCGCTTACTCCGGTGCCATGATGGTTGCAGCTGCTCGCACGGCTCGGAGCCTGCCTTTATCTCGGATGGAGCATTTGCTCTGCATGTGAGCGAATGATCGTACCCGGCGAAACGAAAGTCAAGGCGGCGCGCCAGGGTTTTCGTGGCGCAGCGCGGCGTGGCGGGGGTTGGCCGGCTCTTTGCGGTCGCTTGGCGGGCGCTCGCAAGCGGCTCGCGGTGGGTATTGCATTGCGTCAAATTTGACGCCGGACGCGTCAGGATTAACCCCGATGCAAAAAAGTATTGGTCCACGGTCTCATTTTTAGTGGTGGCCGGCGCGTTTGAAGACTACTTTTCGGTCTACAAGACGAAAATCAGCGGCCGGTCCGACGGCCGCTTCATGGAGGCAGACAGTGCAACCCGATCTGGAAATCGTGGCCGTGCGCCGCGACGAATCGTTCAAGGTGTGGTCGCATGGCTATCCGTACCGAACGGTGCGCTGGCACTTTCATCCGGAATACGAAATTCATCTGATCGTCGCGACCACCGGCAAGATGTTCGTCGGAGACCACATCAGCAGCTTCGCGCCCGGCAACCTGGTGTTGATCGGGCCGAACCTGCCGCACAACTGGGTCAGCGACGTGCCGGAAGGTGAGACCATCGCGCAGCGCAACCTGGTCCTGCAGTTCGGGCAGGAGTTCGTGTCGAGCTGCATCGACAGCTTTCCGGAGTGGCGGCAGGTCGAAGCGCTCTTGGCCGACTCGGGCCGCGGCGTGTCGTTCGGCGCACGCACCAGCGCGGCGATCCAGCCGCTGTTCATGGAATTGCTGGCGGCGCGCGGGTTGCGCCGGCTCGTGCTGTTCATGTCGATGTTAGAAATCCTGATGAACGCCGAGGACCGCGAAACACTCGCGAGTCCCGCGTATCAGGCCGACCCGACCGGCTTCGCGTCGACCCGCATCAATCACGTGCTGTCGTATATCGGCAAGAACCTCGCTAACGAGTTGCGCGAATCGGACCTGGCGCAGCTCGCCGGTCAAAGCGTCAGCGCGTTCTCACGGTATTTCCGCCGCCATACCGGCTTGCCGTTCGTGCAATACGTGAACCGGATGCGCATCAACCTCGCATGCCAGTTGCTCACCGACGGCGACCTGAGCGTGACCGATATCTGCTTCAAGGCGGGCTTTAACAACCTGTCGAATTTCAACCGGCAGTTCCTCGCGGTGAAGGGCATGGCGCCGTCGAAATTCCGCCGCTATCAGCAACTGAACGACGCGAGCCGCGACGCGTCCGAAGAAGCCGCCGCGCGTGGCGCGGGCATCGACGACGCGCCGGCCATCGTGCTCGCGCCGGGGCTGCCGCGCGGCGTCGCCGCAGCTTATCCGTTCACCTAGCCAGCAGTTGGCCAGCACCCAGCGCGCGACTGCGTAGTCCGTCGCCGGACTGTGAGCCGCAGGGTTTTACTTCAACCGCGTTTCAACACGTATCGCGCTGTGTTCGCACAGCAGGCGACGCGTCTGTCCGGCGTGCGCGTGGCGCGCGAAGCTGATCGTCTATACGGTCGCCGGTTTGACTTCCGCGTTTGCCGCGATCGTGCTGACCGCGCGTTTGATGAGCGGCCGGCGGAACGCGGGCGTCGGCTTCGAACTCGACGCGATCGCCGCCGTGGTAATGAGCGGCACCTCGATCTCGAGCGAGTGCGACTCGATCATCGGCGCGCTGTTGCTCGGCATGCTGAAAATGGCCTGAACATGCTCGGCGTGAATCCGTATGTGCAGAACGTGATCAAGGGCGGAATCATTCTGCTCGCGATTTACATCAGCCGCGTCCGCAGAAAGCCACTCTCTTTTCACTCATTCCTTCCTTGGCAGGACAACGCAATGACGACTCAATCCGACCAGCCGAACATGACCGCCATCGTCTGTCATGCGCCGAAAGACTATCGCGTCGAACAGGTGTCGAAGCCGCGCGCCCGTGCGCATGAACTCGTGATCCGCATCGCCGCGTGTGGCATCTGCGCGAGCGACTGCAAGTGCCACTCGGGCGCGAAGATGTTCTGGGGCGGCCCGAGCCCGTGGGTGAAGGCGCCGGTGATTCCGGGGCACGAGTTCTTCGGCTACGTCGAAGAGATCGGCGAGGGCGCGGCCGAACACTTCGGTGTGAAGCAGGGCGAGCGCGTGATCGCGGAACAGATCGTGCCTTGCGGCAAATGCCGGTATTGCAAATCCGGGCAGTACTGGATGTGCGAAGTGCACAACATCTTCGGCTTTCAACGCGAAGTCGCGGACGGCGGTATGGCCGAGTACATGCGGATTCCGCCGACGGCAATCGTGCACAGGATTCCCGACGGCATCTCGCTTGAAGACGCGGCGATCGTCGAGCCGCTCGCCTGCGCGATCCACACGGTCAATCGCGGTGATGTGCAACTCGACGATGTGGTGGTGATTGCGGGCGCGGGTCCGCTTGGTTTGATGATGACGCAAGTCGCGCATCTGAAGACGCCGAAGAAGCTGGTGGTAATCGACCTCGTGGAAGAGCGCCTTGCGCTCGCGCGTGAGTACGGCGCGGACGTGACGATCAATCCGCAGCAGGACGACGCGCTCGCGATCATCCATTCGCTCACCGACGGCTACGGTTGCGACGTGTATATCGAAACCACCGGCGCGCCGATCGGCGTCAACCAGGGCATGGAGCTGATTCGCAAGCTCGGGCGTTTTGTCGAGTTCTCGGTGTTCGGCGCGGATACGACGCTGGACTGGTCGGTGATCGGCGACCGCAAGGAACTCGACGTGCGCGGCGCGCACCTCGGACCCTATTGCTATCCCATTGCCATCGATCTGCTGGCGCGCGGCCTCGTCACGTCGAAGGGCATCGTCACGCACGGCTTTTCGCTGCAAGAGTGGGACGAGGCGATCAAGCTCGCGGACTCGCTCGATTCGATCAAGGTGTTGATGAAGCCGCGTGCGTGAGCAGGATCGTGAACGTCAGTCGTGAACGGGGACTCGAGGCGGCCCGCAAAGGCGCACAATCTCTCGACGACGAATTGATCGTGGTGGGCGGCGCCGCGCATTCGGATTTGTGGATGCAGATCATCGCGGACGTCACAGGCTACCCGGTCCATGCGATCGAACCGGAAGTGGAAGCCGCGATGGGCGCGGCGTTGCTCGCGGCCGTCGGCGTCGGAATGATCGAGCGTGAAGCGGCCCAGGGCGGCTGGGTCACGTCGATCGAACGCGCGTAGCCCGACGCGCTGCGGATGGCGTAGTACGAATAGCGCTTCGGTGTTTATACAGACTTGTCTCCGGCTCTGAAGCCGGTCATCCATCGGTTGCAATCATCATGAATACGACCTTTGATTTTTCCGGCCGCTCGATTCTCGTGACGGGCGCTTCCAGCGGAATTGGCCGCGCGACGGTCGAGGCGTTGTGCGCGGCGGGCGCGAGTGTCGTCGCCGCGGCGCGCAACGTGAACGAACTCGCGCGGCTGGCCGAGGAAACCGGCTGCGAACCGCTAAGGCTCGACGTGAGCGACGAAGCCGCGATCGACGACGCGCTGGGTTCGCTCGACGTGTTCGACGGACTCGTGAATTGCGCCGGGATCGCGTTGCTCGAACGAGCGGTGGACACCACGGGCGCGAGCTTCGATCGCGTGATGGCGGTGAACACGCGTGGCGCGGTACTGATCGCGAAACACGTGGCGCGCGGGATGCTCGACGCGAAACGCGCGGGCAGTATCGTGAACGTGTCGAGTCAGGCGGCGCTGGTGGCGCTTGACGATCATCTGAGTTATTCGGCTTCGAAGGCGGCGCTCGATGCGGTGACGCGTGCGCTGTGCATCGAGTTGGGGCCGTTCGGGATCCGCGTGAACAGCGTGAATCCGACCGTCACGTTGACGCCGATGGCGGTGCAGGCGTGGAGCGAGCCCGCCAAACGCGAACCTGCTTTACAGGCGATTCCGTTGCGGCGCTTTGCCGAATCCGCCGAAGTCGCCGCGCCGATCATGTTCTTGCTGAGCGACGCGGCGTCCATGATCAGCGGCGTTTGTTTGCCGATCGATGGGGGATATACGGCCAGGTGAGCTTGTTTCTGCACAAGCGCGTTTTGCCGGCTATAGCATCGTCCTCACATGCCAAAGCTCGGGAAACAGCACCACGTCCAGCATCTTGCGCAAATAGGTCGCGCCGCTCGTTCCGCCGGTGCCCTGCTTGAAGCCGATGATCCGCTCGACCGTGGTCACATGCCTGAACCGCCATTGCCTGAACGCGTCTTCGAGATCGACCAGTTCTTCGGCCATCTCGTAAAGTTCCCAGTGCTGCGACGGATTGCGGTACACCTCGAGCCAGGCCGCTTCGACCGACGCGTCGTGAGTGGTAGGCTGGGTCCAATCCCGCTCCAGCCTCGAAGAGGCAATCGCAAAGCCCCGGCGCGATAGCAGGCGCACCACTTCGTCGTAGAAAGAAGGCGCTTCGAGCGCGGCCTTCACCTCGGCGAACACGTCCGCGCGATGCGCATGGGGCTTGAGCATCTGGTCGTTCTTGTTGCCGAGCAGAAACTCGATTTGCCGATACTGGTACGACTGGAAGCCCGATGAACTACCGAGATAAGGCCGCATCGCGGTGTATTCGGACGGCGTCATCGTCGCGAGAACGCTCCACGCCTGCACCAGCTGCTCCATGATCCGCGACACGCGCGCGAGCATCTTGAACGCCGGCGGCAGTTCGTCGCGGTGCACAGCCTTCAGCGCGGCGCGCAGTTCATACAGCGCGAGCTTCATCCACAGTTCGCTCGTCTGATGCTGGATGATGAACAGCATCTCGTTGTGATCCGGCGACAACGGGTGCTGCGCATCCAGCACTGTCCCGAGCGACAGATAATCGCCGTAGCTCATCGATTCGGAGAAGTCGAGCTGCGCGTCATGCCAGCCGCTGTCAGCGGCATCGGAAGCTTTGGCGGTTGAAGATGCAACTGAAGCTGCAGCGGAAGCAGCCGAAGCCCCCCCGCGCCCATGCCCAAACGGACACCCCTGCGTGACGGGTTCTTCCGGCAAACCCGGTGTTTGCATGTGATCGGTCATCGCGCGCTCCTCAGGTCACAGCGCCGCGAGCGGCGAATTCAGGTGCCCGCCAGGTCTCTTGCGTAAGCACTTCGCGCAAGGTTTCGACGGCGTCCCATACATCGACAAAGCGCGTATAGAGCGGCGTAAAGCCGAAGCGCAACACATGCGGCTCACGGTAGTCGCCGATTACGCCGCGCGCGATCAGCGCTTGCATCACCTCATAGCCATGCGGATGTTCGAAGCTCGCATGCGAGCCGCGTTGCGCATGCTCACGCGGCGTCACGAGCGTGAGCGGAAACTCGCCGCAACGTGCTTCGACCAGTTCGATGAACAGATCGGTCAGCGCGAGCGACTTCTTGCGGACCGCCTGCATGTCGGTTTGCAGAAACACGTCGAGCCCGCATTCGACCAGCGCCATCGACACCATCGGTTGCGTGCCGCACAGGAAGCGGCCAATGCCGTTATCCGGCTGATACGCCGGGTCCATCTCGAACGGCGCGCGATGACCCCACCAGCCGGACAGCGGCTGCGCAAATTCGTTCTGATGGCGCTTGGGCACCCACACGAACGCGGGCGAACCAGGACCGCCGTTCAGATACTTGTACGTGCAGCCGACCGCGTAGTCCGCGCCCACGCCGTTCAGGTCGACCGGCACCGCGCCCGCCGAATGCGCGAGATCCCACAGCGCGAGTGCGCCCTTGTCGTGGATCAGCTTCGTCAGTGCGGCCATGTCGTGCATATAGCCGGTGCGGTAGTTCACGTGCGTGATCATCGCGATGGCGGTGTCGTCGCCGATCGCCGCGGGCAGCTCGGACGGATCGTCGACGAGGCGTAGTTCATAGCCGCGGTCGAGTTGCTCGATCAGGCCTTGCGCGATATAGAGATCGCTCGGGAAGTTCGAACGCTCGGAAACGATCACGCGACGCTTCGGATCGCGCGCCTGCGCGACCCGCACCGCGGCGGACAGCAGCTTGAACAGGTTGATCGAAATCGTATCGGTGACGACCACTTCGTCGTCGGCCGCGCCGATCAACGGCGCGAGCTTGTTGCCGAGACGGCGCGGCAGTGCGAACCAGCCGGCGTTGTTCCAGCTGCGGATCAGGCCTTCGCCCCATTCGGCGGCGATCACGGTCTGCGCGCGTTGCGCGGCGGCGGCCGGCGGCACTCCGAGCGAATTGCCGTCGAGATAGATGGTGGTCGGCGACAGCGCGAACTGGTCGCGCAGCGTCGCGATCGGGTCGGCGCTGTCGAGCGCCAATGCTTCGTCACGGTGATTCATAGTGGTTCCGTCGGTTGGATCAGTAAGGTTCGGCGAGGCGGCCGGGTTCGGCGCGGCTCAGCGCGTTTCGGTCAGCGCGCGCAACACCGCGCGCACCGGACTCGCGTCGAGCGTGGTCAGCTTGAGCGGCAGCGCGATCAGTTCGTAGTCGCCGGGAGCGACGGCATCCAGCACGATGCCTTCGAGAATCGCCATCCGATGCGCGCGAATCCGGCGGTGAGCGTCCATCGTTTTCGATTCCTGCGGGTCGAGCGACGGCGTGTCGATGCCGATCAGCTGCACGCCTCGCGACGCGAGCAGATCGATGGTGTCCGGCGCGACCGCGCAGAACGCGCTGTCCCAGGCGGTCGTCGGCGCGTTTTTGTAAGTGCGCAGTAAGACTCGCGGCGGCAGGTCGTCGAGCGAGCCGGTCAAGTGTTGTGGCGTCACAACAGGCGACGCGCCGATGCAATGAATCACCCGGCATCGCCCCAGGTAGGCGTCGAGCGGCACCTCGCCGATCGCCGCGCCCTCGGGGTCGTAGTGCAACGGGGCGTCGGTATGCGCGCCGGTGTGCGGCGACAGCGTCAGCCGCGCGACGTTGACTGGCGAGCCCGCTTCCATGCGCCACATGCGTTCGATGCCGACCGGCGTGTCGCCGGGCCAGACGGGCGTCGCGGTACTGACGGCGGGGGTGATGTCCCAGAGTGTTTGCATGTCTCCATCGATGAATTGTGGCTATGCGGGAATGATAGGCGGCCTGCTGCAAAATGTGATTGCGAAAAAATCACCTTCCGCCCGCTGTCTTGGAACATAATTTGAGTCAAACGGGAAAGGGAGACCGAATATGAACGCGATCTCGCTCGACGCCACCGATTGCCGTATCTTGACGGTGCTCCAGCAAGAAGGACGAATCAGCAATCTCGATCTCGCGGAGCGCATTTCGCTCTCGCCGTCGGCTTGCTTGCGGCGTTTGCGTCTGCTGGAAGAGCAGGGTGTCATCGAACATTACCGCGCGTGTCTGAATCGCGAAGTGCTGGGTTTCGAACTGGAGGCGTTCGTCCAGGTGTCCATGCGCAACGACCAGGAGAACTGGCACGAGCGTTTCGCGGACGCGGTGCGCGACTGGCCGGAAGTGGTTGGGGCGTTCGTCGTGACCGGCGAGACCCATTATCTGCTGCGGGTTCTCGCGCATAACCTCAAGCACTATTCGGATTTCGTGCTGCAGCGTCTGTATAAGGCGCCGGGCGTGATGGATATTCGCTCGAATATCGTGCTGCAGACGCTGAAGGAAGATTCGGGCGTGCCGGTCTCGCTAGTGAAGAAAACCGGGCACGGTGCGGCGCATAACGACCGCTGAAGGGAGTGGTCGGCAGCGCCGAAGCGCGGCCGACCGTTCACAGAGGCTTGAGCCCGTGAAACTGCCCGTTCTGGAACACCAGCGGAGATATTTCCGCCACATTTTCATGCACGCCGCAGCGTTCCACTTCGCCGACGAAAATCACGTGATCGCCTTCCTGGTAGCGGCTGCGGTTATGGCATTCGAACCACGCGAGCGCGCCGTCGAGCACCGGCATGCCGGTATCGCCCTGCGCGTGCGACACCCCTTCGAACCGGTTGCCCTTCACGGTCGCGAAGCGTTTGCATAGATCGAGTTGCGAGGCGGCCAGCACGTTGACCACATAGTGGCTGTTGGCCTGGAACACCGGCATCGACGCCGAGCGGGTGGCAAGGCTCCATAACACCAGCGGCGGATCGAGCGACACTGAATTGAATGAACTGGCCGTGATGCCGATCAATTGGCCCGACTCTGCTCGCGTTGTAATGACGGTGACGCCGGTGGCGAATTGGCTGAGCGCCTGTTTGAAGGCGCTCTGGTCGAAATTGGGCGGGCTGGCGCGCTTCATCGGGAGGCGGCTCCTCGCGTTAGCGGGGCCGAAGCCGGACAGAACCCATCGCTCGCATGCTCGGAAACAAATGATTCGAAAGTCATAGTGAAAATCGTCGATTTGTCCCAATTTTAACTGCAATCGCGGCGCACTGGCCGCGACCCCAGCCGGTCAGCGGAAAAACCGCTAAGCTGGCAAGTCCCGTTCGTGGCACGAGCGTTGCGGCGATGCAAGACCGGCATAGGCCGACCATCAGCATGAAGGAGCGAGCAGCATGAGTCAGACAGGCGAAGTCGCCACCCTGGGTGGCGGGTGTTTCTGGTGCC
The DNA here is from genome assembly GCF_008369935.1 of Paraburkholderia panacisoli. Lineage (GTDB taxonomy): Bacteria > Pseudomonadota > Gammaproteobacteria > Burkholderiales > Burkholderiaceae > Paraburkholderia > Paraburkholderia panacisoli. Next base: position 84,524 of record NZ_VTUZ01000014.1, on the reverse strand, counting down.
TCGAAGCGGTGTATCTGGGCGTCGACGGCGTGAACGCGGTGGAGTCGGGCTATGCGGGCGGCCAGACCCGTAATCCGACCTACGAGCAGGTGTGCGACGGCGAAACCGGCCACGCCGAAGTGGTGAAGGTCGACTTCGATCCGGCGAAGATCAGCTATCGCGAGATTCTCGATATTTTCTTCGCGATCCACGATCCGACGCAGCTCAACCGGCAGGGCAACGACGTCGGCACGCAGTACCGGTCGGTCATCTTCACGCATTCGGATGCGCAGCGCGAGACGGCACTGCAGGCGATCCGCGAGATCGGCGAACAGGGGATATACGACGGGCAGATCGTCACCCAGGTGCTGCCGCTCGACGGCAACTACTGGTCTGCCGAGGCTTATCACCAGAACTATTTTGCGCAGCATCCGAATCAAGGGTACTGCTCGTTCGTGGTGGCACCGAAAGTGGCGAAGTTTCGTCAGAAGTTCGCGCACAGGATCAAGGCGGGCTGAGGCGGGGCCGGGCGGGCTGCTCGATGCCGGGCCTTGCGCTCGGGGCCGGGCAGCCGTTCACGCTCGCTACGGCGCTTCGCGGTCTGCGTTCAATGCGCGCTCGCAGCGCATGCAAGGAGGGCTCCGCAAATGAGCCTTGCCTGACCTGTTGCCGTGCCGCCCGACCTGCCGCACCTAGGAAGCCGGTGCGTCGCGGGATTCGCCGTCTCCTGCCTGCTGTTCCCCATCGTCCGATGGCGGCGCTTCGTCCTCATGTTCCCGGTCGTGAGCCTGACGCGCATACGCATCGATAATCTCGCGCGCCAGTTCCACACAGCTTAACGGCGCCGACCCTTCCGCCTTGTTGTTGATCGCGATCACCACCGGCTGGCCGGCCAGCGCGTAGCGCGCGGCCAGCTCGGCGAGCGACGCGCGAGTCGCGGGGTCCTGATCGACCAACTGGTTGAACGGCTCGTACTTCGCCTTCGCCTGTTCGTATTTGAAGCCGCCATGCAGACTCCAGCGCACGATCAGCGGTCCGGCCGGCTCGCCGTCCAGCAGCGCCAGCGCGGCGGCCTGGCGCAGCGGGTCCGGCATCCGCGCGTGAATGCCCACGCAATAGCGCACGCCCGCCGTTTTCAACGTGCGGATGAAGCGCGGCGTGAGCAGACTCGCATCGCGGATTTCGATCGCGTAGCAGGTGCCGTGCGGCAGCTTCGGCAAGGCCATCAGGAATTCGGCCAGGCGTTCGATGAACGCCGCCGGCTGCGCGAGCATCTGATCCGGCAGCGGCGAAAGCTGGAACACCAGCGCGCCGGCTTTCGCGCCGAGTCCTTCGAGGCAGGGCGTGACGAATTCGTCGATCGCCATTTGCGCGTTCAGGAAACACGGGTTCAGCGCGACCGGTTCGCCGTGTCCGGCGCGCACGGTGGCGTCGGTGACCGTCATCGGCGCCTTGACGATGAAGCGGAAATGCTCGGGGACCTGCTGCGCGTAGCGCAGGTAATCGGTGACGGGCAGCGCCTGATAGAACGACCGGTCGATGCTGACCGTCTTGAGCAGCGGATGCGCGCTGTACGCCGTGAGGCCGTCGCGCGAGAGTTTGCTGTTGCTGTATTCGTCGCCATAGACGATGCCATTCCAGCCCGGAAAAGACCAGGTCGACGTGCCGAGGTGGATTTGCGGCGCGAGTTCTGCAGCGAGCGCGAGCAGTTCGGGCGATGGCGGAGCGGCGAGGATTTCGCGGGCGCGGCGTTTTTTCGGCGCATCTGCGGGGATTGGGGTGGCGCTCGGAGCAGATTGCGGCGCGGCGCTGTCGAGGGCCTCTTCGTCCAAGTCCTGCCAGAGCGACGCGGCGGCGCCGGCCTCATGGGCCGTGGTGCGCGCCTGACGCCGGCGCTCGGGTGGCGGCGCAGCTCCAGTTGGTGCGGTCGCGGCAGATGGTTCGGCGTCGAACCGGGAAACATCGGCAGACGACGCGCGCCGCGATTTTCCGCCGTGAGCATTCGCCTGCGCCGACGCGTTCGCCAATGAAGGCGCCTGCTCCACCGGCATCCCGAACAGATCGAACTGCGCGGCTTCGCCGCCGCCGTCATCGCCGTCGTTCGCGCCGCTTGCCGGCTGCTCAACTTCGCTTGTCCTGCTCTGGTCCATCAATGTCCGGCCTGCTGTTCAAAGTTGCGCCGCGCCCGCCCGCTCATGCACGGCGCCGCGGTGCAACCGTCTTACAGCGGCTTTTCGTACATGTAGCCGCGCGACCACGGCAAGGTTTTCGCGCTGCGGCCGGCTTTGCGGCACACCACCTGGTAGATCGACACGTCGTCGGTTTCGAACGCGTACGCGCAGCCGGCGAGGTACACGCGCCAGATGCGGAATTTTTCGTCGTCGACCAGCTTGCGGGCTTCGTCCGCATGCGCTTCGAAATTTTCAGCCCATAGGTTCAGCGTGTGCGCATAGTGACGGCGCAGGCTTTCGACGTCAACCGCTTCGAGTCCGCCGCGCTGCATCGCTTCGAGCGCGAGGCTGATGTGCGGCAATTCGCCGTCCGGAAACACATAGCGGTCGATGAATTCGCCGCCGCCGAGCGCGGTCTCGCCGCTGTCCGAATCGCTCGACGTGATGCCGTGATTCATCGCGACGCCGTCGTCGGCCAGCAACTCGTGGATCTTCTGGAAGTAGCCCGGCAGATTCTTGCGGCCGACGTGCTCGAACATGCCGACGCTGGTAATGCGATCGAATTGCCCTGTGATGTCGCGATAATCCTGCAGGCGAATTTCAATCTGTCCTTCCAGACCCGCCGCTTTCACACGTGAAGTGGCGAGATCGAACTGGTTCTGCGAGAGCGTCACGCCGACGCATCTCGCACCGAATTTCTGCGCTGCGCGCAGCACGAGCGCGCCCCAGCCGCAGCCGATGTCGAGCAGACGCTGCCCCGGCTGCAACTGGATTTTGGTGAGGATGTGGTCGATCTTCTTGATTTGCGCGGTGGCGAGATCTTCGTTGCCGTTCTCGAAGTACGCACACGAGTAGACCATGTTCTCGTCGAGCCACAGCTTGTAGAACTCGTTCGAGACGTCGTAGTGGTACTGGATCGCCTTCTTGTCCGACGCCTTCGAGTGATGGAAGTAACGTCGCACGCGCGCCAGCTTGCTTGCGCTGGTCACGGTGTTGCGCGCCAGCTGATAGCTGACATTGATGATGTCCGACAGCTTGCCTTCGATGTCGATCTTGCCCTTCACATAGGCCTCGCCGAGATTGTCGAGGCTCGGTTCGAGCAGATAGGGCAGCGCCGTGGCGCTTTTCACATGCAGCGTGACCTGCGGGGCGGCGAACTGCCCGAAGTCATGTTGCTGGCCATCCCACAGCACAAGGCGTGCTGGCAGGTTAGCCCTGATTTTTACATCTTCTACCCATTGCGCTAGCTTCTTCTCCCAGAACATGTGATCTCTCCGTGTCCGTTGAATTAAAGCAAAGCCTGTGTCGATCGTGGCTCGGCGCGGCGCAACTCCCATGCCGCGAGACGCGATCAGGCCGGCGCGCACTGCTGCGTTGGCGGCGCACTGCCGGCGTTCAATTCCGATTCAAGGCGATAGGCGGGAGATATGCCAGTCGCCAGTTTCGCTTGCGCGAGTGTAGAGCAGGCGGTCGTGCAGACGCGACGGCCGGCCCTGCCAGAATTCGATTGCTTCGGGCACCAAACGATAACCGCCCCAATGCGGTGGGCGCGGCGGTTGGTCGCCGTATTGCAGGCGGATTTCGCGTTCGCGCGTTTCGAGCTGCGAACGGCTTTCAATTACCCGACTCTGATTCGATGCCCACGCGCCGATGCGCGAATCGAGCGGACGCGACGCGAAATACGCATCGCTTTCCGCCGCGCTGGTTTTGACGATGCGGCCTTCCACGCGTACCTGGCGTTCCAGTTCGATCCAGTAGAACAACAGGCTCCCGTAAGGATTGGCGGCGAGTTCGCGGCCCTTGCGGCTCTCGTAATTGGTGAAGAACACGAAGCCGCGTTCGTCGACGCCCTTGATCAGCACGATGCGCGCAGACGGCCGGCCGCGCGAGTCGACGGTGGCTAGCGTCATCGTATTCGGTTCGGGCAGTTTGGCGTTCACAGCCTGTTGAAACCACGTGTCGAATTGACGAATCGGATCGCGATCGACATCGGCAACGTCCAAAGAACCCAGCGAATAGTTTTTTCGAAGTTCGGCGAGTGAAGTCATGTTCTTATGCGAACGCTACAGTCAGGCAAGTATAGCTAAGGAGTCGGATTTTTGCGCGCGACCAGCGCAAGGTCGCGCACAGTGCGTATTGCGTGATGCAGCGGCATGAGCCGCGACGCGTTCAGGCAAAATACGGGCTGAGTATGTCTGAACCGCCCGCACCCGTCCGAGCCGGGCGGCGCCACTTTCTGTCTTGCCTGCTTTTAACGAGCCCTGCCACCATGTCCAGCACCACCGCGCAATCCGATCTTACTACCAGCCTCGACGGGAGTGAAACCGCCGACCGCGCGCGGCGCTTCGGTGGCATCGCGCGTCTGTACGGCGCGCCGGCGCTCGCCGCGTTCGAAGGCGCGCACGTCGCGGTGATAGGCATCGGCGGAGTGGGGTCATGGGTGGCCGAGGCGCTCGCGCGCAGCGCGCTCGGCACGCTGACGCTGATCGATCTCGACAACGTCGCCGAGAGCAACACTAACCGGCAGATCCATGCGCTCGACGGCAACTACGGAAAACCGAAAGTCGAAGCGATGGCCGAGCGCATCGCGGCGATCAATCCATTCTGCGACGTGCGGCTGATCGAAGACTTCGTCGAGCCGGACAACTTCGCGGCGACACTTGGCGGCGGTTTCGATTACGTGATCGATGCGATCGACAGCGTGCGCACCAAGACCGCGCTGATCGCCTGGTGCGTCGAGCGCAAGCAGCCGTTGATCACGGTGGGCGGCGCGGGCGGCCAGCTCGACCCGACGCGCATTCGCATCGACGATCTCGCGTTGACGATCCAGGACCCGCTGCTGTCGAAAGTGCGCGGCCAGTTGCGCAAGCAGCATGGTTTTCCGCGCGGGCCCAAGGCGAAGTTCAAGGTGAGTGCGGTGTACTCGGACGAGCCGCTGATCTACCCGGAAGCCGCCGTTTGCGATATCGACGAAGAAGCCGAGCACGTGAGCACGTCGCCGGGTCATACGGGGCCGGTTGGTTTGAACTGCGCGGGGTTTGGTTCGAGCGTATGTGTGACCGCGAGCTTCGGCTTTGCGGCGGCCGCGCATGTGTTGCGGGCGTTGGCGAAACAGGCGACGGTTTGAAGCGATGAGCGCCGCCGACAATGCGCGGCGCGTCTACGGCATAGCGCGAGGATTGCGCGGCGCGGGTTGGCACACGCTGGCGCAGTGCCGCGCATTCAGGCGCGGTGGCCGCACCGGCCGCGACCGCGCCTGAACCGCTTTGGATCAGAACAACGACGCGCTCAGCTTGCGCCGCCACTGCGATACCAGCTCCGGCTGATGCGCGGCCAGATCGAACACCGACAGCATCGTCTTGCGGCCGATGTCATCACGGAACGAGCGGTCGCGCTGCACGATCGCCAGCAGATGTTCGAGCGCTTGCGCATATTTGCGACGCGCGATCAGCGCGCTGGCCAGATCGAAGCGCGCTTCGAGATCGTCCGGCGCGGCGGCGACTTTGGCTTCGAGGGCATCCGTCGGCGGCAGATCCGCGGCGGCATCCACCGCGTCGAGCCGCGTCTTGATCGCATTGAAGCGCGCGTCGATGCCTTGGGTCGTTTTCGGCGACAGCAGGTCGACTTCATTGCGCGCTTCGTCGATGCGGTGGTCTTCCAGCAGCAGTTCGATGCGGTCCATGCGCGCTTCGTCGAAGCCCGGGTCGTAGGCGAGCGCGGCTTGCAGCGCTTCGTACGCATCGTCGCGACGGCCTTCGGCCAACGCGGTCTGCGCGTCGAGCCGCGCCGCGTCCGCGCCTTCCGGCAAGAGCCGCTCGATGAACTCGCGCAGTTGTCCCTCAGGCAACACGCCGATGAACTGATCGACCGGCTGGCCGTCGGCGAACGCGACGACGTGCGGAATGCTGCGCACCTGGAAGTGCGCGGCCAGTTCCTGATTCTCGTCCACGTTGACCTTTACCAGCTTCCATTTGCCGGCCGCTTCGGCTTCGAGCTTTTCCAGCATCGGGCCGAGGCTCTTGCAGGGGCCGCACCACGGCGCCCAGAAATCGACCAGCACGGGGGCCAGTGTCGACGCCGTGATGACGTCCTGTTCAAAAGTGGCCAGAGTGGTGTCCATTGTGTCCTCGTCGATAAAACGGTTTGCCGTTAGGTGGGGCCGAACCGCGGACATTCAATGCGGCGCACACGCCGTTGCTTATTTGCGCTCATTTGCGCTTATTTACGCTCCGGCAGCGGAATCCACTCGGTTTCACCCGGCACCTTGCCCATCTCCTGATTCGTCCACGCGATTTTCGCGGCCTCGATCTTCTCGCGCGAACTAGCGACGAAATTCCACTCGATAAAACGCTCGCCGTCCAGCTTTTCGCCGCCAAGCAACATCACGCGCGCGCCGTGCGTGCTGGCGAGCGTGACCGTTTCGTCGAGCGCGAGCACGGCCATCTGGCCGACTTCGAGCGGTGCGCCGTCGATCTCCAGATCGCCGTCAACCAGGTAGACGCCGCGTTCCTCGTGTTCCGGTTCGAGTGCGAAGGCGCTGCCCGGCGCGAATTCGGCGGCAACGTACAGCGTGCCGGAGAAGGTCGCAACCGGCGACACCGCGCCGAACGCCGTGCCCGCGATCACGCGCAGCTTGACGCCGTTGCGCTCGACGACCGGCAGCGTGTCGGCCGCGTGATGCGCGAACGACGGTTCGATCTCTTCGTCCGCGAGCGGCAGCGCGACCCAGGTCTGGATGCCGTGAATGGTCTGGCCGCTCGCGCGGTCTTCGGCTGGCGTGCGCTCGGAGTGGACGATGCCGCGTCCGGCCGTCATCCAGTTGACGTCGCCGGGGACGATCTTCTGCTCCGAGCCGAGGCTGTCGCGATGCATGATCGCCCCTTCGAACAGATAGGTCACGGTGGCGAGGCCGATGTGCGGATGCGGCCGCACGTCGAGACCGACGCCGGGTTCGAGCGTCGCGGGGCCCATATGATCGAAGAAGATGAACGGGCCGATCAGGCGGGCCGCCATGGCGGGCAGCACGCGCCGCACGGTCAGACTGCCGACGTCGCGCAGATGCGGTTTAAGGACGGCTTTGATCGAGGAAGTCATGGGCGGCTCGGCTGGAAGGGTGAGGGAAGTTCGTGGTCAATGGACGATTCTACTGCGCAGCGCGTGATGTCGACGGCTCGCTGCACGCCGGCGCCTTGCAACTGCGCCGCGCGCGATCACGTCGGGCGGCCGGCTCCGCTAAACTGCCTGATCGGACAATCAATTGGAGACAGGGATGTCGCCCAGGGATTTGCTGCTCGCGCTGGTGGTGGTCGTCGCGTGGGGCGTCAATTTCGTCGTGATCAAGGTGGGTCTGCATGGCGTGCCGCCGATGTTGCTCGGCGCATTGCGCTTCACGCTCGCCGCGGTGCCGGCGGTGTTTTTCGTCAAGCGCCCGAATTTGCCGTGGCGCTGGCTGTTCGCGTACGGCGCGACGATCTCGTTCGGTCAGTTCGCGTTTCTGTTCTCGGCGATGTACGTCGGCATGCCGGCGGGGCTTGCTTCGCTGGTGCTGCAGGCGCAGGCGTTTTTCACGCTGATGTTCGCGGCGCTTTTTCTGCATGAGCGCTTTCGCTTGCCGAACATCGCGGGTTTGCTGATCGCGGCGGGCGGGCTCGCGGTGATCGGCCTGCAAGGCGGCCACTCGATGACGGTCGTCGGCTTTGCGCTCACGCTGTGCGCCGCATGCATGTGGGCGCTCGGCAATATCGTCACGAAGAAAGTCGGCAACGTCGATCTCGTCGGGCTGGTGGTGTGGGGCAGCTTGATTCCGCCGCTGCCGTTTTTTGCGGCGTCGTATCTGTTCGAAGGGCCGCAGCGGATCGTGGCCGCGCTGTCGGGTATCAGCGCGATGTCGATCTTCGCGATCGTGTATCTCGCGTTGATCGCGACGTTGATCGGCTACGGCTTGTGGAGCCGTTTGCTGTCGCGCTATCCGGCGAGCCAGGTCGCGCCGTTTTCGTTGCTGGTGCCGATCGTCGGGCTCGCGTCCGCGTCGCTCTTTCTCGGTGAGCAGTTGACCATGGTGCAGATCGTCGGTGCGATGCTCGTGATGGCGGGGCTTGCGGTGAACGTGTTCGGCGGCTGGGTCGTGCAGCGGTTCACGGTGGCGCGCTGAACACCGGCCATGCGAACACGCGTTTCATGCAGAAACGGCCGCATCGAGCGGCCGTTTCTGCATTGCATCGCTACGCCGTTGCTCGCGAATGCATCACGTCATGCGGTTTTTCGCCAGCGGCGGATTCGCCGCGAAATAGCGCTTGATGCCGTTCATGATCGCGTCGGCCATCTTGTCGCGATACGCGTCGTCGTTCAGACGGCGCTCCTCATCCGGGTTGCTGATGAACGCGGTCTCCACGAGGATCGACGGAATGTCCGGCGCCTTCAGCACCGCGAAACCCGCCTGTTCGACCGAGCCCTTGTGCAGCTTGTTAATCCCGCCGATTTCCTTCAGCACGAAGTTGCCGTAGCGCATCGAGTCGCGAATCTGCGCGGTGGTCGACATATCGAACAGCGCGCGATTCACGGTGGCGTCGGCGGACTTGATGTTGATCCCGCCGATCTGATCCGACGAGTTTTCCTTGTTCGCCATCCAGCGCGCCGCCGCGCTCGACGCGCCGTGGTCCGATAACGCGAACACCGACGAGCCTTTCGCCTCCGGCGTGGTGAACGCGTCCGCGTGGATCGACACGAACAGGTCCGCGCCGACGCGGCGCGCCTTCTGCACGCGCACGTTCAGTGGCACGAAGAAGTCGGCGTCGCGCGTCATCATTGCGCGCATGTTCGCCTGCGCGTCGATCTTCGCGCGCAGCTTCTTCGCGATGTCGAGTGCGACGTGCTTCTCGTAGGTGCCCGAGCCGCCGATCGCGCCCGGGTCCTCGCCGCCGTGGCCCGGATCGATGGCGACGGTCAGCAGACGCACCGTGTTGCTCTTGCTGGATTTGGGCGTGCTGAACGCGTAGGTGTCGTCGCCGCCTGCGTCGTCGCTGTCCTGATTGCGCACGCTGTTGTTACCGCTGTTATTGCTACTGTTGCCACCTTTGTTGCGCGCGAGCGCGGTGGGCGGCGCGAGCGGCGCAGCCGGCGTGGCCGGCTTGCCGGCGATGATGGGCGCGCCGGGCGTGGGCGTGACATGCGCCGGCGCACGCGGCGCAGTGTTGCTGCCGCCGCCGCCATTCTGCGCATAGCGCTCGAAGAACGCTTCGCTATTGTCGGCAGTCGGCGGCGTCGTACCCGGCCCGCTCAGCGTAGCGGGCGGCACGCTGTTTTCTTCGTTCAGCGTTTGCTGCTTGTGCTCCGTTTGCGCGAGGAGATCCATCAGCGGATCAGGGGCGACTGCCGGATACAGGTCGAACACCAGCCGGTACTTGTAAGCGCCGACCGGCGGCAGCGTGAACACCTGCGGTTTCACCGAACCCTTCAGGTCGAACACCATGCGCACCACGTGCGGCTGATATTGCCCGACTCGCACCGACGAAATCTGCGGATCGTTCGGCGTGATCTTCGACACGAGATCCTTCAGCGCCTGATCCAGATCGAGCCCGCTCAGGTCGACCACCAGCCGGTCCGGTCCCTGCAGCAGCTGCTGCGCGTTCTGCAACGGCTGATCGGATTCGATCGTCACACGCGTGTAGTCGCGCGCCGGCCACACCCGCACGCCGAGCACCGAGCTGGCCATCGCGAGACGCGGTGCGACGAGACCGAGCACGAGCGTGGAGGCGCCCGCCCGCAGAATCTGCCGGCGCCGCCAGTTATGCGTTGCGGTGGCCGCCGATTCGATCGAGCGGAACGGTTTGATCAACATCTTTCGAGACATGCCTTTCCTGATTCGCTGTATGCCCGTGCGACGAGTACGCGGCCGTTGCCCTCGCTGTCCAGGTCGAGCGAGAAGACGAGATCCGGCACGCCGAGCAGACGCCCCGCGCGCTGCGGCCATTCGACGAGGCAGATCGCGCCGCTGTCGAAGTATTCGCGAAAGCCCGCGTCGGCCCATTCGGCCGGATCGGTGAATCTGTACAGATCGAAGTGATAGAGGGCGAGTTCCCCTGCGGGCCGCTCGAGCACATAAGGTTCGACCAGCGTGTAAGTGGGACTGCGCACGCGGCCGCTATGGCCGAGGCCGCGCAAGGTGGCGCGCACGAGCGTGGTCTTGCCCGCGCCGAGGTCGCCGACGAGTTGTACCTGCAGTCCGTGGAAGGCGTTGCCGCTGGCGGCGATTGCTTCGCGCACGCTTTCGATCGCCTGCGCGAAACGCTTGCCGAATGCGAGCGTAGCGGCTTCGTCCGCGAGCGCAAAAGTGCGTTCGAGCAGGACGGCGGCGGGCGATTGAATCGCGTGATCGGGATTGACAGGCATTCTCGTAAAATGGCGTGATGAACCGAAGTCCGAAGTCCCCTGTTTCCAGCACGCCCGCGTCTGTCGACGCCGTGCGTGCCGAGCGTCATTTCGATGAAGCGGCGCTGGATGCGCTCGCGCTGAACATCAAAACCTGGGGCCGTGAACTGGGTTTCGGAGCGATCGGCATTAGCGACACCGATCTCTCCGCGGCCGAAGCGCCGCTTGCAGCGTGGCTGGAGGCGGGGTGCCACGGCGAGATGGATTATATGGCGAAACACGGGATGAAACGCGCGCGGCCGGCCGAGCTTGTGGCCGGCACGCTACGCGTGATCACTGCGCGCATGGCCTATTTGCCATTCGAAACACTGAGCGGTGGCGCCAATCAAAGCACGACTCAGGATGGCCCGCTCGCGCGCGAGTGGCGCGCAGCCGAGCATGCGCGGCTCGCGGACCCGTCGGCGGCGGTCGTGTCGATCTATGCGCGCGGCCGCGACTATCACAAGGTGATGCGTAACCGTTTGCAACATCTGGCTGAAAGAATCGAAGCCGAGATCGGTCCGTTCGGCCATCGCGTATTTACCGATTCGGCGCCGGTGCTGGAAGTAGAACTTGCGCAGAAGGCGGGCATCGGCTGGCGCGGCAAGCATACGCTGCTGCTGCAACGCGATGCGGGCTCGCTGTTTTTCCTCGGCGAAATCTATGTCGACGTGCCGCTGCCGACCGACGCTGAAACCTTGCCCGACGTGGCGCCCGAAACGCCGGGCTCGCATTGCGGCAGTTGCACGCGCTGCATCGATGCGTGTCCGACTGGGGCGATCGTCGCGCCTTACAAGGTCGATGCGCGGCTGTGTATCTCGTATCTCACGATCGAACTGAAAGGCAGTATTCCCCTGGAAATGCGGCCGCTGATCGGCAATCGTGTGTATGGCTGCGACGACTGCCAGCTTGCGTGCCCATGGAACAAGTTCGCGCAGGCCGCACCGGTCGCCGATTTCGATGTGCGGCATGGACTCGATCGCGCGTCGCTGGTCGAGTTGTTTGCGTGGAGCGCGGACGAGTTCGACACGCGCATGCAGGGCAGTGCGATTCGCCGCATCGGCTATGAGAGCTGGCTGCGCAATCTCGCGGTGGGGATGGGCAACGCGCTGCGCGCTGCGTCGGACAGCTTGAGCGCCGACGCTCGCGAGGCGATCGTGCGCGCGTTGCGGCAGCGCGCCGACGACCCGTCCGCCGTGGTCCGCGAGCATGTGGAATGGGCGTTGGAAGCGGCGTAGAGTAGCGGCAATCCGGCGCGCTGTGAGTGTTGAAAGCGGTTTGTGCGGCGCAGTTTGCGTGCAACGTCGGCGCCCGCCTGCAAGTGCGCGAGGTTGCAAACCGGCACACCGCATCAGTGAGGAGCAGGCAATCATGTTCAACGCAGTGATCGATGCGCCGTTCGGCAAGGTCGGCATTCGTGTCGCCGGCGCGGCCGTGCGCGAGATCGTCTATCTGCCGGACTCGGTGCAAAGCGTCGCACCCGACACGCCGTTGGCGCGCCAGGCCGTCGAGCAGATCGAGCGCTATTTCGAGTGCGCGTCCGCGAAGTTCGAGTTGCCGCTGGCGCCGGTTGGCACCGCGTTTCAGCGACGCGTCTGGCAGGCGCTGCGCGAGATTCCGCCCGGCGTCGTGCTGACCTACGGGCAGTTGGCGAAGCAGTTGGGCAGCGTGCCGCGCGCGGTCGGCCAGGCCTGCGGCGCGAATGACTTTCCGATTGTGATTCCGTGTCACCGGGTGGTGAGTTCGAGCGGCATCGGCGGGTTCGCGCATCACGCCGAAGAGGGCTTTTTCCGCAACGTCAAGCGCTGGCTGCTGGCGCATGAAGGCATTCCGTACGCATGAGCGATATCACTGCTGACGGCGCGAGCGTCGCGTCGTTTTCATCACCCGAGTTCGTGACGAGCCAGGCGTCGATCGACGCGTTCTGCGACGCGCTGTGGCTCGAACATGGGCTGTCGCGCAACACGCTCGACGCGTATCGCCGCGATCTGCGGCTGTTCTGCGAATGGCTCGCGGCGAGGCGCAACGCGTCGCTCGACAGCGCCAGCGAGGCCGATCTCAACGCCTATAGTGCCGCGCGCCACAAAGACAAATCGACCTCGGCGAACCGGCGGCTCTCGGTGTTTCGTCGCTATTACGCGTGGGCGGTGCGCGAGCATCGGGCAACGGTCGACCCGACACTGCGCATCCGCTCGGCCAAGCAGCCGCCGCGTTTTCCGTCGACGCTCAGCGAAGCGCAAGTCGAAGCGCTGCTCGGCGCACCCGACATCGACGCGCCGCTGGGTCTGCGCGATCGCACGATGCTGGAGCTGATGTACGCAAGCGGTTTGCGCGTGACCGAACTCGTCACGCTGAAGACGGTGGAAGTGGGGCTGAACGACGGCGTCGTGCGGGTGATGGGCAAGGGCTCGAAAGAGCGGCTGATTCCGTTCGGCGAAGAGGCGCACGGGTGGATCGAACGCTATCTGCGCGAAGCGCGGCCGGCGCTGCTCGGCGCGCGGGCGGCGGATGCGCTATTCGTGACGAGCCGCGCGGAAGGCATGACGCGCCAGCAGTTCTGGAACATCATCAAGCGACACGCGGCGGCGGCCGGCGTGCATGCGCCGTTGTCGCCGCATACGTTGCGGCACGCGTTCGCCACGCATCTGCTCAATCACGGCGCCGACTTGCGCGTGGTGCAACTGCTGCTCGGCCACACCGATATTTCGACCACGCAGATCTACACGCACGTGGCCCGCGAACGTTTGAAGTCGCTGCATGCGGTGCACCATCCGCGCGGGTAAGGCACGCCTGGCTTGGGCTCGTGCGTGCCCGTTGTATCGAGGTCAGATGAACTCGCGCAACCGGTGCTTGAGAATCTTGCCGGTCGACGCAGCCGGCAGCGCGGCGAGCACCTTCAATTCAGCGGGCCGCTTGTACGGCGCGAGACGCTCGCCGCACCACGCGATCAATTCAGCGGGCGTCACGTTCGCCCCCGCGATCAATTCGACGAACGCGATCACTTCCTCGTTGCCCTCGACCGCGCGTCCGATCACCGCCGACTGCACGACCTGCGGATGCGCGTTCAGCACATGTTCGACCTCGGCCGGATAGACGTTGAACCCCGAGCGGATGATCAACTCCTTGCTGCGCCCGACGATATGCAACGCACCGTCCGCGTCCTGCCGCGCGAGATCGCCGGTCTTGAGCCAGCCGTCTTCGGTCACGGCCGCGCGGGTTTGCTCCGGACTGCGGTAGTAGCCGAGCATCACGTTCGGGCCGCGCACCCATAGCTCGCCGATTTCGCCCGGCGCGGCAGCCACGCCGTCGAGTCCGACGAACTTCACATCGACGCCCGGAATGACCTCGCCGACCGAGCAGTCGTTGCGCGGCGCGTCGAGCATCGTATGCGACACGGTCGGACTGCTCTCGGTCATGCCGTAGCCGTTGTGCAGCGGTAGACCGTAGACGGCTTCGACCTGCGCTTTCAGCGCGGCGTCGAGCGGCGAGCCGCCCGAATAAGCGAAGCGAAGATGCGGCGCGGACCACGACAGCCCCTGCGTCTGCAGATATTCGAGCAGTTTGGCGTGCATGGCCGGCACGCCCTGGAAGATCGACACGCGTTCGTCGGCGAGCGCGCGGTGCACGGCTTGCGGCGCGAAGCGCGGCGCGAGCCGCAAGGTCGCGCCTGCGTGCAGGCTGCCCAGACATACCGAAGCGAAGCCGTACACGTGCGAGATCGGCAGCACCGCATACACGACGTCGTCGGGTCCGACCTTGCGCAGGCGGCTGGAGACCGCCGCGATGTACAGCAGATTGCGATGCGACAGCATCACGCCTTTCGGTGCGCCGGTGGTGCCGGTGGTGTAAATCAGCGCGGCGCATTGACGGTCATTCGCGACTTCGACCGGTTCAGCTTGCACCGCGCTGTCCACCGTGTACGACCATGCACCGATGTCCGGCGTGATGGACGGCGCGTCCATCGCCTGATGGCGCTCGGCATGCTGCCGCGCATCGATGGAGCTTTCCACTGCATACGCGACCACGCGAGGCTGCGCATGGGTGCGAATCGAGTCGAGTTCAGCCGCGGACAACCGTGCATTCGACACCAGCGCCCATGCATCGAGCCGCGCGGCCGCGAACAGCAGCACGATCTGCGCGATGCTGTTCTCCGCGACGATCATCACGCGATCACCGCCGCGCACCCCCCATTCGCGCAACAGCGCGGTGACGGCGTCGACGGCTTGCAGCAATTGCGCGCTGGTCAGGCGGCGCGCATCCTCGATCAACGCAATGTGCTGCGGATCGCGTGCGGCGGCGAGCGCCGGAATCTCGGCGATGCGCGCGGGCAGCGCGGCCAGCAGGGCGGGAATGTCGAGCGCGGAACGGATGGATGAAACGGGATTCAACGCTGTCTCCTGAAAACGATTCGGTGCGCGGCGTGCGGTGCGCCGCAAGATTTTCGAACGATCGTGCCACAAGCGCCGGACCCGCACAATTGGCCATTCGGCAAATAGCCGTGGTGCAAACTCGCCATTACAATGCGCCGATGAGCAAATCCAGACACGTCTCCGAAACGCCCGCCACGCAATTTCTGCGCCGTCATGGCGTCACGTTCGGCGAGCATCCTTACGACTACGTCGAGCATGGTGGCACCGGCGAGTCGGCGCGCCAGCTCGGCGTGGACGAACATCATGTCGTGAAGACACTCGTGATGGAAGACGAACATGCAAAGCCGCTGATCGTGCTGATGCACGGCGACCGCACCGTCAGCACCAAGAACCTCGCACGGCAGATCGGCGCGAAGCGCGTCGAGCCGTGCAAGCCCGAGGTGGCGAACCGGCATTCCGGCTACCTGATCGGCGGCACGTCGCCGTTCGGCACGCGCAAGCAGATGCCGGTCTATGTCGAGTCGACCATTCTCGAGATGGATCAGATCTGGCTGAACGGCGGCCGGCGCGGCTTTCTGGTCAGCATCGAGCCGAAGGTGTTGACCGAACTGCTGGCGGCGAAGGCAGTGCAGTGCGCGAGCGTCGATTGACGTTTGCGCGAATGTTTTCCGGGCGGGCGCGTTCGGTAGAATGTGCGCCGCCTTGTTTCGAGTTGCATGCCCTGTTGTGTTCCCTGTTGCGGTTGGGGTGTCAAGTTTCAGACCGCGGTTCCTTATAAGAGTCCCAGATGCAAAACCTGATCGCTGCTGTCGTTGCCTATCTGATCGGTTCGGTGTCGTTCGCCGTGATCGTGAGCGCCGCGATGGGCCTCGACGACCCGCGCTCGTACGGCTCGGGCAACCCGGGCGCCACCAACGTGCTGCGCAGCGGCAGCAAGAAGGCGGCGATTCTCACGCTGATCGGCGACGCCCTCAAAGGCTGGTTGCCGGTATGGTTCGTCGTGCATTTCGGCGCGCGTTACGGGCTCGACGACACGTCGGTGGCGATTGTGTCGGTCGCCGTGTTTCTCGGCCACCTGTATCCGGTTTTCTTCCGTTTCAAGGGCGGTAAGGGCGTCGCGACCGCGGCGGGCGTGTTGCTCGCGATCAATCCGACCCTCGGTGTCGCGACCCTGCTGACCTGGCTGATCGTCGCGTTCTTCACGCGTTATTCGTCGCTGGCGGCGTTGGCTGCGGCGGTGTTCGCGCCGCTCTTCTATGCGTTCCTGTTTGGGCCACGTGTTATCGCGCTCGCGATCGTCGTGATGAGTTCGCTGCTGGTGTGGCGTCATCGCGGCAACATCGCGAAGCTGATGCGCGGGCAGGAGAGCCGGATCGGGGATAAGAAGAAGGCGGCCAGTCCGACGGCGGGAAACGATCTTTGAGGTTTTGGGGCTTGGAGCTTTTTGAAGCTTGAGACTTTGGGCTTTTGAAGCGCGGCGTGCCGGGGATCGGCGAGGCGGGCTCCATGCGAATGCGGTTTGCTCGCATCGGTCGCAAGTGCTGCACAGGCGGCGCGCCGGAATACGAGAGTCAGATCCGCAACGGTGAGGCGCCATCAGGGCGGCTCGCCGGCAAGCAGGAGCTGCTTCCTCGGCGGCGCGCCGGCAACGTGAGACCGGCGCAGGTTACTAGCAAGCCTCGCACGGGCCTCGGCGTGTTTTAACACTTGCGCTGCTGCCCGTTTGCTCGGGCGCGCATCTACGCGGCGCCCCTGGCCTCAGTCGCGGAAGTTGTTGAAGTCGAGCGGCGTATCGGTCACGTCCTTGCGCAGCATCGCGATCACGCTTTGCAGATCGTCGCGCTTGCCGCCGGTGATGCGCACAGCGTCGCCCTGAATGCTGGCCTGGACCTTGATCTTGCTGTCCTTCACGAGGCGCACGATTTTCTTCGACAGGTCGCCGGACACGCCCTTCTTGATCTTGATGACCTGCTTGACCTTGTCGCCGCCGATCTTCTCGATCTTGCCGTAGTCGAGAAAGCGCACGTCCACGTTGCGTTTGGCCATTTTCGACAGCAGCACGTCTTTCACCTGGCCGAGCTTGAAGTCGTCGTCGGCGTAAGCGGTGATTTCGTTTTCCTTATGTTCGACGCGCGCGTCCGACCCTTTGAAGTCGAAGCGCGTGGAAATTTCCTTGTTGGACTGCTCGATCGCGTTCTTGACTTCGATCATGTTCGCTTCGCAGACGACGTCAAACGATGGCATTGCATTCTCCCAATAGTGCTGCGGTGCGTGACGCGGCCGGGCGGCTGCGCACGGGGCACTCGCTATAATCACGGACCGGACGTCATTTTACCGACGCCGCCCCCTTTTGCCCAAGGCCGCCGCGCATTGTCGCGCGGCCCGGGTTCGATCTGGTCGTATTCCTTCATTCGCCGTTTCATTGTTCTGATTCCGATGTCCCAATCCGATTCCGCCGCGTTCATTGCCGGCTATCCGCTGAAGGCGCACAACACTTTCGGCTTCGATGTGCGTGCGCAGTTTGCATGCCGGATCGAGCGCGAAGAGCAATTGATGGCCGCGGTACGCGATTCGCGCGCGGCCGGGCTGCCGCGTCTCGTGCTGGGCGGCGGCAGCAATGTCGTGCTGAGCGGCGATTTCGCCGGGCTGGTGTTGCTGGTGGCGTTGCGGGGCCGCCGGCTGGTGCGCGAGGACGACGACGCATGGTACGTCGAAGCGGCCGGCGGCGAACCGTGGCACGAGTTTGTCGCCTGGACGTTGTCGCAAGGGCTGCCCGGCCTGGAGAACCTCGCGCTGATTCCAGGCACGGTGGGAGCCGCGCCGATCCAGAACATCGGCGCGTATGGGCTGGAAATGTGCGAGCGGTTTGCGTCGCTGCGCGCGGTGGAGCTGGCGACGGGCGAGGTGGTCGAACTCGACGCGCAGGCTTGCCGCTTCGGCTATCGCGACAGTTTCTTCAAGCGGGAAGGGCGTGACCGTTTCGTGATCACGTCGGTGACGTTCCGTTTGCCGAAGGTTTGGCAACCGCGCGCCGCTTATGCGGATCTGGCGCGTGAGCTGGCCGCTGCCGGCTATGCCGATCAGGCCGGCAAGCCGCCAACCGCGCAGGCCATCTTCGATGCAGTGGTGGCGGTGCGGCGCGCGAAGCTGCCCGACCCGCTGCAACTCGGCAACGCCGGGAGCTTCTTCAAGAATCCGGTGGTCGACGCGGCGCAGTTCGATGCGTTAAAGCACAAGGAGCCGGATGTCGTGTCCTACCTTCAGCCGGATGGCAGGGTGAAGCTGGCCGCGGGCTGGCTGATCGATCGGTGCGGCTGGAAGGGCCGGACGATGGGCGCGGCGGGCGTGCACGAGAGGCAGGCGCTGGTGCTGGTGAATCGCGGCGGAGCGAGCGGCGCGGAGGTGTTGGCGCTTGCCGGGGCAATCCGGCGCGACGTGTCGGAGCGATTCGGCGTGGAGTTGGAGGCGGAGCCGGTTTGTTTGTGAGCGCGGTTAATCGCGCTGGACGAGCGGCTTGAGGAAGTGGGACGCTGCAATTGAAAAAAGGCGCCGGGAGAATACTCCCGGCGCCTTTTTATCGTCTGCGTTTTGGCTCAGGCCGCGGGTTGCGGCGCCTGACTTCGCTTATGCGAAGTCAGCCTTCACCGGCACGGCACGCGCTATCAGCCGCGCTGACGGCGAGCGTTCTCCGCAATCCGCATACGCAGCGCGTTCAGCTTGATGAACCCGCCGGCGTCGGCCTGGTTGTACGCGCCGCCGTCGTCGTCGAACGTGGCGATGGTCTTGTCGAACAGCGTTTCCTTCGAATCGCGCGCGACCACCGAGACGCTGCCCTTGTACAGCTTCACACGCACCCAGCCGTTGACTTTCTCCTGCGTGTGGTCGATCAGCACCTGGATCGCGCGGCGCTCCGGGCTCCACCAGTAGCCGTTGTAAATCAGCGACGCGTAACGGGCCATCAGGTCGTCTTTCAGATGAGCCACTTCACGGTCGAGCGTGATCGACTCGATGCCACGGTGCGCCTTGAGCATGATCGTGCCGCCCGGCGTTTCATAGCAGCCGCGCGACTTCATGCCGACATAACGGTTTTCCACCAGATCCAGACGGCCGATGCCGTGCTTGCCGCCCAGGCGGTTCAGTTCGGTCAGCATTTCCGCCGCCGACAGACGCTTGCCGTTGATCGCGACCGGATCGCCGTGCTCGTACTCGATGTCGAGGTATTCAGCCTGATCCGGTGCCTCTTCGGGCGACACGGTCCAGCGCCACATATCGGCTTCGGCTTCCGCCTTCGGATCTTCCAGGTGACGACCTTCGAACGAAATATGCAGCAGGTTCGCGTCCATCGAATACGGCGCGCCACCTTGCTTGTGCTTCATTTCGATCGGAATACCGGCTTTTTCCGCGTACGCGAGCAGCTTTTCGCGCGACAGCAGATCCCACTCGCGCCACGGTGCGATCACCTTGATGCCAGGCTCCAGCGCGTAGTAGCCGAGTTCGAAGCGAACCTGGTCGTTGCCCTTGCCGGTGGCGCCGTGCGACACAGCTTGCGCGCCGGTGGCGCGGGCGATCTCGATCTGACGCTTGGCGATCAGCGGACGCGCGATCGACGTGCCCAGCAGGTACTCGCCTTCATAGATCGTGTTGGCGCGAAACATTGGGAACACGAAATCGCGCACGAATTCTTCGCGCAGGTCTTCGATGAAGATGTTTTCCTGCTTGATGCCGAGTTGCAGGGCTTTCTTGCGCGCCGGCTCCAGCTCCTCGCCCTGGCCGATGTCGGCCGTGAACGTGACGACTTCGGCGTCGTAATTGTCCTGCAACCACTTCAGGATGACGGAGGTGTCGAGGCCGCCCGAATAGGCGAGCACGACTTTCTTGATATCGCTCATGGTGAACTCGTAGCTGGAAAAAGCGGGAAAACAACGCGCACCGGCGGTTCCGGCGCGCGGAAAGGCACTATTTTGACACTAAACCGCCGGGTGCCCGCGTTTTTGGGGCAGCTGGGCGATGCAGCCGGGTCCGCTTCGCAGCAGTGGACCCCGGCTCGGTGCGCGGCGCCGACGTGGATGACCGGCCTCGTATTCAAGGCCCCACCGCGCTTCACGCAGATGCTGGAGAGGGGCTCGCTCAGTGATTCAGCTTGCCCAGCAGCAGGTATTCCAGCAGCGCCTTTTGCACGTGCAGACGGTTTTCCGCTTCGTCCCACACGACGCTTTGCGGCCCGTCGATCACTTCCGCGCTGACTTCCTCGCCACGGTGGGCGGGCAGGCAGTGCATGAAGAGCGCATCCGGATTGGCGCGCGCCATCATTTCGGCGTCGACGCACCAGTCCGCGAAGGCTTTCTTGCGCGCTTCGTTTTCGGCCTCGAAGCCCATGCTGGTCCACACGTCGGTGGTGACGAGGTCGGCGCCCGCGCAGGCCTCGTTCGGGTCGTCGAATTCCTCGTAGAACGGCGCGCTTTCGGCGGCGACCATCGCGCGGTCGAGCTTGTAGCCCGGCGGCGTGGACAGGCGCAGCTTGAAGCCGAGAATGTGCGCAGCTTCGATCCACGTGTACAGCATGTTGTTCGCGTCGCCGACCCACGCGACCGTCTTGCCGCGAATCGGACCGCGATGCTCGAAGTACGTGAAGATGTCGGCCAGCACCTGGCAGGGGTGGTATTCGTTGGTCAGCCCGTTGATCACCGGCACGCGCGAATTCTCGGCGAAACGCTCGATGATGTCCTGGCCGAACGTGCGGATCATGATGATGTCGACCATGCGCGAGATCACCTGCGCGGCGTCTTCGATCGGTTCGCCGCGGCCAAGCTGCGTGTCGCGCGTGTTCATGAAGACCGCGTGGCCGCCCAGCTGGAAGATGCCGGCTTCGAACGACAGGCGCGTACGCGTCGAATTCTTTTCGAAGATCATCGCCAGCGTGCGATCGTGCAGCGGATGGTAGGTCTCGTAGTTCTTGAACTTGCGCTTCAGAATGCGCGCGCGTTCCAGCACGTACTCGTAGTCGTCCAGCGAGAAATCCTTGAACTGCAGGTAGTGGCGAATTTTCTTGGCGGTCATGAAACAAATACGGCGGTCTCACCCGGCAGGATTGCCGGACGGCGCCGCCGTCGTTTGTGGTGGAGGGTAGCCCCCCTTCCTTACGGAAGAGGAGCCCCCTAGGAACTGTACGTGCGGCTTTCACCGCATACAGCTCGAGCCTACAAACAGAGTCCTATCTACGATAAGACCGGCTTAGCTACTGCAATATTACCAACGTGTACCTGCTGGTGACAGTGTGGGTGAAGCAAAACCCGGTTAGACAAACCATCTGACCCGCCATGCATCCGATATTCCAGATGATGATCGTGCCAACCCGTTTCGTCCGTCAAGGGACAGCCGCAGTGCGCACAAAGCCCGCTCTGCGACATGTACAAGCTCGCCCATTGCTTGCGGTAACGCATTGATTCCCACAGGCGCTCCTGCCGCAACTGCTCGCCATATCGCTCCCACATGGGATCAAAGGGGTTGAAATCTCCCTTGATCTTCTTGTGGCGCCTGATAGTCGTACCGCTAATTTGGTACAACTCCAGCAACCCTTTGCTGCCATCGTCCCGTACCACGGGAGCGCCAAACACCCAATTCCGCTCACCCACAGTGTGAAAGTACTTCTTTCTCACCCAGTCGGCGTTCTTGTTTGGATGCCTCCGCTTCGACCATCGCCAGAGCCTCTGATAGACCAGATACTCCATGCGTGTGTACGCCTGCTTGGCAACCACGGGACTGTGATACTGCGCCCAGCCTCGTAGCATCGGGTTCAGCAGCCGGATCAGGTCCTCCTGCTTCACCGTCTTGTTACCGCTGATCGTTTCCACCACCTTGCGATAGAACGCTTGCGCGTTTTTCTTGCTTGGCTTGATGAGCAGCGTTCCCGAATACTTCCGGAAATTCCACCCAAGGAAGTCGAAGCCGTGGTCAATGTGCGTGACCCGCGTTTTCTCCTCGGACAATTGCAGACCTCGAACTGCGAGGAATGCTTCCACCCAAGGGCGGACTTCGCTTTTCAGCACCTCTTGCGAGTCGCCGGTAATCACGAAGTCATCCGCGTACCGCACCACATTCACTTTCAGCTTCTTGGCCTTCGCGACCCCAAATTTCGCACCGAGGTGCGCAATCAGTTCCCGTTCCAGCCCGTTCAGCGTCACATTAGCCAACGTCGGGGAGATGATCCCTCCCTGCGGCGTACCGGCCTCAGTCGCCTGTAGCTGCCCCTTGTAAATCAGGCCAGCCTTCAACCACTTGCGGAGAATTTCCCTGTCCATCGGGACATTGTTTTCCAGCCACTCATGGTTGATGTGGTCAAAGCAGCCCTTGATATCCGCCTCCAGTACCCATTGCGACGAAACGCTGCGGCACGTGAGGAGAAAAATCTGGGACATGGCGTCAGCCGTCGACCGGTTTAGCCTGAATCCATACGAATTCGGGTCGCTCGTCGATTCCGACACTGGCTCCAATGCCAGCAGATACAGAGCCTGCATCGCCCTGTCCCGCATGGTCGGAATGCCCAGCGGGCGTTCCTTCCCATTGGCCTTGGGGATAAAGACTCTCCGTAATGGCAGAGGCCTGTATCCGCGCCGCTTCAACCTGCCGATGGCTTCCCACCGGCTTTCAGGCGAATCCCATAGCTCGCGATCGACTCCAGCCGTTCGCGCACCCTGGTTCTGCGTAACACGTCGTACCGCATACAACTTCGCGGACAACGTGCGGGTCAGCATCCGTTGCAGGGCTTTCACCCTGCGCCAGTTACCTTCCCGCGTCGCCTTCGCAATTCGAATCTGCATCCCTCTCACGTTCCGCTCAACCCGACGCCAATCTACGGCGTACCAGCTGTCCGGCGCGTGGGAAAGCGCAGATCCAGTCTTTCGACCAGATACTTTCATGCTGCTCTCCTACCTTGGATTAGATCCCCGGCAGAAGGCGCATCTCCCCCAGCGGGGAAGACACACCCCGCTGGGGAACAACAGACACCTCAATATGAGCGCATGCACCCATATCTCGGACAAACACCTCAATACGGGCGCACGCGCCCGCATCGAACCAAGTTACAGAGGGTAGTCAGCCGTCTTGCGACGGTAGACCAGACGGAAGTCTGCCCGCTTATCGCGTGAGGTAATGTCTCAACCCCTATCCGGACCGTTACAGCCCGGCATTCGCTTTCTCCGTCCTCCCATACCTGCACAATCAACAGCGTCCCTTACGGTTCGCGTGCCAGCCAACTGCGCTGGCAACCATACAGGCTTACCACGTTCCCGGCATGTCACACGACTGACTTAGGTTCTGCCTATTCCCCGGTGGTCGTCACGACGACGTAACCCGATGAGTCAACGGGTTATCCGACCACATACCTTTTGGTCAGTGCCTGATAGCAGCTTAGGCACAACGCTGCTTACGAGGTTTATCAGCAGTTCACATCTGTTAACCTTATCAGTCAGCCTAGCTCCTCAACCCCATCGCTGCTAGGAGTCTCCAAGTCGATCCCTCACGGAAAAGACCTGCCCGAAACATCCGGGGGCTACATTGTCAGAAGAGCTTCACACCCCACCGTTGCCAGTGACGCATGTCTTCCTAGGCTACTGCTGGTCGTACAGCAGGTTCACTTCCTCACCCGGACTCAGACGAGGCAAAACAATGACACACCGAGCTTTCGCTCGTATCGGCTTGCGAATCCGTTGCCGTTGAAAGCACAGGAATTGCACACGACATCCCGCCTTGTCGGCGGGGATGAAGCCGCTGACTGGGCGGGACCTGACGGTAATCAGGTCAATACAATGCGATCCTCCGGCTGGAAATGCCCGGGTCACGCTTCACAAATATGGGGCGTAGTCCCGAAGGACCACACACTCAGCTACTAGAAATTGCCCCTAGGGGCCTAAAGCACATCTACTGCGGTCGATGCCCGTAACGTGGGCTAACGGACACGAGCATGCGTGTCGCACAACTCAATGCAGCATAAAGGATTTCGCCGCGTTTGACGAGTCGGCCAAAAGGCCGGGCAAGCCGTCTGAAAGGCTCGCGAGCGGCTCGGGAGAAGCTTGTGTGCGCTGCGGAAAAAGGTCCGCTGCGCTATAATCTACGGGTTATCCCAAAGCCCAGCAGCGCGGTATTTCGCTTGCGGGACACGGCGCGCGCGGTGCGCCAGGCCTGCTCGCGGTGCGCCGACATGACCAGCACCGGGGCGGCCCAGCCGTTCTCGGCGGCTTCTGATGGCGCAGCTCGCCGTCGCGGCGTGTATGGCGACTAGCGGCAACTTCGCTCATATATGGCCGGTCTGCCGTCGGTTTTGCCGTCATCCTGCTGGGCAGTCACACAGGTATTCCTACATGGCCGAAGCAGCTCCAACCGAATATTTCATTCAGGGCATCACGTCGAAGGGAAAAAAGTTTCGGCCGAGCGACTGGTCGGAGCGGCTCGCAGGCGTGATGGCATGTTTTGGTCCCGGTGCGAGAAAGGGGCCAAACGCCTATATGCAGTACTCGCTGTATGTCCGGCCGACCATGATCGGCGACCTCAAGTGCGTGATTCTCGATTCGCGTTTGCGCGACATCGAACCGATGGCATTCGATTTCGTGCTCAACTTTGCGAAAGACAATGACCTCGTGGTGACGGAAGCGTGCGAGTTGCAACTCGAGCACGCCGAGCCGCTGGCCAAAAGGCACGTGATCTAGCTCAGGCCGGCCGGATCTGCAAAAGCAAAAACCCGCAAGCAGCGGGTTTTTTTATGCCTGAAGCGAAGGCCTCGGCAGCGATTCACGCGGTCCGGTGTGTCCGATCGAGTGCAAAGCAAAAAAGCCCGCCGAGGCGGGCCTTTCTGTGCAGCGGAAACAGGAGGTAGCCCACCGAAGCGGGCTGACCGGAATTACTGCGCTGCGGACGCCTGCAGACCCTTGATGGCTGCGGCGAGACGGCTCTTATGGCGAGCAGCCTTGTTCTTGTGAACGATCTTCTTGTCGGCGATGATGTCGATGGTCTTCGACGACGCCTGAAAGATTTCAGCGGCCTTGGCCTTGTCGCCGGCGTCGATCGCCTTGCGGACAGCCTTGATAGCCGTGCGGAACTTCGAGCGCAGTGCCGAGTTGTGCGAGTTTGCCTTGGCGGCCTGGCGGGCGCGCTTGCGTGCTTGTGCGGAGTTAGCCATGACGGTTCCTTATCCTGTTCCTGTTTCCAGTACCTGACCTTCAAGTGGTGAGGTGCTGCTTTTAATCCGAACTCTTGGAAGCGATTGCCCAAGAGCGCAAAGAGTGTCGAAAAATTCGATCGAACTACGCGAAGGCGTGCCCGTGTTTTCAGCTATTCGAGGACGTGGCGAGCCGGCGTTGCGCCAACCTTGGCTTGGTCCTCGAGCGCGTCCGAAAACTGAGCGAGCTTCGAAACCGGCGATTATAGCAACAAAATCAGTCACGTGGCAACGGGAATGCGTGGCCGGACTGTGCCGGCCCGTGCGGCAAAGCCGGGAGCCGGTCAACGGGGGCTCGAAGTACAACCTCGCGCGAGTGTGCCGCCGTCATGCCGGAACACGTGTTTCCGGCGCCGTTTCATGACCGGCGCCGCGAGCTGGCAAGCCGCAAAAAGTGCGTCGATTTGCCCGCCGGATCGAACGTCTGCTCAGCAAATCGGTCCGATTCGCGTTCCGGCTCGTCGTCCGCACCTGCGGCACCCGTATAATAAGCGCCCCATGAATCTAATCCGAGCCCTGCTGACGGTCAGCGGCTTCACGCTGCTGTCGCGCGTGACCGGACTGGCCCGCGAAACGCTGATCGCTCGCGCGTTCGGCGCCAGTCAATACACTGACGCGTTCTACGTCGCCTTCCGTATTCCGAACCTGCTGCGCCGTATCTCCGCCGAAGGCGCGTTCTCGCAGGCCTTCGTGCCGATCCTCGCCGAGTTCAAGAACCAGCAAGGCCACGACGCCACCAAGGCGCTGGTCGACGCGACCTCGACCGTGCTCGCGTGGGCGCTGGCGGTCCTCTCGCTGATCGGCGTGGTGGGTGCGTCGGGCGTGGTGTTCGTGGTCGCGTCGGGTCTCGCGCATGAAGGCCACGCGTACGCGCTCGCGGTCACGATGACGCGCATCATGTTCCCGTACATCATTTTCATCTCGCTGACGTCGCTGGCGTCGAGCGTGTTGAATACGTACAAGAACTTCTCGCTGCCGGCGTTCGCGCCGGTGCTGCTGAACGTGGCGTTCATCGTCGCCGCGGTGTTCTTCGCGCCGCGTATGCAAACGCCGGTCTATGCGCTCGCGTGGGCGGTGATCGCCGGCGGCCTGCTGCAGTTCATCGTCCAGCTGCCGGGTTTGAAGAAGATCGACATGGTGCCGCGGATCGGTCTGAACCCGGTGCGCGCGCTCGCGCATCGCGGCGTGAAGCGGGTGCTGTCGAAGATGGTGCCGGCGATGTTCGCCGTGTCGGTCGCGCAAATCAGCCTGATCATCAACACGAATATTGCGTCGCGTATTGGCCCGGGCGCGGTGTCGTGGATCAACTATGCCGACCGGCTGATGGAGTTCCCGACCGCGCTGCTCGGCGTCGCGCTGGGCACGATCCTGCTGCCGAGTCTCTCGAAGGCGCACGTTGACGCCGATGCGCACGAGTATTCGTCGCTGCTCGACTGGGGCTTGCGCGTCACATTCCTGCTGGCCGCGCCGAGCGCGATCGCGCTGTTCTTCTTCGCGCAGCCGCTGACCGCGGTGCTGTTCAACTACGGCAAATTCGACGGCAACTCCGTCGTGATGGTCAGCCGCGCGCTGGCGGCGTACGGCGTCGGTCTGGTCGGCCTGATTCTGATCAAGATCCTCGCACCCGGCTTCTACGCGAAGCAGGACATCAAGACGCCGGTGAAGATCGGCATCGGCGTGCTGATCGTCACACAGTTGAGCAACTACGTGTTCGTGCCGGTTTTCGCGCATGCGGGCCTGACGCTGAGCGTCGGGCTCGGCGCCTGCGTCAACGCGTTGCTGCTGTTTCTCGGCCTGCGCAAGCGCGGTATCTACATGCCGTCGAGCGGCTGGCTCAAATTCTTCGTGCAATTGTTCGGCGCCTGCCTCGTGCTGGCGGGCGTGATGCGTTGGCTTGCGATCAGCTTCGACTGGATCGCCATGCACGAACGGCCGGTCGAACGGATGGTGTTGCTGGGCGCGTGCCTGGTGCTGTTCGCCGCGCTATATTTCGGTATGCTGTGGCTGATGGGCTTCAAGTACGCGTATTTCAAAAGGCGAGTGAAGTGATCACGATGACGCGAGTTCTCGACTATTTCAGTACGCTCGTGGCCGAAGACGATAGCCTGCCGTTGACCGAGACGGCGCTCTCTCTCGCGCAGGACGCTTATCCCGATCTCGACATGCAAGCCGCGCTGGCCGAGATCGACGAGCTGGTGGTGCGTTTGCAGCGCCGCATGCCGGACGACGCCGACAGCAGGCAGAAGGTCGGTATGCTGAACCGGTTTTTCTTCCGCGAGCTGGGTTTCGCCAGCAACCTCAACGATTATTACGACCCCGACAACAGTCATCTGAACGCGGTGCTCAAACGCCGCCGCGGCATACCGATTTCGCTCGCGGTGCTGTATCTGGAGATGGCCGAGCAGATCGGCGTTCCGGTGCGCGGCGTGTCGTTTCCCGGGCACTTCCTGTTGCGCGTGACGACGCCCGACGGCGAAGTCATGCTCGATCCGACTACCGGCCAGTCGCTGACCGAGACGCAGATGGTGGAGATGTTGGAGCCGTATGTGGCGTCGGCGGGCGAGTCGGTGAGCCAGGCGCTGCGCATGCTGCTGCAACCGGCCACGCGGCGCGAGATCATCGCGCGGATGCTGCGCAATCTGAAGTCGATTTATCTGCAGACGGAGCGTTGGCAGCGTTTGCTGGCGGTGCAGCAGCGGCTCGTGATCCTGCTGCCGGAGAATATCGAAGAGGTGCGCGATCGCGGCTTTGCATACGCGCGGCTCGATTACCTGCGTCCGGCGCTCGAAGACCTCGAAAGTTATCTCGGCGACCGACCGGATGCCGAGGACGCGACGGTGGTGGAGTCGCAACTGCACGAGTTGCGCCAACGCACGCAGCACGACGATCACGACTAGCTGAATGGCGCTGCAAACCCCGCAAAACGGAAACGCCTGCACGTGATCCATGTGCAGGCGTTTTTTTTTGTGCGCGCCGCAATCAGGCAACGCGCGGAGGCGGGCGTCGTTACTTCGGCTGCATGCGGATCGCGCCGTCCAGACGGATCACTTCGCCGTTGAGCATCGGATTGTCGAGAATCTGTTTGGCCAGCATCGCATATTCAGCCGGTTTGCCGAGCCGCGACGGGAACGGCACCATTGCGCCCAACGCGTCCTGCACTTCCTGCGGCATGCCGAGCAGCATCGGCGTTTCGAAGATGCCCGGCGCGATCGTCATCACGCGGATCGCGTTGCGTGACAGGTCGCGCGCGATCGGCAGCGTCATGCCGACCACGCCGCCCTTCGATGCCGCATAGGCCGCCTGACCAATCTGGCCGTCATAGGCGGCGACCGATGCCGTGTTGATGATCACGCCGCGCTCGCCGAGCGCATTCGGCTCGTTCTTCGACATTGCCGTGGCGGCGAGCCGGATCATGTTGAACGTGCCGATCAGATTGATCGAGATGGTGCGCGCGAACGAGTCGAGCGGATGCGGGCCGTCCTTGCCGACGGTTTTCGCGGCCGGCGCTACGCCCGCGCAATTGACGAGGCCGCGCAGCGTGCCGAGCTTCGTCGCGGCTTCGACGGCTTGCGTGGCGTCCTCTTCACGGCTCACGTCGCATTTGACGAACACGCCGCCGAGTTCCTTCGCGAGCGCCTCGCCGGCAGCCTGATTCAGATCGGCGAGCACGACCTTGCCGCCGTTTTCGACGAGAAGGCGCGCGGTGGCGGCGCCCAGTCCTGATGCACCGCCGGTGATCAGGAACGCATTGTCACGAATCTCCATGTCTTCTCCTTTGCTACGGTTGTTCAGTTATGTCTCGATCGAATATCTTTTCGATGGTCGATTGTAGCGGCTATGTTGCAACGCGGAAAGCGACGCGGGTTGACGGCGTGATCCGCGTGTCGTGTGGTTGAGGGTAATCAAACCGATACGGATATCTAACTAATTAATACCGGGGCATGAAGCAGGCTGCTGATATAGCGCAACGCGCATGCAACAAAAAACCCGCCGGCATGGGCGGGTTTTCGTACGACAGAAGCAGTCGGCAGCGAGCTTACTTCAACGCGTCGAACGCGCGAGCCCGAATTTCATCGACGCTGCCGAGGCCCGAAATGCGGCGGTACTGCGGCGCCTTCAGCGTGGTCGACGAATCGCCCTTCGTGGCCCAGTTGTTGTAGTACTCGATCAGCGGCTTGGTTTGCGCTTCATACACTTCCAGACGCTTGCGGACGGTTTCTTCCTTGTCGTCATCGCGCTGGATCAGCGGCTCGCCGGTTACGTCGTCCACGCCTTCGACCTTCGGCGGATTGAACTTGACGTGATACGTGCGGCCCGAAGCGGCGTGCGAGCGGCGGCCGCTCATACGCACGATGATCTCGTCGAACGGCACGTCGATTTCGAGCACGTAGTCGATCGCGACGCCAGCCTGCTTCATCGCCTCCGCTTGCGGAATGGTGCGGGGGAAGCCGTCGAACAGATAGCCGTTCGCGCAGTCCGGCTGCTGCAGACGTTCCTTCACCAGGTTGATGATCAGCTCGTCCGTGACCAGCTCGCCCGCGTCCATGAAGCGCTTGGCTTCGAGACCGAGCGGCGTGCCGGCCTTGACGGCCGCGCGCAGCATGTCACCCGTGGAAATTTGCGGAATGCCGAACTTTTCCTTGATGAAGTTTGCCTGAGTGCCCTTACCCGCGCCCGGCGCACCCAAAAGGATCAAACGCATGTGATATCTCCAGATCTATGTGAATTCTTTGCTGTTGCGGCAAGCTCCCACGATTCGCCGAAGGACCCGCATCGGTTGCCGTTGCGGTGGCTCGCGCTGCACGTCGGCATCAATGTGATGACGACGGCGCTGCAAGACGGCAACGGTGCGACCGGGCAAACCCCAGGTTTCGTTTGTTACGGGAGACGCGCAGAACCGTTTGATTATGCCATGGGATTTTGTGCTCAAGACCCGAATAACGCCTGTACGCGCGCGAGATCGGCGGGCGTGTCGACGCCGGGCAGCGGCACGTCGTGCGTGACGAGTACCGCGATGCGCTCGCCATGCCACATCGCGCGCAGCTGTTCGAGCGCTTCGACCTGTTCAATCGGCGAGATCGCGAGACTGGGGTAGGTGCGCAGGAATTGCGCGCGATACGCGTACAGCCCGATATGCCGGTGGACCACGGCAGGCGCGGGCGGCGCGGGCATCGACGCGACATCGGGCCAGTGCGGCAGATAGGCGTCGCGAGCCCACGGAATCGGCGCGCGCGAGAAATACAACGCCACGCCGCGCGCGTCGAGCACGACCTTGACGACGTTCGGATTGAAAATCTCGGCCGGATCGGTGATCGGGTGCGCGGCCGTCGCGATCGCGCAGCCGCTGCTCGCTGCGAGGTGCGACGCAACGCCGCACACCAGCGCGGGATCGATCAGGGGCTCATCGCCTTGCACGTTGACGACGATGGTGTCGTCGCTCCAACCGAACTGGGTCGCCACCTCCGCCAGACGGTCCGTGCCGGACGGATGATCGGCGCGCGTCAACACGGCTTCGAAGCCGTGCTCGCGCGCAACATCCAATACCGCTTGCGCGTCCGATGCGACCAGCACCTGCTGCGCGCCCGATTCGCGTGCGCGCTCGGCGACCCGCACCACCATCGGTTTGCCGCCGATGTCGGCGAGCGGCTTGTTGGGCAGACGTGTCGAAGCGAGCCGGGCGGGCACGACGGCGACGAACGGAGTCGCGGGAGCAGGGGTGAGATTGGCGTGGGTCATCGAAAAAGCGGGCGGCGGTACAACCGGAGGGAGCACTCAGCGTGCAGCGAGCGCGGCGCAAACGGAACAGCGGCGAGTGATGCGAACCAGCGGCGCGGGCCGTGGCGGATGACGCCTGCCCGCGCGGTCAAAGCCGACTCAAGCGACCGAGCCCGGATTCAGATCGACCGGCGTGCCTTCCACGGTCTGCCGCGCTTCGTCGACCAGCATCACGGGGATGCCGTCGCGGATCGGATAGGCGAGCTTGTCCGCATTGCAGATCAGCTCCTGCGCGGCACGGTCGTAGCTGAGCGGGCCCTTGCAGATCGGGCAGACGAGAATTTCAAGCAGGCGAGCGTCCACGGACTTTCTCCACAACTAATGCAATGAGGCGATGATCGAGCGCGGCTTCGACCGGGACAACCCAGATGCGCGCGTCGTGCCAGGACCCTAATTTTACCGCATCCTTTTCCGTGATCAGGATCGCATCGGCGTCCACGTCGGCGAAAGGATTGCGCTCGAACGCGTAGTGATCGGGCAGCGCGCGGGTGGCGGGTTTGAGGCCGGCGGCGCGCAGCGTCGCGAAAAAGCGCTCCGGCGCGCCGATGCCGGCCGCGGCCAGCACGCGCTCGCCGCTGAATTGCGCGAGCGGACGGCGCAGAGCGGGGTTGTCGAGATGCCACGCGTCGGCGGGGGCGAGTTGTAGCGCGAACGTGTTCGGCCACGCGGGCAGGGTGCGCGCGTAGGGATCGTTGATCAGCGTCGCATCGCGGCGGCGCGACAGCGGCTCGCGCAACGGACCGGCTGGCAGCAGGAAGCCGTTGCCCCCGAGCCGGTGATCGAACACGACCAGTTCGGCGTCGCGCGCCAGGCGGTAATGCTGCAAGCCGTCGTCGCTGACGATCACGTCGACTTCGCGATGCGCGGCGCACAAAGCTTGCGCAGCGGCCACGCGGTCCGGACAAACCCACACCGGCGCGCCGGTGCGGCGTGCGATCAGCAAGGGTTCGTCGCCGCCGACCCGCGCCGCCGACGCGGGCGTAACCGGCGTCGGTGTCCTCACGCGCGCGCCGTAACCGCGCGACACCACACCGGGCGTGAAGCCGGCGGCGCGCAGCGCTTCGACCAGCGCGATCACGGTTGGCGTCTTGCCGGTCCCGCCGACGGTTACGTTGCCGACCACCACCACCGGCACGCCGACTCGCACGGACTTCAACCAGCCTAGCGAGAACGCGGCGCGGCGCGCGGCGGCAATTGCACCGAACACGCAGGCCAAAGGCGTGAGCGCCCACGCGAACGGGCCGCGTTGTTGCCACTCGCGCGCGAGGCGGGCTTCGAGACGGTCGTTGAGTGCGCTCATGGGCAAGTCGCCCGGATGAGCGGCACGCCGTTCGCCAGCAAGGGGCGGCGCGGCGGCGTGGAGGCGCCATGCGCAATACGCGGGGTCAGCATCAACGCGATCCTCCGGACAATCGAAAGTGAAGCGAAAAATCGGGCAGCGCGGCGTTTGGCGCGCTCGTGACGCTCGTGAAAATGCGGCGCGCGGGGTGCGTACGAAGTTGCCATGCAGTTGCCGTGCCATTGCCGCGCCGTCGCGGCAACAGCGCGCCCGGCGGCCGCGCGACATGCCGTCGAACCCGCCACTCTAGCGCGCGGGCGTGCCGCCCGGCAAGTCGTGCGGCGCGCGCATACCGACGAGCCGTGGCTTGCAACGCTCCTCATGCCCTGTGGATAACTTTGTGGAGAACCTTCTGTCCAATGGGCTGGGAGGGCCGTGGCGAGCCTTCCGTATCGGCAATCGTTACCATTGGCGAGATATAAACACCATATAAATCAAGGACATGATTGGTGTTTATGGGGTTTGGCGGGCGATTTGGCGGAATTCGTCTGGCGGGTCCCGCCATGTGGACACTTTTAATAATCCAGCGACTACGCTGGACGCCGCTGGCCACTCGGTCTATCGTCTGTCCGGCCAGTCACAGATACCTCCCTCGCATGAATCCCGAAAGTCCCTTTTCCTCGTCGGCGGTGCCCGGCGGTGAAGTCGTCGTTCCCGTTTCCGCGCTCAATCGCGCGATCGGCACGATGCTCGAACGCTCGTTTCCGCTTGTCTGGGTGGCGGGTGAAGTGTCGAACTTCACGCGCGCGGCGAGCGGCCACTGGTATTTCTCGATCAAGGACGCGCAGGCGCAGATGCGTTGTGTGATGTTCCGCGGCCGTGCGCAGTACGCGGAGTTCACGCCGCGCGAAGGCGACCGCATCGAAGTGCGCGCGCTCGTCACGATGTACGAGCCGCGCGGCGAGTTGCAACTGAACGTGGAAGCGGTGCGCCGCACCGGTCAGGGGCGCTTGTACGAAGCGTTTCTCAGACTGAAAGCGCAGCTCGAAGCCGAGGGTCTTTTCGCCGCCGAGCGCAAGCGCGCGCTGCCGGTTCATCCGCGTGCGATTGGCATCGTGACGTCGTTGCAGGCCGCGGCGCTGCGTGACGTGCTGACCACGCTGTCGCGCCGCGCGCCGCACATTCCCGTGATCGTGTATCCGGCGCCGGTGCAGGGCGTCGGCGTCAGCAGCAAGCTTGCGGCGATGGTCGAGGCGGCCAGCGCGCGACGCGAAGTCGACGTGCTGATTGTGTGCCGCGGCGGCGGCTCGATTGAAGATCTGTGGGCCTTCAACGAAGAAGTGCTGGCCCGCGCGATTGCGGAAAGCGCGATCCCGGTGGTGAGCGGCGTCGGTCACGAAACCGATTTCACGATCGCCGATTTCGCCGCCGACGTGCGTGCGCCGACGCCGACCGGCGCCGCCGAGCTGGTGAGCCCGCAGCGCGTGCTACTGCTGCGCGATCTCGATCATCGGCACGCGACGCTCGCACGCGGCTTCGGCAGGATGATGGAGCGGCGCGCGCAGCAACTCGACTGGCTCGCGCGCCGGCTCGTGTCGCCGGCCGAGCGTCTGACGCGGCAACGCACGCATCTGCAGCAATTGAGCGTGCGGCTCGCGTCGGCGGGTGCGCGTCCGGTGCGTGACGCGCGAGCGCGCTTTTCGCTGTTGCAGATGCGCTGGCAGCGCTGGCGTCCGGATCTCGCCGCCCATCAAACGAGGCTCGGCAATCTCGCGCAACGTCTGGACGCAGCGCTGTTGCGCCAGCATGAACGTCAGGTCGCGCGCATCGATACGCTTGCCGCGCGGCTCGAGGTGCTGAGTCCGCAACGCACCCTGGAGCGGGGCTATGCGGCCATGATCGATGCACGCAGCGGCCGGGCGGTGCGCGCGCCGTCGTCGTTGAAACCGGGGCGGCGCCTCACGGTGCACCTCGCCGAAGGTTCGGCCGACATCGCACTGGCCGATGTGCAGGAGCGTCTCGCCGACGGTTTCTGACACTTCGCCGACGGCCGCGCGCGCCGTACTTTTGACTGCCTGATGAGCCCGACACACGTAACGCGAATGCACTAATTACGCTTTGTGCGCGGCCTGTTTGCCGATGCCGGGCATAAAGTCCGTTGGTTTGCGGGGTTATTCCAACTCGCCTACAATCGAGTGTTCTAAAGCGTTATCCGCAGACTCCCCCACAACAGATACAGACAGAAGGAAAGCACCATGGAACATACGCTCCCGCCGCTGCCGTTCGCGAAAAACGCACTCGCTCCGCACATGTCGGAAGAGACGCTCGAGTTTCATTACGGCAAG
Organism: Paraburkholderia panacisoli; assembly: GCF_008369935.1. Classification (GTDB taxonomy): domain Bacteria; phylum Pseudomonadota; class Gammaproteobacteria; order Burkholderiales; family Burkholderiaceae; genus Paraburkholderia; species Paraburkholderia panacisoli. The sequence goes on along the minus strand of NZ_VTUZ01000014.1, from coordinate 49,989 downwards.
CATCACCAGACTTATGTGACCAACCTGAACAATCTGATCAAGGGTACGGAGTTCGAGAACCTGTCGCTGGAAGAGATCGTCAAGAAGTCGTCGGGCGGCGTGTTCAACAACTCGGCTCAAGTGTGGAACCACACGTTCTTCTGGAACAGCCTGTCGCCGCAAGGTGGCGGCGCACCGACCGGCGCGCTGGCTGACGCGATCAACGCCAAGTGGGGTTCGTTCGACAAGTTCAAGGAAGAATTCGCGAAGACCGCGGTCGGCACGTTCGGTTCGGGCTGGGCATGGCTGGTGAAGAAGGCCGACGGTTCGCTCGACCTGGTGTCGACGAGCAACGCCGCTACGCCGCTGACCACGGATGCAAAAGCCCTGCTGACGATCGACGTGTGGGAACACGCGTACTACATCGACTACCGCAATGCGCGTCCGAAGTTCGTTGAAGCGTACTGGAACATCGTCAACTGGGAATTCGCTGCGAAGAACTTCGCGTGAGATTGCTGGTTGCCGCGTTGATGGGGGTAGTTGGCATAGCCTAATGAGTTGGGCAATTTCGAACTACCCGCCGTCATGGCGTTCGGCAATGTCAGTGAAAAATGAAAGCCCTCGTACGCGAGGGCTTTTTCTTTTTGGGGCTTGGGTAATCAGCGGATTCGGGATGTTTGCCCCCGCTGCTTGACGCAATGACGAAAGCGTCTTCTTTTTAGAGATAGCAAGCCACTTTAGACGCAAAGTTGTCACAGTTGGTAACTGCGGCGCAATGACTGATCCTGTGTCACGTGGAGCTTTTTCCGCTTGCGCAGATCTTGCCTGTACGGATCAAGGTTGCGCCGATGTACTGCTATCGGAATTGGCCGGCATCTGTCGATGCCGATGGCCACGGCCGCCGCCCGTGGGCGCTGCTGAACTGGCGGGTGCCGGAGGTGGAGGATGGTTCATGTATTGGAAATTTTGCGCGATGGCAGTGCTTGGAAATGTCGTCGCCGGTTGCTGGATCGCGTCGTTCGGCAGGGTCGAATTCGACTGCGCGAAAACGGGCGAGACACAGACGGCGCAGCCTACGCTCACGGCGCATACGAGCCGGTTCATTGAGTCCTCCTTCCTTTCATCATGGACATGAGTCAAGCTCGATACTGGCATTCAGCCAATGCGCGTATAGTCGCGCAGCCGTGTATTGCTTGCACCACGCCGTCGGTGCGTGGCTTGCGCGATAATGTTCGATGCGAGTCTAGACGGGGTGCCGTGGAATTTGATTGCCGACGCACTTACAAGCGTTACCTGATATGACATCCCGCAATCGTCGTGCCGAATTCGGCAAGCTTGCGACCACCAGCCCAACGCGCCCGACAACGCGAAAAACTTTCTGTAACGATCCGGTAACCATAGGTAGCATCAATTGGCCTAACGTTTGAATTCCAATGTTCTGAAGCGCACCAGCATGATCTCCAGCACCAAATCGATATGTATTGCAATACCGGCTGCCCTTGTTGCGCTCGCGCTCGGCGGCTGCGCAGTCGCACCGCCAAGCGCCCCGAGCGTGGTCGCGCTGCCGCGCAGCGGCGAAACGCTCGACCAGTTCCAGCAGAACGACTATGCATGCCGTGACTACGCATACCGCTCCACTAACTCGTCCGGGGCTGCACAGGCGGCCACCACGAATAGCGTAAACAGCGCGGCGTTGGGCACGCTTGGCGGCGCGGCGATAGGCGCGTTGCTCGGCGCAGCGGGCGGCAATGCCGGCGCGGGTGCGGCGATTGGGGCGGGCAGCGGGCTGCTGATCGGCGGCGCGAATGGCGCGAACGGTGCCCAGTATTCCGCCGCCGGCTTGCAGGCGCACTACGACGCCGCCTACGCTCAGTGCATGACCTCGAAGGGCGACACGATCGCGCAACCGCGTGGTTACTACGCCGCGCCGCAACCGGTTTACGTTGCGCCGCAGCCCTATTACGCGCCGCCGCCGGGATATGCGGCACCGCCGCCGGTTATGTATGCGCCTTATCCGTATTGATCGTTGATGTATTGATGACCCTGATCGTGAGGGTCGGTCGGTTTGGAGATTTCGTGTCTTCAGCTTAAGGATGCGGAAGTGATCGCAGTACGCTCGCACGGCAAGGTCTATTTGAGCGGGATGAATGGCGCGGTGGTATTTGGGCTGCGGCGAGCGCATCGTGAAGGCCGGCGCACGTTCCTTTCTGTAAAGCTGGAGTGAGCGGTAGGCGTGCGAATCAGTTAGCGTCGCCGTGAGAGGCGCGTTCCGGATTGTTCGTGCTTGGCAATAGGTTTCGAGCTCCGTGGCTCTGATGAGGTGTATTCGATTCTTCAGCGGGATGGGTTACACAGTGAAGCGGCGACAAAAAAGCCCCTGCTCATGATGAGTAGGGGCTTTCTGTTTAACTCTCAGGTTTTCGGGGCACCTGCATCGCCATGGTCGGCGCTGTACACCACCACCATTCACGACGAAGCACGTCATGGGACCCGCTCACTCCGCGTCGTTTGTCGCCGCGGTCTTGCGCGGACGACGGCTGCGCGGCGCGGCTTTACGCGCTGGTTTTCTGGCCACCACGGGTGCTTCTTCCGCGCCGGTCGCCGACGCTGGTGTTTCAGCCGGCGCGGCGATCTCCGGTATGTCGTCGATCGTTCGAGGCGTGCTCTTCTTCGCTCTCTTGGCGGCCATTTTACGCGGTGCGCGCGTCTTTCGGCGCTCGGCCTGTTCGCCTTCCGCTTTCTTGATGTCTTCGTGGACGGCAGCGACCGGTTCCGCGACCGGATCATTCATCGATTCCGCGCGAGCATGCTCCTGTACTGACCAAGCGGCTTCGGACTGCTCGACAACCGGCTCGCCGGCAGACGACATCTGCGCACGCGCGTCGTCCTCCCAAGGTCGCACGTTGCCATCCTGCTCGACCGTGGTTCGCTCTTCCTGAACGGCCTCCTGCTGAGCGCGGCCCGCCTTGCGATTGCCACGGCCCCTGCGACGCGACTCGTGCTTGCCGCCCGGTTCGGCTACGACTGTTTCGACAACCTGTGCCTCATAAAATTGTTCAGCCGATTCGGACTCGGCAGGCTCATTCACATTTTCTCCAGCCACGTTCGCTGCCGTGCTGCGGTACACATACGCACCGGACTTTTCGTCGCGGCCGAACTCGAGTAGCCCGCGCGCATGCGCCTCTTCGAGCAGGTTGCCGAACGCGCGAAATCCGTAGTACGTCTCGTTGAAATCCGGCTTCCGGCGCTTGATCGCGTTCTTCAGCACGGATGCCCAGATCTTGCCGCTGTCGCCGCGTTCGGATGCAAGCGCGTCGAACGTTTGCACGGCGATCTCGACCGCCTTGGTGCGGCGTTTCTCCAGATCCTCCTTGTGCCGGGTCTTGTCTTCATCGGGCACGCGCTTGGCAGCCTGCTGGGCGGTCTGTTGCGGGCGTGCCGACTCCCGTTTGGCGACCGTGCGCTGACTCTCGCGCACGAGGTCGTCGTAAAAGAAGAACTCGTCGCAGTTCGCGATCAGCAAGTCCGACGTGGATTGCTGCACGCCCACGCCGATCACCTGCTTGGCGTTTTCGCGCAGCTTGGACACCAACGGTGAAAAATCCGAATCGCCGCTGATGATGACGAACGTATTGACGTGCGATTTCGTATAGCAGAGGTCGAGCGCGTCGACCACGAGCCGGATGTCGGCTGAATTCTTGCCCGATTGGCGCACGTGCGGAATTTCGATCAATTCGAAATTGGCCTCGTGCATCGCGCCTTTAAAACTTTTGTAGCGATCCCAGTCGCAATACGCTTTCTTCACGACGATGCTGCCCTTGAGCAGCAGGCGTTCGAGCACCAGCTTGATATCGAACTTGTCGTACTTCGCGTCGCGCACGCCGAGCGCGACATTTTCAAAGTCGCAGAATAGCGCCATGCTGACGGTTTCGTTGGATGACGCCATGTGAATCTCCATTGAAGCGATCGTCGGATTCGACGAATCGCGACCATGATAGCGATTCCAGCGAAGGTGATCACTTTTTGTGTTTCGCACGCACCGACGGGGAGGGCGAAAAGCCGCCGATGGCGTGAAGGATCAGGGTGGGCGCCAGGTCCCGTTTTGTTTGCGGGTACAGGGTGCTGTGCCTGAAGGCGTTGAGAGGAGCGGGCTTGACTGGGTCATTGAGTTCGCTTTCAGAAGATTGAAGAGTCGATTGACGAGTCGCGCTCGAGTGTCCGGCCGGGTTTTCGGACGAAACACCAGTGAGCGCTGCGAGTTGCGAGGGCGTGTTGCATCAGAAGTCCGAAGGCTTGATGTGTTCCACGCTGAAGAGCCTCCGGTCAGCGCCGCTACATGTCATGGCGACGAATCACGTCGCCGAGCGCCGCGCGCGTTTCCAGCACCTCGTCGATCAATCCATACCCCTTTGCCTCCTGTGCCGACATGAAGTTGTCGCGATCGGTGTCGCGCACGATTTCCTCAATGCTGCGCCCGGTGCGCTCGGCCATCATTGCATTCAGACGTGCCCGCAGATACAGCACCTCCTTCGCCTGAATCTCGACGTCCGCCGCGGTGCCTTGGCTGCCGCCGGACGGCTGGTGAATCATGATGCGCGCGTTGGGCAATGCATACCGTTTGCCGCGCTGACCCGCAGTGAGCAGAAACGTCCCCATGCTCGCGGCAAAGCCTGTGCACAACGTCGACACTTCCGGCTTGATGAACTGCATGGTGTCGTAAATCGCGAGGCCGTCGTACACCGAGCCGCCCGGCGAATTGATATAAAAGGAAATATCCTTGTCGGGGTTCTCGGATTCGAGAAACAGCAACTGCGCGACAATCAGGCTGGCCGACTGTTCGTTGACCGGGCCGATCAGAAACACGATGCGCTCGCGCAGCAGGCGGGAGTAGATGTCGTAAGCCCGTTCGCCGCGCCCTGATTGTTCGATCACAGTGGGCACGAGGCTGAGACCGGTGGCAGATGAATATTTGGAGTGCATAGATTTCTCGTCATTGACAGCGCGGCACCCAATACCCGGAAGCCGCGCCCGGTTCAAAAACCGCACGCCCCATGCGCCGGTTGTTGCTCCTTTGACGAAGCGGCGCACGGCCGCGTGACAGGAATATTTTTTCGTTTCGCTGTCACATCGTTGAGTGCTCAGGCGTCAAGCTGAAAAGGATGCAGACTACGGCGAGCGCCTAGACAATCCGCAGGCAGGCAAGGCGCGCTTTTTTCACCCCGCACGATCTGGAGGTCTACATATGACGGAAGAAGGAATCGACAAGGCATCCAGTTTCGAGGCCGTGCGCGCACGCCTGCTCGCGCTGGCGTACCGGATGCTTGGCAGCCGCGCCGAGGCGGAAGACGTGGTGCAGGACGTCTGGCTCAAATGGCATCTGGCCGACACGCAAGCTGTGCAAACGCCGGCTGCCTGGCTCACCACGCTCGCCACACGCACGGCGATCGACCGTTTGCGGCACGTGCAGCGCGAACGCGCGTCGCAGGCTAGCGGTTGGCTGCCGGAACCGTGGCTCGACGAGGCGGCGCCGTCGGCGGAAGAAGTGGCGGTGCGGGCGTCGGAAATGTCCTACGGCGTAATGCTGCTGCTTGAACGCCTGAAACCCGACGAGCGTGCGGCTTTCGTGCTGCACGAGGCCTTTGATTGCGACTACGCGGAGATCGCAAAAATTCTCGAACGCACCCCGGCTGCTTGCCGCCAGATCGTCCGTCGCGCCAGGACGCGTTTGCAGCGCGCCGGGGCGCCGTTGGAACGTCCAGATCCTGCCGTGCATGCGCACATCGTCGAACGCTTGCGCACCGCATTGGAGGAGCAGGATCGAACAGGCCTGTTGCAGCTCTTTAGCCACGCGCCTGAAGTCGTCAGCGACGCGCCAGTCAGTGCACCTATGTGCGCACGTCAGCCGGCAGCCGCTGGGTGGGTGGATACGGTGACGTCGCTTGCGCAACAGGCGAGCAGCGCGGAGGTGGTGTCGCTTGAGGGTGCGATGGGTATTGCACTGTTTTTGAACGGCGAGGTCGTCGGGGTGCTCGACGTGCGGACGAACGGTGTCACGGATGGCTCGGCGAAGATCGTCGCGTTGCACATTGTGACCAGCGCGGCGCGTTTGCATGCCGCGAACCGCGTGGTGGGCCGCGCGGCGGTCACCCAACTACTCACGCGGATTCAGCACAACCCGCCAACGCCCTCAGTCTCGCCCTCAATTGCGATGAGCCGCGACTTCCCAGTTGATGTCTACGCATAGCACCTGCGTACCGTGCGGCGTATGTGCGGCGATCGAGGCGGTCACACACAGGTGAGCTTCGTTGATCGACAGATAAGGCGGCGTGAGATGCACCTGACCGGGTGCACGCATCGCCTGAATAAAGTACGGCCGGCGTTCCCAGCTCGCGCCTTCCGAATGCAGCAGCGGCCGGAAGCGTTTCGCGCGTTGCGACGTGCGTCCCGGCGGCAGCACGTTGTCACCGATCTGTCGGCCCGAACCGTCGAGCACGAAGCTGCGCGCGGTTTCGCCGAGCGTGAGCAGCGGCGCGGTGGCTTGGGCGATGGACTCGCCGGCAATCAGTTGCGCGGCGGCCGTCTCCAGCGCCCGGACGTAGGGTGCGAGCCGTGCGGATTGTGCGCGTTCACGTGCGGTGACCCGCTCGCGCAGCGCGGCGGAGAGCGAGTCCATCAGGCCGGCAGCAGCTTTCGGTTTGACCGGCTCGACGTTCGGGCCCGCGAAGACCGCGCCCTGCACGAAGTCCACGTTGCATTCGAGCGCGATCAGCGCCTCCCGCTCGGTGCTCAGGCCGCCCATCAGCACCAGTTGTCCGGATTCGTGCAGCAAAGATACGATTCCCGGCAGCACGCGTTCAATGTGCGAGTGTTCGCTGGCCTGAGCCAGAATGCAGCGGTCGAGCGTGACGATATCCGGACGCAGATTCCACACGCGGTCAATGTTCGAATGCTTCGCGCCGAAGCCGTCGAGCGCGATCAGGAAGCCGGATTTGCGCAGCGCGTCGATGATCTCGGCAAAGCGCGTGGTTTCTCCGCCAGCCTGCTCGGACACTTCGAGCACCACGCGTTGAGGCGGCAGGCCGAGCGCCTTGAGGCCGGCAAGCAGCGCATCGCCATAGCTGGTGTCCATCAGCGCGGCTGGGTGCAGGCTCAGGAAGAGCCATTCGTCGTGGCTGTCGAACGCGTTGAAATTGCCGAGATGCAGCGATTCGGCCAATCGGCCGAGTTCCAGCAGATCGCCGCGCCGTGCCGCCTGCGTGAAAACCTCGTGCGACGGCACTTGCTGCGCATGTTCGTCGTGAGCGCGCAGCGACGCGTGGTAACCGATCGCGCGCCGGTGCGACACCGAGAAAACCGGTTGAAACACGCTGAAAACGGTGTAGCTGCCGTACAGAACGGTGCGCCTGGAGCCTTCGTCGCCGGCCATCGGGCGCGGCGGCTGAAAGCCGGGAGGATCGAGTTCGATCATGCTCATCATGTCGGTCATGTGGAAGTGTCATCGCGCCTGCATGCTCGGTGCGAATGCACACGCGCAAAACGAGAGTTTATAGGATAGGCGAGCAAGAACCATGCGCGTGCGGAAACACAGCAGGGCGGGCAGCAGCCACGCTCTGATACGACGATTGTGCGCCAGCTCGGGTGCGAACCAGATGATTCGCACTTTGCTGGTGCGGTCCGCGCCCCGTTCCGGTACCGCGGGCAGGCACGGCCCGCGTCAGGTTCGCTCCGACGGATCCGTCTTTTTTGCCGGCGTGCGGATGTCCGGCGAGAGTTGCGCGAAGATCCACGACGAGCATGCGGTGATGATGCCGACACACAGGAACGTCGCGTGAAACGCCGGCAGCGAGTTGATGGCGGTCACGCGTTGCAGCAGGCCGGTGAAGGTCGCAAGCAATGCGCCCGCCACGGTCACGCCGAGACTCATCGAGAGCATCTGGACCAGCGAAAACAGACTGTTGCCGCTGCTTGCGCCACCGGTGCCCAAGTCCTTGAGCGTCAGCGTGTTCATTGCGGTGAACTGCATCGAATTGACGCTGCCGAAGAACGCCAGTTGCACAAGCCGCAGCCACAGCGGCTGATTCACGCTGGTCAGCGCGAAGCTCGCCATGGTCAGCCCGACCATTACCGTATTGAAGATCAATACGCTTCGGTAGCTGTACTTCATGATCAGCTTCGTTACCAGACGTTTGGACGCCATGCCCGCGGCGGCCACCGGCAGCATCATCAGGCCGGCTTCGAAGGCGCTATAGCCGAGACTCACCTGCAACAGCAGAGGGATCAGATACGGCATCGCACCGCTGCCAATCCGCGCGAACAGATTGCCGAGCAGACCGACGCTGAAGGTGTGAATCTTGAAGAGATCGAGCGGGAAGATCGGTACGGGTTCGCGCACCGCATGCAACGCGTAGGCGACGAAGCAGGCAAGACTCAGAATCAGCAGCACCAGTACGGTGGCGTGTTGAATCCCGAACTCGGTGCGGCCGTCCAGCGCGAACGAAATCGCCACCATGCCGACGACCAGCAGCAGGTAGCCTTTCAAATCGAACTTGCCGGTGTGTTCGTTGCGGCTGTCCGGCATGAAGATGAACGTCGCGATGCAGCCCACGATACCCACCGGCACGTTGATCAGAAAGATCCAGTGCCACGACGCGATCTTCACCAGCCAGCCGCCGAGCGTCGGGCCGATCAGCGGGCCGATCAGCCCCGGAATCGCCACGAACGACAGTGCCGGCAAGTAGCGCTCCGCCGGAAAGGTGCGCAGCACCGCGAGCCGCCCCACCGGCAGCAGCATCGCGCCGCCCACGCCCTGCACGATGCGGAAGGTCACCAGCTGGTTCAGCGTATGCGAGTTCGCGCACAGCAACGAACCGACCGCGAATACGAGGATTGCGCTGAAGAACACGCGCCGCGTGCCGAGCTTGTCGGCCAGCCAGCCGGACACGGGGATCATCACCGCCATCGTCAGCGAATAGGCGATCACCACCGATTGCATGCGCAGCGGTAATTCGCCAAGGCTCGTCGCCATCGAGGGGAGCGCGGTGTTGACGATCGTCGAGTCGAGCGTCTGCATGAAGAAGCCGGTGGCGACGAGCCACAGCATCACGGTAAGCGAGCGGGCCGAAGGGGCAGAGGGGGCGTTGACAGCGGAGGCGGGCGGAGTCGGCGTGGACATGAAGGGCGGCTGGGCGCGCAGGGGCGGGCTGGGACTCGCTATTCTAGGGAAAAGCGCGTCGGCACGCAGCCGCCTCGCTCAGGCATCGGCCGGCAGTGCCGCCGCCGCATGAAAAAATGCCTGCGCTCGCGGCTCGTTGCCGAAGGCCACGTGAATCCTGATCCACGGGGTCGCTTCCATGTTCGGCCGGAAGTAGTTGCCGGGCACCACCGTCACGCCCAGCGGCGCGCCGCACGCCACCAGCCGTTCGGCGTCGGCAACATGCGGCACTCGCGCCCACACGAACTTGCCGCCAACGGGCTTTTCGAAAATCTCCCAGCCGGCATCTTCGAGCGTCTGAATCGTCGAGCCGAGCGCGTCGCGCATCCGGCGGCGCAGGCGCTCCAGATATTTGCGATACGCGCCGCGCTCCAGCAGCGACACCGCGACCGCTTCGGCGAAGCGCGAGCCACCGATGCTCGTCAGCATCTTGATGTCCACCAGGTCCTTGATGATCGCGTGGCTCGCCACCACGCAGCCGATCCGCAGCGACGACGACAGCGTCTTCGACAGACCGCCCACGTAGATCACGTGTTCGAGTTGGTCGAGGGTGGCGAGGCGGTCGGTGAGATCGGTCTGGAAGTCAGCGTAGATGTCGTCTTCGATGATCGAGAAGCCGTGCTCGCGCGCCAGTTGCAGCAGTCGGAAGGCCACTTGCGGCGCGACCGTGGTGCCGGTCGGATTGTGGAACACCGTGTTGATGAACAGCAGCTTGGGCCGGTGCAACTTGAGCTGCGCCTGCACCACGTCGAGGTCGGGGCCGTTGCGGGTGCGCGGAATGCCGATTAACCGCACGCCGTGCAACTTCAACAGGCCGTACAGGTTGTAGTAGCCGGGGTCCTCGACAAAGATTGTGTCGCCGGCCTTGAGCATGTAGCGCATCAGCAGATCCAACGCCTGGCTCGCGCCGTTGGTGATCAGGATCTGCGACGGGTCCGCCTGAATCCCCAACTGCGCGATCCGGCTTTGCAGATGCTCGCGCAAGGTCGGATTGCCCAGGGGCGTCGCGTACTCGACCATGCTCGCCGGGTCGGTGCGCGACACGTGGCGGATCGCTTGCGCGATGCTGTCCATGTCGCGCCAGCTTTCCGGAATGAAGCCGCTGCCGAGCTTGAGCGTTTCGCCGGGGTGGTTGAATTGCTGGAGCAGATGCCCCGATTCGTCCTCGGCGCGGCGCGGGTCCGACGTGCCCTGGCAATGCGTGCCCGCCGGCTGACGATCGGAGATGTAAAAGCCCGAGCCGTGGCGCGAATCGACATAGCCGAGCGACACCAGCCTGTCGTAGGCCTCGATTACGGGAAAGCGGCTCACGCCGAAGTCGGCGGCGAACTGGCGGATCGACGGCAGCTTCGAGCCGGGATGCGCGGCGCGCGAGCGGATCCACGCGGTGACGCCCGTGACGATCTGGTCGGTGAGCGGCACGCCGTTGTCGCGATCGAGCTGGATTTCGAGTTTCATGCGCTTGCTTCCTTTGCCTGATGACATGCGGCCGAGCCTGGTCAACCCCACAACTACGCCAACTGTCCGGCTTTTCGACTGAACAGTTCCGATAAAAGTGTTCGGAACTGTGCATGGGACTTCGATCATCGCACGTCAATAATCCGTACATCAGAGAAGCCTTTTGAAGGAGAGCGGCAATGCGTGAAGTCCGGATTTTCGAATTGGAACATGGCGAGCCTGTCGCGGCCTGGCGTGTCGCGCGTCCGTCCACCTTCAAGGTGATTTCGGGCGAGATCTGGCTGACGATCGAAGGCCACAGCGAAGATCATTGGCTCGCCACCGGCGAGTCGGTCGAGTTGCCGCGTCGCGCGGTGGCGTGGATCAGTGCGGGCCAGGCGGGGGCACGCTTTGCACTGGCGAGCGGGTCTGAGCGCGTGGCGCCGAAGCCGGTGTCTGGGTTGCCGGTATTGAGCCGCCTACCGCGCTGGTTGGGTGTGGCCTGACGAAGTTTCGATCCGCGGCCCGCAACTGAGCGATCAGCGGCGGGTGGGTAGGCGGCGGATAAGCGGCAGACGAGCGCCAAAAAGGGCAGCGGCCGACGCTCTCGCCGCTTTGAACCGCCGTCCGACGCGCGTTCAACGGGCGTTCAACCGCCGCCCCACGATCCCCGCCCAGCAACTCACCCCAACCCCACCGCCTCATACTCCCCAACATACCGCGCCCGCGGTCGAATCAACCGCCCATCGCTCGTCTGTTCCATCGCATGGGCGATCCAGCCGACCACCCGGCCCACCGCGAAGAGCGTGAACGCAGCGCCAGCCGGCAACCCGAGCACCCGTTCCATCGCGGCGAGCGCGAAATCGACAGTCGGTTCTGCGCCGGTCGTATCGCGCACCGTGCGCGCAAGCCGCAGCACTTCGCCAAGCGGCGAACGAACAGGCGCGCAGTCGGCAAGCATCTCCAGCAACAGCCGCGCACGCGGATCGCCGTCCGGATAAAGCGGATGACCGAAGCCCGATAGCACCGGCCCCTGCGCGCCATGTTCGTGGCGCACAAGGCGGTTTGCCAGATAGCGGTCGAGATCGGCCGCGCGCGACGCCTCGTCGAGCAGCGCGGCGATGCGCACCGTCTCGCCGCCGTGACGCGGGCCCGCCAAGGCGGCAAGTCCGCCAGCCACCGCGCCGAACAGGTGCGTCCCCGTCGACGTGATGCAGCGGACCGTGAACGTCGATGCGTTCAACTCGTGATCCGCGCAGGCCACCAGCGCCGCGCGCAGCAGCCCGGCTTGCTGCCGGTTGCGCACATGCCAGGCAGAAGCCAGTTGCCGATGCAGCGGTTCGTTCGACGGCGCCGCCGAGATCATCGCGGCGGCCAGGAGCCGCATGACCGCGCACGCGGTGTCGAGTTGCGCGTCGCGGCCGAGCGCCCACACGCGCGGCATTTGCGCCGCGGCGGCGGCCAGCAGCACGAGTGCGCGATCGAGCGGCGTGCTGTCGCTCCACAGCTTGAGCCACGCGGACCACTGAGCCGCGGCGAGCGGCACGGCCGGCGCGTCGGCAATGCGCCGCGCGCTGCACTTCCACAACAACGCGGCGATGTCCTCGAGCGACGCGGTGCGCGCCAGTTCCGTCGCGTCGTGTCCGCGATACAGCAGGCGGCCGTCCGCGACCAGCGTGATCGACGATTCGAGCACCGGCACGCCCCAGTCCAGCACCTTCTGCGCGACCTTGCCGGCGCGCTTGCCGTCCGCCTTGCGACGCGCGAGGCGGCGCACCTCGGCGGCGTCGTACAGGTGGTGCTTGCCTTGCGCATCCGGCGACGAACTCAGCATCCCCCGGCTCACGTACGCATACAGGGTGGGCAAGCTGATGCCGAGGGCGGTGGCGGCTTCGGTGGCGCTCAGAAAAGTCGGGCTTGGCATGGAAACGTGGAGAAACCGAAGAAATCAATATATGTTGATTATCATAATCAAGGTTGATTACGATGGGTCGGAAATCTAGACTCGGTTCACTTCGCAATTCACTTTCCACCTGCTCCGAGCCGAACGCCATGACGCCCGAACTCGCTCTCAAACATATCTGGACCGTCGCGGGATGCGACCCGGCCGCGCTGCGATCCGTGTCGCTGACCGGCGCGGACCCCGGCTTGCCGTCGGTCTACCGCGTCGGCAGCCTGGCCTCGGCGACTATCGCCGCGACCGGCCTTGCGGCGGCCGAATGTCAGCGCTTGCGCACGGGGCGCAGGCAATCGGTAGCGGTGGAGATGCGGCGCGCGCTGGCGGCGTTTCGCAGCGAACGCTATTTGCGCATTGACGACGGGCCGCCGCCTGCGTTGCGCGACCCGGTCACCGGTTTCTACGAGACGCGCGACGGCCGCTGGATTCAACTGCATACGAATTTTGCGCACCACCTGCGCGGCGTGCTGAACGTGCTCGGCTGCGACAACGAGCGCGCTGCGGTGGCCGCCGCGATTCGCGGCTGGGACGGTGCGGCGCTCGACCAGACCCTCGCCGACGCAGGCCTGTGTGCCGCGTTGATTCGTACGCCCGACGAATGGGCCGCGCTCGACCAGGCGAAAGCGATTGCGCGGCTGCCGCTGTTCGAGATCGAGCGTATCGGCGATGCGCCCGCCGAGCCGCTCTGCCACGGCGGCGCGGACCGTCCGCTGGCGGGCGTGCGAGTGCTCGACCTGTCGCGCATCATCGCCGGGCCGGTGGCCGGGCGGGCGCTCGCGCACCATGGCGCGGACGTGTTGCTGATCAACGGTCCGCATCTGCCGAACATTGCGCCGCTGGTGATCGACAACGGGCGCGGCAAGCGCTCGGCGGTGCTCGATCTGCGCGCCGCCGCCGGCTGCGAAACCCTGCACGGCCTGGCAGACGATGCCGATGTGTTCCTTCAGGCGTATCGTCCGGGCGCGCTGGCCGCGCGCGGCTTCGGCCCCGAGGAATTGGCGCGGGTGCGGGCGGGGATCGTGTATGTGTCGGTGTCCGCGTATGGACACGATGGGCCGTGGGCGCGGCGGCGCGGGTTCGATAGCCTGGTGCAGTCGGCGAGCGGGATTGCCTTTACCGAGCGGCAGGCGGCAGGCGACGCGCAGCCAAGGCATCTGCCGTGTCAGGCGCTGGATCACGCGACCGGCTACCTGGCCGCGTTCGGTGCGATGACCGCGTTGACGCGGCGGGCCGCCGAAGGCGGAAGCTGGCACGTGCGGGTTTCGCTCGCGCAAACCGGACGGTGGTTGCAGTCTTTCGGCATGCTTGCCGATGGCTGGCGCACCGCCGATGTCGCGCTCGACGACGTGCGCGATTGCATGGCGAGCGTGCAGTCGGAGTTCGGCCGCGTACTGGCGGTGCAGCCGGCTGAAGAGCTGGCGCAGACGCCTGCTTTTTATGCGTTGCCACCGGTTCGGGTGGGCGCGCACGAGGCTAGATGGGTGTGATCGTTTCAGCCTTTGCGCCGTGCTCGCGCGGCGTCGCTGATCGATCGCGGCGCAAGCACGAAACAAGCACGAAACAAGCGGCACACAACCCCAGTCGCCCGCTACGCCCAACCAGCTACTTCCTCAACTCCGCAACGAAATCGTAGTAATCGTTGCGGCAGTACGTATCGGTCAATTCGATCGCCCGCTGATCGGCGGTATAGCCGACGCGGGTGATCAACAGCAGCGCTTCGTTCGGCGCGATGCTCATCTGCTGCGCGATTTCCTCGTTCGCGTTCACCGCGCGAAAGTGCTGCAGAGCCCGCACGATCGTCAGTCCGCGGTTTTCCAGGTACGTGTACAGCGAATCGCCAATCGCCTGCGGGTCCGGGATCACCGCCGCCGGAAAAGTGGAATTCTCCACCGCCATCACGATGCCGTCGGCGAGGCGCAAACGCCGCAGCCGCGTCACCGCGGCGGCCGGCGACAAGCCGAGCTGGATCACCTCGTCGCGGTTGGCCGGCGAGATCTCGCGCGACAACCACTTCGAGCTCGGCGTAAAGCCGCGCCGCCGTAGCATTTCGCTGAAGCTCGACAGACGCGACAGCGGATCTTCATAGCGCGGCGTGATGAAACTGCCCGCGCCCTGAGTGCGGCGAATCAGGCCCTGTTCGACCAGCAGCGCAATGGCCTTGCGCGAGGTGATTCGCGATACGCCGAGCGCCTCTGACAACACGCGCTCCGAGGGTAGCGCTTCGCCGGCGTTCCAGCGGTTTTCGTGGATGGCGCTGCCGAGCTTGCGAGCAAGTTGCAGATATAGCGGTGTGTCGTTTTCCGGGTCCGGGCGCAGGTCGCGCCAACGGTCTTCCGAGGCAGAGGTCATGGGGCTCACGCAAGATAGGCAAGCGGCAATTCTATGACATCGGCGCATCCCGTTATAGCGGGCTTTTGCCTGGGGGGCGGTCGAATGCTCATCGAGCCGCTAAACTCGTCGCTATGAGTTTCGTAGCCGGCGCCGCGCGGCGCCGCGCGCAATTGCATCAGTTGAATCGAGCCACTTCGAGGAGTCAGCATGACGAGTGATATCGCGAGCGTGAGCTTGCCCGACGGCGAGCGTATTCCCGCACTGGGGCAGGGGACCTGGGAAATGGGCGAAGTGGCGGCGCGGCGGGCGCAGGAAATCGCCGCGCTGCGTTGCGGCATCGAACTGGGCATGACGCTGATCGATACCGCGGAAATGTACGGCGACGGCGCGACCGAGAGGCTGCTCGCCGAAGCGCTGGCCGGCTTGCGCGACGAGGTGTTTCTGGTCAGCAAGGTGTATCCGCACAACGCCAGCCGACGCGGTGTGGTCGCGGCCTGCGAACAAAGTCTGAAGCGTTTGAAAACCGACCGGCTCGATCTGTATCTGCTGCACTGGCGCGGTTCAGTGCCGCTCGCGGAAACCGTCCACGCGTTCGAGACGTTGCGCGCGGCGGGCAAGATCCGGCATTGGGGCGTCAGCAATTTCGACACCGACGACATGGAAGAACTCGTCGCCACGCCCGGCGGCGACACGTGCGCGACCAATCAGATTCTCTACAACGTCGTGCGTCGCGGACCGGAATTCGACCTGTTGCCGTGGCTCGCCGCGCGCAATATGCCGGCGATGGCCTATAGCCCGGTCGATCACGCTCGCCTGCCGAAACGCTCGCCGCTCGACGACATTGCCGGCGCGCGTGGCGTCTCGGTGTTTCAGGTGGCGCTCGCGTGGGCGTTGCTCAAGCCCGGCGTGTGCGCGATTCCGAAGGCGGGCCGCGTCGAGCATGTGCGCGACAACCATCGCGCGTCGCAGCTGCGTTTGAGCGGCGATGAACTCGCCGCGCTCGACGCTTACTTCAAACCGCCGCGCAGCAAGCGTCCGCTCGAAATGCTGTAGGCGGGCGCGGCGGCGCTCGCTTGCGGCACGGCGGCGCGGTGGCTCAGCGCGCGGGTGGGATCAGGTGCAGGCGTGATGCATATGCACGGAGCCCAGCACCGCGACTTCGGCGGGGGTGTGCTTGAGGGCATCGTCGTCGACCTGGGCGGCGTCCGCGAGGAAGTCGTCGATGATGGTCGATACGGGTACGTCGCGCAGACACAGCGACACGCGCTGCGTTTCGTTCGGCGGGAGCGCCGTGCGCTGGCCGAGGAACAGCACGCCGTACTGATAGCCGTGGATGATGCCCCGGATCGCGCCGACGCACTGGCCTTGCGCGGTGTTGTCGTTTCTCTGTTTGCAGGTCTGGACGAGGGAGTAGGCCGAGAAGGTGGGATCGACGGGCGGCGCGGCTTGCGACATCGTCGGCGGCATCGGCTGCGCCGCCTGGGCCGCCGGCGTTTGCGCATGAGCGAGCGATGCGAGGCCCAGCGCGGCAACCATCAGCAGGCCAGTGGCCGCGCGCGCTGCGGAGGGGTGAACGTTTCGTTGCATGTTGTGGGCCCTCATATCGAACGTTGAATTGGATATGAGGCGATCGCCTCGGATTGGTTCCACAACACGTGTGCGCGGCCGGGTTGTTTTATGCGCTTTCGCGGGCTCGGCGCGGCGGGCGCCTTTGACCTATGGTTTACGCGTGGCTTGCGGCGCTTCAAAGCCGCTCGACAGCGGCGTCACTCGGCCTTCGCGGCGATGGCCCAGGCGCTGACCGTGGCGATCGTCGAAAGCAACCGGCCTCGGGCGGTGACGCTCGACCGGGGGATCGAGACATCACCGCCGATGCCAGCGGATCGCGACGGCATGCCGGGAGTGTGGCGCCAGCGGGGCAGGGTGCGGGGGCACCCTGCCTGGGACAGGGCGAGTGCTAGTGCTAGTGCCCGTTCCCTCCGCCATTGCCACCCCCGTTGCCGCCGCCACCCTTGCCTCCGTGACCGCCGCCGAAGCCTCCGCCAAAGCCTCCGCCGAAGCCGCCACCGAAGCCGCCACCAAAACCACCTCCAAAGCCACCACCCTTGCCACCGCCCGAGCCGCCGCTGGAGCCGCCGCACCCGCAACTGCCGCTCCCGCTGCTGCCATTGCCTCCGCCTCCGCTACTGCTTCCACCGCTACCGCTCCCACCACTGCTACTTCCACCACCGCTACTTCCACCGCTGCTACTTCCACCGCTGCTACTTCCACCGCTGCTACTTCCACCGCTGCTACTTCCACCGCCGCCACCCCCGCCGCTGCTGTTTCCCTTGCTACCGGCGCTCGCCCCGGCGTTGCCACCAGCGCCGCTTGAGCCAGCCGCCCCAGCGCCGACCCCGCTATTGCCGCTTGCTCCCGAGCCGCCATTGCCGGCACTTGCCGCGCCGTTGCTTCCGCTGCCGCCGGCGTGGCGTGCGCATCCTCCGGCGCTCGCACCGCCGCAGTCGCGCGGTATGAATACCGCGGCTGCATCGTCGGCGGCGGTCACTTCGCCGGGCGCGCTGCCTGTCGCCAGTGCGCCTGACGACGAGCCGTCGTCCTGTGCCAGTTGCGTCGGTGCGCGCTCCGCGTTGCCCGGCACCGACGCATCGGCAAGCACTATCCACCTGGGAATCACCTCGGTCGATGCCGGGTACGCCACCTCGGTCGCCAGCACCACTACGCCCGCCACGATCATCGCCTGCCGAATAACCCCGCAGTAGTACTGATTGAATCTTCTGGTTTTCATCGCCTCTCTCCCCGAGCGAACGACGGTACCTCGTTGCCGCCATCTGCTATGCCGAAAGCGTGGCGGCGGACCGATCTGAACGCGGGCCTTGTTGCCCCCCCCGAATCTGTTTTGCCGAGTCTCTTCACGGATCTTTCGGCTTCGAGTGTCTGAACCGTAATTAGCGATATCCATGCCACGGGTCGCGAAGCCTTGCCGCGACACGCGCCGGATAGGGATATGCGATGCACGCGATGAAAAAACGCGTGAAAACGTTTCGGCGATGAAACGCGTCACGCAAAGTCACGTCAAAACGCGTTATTCGCTGCGGCCAGCGTTCTGCGGCGCGTTTGCGGAGCGTTCGGGCGAGACGTTGGCTGGGCCTTCGTCCGGCGTGTCGCGTGAGGCGGTTTGCAACGCGCGCAATGTGGCAACCGGGATGTGACAGCGGATTCGATGCGCGCCCGACTGCGCCGCGTCACCTTGCTGGCCCGCGTCGACAAAGGGTGGCTCCTGCTGCTCGCAGATCGCGCCGAGCTTGCGCGGACAGCGCGTGTGAAAGACGCAGCCGGAAGGCGGCGACGCCGCGCTCGGCAGTTCGCCGGAAAGACGGATGCGAGCCTGCCCGACGTGTGCGCCGAGCGTCGGCACGGAGGACAGCAGTGCCTCGGTATAAGGATGCTGCGGGCCGCCGAACACCGCGGCGGCCGGTCCGATTTCCAGCAGCCTGCCGAGATATAGCACCGCGATGCGATCCGCGAGATAGCGCACCACGTGCAGATCGTGCGAGATTAACACGTAGCTCACGCCGCGCTCGCGTTGCAGGTCGGCGAGCAGATTGAGGATCGCGGCCTGCACGGAGACATCGAGCGCGGAGGTCGGCTCGTCGCAGACCACCACGCGCGGCGCCCCGGCAAACGCGCGGGCAATCGCCACGCGCTGCTTCAAGCCACCCGACAACTGCCGCGTGCGCGAGCCGAGATAGCGCTCGGGCAAGCGCACCGCAGCCGTCAGCGAGGCGAGCCGTTGGTCGAGCGCGGCGCCGCGCAATGCGGTGACGCGCGACAACGCGCGGCCAATCAGCCGCTTCACCGAATGCGCGCGATTGAGCGCCGAGTCAGGGTTCTGGAACACGGTCTGCAACGACTTCAGCTGCTCGTCGCTGCGCCGGGTGACACGCGCGGCGAGCGGCGCGCCGTCGAGTTCGAGCACGCTGCCCGCGTCGGGGGTGAGCAGTCCGAGCATCAGCTTGGCGAGCGTCGTCTTGCCACTGCCCGATTCGCCGACCAGACCTAGCGTCTCGCCACTGGCGAGATCGATCGACACATCGTCGAGCGCGCGCAGCGGTGCGCCGGATACGTGGAACGTCTTCGAGAGTTTCTGTGCGCGCAGCACGGGCGTTGAAGGCGAGCCGTCCAGCGAGCCGCGCGGGTTGTCGGCCAATGCTTCCGGGGTCGCGCGAGGCAATTCGATGGCGCGCTCATGGTAATGGCAGCGCGACATCTGATCGCCCCGCGCGGCGATCAGCCGGTACGGCGGCGGCGCTTCGCGGCGGCAGCGGTCGTCGGCGAGACGGCAGCGGTCCGCGTAAATGCAGCCTTGCGTGACCGAGCCCGGCGGCGGCAGGCCGCCTGCGATCGTATCGAGCCGCCCGCTGTCCTTGTTGCGCCCCGCCGTGGGCAGGCAGCGCAACAGTCCGACCGTGTAGGGATGACGCGGCCGCGTGAACACGTCCCCGGTCGCGCCTTCCTCGACCAGCTTGCCCGCGTAAAGCACGCCGACGCGCTCGCACATCCGCCCGATCACCGCGAGGTTGTGGCTGATGAAGAGCACCGCGGTGCCGAGTTCTTCGCGCAACTGCGCGACGAGGTCGAGTACCTCCGCTTCGACGGTGGCGTCGAGTCCGGTGGTCGGTTCGTCGAGAATCAACAGCGCGGGGTTCGACGCGAGCGCCATCGCGATCACCACGCGCTGCTGCATGCCGCCCGACAATTGATGAGGATAACTGTCCATCACGCGTTCGGGCGACGCGATGCGTACCCGTTCGAGCATTTCGCGCGTGCGCCGCAGCGCATCGTCACGCGCGGCGCCGGCGGTTTCGAAGGCTTCGGAGACTTGCCGCGCGATCGTCAGCGACGGATTGAGCGCGCGCGCCGGGTCCTGATAGACCATCGACACCGTGTTCGCACGCAGGTTGCGCAACGCATCGGCGTCGAGCTTCTGCACGTCCGCGCCGGCGATCGTGATCCTGCCCGCCTTCACCTTGCCGTTGCGCGGCAGATAGCGCAGCGCCGCCATCGCTACGGTCGACTTGCCGCAGCCCGATTCGCCGACCAGCCCATAGGCTTCGCCGCGCCGCACGCGAAACGACACGTCCTGCAGCACTTCGCGATCGCGTCCGCGTATCCGGTACGTGACCGTCAGGCCGACGACCGTCAGCGCGTCCGTGCGGTCGCTCTTCGACACGTCGAAGGCGGCGAACGGGGTGGCGGGGGTAGGCGGTGCGACGCTCATCGGTCGAGCACTCCCTGCACGCTGTCGGCAATCAGGTTCACGCCGACCACCAGCGAGGCGATCGCGCCGGCCGCGAACACCACGGTCCACCATGCGCCGCCCGCCATCAGCGTGTACGACTCGGACAGCGCGAGACCCCAGTCGGCCGAAGGCGGCTGAATGCCGAAGCCGAGAAACGACAGCGTGGCGACCGCGAAGATCGCATAGCCGAGCCGCACGGTGGCCTCGACGATGATCGGCGGCAGCACGTTCGGCAGGATCTCGACGAACATGATGTAGGGTGCGCGTTCGCCCCGCAGTTGCGCGGCGGCCACGTAGTCCAGATGCCGTTCCGCGAACACGGCAGCCCGCACGGTGCGCGCGGTGATCGGCGTGAAGGTGATGCCGATCACGAGGATCACGGTGAAATTCGACGCGCCGACCGCGGCCAGCGCGAGCAGTGCGACGATCACGAGCGGCAGCGCGAGCACGGCGTCGATCGCGCGGCCCACCACGTTATCCACCCAGCCCTCGAAATAGCCGACGATCAAACCGAGCGCCGTGCCCGCGACCGTGCCGAGCAGGGTCGCAAGCGGCGCGATGGTCAGGATGTCGCGCGCGCCGACGATCACGCGCGAGAACACATCGCGGCCGAGCTGGTCGGTGCCGAACCAGTGCGTGCGATCGGGCGGCAGCAGCGAATTGAGCGGATCGGACGCATAGGGGTCGAGGCGCACGATCCATGCGCCCGCGAGCGCGCACACCACCCACCACACGACAATGATCACGCCCACCACGAAGGTCGGCGAACGCAACAGCTCGCGCAACTGCTCGAAACGCGGCTCGGCGGGTGGAGCTTGAGTCGGCGGAACGACGGCGCTCATTCGGCGCTCCTGACTCGCAGCCGCGGATTGAGCAGCACATGCAGCGCATCGGCAACGAGATTGGCGAGCGTATAAACAACGCCGATCGTCAGCACGCCGGCTTCGAGCATCGGAAAGTCCTTCGCCTTGGCGGCGTTGTAGATCAGCGAGCCGATGCCCTGATAGCGGAACAGCGTCTCGACCACCACCAGCCCGCCGATCATATAGCCGAGCTGCGTCGCGGCGACGGTGATGGTCGGCAGCAGCGCGTTGCGCAACACGTGCCGCCAGATCACGATGTGGCGCGGCAAACCCTTGAGGATTGCGGTGCGCGTGTAGTCCGCGTCGAGCGCTTCGACAGTGCCCGCCCGCGCCATTCTCGCGATGTAGCCGAAAAACACCAGCACCAGCGGCAGCACCGGCAGAATCAGATGCCGCAGTTGTTCGAGCGCGCTGGCTTCGGGCGGATACGACGCTTCGATCGGCAGCCAGCGCAGCCATACGCCGAACACCAGAATCAGCACGATCGACGAAACGAATTCCGGCACCACGGTCGCCGACAAACCGGCAATGCTGATCGTACGATCGAGCCAGCGCCCCGCGTGCATCGCCGACCACACGCCGCCCGCGATGCCGAGCGGCACGACGACGATGAACGCGAGCAGCCCGAGCTTCGCCGAATGCGCGAGCGCGTCGATGATGAACGGCGCGACGGTCTCGCGATACGCGTACGAAAGCCCCATGTCGCCGCGCAGGAAATGCGTGATCCAGTCGACGTATTGCGTGACGAGCGGCCGGTCCGCGCCGAGCTGATGGTTGAGCGCGGCGACCGCGCGCGCGTCGGCGAGCGGTCCGAGCACCGCGCGGCCGATGTCGCCGGGCAACAGCTGCCCGCCCGCGAACACGATCACCGACAACAGCCATAGCGTGATCAACGACAAGCCCATGCGCGCGCCTAGAAAGCGCGCGACGCGGCCCGCGTTGCCGCTCGATACGCTGGAGGCCGAAGGGGGCACCGTGGCCGACATCGTGAGCTCCTGTCGAAGGCTGCGCCGGTGCTTACGCGCTCAGCACCGCGCGGTCGAAATAGAGTTGCGCGAGCGCGGTGAAGCGCACGCCGTTCACGCCTTTGCGCATCGCGATCAGCTGATCGTAGAAGAACGGGATGATGATGGGCGTTTCGTCGAGCAGCAGCGTCTGGATCTGCGCGGAGATTTTCTTCTGTGACGCGAGGTCGATTGCCGCGACGAACTGCGCGACCAGTTGATCGTATTGCGGATTCCTGAAATGCGCGGCATTCCACGTGCCGGTGCTGGTGAGCGGCGCGTTCAGGAACACGTTCGGCACGCCGCGATGGCCGTAGTCGGTGATGCCGAGCGGCGAGTCGAGCCAGTCGGATTTGCCCGGCGTGCCCGCGCCGTAATACAGCGACTGGCTCTCGACCTTCAGATTGATGCGCACGCCGATCGCCTTCGCCGCGTTCTGCACGACCACCGCAAGGTCGGGAATCTCCATGTATTTTTCGGTGGTCAGCGTCACGTCGAAGCCGTTCGCCACGCCCGCTTGCGCAAGCAGTTGCTTCGCCTTTGCGATGTCGATCTTGCGTTGCGGCACGCCCGCATCCGATGACGGAAACACCGGCGCGAACGGACTGTCGTTGCCGAGTTGCGCGCGGCCCTTGAACAGGCCGCGCACCAGCACGTCACGATCGAGCGACAACGCCAGCGCCTGACGCACACGCTTGTCCTTGAACAGCGGGTTGTCGTTGCGCATGTGAATCTGCCGATGCGCGCTCGACTTCACCCCGACCGCCTTATAGTCCGGATTGTTCAGAATGCCGGCGCCGCCCTGCACGGTGAAGGTGCCCATCACGTCCGCCTGATGGCCTTGTAATGCGAGCAACTGGGCCTGCTCGTCGGCATAGAACGAAAACTGTACGCGTTGCGGTAACGCTTTTTCACCCCAGTAATCTGGATTGCGCACGAACGACGCGCCGACCTTGGGTTGATATTTCTCGAACCTGAACGGACCCGTGCCGATGAAGGTCTTTTCATAACCGCCCGCGTAGTTCGCGGGCAGGATCACGGCGTTGTAATTGTCCGACGAGACGTAGTACGGGAAGTTGCCGTTCGGCGCGTCGAGATGAAACGCGACCGTGTGATCGTCGACCACTTTTGCGCCGCCTTTCGACAGGACGCCCTTGAGCACGGAGAGCGCCGCCGAACCGCTCGCGGGATCGGCGAGGCGGTCGAAGGTGGCGACCACGTCTTTCGCGGTGAACAGCTGACCGTCGTGGAACTTGACGTTGGGGCGCAGCGCGAAGGTCCACACGTCGCCCTTGTCGTTCGGCTTCCACGACACGGCGAGCGCCGGTTTCAGCATGAGCTTCTCGCCGTCGTCGTCGATCAGGAACTCGCCGGTCTGGTTCAGGAGCGCGAGACTGGCGGCATCGGTCACGGTGAGCGGATCGACCGCGCCGGCGGGCGTCAGGTGGGCGACGCGGATCGTCTGACCGGATGCGCCAGGCGTTCCCTGCGCCCGCGCTCGCGGCGCGTTCAGCAGCGCACCGCCGCCCGCGAGCGCTAACCCGATCACGCTCGCATGGCGCAGCAGTTCGCGGCGCGTGAGGCGGCCAGCGAGGAATTCGTCGATGGCGTGGTTGCCGTAGGCGTCGGCGGTGAGGCGGGCTGCGTCGAGTGCGAGAAATCGGTGCGCGGGGTTTTTCATCGATGGAGAGTCCAGTCCGTTCTGTTGCCGGTTCTGACAAGCCGCGCCGGATACGCGCGGCGCGGCGCACGCCTTTGACACGCGCCTGAGATGATCGGGGCGAAAGCCTGCGCAAAGCGGTTTCAGTGTAAGCGATTGATCATGGGTCCGGCGCGCCTGGGGCGTTGCTGGCTCGCCGATTGGCCGATAAAGGAGCCGCTGTGTATCGTGGCCACAACGGTCGCCAACAGTCATCACGACGTTCGACGCCTGCGACTCATACGCCGCCTCCGCCGTCACGGACGAATCGCCGATGCCGCGCCGGCATCTTTACCGATTGCGTCGTGCGCCAGGGATCGGATTTACCGCGCGACCCCAGCCGGGCGCCGCCAGCGATGAAACAGCACTGAACCGATCCAGCACGCCATGAAGGCCGCGACGATTCCGTAGCCGAGCGCGCCGAAGCGCTCGTTCACGCTCGCGACCTCGTTCCATATGCCGCCGTTCAAACCGAGCTTGTCCGACAGCAGCCCCAGCGCTTCGACGCCGCCGATCACGATCGCCACCAGCGCCGACACGAACGTGATGCTGGCGTTGTAGTAGAGCTTGCGCTTCGGATCGTCCATGGCCCAGCCGTAGGCGTGGACCATCAACACGTTGTCGGTCGAATCGACCAGCGTCATGCCCGCGGTGAAGAGCGCGGGGAACACGAGAATCGAATACAGCGGCAAACCTGTGCCGGCCTGGGACGCGGCAATCGCCAGCAAGCCGATCTCGGTCGCGGTGTCGAAGCCAAGTCCGAACAGCACGCCGACCGGGTACATGTGCCAGCTTTTCGTGACGAGCCGGAACAGCGGCCGCAATGCGCGCGACAGCAGCCCGGCCGGTGCGATCGAATCCGCCGTTTGTGCAGCCATTTCGCCGTCGTGCTGAACGTGGCGGTAACGGCGCCACACGTCGCGCAAAATCACGAGGTTCACGGCCGCGAGCACCAGCAGGAACGTCGCCGAAACGAGTGTGCCGAGCGTGCCGCCCACTTGCTCGAAGGTCTCGAAACGGCCGTGCAGCGAATGCGCGGTCCATGCAATGCCGATCGTCGCGGCGATCACGATCGTCGAGTGTCCCAGCGAAAACGCGAGGCCCACGCCGAGCGGCCGCTTGCCGGTCTGCATCAGCTTGCGCGTGACCGCGTCGATCGCCGCGATGTGGTCCGCGTCGACCGCGTGACGCAGACCGAACCCATACGCGAGCAGCGCGGTCCCGAGCAGCAACGGGTAATGGCGAAACGCGATCAGCGCCCAGCCCCAGGCGCCGAGATTGGCGGCGATCAGCACGGCGTACAGCGAGAACAGGCGAGGGCGCAGCGAAGCGGTCGGCGTCATGAGTCGCGGGGTCAGGAGTTAGTGATCGTGCGGATGCTTGTGAATCGGATCGACCCAGTAGACCGTTTCGGGCGCTTCCACCGCGTCGATGTTCAGATTGACCACCACCGCTTCGTTGTCGCTGCGCACCAGCACGCATTCGAGCGGGTCGTCGGTGCTCGCATTGATCTCCTGATGCGGGACATAAGGCGGCACGAAAATGAAGTCGCCCGGGCCGGCTTCCGCCGTGAACTCCAGGTGCTCGCCCCAGCGCATGCGAGCCTGGCCGCGCACCACGTAGATCACACTTTCGAGCGCGCCATGATGATGCGCGCCGGTCTTCGCGTTCGGATGGATCGTCACGGTGCCGGCCCAGATTTTCTGCGCGCCGACCCGCGCGGCGTTGATCGCGGCGGCGCGATTCATGCCCGGCGTTTGCGCGGTGTTGCTGTCGAGCTGGTCGCCCCTGATGACCTTCACGCCGTGCTCGCGCCAATCGACCGACGCAGCCGGTTGCTCAGCCCGGTAGTGCGGGTGTTCGTGATCCTGGCTCATGATGTCTCCTCCTCGGCGTGGCTTTTGCGTCGATCGGCGCGGCGCCGCCCGGCATTTTTGCACGGTCAAAAAACGGTTGGGTAGACGCGCCGCGCGAGCGGCGCGGGCGCACGAAAAAAAGCCCGCTCACAAGGAGCGGGCTTCGCGTCGCTAGCGTGGAGCAGCCTTGACCGCGCGCGGCAGGCGACGTGTTCATTGCAGCGCTTACTTATGCTTCGCGTTGATCACGGCCTCGGCGACGTTGTTCGGCGTTTCGGCGTAGTGCTTGAACTCCATCGTGTAAGTCGCGCGGCCCTGCGTGGCCGAGCGCAGCGACGTCGAATAGCCGAACATCTCCGCGAGCGGCACTTCGGCGCGCACCAGCTTGCCGCCGCCGCCGGCGATGTCTTCCATGCCCTGCACGAGTCCGCGGCGGCTCGACAGGTCGCCCATCACGTTGCCCATGAAGTCTTCCGGCGTTTCCACTTCGACCGCCATCATCGGTTCGAGCAGCACCGGCTTGGCCTTGCGCATCGCCTCCTTGAATGCCATCGAGCCGGCCATGCGGAACGCGTTTTCGTTCGAGTCGACATCGTGGTACGAACCGAAGGTCAGCGTCACCTTCACGTCGACCACCGGATAGCCCGCCAGCACGCCGGCCTTCAGCGTTTCCTGGATGCCCTTGTCGACCGCCGGGATGTATTCGCGCGGAATCACGCCGCCCTTGATCGCATCGACGAACTCGTAGCCCTTGCCTTGCGGCGCCGGCTCGAGCGTGAGCACCGCGTGGCCGTACTGGCCGCGACCGCCCGACTGCTTGACGAACTTGCCTTCGACGTCCTCGACCTTGTTGCGCACCGTCTCGCGATACGCGACCTGCGGTTTGCCGACGGTCGCCTCGACGCCGAACTCGCGCTTCATCCGGTCGACCAGAATTTCCAGGTGCAGCTCGCCCATCCCGGAGATGATCGTCTGGCCGGATTCCTCATCGGTTTGCACGCGAAACGACGGGTCTTCCTGCGCGAGCCGGTTCAGCGCGATGCCCATCTTTTCCTGGTCGACCTTGGTCTTCGGCTCGACGGCCTGCGAGATCACCGGTTCCGGGAAGATCATCTTTTCGAGGATGATCACGTGGTTCGGATCGCACAGCGTGTCGCCGGTGGTCGCTTCCTTCAAGCCGACCGCCGCGGCGATGTCGCCCGCGTAGACCTCCTTGATTTCCTTGCGCTCGTTCGCGTGCATCTGCAGGATCCGGCCAAGGCGCTCTTTCTTTTCCTTGATCGCGTTGTAGACCGTGTCGCCCGAATTCACCACGCCCGAATACACGCGGAAGAAAATCAGCTGGCCGACAAACGGGTCCGTCATGATCTTGAACGCGAGCGCGGAGAACGGATCGGTGTCGTTCGGATGACGTTCGATTTCCTTGTCATGTTCGTCGTGACCGGTAATCGCCGGCACGTCGACCGGCGACGGCAGGTAGTCGATCACCGCGTCGAGCATGGCCTGCACGCCTTTGTTCTTGAACGCGCTGCCGCACAGCATCGGCACGATTTCATTGGCAATGCAGCGCGCGCGGATGCCGTGCTTGATTTCCTCTTCGGTCAGCGTTCCGCCGTGCAGGTATTTGTCCAGCAACGTCTCGTTCGCTTCGGCGGCGGCCTCGACCATCTTGTCGTGCCACTCCTTCGCGGTAGCCGCTAGTTCC
Source organism: Paraburkholderia panacisoli (assembly GCF_008369935.1). Lineage (GTDB taxonomy): Bacteria > Pseudomonadota > Gammaproteobacteria > Burkholderiales > Burkholderiaceae > Paraburkholderia > Paraburkholderia panacisoli. The sequence goes on along the minus strand of NZ_VTUZ01000014.1, from coordinate 22,645 downwards.
GGCGGAATATCGCGGTACTCGAACTTGATGCCCTGGTTCTCTTCGTCCCAGAAAATCGCCTTCATCTTGACCAGATCGACCACGCCCTGGAAGTGGTCTTCCGCGCCGACCGGGATCTGGATCGGCACCGCGACGCCCTTCAGGCGATCGCCGATCTGCCGCTGCACGCGGAAGAAGTCCGCGCCGACGCGGTCCATCTTGTTGACGAACGCGATGCGCGGCACCTTGTACTTGTTCGCCTGGCGCCACACCGTTTCGGACTGCGGCTGCACGCCGCCGACCGAGTCGTACACCATGCACGCGCCGTCGAGCACGCGCATCGAGCGTTCCACTTCGATTGTGAAGTCGACGTGGCCCGGGGTGTCGATGATATTGATCCGATGTTCGGGATAGTTGCCGGCCATGCCTTTCCAGAAGGCGGTGGTGGCCGCCGACGTGATGGTGATGCCGCGCTCCTGCTCCTGTTCCATCCAGTCCATCGTCGCCGCACCGTCGTGAACCTCGCCGATCTTGTGGGTCACGCCGGTGTAGAACAGGATGCGTTCAGTGGTGGTGGTTTTGCCGGCATCGATGTGAGCGCTGATGCCGATATTCCGGTAGCGCTCGATGGGAGTCTTGCGGGGCACGTGAACCTCCTTGGAATAGCGCGCCTGAAACGCTTGCCGGACGGCAGTCTGTGCTACCCGGCGAGCCTGGGTGCTGCTTTACTGAGATTACTAGGATAGCGCGTCGGCCCGGCTTTTGCAGGAATCTTGCCAGGCGGCGCGAGCGCCGGCTGAGGGGGCTTTGGTCGGCTGCGCCGGGGGCGCCAGGAGCGGCCGCGCGGCACCGCCGCAATGAAAAAAGCCGGTGCCCTTACCGGGGCGCCGGCTTTTCTACAATCGGTGAAATGAAGCGGTACCGGCTTATTGCTGAACGGCTGGCAAGCCGTGGATCTGCATCCCCGGCTTGATCCCCTTCGACGTGAACCAGCCCTTTGGCATCTCCAGCGCAAACACGCCGTTGTGTGTCGGGCAGTGGTTGTTGGTGGTCTCGGCCTGCATTTCGTCGATGTCGGTGATCGTGCCGTCCGCGCGCATGAACGCGATCGACAGCGGGATCAAGGTGTTCTTCATCCAGAAGCAATGCCCGGCGTTTTCGTTGAACACGAACAGCATGCCTTCGTTCGGTCCGAGCTTCGTGCGATACATCAAACCTTGTTCACGGTCCGCGTCGTTGGCCGCGACGGCGGCGTCGATCACGAACATGCCCGCGGTCAGTTTCACGCGAGGAAATTCGCTGGGCTGCTTCGCGCCAGGCGGCATCTGCTGCGCATGAGCAGGGGCGGCAGTGGTGGCGGCGAACGACAACGCAGCGAGCGGCAATGCAACGGCAACGGCGAAACGCGCAATCAACGAGCGCATGAAAAATCGCACGGCATGACTCCTTGCTGGAAATTAACCCGCGAATGTTACGCGAGCGCGTCAAAAACAAAAAGGCAGATCGCCTTGCGGTGATCTGCCTTACAACGCCGTAAGAACGGCAATGAAGCTAGTTCTTGACTGCGTTTTTACAACAAACTTACTCCGATGCTGCCGAAGCTGCAGCAGCAGTTGCTGCCTTCTTGTGCGACTTCTTGTGAGCGTGCTTCGTGGTCTTCTTTGCCGACGAAGCTGCTGCCGGAGCTGCCGGAGCTGCTTCCGGTGCCGAAGCTTGTGCGAATGCTGCCGTTGCGAAAAGGCCAGCGACCAGAGCGGCGATCAGTTTGTTCATTTTGTGAATCCTCAGCTTTAGTAAATTAACCAAATGACCCGGCTATATGTAGAGTCATGTCGGTAAACGTGCCATCCACCTTTCGGTTGACAGCCGTATCGAACAAAATTTTTTTTCGACACGTCTGCTTAGCGCTCAGACTCCCTGCGCTCACCGCGCGAGCGGCTTGTGCAAAGGCCCTTAAGGCTGAATGCCGGATAGCTTCGGGCGGCATCTGGGTCGAATAACGCGTGAGCTTGCGCAGCGGTTGACGCGAATTTTCCGGAAAATTTGCATCGCGGCAGTGCGATGCAAATGCCTCTTTGTTTCACGCTTTTATCGCGATGGTTTCACGCGTGATTTTGTTTGCCGATACAACGGCTTAGGTGTCTCTTTGCAAAGAAAAGCCGCTACGTGTGACAGTTTTTATCACAGCGCGCGCGTTCAGACGACACCTTCCCACGGCGCCTTCGACGGCAATTCGACACTCTCTCCCGGCTGAAGTCCGAGTGAAAAAATGTCGAGCGCGCCGATGCCCACGCGCACGAGGCGCAGCGTTGGAAAACCGACTGCGGCTGTCATGCGACGCACCTGACGGTTCTTGCCTTCGGTGATCGACAACTCGATCCATGTGGTCGGGATCGCGGCGCGATAGCGAATCGGCGGAGTGCGTGTCCATAGTGTGTCGGTCGGCTCGACATAGTCCGCGCGACAGGGAAGTGTCACGTAATCGCCGAGATCGACGCCGCGCGCGAGCTTCTTCAACGTGGCGGGATCGACCGCGCCTTCCACTTGCGCCCAATAACGTTTGACGAGCTTGTGACGCGGCTCGGCGATGCGCGCTTGCAGTGCGCCGTCGTCGGTGAGGAGCAGCAGGCCTTCGCTGTCGGAGTCGAGCCGGCCCGCCGGATAGACGCCAGGCACCTTGACCCAGTCGGCCAGCGACGCACGTGTCTCGTGCGGCGAGAATTGGCAGATGGTGCCGAACGGTTTGTTCAGTGCGAGAAGGCGCATAGAGGAAGTGGATCAAGGTCGCGCGGACACCGCCGCGGCTGAAGCGTCGCGAAGGCTTCAAAAAAGCCGCCGCTTTGGTGATGAATGGCGCGATGATAATGCATAAACCGAAACGGCCATTCCCGTGTCTTATAAAAGACATGAGAGGCAAGGGCACGGCGGACGGCGGGTTTCGTCCATGTTGGAAAACCCCGAGCCGTTGCGGCCTCGTCGCGGCGAGCGCGTGGGCTAGAATAGCGGCCAGGCCGCCTGCGCGGCGTCTGGCATTGCGCGTAGCGAGGAGCACCCATTTTCGCAGTCTCCCATCTGCTTTCTGCACAGCCTTCACTGGAGTCCGATCATGTCGTATCAGCACATCAAGGTTCCTACCGGTGGTGACAAGATCACTGTCAACGCCGACTTCTCGCTCAATGTTTCCGACCAGCCGATCATTCCGTTCATCGAAGGTGACGGCACGGGTCTCGACATCACGCCGGTGATGATCAAGGTAGTCGACGCGGCGGTGGAGAAGGCCTACGCAGGCAAGAAAAAGATCCACTGGATGGAGATCTACGCGGGCGAGAAATCGACCAAGGTGTACGGCCCGGACGTGTGGCTGCCGGAAGAAACGCTGCAGGTGCTCAAGGAATACGTGGTGTCGATCAAGGGGCCGCTCACCACGCCGGTCGGCGGCGGCATCCGTTCGCTGAACGTCGCGCTGCGCCAGGAACTGGACCTGTATGTGTGCTTGCGGCCGGTGCAGTATTTCAAGGGCGTGCCTTCGCCGGTGCGTGAGCCCGAGAAGACCAACATGGTGATCTTCCGCGAGAACTCGGAAGACATTTATGCGGGCATCGAATGGCCGGCCGAATCGGAACAGGCGAAGAAGGTCATCAAGTTCCTGCAGGAAGAGATGGGCGTGAAGAAGATCCGCTTCCCGGAGTCGTCGGGAATCGGCATCAAGCCGGTGTCGCGCGAAGGCACCGAGCGTCTGGTGCGCAAGGCGATCCAGTATGCGATCGACAACGATCGCCGCTCGGTCACGCTGGTGCACAAGGGCAATATCATGAAGTACACCGAAGGCGCGTTCCGCGACTACGGCTATGCGCTGGCGCAAAAGGAATTCAGCGCGGAACTGATCGACGGCGGTCCGTGGATGAAGGTCAAGAATCCGAAGACGGGCGGCGACATCGTGGTGAAGGACGTGATCGCGGACGCGTTCCTGCAGCAAATCCTGCTGCGCCCCGCTGAATACGACGTGATCGCCACGCTGAACCTGAACGGCGACTATGTGTCGGATGCGCTGGCCGCGCAGGTCGGCGGGATCGGGATCGCGCCGGGCGCGAACCTGTCGGACTCGGTCGCGATGTTCGAAGCGACGCACGGTACCGCGCCGAAGTACGCGGGCAAGGACTACGTGAATCCGGGCTCGGAAATTCTGTCGGCGGAGATGATGCTGCGCCACCTCGGCTGGACCGAAGCGGCGGACCTGATTATCGAGTCGATGGAAAAATCAATTCTGCAAAAACGCGTCACTTATGACTTCGCGCGGCTGATGGAAGGCGCGACGCAAGTGTCCTGCTCCGGCTTCGGGCAGGTGCTGATCGAGAATATGTAAAACGAAGCTATGCAGCGATGCGAACGGGGCAATCCAGTTCGCATAAAAACCCCGGCGCCGGGAGGTGGCCGGGGTATTTTTTTGAGCGCCGAAATGCCCGATATTTGGGATTCGTCGGCCCCAAAAAAGAAACCCGGCGCGAAGCCGGGTTTCAAAGGACGGGAACGAACAGCCTCAGGCGGGTGCCTGAATGTTCGATGCCTGTTTGCCTTTCGGGCCTTGCACGACCTCGAAGGTCACCTTCTGGCCTTCCTTGAGGGTCTTGAACCCATTCATCTGGATGGCCGAGAAGTGTGCAAACAGATCCTCACCCCCTTCGTCGGGCGTGATGAATCCAAAACCTTTTGCGTCATTAAACCATTTGACCGTACCAGTTGCCATTCCAACTTCCCCTGTAACTCATGTCACTACCACGAGCCCTCGAAAAGCTCCACGACCGCGCGAGCAGCCGCTCCCTCCTCACAAGCTCACCATCGGCATTTTTTCGAATTTATGGCTCAGTGAAAAAAGTGCCAGCTTGATTGTTGGGGCTCTTTATTCGAGTGTCAAGAAAATTTTGAGATGTCGTTGTCGCGTTGCAAACAGGCACTTTCCAGGGGTTTTTCCCGCTTCCGTTATGTGCGGTCGCGCAAGCGGGCCGTCTTGAAAAGTCGCATAATCGACTCACATGCTGTGCTAACGGCCGCCCGCCTCAGCAAGGCCAATGCGAGCGCCATCAGCCAGCTCCGGCAGGTTGTGCGATACTCGATCCGACTGCGGTGCAACACGGCCGCGCTGCATCACTGGATAGGGGCCGGCTCCGCACTCGGCTCGTCGAATCGCGCATGCATGGCGGGTCAATACCCCTCAGGCGGCAGCGAACGGGCTCATCGGCCGGACGGCCGGGTTTTGACAGGATTGCGGGCCTGTCCTAGTTGTTTAGAATGGGTGTATGGCGATTATCCCGGACAAGCAGGACGGCACCGTATTGGAGCGGCAGGAGAAGAAACTCAAGCCGCCGTCCATGTACAAGGTGGTGCTGCTGAATGACGACTTCACGCCAATGGAATTTGTCGTGATGATCGTGCAGGAATATTTCAATAAAGATCGTGAAACCGCAACGCAGGTGATGTTGAAGGTGCATCGCGAGGGCAGGGGAGTTTGTGGGGTCTATACGCGGGACATCGCGTCGACCAAAGTCGAGCAAGTCGTTACCCACGCACGGCAGGCCGGGCATCCGCTGCAGTGTGTGATGGAGGAAGCATGATTGCCCAGGAACTGGAAGTCAGCCTGCACATGGCGTTCATGGAAGCACGCCAGGCGCGGCACGAGTTCATAACGGTCGAACATCTTTTGCTGGCACTGTTGGACAATCCGACAGCGGCTGAGGTGTTGCGTGCATGCGCGGCCAATATCGAGGATCTGCGCCAGAACCTGCGCAACTTCATTCATGACAACACGCCTACCGTGCCCGGCACGGATGACGTCGACACGCAGCCCACGCTGGGATTCCAGCGTGTGATCCAGCGCGCGATCATGCATGTGCAGTCCACCTCGAATGGCAAGAAGGAAGTGACCGGCGCGAATGTGCTGGTCGCGATCTTCGGCGAAAAGGATTCGCATGCGGTGTACTACCTGCAGCAGCAGGGGGTCACGCGTCTGGACGTGGTGAATTTCATCTCGCATGGCATCGCCAAGACGAGCAGCACGGACGCCGCGAAAGCAAGCGACGCGAATGCCGAGTCCGACGAAGCCGCCGCACAGAAGGAAACGCCGCTCGCCCAGTTCACGCAGAACCTGAACCAGATGGCGAAAGACGGCCGCATCGATCCGCTGATCGGGCGCGAGTCGGAAGTCGAGCGCGTGGTGCAGGTGCTATGCCGCCGCCGCAAGAACAATCCGCTGCTGGTCGGTGAGGCCGGCGTCGGCAAGACGGCAATCGCCGAAGGGCTCGCGTGGCGCATTACGCGCGGCGAAGTGCCGGACATTCTCGCGGATGCGCAGGTGTATTCGCTCGATATGGGCGCGCTGCTCGCCGGCACCAAGTATCGCGGCGACTTCGAACAACGCCTGAAGACGGTCCTCAAGGAATTGAAGGAACGTCCGCACGCGATCCTGTTCATCGACGAAATTCATACGCTGATCGGCGCGGGCGCCGCGTCGGGCGGAACGCTGGACGCGTCGAACCTGCTGAAGCCGGCGTTGTCGTCGGGCACGCTCAAGTGCATCGGCGCCACCACTTTCACCGAATATCGCGGCATCTTCGAAAAGGACGCGGCGCTGTCGCGTCGTTTCCAGAAGGTCGACGTGACCGAGCCGACCGTCGAGCAGACGGTGGCGATCCTGCGTGGCCTGAAGTCGCGTTTCGAAGAGCATCACGGCGTGAAGTATTCGTCGGGCGCGCTGTCGGCGGCGGCTGAGTTGTCGGCGCGCTTCATCACGGATCGTCATCTGCCGGACAAGGCGATCGATGTGATCGACGAAGCGGGCGCTGCGCAACGCATCCTGCCGAAGTCGAAGCAGAAGAAGACGATCGGCAAGAACGAGATCGAGGAAATCATCTCGAAGATCGCCCGTGTCCCGCCGCAGAGCGTGTCGCAAGACGATCGCAGCAAGCTGCAGACGCTCGATCGCGATCTGAAGAGCGTGGTGTTCGGGCAAGATCCGGCCATCGACGCGCTGTCGGCCTCGATCAAGATGGCGCGTGCGGGCCTCGGCAAGCTCGACAAGCCGATCGGCGCGTTCCTGTTCTCGGGTCCCACGGGCGTCGGCAAGACGGAAGTGGCGAAGCAGCTCGCGTTCACGCTGGGCATCGAGCTGATCCGCTTCGACATGTCGGAATACATGGAGCGTCATGCGGTCAGCCGGTTGATCGGCGCGCCGCCGGGCTATGTCGGTTTCGACCAGGGTGGTCTGCTGACCGAAGCCGTCACGAAGAAGCCGCATTGCGTGCTGCTGCTCGACGAAATCGAGAAGGCGCATCCGGACATCTACAACGTGCTGCTGCAGGTGATGGACCACGGCACGCTGACGGACAACAACGGCCGCAAGGCGGATTTCCGCAACGTCATCATCATCATGACGACGAATGCGGGCGCCGAGGCGATGGGCAAGTCGGTGATCGGCTTCACGAACCGCCGGGAAGCCGGCGACGAGATGGTCGACATCAAGCGCATGTTCACGCCTGAGTTCCGTAACCGTCTGGACGCAACGATCAGCTTCCGTTCGCTCGATGAAGAAATCATCATGCGTGTGGTCGACAAGTTCCTGATGCAGCTGGAAGATCAGCTGCACGAGAAGAAGGTCGATGCGCTCTTCACCGACGCTTTGCGCAAGCACCTCGCCAAACACGGTTTCGATCCGTTGATGGGTGCGCGGCCGATGCAGCGTCTGATCCAGGACACGATCCGTCGTGCGCTGGCCGACGAACTGCTGTTCGGCAAGCTGATGAACGGTGGCCGGGTATCGGTTGACGTGGATGCGGAAGACAAGGTGCAGTTGACCTTCGACGAGCATCCGGCGCCGCGCAATCCGAATCCGGAGGCGGTCGAAGTCGAGTAAGGCGTCGAATAAGCGCGAAGTTCGCGTTTAGTTTGATCCGAAAGCAGAACGGCGCGGGTTCAACCCCGCGCCGTTCTGCTTTTTGCGTTCTGGCTTTTGCACTTCGATTCGCCTCGGTCCGCGCCTGACGGACCGAGACGATTGCGATCAATGCTTGCCGGTGCTGCCGAAGCCGCCCGCGCCGCGTTCGCTTTCCGCGAAGTCGTCGACGATGTTGAACTTCGCTTGCATGACCGGCACGATCACCAGTTGCGCAAGACGCTCCATCGGATTCAGCACGAACGTCGTCTCGCCGCGATTCCATGTGGAGATCATCAGTTGGCCTTGATAATCCGAATCGATCAGGCCGACCAGATTGCCGAGCACGATCCCGTGCTTATGGCCCAATCCCGAACGAGGCAGAATGAGCGCTGCGTAGCCGGGGTCGGCGACGTGAATCGCGAGACCGGTCGGCACCAGCGCGGTTTCGCCGGGATTGAGCGTCAATGGTTCGTCGAGACAGGCGCGCAGGTCGAGACCCGCGCTGCCGGTGGTGGCGTAAGCCGGGAGTTGCTCGCGCATGCGCGCATCGAGAATCTTCAGGTCGAGTTTCATGCAGATTGAAGTGAGGTTAGGGCGTGGTGTTTGAGCCGAGCTGGAACGCATCGGCGAGGAGTTCATAGGAGCGCGTCCGCGCGCGATAGCTGCCCGCAACGGTGAGCACGATCAGCTCGTCGGCCTTGAACTGTTCCTGCAGCGCGTGCAGCCGTTCGGTGACGGACTCCGGCGTGCCGATGATGCTGCGCTGCTTTTCCCGGTCGACTACGAGCTGTTCACGCTCCCCGTACTGCTGCTCGATACCCTGTTCGATGGTCGGAATGGGTTCGTTCAGGCCATACGCCATTTGCACGCGGCGCAGGTCGACGGCTTTTTCGAGGTCGGCGGCTTCCTGCTCGGTATCCGCGCAGATCACGAAGACGGCGGCGGCGAGGTACGGTTGCGTCGTTTCCTGGCTGGGCTGGAAGCGCTCACGATAAGCGAGCGCAACTCGCGCGCCGAAATGCGGGTTGATGAAATGCGCGAACGAGAAGGGGATGCCGAGTTGCGCCGCGAGCAGCCCGCCGAACTCGCTCGAGCCGAGAATCCATAGTTTCGGACGCGTGTCGATCTGCGGCTGCAGCAGCACGCCTCGCGCGATATGGCCGTCAGGCAGCGCGCCATGCATCAGCCCGAGCAGATCGGCCACCTGCTGCGGAAAAATGTCGCCGCGATTGTATTCGCCGGCGGCGACCGCTTGCGCCGTGCGCATGTCGCCGCCTGGCGCGCGTCCCACGCCCAGATCGATTCGACCGGGGAACAGCGCCTCCAGCATCATGAATTGTTCGGCGAGTTTGAATGGGCTGTAGTACGGCAGCATCACGCCGCCGGAGCCGATGCGAATGCGTCGCGTCACGCTGCCGAGGCGCGCCAGCATCACCTCTGGGGCCGGATTAGCGACGCCGCGCAAGCCGTGATGCTCGGCGCACCAGTAGCGCGTGTAGCCGAGGTCGTCGGCGAGTTGCGCGAGGTCGACGGTGGAGGCGATCGCGTCGGCCACCGAGCACCCGGCGATCACGGGCGTTTGATCGAGCACGGAAAGTAGCGTCATGTCAGTCAGCCTCCAGATGATTCCATTCGTCCGAGCGACGCGCGGCGCCTACGTCGATGCGCCGGTCCGAGTTAGCGAATCAGGCTCGTGTCGGGCAGACGCTTCGCGATTTCCGCGATTAGCGCACGTGCGAGCGTCAGCTTGTCCGCGCGCGGCAGCTTCGTTGCGCCGCTGGCCTCGAACAGGATCACTTCGTTATCATCGAGACCGAAGGTGAGCGGGCCGAGATTGCCGATCAGCAGCGGCACGTTTTTGCGCACCCGCTTTTCTTCGCCATGCACTTCGAGGTTGCCGCTTTCCGCCGCGAAGCCCACCGCGAACGGCGGATGCGGCAGGTTCGCCACCGAGGCCAGAATGTCCGGATTCTCGACGAACCTGAAGCTCGGCAACGCCTGCTCGGCGGTCTTCTTGATCTTGTGCTCGCTCGCGTGATCGACGCGCCAGTCTGCCACCGCGGCGACGCCGATGAAGATATCGGCGTCGGCGACCGAGCGCATCACTGCATCATGCATCTGCTGCGCGGTTTGCACGTCCTCGCGGAACACGCCCCACGGCGTTTCCAGCGCGACGGGGCCCGCCACCAGGTGTACTTCGGCGCCAGCCTGTTGCGCGGCGCGGGCCAGCGCGAAACCCATCTTGCCGCTCGAGCGGTTGGTGATGCCGCGCACCGGGTCGAGCGGTTCGAAGGTCGGCCCGGCGGTCAACAGCACGCGCCGGCCGGACAGAATCTTGGGCGAGAAAAACGACGCGATCGCTTCATACGTGGCCGCGGCTTCGAGCATGCGTCCGTCGCCGATTTCACCGCATGCCTGCGGCCCCGAGTCAGGGCCCAGCACGTCGATGCCGTCCGCGCGCAGTTGCGCGACATTGCGCTGCGTCGCCGGGTTCTGCCACATTTGCCGGTTCATCGCCGGGACCACCAACAGCGGACAATCGCGCGCGACGCACAGCGTCGACAGCAGGTCGTCGGCCATGCCGTGCGCGAGCTTGGCGAGGAAGTCGGTGGACGCGGGTGCGATGACGATCGCGTCCGCTTCGCGCGACAGATCGATGTGCGCCATGTTGTTCGGCACCCGCCCGTCCCACTGGCTAGTGTAGACCGGACGGCCCGAGAGCGCCTGCATTGTGACGGGCGTGATGAACTGGGTGGCCGCATCGGTCATGACGACCTGCACGGTCGCGCCGGCCTTGGTCAGCAGACGCGTGAGTTCGGCGATCTTGTAGCAGGCGATCCCGCCCGTCATGCCGAGGACGAGGTGTTTTCCTGCGAGTTCTGCGGTTGCCAACGAAAGCCTCCGACTAAGCGTGGTGGCGGGCGGCACGGCGGGCGTTGCACCCCCGCCGCCGCGTCTTTCAAACCGGACGCAAGCGCGGACCTGAGCGCCTGCCTGAGCCGCGTCAGCGCGAGCCGCGCACGCGCCGCAGCTCGTCGAGCACGAGCAGGATCGCGCCGATCGTGATGGCGCTGTCCGCGAGATTGAATGCCGGCCAGTGCCACGTGCGCACGTGGAAGTCGAGGAAGTCGATCACGTGCCCATACGCGAGCCGGTCGATCACATTGCCGAGCGCGCCGCCCAGGATCAGCGAAAGCGCCGTGCAGAACATCTTCTGCCCGCTATGGCGCCTGAGCAGATAGCAGATCACCAGTGCGGCCACCACGCCGAGCGCGGTGAACGCCCAACGTTGCCATCCGCCCGCCATCGCGAGGAAGCTGAACGCTGCGCCACGGTTGTACACGAGCACCAGGTTGAAAAACGGCGTGACCTCATGCGCGACGCCGTAGGCGAACACCTTCTGCACCGCGATTTTCGTCAACTGGTCGAACAGGATGACGATCAGCGCGATGCCCAGCCAAGGTGCCAGCGAACTGCTGCCGGCGGACGTCTTCACCGAGGTTTTCGACATGGTTCTCGCCATTATGCCGCGCTCCTCGTTTCACCGTTGCCGAACAGGTTGCTGAAGCAGCGGCCGCACAGCGTGGGGTGCTCCGCGTTCGCGCCGACGTCCGCGCGATAGTGCCAGCAGCGTTCGCACTTCAGGTACTTCGAGGTGATGACTTCGACGCCTTCGTCCGCTTCGCTATCGACCTTCACGACGTTCGCTGCCGACGTGATCAGCACGAACTTCAGGTCGTCGCCGAGGCTCGCGAGCGCGTCGTAGCGCGCACCGCTCGCGCGGATTTCAACTTCCGCCTGCAACGACGAGCCGATCAGGTTCGCGACGCGCGCTTCTTCCAGCGCCTTCGTCACGTCGCCGCGCGCGGCGCGTAGCAGCGTCCATTTGTCGAGCAGCGCGCCGGCCTCCGGCACGGCCGGGAACGCGTGATACGTCTCGGTGAAGATGGTTTCGCTGTCCGGCTCGAACACCTTCCACGCTTCTTCCGCGGTGAACGACAGGAACGGCGCCATCACGCGCAGCAGGCCGTGCGCGATGTGATACAGCGCGGTCTGTGCGCAACGGCGCGCGACGGAGTCGGCCGCGGTGGTGTACAGGCGGTCCTTCAGTACGTCCAGATAGAACCCGCCCAAGTCTTCCGAGCAGAACGTCTGCAGTTTGGCGACCACCGGGTGGAACTCGTACTTCTCGTAATGCGACAGGATGTCGTTTTGCAGATTCGCCGCCAGCGCCACCGCGTAGCGGTCGATCTCCAGCCAGTCTTCCACCGGACGAGCGTGTTGCGCGAAGTCGAAGTCCGACAGATTTGCGAGCAGGAAGCGAAGCGTGTTGCGAATACGGCGATAGCCTTCAGTGACGCGCTTGAGGATTTCCTCGGAGATCGCCAGCTCGCCCGAGTAGTCGGTCGACGCGATCCACAGGCGGATGATTTCCGCGCCGAGGCGGTTCGCCACTTCGTGCGGATCGATGCCGTTGCCGAGCGACTTGCTCATCTTGCGGCCTTCGCCGTCGACGGTGAAGCCGTGCGTGAGCAGTGCGTTGTACGGCGGGCGGCCGTCGAGCATCGACGCGGTCAGCAGCGACGAGTGGAACCAGCCGCGGTGCTGGTCCGAGCCTTCCAGATACAGGTCGGCCGGGAATTGCAGTTCGTCCTTGTGCGAGCCGCGCAGCACATGCCAGTGCGTGGTGCCCGAATCGAACCACACGTCGAGTGTGTCGCGGTTTTTCTCGTACATGTTGGCGTCGTCGCCGATCAGCTCGCGCGGGTCGAGCGTTTGCCACGCTTCGATGCCGGCCTGCTCGACGCGTTGCGCGACCTGTTCGAGCAATTCCAGCGTGCGCGGATGCAGCTCGCCGGTTTCCTTGTGCACGAAGAACGCCATCGGCACGCCCCATTGGCGCTGGCGCGACAGCGTCCAGTCCGGGCGGTTGGCGATCATGCTGAACAGACGCTGCTTGCCCCACGCCGGATAGAACGCGGTGTTTTCGATGCCTTCGAGCGCGGTCTCGCGCAGGGTCTTGTCGGTGTCGTTCGGCTTCACGTCCATGCCGGCGAACCATTGGGAAGTCGCGCGGTAGATGATCGGCGTCTTGTGGCGCCAGCAGTGCATGTAGCTGTGCGTGTACTTCTCGGTGCGCAGCAGCGAACCGGCGCCTTGGAGCGCCTCGACGATCTGCGGATTGGCCGCCCAGATCGACAGTCCGCCGAACAGCGCGAGCGATTCGATGTAGCGGCCGTCGCCCATCACCGGATTGATGATGTCCGAGTCGGCCATGCCATGCGCCTTGCACGACGCGAAGTCTTCCACGCCGTAGGCCGGCGACGAGTGCACGACGCCGGTACCGGTTTCAGTCGTCACGTAGTCGCCGAGGTAGACCGGCGCGGTGCGCTTGTAGGCCGGGTGCGCGGACGCGAGCGGGTGGTTGAAGCGCAGGTTGACGAGCTTCTCGCCCGGCGTGGTGGCGACGATCGTGCCTTCCAGCCCGTATTGCTTCAGGCACGCTTCGACGCGCTCCTGCGCGAGGATCAGCAGGCCGCGCGGCGTGTCGACCAGCGCATAGATGATTTCCGGATGCAGGTTCAGCGCCTGGTTGGCAGGGATGGTCCACGGCGTGGTGGTCCAGATCACGATGCCGCCTTCGTTGCGCGGCAGCGCATTCAGCCCGAACGCCTGCGCGGTCTTCTCCGGTTCGGCGAAGCCGAACAGCACGTCGATGGTCGGGTCGGTCTTGTCCTTGTACTCGACTTCCGCCTCAGCGAGCGCCGAGCCGCAGTCGAAACACCAGTTGACCGGCTTCAGGCCGCGGAACACGTAGCCCTTTTCCATGATCTTCGCGAGCGCGCGGATTTCGCCGGCTTCGTTCGTGAAGTTCATCGTCTTGTACGGGTTGTCCCACTCGCCGAGCACGCCCAGACGGCGGAAGCCGACCTTCTGCTTCTCGATCTGTTCGGTCGCGTAGGCGCGCGCCTTCTGCATCACTTCGGCCGCCGGCAGCGACTTGCCGAACTGCTTTTCGATCTGGATTTCGATCGGCATGCCGTGGCAGTCCCAGCCCGGCACGTAGACCGCGTCGAAGCCCGCCAGATTGCGCGCCTTGACGATCATGTCCTTGAGAATCTTGTTGACCGCGTGGCCGAGGTGGATGTCGCCGTTCGCATACGGCGGGCCGTCGTGCAGGATGAACTTTTTACGGCCACGGCTGGCGGCGCGGATCTTCTCGTAGACCTTGCGTTCCTGCCAGTCCTTGACCCATTGCGGCTCGCGCTTGGGCAGGTCGCCGCGCATCGGGAACGGCGTGTCGAGCAGGTTCACCGGGTAGCGTGACTGCGGTTTCGAATCGGCTTTCTTGTTGCTCATGATGTGGTCGCGGTGAATTCGTTCTATGCGCAGCGGGGCGCGGGTTGCGCGCGATGCGCGAGGGCGTTGTTGGGCGCGCCCGGCAGGCATGTCGTGATCCACGGCCGCCTTTCGATGCGCGCAGCGACGGTACGCGTGGCGCCAGGCGCCCGCCCGTACCGCGGCGGCTATCTAATTCGGTCGGTGGCCGAGGTGGCGAAACCGGTGGAACGGCTGCCCGGCGTGCCGGCGCCGACGGCCGCGAACCACGCGCGCGCATTGGCGACGTCGCGTGCAATGGCGGCGGTCAGCGTTTCGAGGTCGACGTACTTCTCCTCGTCGCGCAGCTTCTTCAGAAATTCGACGCGCACGAGTTTGCCATACGCGTCGCCGTGCCAGTCGAGCAGGTGCACTTCGAGCAGCACGCGGCCGGAGTCGTCGACGGTGGGGCGCAGGCCGAGGCTCGCGACCCCCGGCAGCGGGTGCTCCGCCACGCCGTGCACCTGCACGACGAAGATGCCGGCGAGCGCCGGACGCTTGTGCGCGATCGGCAGATTGAGCGTGGGGAAACCGAGATCGCGGCCGAGCTTCATGCCGTGCACGACATGGCCGCTGATCACATACGGGCGGCCGAGCGCGGCGCGCGCCGCGTCGAGGTCGCCCCCCACCAGCGCGGCGCGCACGCCCGAGCTGGAAATGCGCGCGCCCGACGGATCGGCGACCGTAGCCATCTGCTCGACTTCGAACCCGTACTCCTCGCCCTTGGTCTTCAGCGACGCAAAGTCGCCCGCGCGTTTCGCGCCGTAGCGGAAGTCGTCGCCGATCATCACCCAGCGCGTATGCAACCCGTTCACGATGATCCGCTCGACGAACGCGTCCGGCGACTGGCTCGCGAACGTGTGATTGAAGTGCTCCACCACCACCCGGTCGACGCCGTTGGTGCGAAGCGCCTCCAGCTTGTCGCGCAGCATCGCGATGCGCGGCGGCGCGCCGGCCGGATTGAAGAATTCGCGGGGGTGCGGCTCGAAGGTCATCACGCAGACGGGCAGTCCGCGCGCATCGGCAGCCGCGCGCACATGGGCGAGCAAAGCCTGATGGCCGCGGTGGACACCGTCGAAGTTGCCGATGGTCAGTGCGCAGGGCGCACGGCTTTCGGCATTGGGAAGACCGCGGAAGACTCTCACGATAGCGGGTTGCAGTAGGGCGGCCGGGATGCCGCAAAACAAACGATTATAAACGCTCGGCGCAATGGACGGCGGCGCGTCGCGGTTTGGGTGTTGCCGAATGATAAAATCCGCCCATGAAAAAACTCGTCATCCTGATTTCGGGGCGGGGAAGCAACATGGAAGCCATTGTCCGGGCCTGTTCGGACGAAGGCTGGCCGGCGCAAGTCGCCGCCGTGATTGCCAACCGTCCTGACGCCGCGGGCCTTGCGTTCGCGGCGTCGCATGGCATTGCCACGGCGGTGGTCGACCACCGCCAGTTTCCCGACCGCGACAGCTTCGACGCCGCGCTCGCGCAGGAAATCGACGGCTTCGCGCCGGACCTCGTGGTGCTCGCCGGCTTCATGCGAGTGCTCACGGACGGCTTCGTCGACCGTTACGCCGGGCGCATGCTGAACGTGCATCCGTCGCTGTTGCCGAGCTTTCCGGGTCTCAAAACCCACCAGCAGGCGCTCGACGCGGGCGTGCGGCTGCACGGCGCGTCGGTGCATTTTGTCACGTCGCAGCTGGATCACGGGCCGATCGTCGTGCAGGCGGCCGTCCCCGTCGAAACGGGCGACACCCCCGCCACGCTCGCCGAACGCGTGCTGGCAACCGAACACATCATTTATCCACGCGCGGTACGCTGGTTCGTCGAAGGGCGTCTTGCGCTCGACGGCCTGCGTGTCACGCTTACGCCGCCAGAGCCGCAATGGCTCTTTGCCGGTCACACCGCCGGAGAGGGCGCATGAGATTGCATGGTTTTCTGATTGGACAAACCGAGACTTTGCTGGCTGAAGTCCTGAGGCTCAACGGCCCCGCCGACGCCACCACCAGCCGGTTCTTCCGCGCGCATCCGAAGCTCGGCCATGGCGAGCGCGGTGTAATCGCCGAGGCGGTCTTCGCGGTGCTGCGCCGCCGGATGGAATTCGCCCACCTCGCGGAAAGCGGCGCGGGCAGCCCGGCGCGGCGCATGGCCTTGCTGGGCCTGATGCAGACGGCCGGGCGCTCGGCGCTCAAGCCGTTCGTGTCGGACGCGGAGTCGAAGTGGCTTGAGCACGTCGCGATGATCGACCCGGAAAGCCTGCCGCTGCGGATTCGCCTGAATCTGCCCGACTGGATCTATCAGGCGCTGAGCAAGCGTTTCGAGGCCGCGGAACTGGCGCAACTGGCCGCCGCGCTGAACTACCCGGCGCCGCTGGATCTGCGCGCGAATCCGATCAAGGCGAGCCGCGACGACGTGCTGAACGCGCTGTCGAAGGCCGGCATCGAGGCCGGCGCGACACCGTTCGCGCCGTTCGGCGTGCGCGTGGTCGGCAAGCCGCCGCTCACCAAGCTCGACGCGTTCCAGCACGGTTGGCTCGAAGTGCAGGACGAGGGCAGCCAGTTGCTGTGCTCGCTGGTCGCGCCCAAGCGCGGCGAGATGATCGTCGACTTCTGCGCGGGCGCGGGCGGCAAGACGCTGGCGCTGGGCGCGGCGATGCGCTCCACCGGGCGTCTGTACGCGTTCGACATCTCCGAGCGGCGTCTGGCCAAGCTCAAGCCGCGCCTCGCGCGCAGCGGGCTGTCGAACGTGAATCCGGTGTTGATCGACAGCGAGCATGACGCGAAGATCAAGCGCCTCGCCGGCAAGATCGACCGCGTGCTGGTCGACGCGCCGTGCAGCGGCTTGGGCACGCTGCGCCGCAATCCCGATCTGAAGTGGCGCCAGTCGCCGGAATCGGTCGCCGAGCTGGCGCCGAAGCAGGCGTCGATTCTGGCGAGCTCGGCACGTCTGGTGAAGAAGGGCGGCCGGCTCGTCTACGCCACCTGCTCGATTCTCGAAGCCGAAAACGAAGCGGTGGTGCAGCAGTTCCTCGCCAATCATCCGGATTTCGCGCTGGTGCCCGCACGCGACGTGCTGGCCGAGCAGCGCATCGATCTGGAGATGGGCGACTACCTGTCGCTGTGGCCGCACCGTCACGCGACCGACGGCTTCTTCGCCGCCGTGCTGGAACGCCAGAGCTAAGCGCAACGGACTTCGGCCGGCGCGCGCCGGTTCGTTGACGAACCGGGCGTGCCGGCGGTTCTGGTGACATCTTGGAAACTCGCATTTTCTCTCACATGTTCGGCGACCTCGCGCGCGACTTCGGCCAGCCCGTGATGCTATGGCAGGCCGGCATCCTGCTCGCGGCGCTCGCCATTGCGTGGCTGCTCGCGCGTCTGTTGCGCCGCACGCAGGAACAGCGCAGGCGGTCGCGCTATCAGACCCTGCAGTTCGGGGCGGAAAGCCTGAACCGCGCGGCCTTCCCGCTGATTGGGGCGGCGCTGGTGTGGCTCGCCCGGGCGATCACCGGCCAGTTCATGCATACCTCGCTGCTCGATCTGGCGCTGGTGCCGCTGTTCGGCATCGGCTTGATCTACATCGTGTTTTTCTTCGCGCGTCGGGTTTTCAGCCGGGACGGCCAGATCCATCCGTGGCTGTTCCTCGTCGAAAAGGTCGTCTCGGCGGTCGTCTGGCTCGGCATGGTGCTCACCGTGATGGGCATTCAGGACGACGTGATCGCGTGGATGGGCAGCGTCCATTTCCGGATCGCCAATGCGCATATGACGCTGCTCTCGCTCATCACGGGGCTGCTGTGGGTGGGCGTCACGATGATCGTCGCGATGTGGCCCGGCTCCGCGTTCGAAGACCGCCTGATGCGCTCGAAAACGCTCGACGCGAACCTGAAAGTGGTGGTGGCGCGGGTCGGGCGGGCGGCCTTCGTGCTGGCGGCAGTGCTGATCAGCCTGTCGCTGGTCGGCATCGACATCACGGTGCTGGGCGTGTTCGGCGGCGCGCTGGGCGTGGGGCTGGGCTTCGGCATGCAGAAGATCGCCAGCAACTACGTGTCGGGATTCATCATCCTGCTCGACCGGTCGCTGCGTATCGGTGACACGATCAACGTGAGCGGCCTGCAAGGCATGGTCACGCAGATCCGCACCCGCTATACGGTGGTGCGTGGGCTGGACGGCATCGAGACACTGATTCCGAACGAAAAGCTGATTACGGACGTGGTGCAGAACCAGTCGTCGTATTTGACGCGCGGCTATGCGAAGGTGGCCGTGCAGGTCGCGTACGCGTCCGACGTCGAGCAGGCGATGGGCTTGCTGGCCCGCGCCGCCGAGGGCGTGCCACGCGTGTTGCGGGAGCCGGCACCGACGCCTTATCTGGCGAGCTTCGGCCCGGACGGCATCAACCTCGAACTGGGCTTCTGGATCGAGGACGCGGCAACCGGGACCTCGGGCGTGCGCTCGACCGTGAACCGTAATATCTGGCGTCTGTTCTCCGAACACGGCATCTCGATTCCGTTCGCGCAACGCGAAGTGCGAATCGTCGGTAACGCGGTCGACGCGATGCTGACACCGGTAACAATGACCGCTCCGGCGGCCAATCAGGCGCACAGCACCTGCTGACGGAGCCTAACGAGCCTGCCGGCAAGCTTATATTTGGCGCCGGCAGGCTTGATCACTTGATACCGCACAAAAAATCCCTATTTGTTACAAACACTTGGAACGCTTCAAGTAGAATATCGTCCAATCCCGCTGTATGCTTTCACTTTCTTGACACGCGCCTTTTGCGTGTGTCTCGTATCTCTTGTTCCACAGGTAAATTGCCTTGTTGAATTCCTTGCTTGATTTCCTTGCCCACGGCCTGTTGCACTTCTCGTGGTGGCAACTCGTCGTGTACACGCTGGTCGCGACGCACATCACGATTATCGGGGTGACGGTCTATCTGCACCGCTGCCAGGCGCACCGCGCGCTGGAGTTGCACCCGATCGCCAGTCATTTTTTCCGCTTCTGGCTGTGGATGACCACCGGCATGCTGACCGGCCAGTGGGCCGCGATTCACCGTAAGCACCACGCCAAGTGCGAAACCGAAGAAGATCCGCACAGCCCGCAAACGCGCGGCATCTGGAAGGTGCTGCTCGAAGGCGCGGAACTGTATCGCACCGAAGCGAAGAACGAAGAAACGATGCGCAAATTCAGTCACGGCACGCCGAACGACTGGATGGAACGCAACGTGTACACCAAGTACCCGATTCTCGGCGTGAGCCTGATGATGGTGCTGAACGTCGCGCTGTTTGGCGTGGTCGGTCTGACGATCTGGGCCGTGCAGATGGTGTGGATTCCGTTCTGGGCCGCTGGTGTGGTCAACGGCCTCGCGCACTTCTGGGGTTATCGCAACTTCAATTCGTCGGATGCGAGCACCAACATTTTCCCGTGGGGCATCATCATCGGCGGTGAAGAGCTGCATAACAATCACCACACGTATGCGACGTCGGCCAAGCTGTC
Organism: Paraburkholderia panacisoli; assembly: GCF_008369935.1. Lineage (GTDB taxonomy): Bacteria > Pseudomonadota > Gammaproteobacteria > Burkholderiales > Burkholderiaceae > Paraburkholderia > Paraburkholderia panacisoli. The sequence goes on along the minus strand of NZ_VTUZ01000014.1, from coordinate 2,887 downwards.
GAACAAGTGGTACGAGTTCGACATCGGCTGGATGTACATCCGCATCATGTCGGCATTCCGTCTGGCGAAGGTGAAGAAGGTCGCGCCTACGCCGCGTCTGACCACCGGCAAGCTGGTGCTCGATCAGGACACGCTGCAAGCCGTGCTGGCAAACCGCTACGAAGTGATGGCCCGCTACGGTAAGGCGCTCAAGCGCGCGTATCGTCAGGAACTGGCGCATGTGAAGGAAGTCGGCGCGCGCGAGAAGTATCAGGTCATGCGCGGTGCCCGCAGCTGGTTCCATAAGGAAGAAGCGGGGCTGGACGAGCCCCAGAAGCGTCTGTTGCCGCAGATTTTCGCGAACAGCCAGAAGCTCAAGACCTACATCGACATGCGCAATGAACTCGCGGCAATGTGGGAGCGCTCCAATGCGTCGCGCGACCAGTTGCTGATCCAGTTGCAGGACTGGTGTCATCGCGCTGAGCAGAGCGGTATCAAAGCGTTGCAAGACTTTGCGATGCGACTGCGCCGTTATGCTTGATCGCGAAATCTATTAAAATTTCGTTACGTCACAAAACCCCGCGTTGGCGGGGTTTTGCTTTTTGGGCCGCGGAAATTGCAACGACACGAGATTGACGGTCGGCGGCGGCAGAGCGAAGGCAGAGGAGATCATGGATCAGCAGGCGATCAGGACGGTCGAATATGACCGGCCGCTAGCGCAGGGCACGACCTGCGGGATCGGGCAGGCTTGGGCGAAGGTGCCCGAGATGCCGTCGGCGGCAGAGAAGGTAGCGCTCAAGGCGCGCATCCGTGCATTGCTTGAGCGCGAAAAGGCTGTGCTCGTCGCGCACTATTATGTCGACGCAGAATTGCAGGAGCTTGCCGATGAGACCGGCGGCTGCGTGGCCGATTCGCTCGAGATGGCGCGCTTCGGACGCGATCACGCGGCGCAAACGCTCGTGGTGGCAGGTGTGCGCTTCATGGGCGAGACTGCGAAAATCCTCAGTCCGGACAAGCGCATTCTGATGCCGGACCTCGACGCGACCTGTTCGCTCGACCTTGGCTGCCCAGTGGACGAATTTTCCGCGTTCTGTGACGCGCATCCGGATCGCACGGTGGTCGTGTATGCGAACACCAGCGCGGCGGTCAAGGCGCGCGCGGACTGGATGGTGACTTCATCGATCGGGCTGGAAATCGTCGCCGATCTGCACGCGCGCGGCGAAAAGATCATCTGGGCGCCGGACCGGCATCTCGGCAGCTACATCCAGGACAAGACCGGCGCGGACATGTTGCTCTGGCAGGGCTCGTGTCTCGTGCACGATGAATTCAAGGGCATCGAACTCGATCTGCTGCGTGCCGAATATCCGGGCGCCAAAGTGCTCGTGCATCCGGAATCGCCGGCTAACGTGGTCGCGCAAGCCGATGTGGTGGGTTCGACCACTCAACTCATCGACGCCGCGCAAAAACTCGACGCCACGCATTTCATCGTCGCGACCGACCTCGGCATTCTGCACAAGATGCAACTCGCCGCACCGGGCAAGACACTGATCGCCGCGCCGACGGCCGGCAACAGCGCGACCTGCAAGAGTTGCGCGCATTGCCCGTGGATGGCGATGAACGGCCTCGCGAATCTGGCGGACGTGCTCGAGCGCGGCCACAACGAAATTTTCGTCGATCGAGCGATCGGCGAGCGGGCGCGTCTGCCGATCGACCGCATGCTCGATTTTGCCGCGCGTCACAAGAAGCGCGTGCAGGCAAGCGGCGATCTTGCGCGCGACGCACAACTGTATTCGAACGTGGGGGCAGCGTAATGGCGGCCGTTCAGGAAGCGGTGGCGCGCAATCGGACCGAGGCGGTGTCCCCGCTGTTCGCTGAGATTCACGCGCAGTACGGCGCGGCTTTCGATGCTGCGCTGGCGCGCAATGTCGCCGACGCGCTGGCCGAAGATATCGGCACGGGCGATCAGACCGGCCGCCTTGTTCCCGCCGACGACGTGCGCAATGCACGCATCATCGTTCGTGAGGACGCGGTGCTATGCGGCGTGCCGTGGTTCAACGCGGTGATGCGCGAGGTCGATTCGCGTATCGATGTGCAATGGCTCTACCGCGAAGGTGACCGGATGGCCGCGGATACGCCGGTGTGCGAACTGCGCGGCCCGGCTCGCGCGTTGCTGACCGCGGAGCGCAATGCGCTGAACTTCCTGCAGCTCCTGTCGGGCGTGGCGAGCGCAACGCGCCGCTATGTCGACGCGATCGCTCACACGCACACGCGCATTCTCGACACGCGCAAGACTTTGCCGGGTTTGCGGCTCGCGCAGAAGTACGCGGTGCGCGTGGGCGGCGGGGCGAATCAGCGGCTCGCGTTGTACGACGGCATTCTCATCAAGGAAAACCACATCGCCGCCGCAGGCGGTGTGGGTGCGGCGATGGACGCGGCGCTCGCATTGAATGCGGGCGTCTCGATCCAGATCGAAGTCGAGACGCTCGAGCAATTGGAGACCGCGCTGGCGCATCGCGCGCAATCCATTCTGCTGGACAATTTCTCATTCGACGCGATGCGCGACGCGGTCCGCATCACAGCGGGGCGGGCGGTGCTGGAGGTGTCCGGCGGCGTGAACTTCGAGACCGTGCGGACGATCGCGGAGACGGGCGTCGATCGCGTGTCGATCGGGGCGCTGACCAAAGACGTACGCGCAACGGATTACTCGATGCGGATCGTGTGATACTCGCGCGTTAGCGCATGCACTTGTTGAGAAAAGCCATCGCCGGAGGAATCCGGCGATGGCTTTTTCGTGTGCGCCCAGCATGGGCGCACTCTTGTGGGTGCAAGTCCCGCCGCGAGTTGATCACAGCGAGCGAAGCGAAGCGCAACTGCACGAGGGTGACCGAGTGTGGGGAGGAAGCGTGGA
>NZ_VTUZ01000139.1 GCF_008369935.1 Paraburkholderia panacisoli | reverse complement strand
TAAAAAACATCCGAAGGGGCACGCCCCTGCCCGAAAGGCAGAAACTCCCGGCCTTCGCTATACTCAGGAGCCTCAGGGGGAGCGGCCGCCACCTTTTTGGTGATTTATCCCGTTAAAAAACATGGTCCAGGGACTGATGCGGACCCAGCATTGGTGACGCCGACAGGCGATCCCGTTCAGGAAAGTGATCCATCCCGCTGTCCCGCCCTCTGACCCTACCCCTGTCGGAGGGCTGACATGAAGTCAACGAAGTCCCAGCGCGCCGGCGGCACGGCGCAGATTGCAGTAGTCCATCCACATGCCGCGGCGATAGACATTGGCGCGCAGTTTCACGTTGTGGCAGTCGGACCCGAACGCGACCCCCAACCGGTCAGGTCATTCCGCAGTTTCACTCAGGAGCTTCACGCGCTTGCGGAGTGGCTCAGGCAAGTGGGGGTCACTACGATCGCCATGGAATCGACTGGTGTCTATTGGATTCCCGCGTTCGAAGTGCTGGAAGCGCACGGCTTCGAAGTGGTGCTGGTGAACGCTCGAGACGTGAAGACGGTCCCGGGCCGAAAGACTGACGTCAACGACGCACAGTGGCTGCAGAAACTACATGCATACGGGCTGCTGCGAGCCAGCTTCCGCCCCCGGCATGACATCGCGACGTTACGTGCCTATCTGCGTCAACGCGAGCGACTGCTCGAGTATGCTGCAGCACATATCCAGCACATGCAGAAGGCGCTGATGCAGATGAACCTGCAACTTCATCATGTCGTGCAGGACATTACCGGCGCTACCGGCATGAAGATCATCCGCTCGATCGTCGCCGGCGAACGCAATCCGCAAGAACTCGCCCGATATCGTGACGTCCGCTGCAAGGCGTCAGTCGAAACGATTCGCGATGCACTTGTCGGCAACTACCAGGACGAACATGTGTTCGAACTGACCCAGGCGGTTGCACTGTACGATTTTTACCAAACCCAGGTGAAACAATGCGACGAGCGGATTGAACTCGTGATCAGGCAGCTGAAGGCAAATGTGGATCCGGTGACTAATCCGCTACCCGCCGCGCGTCGCCGGAGCAAGCAGTCAAATGGCTTCTCGTTCGACGTGCGTGCCGAGCTGTATGGCCTGCTCGGCGTGGACCTCACGCAGATCCACGGACTCGGACCGTACCTTGCGCTGAAACTGGTCGCCGAATGCGGCACGGACATGTCGCGATGGCCCACGGTAAAGCACTTCACGTCGTGGTTGTGTCTGGCGCCAGGCAACAAGATTTCCGGTGGCAAGGTACTGTCCTCCAAAACCCGTCGCTCTGCCAGCAAGGCTGCGGCTGCACTGCGTCTCGCCGCCGTCACGATCGGCAAGACGGACACTGCACTGGGTGGCTTCTACCGACGCCTTTCCGCGCGGATCGGCAAGGCAAAGGCTGTCACTGCGACGGCTCGCAAGGTAGCAGTGTTGTTCTACAACACGTTGCGCTACGGGATGGAGTACGTTGATCCCGGCGCCGAATATTACGAAGAGCGCTACCGACAACGGGTCCTGAA
>NZ_VTUZ01000138.1 GCF_008369935.1 Paraburkholderia panacisoli | reverse complement strand
ATCGAGACCCGAAAAGCGGGCGTTGACTGGACCTCATCAGTCCTCGACGAGCGTGTGCCGCTGGAGGGTGTGAACAAGATCTCTGTTGAATTCAACCTGCTCCAATACAACAGCAGGTCAAAGCGGCCGGTCCATCGACGCTGAAGGCAACGGTGTGCTCGCTACGAGCGATACAGCCGCTATTGCGGGCGAAACAATATGCAGAACTTGCTCAGCCGGCGAACCGAGCGCCTGATCTACCGAGCCAAAATCTGTGTCAACGTTGGCCGACCACAGAGCTGCCGCTCACGATCAACTGTTTGTGACGGGGGACCTAAAGGTTGACCGATGACCCGCGACCGGCAGCAATAAGCTGCACAGCGGACATCGGCTGACGAGGTACGGATGGCAGCAACGGGTCGCTTGTTGTCCTCCGACGACTCAGATCCGTCGCTCGAACAGCGCGAAAGCGGTCGCTCAAACGTCCTCGATGAGACGCGCTCGAACCGGCCAAGTCTGCGCTTGCAAGCTCTTGCGCTGCTGCAGTTCTCAAGTCGACTCTGCGGGCAGAGGCATTCGGGTCGCGGAGGCAACGCCAAAAGCACCGGCGTGAGCGAGCCAGTCCGGCCTCTTGCCTTGAGCCGTCTCGGAAGGCGTGATACGGTTGAAGCTCCTACCCGTTGGCGACATGACCGGCCTCGTCGAGCGCGACTCTGAGCTGGCGGCGATCGAAACTTTCGTGCGCCGCGGCGGAGTCGTGTTGATCGAAGCCGGTGCCGGGATCGGCAAGACTGCGCTGCTCGAGGCCGCCTGCGCGATCGCACAGCGGGAGAAACGGAGCGTGTTGCGGGCCCGCGGATCCGATCTCGAGCGGCACTTTGCCTTTGGCATCGTGCGCCAGCTCTTCGAACGTCGGTGCGCCGGCGCGACCGCGGACGAAAGAGACGCGCTGCTCGCCGGCCCAGCGCGGGCAGTCGCCACGCTTTTTCAACTCGACGACTCGAGCAGCGTGGAGCAGGATACCGGCTTTGCCGTCCTGCATGGACTCTACTGGCTGACGGTCAACCTCGCCGACCATGTTCCCCTGCTGCTGGCTGTCGACGACGCGCACTGGGCCGACGAAGCGTCGTTGCGCTGGCTCGCCTACCTTGCGCCGCGCCTCGACGGGCCGAACGTTTCGCTCGTCGCGGCATTGCGTCCCGACGAACCTGCGTCCCGATCGCAGCCGCTGGTCACTGTGCGCGCGGCGGCAACGACGACGATTAGGCCGTCGCTGCTGAGCCGGCGGGCAGTTGCGGCCATCGCTCGCAACGCCCTCGGAAGCGGCGCGAACGACGACGTCGTTGCACTGGCATATCGCGCCACCGGAGGGAATCCGTTTTACCTACGGGAATTCCTGCGTGCGTTAGATCAGGCCGGAGATTCGAGCGGGCTGCGCGCGCTTGAGGACGTCGTCGGTATTGGCGGCGTCGACGGTGTGGCGCTGCAGATGCGCGCACGTTTGCATAGTCTCAACCCCGATGCGCTACGCCTGGCGCAGGCGCTTGCGATCCTGGGCGACGGCT
>NZ_VTUZ01000137.1:808-1566 GCF_008369935.1 Paraburkholderia panacisoli | reverse complement strand
CGGGCAGGCGTTCACCTCCGCGCACGACGTATTTGGCGGGATACAGTGCGACGAGAACCTCGACTTCGTCCTCCGGTGCCCCGGTGCACGCGCTCCAGATCGAGCTCACCTTTTTGGCCAGCGATAGCACGGCGCCGTCGCTGCGCCCATCACGTATGTGGCAGAAGATCAGCGTTTCGGAAGTGGGCTCTCCCGAACGATAGGTGTTCTCGGGCGTGGCTTCATGAAATACGACGCTAATCAAGTCGAGCGGCGAGAGGATGACCTCCTTGATCGCGCTCGTGAACTCGCTGGCGATCCTGGCCTTGACGCCAGCTTCGATTCCGACCTTGCATTCGCAAACAATGATGGGCATGTTGTGTCTCCGTGAAGATTGGGTATTGAGGCCCTCAGTCTCTCGGAACGTCGCCCTTGGCGATTGCAACGCGGCGCCACCCTTGCTTGGAAGTGCCATGAAATGGCGTCGTGCCGCCGGTCCAGGCCAAGCTCGTTATCGGTGGACCGATGTCGGGCAGCACGTGGCGCACGGGCCGGCGCGCCGAAGGCCCGGCGCGAGCCGCTCAAGTACAATGGGAGCGGTTCGATCGACGGGGACGCGATGGCCGGCTCAGACTCACCTTCCGCCCGGCCCGGGCGTGCGCTGCCGTCGCCGAGCGCGACGGTGCCGATTTCGCTCGTCAGCGGCTTCCTCGCGAGCGCGGGCGTGAAGCGCAACTTGGTCGAGCGCTACCTGCGCGGGGCGGGCATTCCGATCGAGT
>NZ_VTUZ01000137.1:0-764 GCF_008369935.1 Paraburkholderia panacisoli | reverse complement strand
GCCCGGCATCTTCTCGCGCCCGCTGCGCGGCGGCACGCTGAAGTACCTGTGCCTGAGCCTGCTCGATGCGCGCAACCTCGAAACGGCGCTGCACCGCTTCGGACAGTTCTTCCATATCCTGCTCGACGACTTCTTCGTCGAATCGAAGCGCGACGGTCTCGTCGCGCAGGTGCTGCTGCGGCCGAACCCGGCCGTCGGCCCGATCGGCGCGCTCGGGCAGGAGCTGATGCTCAAGCTCGTGCACGGCGTGTGGCTGATCGGGCAGAAGATTCCGCTGCTGCGGATCGAGTTCGCATGCCCGCGGCCGCGCCATGCGGTCGATCACCTGTACTTCTTCTCCGGGTCCGTGCAGTTCGACTGCGACCGCGCGCTGCTGCGCTTCAGCGCCGACTATCTCGACGCGCCGATCCGGCAGAGCAAGCGCAACCTGCGCAAGTTCCTCGCGCGTGCGCCCGGCGACTGGATCTTCGAATCGATCAGCGAACAGCTCGTGTGCCATTGCGTGCGGCAGTACCTGTCGGCGGCGCTGCCCGATCTGCCCGTGATCGATCAGGCGGCCGAGCATCTGCATCGCTCGGTGCGCACGTTGAGCCGCCACCTTGCCGCCGAAAGGACGACGTTCCAGGTGCTGAAGGATGAACTGCGGCGCGACATCGCGATCCAGCGGCTCACCGACACGCCTGACACGATCGCGGCGATCGGCGCCGACATCGGCTTCGACGACCCGATCGCGTTCCATCGCGCGTTCCGGCACTGGACCGGTA
>NZ_VTUZ01000136.1 GCF_008369935.1 Paraburkholderia panacisoli | reverse complement strand
CTCGCTGGATAGCACGATGATTAAGGTTCATCCTGATGGTACCGGTGCATTAAAAAAAACGGACCTCAAGCAATCGGAAAATCCCGAGGTGGATGGACCACCAAGATTCATATGGTTGCCGCGGATGCTCGAACAGCCATAACATTCGCGCTGTCTCCCGGCCAGGCTGGTGATGCGCCAGAGGGGCGTGCCCTGTTGCAAAGACTTGGCTCGCCCAATCGGCCACTGCATCTGCTGATGGACAAGGCATATGAAGGCGACGAAACCCGACAACTCGCTCCCGACCTTGGTTTCATACCGGTTGTTCCGCCCAAAAGCAATCGGCTTGAACCGTGGGAATACGATCGCGAAATGTACAAGCGCAGAAACGAAGTGGAACGCCTCTTTCGACGCCTCAAAGGCTTTCGCCGCATCTTTTCCCGCTTCGACAAACTGGACGTGATGTTCCTTGCTTTCATCAATTTCGCCCTCATTGTCGATGGACTCAAATAGTGTGAACACGCCCTAGCAAAACTTGATGACGAAGCCCGTGCCGAACTGCTCTGCTATCTGGTAGTGGGGCAACTGGTTGCTCAAGCGCGTACGGGCGGTTGGCTGCGAACCGATCATTACGTGGAGCTGCTGAATATCTGGTTTCACAGCAATGGGGCAGAAGCCGACTGGCTGCAGGTCGTGCGCCTCGGCGCTTTGTCGGAGAAAATCGCACTGGATTTTGCCAAGCTCCCCCACTTCGCTGACTCGGCCTGGCTTGCCAAACTGTTCACGGATGGCTGGCGAATGGACTATCGTTCGCCGAACGTCTGGAAAATCTACGCGGCTTGTGAACACGAACTGAAAACGAGCTAGGCCCTACTCGGCCCCTCGAACACCCCGATGCCAACCCGCCAGGCGCGATATCGGGTGCGGGCTCCGGATTCATCGTTAGGCCCGATGGCCTCATTCTGACTACGGCTCATGTGGTGGATCAAGCCGACGAAGTTATGGTCAGGCTGACCGACCGGCGCGAGTTCAAGGCAAAGGTGCTGGCTGTCGACGCCCAGAGCGACGTCGCGGTGATTCAGATCGACGCCACGAAGCTTCCGACGGTCAAACTTGGCGACTCGTCGCGAGTGCGCGTCGGCGAACAGGTGCTGACGATCGGATCGCCCGACCGCTTCCAGAATACCATCACAGCCGGCATAGTCAGCGCCACTTCCCGCACGCTACCGGATGGTAGCAATTTTCCCTTTTTCCAGACCGACGTCTCCGTCAACCCCGACAACTCGGGTGGCCCGCTGTTCAACCGCGCTAGCGAGGTGATCGGCATTTCGCGACCACGGTGCGATCGGAGTTGCAAACCCAGCGCAAGGTACCCCCGGGCGGTCTTGGCGTCGAGGTACAGGACGTAGGACCCGGGTTGGCAGTGGCCTTTGGTCTGCCGCGCCCGGCAGGTGCGCTGGTCAATTCGGTCGTGCCCGGCACACCGGCTGCCGCGATCGGCATCAAGCCAGGCGACGTGATCGTGCAGTTCGGTGACAAGAGGATTGATCGCTCGGCCGAACTCGTCCAGGATGCTGCTACTCTGCAGCCCGGGACGAAAACCACACCTGATCCGCAATCGAA
>NZ_VTUZ01000135.1 GCF_008369935.1 Paraburkholderia panacisoli | reverse complement strand
TGCGTCGCGTAGCATGATCAAGCCCTGCTCGAGGTGCTCGATGAGCGGTTCAAGGAATTCCTTCGGGTCCTGCGGCAGCTTCAGATGTCCATAAAAACGGTTGCGTTTCGCTTTCCACTCGTCTGGTGGAATCAGGAGCATCGCCTGACTGCGGAACGCGAAGCTGTGTTCGATGAAAACGGAGCCATTGCGCAATGCGACGCGCAGCGCAAAGAGCGTCGCCCACTCGAAAGCCAACAGCGCTTTGTGCCGGTCATAGCCGTCGATCGCGTCGCGCCAGACGCGCCCGAATCGGATTGCTACGCGGTCCGGCAACGTGTAGGCCCTCCGGGCATAAAGGTCGCACAACACGTCAAGTGCGTTGATGACGGGATGGGTGGTCTGCGCTTCGAACGGCAGGCGGATGAGCCTAGCGAGCATCGCGCGCGCTTGCCCCCGTTTTGCGAGCAGGCGCGCGCGGACCAGACTTCGCTGGCTCGGCATTCGGCGGTCAAGCGACCGATCGGCCAGCTCGCATAAGCTCCTGCTGAGTTCTTCGCGCGCCAACGTTGCGTCAAGCGCGACTTTTTTCACGGCTGCTGCGAATTCGCGGAGACGCGTGTTTGGATCTAATTGGATCGATTCGACCTCACGCGTCGCGTCGTTGACCGCCTTCTGAACCCAGTGGCGCAGCATTGACAGCAACTGATCGGTTGCGGAGCACAGCGCGTAACGCATGAAGCAGGCTGCTTCCAGCCTGCGCGATCGTTGCTCGACGCGCTTACTGACCGAAGGTGGCCGACGCGCGCAGCGCCGCGCGTAGTGCCGCACAGCGGCGTCGTTGCAAAGCGTCGGCCAGCCTTGATGCACACCAATCGCATAAAGGCGATCGATCTTTGTGAACACGTCACCCATCTGATGCGTAGATTGCCGCAGGGGTACGGCCCACAACCATTGCTGCAGGCTCCCATGGTCATTGTCAGGTTGTGCCAACAGCCGACTCCAGTGGTCCAGTGTCGCGTCGCCAAACGCACCAATAACTCCATCAGTTAGAGACCGCTCGACATCCTGCCCAGCCTTCACGATAAGCCGCTTGAGCAACCGATCGTGGACGATCAGGATGTGATGCTCGTAGAGCCAGCGTTTCAATTCGTACAGCAAGTCGCCGCGCTCGGGTCGACCTGTCAGGCGTTCCTTGAGCCAACGCACGACGTACCGGCGCTGGTGCTCGGCCATCGGCCGGAAGCCGAGCGCCTGATATGCAAGGACCTGGTGATCTATGAGCGTCCGAGCTCGCGTTTCATACAGCGTCCGCAGCGTGCCGAGATCGGGTGGATCGACTGCCAGTTGCGCGCCAAGGTGACTCCAGAGCACTTTGGGAACCTGGCTTGTAGGCGTCGAGCGTGCGGCCGCTCATCCGGATAAAGCCGATGTGGAGCGCGACGGCAAGCCGGTATAGCTCGCCGCGACGCGCCTCGATCAGTGCACGTTCCTTCGTGGAGAAGGTGAAGAACGTGGCAAGGTCGAACTCGGTGAGTTCACGAGGGATCTGCCGGATGCCAAGATAAGTGACTTGCCAGTGTTCCATCGCGCTCGCCTCGAAGCGAATTACGGACCGACGAGCATAGCGACAACAA
>NZ_VTUZ01000134.1 GCF_008369935.1 Paraburkholderia panacisoli | reverse complement strand
CAGCCGATCCTCGATGAGGTCGCGGCTCAGTGCCGCGAATTGGTCCGGCTGACGGTCGTCAGCGAGGGAAAACTCGCATGGCTGGCGTCCTCCCAAGGGGCGGCACCGGGTCTCATGTATTCGCCGTCCATGGATAGCCCTATTACCTTGCATGCAACGGCGAACGGGAAGGTGTGGCTTGCGTCCATGTCAAACGACCAGGCGGTCGAATGTGCATTGCGGGGTGGACTCGGAAAAGCTGCCGCCAGCGCAGGCGGGCCCAAGGCAATCACCAGCGTCGAGCAGTTGATTCCCGAGTTGGAAGTGACCAGGCAGCGCGGCTATGGGCTTGTCGTAGAAGAAGCCGAACCGGGCGTTGCTGCTTTGGCGGTGCCTGTGAGGTCGCTGACCGACGGTGCGGTGGTCGGCACGATGAGCATTGCTGGACCGGTAATGCGAGTTCAGCCAGAGCGTTACGACGACTTCTACGCGTTGTTAAAAGAAGCGGCTTCGAAGCTAGGTGCGGTATGGCCGCGTCAAAGCGTCGGTGCCAACGTAAGCGAGGCGGCATGAACGCGCCAGCAGCAACACAGGCCGCCGAGGCTATCGCCGGTCCGCGTGAACAGGCTGCACGCATTCTTGTGACAGCGCGCCGAAAGGGCGAACTCGTCGAGCGGCTGCCTGCCGAACTGCTGCCTGCAAGTCTGGACGACGGTTTCGCAATCCAGCAGGAGGTCAGCCATCAGCTAGGTGGGCGCATCGTCGCATGGAAATGCGCGCTTCCGCAGCAAGGCAAAGTCATCGCCGCGCCGATCTATGACGCTGATATCCATCGAGGCGGTGTATGTCGCATGAGCGGGCCTTCGCGTGCCTTTGTGAGGGCTGAGCCCGAACTGGCCCTTCTGCTGAACCGCGACCTTCCCCCACGGTGCGACGCCTATAGCGAAGCTGAAGTGCTCGCCGCTCTCGGGCACACGCACCTCGCGCTCGAATTGCTAGGCAGTCGTTATTCGCATCCCGAAACACTGACTTTCCCTGAACTACTGGCAGACGGCCTGTTCAATGCCGGCCTTGTCATTGGACCCCGCGTTAATCCGTTCGAGGGCGCGACGCCGGCCGATCTCCCCGTCGAATTGGACATCAGTCTGGCCAGCGTTGGGGAAGAAGCAGTCACGTTCGCGGGACGCCATCCTGATCGCGGCGTGCTTGCGCCGATCGTGTGGCTCGCCAATTTCCTTCGCAGCCGCGGCTTGGGACTGCATGCCGGCCAGGCTGTGATCACCGGCTCTTACGCGGGTGTGCTGGACTTGCCAATCGGTCGCGAGTTGCGTATCGGCTTCGGCAACCTCGGCACATTGCCGATCACTTTTTCGTCTTGATAGGAGTATTACATGCGTCTCGTCCGTTTCGGCCAGCCTGGCCAGGAGCACCCCGGTATCATCGATTCGAGCGGCGCGATCCGCGACCTTACCGGCATCGTGAGCGACATTGACGGAACGACCGTCTCGCCAGTCGCGCTTGCAAAGCTAAGCGAACTGGATCTGGATCGTCTACCGGTCGTAAAAGCAGGCACGCGTCTCGGCGCCTGCGTCGGCAATGTCCGTAATCTCGTGTGCATTGGTCTGAACTACTCCGATCATGCTGCT
>NZ_VTUZ01000133.1 GCF_008369935.1 Paraburkholderia panacisoli | reverse complement strand
AACGAATACTCAGCTTCCCAAACCCGTGCCGGGTACGGTGTTCCTGAAGAAACGATTTCACAATGGCGACGAGCTATAACGTGGGTAGCAGCGCCGCGATGACCGACAACCCACTGGTGCGAGCTTACGACGTTGGCAAGCGTCGTGAAGCGAGCCCGGGACTCAGCATGGTCCGGGAGTCGTCGGTGACAGTGGCGAGCGGCGCGAGCCGCATCCCGTTTGAGAGATCGAGTCCAATCTGACGCTTCCCATGACGCTGCCATCCATCAACCATAGCGAGACAAACCATGGCGATGCGCAAGCGGGAAGACAGTCCCGAAATGTTTCCGAACGCAGCGGGCATCGATATAGGTGGTTCGAGCCACTGGGTAGCGGTACCCAGGACCGCGGACGATGAGCCGGTGCGGGAATTCGGTACGATGACCGACGATCTGAACGCGATGGCCGACTGGCTGCTGGCGTGCGGTGTCGATACGGTGGCACTCGAATCGACCGGAGCCTACTGGATACCGGTATACGAGGTGCTGGAGCGGCGCGGGCTGGCGGTGTGGCTGGTCGACGCGCGGCAGATGAAGTACGTGCCTGGCCGCAAAAGCGATGTGCTCGACTGCCAGTGGCTGCAGAAGCTGATGAGCCTGGGGCTGCTGCGGGCGGCCTGGCGCCCCGGCGACAAGGTCTGCGTGGTGCGTGCGGTGGCGCGCCAGCGCGAGGTGCTGCTTACCGAGCAGGGCAGCTGGGTACAGCGCATGCAGAAGACGCTGGTGCAGATGAATATCCAGCTCACCGAGGTGCTGAGCGACATCATGGGGACGACGGGACAGGCGATCATCCGCGCGATCGTCGCGGGCGAACGCGATCCGAAGGTTCTGGCCCGCTACCGTCACGGCCGGATCAGGCGCAGTGCCGACGATATCGCCCGCGCATTGACAGGCAACTGGCGCGAGGAGCACCTGTTTGTGCTGAAGCAGGCGCTATCGATGTACGACGACATCGCCCGTCATCTTGGTGAATGCGATGCCCGCCTGCAGACGCTCGTGGACGAGAGTGGCAGCCACCACGTTGACATGGGTACCGGGCCGAGGGCCGGCACCAGGCTGCGAGGCAACTTCGACCAGCGGCAGAGACTCGCCAACTGGGCGGGTGTCGATCTCACGCGCATCAACGGACTGGGTGTGTCCACCGTCCTGACACTGCTGTCCGAGATCGGCCCGGACCTGAGCCGCTTTGCCAGCGTGAAGCATTTCTGTTCCTGGCTGGGGCTGACGCCCGGCACGAAGATCAGCGGCGGCAAGGTATTGTCCTCAGGCACGAAACGCTCGGCCAACCGGGCGCGGCAAGCGCTCAAGATGGCGGCCATGACCCTTTCCCATAGCGACTCTGCGCTGGGCGCTTTTTACCGCCGGCTGTGTGCCCGGATGGACAAGCCACGCGCCAACACCGCAGTGGCGCACAAGCTCGCGCGCATGGTGTATTTCATGCTGACACGCGGCGAGGCCTTCGTCGACCAGGGACAGCAGCGTTACGAGGAGCAGCAACGCCAACGAAGTATCGCTGCCCTCAAACGTCGCGCCGCCAGGCTGGGGTTCCGCATTGAATCTGTTCCGGCGACACCGTAAGAGCTACCGTCGAATAGTTTTGTTTCTTGAGAG
>NZ_VTUZ01000132.1 GCF_008369935.1 Paraburkholderia panacisoli | reverse complement strand
GCCCCCTTCTATGAGCAGGAAGTTGTCAAGGCCTTTCACGACCTGTCTCACGAATCATTGGCCAGGTCCCATCGGGCGGCTCCGTAAAGAAGCGCCGTAGCGGGGGTCAAGGGCAGGCGAAGCCTGGAGCGCAGCGACCCTTGACGCTGCGAAGGCGCGATATGCTTGGGTATGCTGGTGAGCGCGCGGAATTGCGCTCACCAGCATAGAGGCGTATTCCATCCACGTCGCCCAGTAATTGCTGCAATCGAATCTATGTCCCTGCCTGAAGCCGGCCATTGCGCTCGTGAGACGATCCAACGTTTCACAACCTTCTATCCGCTGGCGGTTCGCCAGCCCCATCCTGCATGCGCGCTGCGCCGGAATCTTGTCCGGGTGACATGCCCCATCTAAGAATCGGTTGCGTTGGCAACCCAGGGGGCGGACGGGCATGTCCACTTGAACCATGGGAACAACAAGTGATCGGACTGTCGTAGCATCACTATCGCATGCAATACGATCTCAAACTGGTTTCATCTGTGCGCCATCAGGAATAACGCCGTCCTTCAGGTAGCGCCACAGCGCAATCGCGAGGCGCCGTGCGACAGCGACGATGGCGATGCGCCGCGCGCGGCGGTTCGGCCCCGTGCCCTGCGTGCGCTGGTTGAACCACTGTGTCAGTGCACTGCCGGGCTGGTAGCGCAGCCAGGTCCACGCCATCTCGACCAGTAACGCGCGCACTCGCCGGTTGCCCTGTTTGCTGATGCCCTGGTCGACCTGGCTCTCGCCGCTGTCCCAGGGCTGCGGCGAGAGCCCGACACACGCGCCCACCTGGCGGCGGTTGCTGAATTCCCGCCAGAACAGTTCGAGCGCGAGACGCGACGCGCCCACTTCGCCAATCCCCTTCAGGCGCGCCAGGTCATCGCTTCGCTGGCGGGCGGGTGCCGGCAGGCTCGCCTGGCGCGTCTTCTCGAGTGCCGCAAGTTGCTGCTCCGCCAGCGCGAGCCGTTCGCACTCGCGCAGCAGCCGCTCACGCAGTTCGGGCGGCAGCGCCGTGCCGTCATGACACTTCACCTCGTCGCGGGCGAGGTGGCCGGCAAAGGCCTTGTGGTCGACCTCATCCCAGCAGCCGAGCGTGGCCAGCAGTTTGCGCATGCGGTCGCGGTGCTGCAGCACTTCTTTCTGCAGTTGTCCGCGATCGCGCATCAGCTGACGCGACGCTTCGTCCTGCGGCGACGGCACGTGCACCACGTGCATGCGGTCGCGCTCGCCGCGGAGCCACGCGCGCAGGTTGATCACCAGCTTGATGGCATCGAGGCGGTCGGTCTTTGCGCGCCGCTTGTGACGTTCGACCGGGATGCTGGCCGGATCGATGACGTAGCACTCGATGCCGCGGGACTGCAGCGCGCGACTGATCCAGAACGCGTCCTGGCCCGCTTCGTAGCTGACGACGATGCGCACGCCGGCCGGCAGCGACCACTTCAGCTTCTGCTGTTCGATCACGTCAAGCACGGCCTGCAGGCGGGCGGCGGCCTGGGGCTGCGCGACCGTGTGCACGGCCGGCCGCTCGCGCCGGCCATCGTGCAGCGCCACCTTCCACTTTCCGACGGCCAGTTCGAGCGAAACCGCCAGTATGACGTCTTCAGCATGAGGTTCGGTAGCGTGATTTGCGTCCATGATGCCCCTCCATTGAGCA
>NZ_VTUZ01000131.1 GCF_008369935.1 Paraburkholderia panacisoli | reverse complement strand
GTAGATCCTATGAGCAGGGGTCGTCGACGAACTGATACGTAAAATCAGAGTGTCGAGTGCTGTTCAAAGGAGAACATCATGCGCACGGATCAGACGTTCATGACGGGTGGTGAGGAAGTGGTGCTGGCGGTATCACTCGAGCTGGCTGCGGCGAAGTGGAAGGTCGCGCTGCACGACGGCCGGCGCGAGAAGCCGGCCGTGCACACGGTCGCGCAGCCGCAGGCCGCGGCGCGTCTGCAGGCGGTACTGGACCTGATCGAGGCGCACAAGGAGAAGTGGTCGCTCCCGGCTGGCGTACGCACCGTCGTCAGCTACGAAGCCGGCCAGGACGCGTTCTGGATCTGTCGCGCGCTGCAGGTGCGCGGCATCGAGTGTTATGTCGTCGATCCAGCGAGCATTCCAGTCGAACGCCACCAGCGACGCGCGAAGACCGACCGGCTCGACGTCATCAAGCTGGTGATCAACCTGCGCGCGTGGCTGCGCGGCGAGCGCGACCGCATGCACGTGGTTCACGTGCCGTCGCCGCAGGACGAAGCGTCGCGCCAGCTGATGCGCGATCGCGGGGAACTGCAGAAGGAAGTGCTGCAGCATCGCGACCGCATGCGCAAACTGCTGGTCACGCTTGGCTGCTGGGATGAGGTCGATCACAAGGCCTTTGCCGGCCGGCTCGCCCGTAACGAGGTGACGTGCCACGACGGCACGCCGCTGCCGCCCGAGTTGCGGGAGCGGCTGCTGCGTGAGTGTGAACGGCTGGCACTGGCGGAGCAGCAACTCGCCATACTCGAGAAGACGCGCCAGGCGAGCGTGCCGGCACCCGCGCGCCAGCGAAGTGATGACCTGGCGCGCCTGAAGGGGATTGGCGAAGTGGGCGCGTCGCGCCTCGCGCTGGAGCTGTTCTGGAGGGAGTTCAGCAACCGGCGCCAGGTGGGAGCGTGTGTCGGGCTGGTGCCGCAGCCGTACGACAGTGGCGAGAGCCAGGTCGACCAGGGGATCAGCAAGCAAGGCAACCGACGCGTGCGCGCGCTGCTGATCGAGATGGCGTGGAACTGGCTGCGCTACCAGCCTGACAGTGCGCTCGCGCAGTGGTTTAACCGGCGCACGCAGGGCACGGGCCCGAATCGTCGCGCGCGGCGCATCGCGATCGTCGCGGTGGCACGGCGCCTCGCGATTGCACTATGGCGCTATCTGAAGGACGGCGTGATTCCCGAAGGCGCACACCTAAAGTCGGCTTGAGTCCTCAGGTTTAGCAGGAAGGAGGTAAGGTTTGGCCAGGCAGTACGTAGCAGACAGTCTGGAGTGGACATGCCCGTGGGGATTCCTGGGTTGCTGACGCAACCGATTCATGTAGATGGGGCAATGTCCCGGATGATTCCGGCGCAACGCGCATGCAGGATGAGGCCGGCCACGCGCCGGCGGATAGAAGGTGGTCGGACGTCAAGTCTGACGCGCGCGATGATCGGCTTCAGACCTGGACACAAAATGCGCTTGCATGGTGGCGAGCGCAATAACTCGCGCCCGCCACCCTACGCCAGCATATCGCGCCTTCGCAGCGTCAAGGGGGTCCGCCGCGCCAGGCTTCGCCTGCCCTTGACCCCGCTCTACGGCGCTTCGGCGCGGAGGCGCCAGAAGGACCCGGCCGATGATTCGAGACCAAGTCACTTTATGAAAGGCCTTGACAACTTCCTGCTCATAGAAGGAATCCCCGTCCTT
>NZ_VTUZ01000130.1 GCF_008369935.1 Paraburkholderia panacisoli | reverse complement strand
TGAACCACCTCCTGGACAACCTCGACTTCGTCCATCATGTACACCTGTCCATTTAAAATTTGAATGGACATGATCGTCGGGCTGCCCGGCTTGCCGTTCAAGATGCCTTCGCCGGGTGCTTACGGCCGTACAGCCAGATTGATGGTTTTGTCACCCGTCGCGTTTCAACAACGGGTGAACGACGGGATGTCCGTTAATTTTGCTAGCGCGTTTCAACGTGTTCTTTAATTTCGCTAATACCGCTGTCGAGCGACGCAGGGACGCGTTAGCCTAAAGAAGCAGCACGCGCAGATACCGAAAGCCATTGTCGCGATCTTCGGACGAGCCCGTCTCGGTGCACGAGTGAAAAAAACGTCATAGAGCAGGGCACTTTTGCGATTACCCGGCGGCACCCACAGTCCTTGGGCGGATGTCCGCTATACCGTTATCGCACTGCGCGCAGTCATGCGTGACGGGCAATGAGTCCGTGTTACGGTGGAAAGGCGCGCTAGCAAAATTAAAGGACAACATTAGCGCTGCCGTGGAAACGGCTTGCAGAATTAATCAACGCCAACAGCCGGCGTCCGTGTTCTGGCTATCAAATCACTTCGATGCCGCGCTTCGGGCGATCAGCCGTTACCGCGAAAAATGCTTGTTTCGGGCCACCGGCCGCCTGCGCTAGCAGAATTAATGGACAGCATTAGCGCTCGAATGGACACCGCTAGCAAAATTAACGATCACCAACCGCCGCTGAGCGGCGTACGGCTCGATCCCGGCGTAGTAGGTCGTCGTTCGATTACTTCGATCAAAGTTTTGTTGTTTTTTGCCGTAATCCAGAGTTGGCTTTTCGCCGCTCTCACTAACCATTCCGGAGAAGAACTCAAAATGCTTCGCACGCTGTATGTCGTCGTTACGCTGTTTATTTTGGCGCTCGGAACTCCGCTCGCTATCGCTTCTATCAAAGCTCATCAGGCTTGTACTGACGCCATTGCGATGCAGGTGGATGCGGCCGGCAGCGGTGACACTACTAAGCAAAAGGAGATCGATGCGAAGATGCTTCAGTGTCGCAACAAGACTCGAGTGGCTGCCGTAATCGCAGATGCGTGGCTGTCGTTGCTTCCAGGCAAAAGCTGATGAAATGTAATTGCAGGTCGTGCTCATCTTGCGACCTGTGTAATGTTTTTGCGCACCATCGGATCTCGGTCACGGTCGCCTTTAGGGTGCCGGCGGCGATTGCTGTCGTGACTCGGGTCACGTCGTCAGCCTGCTCGACAACCGGCAACTGAAGCATTGGCGCGGGCTCTGCGCCTGCCGTCACGACCGGTGCGACAGCGTTACTGGCGAGCGTGACTGCCGTAACTGGCACGGCGTGACTGCCTTGTGTGGCGGGCGTTACCGCCGTCTCGATCAGGTCGGCGGGGCGCAACGCCAGCAGCCAGGCGAAGCACGCGACACCTTCGAGCACGACGGCGAACGCGAGTCCCGCGACCAGATCGGCATGTGCTGCCGGCAGACCGAACGCGGTCAGCGCACCAGTCACCGGGCCAGCCATCACAGCGGCGCGCGTGGCGGTGGCGCTGTCTTGCGCTGTCTCGGCGCGTTTTGCCTCGTCCGCTTCGACGGGTATGCGATCCACGAACGACGCCCTTCAGAGTAAGGTGGCAGAGCGCTTGAGGTGTGGTAGCGATGCAGGTCAGCGGGGTTCGGAGGGCATCTTCCAGGGAAGCAGCGCGTCGTAGTCATC
>NZ_VTUZ01000013.1 GCF_008369935.1 Paraburkholderia panacisoli | reverse complement strand
GACGAGTGGGCGTAGATCATCGACCAGCATGGCGATGAAAGTTAACACCCCTGCGTCACGTTTACAACCACTTTGCGCCACAAAAAAATGCCGTTCAGTCGCTTAACTGAACGGCATTAGGGCTTATGCGCCGCTATTTGCAAGGAAAATGTCCTCCGCAGCACCGGCGTGAGGAATCTGCGGTCTTCCTTGACTGAGTGCCCGTGGCTGGCGCGATGCGCCTGCCAATCCAAGTTATTGACCCGATTGTGCTACCGCGGAAACCGAAACGTCGCTCGGGGCCCATGGCATCGCCGCGTCCTATTACCTTGAACGGCAACTAGCGTTCGCCATACATGACTTGACCGAACTTTCAGACTGGTCAGACACGCCTTGGCACTAAATCTGGCCAGTACGAAACAGGTGTCTCATCGTCGGCACTACATTAAATCTCCTCGAAAACTACTCGATAAGCCAGTCAACCGATTGAGGGCACCATGAGAATCAACCTGATACTTGCTGACGACCATCCGGCTTTGATCGCCGGAGTCAAGCATGAGTTATCGCGAATCCACACGCTCAATGTAGTGGAGACGGCCCGCGATTCGACAGAAATTGTGGAATTGCTGTCGTGGGCACCGTGCGACATTCTCGTCACGGACTACTCGATGCCTGGCGGAGAATACGGTGACGGCATGGCAATGCTGTCGTTCTTGCGGCGCCGCCATCCTGACCTGAAAATTGTCGTATTCACTACGATCGACAACATGGCCATCGCTGCCGAATTGCGGAAAATCGGTATTCATTCCGTGCTGAACAAAGCAAGGGATATTGGCCGTTTGATTACAGCGATCCACGCCGTGCATGCCGGTGCAATCTATTTTTCACCCTCCACGCGCGAGCATGGCGAAGTGGCGGCAGCCGCGCAGTTCTCAAGCAAAAGCGTGTCCGCGCTATCGAGCCGGGAAGCGGAGGTCGTGCGTCTCTATGTGTCCGGCGTCACGATCACCGAAATAGCTGCGCAGTTGAATCGGACGAAGCAGACAGTGAGCAGCCAAAAGAGAACCGCAATGCGCAAGCTTGGCATTGAGCGCGATGCGGAGCTATTCAGATTTGCATACGAGATCGGATTTGCCGCTTCCATCGGTCAGCCAGAAGCAACGGCTACTGATGCGGACTCCAGCGACTCCGCAGAAGTTTGACGCATGCACGGCCGGCGATTGGTTTCGATGCGGGCGGGGTCAATTCCATGAGATTTTTTTCTTGATACGCCTCTCCTCAAAATCCCCATGTACGGGGGGGCCAATTTCAACAGTAATTCAAATCAACGAATACTCATCGCTTTCATTTCATATCCCGACGTGCTTACAGTAGTCGTCCGATCGCGGCCATTCTTGATGGTGAGCCGCTATTGAAGTGTTGAACGAGGTGGTCAGTCAGTTCAGATCGTGTCGATGTGACGGTGATCAGCAGCAAACCACGTTAGCACCTTGTCGACGCAATTGACGGATACGCGGCGATGCGTGCGATGACGTGGCGCAGGTGTGCCTTGAGACCGGGGCCATTCAATTTTGCGGCAACGCCATACGCACGAGACGAACGATCTCCAGCAGTGCATCGTCCTGTTCCGGCCGCTCCGCAAGCTCGCCAGGCGGCCGGGATTTCTGGTGCAAACGGCGATGTATCGAGTCGATCACGATATGACACTGAACGAACTGATGGTCGACAAGCGGTAAGCTGAGAAGTCTGGACGAGCTGTTCGATCGGCGACATGTCGATCGCGAGATCACCCTACTCAGTGTTTGCTGGTCCGGGAACGCTTATGCCGCCGGTTCGTAGGTATGCGCTGAGAGCGCCCGCCGACGGGCGCGAGCGCAACAGAAGTTGCCGTTCAGACGACTCGTCGCGAGCGAACACGCTGTTGCAAAGCGACCAAAATGCGCCACACGTCGCCCCAAAACTTATGGCGGCTAGCACTTCGTGATTGGGTAGCCGTGCGACCCGACAGCACCCTCAGAGAACCGCCTACAATGTGAGCCTTTGTTTTGGGCCAGACCCTGCCCCCAGTCCGACTATCCACTCATTGACAGTATTGCCAATGACTTCAGGATGGTCCTCCTGCAGGTAATGAATTCCATCGCCAAGCTCAACAACTCTGCAGTCCTGAAGTCTATCCGCAAATTTTTCAGCAATGTTCGGCGAGACCAGAGCACCGGGATTTGCAGTGAAAAGCAGCTTCGGATAAGCCGACTCTTCCAGCGCGCGATGTGCTTCCTCCAAAATCGAGTACACATCAGCCGGCTCTCCGGCGATCGGTAATTCATTCGGGAAGCGCCAGGTCGGTCGACGTGACTCAGGGGTTGGAAATGGTGCCCTGTACACAGACATTTCGTCATCCGTCAGTTTTCGTACGGTTGCCGCGGGCAGAACCTGCTCCACGAATGCATTGTCTTCAAGAATCATCTGCTCGCCCACGCCGGGCGTCCTGAACTTCTGGAAAATTTCGCGCGCGTCCGCATGAAAATCGTCCCACGTGGGCATTGGCCAGGTGAACTCCATAAAAGCAAGCCCACGAATAAACTCGGGCCGGCGGGCCGCCAGGTGAAATGCGAGCGCGGTTCCCCAGTCTTGCGCGATGACGTATGCCGACGAGATTCCAGCGTTATCGAGGAACGCGTCGAGGTAGCGCACATGATCGGTAAATCGATACTCGATGTCTGGCTTTCCCGACTGGCCGAACCCAATGAGGTCCGGTGCAATGCAATGCGCCACCGGCGCAACCAGCGGAATGATATTGCGCCATATGTACGACGATGTCGGGTTTCCATGCAGGAAAAGCGCCACCGGCGCCTCGGGATTTCCCGCCTCCCGGTAAGCCATTGTGGACCCCAGCACCTTCACATGTGGCAGCGCAACGTCAGAAAGGACAGTCATTTCTGCTCCTTGAATATGGTCTGGAAAACGATCTTCTTGAAGCGATCGAGCGCGGCGGGACCGCGTTCCACCTTCATGCGGAGAATTGCGCCTTCCCAGGAAGCGAGAAGAAATTCGGCGAGATCCAGCGGATCGAACGTTGAGTCGATTTCGCCGCCGGCTTGAGCCTCGGCGATGCAGGACGCGAACGGGGCACGCCATTCCTGGAATATTGCCTCCAGCCTCTCGCGCAAGCGTTCGCTCTGAGAGGTGGTCTCAAGACTGAAATCGCCGATCAGGCAACCGCGATTCCATTTGTCATCCGCCAATACGCCGCTGATGATGTCCAGATACCGTTTAAGTCGCTGCCGGGGAGTAAGTGACTTGTCGCCCAACGCCTCTCTGACCATCCCCTTGGTGTGAGCAAAATAGCGGTCCAGTACTTTCTCGGCAAACGCCTCTTTGGAACGGAAATGATTGGTAAAGGAGCCGTGTGGAGCACCTGCGGCTGCACAGATGTCGCGCACGCTCGCTCCCTCATATCCTGAACGAAGCATGACCTGGAGGCCGGCGGCAAGAATGTCTTCGCGAAATGATGGTTTGCCCATGACAGCAATACAGTCGTGCGTATTCCTGTAAAATACAGTCGTGCGTATTCGCGTGTCAAGTCCAAACTTGATCGATGTCCGCCTCGGGGGCACGGGCGGATGGTTGCGCATCCGTACGTGCCTCTGGCGGTGAATCAGCGTCTCGCAGAGTGCCTGCGATTCCGCATTTCGGCTTCCTCAGGCAATCCAGCCACCATCGACGGTCAGACTTTCGCCAGTGGTGTAGCCTGCTTCGGGGCTCGCCAGATACGCAACCGCCGCCGCGATTTCTTCGGGCTTGCCGAAGCGGCCCACGCTGGCGAGCTTGGTCATCGTTGCGTGGTCTTCCGTGCCGGGCTGGGGAGCCAGTTCAGTGTCGATCGGGCCGGGCTGGACCGCGTTGACGGTCACGCCGTACTTCCCCAACTCGCGCGAAAGACCGCGTGTGAAGCCCCGAATGGCGAATTTCGACGCGATGTAAAGCGTTACGCCAGGCAGCGGCGCCGCTTCGCCGAAAGCGGAGCCCACATTGATAATGCGTCCCCAGCCCGTCTTGATCATGCGCTTTGCCGCATCCTTCGCCAGTTCGATTGGCGCCCGCACATTCAGATTGAAGTGGGTGTCATAGGACGTCGGCGACGACTCGAGGAACGGTCCGTATTCGACGGTGCCCGCATTGTTGACGAGAATATCGAGCCGCCCTTCGAACTTGCCGCCGAAGACGTCGCTCACTGCATCGATCAACGCCGTCACACCTTCCGGCTTCGACAGATTGGCGCCCACTGCTTCGGCCTCGCCGCCTGCCGCGCGGATCGCCTTGACCACCGCCTCCGCGCGCTCCGGACTCGACGCGTAGTGGACGATGAGCGAAGCGCCGTCCCGCGCCAGACGGGTTGCGATGGCAGCGCCGATGCCGCGAGAAGCGCCGGTCACGAGTGCCAGTTTGCCTTTCAAAGCTTGAGTCATGATTACCTCGATAGTGAATTTTCAAGGGGCCGCGCAATACCCTGGCGCAGGGATTAGCGGACCGCTGCATGTGCGTCAATGCGTTCATGCATTGGTTGATGCATATCGTCCGCTCGCGTCGGAATACGCGGTAGTCATCGGTGAGGAATAGGTGCTATTCCTGCGCGGCGCTTTTTTTCGAACTGGGGCACCTCGTTGCGATGCGAGTCATCGCAACCGGGCCGCTTCGTTGCCGCGGCGAATGCGCCCAAGCGTGACATGCTTGCGCGGAATAGCTGTTATCGACGGCAGATGTGTTCTGGCGCAGATCTGGGAGAGTCAACCTGAGGCTATCGCAAGGCCCCGACGGCCTTGGTTAGTCAAGGAGATTTGCTTTGGCACTGCAAGACAGACTCGACGCAATCAAAGCCGACTTCAAAGCCGGCAAAGCGCCTTATCACGCACCGCCAGAAAGCCACCCGATCATGGAGCGCGCGACTGCTGAACTGATCGCGAGCGGTCAGGCGGGCCGCGCCATCAAGGCTGGCGACCGCGCACCGCCGTTCACGCTGAAGGACCAGAACGCCAACGACGTCTCGTCAGCCGATCTGCTCGCGCGGGGGCAACTCGTCGTGACGTTCTATCGCGGCGTATGGTCTCCGTACTGCAACATCGAGCTTCAGGCGATCAACGAAGTGCTGCCCCAGATTCACGCCTATGGCGCGAATGTGCTCGCCATTTCGCCGCAGACGCCGGTTCTTAGCCGCAAGTCGGTGCGCGAGAACAGGTTGGGGTTCCCGGTACTGAGCGACCTCAACGGCGAGACCAGCGCAGCGTTCGGCCTGCGCTTTTCGCTGCCTGGCTATCTCGTCGAGTTGTACAGGCGTCTGAGAAACGACCTCCCGACGTTCAACGACGACCCCAGTTGGACTCTGCCTATGCCTGCGCGTTACGTCATTGGGCGCGACGGTATCGTGCTGTACTCGGAAGTCAACGCGGACTACACGCGCCGTCCCGATCCGGGCGACATGCTCGTGGTGCTCGAAAAGGCCGCTTCGAACGCGTAAGCGGATAACTCAGTGGCCGCAATTCTGCTGTTTTCTGAGCCCGGCACATCAATCGGCAGTGGTCGATGCCGGGTCGATCGCCGCACCGCCATCGTGCCCGCCAAGCAGGTGCTCGACGAAAGCGACGAAGGCGCGCGCCTTCGTCGTCGCCATGCGGCCGGACGGGAAGACTGCCCAGACGTCGATCGGAGGCAGCGTCCATTCGGTGAGAACGGCTTGCACAGTGCCGTCGGCGAGTTCAGGGGAGAACATCCATTCCGACGCGACGGCGAGACCCATGTGCCCCAGCACCGCCGTGCGCATGCCCTCGGCGGCGCTCACGCTTACCCGGCCCGACACGACCACGGCGACCTCGGCGCCGTCGTCGCGGCTGAACGCCCACGACTCGCCGCCACCTCGCTGCGAGTAGACGATCGCCTGGTGCCGGCTCAGGTCAGCCGGTGTCTTCGGCATGCCGGCTTCCTCGAAATAGCGCGGCGTCCCGACAACCAGTCGCCGTCCTCGCAGGATGCGTCGCGCGGTCATCGTCGAGTCGTCGAGCGTCCCCATGCGCAGTGCCACGTCGACACCCTGTTCGAGCAGATCGATCGAGCGGTCGTCGAGGATGATGTCGATACTCAGTTTCGGATGCTGGTCGAGGAAGGTCTTGAGCGCGGGCAAAACATGCAGTCGCGCGAACGTGACGGCTGCACTGATCCGCAAGCGTCCGGAGAGGCCGCCCGTCGATTCCCGCACCGCCTGTTCGGCCTGATCTGCCTCATCGATCGCACGGCGGGCGTGCTCGTAAAATCGCTGACCCGCATCCGTCGGCGTGAGACCTCTCGTCGAGCGGAGCAGGAGCCGCGCGCCGAGATGCTCCTCCAGTTGCGCAATCGACTTCGAGACCGCAGGCTGACCGAGCTTCAGCCGGCGAGCGGCGGCAGAAAAGGAACCCGCGTCCACCACGTTTACGAACGTTTCCATCGCCGTCATGCGGTCCATGCGTTCCTCTCCTGCCACCTGTTGTCATCTGACAGCACAGTCTACCGAGCATCGGCTCCTGCTGTCTCCGGTGGCGGGATCACCGGCTGCTGCAGATGTCGAGGGGCGCACCCACGCCGTAACGAATCGCCGCCTCACATCGCGCGTAGACACGGTCTGGTCCTGAATGACTACTGTCGCGGGTCAAGCGTGGAAAGCTCCATTGTCGCGCCGCTGCGCGTCTGCGCTTGTGGCCGAACTCTATCGGATGGTGACTGGATCAATTCGACCCGAATCGATCCGTCGCTCGAACCCGGTCGAGAGATCCGCTTTCGCGACATAGTGGTCGCTCAACGGCTTTCGTTTCCACCGAACATGCGATACCAGCCAGATATTGTTTATCAGCTTTCCGGTTACTGGATGTTGGCATCGTCCGCAGTCAATCGCGCCTGGATAGTTGCTGGTGATCGCCGGATCACAGATGGCGGGATATCGATGGCACGCAGAAGCGCTTGCGGCCACAAGGTATTCTCGCGGAGGCAATCAGCGGACGAATACGGTTGCGCCACGTCGCATCTCAACATTTTCGGCCTAAAGCTCTGCTCGATAGGCCAGGAAGAGGGAACCTGGCTCGCGTGAACAACCGAATGATCGCCTTTTATGCCATACCGCAGACATCCATTTTCGCAGCGGCCTATAACTGGAAGCGAAAGAGTTCGGATTTGTCCAACCGGAAGATCAGCGATAAATGGGTCCAGCCTGCTAGCCGATAGTCGTGATCGACGAGGTAACGATATATTTCCGACTTCATGATGTCGTTTATCGACATCAATGTCGATTCCACGATGACAATCTTTGGCCTGTACTTGTTGATATCAATTGACCGCAGCACCTGATAGTCGTGACCTTCCGCGTCGATTGAAAGCAGATCGATCTCGCGAGTTGAGTAACAGCTATTCTCCAGCACGTCATCGAGCGTCGTCGTTTCGACGTTCCTCACGGAGACGGGGGAATCGGTGCGTCTCGCAGCCTCTGCCGGTTCTATGGTCGAAGTTAGTCCGTAAGCGGAAAAACTGTAGGCTTGCCGCGTTGCCTTCTCGTTAGAAATCGCTGCGCAGACGTTGGTATCGTCAGACCGCGCCAGCTTGAATGCATCGATCTTCACTGGGTCCATATCGATGTTGATGCCGCGCCACCCTCGCCTGTACAACGCGTATGTATTCGAAAACTTGATGGGATGATAGGCGCCCACATCGACGTAAACACCATTGTTAAAGGTCGGGCTGATGATCTCACGCAGTACGGCATCTTCTCCATACTGGGAGTAGTACCGGCGTGCGCTCCGGGTTATCCAGGTCTTTCGTACAAGCCACATTGAGTGAGGGATGTCTTTGAAAGTCCACATAATGGCCCGAACCCGGCGCTCGATCGACGTGTATTGCCGTAGCCTAGACAATCTCGAGCGATTTGCAAGCCTTCCTCCACTCTCACCGGGTGACCACCGGAATTCCCGCACGCAAAAAATGAACGCCGACCGGTAACGAGAAAACAGACGGCTGGCGAGACCTCATCGGCGAACAGTGCTTCCGCTGACGAGCGGTTAGTACTAGCCTAGAAGATGGGGTAAAGCGGCGGACCCGTTGGCGAAAATGTACGAAGTCAGATTCGCCGGTGATCTGTCGTCTCTACCGGTGCGCTGTCGCAACGGAGCGAGGTCCGATATGCAATTGTCCGCCGTCACAATCGTCAAGCCCGAAACCACCAACTTCATCCTCGGGCAAACCCATTTCATCAAATCCGTCGAGGATATTCACGAGGCAATCGTTGGCACCGTGCCCGGCATCAAGTTCGGCCTGGCGTTTTGCGAGGCTTCCGGCAAGCGCCTCGTACGCCAGTCCGGCACTGACGAGAGCCTGGTCGAGATGGCTTGCAAAAACGCAATGAGCGTCGCCGCGGGCCACAGCTTCTTTGTTTTTCTCGGGGACGGCTTTTACCCGGTCAACGTGCTGAACGCGCTCAAGGCGGTGCCCGAGGTATGCCGGATTTTCTGTGCGACAGCGAATCCCGTCGAGGTGTTGATTGCAGAAACGAACCAGGGCCGTGGCATCGTCGGTGTGATTGACGGATTTTCGCCGCTCGGCGTCGAAGGCGCGGAAGACGTGCAATGGCGCAAGGATCTGTTGCGCACGATCGGTTACAAGCTTTAGCGGCCATCACGCGCATGCCGTCCCGCCTGCCGCACGGACTGTCGTAGCAGGTTGGAGGCAGCGCTACATGAGCTTCGTATCACTGCGCGCAGCAGTCAATGATCGTGCCCAATGACCAACGTGTCGCCCCGACGAACCATGGAAAATCGCCGCCTCGCCCCGGGAACCCTGTGGCCCGCCACGCTGCGCCAGGCCCGGCATGCACTGCGTTGCGGCGCGCTGCAACCGATCGAAACCATCCAGGCGGTGATCGAAAGTGGCGGCATCCGCTTTGTCGTGCGGCAAGTCTCCAGCCTGAGCCGCAAGGAGCAGCAGCGCCGGCAAACGCGAAGGCTTCATGGAGGGGAGCGCCCATCGGCGAATCCATTCCTTCCCTACGACCCGGATCTCTTTGTCGCGGACATCTCAGACACGCACCTGGCTTTGCTCAACAAGTTCAATGTCATCGACAATCATCTGCTGATCGTTACCCGCGATTTCGAACCGCAGGAAGCGCTCCTCAATCTGGCCGATTTCGAGTCGCTGATGACCTGTCTGGCCGAGTTCGACGGCATCGGCTTCTACAATGCAGGCGCTGCCGCGGGCGCGAGTCAGGCGCACAAGCATCTGCAAATCGTACCGCTGCCACTCGGCGACTTTGAACCGGCGGTCCCCATCGAGCCCATTCTTGCATCCACACTCGTCGATGGTCTGGCGCACCGCGTACCAGGCCTGCCATTCCGGCATGCGTTCGCGCGCCTCGAGCCCGGCACGATGACCTCTGTGGATGCGGCGCTGTCGGCCCTCTCCTGCTATCGAGCACTGCTCGAAGCGGTCGGCGTCCGACCGGTCGAGGTCAGCGGCGAGCTTCATCAACCGGCGCCCTACAACCTGCTCGTGACACGCGAATGGATGCTGCTTGTGCCAAGGTCGGAAGAACGTGTCGCGGGCGTATCAATAAACGCATTGGGATTCGCCGGATCGCTCTTCGTGCGCGACGCGGCGCAGATGAAGGTGATCGAGCAACTCGGTCCGATGGCCGCGCTGCAACGCGTCGCGCTGCCCGCGACCGCCTCGCGATAGCGCGTCGATGCGGCCGCGTCAGCCGCGTCGACAGATCACTTGGCCGCCAACGGCGGCCTCCGGCCCGAAAGGGTGTTCTATCCGGTCGTCTGATCAATGGCCGTTCTTCGAACAGTCCTGGTCTTCCGATCGTGCGCTAAACGCGCGTCGGCGAGGTGCATGCCGACAGCCTCCTGGGCTAGTGTTCCACTTGCCAGTGCACATCAAGCAGGTGTTCTCGCCCGACGTAAATGCATTGACAACGGTACCGTAGTTGTCGACTGCCAGGATGCCGATTCCAGTGAAGAAAGCGGTGTCGGCGTAGCCCGTGTGAGCGTTGACGTTGACGTTGACGTTGACGTTCACGTCGCGCACCACTCCCCTCATGCCAGAAGAGTCACCGTGCGTAACGCGAGCGATCGACTACCTAACGGTCTCGATGCGAATGATGACCTTCATCGCCCACCTCGGCTGGATGTGACCGTCACAATGCTCGATGAGAGACATGCGATACCCAAGGCTTTTAACGCTCGGGGCCACGCCTCCCCCGTCACAGCCGCTGCACGGTCAGACTTTCCATGACATAAGGCGCGTACCGGAAATCACGGATCGCGACAATACGCTCGTCGACCCAGTCAAGCAGGATGACATACGCGACGGGGGCGGCGGCCACCGCCGGATCGGTGACCAGCAGGACAGGACGATGCTCCGCCCAGCCCAGCGCGAGCGAACAACTGGGCGCCTCTGCATAACGTGTGAAGTAGATCGAGACGTCTTTGCGCCCCGCGAGACGCGTTCGATTCACGAGGTCGAGGCGGACTTCCTCGGAAAGCAGATCGCGTAGTGCGTCGAAGTCGCGGGCGTTGAAGCGCTCGGCGTAAGCGCGCAACCGCTCGAGGTCGGCTTCGGCGAGGCGCGGCAGCGCAGCTTCGGAAACGTCGACCAGTTCCCTGAGCCGGCCGCGCCCCCGGTGCAGCGCGGCCTTGACCGCGGGCACGCTGACGCTGAGAATCGCAGCCGTTTCCGTTAGCGAATAGCCAAGCACATCCGCGAGCACCACACATGAGCGCTGGATGATGGACAGGTGCAGGAACATCGCGAGGCTCGCAGCCGCCGCCACTCTCGCATCGGCCTGGGCGCCATGGTCCGCCAGATTCGCCAATGCTTCGTCGGACTCCACGAGTCCTTGCCGCTTGCGGCGGCGCAGCGCGTCCAGCGCCGCGTTGTGAGCGATGCCCAGCAGCCAGCTTTCCGGCCGCAGGATCTCACCGGCAGCCGGAAATGCCGCGGCCGCATTGAACAGCGCTTCCTGGACGACATCTTCGCCGTCGAACGCCGAGCCCAGCATACGCGTGCAATACCGGTGCAGACGCGGGCGCATCGCCGCCATCAATTGAGTCAGTCCATCCGAATCCAAAGCGCAAGCCTCCGGTTGATCCAACACGCCAATATCGGATAGACGTTCCGGCGTCCGCAAAGGATGCGTTCCGGCAAAAATTCTTGCAACCGCGCATCCTTTTGCCGCTCGTTGTCGTCTCTACGTTTATCGGCGCACACCGGCGCCGGAACCGTGAAAGGAAAATATCATGCAACGACTGACCTTGGTACGCTACGCGATCAAGCCCGACCAGATCGCGGAAAACGAAGCGCTCTCGCGAGCCGTGTTCGACGAGCTTCGGGCTACGGCGCCCGAACACGCGGCCTATGCGCTCTTTAAAAATGGCCACGAGTTCGTCCATGTCTTCATGAATCTTGCCGCTGACGATTCGGCGGTCGTCACCGAGCTTCCTGCCTTCAAGGCGTACCAGAAAGATTTCGCAGCACGCTGCGAAGCGCCGGCCGAAGTCTTGCGATTGGGCCTCGACATGCTGGACTCGTACGGTTTGCCGAACGGATCGGCAGCGCGCTGAAACAGGCAAATCTGCTTCGAAGCCTGCGGTGCTGGCGAAGGGTTTCACCAGCACCGCCGATGCGGACCCGAACTCAGCAATCACGGCCGCAGTCCGGGCATGGAACGGGCAACAATGCGTGGCTTCGCAGGCGTTCCAATGCGGACGTTCGGTCGCCCCGAGGCCATTGCCGGCCGAGTCGGCGGCATGGTTATGGCAAGAATGAACCGACCGTGCGCGGCCTGGACAATCGATCTTCTCAAGATTGCGGGCGGTCGTGACCGATTGGTGCGGGGAAGCCACAACACAGGCTTTGAAACGCGATTTCCGCTGAACCACGTGTGCGAGTTCGAGGATCGAGCAGTTCATCCGAATCTCGTGAAACCATCGGGGCTCCAGCGTTCGCTTCCTACGCCGTGGTGAACGAAGAACAAACCATCGGGATCGTACCGATCCTTAACGGCGAGCAGCCTGCTGTAATTCGAGCCCCAGAAGGACCGCTGCCACTGCGCGTCGAAAAAATCGCTTTCAGCGAGGTAAGAACCGGGTTGCGGAACCAGCTTGCGAACTTCGTCCATTGCATGCCCGATAGCCCGCGCGTTCCAGCGCGCCAGCTCGGTGTCGGGCTCGTGGCCCTGGATGCCCGGATAGGCTGGCGGACCTTCCGCCGCGGCGATGAGCAACGCGAAGGCGTCTAGCGCCGCAGGGTTCGTGGCGGTATTCCTTGCCGCGGCGATGGCTTCATCCGGCGCACCCGCCAAGCCCTTATTGACGTGCAGCGTCACGCTCCATTGGCGGGTCGCGGCAAATAGTGTGTCGGCCAGGGCCTGACGCCGGTCATCTTGCAGCAAGGCCGCGGGAAGCCACGCGGACTCGTAGCCGTGCAACACTTGTCCCGCCTCTCCCCGATTACCCGACCAGAAGACGTTGTCCTTGGGGGCGCCTGGCCTGTCGTCGGTACTGACGAAACCGAGGAGTCTCTTGAACATCGTTGGAGCCCAGAAATCGCGGGCTGAGGTTGCCACGATCTTGAATGGGGAGAACTCGACCTTGAAATCGTCCGGTGTACGAGCGACCGTATCCATGAACGGCCGCCAGACTGCCTGTGCTTCGCCGCGGCTGAGCCCCTGGAACACCATCGCGATCTTGAGGACATTGTCGTGGCGCAGGGTGATCTGTTCGCCCCAATGCGGATTCAGCAGGTTCTGTTGATAGAAGTCCACGATCAAGCCGATCAGCCGGTGAAACGCAGGCGCCGATGCGGCCTTGACCGTCATGTTCACCGCGCCGAAGGTCTCCGGCAATTCGTGGACCCGCAGCGTAAGTCGTGTGACCACGCCCAGGCTGCCGCCGCCTCCGCCTTTCAGCCCCCAGAACAGATCAGGATTCGTGCATGCATTAGCGATCCGGACGGCACCGTCCGCCGTAACGACTTCGGCTTCAAGCAGGCTTCCCGCCGCCAGTCCATATGCCTTGGAAAAGCTGCCGAACCCGCCGCTCTGGATCAGGCCGGCCACGCCGACCGTCATGCAGCCGCCGCCTTGCACATAACCACCTGCGTGCGTAGTGACCGCGTCATACACATGCGCCCAGAGCGCACCGGCGCCGACCGTGACTGCCCGCACCGGCGGTGTATGCCCCTCGCATCCCTCACCAACAAACGCATCCTGCAGAGTGATGCCGTTAATTTTTCTCGTCCAGATCAGCAGCGAGTCCGGCGCATTCGATGTGCCTTGATAGCTGTGGCCCCCGCCCTTCACCACGAGGCGCATATTGTGCCGGCGTGCGAAGTCGACAGCGGCGACCACGTCGTTCGTATTGCGGGCGGCCACCGCATAGACGCTAGGCATCGATATCCACGCATCTACCCACCCGAGGGACTGCGTCAGGCCCAGCTCGTCGCCGAGAAAATAGGGATTCTTGAGTTCCTTGAATAGCTGCCTGCACTCGTCACTATCGGGTGACTTCAGGCAAGTCGCCAACGGCGATTGCACCTTGACCAATGCACCGCCGACTTGCTGGCTGAGTTCGTTCCACTGAGTCTCGGACGGCCAGCCCGGCTCCCCCGGGCGCACGCGAGCAAGCGTTCCGGATGCCGGCGCTTGCGCCGAGGCGAGCATCTGTTTCCGGGCGCCATACGAAAATGTGATTCCGACCGCACATTGCAAAAGACGTCGTCTTTTCGAGGACATGTCTTTGTTTGAAGATTTCATCGGTATGCGTGAAATCGCGATGTGGTCACAACTCGGATGACTGAAAAACCAGCGGAACGCTTCGAATAATGGAGCGACCCGAAGACTTGCCTCGGAGCGTTCGAAGTCTGTCAGACGGGCTGATTCAAATCATTGGCTCCTGGCCCGCTGCCGGGCAGATTATCAACGATTAAGCGTTCGCGGTCGAGTGGCCGAAAGTGCCCGAGGTCGTGGTGTGCAACATGTTGTGGGACAGCAAGCAGCCCCACCGTTCGAAGTGGCTATCCGACCGTGCGTTCGGACGTGGCCCTCCTCGATGCGCAGCCTCATGAGCTGGCTGTCGACGTCGCCGACCTTCAGTGCCACGACGTCATTCGCACTCAGTCCGGCAACATAGGCCGCCCGACAGCGCGGTCTCCACTTCGTCCGGGCTACCGCAAGCCGTCAAGTTATAAAGCTGTCGAAGCAGGTTCAGCGCACCTCATACCACGTTGATGTTATGTAACTTCCGCGATAAAACAGCAGCGCCGGGAATATCGATTTTGCATTCCCTGAGTTATCCGGCGGCGAGCGGTCCGCAGATCTTATCGCGATGCAATGCTCAACTTTGTCCACGAGTAGCGGTTCGACGCATGCAACGGTTTTTCCGTCTGACATTCCGCAGTCCTGTCCGTAAAAATCCGCGCATAACCAACCAGCTCGTCCGATTTGCACCACCATCGTCGTATGCCGCTCGGCAAGTGAGCGGGACGACATGGGATCGCCCTTGAATTCCGCGCGAGGTGACATATGCTGCCGTGGTATGTGCCTATCTGCTTTGTGTAGCAAATTCGATTTAGAGAGGCCGCCAACAGGCGCGACACGGCCCGATAACTACCGAAAAGCGCGGATGCAGCGCACCTGTCACAGTTCAAACCCATTGGGATGAGGCTGCATGTTCAGGAGACGTCGCGATGGGCCAGCGTTCCACTTCAAGTGCCGCACAGCAAGGCACCCTCGACTCCAACGAACTTCGACTGATCGATGCCTGGTGGCGCGCGTGCAACTACCTCTCGGTCGGCATGATCTATCTGATCGACAATCCCTTGTTGAAGGAGCCGCTGAGGGTCGATCACGTGAAGCAGCGTCTGCTTGGGCATTGGGGAGCAAGCCCCGCGCTTTCGTTTGTCTGGGCGCATCTGAACCGTGTCATCAAGCGCGACGACCTCGACGTGATCTTCATGGCCGGCCCGGGCCATGGTGCTCCTGGCGTGCTCGGTCCCGCCTATCTGGAAGGCACCTATTCGGAGGTGTATCCGGATAAGAGCGAAGACGCCGAGGGCATGCAGAAATTCTTCAAGCAATTCTCGTTTCCCGGCCATATCGGTTCGCATGTCACACCGGAGACCCCTGGCTCGATTCACGAAGGCGGCGAACTGGGTTACAGCCTGTCCCACGCATATGGCGCCGCGCTCGACAATCCGGACCTCATCGTCGCCTGCGTGGTCGGCGACGGCGAGGCGGAAACGGGACCGCTCGCCACCGCCTGGCATTCGAACAAATTCGTCAATCCTGCTCGCGACGGCACCGTGCTGCCGATTCTCAACCTGAACGGCTACAAGATCGCCAATCCGACCATCCTCGCGCGCATCAGCCACCGGGAACTCGAGGCGTTGTTCGAGGGCTATGGCTATAAGCCGTTTTTTGTCGAGGGATCGGACCATGCCGAGATGCATGAAAAGATGGCCGCCACGCTCGACACCATCATTGCGGAGATTCGCGCGATTCACGAGAAAGCGCGCGCAGGCGGCGAGCCCGAGCGGCCGCGCTGGCCGATGATCGTGCTGCGCACGCCCAAAGGCTGGTCTGGGCCCAAGGAGGTAAAAGGCCACAAAGCCGAGGGCTCGTGGCGTTCACATCAGGTGCCGTTCGCCGATGTACGCGCCAATCCCGATAGCCTCGCGCTACTGGAGAGCTGGTTGCACAGCTACAAGCCCGACGAGCTTTTCGATTCCAGCGGGCGGCTGATCCCGGAACTGCGGGCGCTCGCGCCAACCGGGTCAAGACGCATCAGCGCGAATCCGCACGCGAACGGCGGCGTGTTACGCAGAGAGCTGAAGCTGCCGGATTTCCGCTCCTATGCAGTCGAGGTCTCTCACGCGGGCCAGGTGCTGCAGGAGAATACGCGGCCACTAGGCGAATTTCTACGCGACACCATGCGCGCCAACATGAGCACTTTCCGCGTGTTCGGCCCGGACGAAACGGCTTCCAATCGTCTGCAGGCAATCTACGAGGTCAGCAAAAAGGTCTGGATGGGCGATCTGCTACCCGAGGACGAGGACGGCGGAGAACTGTCGCGCGACGGCCGGGTGATGGAAATGCTCTCGGAGCATACGCTGGTGGGATGGCTCGAGGGCTATCTCCTTTCGGGGCGGCACGGCTTCTTCCACACCTACGAGGCATTCGCGCATGTAGTGGATTCGATGTTCAATCAGCACGCGAAATGGCTGGACATCTGCAAGAACCATGTGCCGTGGCGCGCGTCGGTGTCGTCGCAAAACATCCTGTTGTCGTCGACCGTGTGGCGGCAGGATCACAACGGCTTCTCCCATCAGGACCCAGGCTTC
Organism: Paraburkholderia panacisoli; assembly: GCF_008369935.1. Classification (GTDB taxonomy): domain Bacteria; phylum Pseudomonadota; class Gammaproteobacteria; order Burkholderiales; family Burkholderiaceae; genus Paraburkholderia; species Paraburkholderia panacisoli. Next base: position 230,004 of record NZ_VTUZ01000013.1, on the reverse strand, counting down.
ATCGACCTCGTCACCAACAAGAGCCCGTCGGTCACGCGCGTCTACCTTCCGCCAGATGCGAATACGCTGCTCGTGGTGGCCGACGAATGTCTGCGCTCGACCGACTGCATCAACATCATCGTGGCGGACAAGCAGAAGCACCTGCAGTTCACCACCATCGACGAAGCGGTCGTGCACTGCGCGAAAGGGCTGGGCGTGTGGCGGCGCGCGAGCAACGACGAGGGCGAGGAACCGGACGTGGTGATGGCAGCGTGTGGCGACGTCGCCACTCAGGAGGCACTGGCGGCGACGGCAATCTTGCGCGAGCGGCTGCCCGAGCTCAAACTGCGCTTCGTGAACGTGGTGGATCTCTTCAGGATGCAGCCCGCGAGCGAGCATCCGCACGGCTCGACCGAACGCGAGTTCGACAGCCTGTTCACGGTGGACAAGCCGGTGATCTTCAACTTCCACGGCTATCCGTGGTTGATCCACAAGCTGGCCTATCGCTTCCGCAACCACGAACATCTGCACGTGCGCGGTTACAAGGAGAAGGGCAACATTAACACGCCGCTCGAACTGGCGATCCTCAATCAGGTCGATCGCTTCAATCTGGTAATCGATGTCCTCGACCGGGTGCCGCGATTGCAGGCGAGAACGGCGCATCTCAGGGAAGACATGAAGAACGCCATCATCGCCAACCTGAACCATGCGCATACGCACGGCATCGACCGCGCCGAGATCACCGACTGGGTGTGGCCAGACTGAGTACCCAAGGGAAAAACCATGGCCGCAGATCTGCCCGCCAGAGCATCCGGCAGCGCCGAACCCGCGCGAAGCGGACTGGATGCCGACGCACTGCAGCGCGACGTCATCGACAACCTGATCTGCCAGCAGGCCCGCTATCCAGCCATCGCCACCCCACATGACTGGTATAGGGCACTGGCCTGCAGCGTGCGCGACCGCATGCTGGCCCGCTGGGTGGCGACCGTGCAGACCTATGCCGCACGTGACGTGCGGGTTGCCTGCTATCTCTCCGCCGAGTTCCTGATCGGGCCGCAACTCGGCAACAACATCGTCAACCTGGGCATCGAGGCCAATACGCGCACAGCCATGCTGGCGCTCGGCCAGGACCTCGACATGCTGCTCGCGCTGGAAGAAGAACCCGGGCTCGGCAACGGCGGGCTTGGGCGGCTCGCTGCCTGCTACCTGGATTCACTCGCCACACTTGAAACTCCGGCAATCGGCTATGGCATCCGCTATGAGTTCGGCATCTTCGATCAGCAGATCCGCGACGGCTGGCAGGAGGAAGTCACCGACAAGTGGCTGCAAAAGGGCAATCCGTGGGAGATCGTGCACCCCGACGTAACGTGCTATGTGTCCTTCGGCGGTCGCACGGAGAACGACACCGACGCGCAGGGCCGTCTTCGCGTCCGCTGGATACCGGCGAACCAGGTCAAGGGCGTGGCCTGCGACATCCCGATACTCGGCTTTCACGTCAACACGTGCAACACGCTGAGGCTATGGAAGAGCGAGGCGGTCGAGTCGTTCGATTTGCAAGACTTCAATGCCGGGGACTACTACCAGGCCGTGCAGGAAAAAGTGATCTCCGAGACGCTGTCCAAGGTGCTCTACCCGAACGATGAGCCTGAAGCGGGTAAGCGCCTGCGTCTCGCGCAGCAGTACTTTTTCGTTTCATGCTCGCTTCAGGACATGTTTCGTCTGCTCGATCTCAAGGGCGAACCGGCGTCGTCCTTCGCGGACAGGTTCGCGGTGCAGTTGAACGATACCCATCCGGCGATCGCGGTCGCCGAGCTGATGCGGCTACTGGTCGACGAGCGGCAACTGGGGTGGGACGAGGCATGGGACATCACCCGGCGCTCACTGGCCTATACGAACCATACGCTTTTGCCCGAAGCGCTCGAGACCTGGGGGCTGCCGCTTTTCCGGAGCCTGCTGCCACGCCCGCTGGAGATCATCTATGAGATCAACCGCCGGTTCCTCGACGAACTCCGGCAGCGCTACGCCGGTGACGAGGCGCGCGTGGCCCGGATGTCGCTGATCGACGAACGCGGCAAGAAGCTGCTGCGCATGGCACACCTCGCGACCGTCGGCAGCCATGCGGTGAATGGCGTGGCCGCGCTGCACTCGACACTCCTCAAGCAGACGGTGCTGCGGGATTTCGCCGAGCTGTGGCCTGAGCGGTTCCACAACGTCACGAACGGCGTCACGCCGCGACGCTTCATGTTGCTCTGCAACCCCGGGCTCGCGCGGCTGCTCGACGAAACCGTCGGAGAAGGTTGGATCACCGACCTCACGCGGCTGCGGGAATTGGCAGCCCATGCCGACGACGCGGCCTTCAGGGAGCGGTGGTGTCGCGTCAAACTTTCGAACAAGGAAGCGCTGGCCGCGCGGATCCGAAGCGCAACGGGGATCGTTGTGGACCCCGGCACGTTGTTCGACATTCAGGTCAAGCGCATTCACGAATACAAGCGCCAGCACCTGAATGCACTCTTCATTATCAGTCTCTACCAACGCCTGCGGCGCAATCCGCAACTGGCGTGCGCGCCCCGCTGCTTCGTGTTCGGCGGCAAGGCGGCGCCGGGCTATGCGATGGCCAAACTGATCATCCGCCTGATCAATGGTGTGGCCGAAGTGGTGAACAACGACCCGGCGGTGAACGATCGACTGAAGGTCGTGTTCTTTCCCGACTTCAACGTCAAGAACGCGCACTTCATCTATCCGGCGGCGGACCTTTCCGAGCAGATCTCAACGGCCGGCAAGGAGGCATCGGGCACCGGCAACATGAAGTTCATGATGAACGGCGCGCTGACAATCGGAACACTGGATGGCGCCAACGTCGAGATCCGCGAGGAAGTCGGCGACGAGAATTTCTTTCTTTTCGGTCTGACCGCGGAGCAGGTCGAGCGCGTGAGGCGCGGGGGCTACCGGCCGGAAGACTACGCGAACGGGAATCCCGAGCTGCGTGAAGCCTTGGCGCTGATTGCCGAGGGGCACTTCTCGCGCGGCGACCGCAACATGTTCCGCGCGTTGGTCGAGAATCTGCTGCGCGTCGATCCATTCCTCGTGCTAGCCGACTATGCCGACTATATGGCATGCCAGGAGCGCGTGAGCGCCGCCTGGCAGGACCCACAACGCTGGGCTCGCATGTCCATCCTCAACACCGCGTATGCGGGCAAGTTCTCGTCCGACCGCGCGATCGGCGAGTATTGCGAGCAGATCTGGAAGATCCGTCCTGTAAAGATCGACCTGGACCGACTTTGACGCACCGCTCCGGAGCCTGCCCGCGGGCCCGTTCCACCTGCCGTGCGCTGCGTTCAGTTCGCGCTAATTTGATTCGAAAGCGCCCTACCCGTCTCGAACTCCGTGACGCTTTGCAGAGTCGTTGCGCAGATCGTCGTTACCGCCTCGCGCGTGAGAAAAGCCTGGTGCCCCGTCACGATCACGTTCGGGAACGTGATGAGACGCTGCAGTATGTCGTCGGTGATGATGGTGTCGGACAGGTCGCGGAAGAACAGGTTCGCCTCCTGCTCGTACACATCGATCGCAAGCCCGCCCAACTGCCCGCTCCTCAACGCCGCGATGACCGCCTCGGTGTCGATGAGGCCGCCACGGCTCGTGTTGATCAGGAGCGCGCCGGGCTTCGCGCGCGATAGCGTGTCGGCGTCGATGATGTGATAGGTGTCGGGCGTGAGCGGGCAGTGCAGCGAGATGACGTCCGCGCGCTCGGCGATTTCCCCCGGCAGCGCGTAACGCGCGCCCAGCGCCTCGAATTCCGGCGATGGAAACCTGTCATAGCCGATCACGTCGCAGCCGAATCCCACCATGATTTTGCTGAAGACTCGCCCGATCTTCCCCGTGCCGATCACGGCGACCGTCTTGCCGCACAGGTCGAAGCCCATCAGGCTGTCGAGGGAAAAATTGAAGTCGCGCGTGCGATTGTAGGCGCGGTGAATCTTGCGGTTGATCGCCATCAGCAAGGCGACGGCATGCTCGGCCACCGAGTTCGGCGAGTAGTCCACCACCCGCACCACCTTGATCCCGAGGTCCTCCGCGGCTTTCAGATCGACGTTGTTGAAGCCGGTGCAGCGCAGCGCGACGAGCTTCGTGCCGCCCCGCCCGAGCGCCTGCAGCACGGCGGCATCCGCCCTGTCATTGACGAAGATGCACACGGCGCCGTGCCCCGCGGCGAGGCCGACCGTGTCGACGTCGAGGGGAACGTCGAAGTACTGAAGGCGATGGTGGTGCGCCGCATTCGCGGCATTCAGATACTCGCGGTCGTAGGGCTTCGCGCTGAAGACGGCTATGTCCATTGTGTGCCTCCGTGGCTGGTCGAGGTTCAGGGATTCAGCGGCGGCGCGCTACCCGAGCGCCAGCGGCGCGGCGACCTGCAGGACATCGTAGGTGAGCGGCCCGTTGTGGCGCTCGGGGCGCACTGCGGCGGTCTCGATGAGCCTGGGCGATGGCCGTACGATATTCGGTTTGAGCAGTGCGCTAAGGACATACAGAAAGACAATCGGCCCCGCGACGCCGAACGGATGCGCGGCCTTGTAGCGCACGGTGGGGCCGTCGCTCTTCGTCGCGGCCATCGCCGCTTGCAGCTTGACGCCGAAGCGCGGCACCAACGCGACCGTCAAAAACAACGTGAAGGGCTGCAGGGTTTCAAGCAACGTCCTCACTGCATCCATGGCGGTTCCTTTCAAGGCGCACAGACGCAACGGCGAATAGAATCGCCGCTCCTGGAACGCCACCCACCCGCTCGACGCCCGCCCGATCATACCGCCTGGGATTAAAGCTTCTCGACCGTCTGAAGGTGAATTTTCAATGTAGGTTCAAAAACATAGAAGGACAATGCGACCATGGTCTGATGCGGTGACAGTGGGCGCCAATTACTGTTTGCGGCGCACCTGCCGGCACCTCTTTCCATCGAAATTGCCAGTAAAGAAGCCGCTCTGGCTCAACAGGCAAACTCACCACTTACTCAATTCGCAAACAGACCTCGTCAAAACGCGAGCGCATTAATTCGGTCAGCGAATCACCAAGTCGTTGCCTATGATTGAGCTAGGCTGGCCCCAGTCCTCCGCAGCGCAACTCCCCGGCAAGCCTAGGGTTTTACCCTAACCCGATCGATCCCCTGAGCTTTTGGCCATCGTCGACAGCGAAGACCGGGCTCGCGGCGCTCAAATCGAAGAGTTTCAACCGGGCGTCAAACCAAAGGAGTCGCGCAGATGAAAGCCCCCCAGCGTCCAATACGCATCGAGTTGGCGGCGCCGCTCTCAGGCGTGATGGTGCCGCTTGCAACCGTGCCCGATCCGGTCTTCGCGCAGAAGATGGTCGGCGACGGCGTGTCGATCGACCCGATCTCGGACGAGCTGCTCTCCCCGCTGCCCGGCAAGGTCACGCAACTGCATCGCGCGAACCACGCCGCGACGGTTACGGGAGATAACGGGCTCGAGGTGTTGCTGCACATCGGGCTCGATACGGTGATGCTGCGCGGCGAAGGCTTCACTCCACTGGTCAAGGAAGGCGATACCGTCGCGACGGGCCAGCCGCTGATCCGTTTCGATCCACTCGTCGTCGGTGCGAAGGCGGCGAGCCTGCTCACGCAGATGGTGATCGCCAACGGCGATCTCGTCACGCGCTACGTGCCCGCGACGGGACTCGTCACCGCGGGCAAGGACACGGCGCTGTCTGTCGAACTCGTCGGCAGCGAGCCCGCGGAAGATACGGGCAGCACGGCGGGCGCGATCGTCTCCGACGAAGTCACCCTGCCGAATCCCGCAGGCCTGCACGCACGGCCTGCCGCGGTCGTCGCCGTCGAAGCGAAAAAGTACAAGTCCGAGATCCGCCTGCTGCGCGGCGGCGACAGTGCGAACGCCAAGTCGGTCGTGGCGCTGATGGGGCTCGCGACGAACTTCGGCGACAAGATCCGCGTCCAGGCGGCCGGTCCCGACGCGGGCGAAGCCGCCGCCGCGATCGCGCGTTTGCTGGCAGCAGGTTCGGGCGAAAAACCCGGCGACGCCCCCGCTGCCGCACCGGCCGCGGCGCCGCCTACCCCCGTCGCCGCCACCCGCACGGCCCCCGCCGACGCCAATGAGCTGACCGGCGTATCGGCCTCGCCCGGGCTCGCGGTCGGCAAGATCGTGCAGTTCCGCCAGGAAGTCATCGACGTCGCGGAAGCGGGCGAATCGCCGCAGCGCGAACGGGCGCGGCTCGAATCGGCCCGGCACGAAGCGCGCCAGCAGATCGAGGCGGTCAAAGCCAAACTCACCGATCCCTCGAAGGCGCAAATCCTCGACGCGCACCTCGAACTGCTCGAAGACCCCGACCTTAGCGACCTGGCAATCGGCGCGATCAGCGAAGGCAAGAGCGCGGGCTTCGCGTGGCGCGCTGCTGTCGAGACGCAGGCGCGCTCGCTCGATGCGCTCGACAATCCGCTCTTGCGCGAACGCGCCGGCGACATTCGTGATGTCGGGCGCCGCATGCTGGCACTGCTTGCCGGCGTGAAGCAGGCGCAGATCGAAGTGCCTGCCGATTCGATCCTGATCGCCGAGGAGCTTTCGCCGTCCGACACCGCCTCACTCGATCGCAGCAAGGTGGTCGGTTTCTGCACGACGACCGGCGGCGCCACGAGTCACGTCGCGATCCTCGCGCGCTCGCTGGGTATCCCGGCGATTTGCGGCATCGACGAAGAAGCGCTCCAGCTTCCCGATGGGACGCTCGTCGTGCTCGATGGCACGCATGGCAGCTTGCGGCGCAATCCGAGCGCCGGGGAGCTCGATCAGGCACGCGAACGCATCGGACGCCAGACGGCGAAACGCGAAGAAGAGAAGCTTGCCGCAAGCAAGCTTGCCGTGACGGCCGACGGTCATCGCGTCGAGGTGGTCGCGAACATCCGCAACGCGCAGGAAGCGCGCGATGCAGTGGCGGCCGGCGCCGAAGGGGTGGGCCTGTTGCGCTCCGAGTTCCTGTTCGACAACCGCGACACCGCGCCGTCTGAGGATGAGCAAGCCGCGCAATACTGCGCGGTGGCCGAAGCGCTCGGCCGCGAGCGTCCGCTCGTGGTCCGCACGCTCGACGTCGGCGGCGACAAGCCGCTCTCCTACCTGCCGCTGCCCGCGGAAGACAACCCCTTCCTCGGCCTGCGCGGCGTGCGCGTGAGTCTCGACCGCCCCGACATCTTCCGCACGCAGCTGCGGGCGATCTTGCGCGCCGCCTCCATCGGCAATCTGCATGTGATGTTTCCGATGGTCGCCGCGATCGAGGAAGTGCGCGCGGCCAGAAAGATCCTGCTGGAAGAGGCCGGCGATCGCGCGAGCAGCGTCAAGGTCGGCGTGATGATCGAAGTGCCGTCTGCCGCGCTGATCGCCGAGCCGCTCGCGCGCGAAGTCGATTTCTTTTCGATCGGCACCAACGATCTGACGCAATATACGCTCGCGATGGACCGCGGGCATCCGAAGCTTGCGAAGCAAGCCGACGCGCTGCACCCGGCGGTGCTGCGCCTGATCGGCATGACGGTCGACGGCGCGCACAAGCATGGCAAATGGGTCGGTATTTGCGGCGGCATGGCGTCGGATACGATGGCCGTGCCCGTACTCGTCGGCCTCGGCGTCGATGAACTCTCGGTCAGCGTGCCGGCGGTCGGGTCCATCAAGGCCCAGCTCGCGAGGATCACGATGGACGAAGCCCGCAAGCTCGCCGCCAGCGTGCTGCAGCTCGGCACCGCTGCCGAGGTCCGCGCCCTCCTCACCCCCTACGCCGAATAAGCTGGCCAGCGGGAGATCAACCATGTTCAAGAACGCGTTCGGAGTCGTGCAGAAGGTCGGCAAATCGCTGATGCTGCCCGTCGCGGTGCTGCCCGTGGCCGGACTGTTGCTCGGCCTGGGCGCGACCGACTTCCACGGTTACGTGCCGGCCATCGTGCTCGCGCTCATGAAGAACGCAGGCGACGTGATCTTCGGCAACCTGCCGCTGATCTTCGCGATCGGCGTTGCGCTCGGCTTCACCGAGAACGATGGCGTTTCAGGCGTCGCCGCGACGATCGGCTACCTCGTCATGACGGCGACCCTGGGCGTGATCGCCAAGGCGGAAGGCGTCGAGCCCGACACGATCATGGGCATCCCGTCGATCCAGACCGGCGTGTTCGGCGGCATCCTGGCGGGCGGCCTGGCGGCATGGATGTTCAACCGCTACTACAGGATCGCGCTGCCGGCCTATCTCGGCTTCTTCGCGGGCAAGCGCTTCGTGCCGATCGTGACGGCCATCGGAGCCATCGTGCTCGGCGGGATCCTGTCCGTCGTGTGGCCGCCGATCGGCAGCGCGATCAAGGCGTTTTCGCAGTGGGCGGCGGTTTCGGATCCGCGCACCGCGGCGACGGTCTACGGCTTCGTCGAGCGTCTGCTGATTCCGTTCGGCCTGCACCACATCTGGAACGTGCCGTTCTTCTTCGAGGCGGGCAGCTTCATGGACCCGACGACCGGCAAGGTTGTTCACGGCGACATCAACCGCTTCTTCGCGGGCGATCCCACCGCCGGCATCCTGGCGGGCGCGTTCCTGTTCAAGATGTTCGGCCTGCCAGCCGCTGCGATTGCAATCTGGCACTGCGCCAAGCCGGAGAAGAAGGTCTCCGTCGGCGGCATCATGGTCTCGGCCGCGCTGACTTCGTTCCTCACCGGCATCACCGAGCCGATCGAATTCGCCTTCCTTTTCGTTGCCCCGGTCCTCTACTTCATCCACGCGTGCCTCGCGGCGTCGGCGCAGTTCGTTGCCAACACCTTGAACATGCACATGGGGTTCACTTTCTCGCAGGGCGGCATCGACTTCCTGATGTTCAACCTGATCGGCAACAAGGCGACTCACGCCTGGTACGTCTTCATCCTCGGTCCGATCTACGCCGTCATCTATTACTGCGTGTTCCGCTTCGTGATTACCCGCTTCGACCTCAAGACGCCGGGCCGCGAGGACGACACAGTCGAAACAGCCACAGTCGGCACGAGCGGCGTTGGCGGACGTTCGCGCGAACTCGTGCTCGCCTTCGGTGGCCGTTCCAACATCCGGAGCCTCGACGCCTGCATCACGCGTCTGCGCATCACGGTGGACAATCCGGCGCTCGTCAACGACGGCAAACTCAAGGCGCTCGGTGCAGCGGGCGTGGTGCGCGTTGGTAACGGCGTGCAGGCGATCTTCGGGCCGCTGTCGGAGAACATGAAGACCGACATGCAGGAATACCTGAAAACGGCAGGCAGCGAAGCTGAACTCGCGCCGGTCGGTACGCCTGCTGCTGAAGCCGCGGCTCCGGTTGCAGCCGCCGCGATTCCAGCGCAAAGCCCGACGCAGCAGACGGTGCGTGCGGAAAAGATCCGCGCAGCGCTGGGTGGCGCCGCCAACATTCAGAAGCTCGAAGCGCTTGCCGCCACGCGGCTGCGCGTCGTGCTGTCCGACGCGTCCCGGCTCGACACCGCCGCGCTGAAGGCGGCCGGCGTCCCCGCGACGCAATCGTTCAGCAGCGGCGAGCTGGACCTGATCGTCGGACTGGAGGCGGAAAGCCTGGCAGGCGCGATGCGATAAGCGCCGGCAATCAACCCTGGCAATTGAGGACGCCTGCATTCGTCCAGGCGGAAAAAGGGTGCGAGAAGATGGTTTGCCTGAGCATTGAAGGACGCCAAGTCGAGGCCCCGGCCAATTGCTCGATCCTGCAGGCCTTCGTGCATGCAGGGGAGACGCTTGTCGAGGGCGTCGGCTGCATGGGCCAGGGGGTATGCGGCTCATGCCGCGTCATGGTCCGGCGCAGCGGCGAACAGGAGGTGAAGACTGAGCTTGCCTGCGAGACCCTGATCGAAGACGGTATGCAGGTGGCATTCCTCGATTACTTCACTGCTTCGGCACGTCACGTGTACCGCATCGAGGACATCCGCGACAGCTGGCAGACGTTGCGCGCGATCTCCGAAATATTCCCTGAAGCCTCTCACTGTCGCCACTGCAACGGCTGCGATCGCGCCTGTCCGAAGGGCCTTGAGGTGCAGCGCGGCGTGAATCTCGCCGTGGACGGCAAGCTGGCCGCGTCGAGCGAGGTGTTCGACGAATGCGTGATGTGTAATCTCTGCACGCTCGCCTGCCCCGAACATATCAGGCCGAATCATCTCGGCCTGTTCGTGCGAAGAACGATTGCAGCGCTGTCGCTGCGGCCGGCCAATCTCATGCGGCGGCTGCAGCAGATCGAAAGCGGTGAGATGAAGATCGATTTCGATGCGCCGGGCGCGCAGCCGCCGCGCTGACCAGATCGAAAGATCATGCCCATCAGCATTCCTTATGAAGTCGCACGCAAGCGCTACCGTGCCGGTGTAACGCCCTCGGTACGCAGCGATGACGCGTCCGTCGATGAACTGCTCAAGGGCTATCACCCCGACCACGGGTCCAATGCGCACGTTGCACTTAGCGTCGGGGTGAACCGCGGAGCGCCCTGTCAGCACGATCTTGCCCGCTATCTTCAAGCCAATGCGCTGATCGACGACGTCGACCTGGCCGGCGCGCAGCTCGTGACCACCGATGTGCTTGTCATCGGCGGCGGCGGCGGCGGATGCGCCGCGGCGCTCACCGCGGCAAAGCAAGGTGCGCGCGTGATGCTCGCGACCAAGCTGCGGCTGGGCGACAGCAACACCGTGATGGCCGAAGGCGGAATCCAGGCCGCCGTCGGAGAGGACGACAGCCCCCAACTGCACTTCGAGGACACGCTGCGCGCCGGGCACTTCTGCGGCGAGCCCGAACTCGTGGCGCAGATGGTGATGGACGGCCCCGATGTGATTCGCTGGCTGATCCAGCTCGGCATGATGTTCGACCTGGAAGAAGACCAGCCTCTTGGCGGCAACCTGCTGCGCAAAAAGCCCGGAGGCGCGTCGGCCGCGCGCATTCTCTCCTATCGGGACTACACCGGGTTGGAGATGATGCGCGTGCTGCGCGAGGCGGTGGATCTCGATCCGGGCATCGACGTGTGGAACCGCTGCCCCGTCGTCGAATTGCTGTCCGATGAGCGGGGGCGCTGCGCCGGGGCCGTGATCTACAACCTGGAATGGCGCACCTTCTCGCTGGTGCGCGCACATGCGGTGATCCTCGCCACCGGCGGCGCCGGGCGGCTGCACCTCAATTCCTTTCCGACGTCCAACCACTACGGCGCCACCGCCGACGGACTCGTACTCGCCTATCGAATCGGCGCACACCTGCGCGAACTCGACTCGTTCCAGTATCACCCCACCGGCATCGCCTATCCGACCCACCTCGCGGGCGGACTCATCTCGGAAGCCGCGCGCTCCGCCGGCGCCAGGCTGATTAACGGCGAGGGCGAGCGCTTCGTGGACGAACTCAAGCCGCGTGACATCGTGGCTTCGGCGATCCTGCGCGAATGTGCGCAAGGGCGCGGCATCGAACGCGATGGGCAGATCGGCGTATTTCTCGACACCCCGACGCTCGAACTGGAGAATCCAGGCATTCTGGAAAGGCGTCTAGTGACGCTGCGCCATCTCGCGCATAAGTGCGGTCACGATGCAGCGCAGGAGCCTTTCCTCGTCTACCCGACCCTGCACTACCAGAACGGCGGCGTGACGATCGACAAGGAAGGCGCAACGAGCGTCCCCGGCCTGTATTGCGTCGGCGAGGTCACGGGCGGCATTCACGGACGCAACCGGCTGATGGGCAACGCCCTGCTCGACATCCTGAGCATGGGGCGCCGTGCCGGAGCCTCGGCGGCGCAATCGCGGGGACGCTTCGTGGCGAGCCGTGCCGGCATCGGCCACGTTCACGCGTGGCAGCGGCAACTGACTTTGGCCGGGCTGCCCTTGCACGTGAAGGCGCCGCAGCTCTTTCCGGACTACGCCCATTTCGATCTGCGGGTCGATGCCGGCTTGCGCCCGAGCGCGCGTGCGGATGCGCCGAGCGGCATCCGCTGATGCGATCCACGGAACGCGACAATGGAACAGCTTAATCAGGTTCTTCTGAGGGACGATATCCGGGTCGGCGCGGACCTGGATGCGTGGCTTGCGCGCGGTGGCGGAGAAGGGCTCGCCAAGGCGCTGCAGGACCCGGGGGCAATCATCGCCGAAATCGCCGACGCGGATTTGCGCGGTATGGGCGGCGCCGGGTTTGCGACACATCGCAAATGGATGCCGGTCGCCGCCGCTCGTGAAGGCGACAAATACATCATCTGCAATGGCAACGAAGACGAGCCCGGCACGTTCAAGGACCGCTTTCTCCTGGAGCACACGCCGCATCAGGTCATCGAGGGCGCGCTGATTGCTGCGGTGGCGACCCGTGCGAATCACGTGATCCTCTACGTCAACCCGCATCAGCCGCTCTGCCTCGCAGCGACACGTCAAGCGGCGCAGCAGTGGCAACCGCATCCATTGTTCGTCGCGGTCGAGCGGCTGGTCGGCGGCCCGGTAGCACTTCGCGTCGTGCCGAGTTCGGGCCTGTACATCGGCGGCGAGGAAACCGCCGTGATTGCAAGCGTGGAAGGCGGGTTTCCGTTTCCACGTCGCAAGCCGCCTTTCCCTGCTGAAGTGGGCGTGCATGGCGCGCCGACCATTGTGAACAACACCGAAACACTCGCACACGTACCGGGGATTTTGCGCCATGGCGCGCAGTGGTACCGCGACCTGGGCATAGGGAACGCAGCCGGAACCAAGCTCTACTCGCTCTCGGGCGACGTCCTGCATCCCGGTCTGTATGAATTGCCAATGGGCACGAGCCTCGCGTCGCTCGTCTTTCAGTACGGCGGCGGGATGTTGTTGGGCAAGGAATTCAAGGCGGTTTTCACAGGTGGCCCGTCCAACACCTTGTTGACGAAGCGCGACCTCGACGTTGCGCTGGATTTCGACTCAGTGCGGCAACGCCGCTCGCGTCTCGGGACCGGTGCGATGATCGTCGTGTCGGAAGGCACCAGCATCGTCCGTAAGGTCGCCGAGTATGTGAGCTTCTTTGCCCAGGGTTCGTGCGGACAGTGCCCGCCCTGCAAGGGCGGAACCTTTCAACTGATGCGGCTCCTCAATCGGCTCGACACCGGACGCGCTGTTCGCGCTGATCTCGAAGCGTTGGAGAATCTATGCCGCATCCTTCCTGGCAGCGGACGCTGCGGTCTGATCGACGGCGCGGTGACGGTGGTGGAGAGTTCCGTCAACCAGTTCCGGGAAGAGTATGAGGCGCTTCTGATGGGATAGATGTTGACGCCAATGCCAATGCCGATGCCGATGCGCCGGTTCGAGCGGAATCATCAGCCGCCTGACACTGCTGTATCAGGTCCTCATGGAGTCGACGTTTCTGCTCGAAGTCATGCATGCCGTACCAGGAGAGCCCACCTTCACGTCTGATGTAACCTTCCACGTTCCAGTTCAAAGTGCAGCCGCTAGCAGGACCGAAGTACGGCGACGATTGATAAGTTCGGGTATTTCGCCGCTCTTATCGCTGTGACTTTCGTGTCGACTGGTTCGCTAGTTTTGGATGCCACCGGAACCGCAACATCACCCCTCTTCGAGAACGACAACACTGCGCGCTTGCACGGTACATGCGCCGCTTTCGACGCTCGCATCGCCGGCGCGCGAAACGATATCGCGCGGCGGTGCGGCTGCGGTATCGACAATGCGCCGCCACTGCCGCTTTTCTTCGAGGACGGGAAGCGCAACCACACGCGCGGCACCGCCCATGTTGAACACCACATTCAGCAGCGGCTCGCCGGGCGTTTCCCCGCCGAGCGTGAAAGCGAGGAGACGGCCCTCGGGATCGCCAAACTCAGGAGCGTCCAGGCACTCGCCATGCCACGCGATATCGGGATGCGTCTGCCCGCTCGACGGACGCCCGGTTAAGAAACGCCGGTGGCGCAGGCTCGCATGGCGCTTGCGCAACGCGATGAACTCACGCGTGAAGCGCAGCATTCTGCAAGCCCGATCCGAGAGCCCCCAGTCTATCCACGACAGCGCGTTGTCCTGGCAAAAAGCGTTGTTGTTTCCGTGCTGACTTCGCAGGAACTCGTCGCCTGCCAGGATCATCGGCACACCCTGGCTCAGGAGCAGGATCGCCATGAAGTTACTAGCCTGTCGATGGCGCAGTTCGATGATCTGCGCATCGTCTGTCGCGCCTTCGGCGCCGCAATTCCACGACAGGTTGTCGTTGCTGCCGTCCCGGTTGTCCTCTCCATTGGCCTCGTTGTGCTTTGCGTTATAGCTGACGAGATCGCTCAGCGTGAAGCCATCGTGGCACGTAAAGAAATTGATGCCGTTGGACGGCAGCCTGCCGTCGTCCTGATAGAGATCGGCGCTTCCGGCCACACACGTGGCGACCTGCCCAACGAGTCCAGGATCGCCCCGCACAAAACGGCGGATCACATCACGGTACCGTCCGTTCCATTCCGCCCATGCCATGCCGGGAAAGGCACCCAGATGATAGAGGCCGGCCGCATCCCACGCCTCCGCGATCAGCGACACGCGAGACAGCGCGGGCGACGCCTCGATCGCCCACGGCAGCGGCGGCACAGTCATCAATTCGCCGCGCGGGCCGCGTGCGAAGACGCTCGCGAGGTCGAACCGGAAACCGTCGACGCCCAGTTCACGCACCCAGTATTCGAGGCACTGCACGATGAACGCGCACACCAGCGGATGATTGCAGTTCACCGTATTGCCGCAGCCCGTATAGTCGCGGTAAGGCTGGCCGACGGCCGGATCGAAATGGTAGAAGATGTCGTTCGCGAGAACCTTGAAGTTGATCACTGGACCGGTCGTGCCCGCTTCCGCCGTATGATTGAACACCACGTCGAGCAGTACGCCGATTCCCGCCGCATGCAAGGCGTCGACGAGCGAGCGGAACTCCTGCGGTGCAAGCGCTGGTTCCACACAGTAACGCGGGTGCAGGCTATAAAAGCTGTGGGTGCTGTATCCCCAGTAATTCCGCAGGCCCCTCGCAGCCACTGCGGGGGGAACGTCCTGCTCGTCGAAAGCCATCACCGGCATCAGCTCCACATGAGTCACGCCGAGTTGCTGCAGATAGGGGATTTTTTCGATCAGACCCGCGAACGTGCCGGGATATCCAACACCACTCGAAGGATGACGGGTAAAGCCGCCGACGTGCAGTTCGTAGATGATTGCGTCGTCCAGCGTGCGGACGCCCGCTGCGTCGGGCGTGCAGACCGGTTCGGTGACGATGGCCCTCAATGACGCGCGACCGGTGTCGGCCGGATCTGCAGCGCGCTGTCGGTTCCAGAGAAGATCGCTCACTGCGCGCGCCTGAGGATCGAGAAGCTCTCTGCGACCAGCGGATTCGTCGCTGATCTGCGGCAAATCATGCGGGCCGTGCGCGCGCCACGTGTAATAACAGTGCAACGGCAGATTTTCCACCAACACATGCCAGTAGAAAAACGTGCGATTGGTTTCGGGCGCGAGCGAAATCACCTGAAACGGCTCCGGACTGTCCGGACCGGCGTAAATGAGAAGCTCGACTTCCGTTGCGTGGCGGCAGAACACGCAGAAGTTGACGCCGCCGGATACGAGCGTCGCGCCAGGCGGGAATCTCGAACCCGGCTGCAATGCGTAGCTGCGTTCCATCGCGGCTTTATGGCTCGGCAAGGTTTACTTTCATCGCGCGGGCGTCCCAGATGCGCTCGCAGTACTTGCGGATCGCACTATCGGAAGACAGAGGCCCCGAGCGAGCCCTATTCGCAATCGACATTCGGGTCCGTTGGCGTGCGTCCCGCCACACAGTGCTCACGCGTTCCGCCTCGTGCCGGAGCACGTCGCTGCGCTTTTCGCTCGACGCGCTCTCTGCCTCGCAAGCGGCGTTGACTGCGGGGACATCGTTCATGATTGCTCCCTCGAGTTGCTCCGGCGCGGGCGCCAGTAGCGCAAGACCAGTCGGCGATTTCGACTCGTCCGGCATCCGGCTGACGCTTCCGAGCAGTCTGCGGCTATCCGTTGTTTTGATGCAGTCCCGCAGGTTCGCTTTTTTATTGCCTATAGGCCTCTCGTGCACTATGCAATGATATGTTGAGCAATGAAGTTTGCAAGAAAATCCCCGCGGCGGCGTAGACAACTCACTGGTCAATACGGCTATCGCAGCTTCATTGTTTCAGGCGTAGCGAATACATCTGACAGCAACTCGCACCTGCATTCGTTCATCAAGCCGCGCGGCGCAATGCTCGATGAGAACGGAGGTTGCCAGGCCCGATCACCGGTAGCGGAGTACTCCCATGCTTAACCGACTTGCATTCCTGACCGTGTGTACCGCGGTGTTGGTGCTCACGGGTTGCACCGAGCCGTACCGGCAGGTCGAGGCTGGCGCGGACCAGTCCGTACTCGTTGCCCGCCTGGGTCCGCCCAAGGAAACCTACGATCTGCCGAACGGCGGCAAGCGCCTGATGTGGCCGACTCAACCCATGGGTATGACAACAACCGCAGCCGACATCGACGCTTCCGGCAAAGTGCTAAGTGTTCGGCAAGTACTTCGGGACAACGAGTTCAATCGGGCGGAAGTGGGAAAGTGGACTCGGAACGACGTGCTCGTCAACTTTGGCCGTCCATTCGAAACCGCCTACTTCAAGCGCGTGAACAGAGAGGTGTGGTCATACCGGTACGTGGAGAACAACATCGAACATCTGATATACAACTTTTACTTCGACGATCAGGGGGTCCTGCGACAAACGCAGAGATCGCCCGATCCACAATTCGATCCAAGCCAGCGCACCCTGTTCTAGCGACACCAGGCGGACCTGATTCGGGTGAACTGATTGGAGCGTTCCGCATGCGCTGACCGGTGCGCACGTCGAAACGTGGCGTATGGCGAAGACGCCTGAATACGCCCGATCTCGCCGTGAGCGAGAGAATGCAGCATTGCTCATTGCTCGCCTCGAGCGCACACCGAACCTCGGCCGCTTGCGACCATGGCGGCGCTCGCCGTTCGGTTTCGAACCGGGCGCCGCGTGACCGCAAGCGAATTGCGCTTCGCATTTCCGCGCGCAACGCGGCATGCCGCACGAAGCTTGCTTCGCGAGCCACCCTTTTGCAGTCGCCGCTCTAGAGTGTTCGCGACAAGCGCTCCAAGGTCGAACTGACTGAAATGACCGACGCGATCGCGGAACGCGGCGACGCCGAACTCCCGCTGTCCAGTGACTCAGTCGGGCAAGCATTGCTAATGCTGCGATGTGCCGTTCAGAAGGCTCTTCAGTCGCATCACTCCCTCGTCGGATTCAGCTTGAATCCGCGCGCGCAGAAAAAGCCAGTTGAGTATCGCGAACCACAAAGACGGCGCGCGATAAGTGAACTCGCGCTCGAAGCGTGTTCCGTCCGCGGTCGATGTCAGTGAATAAGTGACGCTGCCCGCCGGCCTGCGATCGATTACTCCCTCTATGGTCCACTTGCGTGGAGGCTCACGTGCGATGACCGTCCACACCACACTGCCGCGCCTGCCCGCCACGAGAAATTCTTCGACCACTCGCTCGCCTGGTTCCAGCGGATGGTCAACGGCGCCTCTGACCGCGAGCGATGACGGATGCCAGACCGGCCAGTGAGCCGGTGTCGTGACATAGTCGAATACGACTGCGGGCGGACGTTGAATCGATGCGACCGTAACGATGTGCGTGTCGAGCCTCACCTTTTGCGGCAACGGGACAACGAGCAACGCAATGACGGCGAACAACGCCAATATTGCCGTCAGGTATCGGGGCAGGTTTCTGTTGGCGCTTTTCACTGGCGAGGCCTACCTGTCAATGAAACGCGCGCAAGGCCTCGTCCGCGACAGCAAGGCGCGACGCCATGACCTTGACTACGAAGCGATGAAATTGCTGTGCGCTCACCGGATCATCGTGTTCGAGCGCATGCAACGACTCGAGCGTCAAACGCCGCACGCGCGCGGGCTCCTCCGCGAGAACGTCCGCGCTACGCGCCTGCTGCGTGTACACCGCCATTTCGCCGACGATCGTACCCGGCCCGAACGAGCGCAGCCTGAGGGATCTCCCGCCCGCAAGCGGCAATAAAACAGCAACACGGCCGCGCTCGACAAAGTACACAGCGTCGCCCGGTTCGCCTTGACGGAATACCGGCTGCCCCGCGCCCAGTTCGCGAACGTCCAGCAGGGCCAGCAGTCTGTCGAGCGCGCATGGTGTGAAATGCGGCGCGAGCATCGTCTGGAAATCCTCGCCTGCGTGAGGCAGCGCGCGTAAATCCGACCCAAGCAGCGTATCTTCGACCCATTCCAGGCCGGCATCCAGCGTCGCGAACTCGTGAATCCGGAGGTTCAGGGTGCCGGTCTTCGTGAGCAGTTCGCGCGAGCGTGTCGGCAGCCCCGTCAACACCAGGTCCGCATCATTCGTCGCGCACAGTTGCCGGAGCTTGACGAAGCTGGCCGATACCGACGCGTCCATGCCGTTGGTCAAAGCAAAGTCGAGCACGACAAACCGGACAGGCATCCCCCTTTGCTTGACCAACCGTTCGCGCACCCGGTGCAGGATCGAATTGGCCGTGCCAAAGAACAGGAACCCCTGCAAACAGGTTCCGCACACCTGTGCGCCGAGTTCCTGCAGCCGTCTGGTTGCCTCGATACTGCGCTCGACATTCGATGCGCGTGTACTGCCATCGAACTCCATCCGAACGCAACTGACGCGGCCGTACAGCAGGGCGAACATCACACATGCGGCGATGACCCCCGCCACCACACCCGTGACGACGCCATAGAACGCAATCGCTCCCAGGATAAGCGGTACAAGCAGATACTCGTGCCAATTGAGCTTGCCGTACGCACCAATCAGCCACTGGATCAACAGACGCAGTCCCATGAAGAGTTGCAGCCCGACCAGTACCGGCACCGGGAATAGCGCCACCAGGCCAGGCGAGACGGCCAGCACGAACAGGCACGCGAGGGCCGCGAATACGCCCGCCAGACGACTGGTCGCGCCCGCACGGGCGTTGAGCATCGATCGGTTGAACGACTGGTAACCAACCATCCCGCCCAGCATCCCGCTCGCGATGTTGGCGATGCCGGCTGCGCGCATCTCGCGGTTCAGATCGATGTCTTCTCCGGTGGCCGTGCCAATCGCCGTCGAATTCATCAGGATCGTGATGGCCGCGATCGACGTGACAACGAATGTCTCCGGCAAGTGCGCGGCAATTGCGGACCAGTCGACACTTCCGTGCGCCAGCGATGCTGGCAGGTGCAGCTCGGGAATCCGAAAGGGGTGCAGTGGCACGCGCGGAAGCAACAGGCGCGTCTCGCGGGCGTCGTCGATCGACAGGCCTGAGACAAACAGCAGCACGTAGAACAGCGCGATGCCGAGTGCAAGGGTGATCGGTAACGCCGCTGCATGTTTCCAGGTGTGCGTCAGCAGTGTGGCTAACGTACCCACCACGAAAGCGGGCGTCCACACCAGCCAGTTCAGATGCGTCACCAGCGGCAATGTGTGCCAGCTCAACGGCTCGCCGGTCACGACTCGAAACGCGCCCGCCAGCAGCAGATAGCCCGTGCCGGCAAGGAAACCGCCCACGACCGGGTAAGGCAGGAATTGCAGGGAACGGCTGCGCCTGGACGAGCCGACCGCATACAGAATGACGCCCGTCACCACCGAACACAACGCAATCGCGAACAGTACCGTCAACAGGATGGTCTGCGGTGTGCCACCGTCAGCCCGCACGCTGCTCGCGACGCCTGCCGCGACACCGGCAAGAAAGGCCGCCGCGTTGCCGTCGGGTCCGGCGATATTCATGCGCATCGAACTCATCAACGCGATCACGAGTGCCGTCACGACGCAACTGATGAAGGCGGTGGGTACGCCAAGCCCGGCGTAATGCGCGAGATCCGCGCTGAAGATCAGCGTGCCGAGACTCATTGCGTAAGAGAGCATGACCAGCATCGACACCATGCCGGCCGTCAGATCTCCGGCCAGCCCCCGGATGCGCAAACCGGATCGGACCTCGGATGAGGAACCTGTCGTAGCTGGCTTCACAGTGTTTCCCGTGAGGGCGGACACAAGCTCGCCTGGACTGAGCAGTTCGCGCCCCGAGCTGCGGTTGCGCCGGGTTCGAACGTCACCCATCGTTGCGGATGACGAGCGACAGACATTGCTTGCCTCTTCGCCCGAGACCGTGCCCGATTCGTTGTCCAGTATCCATCGCGGCCTCGACCAGTGTCAAACGCACTGCCGCACGTCACACATCTCCTTCAGGCTGAACGTACACTGTATTTTTGTCAGGAGTGCCTTGGACACGGCATACCTTGCAACGCTCATCGTCCGGCTAAGGGCGGTGCATCGATTAATTAGTATGACAGGTGGATGCAACGCGGCCCGGCGGACATTCAATCCGGCAGACCGCCTTGCGACGCAATGGGCACGTTCGAACACATCGGGTTAGGCGGCGGCGATGGATATCGGTCAGTGGCTGCATGCATTGGGACTTGAACAATATGCACCGGCATTTGCCGCGAATGACATCGATCTCGCCCTGCTGGAGCAGCTCGACGACGCGGACCTCAAGGAGCTTGGCGTCCTCTCGCTCGGCCACCGCAAGCGCCTGTTGGCGGCGATTGCCGACCAGCGCGCCGCCACGCTGTGCACACCACCGCCCGCTGTGGGTGCGCCTGTGAGCGAGCGCCGGCAAGTCACGATTCTGTTCGCCGATCTGTGCGGTTTTACCGCGCTGTCGCAAACGCTCGATCCTGAAGAGTTGCGCGAGTTGACCGGTCGCTATACAGCGCTCGTCGACCGAATCGTCCTCGGCTACGGCGGGACGATCGACAAGCACATCGGCGATGCCGTGATGGCCATCTTCGGCGCGCCGCTCGCGCACGACACCGATCCGCTGCGCGCGGCGCGCGCGGCATTGGAGATTCATGAGGCACTTAACGAACTGGGCGGGCAAGCGTCGCCTGCGCTGAGGGCGCATGTGGGCATCGCCAGTGGAGAGGTGGTCGCGGGTCCGCTCGAGCGCGCGGATGTTCAGGACTACACGGTGCTCGGCGACTCCGTGAACCTCGCCGCGCGGCTGGTCGCCGCCGCCGGCCCGGGTGAGACGCTGCTCTCGGAGGGAGTCCATCGCGCGCTCGGTGACTCTGTTATGAGCGAAGCCGTCGGCGAGATGCGCTTCAAGGGAATTGACTTGCCGGTGCACGTGTGGCGTCTACGCGGTCTCGCGCTCGAACCCGTTAGCGCCAGCCGCAGCGTTTTTGTCGGCCGCCGGGCCGAGTTCGAGCAGTTCAAGGGCCTGGCCCACGCGTGCCTCGAACAGCGGGCCGGTCACGTCGTCTATGTGCGCGGTGAGGCTGGCATCGGCAAGACACGGCTCGTCGAAGAGATGCGCCGGTTCGTCGAAACGCTGGGCTTCGCGAGTCATCGCGGGCTCGTGCTGGATTTTGGCATGGGCAAAGGCCAAGCCCCGATCCGCACGATTGTCGGCAGCCTGTTGGGCCTGTCGTCTGCGGCCGGCTCGGATGAACGGCGCGCCGCCGCGGAACGGGTGGTCGCATCCGAGGCTGTCAGCCGTGATCAGCTCATGTTTCTTCATGACATCCTCGACCTCACGCAAACCGGGGAGTGGCGCACGCTTTACGACGCGATGGACAATACCGCACGCACGCGCGGCAAGCGCGCGGTTGCAGCGGCGATCGCGGAGGATGTCTGCCGCCACAAGCCCACCATGATTGTCGTGGAAGACCTTCATTGGGCCGACCCACAGGTGCTCGGCTACCTGGCCGCCTTCGCCGTGGCCATCGCGAACGGTCCGGGCCTGCTTGTGATGACTTCGCGGGTGGACGGCGATCCGCTCGACGCGGGATGGCGAGCAAGTTGCCACGGCACTTCTTTCGCCACAATCGATCTGGGTCCGCTGCGCAGCGAGGAGGCGCTGAAGCTTGCCGGCACGTTTATCGATGCGAGCCAGCGCGTCGCGCTCGCGTGCATCGAACGAGCCGGCGGCAACCCGCTGTTCC
The DNA here is from genome assembly GCF_008369935.1 of Paraburkholderia panacisoli. Lineage (GTDB taxonomy): Bacteria > Pseudomonadota > Gammaproteobacteria > Burkholderiales > Burkholderiaceae > Paraburkholderia > Paraburkholderia panacisoli. Next base: position 208,065 of record NZ_VTUZ01000013.1, on the reverse strand, counting down.
TCGAGCAGCTCCTGCATAACGCCGAGGAAGGCAGCGTCGAGGCGGTCCCCGCAACGATCCAGAGCCTCGTGCTGGCTCGCATGGACAGGCTGTCATCGCGAGACCGCGAGGCTTTCCAGGCTGCCGCGGTGATTGGACAGCGCTTTGGGCTCGCCTTGCTGCGGCGTCTGATCGATGCGCCAGACTACGTTTGTCATGGGCTCGTCGCCAACGCGCTTGTGTTACCCGAGGGCGAAGACTTCCTTTTTGCCCACGCGCTCATCCAGGAGAGCACCTACTCGACGTTGCTGCGCTCGCGCCGGCGCGAGTTGCATCGCCGGGCAGCCGACTGGTTTGCCGCGGCCGACCCCGTACTGCGCGCCCAGCATCTCGATCGCGCCGAGGACGAACGGGCACCGCAGGCCTACCTCGACGCGGCAATCGCACAACGCGCGACCTACTTGACCGAAGCGGCATTCCGGCTAGTCGAGCGAGGTCTGCAAATCGCGCAAAGGGATACGGATCGCCACGCCCTGACCTGTTTCAAGGGCGAACTCCAGCGAGATCTCGGCGACATCGCAGCGTCGATCGCGACGTACCGGGCGGCCGTGGCCGCCGCTCCCGACGACGGGGATCTCTGTCAGGCCCAGCTTGGGCTCGCCGAGGGTCTGCGCGTGAGCGAAGGTCTCGACGAAGCCCTCTCACTGCTCGACGCAGCCCAGCAAGTGGCGCAACGGCTGAACAAGGTGGCTGAACTCGCGCGCCTGCATCATCTTCGCGGCAACATCCTCTTTCCGCTCGGCAGAATCGAAGATTGCCGCATCGAGCACGAGCATGGCCTCGCCTATGCACAGCGCCTCGGCTTGCCGGAAGCGGAGGCGCGGGCGCTCGGCGGCCTCGCGGATGCTGCCTACGCGCAAGGACGTATGCGCACCGCTTTCGAGCACTTTAGCCGGTGCGTCGCATTGAGTCGCGAACATGGCTTCGGCCGCGTCGAGGTTGCCAATCGTTCGATGGCAGGCTTCAGCCGGATCTACCTCAACGAGGCATTCGCGGCACGCGAAGACGCAAGCGCCGCCGCACACGCCGCCGCGCTGGTCGGCCAGCCGCGCGCGCAAATGCTGTGCGAAACGCTGGGTGTTTTTGCATGCTATGAAATGGGCGACATGAATGGCGCGCTCGTCCATCTCGAGCGCGAGTTGCAGATCATCCGTCAACTGGGAGCACGTCGCTTCGAAGCGCAGAACATGGAAATGCGAGCGCGCGTGCTGCTCGATAGCGGGCATCGGCGAGAGGCCGCGCAGTTGCTACGTGAAGCACTCGCGATTTGCCGCGAAGTGGGAACTCAATTCTCCGCACCCAAGGCCGTGGGCGCACTGAGCCGCGCAGTCGAGGACGATGGCGAGCGCATGCGTCTGCTTGCCGAAGGCGCCGGGATGTTGCGGCGCGGCGCGGTTGGCCACAACCATTTGTGGTTCTACCGCGACGCCATTGAAGCGATGCTGACCGCCGGCGAGCCGTCAGGCGCATTGTGCTATGTCAGCGCCCTCGAAGACTACACGCGCGTCGAGCCGTTGCCGTGGGCGGAGTTGTTCGCGGCTCGCGGCCGTGGTCTCGCTCATGCGAAGCAAGACCCGACTAACGAAGACACACGACGCGAACTCGAACGTGTACGCGCAGCCCTCGTGGAAGCGGGCTTCAACAGTTATCTGCCTGCGATGGACGCTGTACTCCTCGTGTAGCGCGGGCGTTGCCCGAAGCATGAAATCAACCCGAGCGGGTTCCGACTTTGCGCGAACGGATGCGCGCGGCGGCCAGCGCCGACACCCAGTAAATCGAAATGTCGCGAAGGTCAACTCGGTCTTTGCAGCACACGAAGTAGTATTCTCCACTGCACACGGCACACGGTCAGCCGACGATATGACTTGAGGAGCCCGGCCAATGGGAAGCATCGATGCAGTTGTGGCGGCGGCAGTCGCCTTCGTGGGGAGCCACTTTCTCCTGTCCCATCCGCTGCGCGGGGGTTTGGTCCGCGCAATGGGTGAAAGGGGGTTCCAGGGTGTCTATTCGCTGGTTGCGATCCTGACATTCGGCTGGCTGATCCTGGCTTACCGAAAGGCGCCAATCTCCGCGCCACTATGGCCGGTCGGAGACGGGCTCTGGGCGGTTGCGACTGTGCTCATGCTGATCGCGTCGATCCTCCTGATGGGCTCCCTGATCCGCAATCCGGCGCTGGCCACTGGCGGCCGTCCCGGCTCGTTCCCTGAAACGGCGCGCGGCGTGTACGCGGTGACGCGCCACCCGATGATGTGGTCGTTCGCGCTTTGGGGACTGTGCCATATCGCCGTGTTCCCGGTAACCAGGAACATCGTACTTGCAGCCGCCATGGTCGTGCTCGCGCTGGTCGGCGCCGCATTGCAGGATCGGAAGAAGCAGCGGCTGCAGCCCGATCTGTGGCCTGAGTGGGAGTCGAAGACAAGCTACCTGCCATTCGCGGCGATCGCCGCCGGCCGTGCGCGGCTGGGCGGGTTCGGCTTGCACGCGCTTTTGGGGGGCCTTGTCGTTTGGCTCGCAGGGACTTGGGCGCATATTCCACTTGCCGGTTGGCCGGCGGGCATTTGGCGCTGGCTGTAGATGCTGCCGGGAATGTCACGTCGTGGCATAACGGGAGCGATACCGGGCCGCGACGGCATTCACAAGCGCCGCTTCTAAAGTGACGTTGTGCCGCTAGATCCAATGCGCTGCAAGGTGCCGTCAGAATGCGGCCGAGACAGTCGCTTCAGCGGCCCGTCGCCTAAGCCGCACTTCGTGCTACTGCACGGAGGCTGAACTGGACTCCTCTTTGCTCGTTGAGATGAAGTCGCTACTCCCGCCATGAGTGATCGCTCGGACCTGTTCCCTCAAACATCGAAGGTCCCAGATCGATCCCAACGCAAGGCGGCACTGAATTGAAGGCAATAGCCGCTTACGAGCGGCGATATTCGGCCATCCAGCGACCGGCTCAGTTCCTCAATTCAGCCAGAATCTGTTCAGCGAGAAAATCACAGGGCGGTCGCCCGGAGCGCCCACTGCGGGCAAGGACGACTTCGAGGTCATTCAGTGGCGGCAACCCTTCGTTCTGCGAGAGCTGAACGAGGTGTCCCGGTATGCTGCATCTTGCAAGAGGCGCTATCGCGAGCCCTGCTTCGACCATGCTGATAAGGCCCAACAAGCTCGGGCTCTCGTAGGACATACGATACTTAATATTTTCCCTTTGGAGCGCGCTGATGGCATTGGCGCGTGCAGTACTTCCCTGCGCGAAAACGGCGATTGAAAGCGGGCGCTCTTTCCACACTTTTCTTGCGGGCGACCCGGCCCAAACCATCGGCTCGAACCGGATGAATTCGCCCGCGATGCCCCTTGTTTTCGTGATACAGGCCAGGTCGAGCGTGTTGTCTCTAAGCAGTGGAGCGAGCGCACTGCTTGGCAGACCGATCACCCGAATTTCTACGCGCGGATGAGCAACCGCGAACTTTGCCAGAACCTGCGGCAGCAACGACGAAGCGTAGTCGTCAGGAACGCCGATGGTGACGCGGCCCTTCATCTCCGGGCGAACCACCGACGCCCATGCTTCATCACGCATCGCAAGCATGCGACGGCCGTAGTCCAGAAGCGTCTTTCCCTCCGTCGTAATCGCTACGTTGCGGGTGCTTCGCTCGAAGAGCGGCTTTCCCAGTGCTTCTTCAAGCGCCTTGATCTGCATGCTCACCGCCGACGGCGACCGATGCACGGACTCCGCCCCTCGAACAAACGATCCCGTATCGGCGATCGCCACCACCATTTCGAGCACGTCCAGATCAAGCTTTTTCATTTTAGTCAGAAAATCTGAATAATAGATTCAGTTTAATGCGTTTTACTAAAGCATGCATCGAACCGATACTACGACCGATGACCATTTGATGGAGCCCGCGAAAATGCGCGCTGCGGTATCGATTTATGGATTTCTGGTGGTCGGCGGATTGCTTGCGGTGACACTGGGCCCGAACATGATCTACGTGATGTCGCGCTCGATTGCGCAAGGACGAACGGCCGGGCTCATTTCGCTTGCGGGCGTGATGCTCGGATACCTCTTCTATATGTTTGGGGCAGCGTTCGGCATCACGGCGTTCTTCCTGAGCGTGCCCTATGCAGGCGGCGTTTTGGGCGCAGGGGGCGCTGTGTATCTGTTCTATCTGGCGTGGCAGGCCGTGAAGCCTGGAGGCCGTTCTCCGCTGGAGGTTCGCGATCTGCCTCGCGAAAAGCCCCGCCGGCTCTTCGCGATGGGCGCAACGACCAGCCTGTTGAATCCCAAGCTCGCAATGATCTTTCTGTCACTCCTGCCGCAATTCATCGACTATCAGCAAGGCAGCGTTCTCAGGCAATCGCTCGTACTCGGTTCGTCGTTGATTGTCGCGTTCGCGTCGGTCAATGGCCTCGTGGCGATCTGCTCCGGCAGCATGGCAACGTTCCTAGCCTGCCGTCCGAGACTCTTGCTGGCTCAACGCTGGACTATGGGAATCGTTCTGGTTACCCTCGGCGCACATATGGCCGTCGATGCATTGAAGTTGGGAGGTATCGCCTAATCGGTGCTCGCTGACATGATTTGCCGCGAGCACGCGTGGTCGGACATGATCGGTATAGAGGTACATCTCACACCATACCGGGAGCGGCGACTCGGCCGCCGAAGATAAGTGACTGAAACTTGACACGCTCGGCCGGTCACTACCCTTGCGCGGGAACATATTGGACGTTGCGTCTGTATTGGCTGGGTGTCACGCCTTGCTGACGAACAAAGAAACGCGTGAAGTTTCCCGGCGAGTCAAACCCCAGATTGAGCGCGATATCCTGAAGCGCCATGGTTTGCTGCGAAACATTTTCGATCGACAGATCCATCTTCAGCATGCTGCTGAAAGTCGCCGGCGTCATGCCTGTCTGCTTGCGGAATAGATGGAAGAAATGCGGACGCGATAGCCCAACCCTTTGTGCAAGATCGTCGAAGTCGGGCGTGATACCCCTCACCTCTTTCATTGCGTCGATCGCACGACGAATCCTGATGTCGTACGCGATACCACCAACGAGTCCGGCTGCTGAAAGTGTGTTCCCGCGGGACGATGGACCGACCAGTTCACCGGTCAAGTCGGCGATCAGTCCGTGGACCGCTTGAAGCGACCGGCCTTCGCGGTCGGTCAGAATATCGAGCAGGTCAGAATGAAGGCGGCTGAGCTTGCCCTGCAACAACACGGACGAGTTCGGAAAGAAGCGGGGATGAATACTGTACGCGAAACGCCGGTCGACATCTCTCAACCAGTCCGGCTCCAGATAAAGTGCGAGCAGCACCGTGGGCTGCGATTGCGGGCGATGCTCATAGAAATGCGGCTCCCACGCATTCACCAGCAGCACGTTCTTGTCTGACAAAACATACTCACGGTTGCGGACCCCGAACCCTATGTCAGGACCGCCCTCTTTAAAGATGACGTGGGAAACCCGATGCGCATGGAGGACCATGCTTTTGTCCAGCAGCAGCAGCGCCACTCGTCCGAACGGCCCGTGAATGATTCGTAAAGGTTCCGACATGGTGATTGCCTCCTGCCGTCCCGATGAATTCAAAAGCGTTCCCACTGTCTCGGCCGCTTCGCGCAAAAAAGATCACCATACGGAATGACAAATCGGCCTCGTCGCCGACAAGTTTCCATATGGCCGGGACCACGACAAGTGGGACATTCGCCTACTCTGCATACAGGCTCTCTCGCACCGCAGCTATCGAATGATGGCCAGCGGCCGTCAAACACGTTTCGAAGTCAGAACGTGAATGGCGTTTGCTGCAATGCAGGATGCCCCTCACTAAATTTGCACACTCAAGGAGACGATCATGGCTGGCGTCGGCAGTGAAAAAGTGTTTGAGAATGACAAGGTCATCGTATGGAACTTCGTTCTCGCACCAGGCGAGGAAACACCCGTACACACCCACACGCATTCCTACATGTGGTACGCGATCGAAGGTGCACCCTTGCATATATTCGACGAAAACGGCGGGGATCTCGGCATCTTCGACGTGCCGACAGGCGCGATTTACTCACTCAAATGCGAGAATGGGTATCTGGAAGTGCTGTCCGAGATCGGCAAGGGTGCCAAGGTTCCCGCGACGCACAAAGCACGCAACGAGGGTAGCAAGCCATACCGCGAAGTGCTGGTCGAATACAAATAGCAGCGCGCGTGACTGAGTTTGTCTGAGCAGCATCCCCGAACGCCCCGTGTTGCAAGACGGCGTTCGGGCGAGGCTGCCACTCAGCAGAAAAACGCGATGTCGGTTTCACGCACCGCTCAATCGCGTCGCGAAACGAAAAACCGGTACTCCAGATCGGACAATGGCTTAAGCCCGATGCTGCAGCAATGCGGCCATGTTGCGCGTCTCGAGCTCCGTGAAGTGCGCCACGGCATCGGCACCCTCCAGCGACAAATCCGGGTCGAGCCCGTCTGCCAGACGCTCGAGTTGCATGTTGTTCCACGGCAGGAGGTGAAACGGATGGAGCGCAGCTTCAGGGCTGGGCGCGCGATCAACTTCACCGGAGAGAATGCGCTTCGGAACTTCAGGATCGGCAATGATCGGACGGCCGAGCCCGATGACATCCAGTTCACCGCGTTCAAGCGATTCGATCATGGCTGCCGTCGTGCGAAATCCACCGACCACCATCACCGGCATCGTCGCCGCTGCACGAACCGCTGCCGCGAAGTCCACAAAGAATGCTTCGCGCCTGACAGTACTTTCGCGTGGCACATCTTCTCCCTCGTCCTTGAGCGTGAGGCCGGCCATCTTCGGTTGCTCGAGCGATCCGCCCGATAGCTCGAGCAGATCGAGCGACGAATCGTTGAGCTTCTTGACGAGTTCGATGCACTCGGCGTTGGTGAATCCGCCCTTCTGGAAATCAGATGAATTGAGCTTCAGCGCAACCGGAAAGTCGGGACCAACGGCGCGGCGAACCGCAACCAGGACCTCCAGCACGAAACGGAAGCGATTTTCAAGCGAACCACCCCAGCGGTCTGTGCGCTTGTTGGCAAGCGGGCTAAGGAACTGCGAAATCAGATAGCCGTGCGCCCCGTGCAGTGACACACCGGTGAAACCGGCCTCGCGCACTTTCCCAGCCGCAAAGGCGAATTGCCCGATAGCCTGCTGGATCTGCTCCTCGGTCATCTCACGCGGCGTGGCAAACGAGAACCCGGCGCCCCGCATGACGTCGATATCCACTGAAGAAGGCGCAAGTGGCGAGCTATTGATCGCGTCTTGCACCTGGCGCCCGGTATGACCGAGCTGGGCCCAGAAATGGGCGCCTTCCGACGTTCCAGCCGCGGCGAGTCGCGCGAGTTGCTCCTGCCCGCTGTCGTCGTCGATGACGATATTGCCCGGGCGCTCGAGATGCCACCGGTCGACCTGGATGTTGCCGGAGAGAAGCAGTCCAGCGCCCGAGCGCGCCCAGCGCCGGTACAACGCTTCAAGGCGCGGTGTCGAATGATTGTTGGCATCGGCCATGCCTTCGCTCATGGCTGCCTTGGCGAGGCGGTTTGCGAGAATGGCGCCGCCGGGTAACCGCAGCGGTTGTGCAAGGGGATTGCTCATCTGGATGTCCATCAAAAAAGTTCACATGGGAACCGAGCCCTTCCCAACGATAATATCGACCCGGCACACACGCGACAGTGATCGCTGTCGTTTGTTGTATAGTGATCGCTGTCGTATCATTCGTCAAGCGGATAAAAGAGGGACACATATGGTCAAGACCTGGTCGGATGACAATCCGAAAGCGGCGCTGATGTCGCGCAAGCGAACCCTGATCGTCGACGCCGCGCTGCGGGCCTTCCTTGAAAACGGCTATGCCGAAAGCTCGGTCAACCGCATCGCCGCGGACGCCGGTGTGTCCATCAAGACGCTATACCGTCACTTCGAGAGCAAAGACGATCTGTTCAGCGCAGTGATGCAGGCGGCCTGCTCGCCGTCCGGCACTCAGCCGGCTGGCGCGTCGGAACCCGCCGAACCCGGCGAGCCAGCCTGGCTTCGCGAACCTCCGGCCGTCGCATTGCCAATTGCGGGCGGGGAATATCTACGGCACGCTCTTTCGGACGAACAGTTGGCCCTTTATCGCGTCGTGACGCGGGACGCGCCTCGCTTCCCCGAACTGGCGCGCCGCTATCGCGAGGAGGTGACGGGTACGCGCGACGCACTGTTCACAAGCTACCTTGACCGATGGCTGCCAGTCACGGGCTGGGAAGTCAGAGACAAGGACCACGCCGCGGCAACCTTCGCAGCACTCCTGAAAGCCACGCTTTTCGACGATGCGTTGCTCGGCTTGAAAAGCCCCAGCGAAGAAGAGATCGTCGAATGTGCGGGTGATGCAGCCGTCCAGATGCTCGCGCTCATGGAAGCCGGTCGGCTTTAGCGTCGGTGTATCGTTGCTGTGCCACATAGGTGCGATTTTGCTGCGCCGCAGTCGCGGCCCGCAATCCAGCTTTCCCGTTGCGCCGAACATCCCGTGGCAAAATCACCAGCACTGCAGCGTTAGTCCAGGAGGGCGATCATGGGCGACAACACGCACGGCGAGCGCGACGGCGCGCCGGATATTCCCGGCCAGATCGTCCTGGTTTTTCAGGGAGGCGGTGCGCTCGGCGCTTACCAGGCGGGTGTGTATCAGGCACTCCATGACGGCAAGGTCGAACCTCACTGGGTGATCGGCACGTCGATCGGCGCGGTCAATGGCGCGATCATCGCAGGCAACAAGCCGGAAAACCGAATCGCGCGATTGACCCAGTTCTGGAACGGTGTGGCATGTCATGGCGTCGAGGCGGCAAGCTGGCTGCCGGGACTCGCGAACTGGCTGCGCGACTTCGCCACTGTCACACGGGGCGTGCCGTCGTTCTTTACCCCGCGTTTAGAGTTCTGGGCCGGCATTCAGACGCATGTTCGTGCCGACCGGGCGTCGTTCTATTCGACGGGACCACTGCGTGAAACCCTGTCGTCGCTGGTCGATTTTGAATACCTGAACGAGAAAGCAACGCGGCTGACCGTCGGTACAGTCAATGTCCAAAGCGGACGTATGCGGTATTTCACCAATCGCGACGCGCCGATGGACGTCGAGCACGTGATGGCATCCGCCGCTTTCCCGCCCGGCTTTCCTTCGGTGCGACTGGAAGGCGAATCGTACTGGGACGGCGGCGTCTATTCGAATACACCGCTCGAAGCTGTGCTCGACGACCGGCCGCGACGCGACTCGGTGATTTTCTCGGTGCAGTTGTGGCCTTCGAGCGGTCCAGAACCCGAATCCATCTTGCAGGTGATGAGCCGGCAACGCGACATTCAGTATTCGAGTCGCGCCGAAAGCCATCTTGATCGACAGAAGCAGATTCACCGACTTCGCCATGTGATTCGTGAACTCGGCAAGCACTTCCCTGAAGAGAAACGCGGTGCTCCGGAGGTTCAGGAACTCCTCGCCTGGGGATGTGGCACGACGATGCAGGTCCTGGAACTCGACGCGCCGGCATTCGATAACGACGACCTGAACAGGGATATCGATTTTTCGTCGAGTGGCATCAAACGCCGCTGGCTTGCAGGTTACGAAGATACGGCGCGCTTGTTGCAACGGGCACCCTGGCGCGAAACACTGGATCCTATGGAGGGTATCTCGGTGTTTCGCATGGCCTCCGGAGAAGGCCGCCGATGACCGTTGTGATCGCCGCCACCTCTGCCTTCCACCTGAAGGCCGTACGTCAGGTTCATAATGCCAACCTGCGTACCGGCTGCGCGATGCACGCTCGATGGCCGTGGAAGCGCCATTGGTGCAGACCTGACGCGCGGCAGAAGCCGGTCATGGAGGCGTCGTGAACAGAATCGCGGATGGGGAACGGGAATACATCGTTCGCCCCATGAAGGCTGAAGAGGTCGCACTGGCGATCGAGTGGGCGGCACAGGAAGGCTGGAATCCCGGTTGCCACGATGCGGCCTGCTTCCAGGCCGCAGACCCGCGTGGATTTTTCGTTGGGGAATTGCACGGCGAGCCGATCGGCTCGATCTCCGCTGTCGCCTATGACGAGCATTTCGGCTTTATCGGCCTGTACATCGTCAGACCGGATTTTCGAGGCAAAGGACTCGGGCTTCGAATCTGGCGACACGCAATGGCCTACCTGGGCGAGCGCAACATCGGCCTTGACGGAGTCGTCGCGCAGCAGGCGAATTATAGAAAGTCCGAATTTCGGCTTGCACATCGCAACATCCGCTTTCGCGGCGTCGCACGCGGTGCAGGAAGCGCAGCAACCTGCAATCTCGCTGACGTGCCATTCAATCAATTGGCCGAGTATGACCGGCAATTGTTCCCTGCACCCCGCTCAAATTTTCTGACTGCATGGATTGCCCAGCCTGATGTTGTCGCGCTCGCCGCCATGCGCGAAGGCCGGATTCGTGGCTACGGTGTGCTGCGCAAATGCCGCCAGGGCCGCAAGATCGGCCCGCTCTTTGCCGACGACGAACGCACTGGCGAGGAACTGTTCAACGCACTGCTTTCCTGCTGTCCGGATGAGACGGTCTCGATCGATGTGCCGGAGAGCAACGCCGTGGCCATCGCCATGGCTGAACGACACGGTATGGTGAGCACCTTCGAAACGGCAAGGATGTATACGAAAGAGCCTCCGGCGATTCCGATTGCGCGGGTGTTCGGGATTACCTCATTCGAACTCGGATGAGACGTGGCGATGCCCGGGATAGTACAGACAGAGCCCGGGGATGAACGGGCACCGATCTTCCGGCACAGTAACTTCCTGCCCGTGCTTGCGGAGCTCCCAACGGTTGGCACGTCGTCAGCCCGCGTTGCGCGCCTGGCTGCGAGTCGCCACATTCTTTACCGGCGATTTCGCGGCGCCCGCATGCGACGCCACCTCATTCTCGCCGATGATCTTCGCGATCTCCGCATCCGCCTGCGCCCCGTACTGCGCAAAGTGTCGGTGTGATAGGCCGTCGTGCCAGCCGCGCCGAGCTGTGTGCCGGAATCGTTGTGGCTATCGGCATCGACCTGCTTCGACAGGCCGATCCGCAACGGGTGGGCCGCAAGCTCACGCTGGTCGAGCTGGATGCGCACCGGCAGGCGCTGGACGATCTTGATCCAGTTGCCCGTGGCGTTCTGCGCAGGCAACACGGCGAAGGCGCTGCCCGTGCCGGCTGAGAGGGGTTCGCGATCTTCACTCTTCGTTGCCCGAGAGCCTGATCATGCCCGCTCGCCGAAACGAGGCGCCAGAGCCTTGAGCACCGCCGCCCGGCCGCGTCGTCCCACACTGCGGCACATTCCTACCGATGCCGGTAACAGGTTCGCAACGTTAGCTTGAAAATCGCCTCTTGACTGTATATATATACAGTATGTTTGCATATACAGTTCTGGAGGATGTCATGGAGCATCTGGTTCGTGTGCAAAATGAGCGGGACCGTCGCACGCTTGCGTGGTTGCGCGAGCATGTTGGCGATGCAGCCATCATGGCCGCGGCGCGGCGGTGCGGCCCGTCGAAACCGTACCTCTCGATGGTATGCCGGACACTCGGGGTGACCGCACCACGTTTCAGCGCGCAGTGTCGGCACACGCCAAGCGCGACGGGCGAACAGTCGCTGGCGGCAATCAGGCAGATCCTGGCTTCGCGGGCCCGCCGTGGGACGTCCGTGCTTGCAGGCATGCAACGCGGATAAAACTCCGCTGGCCGCTGATGGAACGACTGCCGGAGGTGAGTGACCCGTGCTAACGGCACGTCGAGCGCAACGGAGCGCGTGCGGGACTGGCGGATGACCGTCCGCTCTGGCGCGGCAAATCGCCTTTGGCGAGACAGTCGATCCGGCGCTGCGTTCGACGCGGCCTCGGCGACGAAGCGCATCCGCCCGGTATAGGCCGTTTGCTGCACAGATACGCGTCACTTCGATGACGCCCGGCATTGGCCTCGCGACGATCGCTGTCGCTGGTTGGAACCGCGTTTTCGACGACGCGAAATGGCCTGCGACGCTGATCGAGATCGGGCATACGCTGGATTCCCCTGCGAGCGTCAAGGAGTCGGGACCGTCTGCCGATAACCAGTCTTGACCTATACAGAGAACAGACCGGCATGCGCCTGAATATGACGATCAAATTTCGCCTGCTGGCGACGCTGACGCTGCTTGGCGCATTGCTGGCGGTGACGGGCTTCTTTGGCATCGCCGGTATGCGGGTGTCGAACGGCACGGTCAAGCAGGCGTATATGAACGACGTCGCAGCCGCCACTGCGCTCGGCCGGTCCAACCTGAACCTCACGGTCGTTCGCACAACCCTCGATCGCGTGCTCCTCCATCCGGAGTCGCCGGATACGCCCGCGCTGCTCGAAAAGGCGCTCAACTACCTCGCAGTATCCAACTCGGCCTGGGCAGCATACCAGGCGCTGCCAGCTTCGGACGAGGAAGCAGCACTGTCGAAAGCAGTCGCGGACGCCCGCAGCGCGCTATTGAGCAACGCAATCCAGCCGATGGTCGATGCCATGCGCAAGGGCGACCACGCCACCGCCGACAGGCTGGCGATGGCAGGTGTCCCGCCGCTCGCCGCCGCGTTGACGCAAAAGACGGCTACGCTCGACAAGTTTCGCAACGAGCAAGGCGCGACGCGTTACCAGTCGGCGCAGGACCGCTACAACACCTTGCTGGCTTTCACGCTGCTGGCGATCGCGCTCGGTCTGATCGCCTGCGTCACGAGCGGCTTCACCTTGTTGCGTGCGATCTCGCGCCCGCTCGATCTGACAGTGCGTCACTTCGAACGGATTGCCAAGGGCGACATGAGCGGCAAGTTGCAGTTCGATTCCCCCGATGAAATGGGCAAGCTCGTTGCCAGCGTCGGCACCATGCAGGACGGCATCGCCGCGATGATCGAGCAGATTGCGCGCGGCACGGATTCGATCGCGGCAGCGACGCATCAGATTTCGGCGGGCAACAACGACCTGTCGCAGCGCACGGAATCGCAGGCTGCGTCAGTGGAAGAGACGGCCGCCAGCATGGAACAACTGACTGGCGCGGTCACGCAGAACGCGGAGCACGCGCGGCAGGGTCAGGCGCTCGCCCAATTGACCAACGACATGGCCGCCGCGGGCGCCGATGTGGTTGATCAGGTGATCGCAACGATGGGCGAGATCGACGGCAGCGCCCGCAAGATGAGCGAAATCATCACCGTCATCGAAGGGATCGCGTTTCAGACCAACATCCTCGCGCTGAACGCTGCCGTGGAAGCCGCGCGTGCAGGTGAGCAGGGACGCGGCTTCGCGGTTGTCGCGGGCGAAGTGCGCACGCTTGCGCAGCGCTCGGCGGTGGCGGCGAAGGAAATCAAGGAACTGATCGGCAACTCGACCGCGCGCGTAGCGGATGGCTCGCGGCTCGTCGGCAAGGCGGGCGAGACGATCGGCGAGGTGCGTACCGCCGTGCGCCGCGTGACGGCGATCATGAACGAAATTGCGACGGCTTCCGCCGAACAAAGCAACGGTATCGAAGAAGTGAATCGCGCGGTGTCGCAGTTTGACGAAATGTCCCAGCAGAACGCAGCGCTGGTCGAGCAGGCGGCGGCCGCCGCGGCGTCACTTAAAGAGCAGACGGAGTTGCTGAGGATCGCCGCAGGGCGATTCCAATTGCATCGAACCTCGGTGTAACGCAGGGCATGACGGCGACCGCGTGATCGGTCCACTCGCTGGTCTGAATCGCAGCAATCCTGCTGCAATCAATCAGTCGAGCATTGAGCGCAACTGTCTCATGTTCGTCTGTCATTGCCCGGCCGAGGCTATTCCCCGACCGGCTGAAACCGGCCCGCTTGCTGCCTTCGACTGCAGCCCTCGAAACGGATCAGCGCGCCGCCGGGCTCGCGCCGAGGATGTTCGTTAGAGTCTTCACAGTGCTTCTTGAACCATGCTGCTGCGCAGTCGTTACCCGAATTCGTGGTGTTGTGGTAACTGGTCGTTTATGGAATACCACGGTGCCTTGGAACCGACAAAAATGTGTGCACTCGGACGAATAGCGGGCGTGTCGTCGAGCGTTCCCAAAGTGACGTGCACGAACTCCCCATCACGAACCACTGAAAACATCAGGCTTCCGCATATCTTGCAGTGCACGTCGTGCGATGCCCTTTCGTCGCCGAAAATCAGTAGGCTGTCCTTACCCTGAGTGATGCAAAACTTGTCACGCTCGATCCCCGCGAATGACTTGAACGCCGAGCCAGTCGCACGCCGACAGTTTGAACAGTGACAGTGCTGTGCATAGAGGAATTCGTCTCTCACTGTGTAATGGACAGCACCGCAAAGGCATCTGCCGGCAAGCAACGGTTTCATAGCTGTTCTCTCCGAAAGAAGGAACGGTCACAAGCTGTTTGGGGATTGACAGCCGTCATTATTGACGAGCTGAAAGTCGATGTCGAACGGCCGGAACTGGGCGTCAAGATACAGACGGTCAAGACAGTTGGGGCCGGCTCCATGGTCTTTGAGCCAGGTGCTCAGCTGCTCCCCAACATGGTCGGTTCACAGCTGGCCGCCTGTTCAAGCCCGCGCAACCGGGGTTCCGCCGCCAGATCGCACGGCAGCCCAGCACGGGCCCCGTGGTCAACATCGCTCGAATCACCTCTCGTTGAGTGCCGGGTTGGCTGGCCGCATAGCCAACAGCCTACTGCATCGGGCTGGGCTATAGATGGGCCGAGGGTTTCACAGGATAAGACTTCGCTCGCATCCGCCGATAACTCGGGCAGGAAGCGCCTGGACGCGGGACAGTCCACCGGCGCCGCCCGCGCGCTCACTCAAGTGCGGCTCCGCACGGCATCTGCGCGATTTTCATTCGTTGCGACGAGGACTCAGGATGCACAAACTCAGTTTTACTCAGAAGCTGTGGCTGCCGCTCATCATCAGCCTCGTCGCCTTGCTCGCGATCTCAGTGTCGGCGGCGTGGCAGTCGCGCGAGACGCGCATCGAGGAACGCAAGCACGACCTCTCGAACGTCGCGCACGTCGGACTCAGCATCGTGACGGAGTATGCGGCGCTGGCGCAAAGCGGCGCGCTGCCGCAGGCGGATGCCCGCAAGCAGGCGCTCGAGCGTCTGCGCGGCATCCGCTA
Source organism: Paraburkholderia panacisoli (assembly GCF_008369935.1). Taxonomy (GTDB): domain Bacteria; phylum Pseudomonadota; class Gammaproteobacteria; order Burkholderiales; family Burkholderiaceae; genus Paraburkholderia; species Paraburkholderia panacisoli. The sequence goes on along the minus strand of NZ_VTUZ01000013.1, from coordinate 192,954 downwards.
CGGCGAAGATGGCTACCTCCTCGTGATCAACTCGAAGCCGCAGATGGTGATGCATCCGATCAAGCCGGCACTCGAAGGCAAGGACCTCGCGGGCAGCGCCGATGCTGACGGCCGTCACCATTACGTGACGTTCGCGACGGCCGCCCAGGCGCCGGACGGCGGCTTCGTCGACTACGTCTTCCCGCATCCGGGCGCTGCGCCGGCGCAGGCGGTCGGCAAGATCGGCTACGTGGTGCGCTATGCGCCGTGGGACTGGATCATCGCGACCGGCGCCTACGTCGACGACATCGACGCTGCGTTCATGGCGTCGCTGTGGCTGATCGGCGCGATGTTCGCGGCGGTGTCGCTGGTGCTCGTGGCGCTCGTCGCGGTGACGAATCGCAGCATCGCGCGCACGGTCGGCGGCGATCCTGCCTACGCGGCGAACGTGGCGGATGCGATTGCATCGGGCGACCTGACGGTGGCGATCCGCACGCGTGATGGCGACACGTCGAGCCTGCTGCATGTGATGCAGCGGATGCGCGACGCGCTGACCAACACCATCTGCCAGATCAAGCACGCGTCCGACAACGTCGCGTGCGGCGCGAACGAGATCGCGAACGGCAATGCGGACCTGTCGTCGCGCACCGAGGGTCAGGCGGCTTCGTTGCAGGAAACCGCGTCGAGCATGGAGCAGATGACGGCGAGGGTGCGCCAGACTGCGGACAATGCGCGAACCGCGAGCGAGCTTGCCGCTGGCGCAGCGACTATCGCGAACCGCGGCGGCGAGATGATCACGCAAGCCGTCGCGGCGATGAAGGGCATCTCGAGCGAATCGGGCCGCATGGTCGAGATCATCGCGACGATCGAGGGAATCGCGTTCCAGACCAACATCCTCGCGCTGAATGCGGCGGTCGAAGCGGCCCGCGCGGGCGAACAGGGCCGCGGCTTCGCGGTTGTCGCGGGCGAGGTGCGCAGCCTCGCGCAGCGCAGCGCGACCGCGGCCAAGGAAATCCACGAGCTGATCAGTCACGCGGTGAACAACGTTGGCAGTGGCGCAATGCTGGTCGAACGTACCGGCTCGACGATCGGCGAAGCGCGCGACGCGATCATGCGCGTGACCGGCGTCGTACAGGAGATTGCGGCGGCGGCGGCCGAGCAGAGCGCCGGCATCGATCAGGTGAATCTCGCGGTCACGCAGATGGACAGCATGACGCAACAGAACGCGGCACTCGTTGAGCAGGCGGCGGCCGCGGCGCAGTCGCTGAAGGAGCAGGCAGTGAGCCTGCAACGCGCGGCGGCGGCCTTCCTGGTGAACGACGCCGAACGCTAGCGGCGGCGCACCGTTCGCGCCACCCGGGGCACCCCGCCGCGCCGCGGTTGCGTAAGGGCCTACGCCGCGATTTCGCGGCGGGCTTCGTGTTCCATGGCATGTGCGTGCGTTTCTTTGGACGGTCGCTGACGCAAAGCCGACTGTCAATGAGAGGCAACAAAAACATCGATCTTCGCTGCCGGTGAAAGCGCGAACGAAGCTCGCATTTCCCGAGCCTCATCGACGGGCGAGCGTCCAAAAAACCGCTTGAATTCACGGCTGAACTGCGACGGGCTCTCATAGCCGACCTGCGCCGACGCCGACGCGGCCGTCAGGCCGTCGCGGATCATCATCAGGCGCGCCTGGTGAAGACGCGTCGACTTGATGTACTGGATCGGAGATGTGAGCGTGACGGCTTTGAAGTTGGCGTGGAATGCTGGCACGCTCATTCCAGCCTCATTCGCGAGACGGCTGACATCCAGCGGCTGCGCAAAGTCGGTGTGAATCCGCCGCAGCGCCTTTGCCACCCTGCCGAAGCGCCCTTGATGGGCGAGTGCCGCTCTCATTGCAGCGCCTCGATCCCCGATCAATACCCGATAGCAGATTTCGCGCACGATCGCCGGCCCAAGCACCTGGGCATCGAGCGGTGAACTCAACGCTCGAAGCAGGCGCAACGCGGCATCGGCCAGATCGCCCTCCAATGGCGTGGATACGATCCCGAGCGGCGTGCCTTGCTGACGGCAGTCCGCCTGATCGATCGCCAGAATCAGATCGGTCAGATCGGTCAGATCGAGCCTCAACGACACCGCCAGCATCGGCTCGGACTCGCTTGCCTCGGTTTCCGTCGAGAACGGCAGCGGCACGGACAAGACCAGATAATGCTGCGCATCGTAGACGTACACCTCTTCGCCCAGAAAGCCCAGCTTGCGCCCCTGGCACACGATCACGATGCTGGGCTCATACAGCACGGGTGTGCGCCCCAGCGGCTGGTTCGAGCGCATGAACCGCACGCCCTCCAGCGCGGACTGGGTGTACCCCTCATTCGGCGCCAAACGCTGAAGCAGGCTCGCCATCCTTGTGGAAACCGGGCTGTCGGCAACTGTCACGAGACCCCCCTCGTTCGCCAGATCAAGTGGAGCAATTCTACTGGACGCGATCGACGGACTGCAGCCCACTTCAATAGGAATAGGCAATACCGTCATCGTCCCGTGTATTCGCGCGCAGGCGTGCGGCTCATAAGATGGGTCATCGGTTGCAAGGTACAGCCGAAGCGACCGAGAGACACCGCCGCGATTTGCTATCCCTTCATGCGCAGGCACGGCGGCCTCTCCCCCCAGACAAACCCGCACGGATTATCGGAACGGAGAACGCAATATGACAACGCAAACCAGGCAACCCAAGGTCGTCCTGATCACCGGGGCAAGCAGCGGTATCGGCGAAGCGACGGTCCGGCTGCTCGCAGCCCAAGGGCACCAGCTCGTGATCGGTGCCCGGCGCACCGAACGATTAGCGGCGCTGGCCGAAGAGATCCAGGCAAGCGGCGGCTCGGTTCGTTACCGGGCACTAGACGTCACTTCCGCCACCGACGTCAACGCTTTCGCCCAGTTCGCACTGGATGCGTTCGGCCACATCGACGTGATCGTCAACAACGCCGGTGTGATGCCATTGTCGCCTTTGAGCGCGCTAAAAGTGGACGAATGGAATCGCATGATCGATGTGAACGTCCGCGGCGTGCTGCACGGCATTGCTGCAGTCCTGCCGATCATGGAGCGCCAAGGGTTCGGCCAGGTCATCAATATGTCCTCGATCGGCGGCCTGTCCGTCTCGCCGACGGCCGCCGTGTACTGCGCCACCAAGTTCGCCGTGCGCGCCATCTCGGACGGCCTGCGGCAGGAGAGCGACAAGATTCGTGTGACCGTGATCTGCCCGGGCGTCGTGGAGTCGGAGTTGGCCGAGTCGATCTCTGACGAAACCGCGCGGGCAGCAATGCGCGACTTCCGCCGTGTCGCGCTTGGGTCCGATGCGATTGCACGCTCGGTCGCCTATGCGATCGATCAGCCGGCAGACGTCGATGTCAGCGAGATCGTCGTGCGCCCGACGGCGAGCCCTTTCTAACCTTCTCATCCCTCAGGAGAAATTCACCATGACTTCACATGCATCCGCAGACCAGCCGTTCGCCGGCAAGGTCGCCATCGTCACCGGCGCGGCTAGCGGCATCGGACTCGCCACTACCGAGCTATTGCAGGCGCAAGGCGCCACTGTAATCGCCGTCGATCGTGGCGCCAACGTTGAAGCGTTGGCCCACCCTGGGATCGTCCCGCTCATCGCCGACGTCACGCAGGAAGCGAGCGCGGTGCGCGCCGTCTCCACCGCGACGCAACGCTTCGGCAGACTCGACATTCTGGTCAACAACGCCGCGATCATCATCAACAAGCCGGTCGTCGAGATGACGCTCGATGACTGGAACGGCATTCAGGCGGTCAATTCCACCGGTGCGTTCCTGTTCTCGCGAGAGGCAATGCGCGCGATGATGCCGGCGAAGGGCGGCGCCATCGTCAACGTTGGTTCATACGCGTGCTATCAGGCGTTTCCGCTGATCGCCGCCTACGCCGCATCGAAAGGCGCGCTTGCCCAGCTGACGCGCGCCATGTCACTCGAGGCGATCGATCACGGAATTCGCGTCAATGCGGTAGGGTCCGGCGATGCGGTGACGAACATCACGAACCACCTCCACGAGGATGGCCCGGCCTTCCTCGCCGAGCACGGCAAGAACGCGCCGATCAAACGTGCGGCTCATCCGCGGGAAATTGCTGAAGTGATTGCCTTTCTGGCGTCGGAAAAAGCTAGCTATATCGTCGGCGCAGTGGTGATGGCCGATGGTGGCATGAGCGTGGCGCTGAAGTAACGCCTCGACCGCATTCTTTCGAAGAACTCGCTCTCAATTGAATTCGCACTACTCATTTATCAAGGATCACTGCCATGAGCAAGATTGCAAAACCTGGTTCGTCAGCGGTGCATCGAAAGGCGTCGGCCAACGACTCGTGCGGCAACTCCTCGCACGCGGTGAACGCGTCGCCGCTACCTCGCGAACCGTGGCATCGCTGACGGACGCAATCGGCCCCGCCTCCGCGCAGTTTCTGCCGCTGCAGGTGGATCTGACCAACGACCAGAGCGTGCGGTCCGCCATCGCGCAAACGATCGAGACCTTCGGCAATGTCGATGTGATCGTCAACAACGCCGGCTTCGCGCAACAAGGCACCGTCGAAGCCCTCTCGGACGAGGAGCTTCGGCAGAACTTCGACGTCAATCTGTTCGCGCCACTGACGGTACTGCGACACGCGCTGCCGCATCTGCGCAAACAACGCAGCGGGCATCTGATCAACATCGCGTCGATCGTCGGTTATCAGGGCGGATACGCCGGCTGGGGCAGCTATGTGGCGAGCAAGTTTGCACTCGCCGGCCTGACCGAGTCGCTCGCGGCCGAGGTGGCCGAGTTCGGCATCAAGGCGACGGTGGTGTACCCCGGTCCGGTGCGCACGGCGTTTTTGTCGAGCGGCGCGCTGGCGGTAGCCAAACGGCAGATCGACGACTACACCGAAGCCAAGGCATCGCTCGATCTGCATCTCGGCACGCTGCACGGCAATCAGGCTGGCGATCCGGACAAGTTGGCCATGTTGATCATGCAAGCCGTGGACGTAGCTGACCCACCGTTGCACCTGTTCGCCGGCAAGATCGCCAACGAACTGGCGGCGCAAAAGGCCGCGGCAGTCCAACGCGACCTCGATGCATGGAAAGGCTCATCCGAAGCGACGGACTTCGCTGAGTAAGGCGACGCCAGGCAGCGCCCAGCGAGGGGCGCGCCTGGCAGGCGAGATCAAATGTACATTCTTCGGAGGATCACCGCGCCCCACGCCGGATCATGGCGACCGCTAGCGACGGGCGAGACGCTCAAGGCCCTGCACGGAACGGTTGCTGATGGATGACGTCCTTGATCGCCCGTCCGGCGGCAAGTTGCCGCCAACCGCTATTGCTACGCTACGCCGGAGGATCGCTTTAACCGCTCAAGCAGCCACCGGCCCGCAGGGCCTACGCGCGGCCGACCCTGCATGGCGCGGTGCTGGTAGAACCTATTGAGCCGGAAAGCCAACAGCTGGTATGAAGATTATGTTTGTGTCGGTGACGTGCAAGCGAGGGCTGCTGAACGGGCGACGTTCCTTGCGCAATTTCTGGCCTGCCGACCTCCGACCTACACACGGCGCCTCAATCAGTTAATGTTGACAATCTGAATCTGTAGCGGTGCCGGCAAACCAAGCAGTTGCGCAGCGACAGCAATCACGCGACTTGCCCGCAGGCCGGTCAGGCAATCGCTAGTGCTTTCCCTATGCCGGTCGCACCCTTCCTGCCGGCACGGAACGCACTCTTTCTCCCCTTGCAACAGGTATACGTTGCCGCGCAGGTTTGAGCCGTGTCGAGCCCATGGTTCTTCACCCACCGGCCAGTTGTATGGCCACGGCCCCCAGCGAACCGGGTCCGATGGGCCGAACAGCGCGATCGTCAACGTGCCGCATGCGGCGGCAATATGCGTGACACCCGTATCGGGACCGATGAAGAGCTTCGCATACCGGATCATTTCCGCCGTTTCGCCGAGCGTCAGCTCACCGACAAGATTCAAAACCGGCTCGCCAGCCGCCGCGACAACCTGTCCGGCATACTCGCGCTCGGTTTGCGCCGGTCCTCCGCTCAGCACGACGGCAAAGCCTTGCGCGCGCAGCCAGCGGATCGTTTCCGCCCAGCCATCGACGGTCCATTGCTTATACCTGAACAGGGAGCACAGGTGCAGCACGACCATTGGCCGGTCCGGCATCGCGCCAGGCGCCCCCTTGAAGCGCGCCTCGAACCGGGCTCTGCGCACGGGATCGGGACCGATGCCCGGCGCGACGACCGTTCCTCGCGGTGTCACGCCCACCAGCGGCGCCAGTTGGAGCGCACTCGACACCATGTGTGCCTGCAGGTGCCTGTCGAGCGCGATACGATGCAGGATGACGCGAGCGAACCACTTCACACGATCGGCATTGACCAAGCCGATTCGCTTGCGGCCGGCAAGCCACGTATAAATCAGTGCGCGATCAGAGTCGATGGCTGCGCAGGCTAGATCGTAACGCTGCCAGATCCGTGCCGCGCTGACAATTCGCGCACGCAGCGGGGCGCGCGGAGCGTCAATGATGACACGGCGCAGATCCGGGTTGTGCTCGAGTACCCCCTCGGTGCCTCCCAATACGAGCATGTCGATGCTGGCCTCGGGCCATTGCGTCTTCATCGACCGGACAAGCGGCGTCACCAGCAACACATCGCCTATTCGACGCGGACAGACCACAAGAACCTTTCGCGGAGGCCGCTCCGCCATCAGCGCACGCGAGTTGTCCACCTCGCCGATTTCCCGCTTTCGCGCCTCGATCCACGCAAGCAGTGTTGCGACAGTCAGCGCAAAGAAAGCTGCGCTCATCACGAGCGTCAACGCGTCGATCGTCAACCCGAAGATGATCGTGCCGCCAACCACGGCGAGTCCCTGATACGACGCGGTAGCGATTTCGTCGTCCGCGCTGCGCCTGTTCCGCCAGAACGCTGTGAAGGTCCCGACGTACAGAAGCAGCAGTGCAGCCAAGCCGGCAGTGCCCATTTGGGAAAGCGTGGAAAAGAACTCGCTATGGGCGCCCGCATTGACGATCGCTCGCGGCGCCTCGCCACGTTCGGCAAGCTCGTTGAGCGCCTCTTCCAGACGGCCGCGCCCCACGCCAAACGCCGGATTGCGCAGGTACAGGAGCGCTGATGCGCGCCACAGTTCAAGGCGCAGGCCAAGCGAAGTATCGATGTTGCCTTGCTGCATCTTCCTGGCGTCGGACACGACCGCGTCGACCCGCTGCACGACGATGCTGGTGGATGCAAGTGCCACGAAAATCGCCACAATCGCACAGCACAATGCGATGCGCGCCCGCCTGTTGTTCAGCCAGTGCAAGCCGCCGACGGCTGTCCATATGAATAGCGGTAGCGCTATCCAGCCGCCGCGCGAGCCTGACAGATACGACGCATATCCACCGAGCAGAAACGCCGCGATCCTGATCGCCGTCCCAGCTACGTGCATGCGCCCGGCTCGCGTAGTCGACACAATCGACAGGCAACCAAGCAGCAATGCCGTGTCGCCGAAAGGGATCGGGTTGGTAAATGAATTGCCGAGGCGATCGGCAAGCATCCAGATGGCCGGATGAAAGCTCGCGTAAATGGCCCATATACCCGTGCCTAGCGCGCCCGCCACAAATCCCCATTGCACTAGGCGGAGTTGCTGCGACGCCAGCGACCCCAGATAGAAAAAAATCGGGACGGCGAGAGCCAGCCGCAGGAATGGGTCGAGCGATGGCAAGGTGCTGCTTCGAAAAACCAAAATTTGAAACAGTATGACGGCCGGCATGCCGATCAGACCCAGGACGAAGAGCCGGCGCTCGCGAAACAGCGCCGCCGCGCGACGCCGATTCCCAGCTTTGCCAAGGTAAGCCAAAGCGAGCGCAAAAATAACGAAAAAGCAGTAACCAGTGCCCCCTCTTATCGACAGCATGACCGCCGGCGACAACACGACAGCCAGGGTGGCGACACCGTCTGATAGTTGTTTGATGCGCATTAAGTCGAATCCTGAGTCCGGCGCGAAGCGGCTACCCGCGCCAATTAGGCCATGCTGCGGGATACCGGCCCACATCCGCCGGTCATCACGGCACCAACCAATGCTTTACTCTGTATGGACCGCACACGTGGCAGCAGACCTCTCTCAGGCAGGCCTTGCAGACGGGTGAAATCCGCCGACTGTGTGCGGTTCGGACTCGCGCCGATCATCGTTTCGACTCGTGCGAACAGCTCTGTCTCGCAGCCGCTCGCGTTGTCGAATGACACGTGACAATGTTGCGATTACTGCCAATTCTGCCAGTCACATGACGACATTGGCAACTGTACTCCAGGTGTTGTCCTGGCGATGCGCGCCAGAGTGGCTCATCACGACGGCGCACCTGGCCACCGATTGATGGCCGCAGCCAGCAAAGGAGCGGACGCTCGCGAAGGCAGGGCGAATGACAGAAACGGCGTGGCCGGCGCGACGGCCGCGGCGCCCCCGCCCGCCCCGTTAGCGGATACTTCGCGATGGGCACGATCTACGCGACGCTGCCCGCCGGCTGCATCACGCCCGCCGATCAGGGGGGCACCTACTACCTGTGCGGCAATTCGTGGTTCAAGCCCTCGTATGGCGCGGACGGTGCTTACTATCGCGTCGAGCGCGCGCCTTGAGCGACGCGAGCCGCCCGACGCGAGGCGCGCGGCTTGCGCCGCCCGCACGCACGACACGCAGGTCGAGGGGGGAGAACGCGCGGAAAGCGCGCCCGCATGATATCTGACGGAGGACTGAACGGTGCACCATCTGAGCATCGCGTTGAACGTGTTTGCCTGCGTCGTCGCCAGTTGGCTGCTGGGCCTGTACGTGCGAGAACGCTGCTGCCGAACCACCCTCTGAGCGAACAGTCTGCCCGGCAAGGCGCTGACCTCTCTGCACGGGCAGTGGCCGAAGCTGATCCATTACGTCGAGGACGGCAACTGGCCCATATCGAACAACTCCTGCGAAATTCCATTCGCCCGTTCCGCCTGGGACGCCGCGGCTGGTTGTTCGCTGACACCGTCGATGAAGCAAACGCGAGCGCCAATCTCTACTCACTGGTCGAAACCCGCAAGGCGAACAGCAGCTGGCGTCTTTCCGATTCGGAGGACTTGTGATGCAGCCGCTCACCTAACAAGTCGTAAATCGGCGGACAACGTAGCATGATCGGAACCGCCATCGCCGTGAAGCATGCAGCGAGCATCGGCAGGAGCAGCGTGAAGCCCCGGTCAGTTCGGTGATCAGGACAATGCCGGTCACGGGCGGGCGCACCACAGCCGCGGAAAAGGCCGCCATGCCGACCACGGCAAATGCCTCTGGCTCGCCAACAACACCCGGAAAGCACAGCGCTCCCAACCTGCCAAAGATTAGTCCCGCTTGCGCGCCGAGTACGAGCATCGGCGCAAACAGTCCTCGTGTTGCGGCTGTGCATCGTCTTTGGCGCCTTTGGCCTGTTCACTCCCCCGAATGCGACGGTCACTATCGCGTTGCTTTTGGGCGCGCTATCCACTTCCGGCGCCATCTTCCTGATTCTGGAAATGAATACGCCGCTCGAGGGGTTGGTCACGGTCTCGCTGTCGCCCATGCGCGAGGCGCTTGCCGTTCTCGGCCAATAGCAAAGATAGACGAAAGTCACAGCTATGGACCAGCCCCGCACGAACCTGACGCCCTCCTTTCCACCGCCTCGACCCTATGGTTTTCGGCCTATGGCTTCGGTTGGGGATACTGTGCCTTTGCGCTCCCTGCTGCCTGCGAAAATCTCGGCGCCGCGAACGGAACCCCGAAACAATTCATGCTTGCCTTCGAGCTTGGTCAGCACCGTCTTTTGCAGGCTGTGAAGCAGAACGCATTGCCGATCACTGCGAACGGATAACGGTTTCGACCGACGATCTCTGACTACGGACCAGCGGCCGATATATCACAGGATCGGGCGACTGCGAACGCGCGCTGAGGTGTGCAGAACTGACTTTTGACTGTCCGACATGGCCGGCAACCGGCGTCGGGACGTGGCTTAACCACATCGCAGCGTACGCGCTCCATCCAAGATGCACATAGGCCGGGGGAAGTACGCTCTCGTAAAACGACCGGCCGCGCGCATGGGTAGACGTGCGGGTCGTCGCGGACATATCTGTCAGGGTGCGTCTCCAGCACCTTGAAAAGAGAGCCGAAGTCGTTGATTGGCAGGTCCTCGTGAAAAAACAAGAATGGGACGATCCGGGCCCGCCCGGGCGCGCAACCCGGCGATCGCAACACGTATCGGAAGTTGCGAATTTCTGCCCTGCGACGCACCGTATTCGGCGATGACGATCGGTTGGCCTGCCGTCCTCAACACGACGCTTGCAGCCGCCTGCTTTAAAGTGTTCAACGCCAGGGCACCGCCCCCAGCCTGCAACCTGGCGTGACGGTTGTACGCGCCGTCGCCCTCCCCTGACATATCCTTTGCCTCCTTCACAAAGGCATTCTCCGGCTGGCGATTGTGGCAACGCCCCGAAGACCGCCTACGTTATTCGCTGTCCGGACAGAGCTGCCTCACGGCGCTGTGAACTCGCCGTCTCGGGAGCGCTCCCGTATCGCCACTACAAAGAGCGTACGTATGTACGTATGTATGTACGCAGGTAATGCGACGACTGAAGAGTCCGCCCACGAAATTGAACGTGAAAAACATACACAAGAGCGATTTTGTAGTGGCTGGATATGAAACCAAAAGCCCATTGTCGTTCAATGGCGCAAAAACCTATATTCACTTTATTGGATGAGGGGCGAAGGCCGGAATGCGATTCGCTCACATGCTACGGCCCCTTATTTGCACTCTCAAATGGGGGGTGTCGATGGGAAGTGGCATGCGAATGCGGCGCGAGCAGCAGCAGATGGCCATGCAGCAGGAAGGAATGCAAGCCAAGCGTCAAGTCAGCTTTCGACCTACAACCGCGCAGTGGCAGCATGCATGACCGGGCGGGGCTACACCGTCGAGGAGACATCGTGACTCACTCGCCCGATCCGGGGTCCGCACTTTCGCTCACTGGTTCACGCCAGGCAGGAGGAGCAATCATGCTGAAGATTGTGTCGGCAACCGCCCTGGCGGTCCTTGTTTGCGCCAAGCCTTCACGGGTGTTCAGCGCAAACTTCGACGGCTGCAAACCGTGCGCGGCCATCGACGCGCACTTCTGCGACGTAGGGGAAGTCTGCTATAGGACGCTACCGCCGATTCTCGGGGCGCCGGAGTTCGACGTGCATCAATCATGAAGCCCACCACGCCCGAAGAGAACCACGGCGGGCTAATCGCAATGGGCCTTCTGTCACTCATGGTGGGCGCGGTAGCAGGGTTGGTAGGGGTGCTGTTTCGTCGCTCGCTTGAAGAGGCAGACAGATTGCGCGCCTTGCTCCTCGCGTGGGCACACACGGAAAATGTTATTGGCTTTTGCATTGTGGTCGTTGCGATAGCGGCCTCGACAGCCTTAGCGGTTTGGCTCGTCGGTCGGTTCGCACCGGAGGCAAGCGGCAGCGGAATTCCTCACGTTGAAGCCGTCCTGCACGGAGAGCAACCTCCCGCACAGTTTGTCCTTATTCCGGTGAAGTTCGTCGGCGGGGTGCTGGCGATCGGTTGCGGTCTAGCCCTTGGCCGTGAGGGACCAACCGTTCAGATGGGCGCCTCGATCGCTCATAGTATCGGGACGCTTTTTCGCCGGGACGCAGACGATTGCCGGGTGTTATTGGCCGCTGGCGCCGGGGCTGGATTGGCTGCCGCATTTAACTCACCCATCGCCGGTGCGGTGTTTGTACTGGAAGAATTGGTTCGAAGGTTCGAGACGCGTACCGCAATCTCGGCGCTCGGTGCCTCCGCAGGAGCGATTGCGGTGGCACGCCTGATCCATGGCGATTTGCCGGACTTCCAGTTGATGGCCCAACCTTTCCCGGGCTTCGGGACAGTGCCCGCGTACCTTGCACTCGGGGTAGTCGTCGGTATGCTTGGGGTCGCCTACAGCCAGGCAATACTGGGTGCTCTTACCGCCGCCGACCGATTGTCGCGTTGGCCCGCCGAAGCGCGAGCAGTGCTGGTGGGTGCCGGCGTAGGCGTACTGGCCTGGTTCGCACCAGACCTGGTGGGTGGCGGTGACGCCATTACGCAACGTGCGCTCGACGGAACAGGCTCGCTCACCGCCATCGCGCTCATTTCTATAGTCCGTTTCGCGCTGGGCGCTGTGTCATACGCGGCTGGCACCCCCGGCGGGCTGTTTGCGCCGATGCTCGCTGTCGGCGCACAAACCGGCCTCGCTTTCGGAAAAATTTGCATTCACTGGTTCCCCGGTGTGGCCGCGGATCCCACTGCATTCGCGGTTGTCGCCATGGCTGCCTTTTTTACGGCCGTTGTGCGCGCGCCAATAACAGGCATCATCCTCGCTACAGAGATGACGGGAAATTTCACGCTGCTCCTGCCGATGCTGACATCGTGCTTTGCTGCAATGATTGTTCCCACCATGCTGCACTGTCCGCCGATCTACGATGTGCTGCGCAATCGCGTGCCACAATACAAAGGTGACCCTGCGCATTGACACGGTGGTGCCTGACGACGGTATAACGGCCGCTGTCGCGGTGCGAGCGACACCGATATACGACCAAGGTCCAATTGCTCTTCCCACATGCCACGCCCATACGGCTTCAGGTGGACTGGCCGTGCCTGCTACGCCGAATTTGTCCGTTGAAAAATGGTCCCAACGGGATATTGGCATGACGTTTCCAACACGTAGATCTGTAGCGAGTCTCACTCTTTGCATGCTGCTGCTATCCGTTTTCGACGCAACATCACAGCAAGCACAGCCTCCTCTCTCCGCCTCGGATGTTCGCTTTGTGGTAGAGAAAATCGCCGGTCGCCCCCGAACGCACGTCGTCTAACGCGTCCGCAAGCTGCTCCGCATCATCGAAGCGGATATGGCGCCAGAGATAGCGCTGAAGCCCCTCCTCTATGGCCGGCTGCGGCATCTCCGTGAAAACCGACAAAAGCAGACGAGTAAGCTCGGGCGCATCGCCCATGTTGTACGGCATGCGTCATTCTCGAGGTGATTTGGCAGAGGCGTCAGCCCTTGTGCGTCTGCAGACCTCAGTGGTCTTGAGTCGGATGGAGTGACGGCCCTGCGCGGGGCAACATCCGGAGACAGGGATGTCCAGAAGCCTCAATCCCCACCGCGCGCCGCACGGGCGCGCCGGCACACCATCTAACCTCACGGCTCACAGCCGTTTCACGGCGCCCCCTTGATCGATCCCTGCCAAGACTTCAAGTTGGCCGCTGCTTGTCCTAGCATGAACAATGTGCCCACACAGATCGCGGCAGGATACGAAGGGCGCTGAGCATGAATCCGAAGGACTGGCGACTTCTGTGGAACGGCCCGAGCACGCGTCTGCGCCCCCCGCGCTGCTGCCATCGCCGGGATCGTATTTTCTGTCTTGCTGATTGCCTGCCTGCTGCTGCGGCGGCGTTCTGTTCCGGATAGTCCTTTCGACGCGGGACGGTGGCTTCTAAAAAGTTCGGGTACGGTAGCTGTTGCGGTCAACCTGGTGCCGTTCGCTGGCATTGCCTTTCTCTGGTTCAATGGCGTGCTGCGGGATCGTCGCGGAGATCGCGAGGATCGCTTCTTTACTACGGTGTTCCTGGGGAGTGGCCTCCTGTTCCTCGCGATGCTGTTTGCCGCTGCTGCGTTCGTCGGTGGGATTGTGAGCGCGTATAGCATTGGCGTCGATCGACTTCCCGGTTCAGCCACGGTGCCAATTCTTATATCATTGAGTGCAGTCTACGTTTGGCATCTGAGCCTCTGGGTTCCAAAGCAGACTAGCGCGAACCAACGTCCTACACCCACATGCCCTCGACGGCATCAATAATTCCAGACATGCAGCAGGGAGCAGCAACGTGAAAAAGTCTGAGTTGCGAAATGAACTAGTGGAGCTGCGCGAACTTGTTCGCCAGTTTGTTGGCGAGCGTGACTGGGACAAATTCCACACCCCAAAGAATCTGGCAACAGCTCTCAGCGTAGAGGCCAGCGAGTTGCTGGAGCCTTTTCAATGGCTTGTTTCGGGTGACAAAAGTGAACTTGACGAAGCGAAGCTGACAGCGATTCGTCACGAGATGGCCGACGTTTTAGTATATCTGGTTCGCCTCGCGGATAAGATGGACGTTGATCTCTTTCAGGCTGTGCTGGAAAAAATGGCCCTCAATCGGGCAAAGTATCCAGCCGACAAGGTGCGGGGCGACTCTCGAAAATACTCTGAGTACGAAGACTAAGAACAATGAGACTGTACCAGCCATTCTCTGTACGCCGGGGCCACCTTCTCGCCCAGCGAAATCCGTTCTCGGCAGAATTCGCTGCGCGCCCTCACACTGATTTTTCCCCGTGCGGGATTGACCAACCAGGGTGCCCTGCTGGCGTTTCAACTCCCAGCGAATTCCAAACGCATCGACTGCGTACTATGCGGCTATGCCAAGGATGGCACACTTAGGGCAGGCGTCGAATAGTTGGTAACTTCGGTTTGGGCCGTCTCGTCGTTGCGCGAGCCGGTTGAGCGTGTACAACAGCTTATGTATGCCGCCTGAACTACGAGACCCCAATGGTTCGCGGCATTTACGAAGCGATCGCGCGCGCAGGACAACACCGACGTTGGCTAACAAGGTTCGTTACGTGCGTTCTCGCACGGTCTTCCCCTTTAACGCGTGCTACTACCCTACGTTCGTCTATCGTGAAAGTCGTCTTCCTTATCGAGAAGGACTTTCCCACGAGCGGCACTATCCCCGTCCCTTCACGCCCGGGCAAGCCAACCGTAGTGGAAATACCGAAGCTTGCGACAACCGCGACATTCGCTTCCGCGTCACCGATGCACGTTGCCCGCGACAATACAATCCAGGCCTCACTCTGGGTACATGTGACCGATGAACACGGCAACGAACTCCCCCCGAAGACTGCCTGATCGACGCCGAACATCGCGATACTGACAAGCACTGCACATTGCAAAACGATTGCCCCGATACCGGCCCTTTTTGAGATATCCGCGGGCAATGCAGACAGTTTCGCGTCAAGGTGGCCTCCTGCCCGTCGTGACCAACGAAAGCTGCAGACAGCCCTCATTAGCGTTAATCCGACGATTTACCCCGAGCCCTAAGCCGTCGGAAAGCTCTTCAGGAAACCTTCAGCTTGAGCGATCAAACTAAACGGAAATATGAGCTGCACACGCCTGCGTGGTCCGAGCGCTCATGTCCCGCCCTGCTCACGATAGAGGTCAGACCGATCGTCTTTTCTGTCTGGCAGAGCGTCCTTCGCCCGATGATCCGGCTCGGATACCACGACATACAAAAATGCGTTCGATAGTTTGTGAGCGGAGACCCGAAGGAATATCTTCGTCGTTATGTGAGGTGACGAACAAATGATTACGCTGGGGCGCGTGTACACTTTTAAAGAAGTTGATACGGTCAAACAAAACAGATCGGTTATAACTTGCCCAGAGAATTCTAAAACAATCTTCCGAGGTTTTTGATGACTGTCAGAAACCAAATGAATACTGGCATTTCGCCATTGCATCTGTGGGGTGTGTGGCTTATTGCAACCGTGGTTGCGTCGGTGCCATTCCTCACCACGTCGGTTCCTCCTCTCGGGCAACACTTTTACAATATCGTCCGGGTCGATATCCTTTCTCATCCGGCATCGTACGTTAGAAATTTTGTCGTTCAATGGGATGTCTTGCCTGACCTTGCCATGGACCTGACTGTCCCGTGGTTCACGAAGTTCATACCGGTAGAATGGGCCGCCTGGCTGTTTACCCTTGTTGAACTCGGGCTACTGACGTCGGGCTGCTTGGTGCTGAGCCGTGTTGCCAATGGTCGCTGGTCATGGTTACCGTTTATCAGCTTCTTGCTGCTCTATAACTGGATACTGATACGCGGCTACGACAACTATCTGTTTGGTCTTGGCGTTTGCTTTTGGGCGATCGCCGTGCATGTGGCGTTGCGCAGGGCCACCCTCGCGCGGATCCTGGTCTCGTGCTGCAGTGCCCTTGTTATCTATTTTTGCCATCTGTTTCCGCTCGCCGTGTTCGCTCTGATCACAGGCACGTGGGAACTTAGCTGTCTTCTTCGAGAGAGGAAGATCTCGATTCATTCACTGGCTCGCCACGCGGCCGCGAGCCTTGTTCCGTTGCTGCTTCCCCTTGCACTGTTGGTCCGCAGCAGCACTGGTGGCCTTCATGGGTCAACCAACTTCGGCCTTGTCCGCGTACTCTCGAAGATCGCTTACTGCATCGATGTCTTATCAGTGGGCAATCGCGCAGGTGATGTGGCGATCGTGGCGGGTTTGAGCTTGTTCGTGGTCACTGGTTTCGTTCTCAGATGGTGGACGTGCGAGCCAGAGTTCCGGATAACCGTGTTCGCACTTCCGCTGGTAGTCCTGCTCGCACCGTTTGACGCGTTTGCTTCCTACGGTGTGATCGAGCGATGTGGGCTCAGCTTCGCGTTTTTGCTGACTGCGCTGGTTAGCATACGAAATTCGGTGGCACCACGTCTTCAACGCATCGGCGCGCTCGCGCTCACGCTTGTCTTTGTTTTCCGGATTGTGACCGTGACTGAGGACTGGCGGGGCGGCAGGCCTGTCATTCAGGCTTACCGCACTACGTTCGCGTCTCTGAAGACCGGTTCCGTCCTGTTCCAGTACAAGCAAGACACCACCTACCCGTCTCCATGGAAAGACCCTCACCGCTGGAACCCATATTTGGACAAGGTGGTGGCGCTCGCAACAGTGCATGGCGTTCTCGTGCCGGATTTGTATCTCAAAGCGGGCCAGCAACCCGTGCTTTACCGGAGCGAGAACGTAGCATTGAGGCAGTTCCAGGACAAAAGCTCTAACCGGGAACCGGATTTCGAAGCAAATGGCGCCATGTTGCGCGCGTGGTCGACTGAACTGCTGGATCGCTTTCCAGACCTTCAAAGCCGGTTCACGGCGGTCTATCTTGCGGTGTTCGACCCGTACCGGCGCCTACCCGAGGCCCTTGATGGTTGGCAACTCGTTGCGACTTTACCCGAACATCGGCTCTATGAACTGCATCCTCGTTGAGTTCAATTACTGACGTTAGACGACCACGACGCATGAGAGTTACACGGGGTCTCGACAAGGCATCATACGACGCGTTGCATCAAGCAGGCTGTCGTTGTTCCTTGTCCTCTTCCATTGCAACGTCTTCGGCTCAAGGCGTTGCCGACTATAGAGCCCGATAGAGAGGGACTGAGCTGTACTGTCACCGTGATGAGCGGCATCGGGAAAAGGCCGAAAAGCTTCGGACTCCATCGAAGCGTTCGGTCGGCGAACGTGTCTTGATCAACGTGGTTAGATAGCAGGCTATAAAGGTTGGCTCGAGCCGCTGAGCGTCGCCAAGATCGCGCTCCAGACAGACAGAGCAGACCAATGGGGAATCTTATGAAGCGCAAGCGCGAACGAGTTCTCGAACGGCGAGAGTCAGCCGAGCAGCAGGTCAGGCGCAGTGTACTGTGGGCTCATGTATGGGCGATGCAAAAGCGCGTACATCCAGGTTACCAGCAAACACGCGACGCCTTCGCTGCCACTCTTCGAATATCCGCAAATCGCTCTGTGGCTCCTTGTTCGACTCGTCATCCAAGGATGCCGCCGCATCGCCGAAACGATCGAACCAGGCGTGCTCAATACCGGCGATGCAGTGACTGGCCTGGAAGCAGCGCTCATGTTCATCGTCATCTCTGGCGCGTTGTCCGCTGGTTCCTATGGTCGTACGTTGGGTTTGTCATTGTGCTTTCGATCGTGAAAAGCCTTCATCGTTGCAAAGCTGCGTTGCCTGCCTCCCTAACAGGCTGAAAATGCGGCATCTATCTGTAGATCCATAATTTGGCTTCGAAGGCGTGTGGCGTCGTATAAGGGAAAATGAGAGGGTGGTCTTGAAATGACAGACGTAAGCGTTCCCCTGTGCGTGGATCTCGACGGCACACTAACCTCGACGGACTTGCTTGCCGAGTCGTTCCTGATGCTCGTCAAGAAAAACCCCATTTACTTGTTTGCTTGCATCGTTTGGTTATTGAGGGGCAGAGCCTACTTGAAAGCCGAAATCGCGAAGCGCATCTCCATCGACGTCTCGGTTTTACCTTACAACACGAGTTTCGTCAGCTTTTTGCGCGACCAACGTGAGAACGGGCGAGACCTTTATCTTTGTACGGCGTCCAATCAACAACTCGCTGATCAAATCGCCAGTCATTTCGGCTTCTTCAGCGGCGTGCTTGCCAGTGACGAAGTCCGCAATCTCAAGGGCAGTGAGAAGGGCCGTGCGCTAACTGATCATTTCGGTGATCGCGGATTTGATTATTGCGGTAACGGACTAGCGGATTTGCCGGTTTGGAAGCAGGCGCGTCGGGCGATCGTTGTAGGCGATCGCCGCATCGCGGCTGCGGCAAAGAAGGTCAACCAGGCCATCCTCGTTTTTGAAGACAAGCGTTCACTTTGGCGCCTGGTCGTCAAAGAGATGCGTGTCTATCAGTGGGTGAAGAACCTGCTGATCTTCGTGCCGCTTCTTGCGTCACACCGTTTCACTGATCTGCCGACGGTGTTGGCGGAGGTGACCGCCTTTTTTGCTTTCAGCTTTTGTGCGTCAGCCGGATATCTGCTGAACGACATGCTCGACCTGAATGCTGATCGCCGCCATCCCAACAAAAAGCATCGGCCGTTTGCGTCGGGGCAATTATCGCTCACATTTGGAATGATGCTCACGGTGACGCTCCTGTTCGCGGCGATCGCCCTGGCGTCTCGATTAGAGCCGCTGTTCCGTGTGGTACTGGCCGCCTATTTCGTCGCCACGCTGCTGTATTCGTTCAAGCTCAAGCGCCTCGTGCTCGTGGATGTCTTTGCTCTTGCCGCGCTCTACACGAGCCGCATCATAGCAGGCGGTACGGCTGGCGATATTCCCTTGTCCGACTGGCTCATCTTGTTCTCAGTGATGATGTTTCTGAGCCTTGCCATGGTAAAGCGCTATACCGAACTCGATGGGCTGCTTCGCAATGGGCAGGCGTCCGCCTCAGGACGTGGCTATGACACGCACGATTTGGGTATTTTGCGTTCGTTCGGAACAGCTTCGGGATATGTTGCGGTGCTGATCTTTGCTCTTTACCTGAACTCATCAGATGTCCACGCTCTCTATCGCCATCCGCACGCCTTGTGGGTGCTCTTCGGTTTGCTGTTGTATTGGGTAAGTCGGGTGTGGATGGTTGCGTTCCGCGGTGAGATGCACGACGATCCTGTCGTCTATGCAGTCAAGAACCGCTTTAGCTTGCTCGTCATTTTCCTGTGTGTGGCGACAGTTGTCGCGGCTGTATAACCCGATTACTTGCTTGCCATGTCATACATCACGCTTCTGTTGAGTGGCTCTTGTAGTGCGCTCGCGAGTATTCTTCTCCGTCTTGCCGGGAAGATGCCGGCGGATAATGGTGCGTTCCTCCTTAGCTTTGCGACGCGTCCTCTACTGTACCGCTTCGGCGCTATCGGCGCTTATGGTGCGGGATTTGTCCTCTATGCAATTGCTTTAAAGCGCGTTGAGCTGAGCATCGCATATCCGCTGATGGTCGCAGTCACGATTTTGGAGATAACACTGTTTGGCGCAGCTCTGGGGGAGGGGGCTTCACTGCGTACGCTCACTGGAGTCGCACTTCTCCTGGTGAGCGTTCTGCTGCTCTTCGCGCCTAATCCGGCGTCCGCTTGAGCGTTGGTTCAAATGCTGGCACGGCGATGTCGAGAACACATCAGGGCCGGGCGCAGGCATGTCGGCACCTTAATGAAGCGCGTGGGAGTCGAGGCGTTGTATCGCGAGGCAAACACAACCTGCAAGCATGCAGCCCACAGGATTTGGTCGTAACAGTTGCGTGACCGGAAGGTTTTATCACGAGTACGCGTGGCGTCACATCTCACAGCCATAGGACTGGGCGGGGTGTCGGCGCGGAGACGCTCTTCGTCATTTATACGATCGCCGCTGCTGACCGCGCCAACCTTGGCGTCGCGCTGCCGTTCCTGCGGAAAGAATTCTCAATGAGCAACGCCGAAGCCGGCGCGCTGGTCAGTCTTTTCCTGATCGCCTATGCGATCGCCTAGCTTCCCTCGGCATGGCTTGTGTCGAAGTTCGGGGTAAAGCGGGTTTTTTCTATTTCAATGATCCTCACCTCGGTCGCAACCGGTTTGACCGACATGGTCGGCTCGCTGTTCTCGTTAAAAATCTGCCGGATCGCGCTGGGCTTCACGGAAGGACCGCTGCCGATCGGCATCGCGGCGACAATCAACAGGCCGTCCGCCGCCCGACGGCCACTAACGTGTGTCGACCCGTTTCCGCCGTTCACCTGCTTCAACGGTGGACCGAACTTCCACTGCAAGCGGTCGCGAGCCTATGGTCGCCCCTCTAGCAGCAAACAAGCGCCCCACCGGGGCCACCTTGGTACTTCCTGGCAGCCGGCACTGCACTTGAAACGGAAGCGCGAAGTTCGTTTTCAGTGCAGAGAAGAGTTTTCAATTGCCTGCTCGCGTCAAATCCATCAACCGCTTCGGGAGAATCGAAATGCCTTCTCACGCAAACCGCCCGCGCCCAATGACAAGGGAAGAGCTCGAGTCCCTCAGTCCGCTATCCGCCACCAAAGAGAACCCTCACCTACCCTCAAAATCCATCGGGCCGGCTATCTACGTAACTATTCCTTCCGGTGTGGAGCTTTCGCCGAAAGTGAGATGTCAGCGAATCGATGTACGCCCCGACGATCAAAGCCTGTGGAAAATCACCATTGAGAAAAGTGTCGGATCGATCCAGGCGCTGCCGATGGGCGGCACGGTCCAGAGACACGAACGGACTGATACGATGGGCAAGATCTCCGGCCATCCGTCGTTCAGGCCTGAATGGATGGGCGTCCGATTCGTCCCGAAGACAGGAATTCAGCGACCGCGGCCGCAGATGCGAGACGGGAAGGGGCGCAAGGTGAAACCGCTTACGGTTTTTCCCGGAGATGCGCGCCAGGTCCTGTTCGACACAAGTTGGCCATGGCTACTCACCGGAAAGATTGTTACCAGCGACGGCACGTCCGGGTCCGGCGTGCTGATAGGCGACCGCCTCGTTTTGACCGCTCGTCACGTCATGCCTTGGAATAGCATCGCAACCGGTAACTGGTGGATGAAGTTCACTCCCTACTATTTTGACGGCACCGAACCGTTCGGCTCTTCCTATGTGAGCGACGCCCGCCACTACGGCACTGACGACTCAGACTTCAATCTGTCTCATGACTACGCGGTCTTGCGGTTGTTTGATCCACTGGGCAACCGGCTGGGCTACATCGGCACGACGAGCTTTGACGATGGATGGAGGGGGCTCAATGTGTGGGAGAACGTCGGTTATCCATTCGATGTCGCAAGCGGGGAGCGACCGGCGGTGCAGAGCTGGCAGTCCTTCGAAGACGATTATGAAGACGATGACGGTCAAACCTTGGAAACGGAGGCGAGCCTCAATCATGGAAACTCTGGCGGCCCATTTTTCGCCTGGTTTGAAAATGGAAGTCAAGTTCGTGCGTGTGGCGTGGTATCGAGCGAGGTGAGTTTCAACGGCGACGCCGACAATTCGGTAAGCGGCGGAGACAATCTGGTAAACCTGGTGGACTGGGCACGGGCGAACTGGCCTTTGTAGGTGCTTGCCGCGACAAGCCAACGGGTTCAGCACAGTGGCTACTGCTGCTGGTGAGCGAAGCCTGACACCGGACGGCTGCTTCGGACAGACCAACGAAGCGGACCCGCATCCGAAAGCCGCTCCGGCGCCCCGGCACTATAGGCATTCCCGCCAGGCGTCAGCGGGGATTCTTTGCAATTTGATCAATGGGCAAATGCGCGGCCAGGTCTGTAGCAGCATCGGCGCCAATGCCAGTCATGCAAAGCAATCGCACGACGATTTCGTCTTTCGCGCCGGGTGGTACCGACTCCGTCGTAATCGCCAGGCTGACTCCGACTATCGCGTGTGCGGTCAGCCGCCAAACCAGTTCGGCGTCGGGAACCTGAAAGCGGCCAGCCTGCGCAGCACGTCGCAGGTCACGTATCGCAAACGGTCCCATGCGCCGGAAAAGCGCATCCGCAATGACTTCTGAGCGATAGAGCATCTGCTTCCAACTCAGATCGGTGGTCGCGGTGTGCAGCACGGTACGCACTCCAAAGGCATAGACCTGCGCCGGATCCTCAAACCCAACAGTGATCTCTTCGATCTCCACGGCGAGGTCGTGCATCATTTCTTCGAGCACTGCGACCGCAAGTTCGTCTTTGGACTTGAAATAGTTATAGACCGTGCCGGCCCCCACATCGGCCCGCTCGGCGATCTCAAGCATCGTGGCGGCGTCGATGCCCTTTTCGGTCATGACCGCGCCAGCCGCGCGAATCAGCGCATCGCGGTTGCGGCGCTGCCGGCGGGCCACGCGCCCCGAAGGCGCCGTCGGATCTTCCGATGTACTCATATTGCCCTCACTGTCTCAACCATGACGACCATTCTAGTATGAATGGGCTCGCGGTTCCGCGTGCGCGTCAATTCCAGTTTCGGCACCCCAATAGGAATTAACCCCACTGGAACGTGTTCGCGGGCCGCTTGGACCTTCGCCCGACCACCCACTGTCGTGCTCACACTATGAAATGACCGAACACCATAGTTGAGTACAAACCATAACTGACGAACATTCATTTTCGAACTACATTCTGTTTCATGCGATGGCGAACGGCAATCGCGCCCTTCAGGGCCGTCGCCGGACACGGCAAAACACGCTCGATCGACCACCGACAGTTCCCATTCCAAAGTTTCGATCAAGGAGACAGACATGAATGCTTCAACTTCATCCAGCTTGAGCGGCTTCGATACCGACGTTGCCATCGTCGGCGGCGGACCCGTGGGCACGCTGCTCGCCATCTTGCTTGGCAAGCGAGGCAAGCGCGTCACCCTGATTGAACGTTGGTCTCAGGCTTACGGCCGGCCGCGCGCGGTGACTTACGATCACGAAATTGCCCGCATACTGGCGACGCTAGGGATCGACTCTGATAACGATCCGGCGGTCGACTTCCACGACGAGTTGTATTACTGGAAGGACGCGAAGGGCGAGAACCTGCAGATCGTCGATTGGCAGAGCACATCGGCTTCGGGCTGGCGCGTGCGCTACTGGTTCAACCAGCCGGACCTGGAAGCCCGCTTGACCGGCATCGTAGACAGCCTTCCCAATGTCACGCAGCTTCGCGGTTGGGACGCCGTGGCACTGTCGCAGGATGCCGAAGGAGTACAGCTCTCTCTCCAAAGGAATCCGCAAGAAGTCGGCCCGAATGACGAGACCCGGACGCTGCGCGCGAAGTTCGTGGTCGGCGCCGATGGTGCGAACAGCTTCGTGCGTCAGAGCCTGGGCATCGAAAGTGAAGACAAAGGCTACTTCTTCAATTGGCTCATTCTTGACCTGATCCCGAAGGGTGATTACCAGGCGACGCCGAGCCAATGGCAGTTGTGCGATCCGAAGCGTCCCACCACGATTGTGCCGGGCGGCCCGGGGCGACGTCGTTGGGAATTCATGGTGCGGCCCGATGAGTCGGTGGAGGAAATTCAAAAACCGGAACAGGCCTGGGAACTCCTCAAGCCTTGGGGACTTACGCCGGAGAACGCCGAGCTGGAGCGTAGCGCGGTCTACTGTTTCCAGGCTCGTTGGGCCAACGTATGGAACAGCGGCCGTTGTGCCATCGCTGGCGACGCGGCCCACTTGATGCCGCCCTTCGCCGGTGAAGGCATGTGCGCGGGTCTGCGCGATGCAGTTGCCCTTGGGTGGCGCCTTAACTCCATACTTGAAGGCAAGTTCGGACTTGAGGTGTTGGACAGCTACTCAACCGAGCGCGTCGAACACGTGAAGCACTACATCAACTTCAGCCAGGAACTCGGCAAGATCATCTGCATTTCCGACGAAAATGAGGCGGCCGAGCGCGACGAGAAAATGAAGGCGGATCTCGCCAGGCGCAATAACGAACCCGTCCCGACCGATATCTGCCACCTTGGTCATGGCGCGTGGTGCGCCGACTCCGCCCATGCCGGAGAGTTGTCGGGGCAGGGAGTGGTCGAGGTCAATGGCAGACGTGATCGCCTCGACCAGGCCGTTGGCCATGGCTGGATGTTGATCGGACTGGGCGCGGATCCGGCTGCGGCATTGACCGAGGAACAGCGGGAGCAGCTTGACCTACTGGATGGCTTGACCGTAAGGATTGGAGCGCCCGGCACCGCGTGCGATGCGGTCGATGTCGAGGGCACTTACGCCAGGTGGCTGGACGCGATCGACGCGAAATACGTGTTGCTGCGCCCCGACTTTTACGTGGCGGCCACCGGAAGCAGCCCTGAGAAGTTCCGCCAGCGGTTCGCCAGGGTCATGTCAACACTCCATCTGCAAGCACCTGCATTGGTCTAAACCTGGAGCCGCCAAATGATCACGTCCTTCACGTACGACATCAACCCGAGCCGCATTCTGTTCGGCCCGGGCACCTTAAGCTGCGTCGGCGACGAGCTGAACCGGTTAGGCGCAAACCGGGCGCTGATCCTGTCCACCCCCTCTCAACGGGCGGATGCACAAAAGCTGGCCGAGCAGCTCGGCCCGCTGGCGGCCGGCGTGTTTGCCGAGGCCGCCATGCACACGCCGGTGTCGGTAACGACCAAGGCGATGGCCGCGTTTGAAGCGTCAGGCGCCGATTGCGTGGTGGCACTGGGCGGCGGATCGACGATCGGGCTAGGCAAGGCGATTGCCTATCGCAACGACACACCACAAATCGTGGTGGCCACAACGTATGCGGGGTCCGAGGTCACGCCCATCCTCGGGCAGACCGAGGACGGTGTCAAAACCACGGTACGGCATCCCAGGATCCTGCCCGAGGTGGTGATCTATGATCCCAATCTCACCCTGGAGCTACCGGTGGCGATGAGTGTAACCAGCGGGCTCAACGCGATGGCCCACGCAGTGGAAGCGCTTTACGCGAAAGACCGAAATCCGATCTCGTCGATGATGGCCGTCGAAGGCATCCGCGCACTGCGCGATGCCCTGCGGGTAATCGTGACCACGCCCGCCGACATCGCGGCGCGCAGCGACGCCCTCTATGGTTCCTGGCTGTGCGGTTCGGTGCTGGGTGCCGTCGGCATGGCGCTGCATCACAAGCTTTGCCACACGTTGGGGGGCAGTTTCGATCTGCCGCATGCTGAAACCCATGCCATCGTGTTGCCGCACTCGGCAGCCTACAACGCCCGGGCGGCTGCTGACACGTTGCAACCGTTGGTAGATCTCTTCGGCGGCTCAATTGGCGGCGGCCTATATGACTTCGCGCAATCGCTCGGCGCACCGCTTGCCCTGAAGGATTTGGGACTCAAAGAGGCACAACTGGACCTGGCGGCCGATCTGGCGGTGGAGAACCCCTACTGGAACCCTCGTCCGGTCGAACGTGATGCCGTGCGCTCGCTCCTGCAAAGGGCGTGGGACGGCGCACGGCCGGAATAATCCAGATCGCCAGGATAGAGCCTGCTCTGTCGCGCCGACAATCATTCACAAAGGAAGTCGAACATGTCGCAATTTTTTACCGAAGAAAGCTCTGTTGAGGCCGTGAATTCTCGCATGGGCGAGTACGTCAATCCGAGACTGAGGGAGGTCATGACATCCCTCATCAAGCACCTGCATGCGTTTGCCAAAGACATTCACCTGACACAAGATGAGTGGGAAATTGCCATCGACTTCCTGACTAGGACCGGCCAGATCTGCAGCGAAGAGCGGCAGGAATTCATTCTGCTGAGCGACACATTGGGTTTCTCATGCTGGTGGACGCAATCAACAACCGTCGGCCGCATGGGGCCACAGAAAATACGGTATTCGGCCCCTTCCATGTTGTCGGGGCGCCGGAGCGGGAGATGGGCGAGCACATCTCACTCGACGGCAAGGGCGAGAGCTGTCTGTTCGAGGGCCGCGTCATCGACCTGCACGGCAATGCCGTCGCAGGCGCGCGCATCGATGTGTGGTCGGACAATTCCGACGGCTTCTACGACGTGCAACAGCCGGGTATCCAGCCAAAATGGAACAACCGGGGTATTTTCACCACGGGCGCAGACGGCAAGTACAGCTTCGTCGGCATCAAGCCCGTTTCCTACCCGATTCCCCACGATGGGCCGGTCGGCAAGATGCTCACCGAACTGGGACGTCACCCTTATCGGCCTGCGCATATGCACTTCCTCGTAACGGCACCAGGCTTTCAGAAGGTGGTCACGCACACCTTTGTCGGCGACGACCTATACATCACATCGGACGCAGTGTTTGGAGTAAAGCAAACGTTGGTGGCGCCGTTCGAACGTGTCAACAAAGGCAAAACGATTTGGCGCTCGCCCTTCGATTTCGTACTCACTCCGGTGGGTATCGACGAGTAATGTACGGAGCCAAAAATGCTGCCCGCTTTCATCCTGATCGATAAGCTTGACCACGGCTAGCTGCGCCAGAGCTCGTGGCTTGAGCCGAACACTGCACATCCAGGTGCCACGGCCGGACATGTTGCTGCTGGTCCACTGAACAACGCTGGCGGCCAGATCATGAGGCGGGGCGTGCTCGATTTCCACCTCCCGGGCCTGAGGCTCATTCAGGCATCGAGAACGAATCCCTTCGCCAACCGTCGAGCGCAGAAGGTCAGTTTCCCATCCACCGGCTGATGTTCCTGCGAGCATAGGCCGTCCTGGTATTGTTAGTTTGCGCAGTCTCTACCACCGAGCGCTGCGACAGCGTCGACGGAAAAACAGAAAGATTCAGCAAACTAATGACAATCTGCCTATTGATGCACTCGTTTATAGATTCGTAGTACGAACGATATATATCTCAATGTATTCGCAATTTTCTCGATATTGATTAGACCTGTCCCAGGAGACAACATCATGAAGAAGGCAAACGAAGGTTGGGATGCCGGTTACGAGTGGAAAACCGTGCTGCTTTTATCGATAGGCTTCGGACTTGTCGGTATGGACCGATTCATGATCATGCCGCTATTTCCGGTCATGATGAAAGATCTGCATTTGGACTATCAGGATCTCGGCTACATTACCGGCGCGCTGGCCGTCGCATGGGGAGTTGCAGCGATTTTTATGGGGAACCTGTCCGATCGCATTGGGCACCGGAAGGTGATTATTCCGGCCATGATTATTTTCTCGTTGCTGGGCGGCGCTAGCGGGTTTGCAGGCAGCATCGGTACGCTGATTTTGATACGTGCCTTGATGGGATTTGCCGAGGGAGCGTATACCCCTGTCAGCATTGTCGCGACAATCGACGCCTCAAAGCCAACGCGTCACGGTTTTAACATCGGGTTGCAGCAGACGATGATGCCGCTTCTCGGTCTCGGTCTTTCACCGATTCTGGTGACACAGTTGCTGAAGGTAGTCGCATGGCACTGGGTTTTTGCCCTCGTCTCCGTGCCGGGGTTGATCGTCGCCCTACTTCTGTATCGATGCTTGCGCAACAGTGATGGAGCGACCGCCGCCGTTCACACGGAAACACACGACGCAACGACGCACAAATGGTCCGATATATTTCGCTACAGAAACATCCCTTTGAATATCGTCGGCATGCTGTGCTGGTTGACCTGCCTCGTCGTGTTGGGCGCACTGTTTCCCAGCTACCTGACGGATTTCCTGCATCTCAGTATGGAGCAAATGGGATTTGTCCTGTCGGCCATCGGCTTTGGCGGTGCACTCGGCGCGCTGACCATGCCAGCACTGTCTGATCGGCTCGGCCGTAAGCCCGTGATGATTCTTTCGGTCGTCGGTGCCTTCGCCTTTCTGTCGTTACTGACAGCGTGTGATGCGAGTCCGATGAAGCTCTTTACGTTTCTGTTCATGACGCTGTTCTTCATCTTTGCGCTGATCACGCTGACTGTCGGCCCAATTAGTGCCGAATCGGTGCCTGCAAAACTGATGTCGACCGCCTCCGGTCTTGTCATTGGGATCGGCGAGATTTTCGGAGGGGGTATAGCGCCGGCGCTGGCCGGTTACGTAGCGAAGCACTACGGCATCGAGCGAGTGATGTACTTCGCCTTGGCTGCCCTGGTGATCGGCTTTGTCGTAGCGATCTCTCTGAAAGAAACCGCGCCCCGTCGACGGACGAGCGTTGTGGTTGCTACACCGCCGCTCGTGTCGCTTCCCAGCGAATGACGAACGGGACACAGTTGAAGGGTTAGCAATTCGCGGTCGCCATCAAAGTGGCGACAAGAAAATAATCCCTAAGCCGGCCTGCTCCGAAGCGGACCGGCAAGGGTACGTTTCTTCCCTATGGGAAACGTCGTGACACCGGAGACGCCTAGGAATCAAGGTGTCCTTCAGGTGTCCGTCTGAGAGAGCCGAGAGAGTTCGCCAGATTGATGGACCTTGATCCGGGTAGCACCGTCATCGCTCTGCGCGAAGACGTGATTGCCGTTGCAAATGCCGGTCAGTTCGTCAAGAAGGCATGCCGCTTCAATGCGCGAGTTGAACCGCGCCTCGATCTTAAGGCGTGCGTTCGCCGCTATTTCAGTCAAGTTGTACACGCCTGACGCAATTTCATCGATGACTTTCGCCAAGCCAACCGAATCGCGCTCATTCACGAGAAAGCCTGACACACCGTGATCAATCAACTCAGGAATGCCGCTATGGCGTGACGAAATGGTTATTACCCCCGAGGCCATCGCTTCCATCAGCGCTACCGGAACACCTTCCATGTCGCCATCCGACGCAGTCACCGAGGGCAGCACGAAGACGTCGGTTTCATGCATCAGCGCGCGCACTTTCTTGTGAGGCTGCGCACCCAGAAAACAGACACGCGATTCGACCTTCAGCTCGACCGCCAACGCTCTCAGCGAATTTTCCAGTTGACCTGAGCCGACAATGGTCAGCTTCGCCGCTGAAGTGACATATGCCATGGCCCGAATCGCATACTCGGTACCCTTCTTTTCTATCATTCTTCCGACAAGCAGAATATTCAACGTGGTCGATGACGAATCGCGCCTCGAGAACGGGAATTTGTCGATGTCGACGCCCATCCGGCCGACATGGATCTTTACGGGATCGCACCCCCAATCTTGAATGCGATCTGCGAAGAACTGACTCACTGGCAAAAAGAGTTGGCCACGTGCGAAAAGGCGCAAATACTGTCGACGATAGGATTCAACCTGCTTGTCGATCGTCACGTCATGGCCGTGAAAGACCGTGGCCAGGGCTCCAGAGACCAGTCCTGCGTCGCGCAAATATTGCGCACGAACACCGACCATGCCGAAATGCGCGACTAATGCGTCGTACTGCAGAGTCGAATTCATACTCGAGACGCGCGCAATATCGACCGCCGCGGCCCAATGCCCCCCACGGACGGCCTGCACCGCGACTCGACACGCACGGTGCGCGCGCCGATTGTAAAGTCCGCGAAACGCGAGCCGTGCAACAGCAAGCATTTTCGCAGCACGACTCGCGCCGCACCTCGGACTCACGAAGGGCGGGCACTCGAATTCGATTGCCCGGACAAGCGAGTCATCTCCGCGCGTGAGCCCCAGAATCGAGACTTCGGCCCCAGCGTCGCGTAGCGCCCTCGCTTGCTCGATGATGAACGTCTCGGAAAGCACCGGAAAGCGCTGCGCGATGATGAGTATCCGCATAAGTCGGCCCTCGTCGTTGAACGTGCCAGGAACTGATAGCCGCGTGCGCCCGTCGCGACTGAAGTAATCGCTCGTCCGAATGCCCTTGACCTTCGCGAGACGCGACACACATTTCGGCTGCCTTAAACTCCCCAAGTCGGCTTTGGTTTGCGCGCCCTGTTTGAAATTTGGCGAGCCGCACCCAACCGCAAACGAAGACCTTCCGAGTAGAGTTGTAGCTATTGCATCATGACGCGGAAATTAATGCGCGCCAATGATGCACGGTTAAAAACGACAGGATGCTGGCGGCAAAAGACCGGTCACAGGCGATAACATGCTAACAAGACCATATGGACTGAAAGTCCCTTAACTGAAGTGGAGCGGCCATTCTAACGTCCGCCAGAGTATGCGGTCGACTGGCCGTTCATGGCCACTGCCAGCGTGGGGTGCTTGTAGAGGAGTCGATTGCACCGCTTTCCAGAAGCAGGTTTCGTCATTGAAAACCCACCAAGCCAAGGAGAGACGGTGGTTCCTGAAGGCAAGGCACGGGCGCAGCGCTTCGTCGTTCCGCGTATTGCGTATCGGCGTCCATCTTCCAGCCGTTCTCTCATTCTGTGTGAGTCACCATGAAAGAAATGACCGTTGTAATCTGCAACTACAACTACGAACGGTTTCTGGCAGAGGCGATCGATTCGGCGCTAGCGCAGGACTACATGAACACGCACGTCATGGTCATCGACGACGGATCGGTGGACGGGTCGCGCGCAATTATGGAAGGCTACGGCGCGCGCATCACATCCATTTTCAAGGACAACGGCGGACAGGTGTCCGCCTACAACCTGGGACTTCAGCTGGTCAAGACGGATTACGTGCTCTTCCTCGACTCCGATGACGTCCTATATCCGGGTGCCGTGACTGAAGTGATGCAGCGCTTCGAAGGGGGAGATCTGGCAAAGGTGCAGTTCCGGCTAGACGTCATCGACGAGACGAGCAAGTGTACGGGCGTTTATGTACCTCACTCGGGAATCGACGGTGACTGTCGGAAACTTTTGCTGGACGGCTGGCTCTACCCGTCGCCCCCGGCGTCTGGGAACGCGTATAGCGCCGGTGCGCTAAGGAAGATCTTTCCCGTCCCGGAAACGGCCAGGAACCGGTATGGCGCAGATTTCTACGCGATCTATGGCGCGGCTCTCGTCGGGCCGGTTTCGAACGTCCCGAAGTCGCTCGGCGGGTACCGGGTAGCTCATGGCGGAGCGCGAGGCGTTTCATTTGCCAACTCCGAACAGACCGACAAGGCACCCAAAGCATTCACGTCGCGGTGGGTAACACTGCGTGAAATTGCATCGCGCCGCCTGGGAATACAATTGCCACCCAACTTCCACGATTTCGCGCACGAAAAGGCGTATTTCTGGTCGAGTGTCTATCAGGCGCCGTTGACGACCCGATGGCATTGGATGTTTAGGGATTCGCATGCTTATCTGTATGCGATCGTGGCGAATCCGTTCTGGAGCCTGAAAAAGAAAGTCGGAACGCTCGTGCTGTCCAGTCTCTGTCTGGTTCCGTATTCGCCTATCGCCGACTACGCGGTCCGTTACATCTGTAATCCGCTAGCTCGCCGTCGCGCCGATTAGAACAGGATTCCATATGGTTTGCGGTGAAGAGGTAATGTACGACAACATCAGCCTACGCCCTTTTCCGAGCATCATCGTAGTCCAACGGATCAAGCAAGCGAACCCGGAATGGGTGGGCGATAGTCCTTATGCAACACCCTTTGGCGGAGCGCACACGCCTTGTAGACGCATCAGATTTGAGACATTCTCGGGGCGCGTCAACCATGACATCAAATACGTCGGCCAGCGATTGGAGCAACGCTTTGTACCGTTGAACACCTGCTTGTCGAATACCGGTTCGCCTCACCTCTTTCGTGTACTGGAGACGGAAAGATGGGCAACGAGAGGATAATATCGCGCCACGCGCACGTCAGCCGCCAGCAGCAGTCCGACACGATAAACGAGGGGAAGGGCGTGCCTGTAAGATCGACGAAACCCGAACTCGCGTCAGGGTTGACTGAACGTTCGATTTTTCACGAACCGTGGTGGCTTGAAATCGCTACGAATGGCGCGTGGCGCGTGGTGGAGGTTAAGCATGGGAATACGGTTGTCGGCGAGATGCCTCACACGTTCACCCAAAAGGCACTGTGGCAAATCTCGACATTGCCCCCGCTTACCCGGACGTTAGGACCGGTAATCAGGCCACACCAGAGCGGGGCAGGCGAGCGGGAATGGAGTCAGCGTCTTGGCATCGCGCGCGACCTCATCGCACAACTCCCCAGATATGCACATTTTCATCAGATCATGGACCCTCGGGTCTCGGAAGCGGAAGCGCTGGCATTCCGCCTGGAAGGATTTAACGTAAAAGTCGCGTTCACTCTTATCTCGGATGGCTGGACGGACGAGGCAACGGCATTTGCAGCATTGCGAGGCACGGCGCGCACCGCTGTCCGCAGGGCGCAAGAATGCCTTACGGTCGGACCGATCGATTCTGTGAACGCATTTTTGGATTTCTACACCGCCAATCTCGCCGTCCGCAAGCTTGACAATAGGTACGAGAAAACAACGATGGGGCGCTTGCTTCATGAAGCGATGATTCGGAAAGCTTGCACCCTGCTTGGCGCTTTCGATTCGAAAGGTGCGCTGGTTGCCGGGACTGCTTTGCTATGGGATACGCAGAGAGCGTATTACTTCCTTTCTACACGACGTCAAGACGCGCACAGCGGCGCTGTCAGCTTCTTGATATGGTCAGCAATGCGTATAGCGGGTAAACGAGAACTTAGTCTCGACTTTGATGGTGTTTCAACGGCCGGCATCGTTAAATTTCTCGGGGGTTTTGGCGGCCGCCTTGTTCGGCGCTTCGAAGTTGAGCGGACAATGCCCCTCTATGCGGCTTTGCGCACGACCCTCCACGGTGCGAGGGCGGTCACCGCCGCTGCCAGACCCGCGCAGTGGCGCGGCGAGGCCCGTGAACCGCAACGTATCTGAGTTCGGCGAGCGTACCAGTGCACCCGTCACCTACTGGTTGCGGGCTTTTCCGCCACCTGAGTTTGCCTGGAAGCCGTTGTGGGTACGCGTTTCGCGAGTATCGGGCGAATTCGCTAGAATCCGGTTCCTTTGGCGGTCGAAATGACGCGAGGTCAGCAGCGGCACGGCAAGGGATTCCAGTGAAATTGAGCGATGCGCAGTTCGAAGAATTTGTCTTGCCCCATCTCACGCATGGGTGCCAAATCGCTCTATCACGGACATCGGTTCCCGGCGGCGGTTATCAGCCATGCAGTGCGCTGGCATTTTCGCTTTCAGCTCAGCCTTCGTGATATCGAAGAGCTGCTGTCCGAGCGCGGGGTGATTGTCAGTTACGAAACGACCCGGCGTTGGTGCGACAAGTTCGGCGCTAACGGCTAAAAACAGCCCTTCGTTCTGCCAACTCGAATGTCGGCTTTGCGCGCGTTCGCGATCGTTCGGCCCGTGTCTGCCAAAAGTTGCCTGCCGCCTGAGGGCGAACGAGTGCGAAGCATGCGCTCCGCCGCCTTGGGCTATGGGGCGCATGGCTGGCTTGTCGGACAGTCGCTCCGATTGCGCGTCAGAGGCCGAGTTTTCGTTCGCTCATCCACTTCACGATCGCCGGATCGCGATGTGAGAAGAAGCTGCTCTTACCCGTATCCAGCGTTGCGACGGCCTGCATGTCGCCCTCGGACATTTCGAAGTCGAAGACGGCCAGGTTTTCCAGCATCCGTTCCTTCCGCACGGACTTCGCGAGGGCAACGATGCCGCGCTGAACCAGCCATCTCAGCACGACTTGCCCCACGGTCTTGCCGTGGCGCTGCGCAATCGCTACCAGTTGCTCGTTCTCGAACAGGTTGTTCCGTCCTTCGGCGAAGGGAGCCCACGCCTGCGGCTGGACGCCAAGTTCACGCATAGACTCGACGCTCTCGGCCTGCTGGTGAAAGGGGTTGACCTCGATCTGGTTGACAGCTGGTGTGACGTCGTTGAAAGCCGTGATGTCCATGAGGCGATCCGGCTGGAAGTTGCTCAGTCCGATCGCTCGCAGCTTGCCAGCGCGATGCGCCTCCTCCATCGCTCGCCACGCGCCGTGAACGTCCGAGAACGGTTGATGGATCAGGAACAGATCGAGGTAATCAAGTCCCAGACGCTTCAGTGACTTGTCGATGGCCGCCTGAGCACGTGTATAGCCAGCATCCTCGACCCACAACTTGCTGGTAACGAAAAGCTGGTCACGCGGTACCCCGCAACGTCTGAGGCCACGACCGACGGCCTCCTCGTTCTTGTAGGACGCAGCGGTGTCGATCAGGCGGTAGCCCGCCTGCACCGCGTCCACGACGCAGCGTTCGCACTCCGCCTCGTCGGCGATCTGGAAGACGCCATAGCCGAGAATCGGCATCTTCATTCCATTGTTCAATGTCACGTCTTGCATGGTTGGTCCTTGGTATTGAAAGTTGATGGCGGGATGAGGTCTGCTCAGGACGCACCGGATACCTTGGTCAAGCCGGTCTCGTCGAGCCACTCGTTGACGAGATTCATCGTCCCGCACTCCTGATCTGCCTCCACCGCGAATGGGCTTCGCATCTTTGCCCGCGGCGCGCGTCTGGCGAGCATGGACAGGCTGTTGCCGAGGCCGTACCCGCCATGTGTTACGAAGGGCCTAGACGTCTTGTCCGCGAAATCTTGAGGCGCCAAGGTCAGTACGACCTGCGTATCGAAGAACGTCTCGCCGCGATCGACGCGGCATGAATCAGCCCTGCGGCCGCGATTCGATCGGTGGCTGGCGTAACCGCGGCTCAGCCACATGCACCCGAGGCAAAGCGCCAAAACCTCCAGTCCCGTCATGATGCGTTCCTTGCAGTCGACGACGCGGGGAGTGGCTCGGTGTCCGTTACTTTAGGAGTTACCGTTTCAAGTGACTAGTAGAATTCGCCTTGCACCAGTATCAAGCTGAGCTTGATACTGAGGGCCCGCGCGACCGTTCCGTTCACGCTTCATCAGAAGAATTGATCATGCCCATCAACGACTTCAAGGCCATCGCGACGTTCGCCAAAGCCGTGGAACTCGGAAGCATCCGACAGGCGGCCCTGGCCCAGGGCGTCACGCCCCAAGCTGCCAGTCAGACCATCGCACAGTTGGAAAAGCATCTTGGAGTCCGCCTGTTGCATCGGACGACGCGCAGCCTCGCCCTTACCGAGGAGGGCCGAAGGTTCCTGGAGAGCACGCAGCCAGCCCTGGCGGCATTGGACAGGGCTCTGACGTTGGCGCGGGAGTCCAAGGATGAGATTGCGGGGCCGCTGCGCATCGTTGGGCCAAAATCGTCGTTCGCCGCTATCCTCATGCCACTGCTCAACGAGTTCTGTCGCGAGCACCCTGGTATCCAGCCGGACGTCCAGCTCGATGACGGTATC
Organism: Paraburkholderia panacisoli; assembly: GCF_008369935.1. Classification (GTDB taxonomy): domain Bacteria; phylum Pseudomonadota; class Gammaproteobacteria; order Burkholderiales; family Burkholderiaceae; genus Paraburkholderia; species Paraburkholderia panacisoli. The sequence continues at coordinate 157,846 of NZ_VTUZ01000013.1, read as the reverse complement.
GGCAACTGGGTGCTGGATCGCGTCGATGTCGGCTTCAGAATCGGGACGTCGCCTGGCGAGGGCGTGATCGGTAGGCAGCTCTTCCCGATCCAGATGATCGTGTGCGCGGCGCCTGGCTATCTGAAGGCACACGGAACGCCGTCGACACTCGAAGATTTGACGGCCCACCGATGCTCCGTGTTTCGGCATTCGGTCACTGGCAAGGTAGCGCCTTGGTACTTGACCGTCAATGGCAAGCTCGAACATCGGCAAATGTCCCCTGCGTTCGCGACGAACGACGCGGAGCTAGAAGTGCAAGCCGTGCTCTCGGGGCAAGTCATGGGGCAGCTCGCGAGTTTCTCAGCTGCATCCCATATCCGGGCGGGACGACTGGTGCCAGTTCTCCTGCAGCATATGAGCACGCACATCGGTTTGCATCTTTACTACGGAAGCCGCACTGCTCAGCCCAAGCGGGTACGAGCGTTCCTGGATCTCGCCTTCGCTCGTCTGCATGACTGCAGCGACTACGTGCTCGCTGCAAAGAGCTAGCGCCGTTTAAGCCGCGATCGAAGCCATCCGGCCGTTCGCGGTAGTGTGCGCGGCCTGACCAACACGGATCTCGCGCCCGTCAACCGGGCGACCGAAATCGGCCATCAGAAACCTGTCCGATAACCTGCAAGTACATTTCGGCCATACCCGAAACTCTGGTAACGGCAACGACGAGGCGGCTACCGGTCGCCATCCGGACATTTGCGCTCGGCAGCAGAGAGCGTCAGCTATCACATCGAGCGGATGCATACTTGCGAGCCAGCCCGGACGTCCAGAGCGCCAACGCCAGTCGCGCCCGTTGCCGAGGCCGGGCAGCGCCCGCGGCTTTCATCTGGACCGAGTGCAGCAGACCCCATGCGCGGCACGACGAATGGACGGTTCAACGATCACCCAACTGTGCATACGCGCGAAATCCAGGAGTGCGACGGTGTGTCTCAGCGCAGGGTGCGCTTCCAGGGAAACCGCGAGTGATGTGAGAATATTCAAGTCAAAAGGCGATAGCGGTCGCCACACCGTGCACAACAGTTTAGCCATCGAGGATCCGCGATGAAATTCACCTTGCCGCGAGCTGTCGCTACCGCCGTCGTCTGCGCTCTCACCCAGGCCGCGATGGCACAAGCACCCAGAACGGTGCAGCTGGAAGACATGACCTGGACCGAACTTCGTGATGCGATTCACGCGGGCAAGACCACGATCATCATCCCGATCGGCGGCACCGAGCAAAGTGGACCGTACGTTGCGCTCGGCAAGCACAACGCGCGCGTCAAGGTGCTATCCGAGCGCATCGCGGAAGGCCTTGGCAATGCCATCGTCGCGCCGGTCATCGCCTATGTGCCCGAGGGCAGCTATGCCCCGCCTACTTCGCACATGCGCTTCCCGGGCACGATCACCGTGCCCGACAACGTATTCGAAAAGACTCTTGAATCGGCAGCTAACAGTTTTAGGATTCATGGTTTCAGGAACATCGTCTTCCTCGCCGACCACGGAGGCTACCAGAACGACGTCCGGCTCGTGGTCGGGCAGCTGAACACGGCCTGGGCCGCCTCGGGCGCGCGGGCATTCGTGCCACCGGAGTATTACGGCACAAGTTCGGACGGCTACGCGCAAATCCTCCGTCAGCACGGCGTGCCGGACAGCCAGATCGGCACGCACGCCGGGCTCGCCGATACGTCGCTTCTCCTCGCCGTCGCGCCGCAGATGGTCAGGCTCGACAGCCTGCGCAGCGCGCCTCAACCCGGCCCCGCAGACGGCGTCTATGGCGGCGACCCGCGGCACTCGACCGGCGAGCTCGGCAAACTTGGCGCCGACGCGATCGTATCGCGCACCATCGACGCTATCCGGAAGGAAACCTCCGGCCGCTGAAATCCAGCGTATGGTAGTCGTCAACCGCCATCGCATCTATTCAATAAGGTACGTCGTCATGCAATTGCGTTCTCGGCGTTTCTCACACGTTGTAGCCGCCGCAGCGGCGACATTGGCCACCTATTGCGCCAGCGCCTTGGCGGCCGGGACCGTGGCCACCGTGCCGGGCATGCCGCCGGTCGTCATTCCTGACAACCTGTACAGCGAATCGGCGGCTGGTCACATGAGTCCCTTGGTGGCAGGCGCGCTTTCCCGCGTCTATGTGCCAAACCTGCGCTCGAACGACGTCTATGTGATTGATCCGGCCACCAGCAAGGTCATCGATAAATTTCCGGTGGGCCGCAGTCCGCAGCACGTCGTGCCGTCGTGGGACCTGCAAACGCTGTGGGTCGCCAACAATGCCGAAGGCCGCACCGATGGCAGCCTCACGCCGATCGATCCGAAAACGGGCAGGCCCGGTAAGGAGATGATGGTCGACGATCCGTACAACATGTACTTCTCGCCCGACGGCAAGGAAGCGATTGTGGTGGCAGAAGCGCATGCGCGGCTTGACTTTCGCGACCCCCACACGATGACGCTGAAATCGAGGTTGGAGGTACCGCAGTGCAAGGGCATCAACCACGCCGACTTCTCCATCGACGGCAAATACGCGCTTTTCACCTGTGAATTCAGTAGCAAGCTCGCCAAAATCGATCTTGTCGAACACAAGGTAATGGGCTATCTCGAGCTCGGGAAGAAAGGCATGCCGCAAGACATCCGCGTGTCGCCCGACGGCAAGGTGTTCTTTGTCGCCGATATGATGGCCGACGGAGTGCACCTCGTCGACGGCGACGGCCTCACAGTAATCGGCTTCGTCAAGACTGGCGTCGGTACTCACGGGCTGTATCCGAGCCGCGACGGCACAAAACTCTTTGTCGCCAACCGCGGTTCCAATCATGTTCACGGGCCGCGCCACGGCAAGGGCAGCGTGTCGGTGATCGACTTCGCGACTCATCAGGTAATTGCGACCTGGGCGATTCCTGGCGGAGGCAGTCCCGACATGGGCAATGTCAGCGCGGACGGCAAGACGCTGTGGCTGTCGGGCCGCTTCGACGACGTCGTTTATGCGATCGACACGACGACCGGTGCCGTCAAATCAATTCCCGTCGGGATGGAGCCACACGGGCTGACGGTGTGGCCGCAGCCTGGCCGGTATTCGCTCGGCCACACTGGCAACATGCGTTAATCGCAACCCGGCGGCGGTTTGTTTGTTATCGGGCCACAATCAGCCTTTTGGGAAAGCGGGAGACCTGCCATTGGATTGGCAGCTTTATATCCGGAACCCGACAGACTGGCTCAGGGCGTGTTGCTGTCATTCAGGTGTCGGCAATGGTGAGGCGACTATAGTCAGCTTTTCTGCCATTCGGATCTCCACAACTGCGAATTTCGCGTTCTCTGTCAGCGGATGCGTACTCTCGACCCAGCCCGGACGCAGGGCCAAGCTTCACCTGATAGGCAGCTTCCAGGGTACATCGGTCATGCGTGCGTCGTCACGCGCCACTAGCGCCGTGCGCCGCGCACTTTTCCTTTTGGGGACACTCGCTCGCGGCGCGCCCGTCGCCCATCAGCGTGTTCGCGGATCATGTCGATCAGTGCGCGCAGTCCAGCTGGCACGTGGCGGCGGCCCGGATAGTACAGACAGAGGCCGTCGAGCGGCGGCGTCCAGTCTTCCAGCACGCGAACCAGCGTGCCCGCCTCCAGATCCGCAGCGACGGTCCACTCGGTCAGATACGTGAGACCGAGACCGGCGCGCGCCGCTGCCAGCATCAGGCCTGGCTCGTCCAGCGTCAGCGCACCCTTTCCGTCGATACGCACCGCTTCGCCGTGTCGTTCGAACTCCCACTGATAGATCGCGCCGCTTGGCATTCGCGTGCGGATGCAGTTGTGCGCGTTCAGGTCCGCGGGCGTGCGCGGCGGCTTGTGCTGCGCGAAGTACGTCGGACTGCCGACGACGGCAAAGCGTTGCCTGTCACCGAATGGCACCGCGATCATGTCCTGCGGCACAGTTTCGGCGAGACGGATGCCCGCATCGAATCCTTCGACGACGATATCGATCAGCCGTCCTTCGGTGACGATGTCGAGCTTCATTTCCGGATAGCGCTGCAGGAACGCGATAAACAGCGGCATCGCCTGCTTCGCCGCTCCCGCCGACGCATTGATGCGCAAGGTGCCCGACACCGTGTCGCGAAAGCTGCCGACCCGTTCGATCGCGACGCGGATCGTCGACAGCGCGGGCGCTATTGTGTCGACGAATTGCACACCGGCTTCCGACAACGATACGCTGCGCGTCGTGCGATTGAAAAGCCGCACACCGATGCGGGCTTCGAGCGCCGCCACCGCATGACTGAGCGCGGACGTCGAGACACCCAGGTCGGTCGCCGCCGCGCGAAAGCTGCGATGACGCGCGACGGCCAGCACCGCTTCCAGTTCTCCAAGCCCTGACGTTTTCATTGTCCCAAATCTCTCAACACGGCGTGCCAGATTGTACGGCTAGTCAACGCAATTGCGCCGGTCTATCGTGTGTCATTCACAACGCAATCCGGGAGCAGCAATGCAGATCATCGACAAGGTTTATATCGACGGCACATTCGTCACGCCGCACGGCCACGAGCTGTTTGACCTCTTCAATCCCGCGACCGAACAGGTGATCGGCCGCGTGCGCCTCGCCGATGCGCAGGATGCGCGCGAGGCGATTGCTGCAGCGAATCGCGCGTTTCCCGCGTTTTCGCGCACGGACAAGCGCGAGCGCATCGACATGCTGAAGCGGATGCATGAAGCCGTCGTTGCGAAAGAAGACGAGCTTTACGAAGCAATCGTCGAAGAATATGGCGCACCCGTGTCGCGTGGCCGGTGGATGGCTCAGCATGCGAGCAGTGTGCTGCTCGAAGCGGCGAAGGTGCTACAGGACTACGCGTTCACGCGCCGGGCGGGCACCGCTGAAGTCGTGATGCAGCCGCTCGGTGTCGCGGGCCTGATCACCCCGTGGAATAGCGACGCGGGTTTCATCTGTGGGAAGCTGGCCGCCGCGTTGGCCGCGGGCTGCACGGCCGTCATCAAACCGAGCGAAATAAGTGCGATCCAGACTCGCATCGTCACCGAAGCGTTGCACGAAGCGGGCTTGCCGGCGGGCGTATTCAACATCGTTACGGGACGCGGTGAAACGGTCGGCGCCCAGATCAGCTCACACCCCGATGTCGCGAAACTGTCGTTCACGGGCTCCACGGCAGTCGGCAAGACGATTCTGCGTGCCGGCGCCGATACGTTGAAACGTGTAACGCTCGAACTCGGTGGCAAGTCGCCGGTGGTCGTGCTCGACGATGCGGATTTCGACCACGTCGTGCCGCTTGCGATTCAGGCCGGTTTCATGAACAGCGGCCAGGCATGCATCGCGGGCACGCGCATTCTCGTGCCCAGGCAACGGCTCGCGGAGTTCGAGGCGCGCGTGCGGGAGGAAGTCGCGCGAACACAGGCGGGCGATCCGCGCGATCCTCAAACGACCGTCGGCCCGATGGTCAGCAAGAAGCAGTGGGAGCGCGTGCAGCGCTATATCCGCATCGGCATCGAAGAAGGAGCGCGTTTGATCGCAGGGGGCGAAGGGCGGCCGGATGGCGTCGACGCAGGATGGTTTGTGCGTCCCACTGTCTTCAGCGACGTGACGAACGACATGACGATCGCGCGCGAAGAGATTTTCGGCCCGGTCCTGTCGATCATCACGTATCGCGATACTGACGATGCCATCGCCATCGCCAACGATACGAACTACGGCCTGCAGGCGTACGTGTTCTCGGCGGATGAGAAGCGTGCGCGCGAGGTCGCGTCGCGAATCGAAGCGGGACGCGTACTCGTCAATACGCTCGCACACGAACCGGCCGCGCCGTTCGGCGGCTTCAAGCAATCGGGTATTGGCCGCGAGTATGGCTCGTTTGGGCTGGAGGCGTTTCTCGAGCCGAAGGCCGTGATTGCGGCATTGTGATTGCGTAGCACAAGCGTTCGTTGGCGCGCCCCACAGAGTTGATCAAGCGGGAACGCCAGCCTTAGGACTGCGTGCTCCGGAAAATCGGAAGCGCTTCGCGCAGTTCTACGGCCGACGCCGTGACATCCGTGGTCAGAGCGCGAAGGTCCGTTGTCTGGGGCGAATTTGACGTTGGAATGGCTCTGCGCAAGCACGCGCCAATGTCCATAGATGGCCGGTCACTGCCTGATGGCGACAGACAGAAACCGGCTGATAACCGCCCTCGTCGTTTGATCAGTTGCTTCGGACGGTTTCGCACGACAAACTGGTTAAGCTCGACTGCATTCAGCATGTGGATTCCGGTCTCTTCTGTCAGGCGCTCGGACAGGACCTGTGCTCACGACAACGTCGAAGGTTGTTGTAGGGAAAGAAAATTATAATAGGCGCGCCTCGTTCACTTTCGGATCGCCCGCATGATGTGTCCCTCTCATGCCGGGCAAGAGCATTGGGCGTCCTGACCTTCTGGGATCGGACCCTTCACCGCTCGAACCGATCAACCCCTAAACAGCCATGCATACTCAGTTCCGCTTTTCCTCCGCGGCTTTCGTGCTTGCGCTTGCGAGCGCACTGTCTGCGTGCTCGACGCCGAAGCCGCTTTACCAGCAAGAACAGTTCGACGCAGGCGACAGCCCCTATACGCACAAGTTCGCCGCGAAGGCGGAGCCCGCTTGCGAAGCCGCCCGCCGTGCGTTGCTCAGCCAAGGATATATCGCCAGTTCGACGAGGTCTGATTCGGTCGATGGCTCGAAAAATTTCCAGCCTACCAGCGATTCGCACGCGGTGATCGAAATCCACGTGGTCTGCACAACCGACGACCCCAAAAGCAACAGCAGCACAGCGTACGTGAACGCGGTGCAGGATCGCTATGCGCTGAAGAAGAGCAACACGTCGGCGAGCGTCGGCCTGAGCGTGTTCGGATCGCTGTCGCTGCCGATTGGTTCGAGCGATGACTCGATGGTGAAGGTTGCGAGCGAGACGATTCCCGCCGGCGTTTTCTATCAGCGTTTCTTCGCGCTAGTCGAGCATTACCTGAAGACCGACGCCGTCGAGCCGGCCTCCGTTGACGCCGCTGCGGTGCCGAAGGAGCCGCTGCCGTCGATGAACGACGTCGTGCCGGCGATTCGGGCAGCCCAGACAGGCAGTGATTCGGAGAAGGCGACGAGCACCAAGTAAGCGCCTCCGGAATCGTGCGTTCGAGCCGCGCTTGCTACAGGCTCGGACGGAAGCGGAACAATCTTTCAGGTGGCTTCGCAGAGCGCGCGGGCGACGTCCGTGAGAAGTGGGGCCAGAAACAAATGCATTCAAGTATGGAACGATCGACGCGCGCGTGCCTGTCGCGGTGACCGGCGAGGAAGCAGAAGCCCCGGCCCGATTGAATAGGTCGGCCACAAGCAGCGCAGGGGCGTTCCAGGGTGCGCTACTTCGCGGCGGGTACCGTTTCTTTCGCCCCGGTGCGCGGCGGGTCACTCACGATTTTGCCGCCGACGTCCTGCAGCAGCCGCTGGAACTCGGGCGACGCCATGATGATCTTCCCCGCAGCGGCGCGCAGGCGGTCGACGGCCTCGGCCGACAGGGAGAACGACGTGGGCTGCTCATTCAGGTAATCCAGTTCCGCCTGGTCCGTCAACTGGGAGAACGACACGTCGATGGCATAGATCGTCGTGTCCGGCGTGCGCAACGCCTTGGTGATGGCCGTATCCTTGTTGGCGGCAAATGCATGCGACTCGCGGATCCGGCGCATGGATTGCCACTGTGCCTGTTTGTCCCTCAACAGTTCAGTCGCCTCGTAGGAATAGTGGTCGATCGGAACGCCCGCCGCTTTCACCAGTATCTGCAGCGTGCCCGGCGGGGATTCCGACTTATCCCATGCTGTCTTCGGCGTGGACAGTGAATTGACGACGAAGACGATGATCCTGCGTATATGGTCCAGTGGCGTGGGCTGATCAATTGACTGCAGCGCTTCCATGATCTCGAGGGAATCCAGCACGCTTCGCATACCGAGGTTGTCTGAAACGCCACCGTCTACGACATGGATGTATGGCCGGTTGACGCCATCACCGAACTCCGCCTCCTCCTTCAAATGGCGGGTTGCGCGTGCGGCAGGTCGAGGAGGGTCGACTGAGTCGACAAACGGCTTGATCCAGGCGGGTGGCACGTAGCCGCAAGTGCCACCGTAATTGTTGAGCGTAATGGGCGAGAGCACCACCGGTACTGCCGACGACGCGGCCGCGGCACGGGAAAGACGTATCCCATTCAGATCCGAGCAGAGCACGTCGAAGGTGGCCTGCGTAAAAGGCAGACGGGCGCCGGTGGAAATGTCAGTGGCCGATGCGATGATGAGCGGGCCTTTCCCACGATCAAGATCGCCAAACGTCGCGCCGTTGAAGAGGATCTCGTCGTATAGATCGGCCGCCAGTTCCGAACGACCCCAGCCGCTTGACCACAGTGACGGCCAGTAAGTCGGGTTTAAAGTGCGTGAAGTGATCTCCCCCTGCACGTCGCGTTTGAGAAAGCGCTGTTCATAGTCGTCGAAGAGTTTGTCTCCGTAGAGGCCGTAGGCGAGCGCCGTAAAGCTGCCGCCCGACACGCCGGTGATCACGCCGACATAGTCAAGCAGGCGTGACTGGTTGCCTTTCGGTCCAACGACTTCGGTATTCCGCAGGAACTCAAGGACGCCGTACGAGAACGCGGCAGCACGTGTGCCACCGCCCGAAAAGGCAAGGATCACCAGATTTTCGTTGGCCGTTGAATACTGCGGGCGCGTGACAAATCGATAGCCGGCATTCGGATCGGCGTGGGTAATTGGCGGGTTGATGGGACGGCTGGCGCAGCCGCCGAGCAGGAGCAACAACGCAAGTACTAGCCACGGTGACGTCGGCAATCGAATCACGGGTCCTCCGGATCGCTTCATACAGCTCTCACTTCTTATCGATTCCCCGGCCCTGCAGAGTCGTCATGCGCCGGCAAGCACGCTCGTTAGAGTCAACAGGAGCAGACGGGGCCAACTCCATCGCGCCTGTCGTCACTGTCCCTAGTCGCCGCGCGCTGAAAGTTGCGAATGTACCGCTGCCTCCCAACGCAAAAAAACCTGATCGATCTGCGACAGGGTCTGTCTACGCGTCAATTACGGTGGCCGGCGTTGCCTCACGCATGACTATGGAAAGGCATTGAGACGGCTGCAGTCGGAGCTCGTCAAGGCTGGCGCGACAGGTCGTGCGCAAGGGCCTGGTCGCGCTCGAGTGGTCCAGGACGCTATTCCTCAACGAGAGCTTCCAGCCTTCCAGTGCTTACCGCCTTCGCCAGCGCCGCGTGGTCACGCTCCGTCTGATCTGCATAAGCGAGGGCAAACGTGCCTATGGCCTCGTCAAAGGCATCGCCCCTTCCCAGATAGCCACTGATGCTCGTGGCATCCCCGGATTTGGCGTGGGCGCGGGCCAGGGTCCATCCGCAGAGCCCGGCATAGCGTTTGAGCCGCGCAGGGCTGACTCCCTCGGCGGGAGCAGACATCTTCATGTCCCGCAACTGGCGCACAAAAAAGTCATAGCCTCGTTGTCCTCGCAACCATCCTAAAAAAATGTCGCTGGAAGACTGCATCAACCGTTGCCCCATGACGACACGCTGCCCCTGATTGTCGTAGTGACTCTTTCCCGCATAGGGTTCGAGGACCGACCGGCGCTCCTCCTTGAACTGGAGAATCAGGGGATGGTCTTCCTCATCAAAAAACAACCCGATGAAGCAACGGGTGCCGACGCTGCCAATGCCCACGACCTTCACGGCGAAGTCCTCAAGGTGGTAGCGATCCAGGAGGACACGCCGCTCATCGGACAGCGACTGCCGATAGTCGGCTAGCGCCTCACGCACCCGTTCCTCGAAGCCCGGGTCACTGACGTGGAAGAGCAGCGGTGGTTGATCGACCAGCCGACGTCGCCCAGCCACTTCGCCGGCAATTTTGGGAAAGAGGTTTTCAACAACACGTTGGCGGGCTTTGTCTGCCAATTGTTGGCGGGTCTTTCTGACCTTCTCATCGGGTGCCATCGCAATGAGGGTGTTCATATCCAGGCGGGTGTACCAGACTTCAAGGGGATTCATCCGGGAATAGTCCCGCAGGTGCTCCCGATATGCGCGCACGCACTCGAGGACGGCTTTCCGGGAATCTGCATCCGACACGTGGCTGTCGCGTCCGGAGACCGCAACACTGACGGCCAGCCGTTTGAGATCCCATTCCCAAGGTGCCGGCAGCGTTTCGTCAAAGTCATTCAGATCAAAGACCAGATTGCGCTCCGGGGTTGCAAACAGGCCAAAATTCAACAGGTGGCAGTCTCCACAGGCTTGCACCTCAAGACCAGTACTCGGGGTAGTCGCGAGATCGTAGGCCATGAGCGCCGCCGACCCGCGCAGGAATGTGAACGGACTGCGGAGCATACGGCCGTAGCGAATCGGGACAAGTTCCGGCAATCGATCCTGATTCGATTCTTCCAGGATCTCTATGGGATTCCGGCGCTGGGCCGATGGTATCCAGTCAGCGTGGCTGCTGCGCGGCACGCTATCGCGCAACGCCTGTCCGGCGACGAGACGCTCTGCGCGGGTGCGAAGAGCCGGGACCTCCGCGACGTTATTGACCTTGGCCTTCGCCTTCCCAGGCGCCTTCATCACGGTTTCCATGCTCACCTCCTCCTGACTGGCTCGCGCCGCGGACTCCACTTTTGCATGACGAATCGTCACGGTAGCCGAGATTGTGGGCGCGCACGCATCACGATCGGCCTTGGCGTGCCGTCCTGCTCTGGTGTTCGTGGTGTCAACTGCGGACTCGGTATGTAAGCAGTCGCTGGAAGGACCACCAGTCTGGGACGTGCAGTACGTCCGCTTTCAAGGAAGTCGAATGCTCCGTCTCGCCCCCTCGGTCATTAGCCTGAAGCTAGTGGCCGTCCGTGTACAACCCGATTCGGAAATCCTAGAGATTGCCTGCTGCCGGTGTGCTAAAGGGCAGTCGGTCAGCGCTCCCTGCGACGACTGCCTCCACGGAGTGTTACTGTCCCTCTTCTTTAAAGGTCAGCGCATTTTTCACGGACGTCACGCCGGGCACAGTCTTTGCGATTTCGGCCGCCTTGTCGATATGACTGGCGTCAGTGACGGATCCCGCGAGGGTCACTGCGCCGCCTTTTGCAATGATGTTGATTCTGGAAGTAGCGACACCGCCCTTCGAGAGGGCGCGAAGCACTTTTTTGCTTAGTGCGCGATTCGCCTGTCTGGTGGCTTTAGCACTTCCCTCGGCTGCCGGCGTTGTCGGTGCAGCGGCTGATTCGCTGGTCTGGGGCCACGCATTGATCGATGCGATCACGATTAATGCGCCGCTAGCAAACTTGAGTGTGTTGATGACCTTCATTTCTCGCTCCAGTTGCTAATAGGCCACGATAAATCCGACAGCGTTCGCGGGTCTGGCACGACACGGCCGTAAGGCGCGGTGGGTGGGGCTTGCTATCGCTTCTCGCCCGTATGAACGGACTTCGGCAGCGGTCCAGGTTACATCAGCGCGGGCCGCAGGCAGGCTATGGCTGTAGTAGCAGTCTGTTCCCATTTTTCTCGCGAAACTATGCGACCTTGGTCTGATAGAAATGATAGAAAAACGCAGGCATGGATCTAACTATCAGGCATTCCTGAGGATCGGGGGTGAGCGCGCAAGGGGCCAATTGCTATATTCGCCAAGCCCAATGGTGTGGCCGCTCCGATAGACAGCGACGTTTCCCTTCCCCTCCTGCGTCGCACCCATCACGCCGCGTTCGCCAGCATCGACCGGCGGCACCCTTTTGCAGCACACCGGCACGCGTATTGCGCCCGAACGTCCTCATCCAGAGGTCCGTCCGTCGCCAGCAGATATTCAATAAACAGTTCTTCACCGGGCTCGATTGGCCGGATGGTATGGATGAAAATCCGCCCGTCGTCCTCGATGGTCTCGCAGTTCGGTGCGCAGGCGTGATTCAGCCAGCGTGCACTGTTGCCGCCGCGGCTGCCGTCAATCACCGACCCATCGGACAGACCGAACAGGAAAGTATGGCCTTCGACGCCCTCGCGCTGGTGGCGGCGAACGGCATTGCGCCACGACATGATTTCACCCTTGTACTGAAGCACGCGCTCGCCCGCCGCGAGCGGTTTCATTGCGAACACGCCCCTGCCGTGAACTGACGATCGCCGGACAATCACGCGCCTCATGGTGTTTGCCTGATTGACATGCGCACCAGTATAAAAGAGGCGAGACGTCGCATCTACAGGGGTGTAATGCGGGAACCGTTCAGGCGTGGTTGCACAGCAAGCGGCGTGAAATCGGCCGCGCAGTCGGATTCGGCGGCGCCAAGGTTGCCGGCCGCGCGCCATGGAGGCCGGGACTAAAAGAGCTGGGCGCCGAGCTCGTGCAGGCTGCCCCATTTCACCGTGCTCACGAATGTCGGCCCACTGTGTCGAGCGATTCGATCATCGCGCGCTGCCCACGCGCTTCCGCGATGACGCGCACGATGCGGGTCTGGTAGCGCAGCAGCGCACCGATGGTCGGGCATGAGGTCTGCCGGCGTGTCCGGGATCGTTTGTTTTCCATGCGGATATCGGTGTAGACAGGTAGCAAAGCGCTGGCCGAGATACGACACGGCATCTCGCAGCAAATGCTACCAGGCCAGCCGACCTGAGTCCAGGCCGGCAGCCTGATTACTATGTTCCGACGCGACTGTCGCCCTACCGGTCGCGGCGACCCGGCCACGAGACCGCTGGCAGCGACGTCCGGCGGCTTGGCTGCGGTTTCAGGCCCCGTTCACTGCATCCTTGAACGCCTTGCCCGCCGTGAACTTGACTGTCTTTGCGGCCGCAATCTGGATCTCGGCGCCGGTCGCCGGATTGCGACCGACCCGCGCGGCACGCGCACCCGAGGAAAACGAGCCGAAGCCGATCAGCTGCACGGTATCGCCTTTCGTGACGGCTGCCGTGATGGCCCCGATCAGTGCGTCGAGCGTCTCGCCCGTGTCGACCTTGCTGCCGCCAGTCTTTGCTGCAACGGCGTCCACCAGTTCCTGCTTGTTCATCGTGTTCTACCCTTTTGTGGTTGCGAAGATGCCGTCACCCTACCCGATCGGTGGGCCAGTCCGACCAGCGTCGCATCACCAGATCGATTACCAGGCGCCCGCGCTGATCCCAGTCGTGCCCGATGCCCCGCCGATTGGCGTCGGTCGGGCGAACTTTCATGCATCGTGTAAAGCCGGTGCGGGCGAAGAGTGAAGCGGTACCGTGGTTTGTAGCTCCTCCACCACCGCAGGTTGAACCCAGTCGCGCCGGCCGACCGGGACCGCAGCAGATCGAGCGAACCGCCCCACTTTTCGCGATCTCGCTTTCCGATGAAATCCGCCGCTGGAGGTGATCAGGTCGCGCAATACCGCAGACTTGACAACCCGCACCAGGTAGTCGAGTTCGACCAGCAGTGTCGCGATCATGAAACCGTAGGGTGACGCAAAGCCGAGCACAAGACTGGCCGGCTCGCGCGATTGCAGGATCGAGTAATCGAGTCCCTTCGTTTCGCGATCGAGTGATGCGTTCCGGCACGCTTCGGCAAAACGTTCCAGCGCCGCGCAGGAACCCGTCACACTGTGAAACTGCTGCCGTCCAATGCATGCGTCAAGAAGCACGGCCATGCCGGCCTGCCGCGCTTTGTCGAGACCGTTCATATCACCGCCCTCCCCATGATTCAAAAAGCTCAGTCAGAAACGTGGGTGGCACCGTCGGGACGAGGCCGGGTTCGGTCGCACGCGCCATTTGGTCCGTGGGGTACATCGCCGACGTTCAGCACAGCAAAAAGCGTCGCTAGGGTGAAACGACCCGCACAGCGCTGGTGCAGCTCGACGTATCGTTCGCGCAGATCCAGTGGAACGCTCGGCAGGTCGCTCCAGATGTCAAATACCCGCGTGGCCTGATCGTCGCTCAGCATACATGGCTTGGTCGGCGGTGAGGCATCGAGATCGCGTCGCATGCGTTCGATCCGCGAGCGCGTGACGCCTCTGAACAGCGCCTGGATCATCATCATCGTCGTGCTGGCCTGAGAACCAACGAAATACTGCAGGAGTGCCTCTTCCCAGCACTGACGTTCAATCTGTTCACATGCGTGCGCGAGCGTATTCATCTCGAACCAACAATCGCCGGCGGACCTCCAGCGCTTTCGTCGCGCCGGCGCAGTATTAAAGGCCGGTTGTTCGGCTACCGGTGGCGATCGACCTCAGGTGGCCGCCCCGCGACTCTCGCCGCGAGCACAATGCACGCGGTCCATGCTCTCTCGCACACTTTACTGATCATGGAACTCAGGCGCACAATCTGTGCGGATATTGCGGGTCCGCAGTCTTTTCCAGTCTTGCTGATTGTCTCGCGGCGACGCGGTATCCGATAACAGGCTCACCCGGGTCGCAATGTGCGCCCAACCATTCGGAACGCCCCATGAGCGATAAATCTTCAGGCAGATTTGAAGAACTGATGTCAGGCGGCAGCCGTCACCATCAAATTTTCCCAAGGCTGGATGAAAGACAGGTTGCGCTATTGGAGCGATACGGCGAACGGCGCAAACTGAAAACGGGCGACGTGCTGTTCTCCGAAGGTGATCGGCACATTCCCATGTTCGCCATCGTCTCCGGGACAATCGAGGCGACAAGAGGCTCCGGAGACAGTCTCCATGTTCTGGGCGTGCACGGCGCCGGCAGCTTCACCGGCGAGGTCGGAACGCTTGCCGGCCGCGCTGCGGTGGCGAGCGCGCGCGCCACCTGCGACTGCGAAGTCATCGTCATCGACGAGGAATCGCTACGCGCGCTCGTCATCGCGGAAGCGGAGTTGAGTGAAACGATCATGCGGGCGTTTATCCTGCGGCGCGTTGCGTTCATCCAGGATCAGAACGGCGGTGTTCTGGTCATTGGCAGTTCGGCTTCTGCGGCCACGCTTGGATTGCGCCATTTTCTGAGCCGCAACGGTCAGCCTTCGGCCTACTTCGATATCGACGAGCATGAAGAAGCAAAGGCGCTCCTTGAACGTTATGGCGTGACGGAAGCTGACATACCGGTGCTCGTCACGTTACAGGGCGTCGTGCTAAAGCGTCCGACCAACCGCGCCGTGGCTGACGCGATTGGCCTGAGCCCCGACAGGTTGAATGGTGAGCGATTCGATGTGGTCGTGGTCGGCGCGGGACCGGCAGGTCTCGCGGCCGCAGTGTACGCGGCATCAGAAGGATTGCGGGCCGCGGTTCTCGACACCAAGGCCCCAGGCGGCCAGGCGGGGACGAGTTCGAAGATTGAAAACTACTTCGGATTTCCGACTGGTATCTCGGGACAAGCGCTTGCTGGCCGCGGCTTGTCTCAATGTCGTAAATTCGGCGCCGAAGTCGGTGTACCCATCGAAGTACTCGGCATCGAATGCCGCGACGCGCCGCCCTTTCACATCCGTCTTAGTTGCGACGAACACGTGTATGCCAGCGCTGTCGTCATCGCTACCGGCGCTCGCTATCGAAAGCCGTCGCTGGCCCGCCTTGAGCATTTTGAGGGACGCGGAGTCTACTACAGCGCAACGTTTATGGAAGCCGCGTTCTGCGCCAACGAAGAACTGATTATCGTCGGCGGCGGAAATTCAGCCGGCCAGGCAGCGGTTTTTCTCGCGGGATTTGCGCGCCACGTCCACATCGTGATTCGCGGCGACGCACTCAACGCGAGCATGTCGAACTATTTGATCAGGCGGATTGATGCGGCTGCGAACATCACCGTTCATCGACGGACACAGATCGTCGAGTTGAACGGCGAGTCACAACTCGAATCTGTCGAATGGGATCGACAAGGGCATATTGAACACAGGCCGGTCCGGCACGTCTTCCTGTTTCTTGGCGCACAGCCCAATACTGCGTGGCTCGGCGATTGCGTTGCGCTGGACACGAACGGCTTTGTGCTCACCGGTCCCGATGCAATCGACAAGTGGCCATCCGACCGCCCTCCTCATTCCCTGGAGACCAGCCGACCCGGCATCTTCGCAGTGGGTGACGTGCGCAGCGGCTCGGTAAAGAGGGTTGCAGCCGCAGTTGGAGAAGGTGCTGCCGCCATTCAGTCTCTTCATCAATATCTGGCTCTGAATGATTGACCCTTGACTGCAAGCGTCCATGCAAGATTGTTGAAGCCGCGGCGCGTCTCGATCTTGAGGACGATGCCGAGGGGGTCTGCCTGCAAACTGTCGAGGTGCTGCTCGAGCATCTCGACGTCCGCGTGTTTTGCCGCGAAAGCCAATGCGTCGAGATCGTCGGGTGTCAGTGCAGGGACTCCCAGTTGGCTATCCAGCTGACTTTATCCCGGCGGCGAAAGACGTCTGAACTTTTTCCACAGCTTCTTCAAGGTCTGGTGATCGGCAGCGACGCGTGAAGCGAGATAACCCCGCGCGAAGGCTGCTCCCGAGGCCGCGTCCGGTGATACTCGCGGCACCGACTTGAGAAGCTGGTCGGCGACCACCGCATCGTTGCGCCAACCCAGATCGTCCTGCAGCGCGGTCAGCGCATCGACGTAATGCCGGACGGCGCGCCTCGGACAAAGCGACGCGAAGAACTCGGTGGCATATCGGACTTTCTTCGCTGCAATGCGGGCACGGTGGCGTCGGTGATCGTCGAGCTCGGCAAGCCGCTTGCCGCGTTTGATCAATATCCTGTGTCGACGACGCAGGACATCCGCGGCGAACTGGCTGGCTGGCCTGTCAATGCTCCCGCGCTGTTTGTCGGACATTCCGTCTCGCCATCCCTGCCGATTCAACCATGTCACGAACTGGAGTACGAGCCGGGTATAGCGGGCCGACTCGACTGCGGCTGCCGCGAGCTGCCGATTGTTGGCGGCGATCTGCTCGCACACCTGACGTACCGGCAGGATTTCGTCCGGGCTTGCGCACGTCCCCGCACGTTCGAGCGTCGATCCGGCGAGTACTTCCCAATCACGCGCGGCACCAAGCTCCGATGCAATCCAGCGCAGTTCCTCGCCAAGACCGGCATAAGCGGGAATCTCGTCCGCAAACAGGTCGAGGGCCGAGCGCAGCCGACGAAGTCCCACGCGCATCTGATGGACACTAGACGGATCATGGCCGGACACGACGCCACGTTCGTTCGCGTGGACCTGATCCAGACAGTTGCGCGCGATACTGCAGAATGCGTCCTCGATCGAATCGCGCTTGTTCAACTGCACCGGCTGAGCCTTCACCGCGTCGCTGCGCTCTGCTACGAGCAGTTCGTAGCCGAGATCAGCTTTGCTCATATGATCGATGCGCAGGGGCACGGTTTCCAGGAGTTCGAGCGCTACTTCGTACAAATTCTCTGGTTGCCCATGTTTCAACTCCAGTTCCACCGCCACGATCGGGACCGAGCCCGAGTCCGCCTCGATGGTCCCCTCGTCGAGCGCCACTTCGAGTTCGTCTCCAGACGGCAACCGCAATGGAATAGCGGATCGATTGATCCGCGTGACGAATACGGGCTTGAGCCGGGCGGCGGTCGCCTCGTCACGAATCAGCTTGCCGCAATCGGTATCAGCGGAAATCTGGTCCAGCAGCAGCTTCAGATCGGGCGTGTCGCTATCGACGGGCATCTCGAACTCGTCCCTGTCGAACAGGCCCGTCCGTGCGGACCGTTCGAGCTTTAACGTCTGGAGGCGCTCGCCGCCGACGACACGCACGCGCAGCGAAGCCCCGCACCAGTGAAAGGCAAGTTCGGGCGTGTCGAAATAGGTGCTTGTCAGCAATTTGGGAGGATCCGTCGCGCTTTTCGATTGCGCAAGCAGAGGCGCGTGACGCAACTTCTCAAGATCTTCGATAGGAATTCGTAGCTTCAACTCTCGTTCCATACCGCCTCCCCTTGCGTGCTGGACTGTCAGGCTACACCCAAATCATCGGAATGCGCGTGGGGCGTGCGGCGCGCTGGCATGGGCGATGCCTGCCTCTCGATACCGGGCCTGGCGCTTAGTCGTCGTTGAAAACAGAACGTCACTGATATCTGACCGGCTCGCGCAGCGCAGCCGCCGTTCGAATGTCTGCGGGTCGATTGGGCCAGAGGCCGCAAGCGGGGGCTCAATTCGACCCCTCAGACACCATTTGAACTCAACCGATCGGCGGCGGCTCTCCGTTGCGAAGCACGGTCAACTCTCCGTACCAATTCCGTCGGCGCGCGGGAGTGACACTGAAAATGAGGTCTCTGTTTCGTCGGACCGCGCTTCGATTTCTCCGTGATGGGCTTTGGCGATCTCATTCGCAATGTACAAGTCCAGTCCAAGATTACCCGCTCTATCGTATTTGCTCTGAGTCAAGGCTTCGTAGCCAGCCACATCGACTGACGGGCCGAGCCGCTGCGTCGACGTGTCAATCAGCCGCTGCCGCTGCGCGCTCTATCGCGCTGATATCGATCTTCTTCATTTTCATCATCGCGTCCATCGCACGCCTTCCGGCATCACGGTCGGTCCCGTTGACGAACTCGAGCAGCCGCTTGGGCGTGATCTGCCACGAAAAGCCCCAACGGTCCTTGCACCAGCCGCAAGGCGCTTCCTCTCCGCCCTTGCCGATAATGGCGTTCCAATATCGGTCGGTCTCTTCCTGGCTATCCGTCTCGACCATGAAACTTACCGCCTCATTGGCCTTGAAATTGGGGCCGCCGTTCAGCCCTACGAAGCGCCGACCGAGCACGGTGAACTCGACCGTCAACTCCGGACCCTGGCCAATGCCGGGTATAGGGGATACATGACCTGCATCGACACGGCTGTCAGGAAACGTGGCGGCGTAAAACTCCGCCGCCTCACGCGCTCTACCTTGATCGAACCACAAGCATGTTACGAGCTCAGCCATCGCAATCTCCTTTCAGAAACGCGAGCCGCTATCCGCCTTCGAGGGCAGGCATCCTAACATTCACGCCATCCAGACAGTCGGCATTGACCCTCGATAATAGCCTGGCTGGAGAGTTTCGAAATACGTGAAAGTTCGAATCCCAAAACATCGGCGAAACAGGCAGAAAGGGCAACCGCCGGCGTGTCTTCAAAGTTGGGCGAGCCGAGCCAGAAAGGCGTCGACCTGGTGTTCTTGTGTGGCCCAGGACGTTACCAGGCGAATCACAGAATGCTCGTTATCCGATTTTCTCCAAACGTAGAAAGCAAAGAGTTGCTCCAATGCGGAAATGACCGAATCGGGCAATATTGGAAATACCTGATTCGTAGCCGTTTGCGCGTCGAGAGCGTAACCGCTGGACACGATCCCAGAGGCGAGCTTTGCCGCCATGGCATTGGCGTGCTTTGCATTTTCGAGGAAGAGATTCTTGACGCCAAATAACTCCTGAAACTGGATACCCAGTAGCCGCCCCTTGGCTAACATGCCGCCGCGTTGCTTTACATGAAAAGCAAAATCCTCCGTCAGCGCGGGATTACAAACAACAATTGCTTCACCCAAAAGCGCGCCTGCCTTGGTTCCACCGATCCAGAAAATGTCAACGAGGGAAGCAATATCGGCCAATGTCACGTCGCTCTTGCTTGACGCCAATGCCGCGCCCAACCGCGCGCCATCGAGAAATAGAATCAGGCCGCGTTGCTTTGCGAGCGCCGATATCTTCCGCAGTTCGTCAAGGGTGTAGACGGTGCCTATTTCGGTTGCATCCGACAGATAGATAAGGCGAGGCTTTGCCATGTGCGGAAAATGAGCATTGCTGGCAAGCGCGGCCTCGATATTGGCGGGCGTGAGCTTCCCGTCTACAGGGGGAACGACGATGAGTTTGTGGCCAGTCGCCTCAATCGCGCCGGCTTCCCTGACTACGATATGTCCCGAGCTCACTGCAATGACGGCTTCGTGCGGACGCAGGCAGCTAGCTATTGAAACGATGTTGGCCATGGTCCCGCTTGCAACGTAGTGGATCGCTCCGTCGAACGTGTTTCCCAAGTGGGCCTTGATCCGAGCGGTTGCCTCGGCAGAGTAGGAGTCTTCCCCATAGGCCGCCTGTTGGATGTAGTTGGACTCCGTCAGGGCGTGGAGAATGTCAGGATGGGCGCCTTCGCTGTAGTCGTCGAGAAAGCTGAAAGTAGTCATTCGGTAGTTCTGCCTTAGATGGAGACCGCCCAGGATGGGCACGAGGCCAAAAACCGAAGGCTACCGGTCTGTAACCGAAACGCCTTGTAAAAAATTGCTGCGCCGCTGTCAGAAGCGAGCGGGAGTAACGCCGTACGCCTCGCGAAACGCCCGCGTGAAATGGCTTTGATCGAAGAAGCCAACGGCGTGCGCAATTTCAGTGATCGGCATGTTCCTGTTCGCGTTGATCAACGCCACCGCCTTTTCCAGCCGCATGCGCAGTAACCAGGCGTGAGGCGTCATGCCAACAGTGCGTTTAAACAGTTTCAAAAACCGGAATCGATCGAGGCCAACAAGCAGAGATAGATCTTCCAGGACGATTTTGTCGGCAATATTCGCCTCGACGAATTCCCGAACAAGTCGCAGTTGCTGAGACGATAAGGCGCCGGCGATAGGTGTGGGGGATGGTTGCTTCAAACGGGCGAACAGTGACTCCAGCAATTCCAGAACGTAGGTTTCGCTCATGATGGGATCGTTCATCCCGTGCTGAAGGGTCGCGTGTATTTTGAGCAACTGCTCTGCGAGGCGGCTATCTTGCAGCACCGCTGCGGCCTGTGAGGGGAAATAGTGCTTGCCCGTGATTTCCTCCCCGAAGCCGTTCAGCAGCGCGGGCGACAGTCGAAACGTTTGAAGCGTGTATGACTCGTCAGCCCCAGCAACCCCGTCGTGGACCTCGCCCGCAGGCATGAGCTGAATCGCGCCACGCGTGAGCAACAGGGATTCCCCACGGAACGATTGACGTTGCACCCCGCTCGCAATGAGTGCGATATGGCAGTCGAGATGATAGTGCGGCTCAAAGCGAAACTCGGCAAACCGAGCCTTACTAAGGACCAAACCGGGAATGTCGGTTGAGTGACTGTATTGGACTTCTTCGTGCATAACTCACCTCCGATTCGCCGCCGGCACTTTGGAAAATAGCCTCGAAAATTGCGCTGTGAGCGCCTTCATTATCCCAGCTTCCTTTGGGTCTGCCCTGCCACGCTGACATCACCCGGTGCAGCAGCCCGGCAGCGACGACGTGCGCCGCAATTTCCTCTAAGAGTGCCGCGATGCAGAAATCAAGTGTCGCCAGTCTTTGGCTCATGCCCACGCAGTTCAGGTGAAACCGGCCGCAGACCGCAGCCGTGAGTGCTTTATCTAATCAGGCTCTGAATTCGTCCGCAAAATCAATTGCTTCCCTACAGTTACATGGAATTAATTTTCCATTCGGTTTGCCTTTCCCGGCGCGGCACACAAGCCGGCCTGATGGAAATCCATCATTTTCTCTCGTGAACCGGCGCATCCCGTCATCTATCGTTGACCCAACGACAAGGGCACCGGCCACCGCCGCAATGACGGGAAGCCACCAAAACAGCACAGTCACACACAGCAGGAGACACCCATGTCCTCGACTCCCGGCGTCGAAGGCGGCGGCGCCGCACCTCGCGTCACCGACACAGCCTTTGAAGACGGCATCGGCCAGCAGTGGTATCAGCCCGTGATTTCGCGTGCAGCGCTCAAGGAGCTTATGAAGCGCAGCGACACCGAAGGCTGGCGCAATTTCGGACTGTGGCTCGCGTTGCTGATTGCTTCGGGCGTTGTGGCCGCCGTGTCATGGGGAAGCTGGTGGGCGGTCCCGGCGTTCTTTGTGTACGGCACGATCTACTCGTCAAGCGACGCGCGCTGGCATGAACTCGCGCACGGCACGCCTTTCAGGAGCCGTCGTGCCAACGATTTCTTCTATCACCTGTCGTCGTTCATGACGATTCGCGAAGCCTACTGGTGGCGCTGGAGTCACGCGCGGCACCACACGCACACCTACTTCCAGGCTCGCGATCCCGAGATCCAGGTCGCACGGCCGACGAAAGTCTGGCCAATCGTCATCGACTTTCTCGGCCTGATGGGTTGCTCGATCGAAATCGGCAAAGTCGTGCGGCACGCATTCGGCCGTGTCGACGCCGCGACCGACGCGTTTCTGCCCGCGTCCGAAAAGCCCAAGATGATCTGGTCGTGCCGCATCTACCTCGCGGTGGTGCTCGGCACTATCGCGCTCGCAATCGCCACGCACAGCTTCCTGCCGCTCATGTTCGTCTGGACTCCGCGCTTCTACGGCGGCTGGTTGCATCAACTGCTCGGCCTCACCCAGCATGCGGGACTTGCGGTCAACGTGAAGGATCATCGTCTGAACACGCGCACGGTGCATATCAACCCCGTGTTTCGCTTTCTCTATCTCAACATGAACTACCACCTCGAACACCATCTGCTGCCGATGGTGCCGTTCCACGCGCTGCCGCGTCTGCACGAATCGATCAAGGATCAATTGCCGCCTGCGTATCCGAGCCTCTATGCGGCGTATCGGGAGATGCTGCCCGCGCTGTGGAAACAGCGGTCCGATCCTTCACACGTGATCGAACGGAAGATCCCGGGCAAGGACGTGCCGCAAGACGCATTCCCCGTGCAATCGAACGCCTGAACGACCTCAAATAACGGAGACTCCCGTGACCGTCGAAACGAACAACCTCAAGTGGGTCGTGGCCTGCGCCACCGGCGATATCGATGAAGAAGACGTGATCCGCTTCGATCACGCCGGTGCGAGTTACGCGGTGTACCGGATCGGTGAAGGCTTCTTCGCGTCCGACGGCTGGTGCACACACGAACGCGCGCATCTCGCCGATGGCTTCGTCGTGAATCGCGAGATCGAATGTCCGCTGCATCAGGGGCGCTTCGACATCCCCACTGGCAAGCCGAAAAGCCCGCCCGTGTGCGTGCACCTGAAAACGTATCCGGTGCGCGTCGAGAACGGCGAAGTGCTGCTTGGCGTTCCGGCAAAGGACCCGTCATGACGAATCAACCCGCGATGGTGATCGTCGGCGCCGGACAGAGCGGCGCGCGCGCCGCGCACGCACTCCGCGAGAACGGCTGGAAAGGCGGTATCACGCTGCTCGGCAATGAAGGCGTCGCGCCTTACGACCGGCCGCCGCTCTCGAAGGCGGTGCTGCTCGGACAGAAGACCACCGGCGAATGCACGCTCTACGATGAAGCGTTCTATCGCCAGCAGGGAATCGATCTGCGCACCGATGCGTCCGTGCAGCGGATCGACCGTGCGGCGCGTCGAGTGGTCTTGCCAAGCGGCCACGCGATCGCCTATCACCGTCTGCTGATCGCGACCGGCGCCGCGCCGCGCAAGCTCACCGCGCCAGGTGCGACGCTAGCGGGCGTGTATTACCTGCGCACTGTCGTGGACGCCGGATACATCGCCGGCGAACTGCAACCGGGGCGCACGATAGCAGTCATCGGCGCGGGCTTTATCGGACTTGAAATTGCCGCGACGGCGATCGCGTGCGGCTGCAACGTGGTCGTGATCGAGGCGGGCTCGCGCGCGTTGATGCGCGCCGTGCCCGAGATCGTCGCTGCGCATCTGGTCGAGCGGCATCGGCAGATGGGTGTCGATATCCGTTTCGCGGTTCAGGTGGACCGGATCGTCGGCCGTGATCGCGTGACGGGCGTCAAGCTCTCCGACGGCGACAACATCGCATGCGATTGCGTAATTGCGGGGATCGGCGTGAAGCCCCGAACCGAACTCGCGGAAGCCGCCGGTCTCGATGTCGCAGACGGGATCGCAGTCGACGACACGCTGCGCACGAATGACCCGCACGTCTTCGCCGCCGGGGACGTGTGCTCGTTTCCGCACCGGCTGTTTCGTCGGCGCATGCGCCTCGAATGCTGGAAAAACGCCGAGGATCAAGCACGCATCGTGGCGCGCAACATGCTCGATCGCGGCGAGACCTACTCCGAGGTGCCGTGGTTCTGGTCCAATCAGTACGACATGACGATCCAGATCGCGGGTATGCCGGCCTTCTCCGTATCGACTGTCGTGCGTGAAACCGGCAGCACGTCACGCGTTTTCTTCGCACTGGACCGTGACGGCGTGCTGGTCGGCGCAAGCGGCGTCGGCAACCCAAGCGAGATCGCACGCGACGTACGCGCCGCGCAGGCGCTGATCGCGCGGCGAGCGTGTGTCGAACCGGCACTGCTCGCCGATCGCAACGCGAAGTTGAAATCGCTGCTCGCCGCAGAGGTGTCATGACTCAACGTCTCGAGATCTATCAGTCGTTGTGGGCGATGGAGCGCCGGCATACCGACGGCCATGAGCGCTCGCTCGAAGAAAACATCGCGATGATCGCGCAAGCCGGCTTCGAGGGTGTCAGCGCCGGCTATGCATCTCGCGACGAGGTACGTCGCCTCGCTACCCTGCTCGCGCCGCATGGCATGCGCGCCGAAGCGCAGTGCTTTCCGCGCACCGTCGATGAGCTGCAACCGGTGCTCGAACTCGCGACCGAGTTCGGCGCGCATCACGTCGACCTGCAACCGGACGTGCGCCCGCGGCGCATCGATGAATGCCTGACGCTGATCGACGGCTGGACGCGTCTTGCCGAACAGGTGGATTTTCCAGTCTACATCGAGACACACCGCGACCGCATGACGACCGATCTGCATTTCACGCTCGACCTGCTGGATGCGCGGCCGGACCTCGAACTGCTCGGCGACATCTCGCACTATCTGGTGGGCCGCGAGTTTGCATGGCCTGTGTCGGACGAGAACCACGCGGCGATGCAGCGCATTCTCGACCACTCGTGGGCCTTTCACGGCCGCGTCGCGAGCCGCGAACAGGTGCAGATCGAGATCTCATTCGAACCGCACCGAATGTGGGTCGATCTGTTTCTGGACTGGTGGCGCTATGGCTTCGCGTCCTGGCGACGCCGCGCCGGCGCCACGACTCGCTCGTCTTCACGTGCGAGCTGGGACCGAAACCGTACGCGATCATCGGCCGTGACGGCAACGACACGACCGACCGCTGGGCCGAATCGCTGCTGATGCGCGACTGGATACGCGACCTGTGGAACGAAGTGACGCAAGCCGACGAAGCGCTCACAGTGAACACGCAATGAATGTCTTGCGAACGACGCTAGTCGCCAGGCGGGAGATTCTCGCGCAGCAGCACGGTGACAGGAATCTGGTGAGGCAACGCGACACCCGGGTCGCGATGATAGTGCCGCAGCACGATTTCGATGGAACGCATCGCCTCGCCGGCCGGATTCTGGTCGAGCACGGCGTCGAGCGTACCTTCTATCAGCAGTCGCCGCGAACTCTCGCTGAGTTCATGGCCGACGAAAACCGTTGAACGCACACGGTCGAGTGCAACCAGCGCAGCGCCAACGCCCTCGTTGCCGACTGAAATGTTGTAGATCCCGCGCAAGTCGGGATAGCGCCGGAAGGCGTCGCGAACGAGTTGCTCGGTTATCGACGACTGCTCGCGGCTCTCTACGGTCTCCACGATGTCGCAGTTCGGAAAGCGCCGCCGCAGCACGGAACGAAAGCCGCTTTCGCGCTCTTCATGGCCGAGGAAGTCATGCATGCCCGTCAGCACCAGCACTTGACCGCCGGCATCGCCGAGAAAGCGCCCGATCAGTTCGCCCGCGACGCGTCCCGCGCAACGGTTGTCGATGCCGACATAAGCAAGCCGCCCGGTGCCCGGCAGATCGCTGGCGAGCGTCACGACCGGAATGGTGCGGCTGACCTGGCGCAGCGCAGCGGTGATGTCCGGATGCTCGTACGCGACGATGACGAGCGCGTCGGCCCTCTGCGTAACGCGGCGAATGGTGTCGACCACGCGCGCCGGTTCGAGGCTCTCGAAGTAGGTGACCGCGCAGATCACGCGCTGTGCTTCGAAGGTCTTTTGCGCGACTTCGAAGCCTTGCTTCAACGATCCATAGTAAGGCGCGACCGGCTGCTGCAACAGGATCGCGATGCGCAGCCAGCGCACCGAAACCGATTCGAGCGCGCGGTCGATCTTCAGCTTGCGTGCCCATTCGAGCACGCTCGTTTCTTTCGCCCGCGAGACGCCGCCCCGCCCGTTCAGCACACGGTCGACGGTCGCTTCGCTGACACCGGCGGCCTTCGCGATGTCGGCCATGTTCGTTTTGCGGCGCGTGGAA
Source organism: Paraburkholderia panacisoli (assembly GCF_008369935.1). Taxonomy (GTDB): domain Bacteria; phylum Pseudomonadota; class Gammaproteobacteria; order Burkholderiales; family Burkholderiaceae; genus Paraburkholderia; species Paraburkholderia panacisoli. The sequence continues at coordinate 131,812 of NZ_VTUZ01000013.1, read as the reverse complement.
CTGGGCATTCGCATCAGCCTGGCAGGAAGGGAAAGCGAAGATTCACACGATCATCGCATCGCGGGCGCCCCGCATCAAGGCACGCCGCCTGGCGCCCAGCGCCGCCGCTGACGATCGCCCAGCCACTTCGGCAACCCCGGCAAGTTTCTGGCCGTGAACAGGACAGCGGCACGCCCAAAGCAAGGCAACGCACCCCCAACTCGGATGCTGCCGCGCAACGGACATCACTGGAGACATGAAATGAAGCGGAGAATGATTCAATTTGGCCTGCGGCCGTTGGCGGCATCTGGGCGCGGCGTTGCGTGCGATCGACGACGACCTCGTGCTGACGCACCGATCATCTTCGCCGTGGTCGCCAATGCAAGGATGCGCCGGACGGCGCGCCGCCTGAAAGTCAATGATCTGCTTTGAACCAATGCCACGGGAGGATTCGTCGATGGGACAGTTCGATACGAAGGTGGCCGTCATCACCGGCGGCACACAGGGGCTCGGCGCCGCAATCGCCGCGCTGTTCATTGTTGGGCCACTGTAAAGCGGGTTGATGTCGAAAATCCTTGAACGCCAGTCTAAATGCCCGCTCATTGCAGAATTCGACCGGATGCGCGGGGGCGCGCAAACACACCACGTCCTGGCGCACACCAAATTAGTTGAATATTTCAACAATTATTCTATACTTGCTTGGACACAGAGCGCTATTGCCAGTTTTCCTGCGCTCTGACCACTTCACCTTCAGGCTCGATCTGACCAGTTCATTGCGCGCCGACCAAGCCAGATTGGCTCAAGCGATCAATGGATTCCGGACATTTCCTCCCTCGCGTGTTGCGATTGGTTCGTGCGTAGCCCCAACAGTATCCTAGCGTTTCCCTCGCGGCAGGCTGCTGATCGAAAGGGCCCTACTCTCGAAGTTGCTCGCGCAACGTCTGAAGATGTTCGAGTGGCGAAAGCATTCCGAAACCTTGCCGGAAGTCTTGTGGCGCAGACCCTCGCGGTATCGAACCCCCACGACCGGCAAAGACACCGGACCGCAATCTCGCCACACTGATCTCCAGCCTGCTGGCATCGGGCCTGGCCAGCAGATAGAGGATTAGCCTTGCACTGGTGTGTATTCATTGAAGATGGGAGCTGACCATGTCGTTACTAGTCGAAGCAACCGCCGCCGATATCGAAGCGCTGTTGCCGGAGCTCGAAGCAATCTATCAGGACCTTCACGAGCATCCGGAGCTTTCGATGGCCGAGTTCCGCACTGCTGCGATTGCGGCTGACCGTATCGGGAAGCTGGGCTACGAAGTCACCCGGAACGTCGGCGGGACCGGCGTGGTCGGCGTGCTACGCAACGGCGAAGGTGCGACCGTCATGCTTCGCGCCGACATGGACGCGCTGCCCGTCACCGAGGCGACGGGCCTTCCCTACGCCAGCCGGGTGAAGGCGAAAGACGAGGACGGCATCGAAGTCGGCGTTGCGCATGCGTGCGGCCATGACCTTCACGTGACATGGTTGCTCGGAGCGGCACAACTGCTGGCCGAACATCGCGACGCGTGGAAAGGCACCGTGCTGGTGGTTTTTCAGCCGGGCGAAGAAGTCGGACTGGGCGCGCGCAGCATGATGGACGACGGCATGGCGGAGCGCTTTCCGAAGCCGGACATCATCCTCGGACAACACGTGATGGTGGGGGCCGCGGGCACAGTGGGCTATCGTAGCGGCACGATCCTGTCGGCGGGTGACAGCCTCAAGGTCAAGCTATTCGGGCGAGGGTCGCATGGATCGCAGCCGCAAACGTCGATCGATCCGGTCATCATGGCCGCGTCGACAACCATGCGGCTGCAGACCATCGTGTCGCGTGAAATTGCCCCGCTTGACAGCGCCGTGCTGACAATCGGCGCGTTGCAGGCGGGGACAAAAGAAAACATCATCCCCGACGACGCCACGCTCAAACTCAACGTGCGCACCTACGATGAAGACGTGCGCGAATACATGCTCGGTGCCATTCGCAGAATCTGCTGCGCTGAATGTACGGCATCCGGTGCGCCGCGTGATCCGGAGTTTACGACGTTGAGCAGCTATCCGCTGACCGTCAACGACGAAAATGCATCGGGTCGTATCGGCGAGGCCTTCAAACAATGGTTCGGTGAGCGCGCTTTCGAGACCCAACCGGCCGGCGCCAGCGAGGACTTCAGCGTTTTCGGCCGTACCTGGGGCGTGCCGTACGTTTTCTGGATCGTCGGCGGAACCGACGCGCAGGTCTATGCGCAAGCCAAAGCGCAAAAGAAGATCAACCAGATTCCGAGCAATCATTCGCCGATGTACGCGCCGACGCTCAACCCCACACTGAGAACCGGACTCGAAGCGATGATCTGCGCGGCTGCGGTGTGGCTCGACGAGCAAGGCGAGAGAAAGTGAACTCGCATATCGTCTATCAGGTGCTCGACCTTGTCGGCACATTCGTATTCGCGATCAGTGGCGCAGTGGCTGCAAGACAGCGAAGACTCGATCTGTTCGGTATCCTGTCGGTCGCTTTCGTGGTCGCGTGTGGCGGCGGCATCGTGCGCGACGTTTGCATCGGCGCGACGCCTCCGGCCGCGCTCTCCGACTGGCGATATCTGGCGACATCGATGCTCGCGTCGGCGGTCACCATCGCAGCCTACGCGAAAGTCAGGCGACTCCGGTTTCCCGTACTGTTTTTTGATGCCGTCGGACTGGGTCTATTCGCAGTGTCGGGCGCGCAGAAGTCGTTGACGTATGGGCACAATGCCGAACTGGCCATCCTGCTCGGAACGGTCAGTGCAGTAGGTGGCGGTGTCATTCGAGACATGCTGCTCTCCCGCGTGCCGTCGATACTCGAGCGGGAAATCTATGCGTCCGCGGCATTGCTCGGCGCGCTCGTCTTCGTTGTCTCTGCGGAGGTGGGCGCGATGTCGGCGTGGACGCCTTGGGTTGCGACGGCCGTTTGCGTCGGCGTTCGCCTGCTCGCGCTGTATTACGGCTGGCGATTGCCCGTGTATCGAGGGACGAAAGCCAGGCGCGAAGACGCGCGCACCCGAACAAATGCCTAGTAGCTGTGAAGCACAGGCGACGCGACTGAGCGCCCCCTACTTCATATCCAGCAACGTGATTGCGGACGTGAAGCAAAGGCGTTCAAGGGCAGGCAGGGACGAGCGCGGCTCTTAAGCCGCGCTCGAAACGCGCCGGCACAGCGGCGCTTGATGTTGGCAGGCCTGATGCCGTCACTGGACGACAGAAATAGCACGTCGACTGTTGCAAGGCGCGGCATTCGGCCTGGATGACCTCAGGTCCCAACAGGACGGATCGACAGCGCGTTCCTGACGGAGACGACTCCCGGTACACCCTTCGCCACCTCGGTTGCCCGGTCGCTTTGGGCCTGCACCGGCACGGTGCCTTGCAACGTGACGGCACCGTCGCGCGCACGGATGGTGACATTGGACATGACGATGCCTCTATCCTTCACCAACGCCGAGCGAACCTGACGTTGTAGCGCGCGGTTCGCTGCTTTCAGCGACTTGTAGTGCGCCCGCGCGCTAGCCGTTGTGCTTGCCGGGGTGGCAGGGGCGGCAGGGGCAGCGTCGCTCGCCTGCGCATAGGCGTGGATCGAACCGCAGATAAGAAGTGCAGTACCTGCCAGTTTGATTGCGTGAATTGCCTTCATGCATTTTCTCCTGTTGTCACAATTGTCTAGCGTTCCGAATAGCAACGCTGCACTACACCACCAAAATCTTTCCGGGTGAATTGAATAGAACGATATTGCGGATAATGCGTTGGGTCAGGCGATAATGCAAACGCAAGCGACCATGAAATACCGGTCAAAATCTGGATGCGTCGGATAGTGACAATACTCCAATCTTGCCAGGATGACTGCGCGCGGATCAGAAAATGAGGCTTTGACGCAACGTCTCACATGCAGGCTTGCATGTTGTGCCACTTTTGCAGTGGAATGACATATGGTACGGCCTGAAATGGCGAGTTGCTGAAATGATCCCTACCTCCTGCCGCGCGAAGTGATCGCGCGAGAACCCGACTACCCCAATTGCAAGTTCAGTACCAATTCGCCATTGCGCACGACAACGGTGCGATCTGGAGAAACTGGCATTGTTTTCCGGAGAATCGTCGGCGCTCGTAGACATGTGCGCGTCCGCCGGAGAAGTCATCTGATCGGCTTCGTGAATGAAGCGATTGCGGGCGCTGACGAGTATGACTAGCGCCTGAGTGTCACGCGCGAACAATCCCCACGCCTGCAGCTTGCAGCGCATCTGTGAACGCTGTGTCCGCCAACTTCTCGACCACTATCGTCTGCGCAAGCGTCACGTCGCCAATCGAATAGGCCGACGCCGCATTCAGTTTTTCCATCGACGCGAGGACGACGGTCTCGGCGGACCGCGCGGCAAGCGCTCGCTTCACGTAGGCCTCTTCGAGATCACCCGTACTGAGCCCTGCCGTTGGATGAACACCTGTCACACCCATGAAATAAACGTCGGCATGGATATGCGACATCGCCTCGATGGCCGCAGCGCCGACGTTGACGATCGAATGCTTGTACAACTTGCCGCCGATCATGATCACGTCGATTGACGGATGGTCCACCAGCGCAACGGCGACCGTCGGGCTATGCGTGACGACGGTCGCCGACAACGAGCGAGGGATATGCGCCACCAGTTCGGCCGACGTCGTGCCGCCATCGATGATGACGATGCTGCCCGGCTCGATCATGGCCGCGGCAGCGATGCCGATCGCGCGCTTGCCCGACGACTCGAGCGCACGTCTTTGCTCAAACGGAGCAACCGCCGACGAGGCCGGCAATGCACCACCGTGGACCCGCTGCAGCAATCCTTCCGCAGCGAGTTCGCGCAGATCGCGCCGTATCGTGTCCTCCGAGACACCGAAGGTGACGGCGAGCGGCCCCGCCAGCACCTGTCCGTCCCGGGACAGCAAGTCGAGAATCGCCTTCTTGCGTTGTGTCGTCAACATGATTTTGCACGTTTCTTCTTGATATTGCACGAACTTGCACGATATCATGAATTCGTCCTTGTCGCGATCTGGAGGAATTCATGACTGCAACGCAAGACCGTGTACGCATCATCGATACGACCGTGTTGTCCGACGACTGGTATGTGTTGAAGAAGACGACCTTCGACTTCCTGCGACGCGACGGCACCTGGCAACGACAGAGCCGGGAAACTTATGATCGCGGCAACGGTGCGACGATCCTGTTGTTCGATCGCGCCAGGAAGACGGTGATATTGACCCGACAGTTCAGATTGCCTGCGTTCGTCAACGGTCACGACGGGATGATGGTGGAAGCCGCCGGGGGCCTGCTCGACAACGCGTCGCCGGAGCAGCGCATTCGCGCCGAGGTCGAGGAAGAAACGGGGTATCGCGTGCGCGACGTGCAGAAAATATTCGAGGCCTACATGAGCCCCGGATCGGTGACGGAAAAGCTTCACTTCTTCATCGCCGAATATGACGCGACGACGCGCGTCGGCCATGGCGGAGGAATTGAAGCGGAGGGAGAAGATGTCGAAGTCGTGGAATTGACGTTGGACGACGCGCTAGCGGCAGTGGACCGTGGCGAAATCGTCGACGGCAAAACCATCATGCTGTTGCAGCATCTGGCGCTGCGCGAATTGACGCGAGCGCATGCCACATGATTGGACAACTCGTTCCTGTCGCCGGGCCATAGGCCGTATCGCGGCGACCATCACGCCATCCCGAGCGCTCGCTCGACCCCAACGGCTGAAGCGGGTCGAGCGGCGTCGCCTGTCGAACGGCAAAGTTCGACAGGCGTGACCACGAAGACTAGGAATGTCGAAACGCCCGCTCTTCGCGCAACGCGGCGGCGGCCTCGGACGCGTCGCGCAAATCATCGAGATCGCGGCCGCGTGTCTCCGGCGTGTAGTAGGTCGTCACCACGCCGATCAGGCTCAGGATCGCGACATAACTGGCGAGCGGAATCCACGCGAGAATCCGGCCTTCGCTGCCGCCCCAGTGCGCGGTGGCCCACGCGATGACCGAAGCGCCGATGAGCGGCGCGACCCCACCCGCGATGACCGCCGATACTTCGCGTCCCACCGCCACGCCGGCATAGCGATGCTGCGCCCCGAACAATTCGGGAAGCAGTGCGCCTTGCGTGGCGAACATGCCCCAGACGCCGGCCAGCGCGACGCACAGCATCGCGATGCTCGCCGCCGCATTGCCCTGGCTCAGCACCCACCAGGTCGGATAGGCCAGCAGCAGTTGATAGACAGCGAACGCGCGATAGACGGGAATGCGTCCGAACCGGTCGCTCAGCATGCCGGTCAGCGGGATGATGATCGCCCCCGACGCCCCGGCAAGCAGCAGCGCGACAGGACCGATCTGTCCTTTGAGGCCTGTCGCCGTCGCCATGTAACTGATCGCGAGCGACTGATAGATCGACGAGCCGCCGTTCTCCGCCATCCGCATGCCGATGACTTTGAGCAGCGTCGGCTTCGAATGCTTGATCAGGTGTTTCAGCGGACTGTCGTTCACTTGCTGGCGCGCTTCGAGCTTGGCGAACGACGGCGACTCCTTGAGTTTCAACCGGATCCATACCGCCACCGCGACAATGGCGACGCTCAACAGAAACGGCACGCGCCAGAGCCAGCTTTGCGAAATGTCTTCGACGCGCACCAGCGTGAAGTAGATCGCGGCAGCCATCACCGTGCCGAGCAGCACACCCATGAAGGGCAGCGCGGCGAAATATCCGCGTCGCCTGGCTGGCGCATACTCGGCCATCAGCACCGCGGCGCCGGCTTGTTCCGCGCCCGCGCCCAGTCCCTGCAGCAAGCGGCAGCCCACCAGCAGTATCGGCGCCCAGACACCGGCGGTTGCATAGGTGGGCAAGAGGCCGATGAGCGTACTGGCGATGCCCATCAGCAGGATCGTCGCCATCAGAACGAACTTGCGTCCATAGCGGTCGCCGAGCGCCCCGAAGACGATGCCGCCTACGGGCCGGATCGCGAAGCCGAGGAAGTACGCGCCGAAGCTCGCAATCAGGCCGATGCCCGGATCGCTCGACGGAAAGAACAGCGGCGCGAAGATCAGCGCCGACGCCAAGTTGTACAGCGCGAAGTCGTAGTACTCGAGCGCGCTGCCAATCGAAGCCGCCCACGCCGCGCGATACAGATCGGCGGTGTTCACTTCCTGCCTGGCTGCGGCGGCGTCGTTGCCGGTGTCGCTCGAAGCGGTGGCAATGGTTTGCTGGTGTTTCATGATGTCTCCTCCAATGTGGATGCCGCGCCTGATCAGCGATGATCCGGACGGTCCGCTCCTCATCGATCCCCCTCGTCTTCCCGCGAGGTGTCGGATCGTGTTGCCTGCGTTTTCCTGCGAAACACTACCCGCGCCGGTCTAGCCGACCCGCGCAATCTCGTCGAGCAAGGCCGCGCTCATCACGTCGAGCGGTGCCGGCTTGCCCGTATAGAGTTCGACCTGTCCGCAGAACTGATGCAGCAGCATGCGCGTTCCATCGACGACGCGGCAGCCGATCTCGGCGGCATCGCGGATCAGCTTCGTGCGAACCGGGATGAATGCCGCATCCATCACGAACAGATGCGCGGCGAGTTGTCCGGCGCGCAGCGGGTTCACGTCGGGCGCGCGAAAACCCGCCGCCGTCGCATTCACCACGCCGTCGAACGCGGCCGGGTCGAAGGAGTTCAGAGCGCCGCCAAAGTCGAGGCCGAAAGCCGTGGCCAGTTCCTGTCCACGCGATGCGGTGCGGTTGAACACGGTCACCCGCGCGCCCGCGCGTTGCATGCCCCACGCGATCGCGCGCGCCGCGCCGCCCGCACCGAGAAGCGCGACGCGGCGGCCCCGCAGCGACGTTACCTCTTCGAGCGCGCGGACCGCGCCCACGCAATCGGTGTTGTAGCCCGTCAGATGGCCGTCGCGATTGTCGATCGTGTTCACCGCGCCGATTTCACGCGCGGTGTCGTCGAGCGCATCGAGGTGCGCAATCACGGCCTGCTTGTGCGGCATCGTCACGTTCAGCCCGCGAATGCCGAGCGTGCGCATCGCGGCGATGGCGCCGGCGGCATCCTCGACGCCAAAGCTCACGAACGTATAGTCCACACCGAGCGCCCGATACGCTGCGTTGTGCACCTTGACGTTGAACGTGAACGGCTGACCCGCTAGCGAGCCGCAAAGAGCTGGAATGGAATGTGGCATGTCTGTTCTACACCGCGGAGAGGTCGAACGCAGCGACGGGCGTCTTGCCGTCGAGCACGCGCAGCAGGTTGTCGGTCGCGAGTTCGGCCATCGCGCGCCGCGTCTCGTGCGTCGCGGAGCCGATGTGCGGGAACGGCGTGACTTTGGGATGGGTCCGCAGCGGCGAATCCTGGGACAGCGGTTCGACGGCGAACACATCGAGGCCGGCCGCGCGCAAATGGCCGCTGTCGAGCGCGGCAAGCAGCGCGTCTTCGCGCACGATCGCGCCACGCGAGCCGTTGACGAAGATCGCGCCGCGCTTCATCGCGCGGAACGCCTGCGCGTCCATCAGGCCGCGCGTTTCATCGGAGAGCGGCAGCGTCAATGCGACGATATCGGCGCGCTCGAGCACTTCGCCGAACGAGGCGCGCACCGCGTGTCCGCCAAGCGCCGCCGGCACCGGTACGTCGAACGGATCGTGGAAAATCACCGGCATGCCGAACCCGAGCGCCGCGCGCCGCGCCACCGCCTGCCCTATCCTGCCGAAACCCAGCACGCCGAGCGTCTTGCAGTGCACGTCCCAGCCGAACAGATCCTCGCCAACGTTGCGCGTCCAGTGGCCGTTGCGCACATGGTTCGACAGCTCGACCAGACGCCGCGACGCGGCGATGATCATCGCGAACACCGTGTCCGCCGTTGTCTCGGTCAGCACGCCGGGCGTGTGGCACAGCGTGATGCCGCGCTGCTTCAGATGGGCGAGATCGTAGTTGTCGACGCCGACCGAGATGCTCGAAATCACCCGGAGACGGGGTGACTGGTCGAGTTCTGCCGCGCCCAGTCTGAAGCTGGAACCGATCAGGCCGTCCGCGTCGTGCAGCGCGTCGCGAAAGCGCGGCAACTCTTGCGCGCGTCGCGGATCGGCGACCACCACGTGATGCTTCGCGCGGATTCGTTCGAGCAGGTCGTCCGGAATCGCCCGAAACACGACGACGTTTCTGCGTGCTGTGTTCATCGCTGTGTCTGACATTTGCATGCTCTCTTCTCCCTGTCCCGATTGCTGGCGAGTGAACGCATTCGACGTCGCCTTGCCAATGTCTTGTTGTGAAGTTGCGCAGCGGCGCGCCGGACGGTTTCAGACCACGCTGGTCAGTCCGCCGTCAACGAAAAGTGTCTGCCCGTTCACGAAGTCCGACGCCGACGACGCCAGAAACACCGCGGCGCCGCACAACTCTTCCACGCGGCCCCAGCGTCCGGCCGGCGTGCGCTTGCAGAGCCAGTCGGAGAACGCGGGGTCGTCGACCAGCGCGCGATTGAGATCGGTCGCGAAGTAGCCGGGAGCGAGCGCGTTGGCCTGAATGCCGCGACTGGCCCACTCCGCGCACATGCCTTTGGTCAGCATGCGGATCGCGCCCTTGGTGGCCGCATACGGCGCGATGCCCGGCCGCGCCAACTCGCCTTGCACCGAACAGATGTTGATGATCTTGCCGCGCCCGCGCAGCAGCATGTGACGAGCGACCGCTTGCGACACATGGAAAGCGCCGTCCAGGTTGACGCGCAGCAGGTCGTTCCAGTCGGCGGCGCTGAAGTTTTCGAGCGGTGCTCTGCGCTGGATGCCGGCATTGTTGACGAGGATGTCGATTGCGCCGACGCGCTCTTCGAAATCATCCACCGATGCCGCCACTTGCGCGGACTGCGACACATCAAATACCGCGATATCCGCGCTGAAGCCCTCATCGCGCAATCCCGCTGCCACGGCGCGCGCCTTCTGCTCATCGCGATCGTTGATGACGACGGCCGCGCCTGCGCCCGCCAGACCGCGCGCCAACGCGAGCCCGATGCCGCGCCCGGAGCCGGTGATCAATGCGCGCCGCCCCTCCAGGCTGAACAGATTCAATGTCTCGTACATGTCTCAGGACGCATTCGATGCGCCTCCGGGTTGTCTGTCGATGCACGTAGTTCACCGCAGACTCGGAGATTGCGCCAATAGTCTTTCGTGACCTTGTTATCATGATTTTTGATAACGCACGGCGGCCCGGCCCATGGCCGAAGAGACATCATGGAACTCAAACATCTGCGCGCGTTCGTCGCGCTAGCCGAGGAACTGCATTTCGGCAGGGCGGCGCAGCGGCTGTGCATCGTGCAGCCGGCATTGAGCATGCAGATCAAGGCGCTGGAAGAGGAACTGGACGTGCGCCTGCTCGAACGCGACCGGCACAAGGTGGCGCTGACCGAAACCGGGCGGCTCTTTCTGCCCGAAGCGCGCGCCACGCTTCATCAGGCGATGCGTGCGGAGCAGACCGCCCGCTTGTCGGCGCGCGGCGAAATTGGCACGTTGCGAATCGCGTTCGTGTCGTCCGTGCTGCCGAAGCTGTTGCCGACGCTCATTCGCAGCATGCATGCGCGCTACCCGCTCATCACGCTCGAACTGAAAGACATGCCGACACCGGATCAGATCGCCGCCCTGCACAGCAACCAGCTGGACTTCGGCCTGGTACGTCTGCCCGTGACCGGCGCCGGGCTGGAAACGCGTCTCGTGCTCGAAGAGTCGTTCGTGGTCGCGCTACCCGATGACCACCCGCTCGCCGCGCAACCGGTGATCCGTCCGGCCGATCTGCGTGGCTGTCCGGCGTTCGTGCTCGCGCGGCGCTACGCACCCGGCTTCCATGACGAAATGCTCGTCGCGTTGAAACGCCAGGGTGCGGATCTGGAGATCGCTCAGGAACTCGGTGAATTTTCGACCATGCTCGCGCTGGTTTCGGCCGGGCTCGGCATCGGGGTGATTCCGACCGAAGCGGCCCTCGCGTTGCCGCCGAAAGTCGTCGCGCGTGCGCTTGAACTTGCGGATCACCGGGCCGGCATCGGCCTCGCGTATGCGCACCTGGATAGCGCCGCCAAACGCGCGCTGCTCGGCGTGATGGAGTCATGCGCCCGCGACGGCTGGGTCACGTAGGCCCCGGTTCGCTGCGCACCAGCGTGGCGCCCACTCGACATTGAAATCGAGCCCGCACCCCGGCGGGCGTCATCAGTCATCCGTCAGGAAGTTCGGATGACTCGCGCGGATCTGATCGACCTGGTTCAGCGTGCCCGACAGATGCTTGCGCAGCGCCGCCTGCGCGGCCTCGGCGTCGCCTTTTTCGATCGCATCGACGATCTCGGTGTGATCGCGCACCACCGCCATCGTCTTGCCCTCCACCGGCAGGTGCAGGCGGCGCAGCCGGTCGATGTGGCCACCCCGTCTGCGCACCAGGTCCCAGAGTTGCGGCACGCCCGCCGCCTCGTACATCTGCCGATGAAAGGCCTGATCGAGCGCCGAGAACTGCTCGTAGTTCTTCAGGTCGCGCAGTTCCATCTGCCCGGCGATCGTAGCGCGCAACTGAACGATCAGCGCTGCATCGCGCTGCTGCGCGAGCGTGCGCACGACTTCCAGTTCGATAGCACGGCGCAGGAAGTGCGCCTGCAACGCGGACGTCACGTTGATCTGGCTGACCACCGTGGCGTGCTGCGGAAAGATGTCGACGAGACCTTCCTCGCCGAGCTTCATTAGCGCGTCGCGCACCGGCGTCTGGCTCAGACCGTACTGCGTCGCCAGATCGGCGCGCGAGAGCACCGTGCCGGGCGCCAGTTCGAGCGACAGGATCATTTCGCGCAGCCGTTCGAATACTTGCGGCGCGGCATGACGGGAGCGGTCGAGCCGGGTCGGTGTCGACGGGAAAGCGTTGGTTTTCATGGCAGGAACGAAGCGTAAGCGCAGGCGGAATCTGCTGTTCCGGCCCGCTGAGATACTAATACTATAGCCGACGTCGGCCCGCGCCCAGCGCCTGCGCAGCCCGCACGGACCTGAGTATTTACCCCACTGACGCACTAATACATTAGTGCTTTACCATGCGCCCATCAACTTCAAACTCTCCCATTACCGGATTGCCACCATGACTCGCGACATCACCGTCACCCAGGTGCGAATTACGCCGATCGCCTTCCGCGACGGCCCTCTGCTCAACGCTGCGGGCATCCACGAACCGTGGGCGCTGCGCGCGATCGTCGAACTGGAGACGAGCGATGGGCGCGTGGGCATCTCAGAGACCTACGGTGACGAACCGATGCTGCGCGTGCTCGAGCAGGCCAAGGCGCTGGTGATCGGTCTGTCGCCGTTCGACCTGAACCGGATGGAAGAACGCGTGCGCGCCGCGATCAAGGCGAGCCCCGGCGCGGTGGAATTCGAACTCGCGCCCGGCTCGCACTCGGCCAAGAACGCGCCGAAAGTCATCAGCACGCTCGAAGTCGCGATGCTCGACTTGCAGGGGCAAATCGTCGGCGCGCCGATCGTCGATCTGCTTGGCGGCAAGGTTCGCGACGCCGTGCCCTACAGCGCCTACCTCTTCTTCAAGTACGCCGAGCACATCGACAAGCCCTATGCGCCCGATGCCTGGGGCGAAGGCCTGAGTGCAGAGCAGATCGTCGCGCAGGCGCGTCGCATGATCGAGCTGTACGGCTTCCAGAGCATCAAACTCAAGGGCGGCGTATTCGAGCCGGCGCACGAGATCGCGTGCATGCGCGCGCTGCATCAGGCCTTCCCCGGCATGCCACTGCGCCTCGATCCGAATGCCAACTGGACGCTCGAAACGAGCATCGCGGCCGCCCCCGAACTCGACGAGCTGCTCGAGTACTACGAAGACCCATGTCCGGGGCTCGCAGGCATGGCCGAGCTGGCGAAGCACACCCGCCTGCCTCTCGCGACCAACATGGTGATCACCACCATGGAAGATTTCCGCCGCGGCGCCGAGATGGGTTCGGTCAAGGTCTTGCTGTCGGACCATCACTACTGGGGCGGCCTGCGCGCGACCCAGACACTCGCGCGCATGTGCAAGCTGTGGGATCTGGGCATGTCGATGCACTCCAACTCGCACCTCGGCATCAGCCTGATGGCGATGACGCACGTCGCGGCGAGCATCCCCAACCTGACCTACGCGTGCGACACCCATTACCCGTGGCAGGAAGAAGAAGTCATCAAGGGCGGCCGTGTGAGCTTCGACAACGGCGCGGTACGCGTGCCCAGCGCGCCGGGCCTCGGTGTCGAGCTCGACCGCGACCGCCTGGCTGAACTGCATGCCCAGTACCTGTCGTGCGGCGTGCGCAATCGCGACGACCTGAAGCAGATGCAGAAGTACGACCCGGGTTTCAGCGGCAAGAACCCACGCTTCTAACGCGCGCCTCTCATCCGAGCCGACGTCCGGCGCGCGATGCGCATTGCCAATCGAGGAGACACCCCCATGAGCAGTTCCATCCCCGTCGCCGCCGGCCCGGACCGGACCGACGCGCTGGCGAGCGCCGTGCGCAAGATCAAGTGGCATGTGCTGCCGCTCTTCGTCGTGATGTTCATCGTCAACTACATCGACCGTGTGAACATCGGCTTCGTCCGCCAGCATCTGAGCGCCGATCTGGGCATCGGCGCGGCGGCCTATGGACTCGGCGCGGGGCTCTTCTTCGTCAGTTACGCGGTCTTCGAAGTGCCGTCGAACATGCTGCTGCAGCGCTTCGGCGCCAAGGCGTGGCTCACGCGCATCATGTTCACGTGGGGTCTGGCCGCGGTCGGCATGGCGTTCGTTCGCGGCGAAACGTCGTTCTACGCGATGCGGCTGCTGCTCGGCGCGGCCGAGGCTGGCTTCTTTCCCGGCGTCATCTTCTATTTCACGCAATGGCTGCCGCGCGACGAGCGAGGCAAGGCGATGGCGATCTTTCTCAGCGGCTCGGCGCTCGCCTCGATACTGTCCGGGCCGATCTCCGGCGCGCTGATGCTGATCAGCGGCTGGGGCCTGCACGGCTGGCAGTGGATGTTCGTGATCGAAGGGATGGCCTCGGTGGTGCTGGCCGGCTTCATCTGGTTCTGGCTCGACTCGATGCCGCGCGACGCACGATGGCTGAGCCGCGCAGAACAGGATGCGATAGTGGCCGAGGTGGAGGAAGAGCAGCGCCAGCGCGATGCGGTGCATGCGGTGAAGCCGTCGGTCTGGACTCTGCTGCGCGACCCGCAGATCCTGATCTTCTGCCTGATCTACTTCTCGGTTTCGCTGACGATCTACGGCGCAACCTTCTGGCTGCCCAGCATCATTCGCAAGATGGGCCATTTCAACGATTTCCAGGTCGGGCTCTTCAATTCGATCCCGTGGCTGATCTCGATCGTGGCGATGTACTTGTTCGCGATGCTCGCGGCGCGCTTCAAGTTCCAGCAGGCATGGGTTGCGTGCGTGCTGCTGATCGCCGCGCTCGGCATGTATGCGGCCGGCCAGGGCAGCCCGATGTTCTCATTCGTCGCGATCTGCTTTGCGGCGATCGGTTTCAAAGCGGCGTCGGCATTGTTCTGGCCGATTCCGCAGGGTTACCTGGACGCGCGGATTACCGCGGCGGTGCTGGCGCTGATCAATTCGATCGGCAATCTCGGCGGCTTCGTTGCGCCGGCGACATTTGGCTTCCTCGAGCAGAAGACAGGGTCGATCGAAGGCGGGCTGACTGGGTTGGCGGTGATGTCGGTGGTGGCCGCCGGGGTTGTTTTCTTTGCGCGGATGACACCTCGGGATGGGCGGGCTGCGCTTGCGGTGTAGGACTGAGCGGACCGGTTCGACGGGTATCTGAGCCGGTCCGCTGGAAAACGATCGTGCTGATGAGAGGCGATTGATTGCGTGCGCCGGCCGACGAAATATTTCGCTCGGGGCGCAGCTGTGCACTGAATTCCGTCATTCGCCGATCTGAAATGTTAGCGGTACCATCGATTACAAACTTTGCGGAGACACAATGAAAATGATAGATATCCGTTCCGTCGCCGATCAAACGGCCGTCGGACGATACAGATGGACCATCTGCGCGCTTATCTTTTTTGCAACGACGATCAACTACATGGATCGTCAGATGCTTGGGCTGCTGGCGCCGCTGCTGCAAAAAGACATTGGCTGGAATCAGGTTCAGTATGCGCAGACCGTGATGGTGTTCACGGTCGCCTATGCAGTGGGTCTCGCGATATTTGGTCGAATCGCCGATCGGATCAGCACCAAAGTGGTCTACGGCAGTGCCATGGCGATGTGGAGCCTGGCTGCGATGCTGCACGCGTTGGCGGCGACCGTCCCCGGCTTCGCGGCCGTGCGCGGTTTGCTCGGGTTCGGCGAGGCGGCCAATTTCCCTGTCGCCATCCGCACCACGGCCACATGGTTTCCGAAGAAGGAGCGCGCGTTGGCCACGGGCCTGTGGAACATGGGCGCAACCGTTGGCGGGATCGTTGCGCCTGCATTCGTACCGATCGCCGCTGTCATGTGGGGCTGGCGGGCGACGTTCATTGCCGGAGGGGCGGCCGGTTTCGTGTGGCTGGCGGTGTGGCTGCTGGTGTACCGTCCTCCCGCGGAGCATGCGTCGGTATCGAAGCGCGAGCTGGATTACATCAATTCGGACCGGGACGAACGCGTCGAGCAATCCGTGAGCTGGCTCTCCGTATTGAAGTACCGCGAAACGTGGGCGTTCATTTTTGGCAAACTGCTGACCGATCCGGTGTGGTGGTTCTATCTGTTCTGGCTGCCCAAATGGCTCAATGAGTCGAGGCACATCGACATCGGCAATCTGGGTCTGCCGCTGATCGTCATTTACACGATGGCGTCCGTCGGCAGTGTGGCTGGAGGATGGCTGTCGTCCCGGCTGATGCAGCGTTCCAATAAACCCAATGTCGCACGCAAGATCGCGATGGGTATCTGCGCGCTGTGCGTGCTGCCGATCGCCACACTGTCGCATTTTCAGAGCCTCTGGTACGCGGTCTTCGCTGTCGGCCTTGCCGCGGCAGCTCACCAAGGGTGGTCGGCAAATCTTGTCACCACCGTCGGCGACGTGTTTCCGCGCCGGATGGTCGGCACGGTGGTCGGTATCGGCGGCGTGGCGGGGATGATCGGCTCGTTCTTCTACTCGGGAGTCATCGGCGAGACGTTGCAGCGCACCGGTCAGTATTGGGTGCTCTTCGCTGTCGGTGCATCGGCTTATCTGGTCGCGCTCGGCATCATTCATCTGCTAATGCCGCGCATGACGCCTGTGAATCTGCGCGAGCAAGAGACTGCCGTCGGCTGAAGGTCTTCTTGAGGGAACAGACGTCGGCGAACGAGTAGCGTAGCCACACAATCAGCATGTGGCTTCGCGGCTCAGCGGCGCAATGGCCGGTCAACCGTCAGTTACTTCGCGGTAGTCGTCGGGTCGCACCACGTCAGTGAAAACCGTAGTCGGGGTTATGCCGGTCGAAAGCAGATTCGCTCCAGCGGTGCGGCACGACGTCTTCGAAACGGATCATCTCCAGTACGTCGCCGCGTTCGTCCCACGAGTCTTCGCCGCAGGGCCACGGGTGCTCGAGATCAAACAGCAGCGTCACGCGCCGCGCGTAGTGCGCCGGTGGCCCCGCCGGAGCGATCCAGGTCCACGCAAGCAGCCGAACGCCTTGCACGTTCACGAGTTCGATGCGGGTAGGCTTTTCGGTAAGGCCCTCTTCACGAAAGCTGTGCGCATCGTGCTCAATGGTGCGCGTGATGAACTGCAGGCCGAAATCCCGAACACTATGGTGGGACTGGGCATGCGCGAACGCGCCGTCGATCGCGACCTTGCCTGACACGATACGCAGTCGACCGCCCAGATGGCCGAAGATGCTAACCGGGTCCCGGGTTTCGTCGTAAAGAATCTCCTGTCCTGCATGTGCGCCATCAGGCAGCCATTTTGCGTAGACACGTCGAGGCGTGTCCTGATATCGAATATCGATGTGATCGGGCCGGTCCGGCCATCGCCCGGATATGCGCTCCTGCCGGAGCATTTTGTATTCGTACGCGTCGTCCGGCACCATGTCGGACTTCGCGTACTCGACGAAGGCTTCCGGTTTCATCGCTTCCATCAGAGAAAGGATCTGATCGTCGGTCAGGGCCAGCAGTGAGTGATCTTCGAACCGCGTTCGCAACGACGCCGCCTGTTCGTGGACCGTGAGACACCGGAACTGGTCGACGTCCGCGCTCACGGCATCCGACGTACCGGCCTGCGCGCATCCCGCCGATATAGCGGATGAAGCCGGCTCCATCGGCCTGGTCGATTGACCGGCGGCGCCCACGGGAGCAATCAGGCACGTCAACGCGAGTACACACAGCAACATCCGCCAGGTTGGCCACCGTTGCACATCAGGTGGCATGCACCGGCGCGCTCGACGACCGGAAATGCGATATCGACAAGTGATCATAGGTTCAAAACGTCGCTTGCACTTTGGCGTCTGAATGGCCGCCCGGGCGTGCTGCATGCGAACGACTCGCCACGCCATAGTCATGCAGGAGGCTGCGAGGCGTGCCTGCCGCCACCGTGGCAAGCGACAGCGCGCAACCGCACAACGAGCGTCGCTCGCGGGCCTCCCGAGAATACTCTCAGCGCGGCCTTCTTTGCGTCGGGGAATGGCATTCCGGCACGGAATGGGCTCGAGACTTCCAGGGTCAGCCCCGTGGATAAACGTACGGCATAACCCGCATATTCCAGTCGCTCGAACTAAAAGGTTGCTCTCGCGAGGCCGCGAATATTTTTGACACGAACCCTTCGCCTTGCTTGCAGCCAGGAGTGGTCATGCCTTCGCTGCGTCAAGATCTGCTCGAAAGTGGGAGCGCATCTTTCGCCCTGCTGGCACAAGGCTGCTGATTGCTTTCACTGCTTCGTTCGCTGGCTGCGGCGGCGGTTGCAGCGGTGGCAGCGGTGGCAGCGGTGGCAGCGGTGGCAGCGGTGGCAGCGGTGGCAGCGGTGGCAACGGTGGCAACGGTGGCGCAAGCAGCATGCCGATGATTTCGCTCACCGGCACGGCTGCAACCGGCAAAGCACTTGCGAACGCGACGACATCGCCGGGTACCAGCACAGGTGGGACCGGTGGCACCGGGGCGGGCGGCAGTGGCAGTCTGTCGGCATGATGTGAAACAACAACACACATCATGCCCGGGGTTACAGGCGCTCCATGACGAAATCCCCTGGCGAATTGCTGCGGTCCAAACCGGGTGCCTGCGAGCAAAACAGAGCCGTGAACTCTTCCGCAGGCAGAGGTCGTGAAAAAAGATAACCCTGTCCAGCCTGGCAGGACCATTCGCGAAGGAGTCTTGCCTGCTCACCGGTTTCAATCCCTTCGGCCGTGACGGTCAAGCCCAGTGACTGCGCTACCGAGATGACGGCTCGAACGATTGCATCGTCCTCCGCACTCGTTCCAATGCCCTGAACGAATGACCGGTCGATCTTCAGGACATCCAGCGGCAGCTTGCGAAGATAACTCAGCGAAGAGTAACCCGTGCCAAAGTCATCGATTGCGATGGTTACTCCAAAATCTTTCAGGCTTTTGAGGGTCTCGATACTCTTCGCCGTATTCCGCATGATCAGGCCTTCCGTGACCTCCAGTTTCAGCAGGGCTGCGCCGATCTGAGCACCGGACAGCGCCGCAGCCACGTCGGCGACGAGGTTGGGATCATCGAACTGCCTTGGAGAGAGATTGACACTGACCTGTAGTGGCGGCTCGGCTGGGAACTCCCGCTGCCAACGGGCGACTTGCTGGCAAGCCTCTTCCAGTACGTATCGCCCGAGCGGAATGATCAGGCCGCTTTCTTCTGCAATCGCAATGAACTCGGACGGCGGCAATAGACCTCTCGTGGGGTGCTGCCACCTCACGAGCGCTTCCATTTCACGGAACCCCTC
Organism: Paraburkholderia panacisoli; assembly: GCF_008369935.1. Classification (GTDB taxonomy): domain Bacteria; phylum Pseudomonadota; class Gammaproteobacteria; order Burkholderiales; family Burkholderiaceae; genus Paraburkholderia; species Paraburkholderia panacisoli. The sequence continues at coordinate 112,930 of NZ_VTUZ01000013.1, read as the reverse complement.
CCCCTGAAGCTGCATGATGGGCTGGAAATACACGCGTAGTTCGCGCCGCTCGATCGCGGAGCGCAGATCAGTTTCAATCTCCAGCTTTTTAACCGCCTCCGCGTGCATGTTCTCTTCGAAAACCACATAACGGCCCTTTCCGTCATTCTTGGCCCGGTACATCGCAACATCGGCGTCCCGCAACAACGTGTCAGCATCTCCGCGGCCGCCGCCTGCGTGCGCGAATGCCAACCCCACGCTTGCGCTGACGATGTACTGCTTGCCGTCGAGATCGAACGGTTGACTGAAATGCGCAAGGATATTCTCCGCGACCAAGGTCCCTTCACTCGTTGCTTCACTCCCCAGATGTTCGAGCAAGATGACAAATTCATCTCCGCCTAGTCGCGCGACGGTGTCGGCCGGGCGAACGCACGCTTCGAGGCGTTTGGCCGCTGCGATCAGCAGTCGGTCTCCCACGTGATGGCCAAGACTGTCGTTGACCCGTTTGAAGTTGTCCAGGTCGATGAAAACGACTCCGATTACTGCGTTGCGTCGACGCGCGCGAGCTTCGGCCTGGCTGATACGATCGAGCAGCAGTGCGCGGTTTGGCAACGAGGTCAAGGTATCGTAGAACGCCTTTCGGGCCAGTTGCTCCTCGAAGTTCTTTCTCTCGGTTGTGTCGCTCGCTGTTGCCACGATCGCACCGACAGCCGGTTCGTCGAGCAGATTCGTCAACGTCAGCTGAATGTAGCGCCACGCATCGTCCTCGCCCCGCGTGCGAAGCTCGATGGATTTCGTGGATCCACCTGTCGACGACACGGCCTGCAAAAGGCCTTGCAACGTGGGACGATCAGCGGGATGAATGGGATCGAGCAGACTGGTGCCGACAAGCTGACCCATGTTCTTCAACGGGTCCGGCCTTCGCGTTGGCGCTTCGTAAACGACATTTCCGTCGACGTCGGAAACGAGGATTGCATCCGACGTGTTTGCCACGAGCGCCTGCAGCCTCTGCTCGCTCGTGCGCAGCGCGCCTTGGGCGGCCGCATCGATATTCCTGCGAATACGCCGCAGCATCTGGAGAAACAGGAGCGCAAGCCCCACGCCAATTGCCAGAACTACGGGGGTTGATATCAGGACGATCCGTTGCACGGCAACGAGCCGGTTCAGTTGCATCGTCGCATCGTCACGGTGCCGCGCCGCCGCTGCGAAGACTTGCTGTTCGATATCGTCGAAGAGCGGATCAGCCGAATTCTCGTCGATCTCATTGGCTCTCGGTATGTCGTGGGCATCGACGGCCTTGAACATCGGCTTCGCGAAAGCCCGATACTTCGCGTGCTTCTCCAGCAACCCGGTCAGCATTGCACGGCTGCCAGGTTCAAGTGCCATCGCTTTCTTCAGCGAAGCGTCCAGTGCTTCGCCGGCCTCGCCATGCTCGCGCAAAACCTCCGGACGCGGGTCCAGGAAGTACTTGCGTTCGGCCGACTCCTCCCATGCAACACTGTACCGGGCTGCCTCGAAGGCCTTATCCGCCTCATTGGCAGCTTGCGCGGCGAACCCCGCGCTCAGACTTTCATACGCTCCCCAAAAAGCCAGAAGCGGCACGCTCAACAGAACGAGCACGAGTCCCAATACTGCGGTGCGCCGCGCCGGGGGAACATTCAACGACGACTGCTCCAGCGGGTCCGCTGCTGAACCGCCTCGCCACAAGTGACCACGCCTTTCGGTATTTTTCTGTCCTGTCACGGTTGCTCCGATGTGAAACGGCACGTCGACGGCTTGATCCGTTCGAGCGGATCGGACGGAACTTCGTCAGGTGTTTCAGTCGCGTGGCCGACGACGCGCGCGTCCCGAGTCGAAGCCCTGAGCGCGACTTATCGCGTTCATCTCCGAACCGCGGAAATCAGGGACGACGTTGGTCTCGGGCCCTGTTTTGTCGGTCCACCGCATGTTTACGGCACGCTCTGGCAAATCTGGAGAGTGCACGAGGGTGGATGCAGGAATGGGGTGTTGTCGGCCTGGACGAGCAGGTCGCGCAACACATCGCCGTCGCGGGAAGGCCCACGACGATGCCGGAGCGGGTCATGTGCTCCGATGCTGAGTTTTCCGGACCCAGACGAATATCAGCACCCGCAATTCTGGATAATTCTGGGTGATGATCCCGTAGGAGAGTTACGACAGGCGCATCTGGAGAAAGCTGGACTAGTGCCGCCGCATTCCGCCGAAGCCCCCCATGCCCCCCATGCCCCCGCCGCCAGCGAACTGGCTACGATGAAAGCCCGCTCCGATTGGCCCACCGAAATGGCCGTGATCCATCTGATGGAAATGATTGAAGTGGTGAAAGTGATGAAAACGATCCACGAAGATGAAACGCACGCCCGCGCCAACGAAAATCGGCGGCCCCCACCACCACGGAGTGGAATAGGAGTAGGAATAGGGATAGGGATAGGTCGCGACCGGGTACCACAGCACGCTACCATCCGTGCTTTGCACCATCTGCCAGATCCCGTCGCTTTGCAGGCATGCACGTCCGACGATCTGCTGCATCGTGCCATCGATTTCTGCATGCGCGACAACCGCGCGGCAATTCGTGCTGCTGACCGGCGCCGCTAACTCGTCATACATTTGCGCGAATGCCGGTGTGACGAAACTGAGTCCGACGAGCAATGTCCCGCAACGAAGCAGTTTGTCCATGATGTGGGGCCGCATGAATCCCCCGACGTTTTAGACGTCGTGTCATCGGCGTCACCCAGCACATCGGTGTGCTTGCGCAAATTCATGCCACGGGGGCAGCACCAGGAGAGGCTCGCCGCCCGGACACACAGTTGCCTGACGAGTAAACGATGGAGCACGCTGGCTTATTCCTGCGCTGTACTGACAGGAGCGGGACAGTCACCCACCTTTTGCACATGCGCCTGGGATAAACCCTTGCACCCAAGGCGGGAGAGCCCCACCGTTCATGACTGTCTCGCCGGGCCACGTGTGACACTGACACCCGCTTGTCTGCGCCGATAGCCGGTGTCCCGCGACGCCAGCCAGTAATACAGCGGCGACGTCAAAAGCAGCCCGATAACCCACGAAAGATCCGCGCCGTCGAGATACTTCGGCACGGGACCCGCATACATTGGCGTGTTCATGAACGGAATCTGCACGACGATACCGATCCCATAGGCAATCAACGCCTGCGGATTGAAGCGGCCGTAGATGCCGCCGTCCACCTGGAAGATCGATTGGATGTCGTATTTCCCCTTGTGGATCACATAGAAGTCGATCAGGTTGATCGCGGTCCACGGCACAAGCACGACCAGCAGCGCCAGCACGAGATCGACCAGATTGCCGACGAAATTCGTCGAAGCGCCGATCGCTCCGTAGCAGGATGCGAGGAGAATCGCAATCGACAGCACAGCGCGCGCCTTCGCCGTGGGAATCCACCGATAGGCGAATGTCTGCAGCGACGTGATGGCCGAGAGCACCGCGCCGTAAAGATTCAGCGCGTTATGGCTGATCACGCTCAGCAGGAAGAGGACGAGCATCGGCAGCCCGAGGGGTCCGGTGGCCTGCTTGACGGCGTCCATCGCGTCGGCGCCGGGCGGCACCGCGAGCACGGCTACCGCGCCGAAGACGAACGCGAGAGTCGACCCGATCGTGCAACCGAGGTAGGTCGCCCAGAACGTCGATGCGATGCTGACGTTCTCCGGCAGATAGCGTGAATAGTCGGAAACGTACGGGGCGAAAGCAATCTGCCAGAGCGCCGACAGTGAAACGGTCGCGAGCCAGCCGGCGAAGTTGAATCCGCCGCGCGTCAGGAAATCGTCAGTGGCGATATGCGTGAAAATATAGCCGAAGCCGATGAAGATGCCGATTCCGAGCACCCACGTTCCGATGCGGTTCAGAATATGTATGAGCCGGTAACCAATGACCCCGATGAGCCCTGACCCCACCGCGCCGATTACGATGCCGACAGGTACCGGTACACCATTTTCGATGCCATGAAGAGACTTCCCGGCAAGCACGATATTGGACGCGAAAAAGCCCACGTACATGACGCCAGCGATCACGGTGACGAGCAGCGCGCCCCATGAACCGAACTGCGCGCGGCTCTGAATCATCTGCGGGATACCCATCTGCGGGCCCTGCGCCGAATGCAACGCCATCAGCACGCCGCCCACAGCCTGACCGACGACGATCGCGACGATGCCCCACAGCAAGTTCAGGTGGAAGATCTGCACGCCGAGCGCGCCCGTGACGATCGGCAATGGAGCAATGTTGCCGCCGAACCATAGCGTGAACAGATCGCGCACCTTGCCATGGCGATCCTCGGGCGGCACATAACCGATGGTGTGTTTTTCGATCAACGCCGGGGCGTTGCGTTCCGAAGTATTCAAGTTCGTCTCCTAGGTCGGACGGAGTTGGCGCTTCAGCGCCGCGCTCCGGTTCCATGCGTGGTCAGGCGTGTCCGGTCGACTGAATCGCCGTGCCCGGCATTCGAAAGTAGTTGAGCTGAGCGGTCTTGCGGATCGTCTTGCTTTGGCGCACGACAGTGGCCTCGCTAGACGCGCCGCCACTGGAGCGCCCTCGATCCACACGTCTCAGGAAGCGGCGGACAGGTAGTCCGCCAGGCGAGCCAGCATCACATCGCAATTGCGCAATTGCTCGACGGTGACGAATTCGTCCGGCTTATGCCCCTGGTCCATGCTGCCGGGTCCACAGACCACCGTTGGAATACCCGCCTGATCGAACAGGCCGCCCTCAGTGCCGAACGCGACCGTGCCGAAGTCCATCGAGCCGGTGAGCAGCGCCAGAAGACGCGCCGCTTCGCTGTCAGGCGATGTCGCCAATCCCGGATACGCAGAGAGCGGCTGAAGGCGGATGTCGGTGTCGGACTTCACTGCGCGCATCTTCGGCAGCAACTCAGCCTCGGCGTAGGTCTGCAACTGGTCGGCTACCTGGTTTGCGTCGAAGCCGGGCAGCGCGCGCACTTCGAAGTCGAATTCGCATTCGGCCGGCACGATGTTGAGCGCACGGCCGCCTTTGATCATGCCTGTCTGCACGGTCGAGAATGGCGGATCGAATCGCTCGTCGTGATGCTCGGGCTGCGCCAACTGCTCGCCGATCTCTTCCAGACGGCCGATCATCCGCGCCGCGTATTGAATGGCGTTGACTCCATTTGGCGCATAGGCCGAATGGCAAGCCGCGCCTTTCACCTGACAGCGCATCGCCAGCTTGCCCTTGTGGCCCAGCACCGGCTTAAGCTCGGTCGGCTCGCCGATCAGGCACAGGGCCGGCTTGTGCGCACGCCGCTCCAGTTCGGCCAGCATCGGCCGCACGCCGAGGCATCCGACTTCCTCGTCGTACGAAAAAGCGAGGTGCACCGGCAGCTTCAACTCGCGCTCAAGAAAGCCGGGCACCGCCGCCAGCACCGAAGCGATGAAACCCTTCATGTCGGCCGTGCCGCGGCCATACAGCCGCCCGTCGCGCTCGGTGAGACGGAATGCATCGACGGTCCACGCCTGGCCCTCGACGGGCACCACGTCGGTGTGGCCGGACAACACGATGCCGCCGCGCTCACCCGGACCGATGGTTGCGAACAGATTCGCCTTGGTACGCTCGGCGTTGTAGAACAGCTCGCTCCCGACACCGAGTTCATCCAGGTAGAGCCGAATGAATTCGATCATCTCCAGATTGGAGTCCCGGCTGACCGTGGCAAAGCCGATCAGCCGTTCAAGCAGCGCACGGCTGGATCGGTCATTCATTGCCGGGCACTCCGTAGCTGGGCGCGGCGGTCGGATTCAACGCCCGGGTCAAGTAGTCCTGCATCTGCGGCCGATACGCCTGCCATAGACCGTCCAGCTGGCCGATGGGGTCGTCATCCGCCCAATCGACCCGCAAATCGACGATCGGCCAGCTCAGGTCGCCCACGATCTTGAGCGCCGCCGAATGCACGGGCCCCGCTTCGCCGCCCGCAGCCATCGCCGCATGCATGGCCGCGAGCAGGCGATCGGCAAGCGTGCCCGATGCCTGCTCGAACGCCGGAAGCATGGCCTCGATCACTTCGACGCCGGCGAGCATGTTGCCTGCGGCTACGCACTGCTTGCCGGCGGCAGCGTGATACGTGCCCAGCGCTTGCTTGCCGCTGAAGAACGCGGTGCGACCCTGGCCATCGATCACCGTCACCTGGCGGTACTCGCTCCACTCGCTCGAGCCGAGCACACGATCCAATGCTGCGGCGGGATCGAGTTGCCCGTTCTCCAGAAGATCGAGAACCTGCGGGCCGAGCGCGGGCAGCGTCACGTTCTGCGTCGCCACCGCGCCCACGCCTGCGCGCACCCATGGGCATCGCGCGCCCACCGCGATGCTGGACGAACTGATCGCGATTCCAAGCTGCCCGGAGACCGGACAACGTCCAACGATGGAGAATGTCATGTCCCGTTCCTTAGGCCTTCGGTGGCGTCCATCCATCCGGAATGACCGCGATAACATCGATCTCCATCAACCACTGCGGCTGACCCAACGCGACCACCACCAGGCCCGTCGAAATAGGAAACACCCCCTTCAACCACTTGCCGACTTCCTGATAGACCGGCTCGCGGTAGCGGATGTCGGTCAGGAACGTCGTCGTCTTGACGACGTGAGACAGGTCGCTGCCCGCCTCTGCCAGCAACTGCTTGACGTTCTTCATCGCCTGCTCGGCCTGGGCGCGCGGATCGCCGAGGCCGACCAGGCGGCCTTCGAAATCCGTGCCCACCTGACCGCGCACATAGACCGTGTTGCCGGCCCGCACGGCCTGACAAAGATCGTTGTCGAGCGTCTGGTTTGGATACGTATCCTTCGTATTGAACATGCGGATACGGGTATGCGTAGGTTGGCTCATCAATGCACCTTAATGCTAGGAAGAAATGGATCGCGGATTAAAGAGGCGTACGCATCAATTCACGCCCATCTCGCTGACTTTGTGGACGCGTGAACCGGCGGATGTGACTTCGACGCTTTCAACGCACTCCTCACGGCGGCTCTGTGACTGGCGTTGCGAGTCATCGTAATAGGCCAGGTATTTACGCTGCGTGACGATGTGATCGGCGATGTGCTTCGCGTCGTGCCACACGCCCCAGATGAATGCGGAGCCGCGGCGCGATAGCCAGGGCAGACCGAGGAAATAGATGCCCGGCTCCTTCGATACGCCGCGCTGATGTTTCGGCTTGCCATTTTCATCGAAGGCGTTGACCTTCAACCAGCTGAAATCGACTGCATACCCGGTCGCCCAGACAATCGACGTCACGCCGGCCTTCGCCAGATCGAGATCGAGCAACGGGTGGGTCACGCATTCCGGATCCGCGGGAATGACGCGGGCTTCAGGCTCTTCGGGAAGAACGAGACCGTTGCGCTCGGCATACGCGTCAGCCGCGTTCAGCAGCGACAGATAGTTTTCGTCGCCGCGTGCGATGTTCTCCGCGAGATCTGCTTCGAAGGCCACCACGCCGTCATTGAACGATTTCGTGAGACCAACGAGCGTGATGCCCTGATTCGCCAGACGCCGGAAATCCACCGTATGGCCGCCGCGCGAACCGCTCACCGCAATGGTGACGTGCTCCCTGCCTGGCTTCATGACCTCTGCATCCCATTCGCCGAGCACGCCGAGCCACCAGCAGAAGTCGCGACCGCGATAGGCGCGTGGCGGGCGATCGTGGGCTCCGACCGATAGGTAGACACGCTTGCCCGCACGTTGCAACTCGTCCGCGATTTGCACGCCCGACGAGCCCGCACCCACCACCAACACGCCCCCTTTGGGCAATTGATCGGGATTGCGATAGTCGGCGGAATGAAGCTGCGTAAGACTCGAATCTCGCGGCGCGATGGGCGGAATGACGGGGCGCTGGAAAGGCCCGGTCGCGACCACCACGCGATTGGCCTCGATCACGCCCTCCGATGTTTCGATGGTGAAGCCCTGCCGTCCCGGATTGCGCACGACCTTCTTCACTTCCACGCCGGTGCGGATCGGCGCTTCAAACTTCTTTGCATAGGCGACGAAATAGTCCGCGATCTGTTCCTTCGGAGCGAATGCGTCGGGGTCGAAGTCTGAGAACTCGAGATTGGGGAAACGATCGTGCCACGCGGGGCCATTGGCGACCAGGGAATCCCAGCGTCCCGTGCGCCAGCGCTCGGCGATACGAGCGCGTTCCAGCACGAGATGCGGCACGCCAAGCTTGCTCAAATGTTCGCTCATCGCGACGCCGGCCTGACCCGCGCCGACCACGAGCGTGTCGATTGACGTTGTTTCCACTGTCATGGCTGTGTCCTTCTGAAATGGTGGAATGTTTCGATTCGATCGCGGCGTCGCGGTCTTGGAGCGCTCGCGATCGTTGCGGACCCGGTCGTGTTTTCCGACAGCACGTTGCCACCCGGTCCGTTTCCGCTTTCGAGAAAATCTACGCGTCCGTCTAGAATTTGAAAAATATATTTAAAAAATGCATGGCATCGGATTTACCTATGCAAGCTTTTTTGACTGCTTCACAATGCCGCCATTGAAGACCCTGAACGCGGAGCGCCGTCGATGGAGACTCACCCGTTGCGCTACTCGTTGCGCCAGTTGCGTTATTTCGTGGTCACCGCGGAAGCACTGTCCTTCACCGCCGCCGCGAAGCGTCTGCACATCTCGCAGCCGTCGATCTCCACGGCACTCGCGGACCTCGAAGTGTCGTTCGGCGTGCAACTCTTCATACGGCATCACGCGAGCGGTCTTTCGCTCACGCAAGCCGGTCGCGATCTGCTCGGGCAAGCGCGCAATCTGCTGAAAATCGCGGAGGAATTGCAGACGACCGCGAAGGAAATGGACGGCGGCATGACGGGCGCCATCGCGCTCGGCTGCCTCGTCTCGCTTGCGCCGCCGCTGATGCCGGGGCTGATCAGCCGATTCACGGGCGAGCACGCGGGCATCTCGTTTCGCACGGTCGAAGCGCATCAGGATGGCCTCTTGCGCGGCTTGAACGACGGCTCGCTCGACATTGCCCTCACCTACAGTCTCGATCTGACGGAGGACATCTCGTTCACGCCGCTGCTCTCACTGCCGCCTTATGCGATCCTGCCGAGGACGCATCGTCTGGCACGTGCACGCAAGGTATCGCTCGCAGACCTCTTGCCCGAGCCGTATGTGATGCTCGACCTGCCGCACAGCCGCGAGTACTTCGCCGCACTCTTCGATGCGGTGGGCAGCCGTCCCGTGCCCGCGTTCCGTTCGTCGCAGCCGGAGGTCGTGCGCGGCATGGTGGCCAACGGTCTCGGCTACAGCCTCCTGAACTTTCCGCTCAAATCGAATCGCACCGTGGATGGCGAAGAGTTCGTCATTAAGCGTTTCAAAGACAACGTCAACGCAACGATGCTCGGCATCGCGCAATCGCGCACGATGAAGCCGCGCCAGGTCGTGCAGCGGTTCGCGTCGTTCTGCGAGAACTATATTCGGCGGCTGCATCTCGACGCATGATCAGGAAAGCGCGATCGTCCGTTTTATGCCTGCGCCTTGTGCATAGGTAAAAGCTTTGCTTTGTATCTGAAAACAATATTTTGGCTTGCAATTTGGCTTGATAGATTGGTGTTCATGTTGGGCGCTACGCCGCAAAGCCTCGCGTTGCCGCGCTCTCACCGTGACGAATCAAGGGGGACACCATGGCCAACCCGGCAAGGACGATCGCAGTGCAAGCACTTGTCGACGAACTGCAGACGGGTTGCGAACGGCCATTCGGCGATGCGCATTCGATGCCGCCCGGTGTCTACACGTCGCCCGAATTCCTCGCGCTCGAAGAGCGCGCTATCTTCGAGCGTGAATGGCAATGCGTCGGCCGGGCCAGTGCGCTCAAAGCGCCCGGCGATTACTTGACGGCGCGCATTGGAGCGCAACCCGTCATCGTGTTGCGCGACAACCAGGTGCAGCTCAAGGCGATGTCGAACGTGTGCCTGCATCGCATGTCGGTGCTGCTCGAAGGACGCGGCAACGTGCGTCGCATCGTCTGCCCTTATCACGCCTGGAATTATTCGCTGGACGGCGCGCTGCAAGGCGCGCCGCTCATGGATCGGCAAGGGGGTTTCTGCAAGGAAAGCTACCAGCTGCCGGCCGTGCGCTGCGAAGAATGGCAAGGCTGGATCTACGTGACACTCGACGAAAACGCGCCGCCCGTTCACTCGCAACTCGCCAAGCTGAGCGAGCTCATCGGCGCATACGGCATGTCGGACTACATCGAAACCTTTCATGAAGAGCACGTGTGGAACACGAACTGGAAGATCCTCGCGGAAAACTTCATGGAAAGCTATCACCTGCCCATGCTGCATCGCGCGACGGTAGGACCGCATTCGCGGCTCGATGAAATGGAATGTCCGCCGGGCTATCCAGCCTTCAACTATCACTGGATCACCAAGGAAGCGTCCTTGCCCATCGGCAACGCGCATCCGGACAATACGCGCCTCACGGGACATTGGCGCAAGACCACGGCGCTGCTCGCGATCTACCCGACGCATCTCGTCACGCTCACGCCGGGTTACTTCTGGTATCTCGTGCTGCAGCCTCAAGGCGTAGAGCGCGTGCATATCCGCTTCGGCGGCGGCCTTGCGCCGGAGTTCATCGCCGATACCGAAGCCAACGCGCACATGGCGACCTTGAAGAAGCTGCTCGACGAAGTCAACGCGGAAGACAAACGCGGCGTGGAAGCCGTCTTTCGCGGCGTGCACGCGCCGCTCGCGAAGCCCGGTCACTTGAGCCATCTCGAACGCCCAAACTATGACTTCGCGCGCTACCTCGCTAGCAAAATCCTCGCGACGCAGCTCGCCACGCATTGATTACGACGCACCATCGACAGGACGCGATCACGATGTCAAACCCTTCCTTCATTTCGTTTTCGGGCGTGAGCAAATCGTACGACGGCGCCCAATACGTGGTCGATGACTTGAACCTCGACGTGCGCAAGGGAGAATTCCTGTCGCTGCTGGGCCCGTCCGGTTCGGGCAAGACGACGACGCTGATGATGCTGGCGGGATTCGAATCGCCCACGCACGGCGAGATTCGCCTCGACGGCCGTCGGCTCGACGACAAGCCGCCGCATCAGCGCGACATCGGCATGGTGTTTCAGAACTACGCGCTCTTTCCGCATCTGACGATTGCGGAGAACGTCGCGTTTCCACTCTCCGTGCGGCGCGTGAGCCGCGCCGAGCAGAAGACGCGCGTGAAGCGCGCGCTCGAAATGATCGAACTGCCGCATCTGGCGAACCGGCGTCCCGCGCAGCTCTCCGGCGGACAGCAGCAGCGCGTGGCGCTCGCGCGCGCGCTCGTGTTCGAGCCGAGCGTCGTGCTGATGGACGAGCCGCTCGGTGCGCTCGACAAACGCCTGCGCGAAACCATGCAATACGAAATCATGCGCCTGCATCGCGAGCTGTCGCTCACGATCGTCTATGTGACGCACGATCAGGCCGAAGCGCTGACGATGTCGGACCGCGTCGCCGTCTTCTCCGATGGCCGTATTCAGCAAGCCGCCACGCCCAGCGAACTTTACGAGAATGCGCAGAATGCTTTCGTCGCAAACTTCGTCGGCGAGAACAACGGGCTGACCGGGCGCGTTGTCAATGCGGGCGAGGACTGGGCGACGCTCGCGCTCTCGGACGGCAGCGTCATTCGCGGCCGTTGCGAACCCGGCCTGCGCACGGGCGACGAAGCGATGCTCGCGCTGCGCCCCGAACGCGCACATATCCCCAGCGCCGAAGGCTCGCACGCCGACGAACACAGCAACGTGGTGCGCGCACGCGTCGAGGAACTGGTGTATTGCGGCGATCATCATCGCGTGCACGTCGCGCTCGGTTCGCGCGATTCCTTCGTGGTGAAAGTGCCCAATACGCAGCGCCATGCGCTGCCTTCGCCCGGCAGCGCGATCGAGATCGCGTGGCGCCACGACGACTGCAAGATTCTCGCGATGAGCGCGCCACGCAGCGCGCCCGTGATCCCTGCATCCCCACCGCTCTCCCCTTCCATCATCACGACCGCACCCGCAGGAGCCAATTGACATGCGCACCTTCATCAAAGCACAAAGCGCCGCACTCGCCGTACTCGCATTCACCGCCGTGACCGCCCAGGCAGCGGAGACGCTCTCCGTCGTGACCTTCGGCGGCGCGTACGAGGCGGCTGCCAGGAAGGCCTATTTCGAACCGTTCACGCAGGCCACCGGCATCGGCTTCTCGACCGAATCGTATGACGGCGGCCTCGCGAAGCTCTCCGCGATGGAGCAGGCGAAGAACACCACGTGGGACTTGATCGACCTCGAAACGAACGATGCGATCACCGCCTGCGACGAAGGCCTGCTCCAGAAGTTCGACAAGAAGACGCTCGGCAAAACGAGCGACTTCATCCCCGGCTCGATCGGCGATTGCGCCGTTGCGAGCATGGTCTGGTCCACGGTTTACGCCTACGATGCGAGCAAGCTCAAGACCGCGCCGACAACCGTCAACGACTTTTTCGATCTGCAGAAATTCCCCGGCAAGCGTGGTCTGCGCAAGTCGCCGAAGGTGTCGATGGAATGGGCGCTAATCGCCGACGGCGTCGATCCGAAGGATGTCTACAAGGTGCTGGGCACACCCGCGGGCGTGGATCGCGCGTTCAGGAAGCTCGACACGATCAAGAAGAACATCGTGTGGTGGGAGTCGGGCGCGCAGGCGCCGCAGCTGCTCGCGGACGGCGCGGTCGTGATGACGCAGGCCTACAACGGCCGCATCGACGACGCCGCGAAGAAGGACAACAAGCCCTTCAAAGCCGTCTGGGACGCGCAGGTCTACGACTTCGACTGGTGGGGCGTTCCGACGGGCGCGAAGCACGCCGACGCCGCCGCGAAATTCATCGTCTCCGCTTCGCAGCCGAAGGCGTATGCGGATTTGTCGAAGTACATCGCCTATGCACCGCCGCGCAAGGACGCAATCGCGCTCGTCGACAAGCAACGCCTCGTCGATCTGCCGACCGCACCCGAGAACTTCAAGCGCGCCTTGCAAATCAACGCGAACTTCTGGGCCGACAACGCGGACCAGATCAACAAGCGCTTCCAGGTATGGCTGACGCAGTAACACCATCGTCCGACGAGAGCCCAACTTGACTATGAACATGCCCGCTTCGGCCCGAGTCACGGCCCCGGGCTCTCCGACGAGAGCCGACGGCCGCGCGTCGTTTCAAAAGGCGCGCCGCCGCGCATCGGTGCAGGCGCTCATGCTCGCGCTACCACTGATCGTGTTTCTGCTTTCAACGTTCATCGCGCCGATCGCGCTGCTGCTCGCGCGCAGCGTGGAGAATCATGAAGTGCCCGACAGCATGCCAGGGCTCACGCGTGCGCTCGATGCATGGGACGGGCACGGCGTGCCGGACGAGCGCACGTTCGCCCTGCTCGCTGCGGGGCTCAAACAGGCGCAGCAAAGCGGACAGCTCGGCACAGTCGCGCGGCGGCTGAACTTCGATCAGGCCGAGTTCCGTAGTCTGTTGATGCGCACCGCGCGCCAGCTGCCCGCCGATGCGCCGCCCGCGTGGAAACCGGCGCTCGTCGAACTCGACGAACGCTGGAATTCGCCCGAGATCTGGCGCTTGCTGAAGCGCGCCGCCACGTCGCCGACGCCGGACTATCTGCTAGCGGCCGTCGATGCGCAAGTGACACCGCAAGGCGCGCTCGCGTTCATGCCGGACAACGCTTCGGTCTATCGGCAGGCGTTCGTGCGCACGATCTCGATCAGCGCCACGGTCACGCTGCTGTGCCTTGTGCTCGGCTATCCGGTCGCATGGCTGCTCGCGAACTTGCCCGCGAAGAGCAGCAACCGCCTGATGCTCCTTGTGATCGTACCGTTCTGGACCTCTGTGCTCGTGCGCACAACCGCGTGGTACGTTTTGCTGCAACCGGGCGGCGTCATCAACAGCCTGCTGATGGGACTCGGTCTCGTCACACATCCACTGCCGCTCATCTTCAATCGCGTGGGCGTGCTCATCGGCATGACACATGTGCTCTTGCCCTACATGATTCTCGCCATCTACTCGGTGATGAAGAGCGTATCGCCCGTGTACGTGCGGGCCGCGCAATCGCTTGGGGCGCACCCGTTCACCGCGTTCGTGCGGGTCTACATGCCGCAGACGCTGCCGGGCGTGGGGGCGGGCTGCTTCCTCGTGTTCGTGCTCGCGCTCGGCTACTACATCACGCCCGCGCTGCTCGGCGGCGCAGGCGACGAGATGATCAGCCAGCTCATCGCAATACAGACCAACACGCAACTCAACTGGGGCCTCGCCGGTGCACTCTCGGCATATCTCGTGATCTTCACGGCGATCTTCTATTTCCTGTTCAACCGCATCGTCGGCATCGACCGCTTGCGCTTCGGTTGAGACTCGGTTGAAACACGCGAACACGACGAAGGAATGACATGCCAGATCAACGCAACAAGGTGCTGACGGAACGCGTCGCCGCGCGCTGGGTGCGGCTGCATACGGCGCTTGTGCTGTTCTTCCTGATTGCGCCGATCCTCGCGATCATCCCGCTCTCGTTCAATTCGGGCTCGTACTTCTCCTACCCGTTGCAGGGCTTTTCGCTGCGCTGGTATGAGCAGGCGCTCACGAGCCCGGACTGGCAACGATCGCTTCTGAACAGCATCGGCATCGGCGCGGCATCGACGCTGATCGCCACGTGTCTCGGCACGCTGGCCGCGCTCGGCATTTCGCGCGCGCAGTTTCCGCTGCGCTCGCTGATCATGCCGATCATCATCTCGCCGATGATCGTGCCGATCGTCGTCGTCGCCGCGGGCTTCTATCTGATCTTCGCGCCGCTCGGCCTCGTGAACTCGTATCCCGGTGTGGTCCTGGCGCATGCCGCGCTCGGCACGCCATTCGTCGTGATCACCGTGACTGCGTCACTGCTTTCTTTCGATCAGAGTCTGTTGCGCGCCGCTTCCGGGCTCGGCGCGACGCCTTGGGTCACATTCAGGCGCGTGACCTTGCCGCTCATCACGCCGGCGGTCGCGACCGGCAGCGTCTTCGCTTTTGCGACCTCGTTCGACGAAGTAATCGTCATTCTGTTCATCGGCGGCCCGGATCAAACAACCGTGCCGCGGCAGATGTGGAGCGGCATTCGCGACTCGATCGACCCGTCGATCCTCGCCGTGGCAACGATGCTGATTGTGTTCGCAGTGCTGCTGTTCGCGAGCATCAACTGGCTGCGCGGCCGCACGGCCGCCGCCAGCAAAGCACTCGTCTGATGCATCGAGGCCACCTGGCGTCGAGCTTAGGTAGGTTTCAATATCTGGGCGAATCGAATTCATCTCCAATCGACACCGCAGATCTGCAACGAACATCTGATTCGCAGCAGCCTGAACTATGCGCACTGGATCGTGCAACACGCGACCGATAAACTGAAATGCATCAATTCGCCATTTTGTACGAAGAAAACTTCACCAGACTAATCTTTTAATTTACGATGACCCCGCTGTCTGAAAACGCACTTGCAACATGGCCCGGCGTTGCAGGAATGGCCATGCATCACGTACACGTTGGAGGCGGGGGCGCAACTCGCGTTTTGTTCGGGTGGGCTGCCCGCGCATATCCGGGAGCCAATGCCGCGTGGGTCCAATCCGTAACCCTTTATATTGGTTCATGACTTGTTGCTTGCAACGCCTGATATCCACTTGAGTAGCAGAACCAAGGATAGCCAGACCAACCCGTCACGCCTCTTTCGCGGATTCGCGGTAGACGTCGGTGAAAACACTCAACACAATGATATTGACAATGCAGAGCCAGTCGATCCGATTACCTGTCCGTCTCGTCACGTGGCGGCAAACGCATCGCTCGACTCTTCTTCACGCAGGATGTAGCCAAGACCTCGCAAGGTCATGATCTTCGCACTCGATTCCGCGAGATGTTTGCGCAGACGATGGATATAAATATCGATCGCGTCGGCACTGGCTTCGTCGTCGAGCGTAAAGACTTTATCCATCAACGTAGACTTCGAAACCGTCTTGCCCAGCTTCAGCATCAACGTTTCAAGAATGGCGTGTTCGCGGCGGCGCAACCGCATCGGTTCATCTCGCAGCACGAATTCACGCGAGTCGAACATGTAGCGCAAATTGCCGCATTCGATCAACTGGCCCTTGTCGCCGGCCGCCTGCCGGCGGATCAACGCCTTGATGCGCGCAACCAGTTCGCGTGCGTCGAACGGTTTGACGACGTAGTCATCGGCGCCGGCCGAGAAGCAGGCAACCTTGTCGTCAGTCGAACCGTTCGCGGTGAGCATGAGAACCGGCACGTTATCGCGTTTGCGGCGCAGACGCGCGAGCACGTCCTTGCCGCTGATACCGGGCAAGCGCAGATCGAGCAACACGGCGTCATAGCACTGCGCGCCGAGTAGTGTTTCGGCCTGTTCGCCGTTCTGCGCCCAATCGATCACGAATTGCTCGACCTGCATCAGATTCATTACCCAGCGCGCGAGATCGGCGTCATCCTCAACCAGCAGCAATTTCATCGTTTTCTCCCGTTCCGTCGCATCCAGACGCGCATCACGCCGCGCCAGCCCATAAGCGCATCTCGACGGTGGCAACCAGGCCGACACCGTCCTCATTCGATTCGAGCGTGACGGTGCCGCCTTGCCGGTGGGCAATCTCCCGTACGATCGGCAACCCGAGTCCCGTTCCCTCAGCGTGGTTCGATGCACGATAGAAACGCTCGAACACGCGTGCCCGTGCTTCGGCTTTGATGCCGGGCCCATTGTCGATGACGCGCACGATCGCCCTGTCATGGCTGCGTAGCGTTTGCACCGTGACGCGACCGCCCGCTTGCGTATAGCGCAGCGCATTGTCGACGAGATTGGTGACGAGTGCGGCAGTCAGTGCTTCGTCGCCAGTGACATGCAAGCCGTCTTCCAGTTCCGCGCCCAGATCGATCTCGTGCGACTGAGCGAAAGCAATCAGTTCCTCCAACACGCCCGCAATCAACGCGCTCAGATCGACACGCTCACGCGCGCTGGACGGCGTGGCCGATTCGGCCTGTGCAAGCAACAGGAGTTTGTTGGTCAACGTGGTGAGCTTGCGGCTGCTTTTATGCATACCGGCCAACGCGTCGGCGAGCGATGGGTCGCGATTGTCGCGCTGCCGCGCGTACTGAATTTGCGCGGCGAGCAGCGCCAGTGGCGTGCGCAATTGATGCGCCGCATCGGAGATGAATTGTCGCTGGGTCGCCGCTTGCTGGCCCATGCGTGCGATGCACTGATTGATGGCCTCGACGATAGGCCTCAGTTCGACGTGCAGGCGAGCGACGCGAATCGGTTCGAGTTGCGATGGGTTGCGATTGGCGACGTCATCTTTCACCTTCATCAGAGGCAGCAATTCGAAGGTCAGACCGAGGTAGACAAAAACCATCGCGAGCAACAGTGTCAGTACTTCGCCGAACAGCTGTGGACGCAACAGGTGCCACACCATAGCATCCCGTGAGCCTTCGGTCTTCGCGACCGCCACGACGACTTTTTCGGTGCGCCCGGAATCGTACAGCTGGCGCACGTAGGCGACCGCGCGCACCACGCGGCCATCGTCGAGGCGTGTGGAATAGAGCGTCGGGCTGTCCCCCGCGCGCGGCGGAAGCGGCAATTCGAGAGTCCCTGCCAGCAGGCGGTGGCCGCTCGCCTCGACACGATAGAAGACACTGTCCTGCTCGGGCGACTCGAAGAGTTCAAGCGCGGCCGGCGGAATCTGGATCGAGACCGAGCCGTTATCCCAATCGATATCCTCGCCAATGATACGCATCGACGAAAGCAATGCGTTGTCCTGCACCAGGTCGGCCGTGGTCTGCGCAAAGCGGTATGAGATCACGCCGGAAATAGAAACGAACGCGGCCAGAGGCAGCAAAAGCCACCACAGCAAACGTCCGCGCAAACTGCCTGCAAACACGATGTGTCGCCCCCTTCAAGACAGCGTTATGGCTTCACGTCGTCGACGAACCGATTGGTAAAGGTGCGCGACAAATCGATATGACGACCCTTGACCGACGGGCTGAAACCGGACAGCACCTTGAGCACCGTTGGCGGCCCGTCGGCCGGCATCTTGCCGTCGGCGGTGTACATCGGCAGCGAGGCGTTCAACGCGCTCACGTAGAGCGCCTTGTCGTTACCGGCATAGTCTTTCGGCATCCGCGCGGCGATCTCTTCGGCGCTGTGCGTATGCAGGTATTGCAGCGTCCTCACAAAAGCCCGCGCGAGTCCGGCTGCTTCCTTGGGATTCGCCTCGAGCCACGCGGTTTGCATGTACAGGCTCGATGCCGGATAGGTGCCGCCGAGCGCGGCGCGCGTGCCTTCGACGTTGCGCATGTCCACGAGCACCCTGGCGTCGCCATTTTTCAGCAACTGCGACACGGTCGGCTCAGTCGTCATGCCAACGTCGATGCGACCTTGCCGGATTGCGGCAATGAAGCTACTGTCCGCGCCGACCGGCAGCACGGTGTACTGCGAAGCAGGCACGCCATTCAGATACGCCAGATACTGCGTCAGGAAGTGAGTCGAGGAACCGAGCCCCGTGACGCCGAGCGTTTTACCCTTCACGTCGGCCATGCTTTTGATTGAGCCGGCCGCTCTGCTCGCCACCAGTGCGACTTCCCCCGGCACCTGGCCGAACACAACGATGGTCTTCACCTCCTCGCCCTTGGCCTGCAGATAGATCGTGTGATCGTAGAAGCCCACCACACCTTGCACGGCACCCGTGAGCAGTTCGGTCTCTGCATCGACACCCGCCGGTTGCGACAGCAGTTCGACATCTAGCCCCTCAGCCTTGAAGTAGCCTAGCTGTTCGGTCAAACGTACCGGCAGATAAATGAGCTTGGTGATGCCGCCTACCATGATCACGATCTTTTCTGGCGCGCCCGCCTGTGCGAACGCGGCCGGCTTTAGCAGTAGACAGAATGTAAGCGACGCCGCGGCGGCGGCACGAGCGAGGCGCGAGAGCCGCGCCAAACGACGATTCATTGGTGGGTGTCTCCGTTATATGCCCTGTCGGCAATGGGCGCGTGATAGACCGGCCACCGGAAATTCTATGGACGCAAATCCTTCTCGACGCTTTCGCAGATGCGCATTCTATCTTGATTGCGGGTTTATCCCGAGTACGTCCGACGCGGCAGCGTCAGGCCGTCCCGTGCCGCCGCGCTCTCGCTGTATGGGGATGCGTACTTTCGAGCCGGGAACGGGTGCTCACACGCCCGCCAGACGCACCCAGTACATCTCAGGAATGGCCCGGTCTTCATCGGATAGAAACGGATTGTCGATCCAGAGTACCTTTCTGCTGCTCAGGTTCGCGCGCTTCAACCCGTTCTGGATATACGGATGCGAGTTGAACAGTTTCAGATACGATCCATCGCGCCACGCCGCTGTGAAGCCGCGTGCGATCGTCGCCGCCAGCTCCTCCTGGCTCGGCGACACGTAGAACAGAAAATCAGAGCGATAGGCCAGCAGCAAATGATTCTCGACAGCGAGGCCAGACTCCGTGCCTTGGCGCGAGTCCAGTTCCGGATAAACCTCGATCACGCCGCGCGGGAAATAGTCGACCCGTCTGCCTTCGACCATCCTGAAGATCGTTTCGTAGCTGGAAGTCGTCTGCACCGAAAGGCCTGCGTGGCGCATGATGTCGGCATCGACCCAGCCGAGTCCCTGTACGCCCGTCATCGACCGGAGATCCTCCAGCGTATCGATTCCGTCGAAATCACGCTGACGATCCTCTCTGATCAGAAACAACCGAAATCCGATCAGCCCCCGATGAATGGGTATGTGGACGACATTCAGTCCGCGCTCGGCCTGTGCCTCCATGCTCGTCCAGTGCAGGTTGATCGTGGTTCCCGACGCGAGTTCGGCGAGCGCCCTGCCGCGTTCCATGACGAGATCGAGCTCGTGTGCGGTATAGGACGCGTTGGCCGCCTTCATGGCGAGATCCAGCGTGGCCAGCGCGAACGCCGCGTGCACGTCCCGGCCCGGGCGGATCTGTGGATAGATGATTTCGAAATGCCCGGCCGGTGCAGCCCGCGCGGCGAGCGCCGCGCTCGCGGCGGCTGCGGCCGCGAAGATAAAGCGCCTTCGATGCATAAATACGAATGACTAAAGCGGGTCGTGCGGATGGCTCGTGAGAAACCGAGGCTAATGAGATCGTGGCACCGGCCGTACCGGGACAACAGTCGGACAAACCCGCTGACGGAAAGCTAACTTATCACTTACTTCACGCTTTCATTTCACGTGTCGTCCACGAAGCCTAAGACTTTCCTGAACGACAACTGATGCATTGCATCATCGGCATGTCCGCTTGCTACTCTGCGATCAGTCCATGCCGGATCGCATAACGGATAACCTCGGCGTTGTTCGAGAGGCCCAGCTTCTGCATTAGCCGCATCTTGTGCGTGCTGATCGTTTTTGCGCTGAGCGCACAGGTGTCAGCGATCTCGTTGATGCTCTTTCCCGCAGCCAGCATCTGCAGCACCTGAAACTCGCGGTCGGACAACACTTCATGCGGCGGCACGTCGCCGCGATGCGTTTCGAACACCATTGCATCGACGAGCTTCGGGTCGATGAAGCGCCCGCCGTCCGCGAGCTTGCGAATCGCCGCTAGCAGCACGTCCGGGTCACTGTCCTTCGTCAGATAGCCCGTCGCGCCGGCGCGCAGCGCGCGCGAGGCCACCTGCGCCTCATCGTGGATGCTCAGCACCAGAACGGGCAACGCCGGCTGCTCGGCGCGCACTCGCCGGATCAGATCGACTCCGCTGATACCGGGCATGGTCATGTCGAGCAACAGCAGATCGACGGCGCAGGTGCGTAGTTTGTCGACGACTTCCGAGCCTTGCGCCGCTTCCGCCGCGACGACGATATCGCTGGTTGTCGCGATGATCTGCTTGAGTCCGCCGCGGACAATCGCGTGATCGTCGGCAATGAGTATCCGGATCATGTTCGAGTGCCGCGATCGAGTGGAATATGAATCGAAACCGTGGTGCCTCTGCCGGGCGTGCTGTCGATCGACAGTGAGCCGCCGATCAGTCGCGCCCGCTCGTTCATGCCGAGCAGCCCGTACGAATAATCGCGGCGCGCCGCCTGCTGGTTGAAACCGCGGCCATTGTCGCGCACATGCAGTTCGAGCTTTGCAGCCGTCGAGGCCAGCATGACGTCTACGCGCGTTGCGTCGGAGTGCCGGGCCACGTTCGTCAGCGACGCCTGCACGATGCGAAAAACGGCTGTCGCATGCGCGTCGGACAGCATGGGTTCGCCGCCGGCAATGCGCAATTCGCACCCAATGCGGTTGCGCCGGTTGAAATCCTGGACCAGCCACTCCAGCGCCGACACGATTCCGAAGTTCAGCGCAGCGGGACGCAGATGGTTCGCGACGTTGCGCACCATCCAGATCGTGCCTTCGACCAGTTCGCGCATGTCGTCGGCTTTCTTCATCGCTTCTTGATCGTGCGCGAGGCGCATTCTGAGCAATGAAACGTCCATCTTGAGTGCCGTCAGCAACTGACCCAGTTCGTCGTGAATCTCCATCGCGATGCGTTTTCTTTCGTCTTCACGAATCGCCTCCATGTACGCGGAAAGCTCCCGCTGCTGCTCGCGTGATTCGACCAGTTCCTGTTCCATCCGCTTGCGTCCTGTGATGTCGTTCAGACCGACATAGACCGCCGGGGACTCGTCGTAGGTCGCGACGCGCGCGGTTGCAATTGCCCAGAACTGGGTTCCGTCAGGACGCCTGAATTGAACCTCCGCATTTCTCAGGCTACCTTCCGTTCGCAGATGATCGACCAGATTTTCGCGCTCCAAGGGGTCGACATAAAAATCCGCGATGTTGGCTGTCATGCCTTCCCCCATGCCGAAGAGTGCGCGCAACGGTTCGTTCGTATAAAGGATGTGCCCGTCCGGCATGGATGTGATGCATAGCGGCACAGGGCTCGTCTCGACGATCGCGCGACAGCGCGCCTCGCTCGCCTGCAAACGCGCGTCCGCGCGCCTGCGCTCGTCGATCTGGCCCTGCAGTTTCGCATTGGCGCGCGCCAGTTCTTCCGTGCGCAACACAACCCGCCGTTCGAGATCGTCGCGCGCCTGCGACAGCGCGGCTTCCGTCTCCTTGCGTACGGCTACTTCGGCGAGCAGATGCCGGTTTTGCGCGACGAGCCGCTTGTGCATCGCCCGCAACTCGAGATGTACGCCGACCCGCGCCAGCATTTCGTCGACGCGCAACGGCTTGGTGACGTAGTCGACGCCGCCCGCCGAAAACCCTTCGACCCTGTCCTCGTCTCCCGTCAGCGAGGTCATGAAAATGACAGCGATGTCGCGTGTGCGTTCCTCCCGTTTCAACCGGCGACACGTCTCGAATCCGTCGATGCCGGGCATCTTCACGTCAAGCAGGATCAGGTCGGGTTGCGAGAACGACGCGCGTTCGAGCGCCTCGACTCCGTCGAGCGCAACCAGCACGCGTATGCCGCGTGCTTCGAGACTGTCGACCACTACCCCCAGATTGGCGGGCGTATCGTCGACGATCAGGATCGTGCCCGTCTGCGCGACGGTAGCAGCGAGCTCGCTCATGATGTCGTGTTCCCTTCGAAATACCGCTCCACCAGATGCAAGATCGCCTTCGACTGGTAGGCCCGTGCCAGTTGACGCAATCGCGCCGCAAACGCCGCATGCGGCGGATCACTCGCCGCGATTCGCTCCGCCCATTGCACGATGCCCCGCATGTTGCCGTCGCGCGCAAGCTGACGCAGTTCACTCATCGCGTCGGCGGGCATCCCGCTGGGGAACGTCTCGGGCGCGTCGAGCGGTGCTTCCGGCTGCGCCGCAGCGTAAATCCACGTCAGCCCGAGCAATGTCGTCATGTGCGCGAGCAATACATCGAAGTCGACCGGCTTCGTGATGAACGCGTTGGCACCGGCATCGAGACTCATCGC
This sequence comes from Paraburkholderia panacisoli, assembly GCF_008369935.1. Taxonomy (GTDB): domain Bacteria; phylum Pseudomonadota; class Gammaproteobacteria; order Burkholderiales; family Burkholderiaceae; genus Paraburkholderia; species Paraburkholderia panacisoli. The sequence goes on along the minus strand of NZ_VTUZ01000013.1, from coordinate 90,030 downwards.
GCCGTCCACGCCGAACGGCGTCGCCGATATCGCAATGATCGGCACGTCCGCGAACTCCGGCACGGCGCGCAGACGCCGCGTCACTTCGAGACCGTCGATACCGGGCATCACGATATCTGTCAGGATCAGATCGGGATGTTCAGCCAGCGCCGTCGCGATGCCGTCGCTGCCGTTCGCGGACTCGGCGGCGGCGAAACCGATGCGCGTCAGCAATTCGACGACGACCGCCCGATTGACCTGCACGTCGTCGATCATGAGCACCTTGCGGCGCGGCCCCTCGTAGCCGGTGACAATCGACGCAGGCCCCGCGGATTTGCCTGCATCCTGCTCGACGACTGCGGACGGCAACTCGAACCAGAAGACGCTACCCTGACCGGCCTCGCTCTCGACGTGTATCTCAGCGCCCATCGCGCGCACGAACTGCCTGCTGATCGCAAGGCCCAGCCCTGTGCCTCCCGAGCGGCGCTCCGAGCCGCTTGCCTGCTCGAACGGCATAAAGATTGTCTCTTGATGCTCTGCACGAATGCCGATGCCCGTATCGCGCACTTCAAAGCGGACCGCGCCGTTTTCGCTGCGTCCGATAGAAAGGCGCACGCTGCCGCGGTCGGTGAACTTGACGGCGTTCGATAGCAGATTGAGCAACACCTGGCGCAAGCGGCGTTCGTCGGCACGCACACCGGACGGCGTGCCGGCGGCAACCGTGCAGGCGAAGTTCAGCTGCCGCTGCTCCGCCTTCACACCGATGATCTCCCGGATCGTATCCACGAGTCCCGCGAGCGGCACGTCGCCAATCTCGATGCGCAGCTTGCCCGCTTCGACTTTCGCGAAATCCAGCGTCTCATCGATCAAGGTCAACAGATGTTCGCCGCTTTGCTGGATCACGCCGACGCCGTCGCGCTGACGGATGGTCAAGGTGCCGTCGCGGCGCAAGATCTGCGCGTAGCCGAGAATCCCATTGAGCGGCGTGCGCAGTTCGTGGCTCAGATTGGCGAGGAACTCGCCCTTCGCGCGATTGGCCGCTTCCGCCGCGCGCCGCGCTTCCCGCTCGACAGCGGCTTCACGTTCGTCGAGATACGCGCGATGCAGCCGCATGCCCATTGCGTTGAGCGCCGATACCACCCGGTCGAGTTCGTCAGGTTCCTTCGACGGCGAGCGTTGCAGCACGAACGGCCGTGGCGGCTCATGAAAGTCGTAGTCACTGACACTGCATGCGATTGCCGCGAGATGCCGCGTAACGAGCCGGGAAAGAATATAGAACGTGAAAAGCGCAACGAGAAACGTATTCGCAGCCTGGCTCACGAGTATCACGAGCGCGGTGCGCGTCAGGTCGTGATAGAGATTGGAGAGCGTCGCCTCGACATAGAGCGTGCCGATCCGCTCGACCTTCTCCTTCACGCGGTACAGGATCGGAAATTCGCGCGCCACCGTCATGCTAGGCATGCGCACGCCCGCGGTCACGACCATCGACGAGCCGACCGCCGGAAATTCGCGGACTTCGGCGGCGCTGATATCCGCGAGACGCAGCATCCCTTCCAGCTCCAGCTTCAATTGCGGCTGATCGAGGCGCCATAGCGCTTCACCCAGGCTGTCGCGGTAGCTGCGGTCGATATCGACGAGACGGTTCTGGATCTGCTCGATGCCGTGCTGGTAGTCGCGATACAGCTGGAGCGCCGTCAGAATCAGGGTAATCGCGCAGCTGAAGGCCAGCACTGTCGCGAGCAGTCGCAGCACCACGCTACGCCGCACCTCACGCAGCCCGCTCCACCCTGCATCCAACCTGTCCAGAGCCATATCTCCCCGCGAGCGCCGCCGTTCTCATCGCCATATTCTGCACTCGATGCCAAAGCCCGGTCTACCGCGCCCGCGCCGGGGCATCAAAGGTCCGATGAAAGTCGGCGCGCGTCCGCTTTGCTGCCCGGCGCCCTATCTGCTTTCAAGTTGTCTTTTGCGCGCCCGGTTCGCCTATTTCATCTGCCTGCATTGCTGCTACGCATCTATCCACGTGTCTCGGGCATCTCGCCAATGTCGATCAATCTGACTGTGCGTGCCGGCTGCTCGCTCAGCTCGTCAAGCAGATCGGCCATTTCGCAAAGCACCTGGAAATCGTTGTCGTCAAGCTGGTCCGCGTGATAGCGCCGTAAGTCGCGCATCGTTTCGCCAATCCGTCTCACCGCCTGGGGCGTGCTGTCGATCATTGGCCAGCAATGCATCAGATACGCAAGCGGCGTCACACTGCGCAATTCGCACCACGCATCAAACAGACGCAGACAGATCGAGTTGACCTGCTCCACGATGTTCTCACGCTCGGACAGATAGGCAATCATTATGTGTCGGCTTAAATCCATTTCAATAGCCCATCATCTACCGACCAGTTTAGTGTGGCAGTCAGCACAGGCTGGAAAACCAACGTGTGACTTCCTGATTCCGGTGTCAGGAAATCCTGAACGCGATTCGCACGAAAAACGGCGAACCGGATCCCTGAAAACGCCGGCAACACCCTGCCTCGCACCGCCTCTCCCTAAGGAAATCCTGACGGCGCAAATCGGCACTTCCTGAGTCAACATTCCGCCACTGCCGATTGGACGCCTGTACGCGTGCCGCTAGCATGGATTCATCGGGCATCAGGAGAACATACGGTGGCGGCCAATTCATCACTGCGCACTCAGATCGAGAAACTGGTGGGCTCGACACGCGACCCTGCGGCACGCGTGCGACTGCTCGACCGCTCGCGCACAGGCGGCACGAGGCGTGTCTGCATTCAGATCGAGCGCCCTACAGGGTCGTTCTCTGTCTTCTTGTTTCGCCACGCTGACGGCATGTGGCGCGTTTTTCCGCCGAACCGGCGCCGTCCGGAGATGGGGCGTGGCCGCCAAGCCGCATGACCGATATGCGAGCCCAGGAGGCGCATATGCATGACGACGCTTCGGATGCACTGTCGCAACACATGATCGACCTGCGCACATGGATTAGCGACTGGTACGACCATGCGTTCAAGGCGGGACTCGTCCGGCCGCCGTTCACGGTTGACGATGCAATCGTCGAGCGGCTGGAAGGCTACTTCAAGGCGGGGCTGACACCCGCCGAGGGTGCGATCGCGTTCTTTGGCTTCGTGCACTGAGAGCACAGCGAAGCAGTTCGAAGAAACTCACTTGCGTTTGGCGCACCTGCTGCAACGGCTTCCTGCCGGGACGATAGCCGAGCTGACCGACTGCATGATCGCGTAGCGCAAAAACAGTTGGCCGTGCGATCTACGGCGCTTGCGTTGCGTCGAGAAGACGGGCGGCTTCACGCCTCGCCTGCTCGGCCTCACGCGGTCGTCGGAACTGGCTGAAGAGTGCGCCCAGGTTGCCGAGTGTCCGTGCTTCATCCTGACGATAGGCCATGGGATCATCTCGCGACAGAGTCCGGTAAAGGTCCAACGCGTTCCGGTAGGCGTCTTCCGCCTCGCGTGGGCGCCCGGTGTGACTGAAAAGCACACCTAGATTGTTCAGCGTCCGCGCTTCGTCCGGCTGGTAGGCTGTAGGGTTGTCTCGCGCGAGCGCACGATAGATTTGCAACGCATCCTGATACGCCTGCTTTGCCGCAGCCGGCCGTTGCGTGGCGCGATAGAGCGCGCCAAGGTTGGTGAGCGTGCGTGCCACGTCGGGCCGATAGAGTGCTGGACTCTCCCGGCCAAGCTGCTGCCGGATCGTCAGCGCCTCCTTGTATGCGTGCTCTGCTTCCTCGTGTCGCTGCATCGCGCTATAGAGGTTCCCGAGATTGTTGAGCGTACGCGCGAGTGCCGGGCGATAGGCCGCGGGGTTACCGCGCACGAGCGCGCGCTGGATGTTCAGCGACTCGCGATACGCCTTCTCAGCATCGCTCGTTCGTTGTGCGGCGTCGTACAGGATGGCGAGGTCGTTGAGCGTTGTCGCAATCTCGGGCTTGTAGGTCTTGGGGTCGCGATAAGCCAATGCACGATCGATGCTCAGCGCTTCGCGGTAGGCATCCGCGGCCTCCTGCAGGCGCTGTGTATCGCGATATAAGACGCCGAGGTTGTCAAAAGTTTCTGCCACAGCGGGCCCGTAGGCCGCAGGGTCCTGTCGCGCCAGTGCCCAATAGATCTCCAGCGCCCGCAGATAGGCGACCTCCGCCTCCTTTGGCCGTTGCAGCCCAACATAGAGGTTGCCAAGCTTCTCCTGCGTACGCGCTATCCGGGGTTGGTAGGCGGCGGGCTTCTCCTGCGCGAGCACCTGATAACGCGACAGCAGCGTGTGGTAAATCGGTGCCGCACGTTCGAACTCGCGTTGCTCTCGCAAAGTGTCGGCAAACGCCGTCGCAATGTCGGCGTTTTCCGGTTGCAATGCGTAGGCCTTTTCCAGGAACGGCAATGCATTCAGCGGCGAAAAGCGCAGCAATTCGATTTCGGCAGCCTCATAACAACGTGCTGCGAACACCTGCTGGGTCTCCTGCTTTTCGGCAAGCAGCGTGCCAAGGCGTTTTGACGCACCCTCCAGATCGACGCGTCCGAGCGCTTCGTTCACTTGTACTTCAAGAGGATCGGAACTCCTTGCGATCGACCTTCGACGCAGCAAATCCTCGTAACGTGCAGCCCATTGCTGGGCTTCAGCTACCAGGTCTACGTCGGGCTGCGCCCTAAGTTGCTCGGCCAAGTGCTCGATTAGCGGTTCGATGTTGGTGACCGGGGTATCAGTCTTGCGGTCAATGCGGCTCGATTGCCCATATACGGCACTCAGTATCACGTTGGCCGCCCGCGCGAGCGAGACCATCTGGACATTGGAGAGCCCGGCGGCTTTCGCCGCGCGGCTCAGCCCGGTGGTCATGCGGTCGAGGGTCCGGACGGGGAAACCACAATCGGCCTCCACCTTGAAACCGTCTTTGACATCGACGTCGGACAACGCCGGAGCACACGAACTAGCGATCGCAGCGCGGCATCCCATGAACAATACCGCCATCGCCACGCCCGATAGCGTCTTGCGCGTACTCATTTCCCGCGGGCCTGAAGTCAGACTACCCAGACTTCGCAATGAATTCAACGGCTTGCGTGCTTCTGTCTAACTTTTTGCCCGGAGAACAGGCCACTTCCGCTGTGGCTTTCCGGCCGTTTATGTTTGCAAGTTAGACGTCGGGATCCCGGCCCGATGAGCCCGTGCCATGTAGGTGCCGACGAGCCATTGACCGGTATGCCGCCTGTGTCGCGATCAGCCTGCGTCACCCAGTTGTAGATGGTCTGTGCAGTCGGCTCGAACTCCTTTTCCAGTTCCTCCGGCCTGCGTCCAGCCTTCACCAGTTCGACCATTTGCGCCCGAAATTCCGCCGGGTACGGGGTACGATGCTTGCCCATAATCGGCACCTCCTTCTCCAAAGGATAGATGTCCGCTTTTCTGGGTCAACTTCACTTGACCTGCAAGATCTGCGTCAGCAGCTCGCCATGCAGCGCCGGTTGCGGCAGGAGTTGTACGCGACCTCAATGTGGTCGCAGCCGGAACAGCGCAACACATGCCCGCCCAGCGCCGCAGTGCGGCACTGTTCGATGGCCGACATGGCCTTCAGCTGCCCCAGGCACAGCTGCGCGCGACACTCGCCGCGATTGACATGTTCGATGAAGAGATCGCCGCGCTCGCGCGCACGCTACCCGACTTCGCGCTGTTTGACTCGCTGCCAGGCGCGGGCCCTCATCTGGCACCGCGCGTGCTCGCGGCTTTCGGCGAGCAACGGGAGCGTTTCCACAGCGCGACTGAGGTGCAGCAGTACACCGGCATCGCACCGGTCACCGAGCGCAGTGGCAAGAAAAGCTGGGTGCATTGGCGCTGGCAGTGTCCGAAATTCCTGCGCCAGACCTTCGTCGAATGGGCCGGCCAGACGATCAACCAATCGTTCTGGGCCGGACTCTACTATCGGCAGCAGCGCGCAAAGGGAAGTTCATACCAGGCCGCGGTGCGGGCGCTGGCGTTCAAATTGATACGCATCCTCTACCGTTGCTGGCAGACGCGAAAACCCTACGATGAGAGCGCTTATCTGAACGCGTTGAGAACACATGGCTCGCCACTTCTCGAACACGCGACGCTACCAGGAAGCGCCGCGCTTTCCTCTGAAACCACTTGACGGACTGGCTCAGGGCGTGTTGCGGTCATTCGAGATCGGTCAAATTCGTCGGCCGCGAATGGCCGCTGTCGAGAAAATCGAATGCTCCTTGTCGACCCCAAACCAGCCGGTGGCGAATGGCCGCTTCCGGGGAGTGAACGAAATCTCGAGGTGTACCGCCTCTATGTGTTGGTACGACGTCGCCGCCGATCGTGAGTAGCAGTGGCATTTGAAGTCCATCGCGACAAAGGCGTGGCAGGGACATTCGACTCCATTCCAATGACCCTAGATGGTCGCCGCGTCCCCGGCCGAGGGAACGCCGTAGAGCACCTCGTTGAAGAAGCGAATTCTTTGGGGTTCCTTCAAAAGCTCACCGATTTGCGCGGCCACGCCCTCCCCGGTGCGCCAGGCGAAATAGGCAAGGTAGGCATCGCGCGACTCCCAGCGTTGCACCGAGATAATGTAGTTAGGATCGTCCTGATCCTGGCGGATCGAAATCTCTTCGGCGCCGCCGTGCTGCAGGCTCGACGGCAGCAATTTGCGCAAGAGCGCGATCAAATCCTCGGAACGACCATCCTTGGTTTTGAGCTCGGCAATGATGTTGATGCTCATGTTGTCATGTCCTCTCTTGGTCCGGCTCTGTCGTGGGAACCGGTCGCCACCGGCTGAAATGACCTCATCGCTCGCAGGCAATCCTGCTTTGCGCGCAGCGCTCCAGGCGATCCGATCAGATCGCAGGTTCGGCGACGGCCGTGTTCAGCATGATGACCAACTGGGTGATCAGCCCGTCCTGAATGTTGAAGTAGTAAGTCAGCACGACGGGATCGGGCAGCTTGCTCTTGTCGAAGGTGCCGTCGACCTTGCATCGGACGATGATGCTGCCGTACTGCTCATAGGCAACCTGCGGGTCTAGCGTGACCTTGTCTCCGAAAATCTCCTTGTCGGCCCATTTACGAATGGCCTCGTGGCCGAGGAATTCGCGCCGGTTATCGTTGAGCAGGGCGTCGGGCGCCAGAGTTGCCATCAACAACTCGGGGTCAGGCGCATTGTGAGCCCGGATGTGGTCCTTGACGACCAGCGGCAGTTCGTTGGTGATGTCTTTCATTGCATTTTCCTTCTCACAGTGGGCCCGTCCCTGTGACGAGCTCGATGCCATTCAATCTATCAATTCCCATTGCGGTATGGAACTGAGTCATCTGGAATACAATCGATTCCAGTTTAGAATGAATTAGGAGACGCCTATGGATCGTCTGGACGCGATCGGCCTGTTGGTTCGAGTGGTCGACTCCGGCAGCTTTTCTGCGGTTGCCCGCACACTCGGCGTCGGCCAGCCAGCGGTAAGCAAGCAGGTCGCTGCGCTCGAGGCGCACCTTGGTGCTCAACTGTTGCAACGAACCTCGCGCAGCCTGACGCTCACCGAGGCTGGGCGCGACTTCTACGAATCCGCCGTGCGCCTTGTGGGCGATATCGAAGCCGCCGAGTCCCGCGTTGGGCGCGGCCGGATCGCACCCTCTGGCTTGGTGCGCGCCACCGTGGCGCTGGTTTTCGGCCGGCTCTATGTTGTGCCCCGATTGCACGAATTCTTCGCCCGCTATCCGGAGGTGACAGTCGACCTGGTGGTCGCTGACCGCCTCATCAACCTGGTCGAGGAGGGTATTGATGTCGCCATCCACAATGGCGAGCTGTCGGATTCCAGCCTCATTGCCAGGAGGATCGCACAGACCCCGGTCATCACCGTCGCCACCCCCGCTTATCTGGCGGCACACGGCGAGCCCGCGACGCCGGCGGAACTCGAGCGACACTCCTGTGTGATCTATGCCCCACAAGGCGCGCCGCGCGTCTGGGGATTCGCCGGCAGGTTCGGCGCGATCACCTATCAGCCCAAGGGCGCTTTCCGTACCAACGATGCCGAGCAAATCCGCGCCGCTGTCCTGGCCGGTCTGGGCTTGGCCCACACACCGGGCTGGCTATTTGATTCGGAAATCGCCTCCGGTGCCGTGCAGCCGGTGTTGACGGACTTCGAACCCGCCCCGCTGTCAATTAGCGCGGTCAGGTCCGGCAGCCGGTTCCTGGCCAGCAAGGTCAAGGTCTTCATCGACTTCCTGGCAGAGATCTTTGCCGAGCAGTCCGGTCTCGCCCTATAGCCAGCGAAGGATGCGAAGCGGCTACCTGTCCAGTCTGGACCTCTAGCAAACGATCCTACGCCCGCACCTTTTAAAGGCAGCTGAAATCCTGCGCTGAAGATGGAGGAATACCGTCCACGAACGACCGCTTCGGGGTGGTCAATTCGGGCTATCGAGAGACGGGTAATGGCCGGACTGAGACCTTGCTGCTCTGCGTCCCTGCCAGCCTGCGCGACCGGCTTTCGCAGGTGACACAATGATTTCGCGTCTCGAAACCCTTGTTGTTCCCCGAGGCTGAACCGGCATGGACATGCGTTATCCGGTCTACGGCACCGGGCTGTCGACCGCGCCCGCTTTCATGCTGCCTTGCGCTGACCGGCCCTTGCGGAACTGCGCATAAGGCACCCCCCGCTCCGGATGCGCAGTAGTTTCATCGATGACGCGCTCGACATCGGGAACCTCGCGTAGCGCGGCCATGAACTCCGCCACCGGAAAGTTCGGTGCCACGCAGCCCTGGACCAGCATCCAACGCTGCCACACCGTCACCCACAAGGTACTCTGGCGCCACCCCGGCAGGTTGGCCGACAGCCATTGCAGCCGGCGGTGCGTGCTGTCGGCAATCTCCTCGTCGTAAGCGAAGGCGTTCGGCAGGCGGCAGCGCCCTTCCAGCCAACAGTGGTTGCCGTGCTCGATGCGGTGATGCGATTCGCGCTTCCACTCGGCTTCATTCACGCGCGGGCCGGCGGGCTCCGGGCAGTTGGGAATCGCAGAGGAGACCTGGAAGAACGGGTCATGACCGCGGTTCTGCAGGTCGTCCTCGGCATGCGTGCAGGGCGTCACCAGCATCAGCGCGCACAGCATGCAGCGGTAGTCGATCGTCATCGATGTCCTCCTGAGTCCGGCTTGATGCGAGGCGCCCCCCCGTAGCACTCCGCCCCCGGAGGGCCAACTCCTGCCATGTCTCCATATCTGGTTTTACTAGAAATCCACACCGGCAGGCGCCACCGCGATCACCGGACTTGTCCGGTCCGGCCAGCGGATTCAACTGCCTAACCGCGGTACCCGGGTCATCCCCACTTTGCACTGACCTTCGGTCTGTGCGCTTTTTCGCATTAGCCCTCCACAGTGCCGGACCAGTTCGTCCAGCCCCAGACCGAACGGTCGAGATCGACCCGGAAGGAGGAAATCCGGGGCGATCTTCGTGAAGTGGGCGCGGCACTCCTCGAGGCCGATGTCCGGCGGTAGGTCATAGAGGACGATGGCGGTGATCTCGCGTACCTCCTTAGGTCGACGGGTCGTTGACTTGCTGTAAGCCCGGGCATTCACGGGCGCGCGTCCAACATAGGCGTCCCGGACGGTCGGGCCGCGACGTGGCATCTGTCGATACCTCTTCGCCCCTGGATACCGGCGGACAGTGCGGCGCGAGATGCACCAAGCGCTTCTGGGCGAGGTCGTCCGCCAGAAACCAGGCCGAGCCGGGGCATGTCGCACCTTCGCGCGGTATCAGATGTAGACTGAAATTGGACTTGTATTCAGGTTGCTGCATCGAGTGTCCCGACTGTGGGGGACCGCGCGATTCACACTCATCGGAGACGCAAATGGCGACTGCTATCATCACCCCCCGGAACGACGGCCCGTACCACATCAAAGGCGACTTCAAGATTACCACCCAAGGCGGGAAAGAAATCGAGGTGACTAAGGATGAGGTCTGGCTATGTCGATGCGGCCACTCGCACAACAAGCCATTCTGCGATGGCTCGCACAAGAAAGCCGGGTTCCGAAGCGACCTTGACGAAGAGCCGCAGGAAGGCCAAACACCTGATGCGTCGAACCAGTGATCGCCGTGAAGTTCGTCAGGGCCGCTTGTGACCGGCATCTGCGTATCGTGGCCGGCAACTGCGAGACTGAACGAAAATACCCATGCGTGGGTCGATGAGAAAATATCGAGGAGACACGAGATGAGCCTCCTGCCAGCTTCCTTCGCCCATGCTTATCTCCACGCGCGCAATCTGAGCCGCACCGGACCAGGCCACGCCGCGAATGGCCAGTTCACCGCGCCGGACCTCCTAATCAGGTGCCGGCTCGGTGATCAAAGCCCGCACGCGCTGCAGCGTGACCGGCTCGCGGACGGTTTGGCCATCGCGTTCACATTCATACCAATACTTGTCGACCTGGTAGTGCCCGGCGAACGGCCGGTCGATGAACTCGATTTCAGTCAGCCATTGACGACGAGAACTGACCATTCGAGCTGAAGATTAAATGCGCATCTCTATCTGTTGCTTTTCCGCAACCGAGGCTCTGTCGTACGCCCTGTTGCGTTTGACAACGTGGGGTGCTGCGTCGCCTCCCAAGGCAGTCATTGCGTGCGGTCAGCTCCGCTGTTGCGATAAGAACGCGGTTTTCGCAACAGCGGCATCGTCAACGGCCGCCCGCAGCGAATGACGGAGCGACTTGCGGCTGCTTTGTGACGACGCGAGAGGCGCTTGACGACCCCCTTGCGGTCGTCCGACCCCGCGCTACCAAAGCGGCGGCTTACCGGGTATAAGGGCCAGTCGGGTCGCTCCACTTCGTTGCCCAGGATAACGGACTGCGCAACACGCCGCACCTTTGTCCCATAAAACGCAATGCCGCTAGTACCAGTCAGCGACATAGACGACCCCGGCAGGAGGCGCGGCTTCCGGCGTGTTGCCGTCTCCCAGCGTTCCCTGCCGTCTTGTTCCCACGCGGGAAAATGGCCGAGGCCGCGTGCTGGCCCGGCCTATTCTAGAGGGAGCGCTCCCTGCCTATCGGGCAAGGGCGCACAAGCGGGAGCGACCCATGAGCAGGCTGATTCTCCGGCGCAAGCAAGTACTTGTGTCTTTCACGCTGAGCAAAGTTGCCGTAGGGCTTGCGTTTGCAGGTATTGCAGTAGCGGCAAACGCCGACACGGTCCGGATCACCGTCTCGCACTACAGTGACGCGACTGGCCCATACTTCAACAAGATGGCGCAGGAGTTCGAGAAAGCTAACCCTGGTACGACAATCAAGGTCGAAGAAGTAAACTGGGACACGCTGCAACAGAAGCTCCAGACGGACATCATGGGTGGTGCGAACTCGGACCTGGCGATTGTCGGTACCCGCTGGTTGCTGGACTTCGTTAAGGACGACGTCGCCGAGCCCCTTGATGGCTACATGGACGTGAGCTTCAAGGACCGCTTCATTGGCCAGATGCTGGCGCCGGGTGAAATTAAAGGGAAGGTGTATGGCTTGCCGATCGCTGCTTCAACACGCGCGCTGTACTACAACAAGGACTTGCTTGCGAAAGCTGGTTATCCTAATGGTCCGAAGACGTGGAACGACGTAATCGATGCGTCAAAGAAGCTGAAAGCGATCGGAATCGCCGGCTTTGGTCTTCAAGGCAAAGAGATCGAGACAGACGTCTATTTCTATTATGGACTCTGGAGTTACGGCGGAGACGTGATCGGCAAGGACGGCAGGGCTGCTTTCAATTCGCAGGCTGGCGTGGAGGCCGCAACGCTGTACAAAACAATGATAGACGAAGGTCTGACCGAACCGGCGGTCACCGGGTATAACCGTGAAGGCGTACAGAACCTGTTCAAGCAGGGGCGTGTGGCAATGGTTATCTCTTTGCCCTTACTGTCGAAGCAGATCGCGAAAGAGGCGCCGAATCTGAAGTACGGTATCGATCCCATTCCGACCGGAACGACGCAGGCCACCTATGCGGTGACCGATTCAATCATGATGTTCAAGAACTCCAGGGTCAAGAAGAGCGCCTGGAAGTTTCTCGACTTCCTCTTCACAAGGGGCCCGCGCGTCGAATTCTCGAAGACAGAAGGCTTCCTGCCCACGACGAAGGCTGAAGCCAGCGATCCGGCGCTCAATGGCCCAGACACCAAGGCGTTCATCGCGTTGTTGCCGAACGCGCGCTTCGCACCGACTGTCACTGGCTGGGAAGACACCGGGAAGGCCGTGTCGGATGCGATGCAATCCGTCTACCTGGGAAAGGCTCAACCCGCCGCGGCACTGAACGCGGCAGCCGAAAAGGCAAACCAGTCGCTAGGTAAGTAATGCGATGGTGGTAATTGAGATTTGATGCAGACTAGCGCGCGAACGGTTCGCGGCGAACGGTGCGGGGTGAAACGAGGTTCTACCAGGCCATGGGGTTTTATGCCAGAAGGCGAGTTGGCGTCTGCTGCACGTTGCTCGGTCAATGCTTCATTTCCGACCATCCTTTTGCAGCCGGGAAAGTCCATTCAGGCACTGTGCTTGCAACGGACGCATTCCAAGGTCTTGGGCGATCGTCAACGCCATGCGATAGTGGTTATGAGCTTCCTCGACCCGGGGTGCGGTAGCGTCGACATCCGAGACAAGATCCCCCATCAGGCACCAGGCCCAAGCTTCGTTGCCTCGTTCGCCGGAGGCTCGAGCAAGATCAATGGCGTCATGTGCATGAGTGAGGGCTACATCTTGTCGACCAGCGAGCTGGCATACTCGACCGAAAATTGAGAGCACTAGCGAGTGTCCGAACGTTAAACTACTCGCCGCCGCTTGGCGAACTGCCTCTTCCAGAAGAACCAGTGCCTCATCGGTCCGGCCCAGTGAAGCATACGCCGCCCCCAGACAGGAGGCTATCCGAGGAACGTAGTATGGAAACTCAGCGCTCTTGCACATGGCCAGTGCTGGCTCAAGTGCCTGGACAGCAACGTCGAGTTTGCCTTGAATAAGGTGCATCCGTCCGACACCGTGGCCAGCAAAGATCAGTTGCTCTGGCTCATTTATCCCTCGGGCAATGTCGGTCGCCTCGTGTCCAAGGACGGCAGCCTCGTCGAATCGGCCGAGTTCGGCAAGACACAGCACCAACCAGATACGAGCGTTGACGCGCGTGTATTTTACGTAAGCCTCATCGGGGCCGAGGCCGTGGCCAGGGGCTTCATGGAGGAGATCTAGCGCCTGCCGAGCATGTACCATCGCGCGTTCATAGTCTCCGCAGCCATACCGTGACCTTGCCAGCATCATCGTAGCCCAAGCCTTCGCATCGGGGTCGCTTCGCCGTTCCGTCAACGCCAGGGCGCGTTCCCCTGCCTCGACGGCGCCGACCGAATCACCTAACGAACCGAGCGTGAAAGCCAACCTTGATAGAACGCGCGATAGGCGTACCTCGTCGCCAAGTCCTTCGGCAAGATGTTTCGCGTTCTCCAGATTCGCTCGGTTCCGTGTCAATTCTCCGAGAGAATAAAGCGAGTGGTTAAGATCCCACCGGATGTCGATGACTTCACCGAGTGTGTTGGCCGAGGACGGCAGGACTGCATAGGCAGTCAGGGCTTTCTCCAACAAGACCGACGCCTCGCGATGAGCGGCGCGTTTTGCAGTATTGTTACCGGCACGCCGCCATAGCCGGGCCGCCTTTTCCGTCAATCCGGCTTGGGCGCAGTGTTCGGCCAGGATTTCCGGTTGTTGGTCCGCGACGTCAGAAAAATGATTCTCGAGCTCCGTTGCGATGCGGGCATGGAGTTGACGTCGCCTGTCCCGCAGCAGGGAGCTGTACGCGGCGTCTTGCACCAGGGCGTGCTTGAAGGTGTATTCAGCGTCCGGTGGTGCCCCGCGCCGGAAAACCAGCTCGGCACTGACGAGATGCTCCAATGCGTCGTCCAGGCGCTCCTTGGGCATCGACGCGACCGCGCTGATCAGTTCATAAGAAAATCGCCGGCCGATTGCAGCGGCGATCTGCGCTACATCCCGCACCGGGGCCAGGCGATCGAGCCGCGCCATCAGCGAAGCGTGCAGCGTCATCGGGATCGCCAGTGGTGGCAGTGGACCATCGAGGACGTAGCGCCCGTTCTGTTCCCGTAGCAGGCCGCTCTCCAACACTGACTTGGTCAGTTCCTCGACAAATAGCGGTATTCCATCCGTATGCTCGATGATCCGGTCTGTAACCTCTTTCGGTAGTGCCTTGCCAAAGGTTATCCGCTCGATCATCTCCGCTCGTTGCCGAGGGTGCAGACGATTGAGCGTAAGGAGCACCACCTCTGAGCGGCCGATCCACGGAGAGATGAAATCAGGCCGGAAGGTGACGATCAGCAGGACAGGCAGGGTTGCAATACGATCGACAAGCTGGTCCAGCGCTTCGAGTGAGCTGGGGTCGGCCCAATGCGCGTCTTCAAACAATATCAGCAGCGGCTGACGCATGGCCAGACCCTCGATCTGCGCAATGATTGTGCTAAGCGTCTTCTCCTTGTGCTTCTGCGGCGTGAGGTTAAGGGTTGGGTATCGACCTTCTGTCGAGATCGATAACAACGCCGCCACCAGCGGAGCAGCTGCGCCCGGATTGTCGATGGCCAACGCGAGCACCGCCTCGAGTTTGTCGAGACGTTGTACAGCAGTATCGTCGCGCCGCAAACCAGCCGTACGCTCGAGCTGGGCGATGAACGGGTAGAAGGCGCTGTCTTGATGGCGGCGCGAGCAGAAATACCGCAAGCGGGCGTGCGGCTCAAACTGGAGCCGCTCTTTAAGGGCGGCCGTCAGTCGCGATTTCCCGATACCCGGCTCGCCCGAAAGCAGCACAACCTGCCCCTCGCCGTTCTTCACTCGCTGCCATCGGCGGAGCAACAGCTCGATTTCCTCGTCGCGCCCGACGATTGGCGTCAGCGTGGTCCCATGCAGCGCCTCGAACCGGCTTTCGACCCTGCTGGGGCCGAGCACTTGCCAAACCCGCACTGCTTCGCCAATACCCTTCACAGTGGCCAGGCCCATGTCGCGGTAGTCAAACAGCCCGCCCGTAAGCCGCTGCGTGCTCGTAGAAATCACCACTGTTCCGGGCTCGGCTAATGTCTGCAGCCGGGCAGCGAGATTCGGCGTCTCACCGACAACGCCACGCTCCAGGGCTGCGCCTTCGCCGATGAGATCACCGACTACCACTACACCGGTAGCGATCCCGATCCGCACTCGCAAACCTTCGTCCGTCCCGGAATCGAGTTTGCCGATGGATCGCACAAGCGTCAGCCCCGCGCGTACCGCCCGTTCCGCGTCGTCCTCATGCGCCCGGGGATAACCAAAATAGGCCAGGACACCGTCGCCCAGGTACTTTGCGATGAAACCACCGGCCGTGGTAACGATATCTCCGCAACCCCGGTAATAGGCGCCGATGATCTTCCGCATGTCTTCCGGATCGAGTCGCGTCGACAGGGCAGTCGAATCGACCAGATCGCAAAACATGACGGTGAGCTGGCGTCGGTCCGCGTCATCACGTGGCACAGGCGCGGCCGCGACAGGAGATATTGCAACGGCGCTGTCGCCAAGTTCGGCTATCGCGCGCAGCATTTTGCGGCGATGCCCAAGCAAGACACCCAGATCCTTGAGATCCTGGTCCGTGAGATCGCGAAGGACCGAGCGATCGATACCATTCTCGGCAAAGATCTGAACATACTCGGACAAGCCGAGTGATGCTAACCACTCTGCAATGCTCCCCACCGCTTGTCTCCTGAAGGCGGCTGCCCCATGCAATGGTAGGAAAAATATTCGTTCCGCGCTTGTCGACAATCAGCGCGGCGGCCGGCTGCAACCAGAAGTGGTTTATTCAAGTCGTTGTGCGGTGCCGCTAACGTATGATTTAGTCCGCTTCCTGACGGCACGCGAACTGGGCTGTGAGATTGTTGGTTGCCCGTGGATCCGGGTCCAAACCTGCGTGTCAGGTCTTCCCGCGGAGGCTGAGGCGCAGGACCTCCGGGCTGGTTCGCAAGTTCGCGTCTGCCCGGGCGCTCGACCGTGTCCCACGCGAAGGTCCGTTATCTTGACCGGAACGGTCCTCTGAATGGCCGTGTAAGGACAAGGGCGAACGACTGCAGTTGGGCCGATCACTGCCTGACGGCGACCGGCGGCACGCGACCCGATGGAGCCGCTCGGACAAGATTTACCACCGTCCGCTCCGGGAGCGACATGAGACGACCGCGGATAACGCGTCGGCCTTTATCTCGTCGGCCATCACGGAAAGTGGCGGATCGCTGACGCGGTCCGACCATACCGCGACCCGACGGCGTGACTCCGAAAACGTTGGGAGAGCACCCCAAACCGATGCAGACGCATCCGTTGACTTGCAGCAGACACCTCGTCGACGATCCACAGAATTCGAATTCAGGAAAACAGGTCAGTCAGCCTTAGGCACGCACGCTCGACGCAGCCGATGGAAAGTCTTCACGGCGCTCCGCCCATTTCAGGATCGCATCCAGTGCCGGGCCAGGGCCGGAATGGAAAAATTCCGGCTATCGCTTTGCTGGAGCGGGTTCGTGGAATTTTGCCGGTACCGATACCACCAAAAATACCACCGGGCGTGGGTACTAGGTCATTCACGTGCTTTTGGCTGGCCATTCTGTCTTTTGCATATGTGTCATGTCGAGACTCCGCTTGACACGTATTGGGCCGTATTCGACCCAAAGAGGGTGCCGACGGCCTCGTCTAGACTGCTTCTCAGGGGAAGATCGGTGTCGTGGGCTCCGCGCCTTCGAGATCGGCCTTCGAAAAATGCTGCGCGACCATCTGCTCGATCTCATCTCGCGCGATGCAGGCACGTCGGCCATGATAAGAGCTGGCCATCACGTATGGCGCCACGAAGGCGCTCGAGTCGTGCATTTGGTTCGTCGACGCCGATCATCGCGGCCGTCCATGGCCCGAAGCCCGCACCCGCCAACGACAATGCGATGACGGCGCCGCCCGCAATAGCGAACTCAGCGGGAGGAAAGACCAGCGCCACGAGGCCGAGAAGCACTCCAGTCGCACCGCCGAGCGCCACGCCGCGTTCGAGCGAGTGCACGACGTCGCTGCTTTGCAGCAAGGATGCCTCGGGTAACTGTTCGAGTGCGACACTGTGATTCGCGAGGATATGGATATGTCGCGATGTGATCCGCGCCTGCAGCAAGTCGTCGTACGCACGTCGCACACGTGAACAGACCCTAAACACCCGGCGCCCTTAGAAAACGGCCGCCTCGGCAACCAATGTTGGAGGCGGCCGTTTTGCATTGCATCGCGGCAAGGGACTCCTCCATTCGCGCGATCCGTATAGGGGGCGGGCTTCCCCCTGGCGCTGTCTTGCACGATGCAGAGGAGAGGACTACCTTTGCTTTAGAGCCGCATACAATGCTCAGCGAAGCGGTCCTGGCAGAACTGCCGGCGCAGGCAGTACGAAGTACGGCAAGGCGGCACAACGACGCCAGGAGCCTTTATTGTTAGCGGCTCCAGCGAGTGACGCGCAGCGAGGTGACCTATGTCGCTTGCGATTGCCCTGTTCCTGATCATCGTATTGGCGGTGGGGTTTCACTTTGCCAGTCCCTGGTGGATCACACCAATCGCGTCGAACTGGGTGCGCATGGACGACATGCTGACGATCACGCTCGTCATCACCGGCGCGCTCTTCATCGCGATCAACCTGTTCATCGTGGTCGCACTGGTGCGCTACCGCAACCGCAAGGGTCATCGCGCTGCTTACGAGCCGCACAACAGGCGGCTGGAATGGTGGCTGATCGGCCTGACCACTGTCGGCGTAGCAGCGTTGCTGGCACCGGGGCTCTTCGTCTACGCAGACTTCGTACGGCCGCCGCCCAACGTGCTGCAGATGGAAGTGCTCGGCCAGCAATGGCAATGGCGCTTCCGCTTTGCCGGCCCCGGAGGCAAGCTGGGCACGACGGACGTGCGCTACATCAGCAACGACAACCCCTTCGGCCTGAACCCCGCCGACCCCAACGGCCGTGACAACTACCTGATCGAGACGCCCGAGGTACACCTGCCGCTCAACCGGCCGATCCAGGTCTTGACACGGTCGCGCGACGTGCTGCACGACTTCTACGTACCGCCGTTCCGTGCGCGCATGAACATGGTGCCCGGCATGGTGACGACCTTCTGGTTCACGCCGACCAAGGCAGGGCGTTACGACATCCTGTGCGCGCAGCTTTGCGGTATCGGGCACTCCAACATGCGCGGCGTGGTCGTGGTGGAAGACGAAGCATCGTTCACGCGCTGGCTGGCGAAGCAGAGCACGTTCGAGCAGCGGCAGCAGGCCAAGGTGCAGGCCGCAACCGCCGCTGCAGGCGGCAGCGCCCAAGCGCTTGCTGACCAGGGCAAGGCGCTCGCAGCGGCCAAGGGCTGCATCGCCTGCCATACCGTGGACGGCAGTCCGCTCGTGGGTCCCACCTGGAAGGGCCTGTACGGCAAGACCGAAACGATGGCCGACGGCAGCACCGCGAAGGTGGACGAAGCCTATCTGCGCGCCTTCATCCGCGACCCGAAGGCCCGCGTCGTGAAGGGCTTCGCACCCATCATGCCGACCTTCGACCTGAGCGAGCAGGAGCTGACCGCGCTGGTGACCTACATCAAAGCGCAAGGCGGCCCGGCCGCCAGCAGCGCAGCCCAACCCTAGCGGAGCAGACGCAATGCCTTACGCACACACCGACCACGGCCCGCAAAGCTTCTGGACCCGCTATGTCTGGAGCCAGGACCACAAGGTCATCGCCGTGCAGTATTCGTTGACGGCCATCGCCATCGGCCTGGTCGGCCTTGTGCTGTCGGACCTGATGCGGTTGCAGCTCGGCTTTCCGGGCAAGTTCAGTTTCATCGACGCCAATCACTACTACCAGTTCGTCACCATGCACGGGATGATCATGGTGATCTACCTGCTGACGGCGCTGTTTCTGGGCGGCTTCGGCAACTACCTGATCCCGCTGATGCTGGGCGCGCGCGACATGGTGTTCCCGTTTCTCAACATGTTGAGCTACTGGGTCTACCTGCTGGCCGTGCTGGTGCTAGTAGCGAGCTTCTTCGTGCCAGGCGGGCCGACCGGCGCTGGCTGGACGCTGTATCCACCCCAGGCCATCCTGCCGGGCACGCCGGGCGTGGAATGGGGCATCGTGTTGATGCTGGTGTCGCTGGCAATCTTCATCGTCGCGGCAACGATGGGCGGCCTGAATTACGTCACCACTACGCTGCAGGCGCGCACGCGCGGCATGACGCTCATGCGCATGCCGCTCACGGTGTGGGGCATCTTCATCGCGACCATCCTGGCACTGCTGGCGTTTCCGGCGCTGTTCGTGTCGGCGGTGATGATGCTGCTCGACAGGGCACTCGGCACCAGTTTCTTCATACCGGCCGTGGTGTCGATGGGGCAGACGCTCAAGCATGCCGGCGGCAGCCCGCTCCTGTTCCAGCACCTGTTCTGGTTCTTCGGGCATCCGGAGGTCTACATCGTCGCGCTGCCGGCCTTTGGCATTGCGTCGGACCTCATCAGCACGCACGCGCGCAAGAGCATCTTCGGCTACAAGATGATGGTGTGGGCCATCGTCGTCATCGGTGCGCTGAGCTTCGTGGTCTGGGCGCACCACATGTTCATCGCCGGCATGAATCCGTACTTCGGCTTCTTCTTTGCCACCACCACGCTCATCATCGCCATCCCGACCGCCCTCAAGGTCTACAACTGGGTGCTGACGTTGTGGCGCGGCGATATCCACCTGACCGTGCCGATGCTGTTTGCGATCGGTTTCATCAGCACTTTCGTCCTGGGTGGGCTGACCGGGCTCTATCTCGGCAACGTGAGCGTGGACATTCCGCTGTCGAACACGTACTTCGTGGTGGCGCACTTCCAT
Source organism: Paraburkholderia panacisoli (assembly GCF_008369935.1). Classification (GTDB taxonomy): domain Bacteria; phylum Pseudomonadota; class Gammaproteobacteria; order Burkholderiales; family Burkholderiaceae; genus Paraburkholderia; species Paraburkholderia panacisoli. Next base: position 70,202 of record NZ_VTUZ01000013.1, on the reverse strand, counting down.
ATGGTGATGGCCGTGTCGCCGATCCTGGTGGTGTTTGGCGGCCTCTACCACTGGTATCCGAAGGTGACGGGCCGCATGCTCAACGACACGCTTGGGCGCGTGCACTTCTGGGTCACCTTCCTCGGCACCTATGCGATCTACTTCCCGATGCACTATCTCGGCATCCTGGGCATGCCGCGGCGGTATTACGCGTATGAGGGCATCAGCTTCATCCCCTCTTCGGCGCAGACGCTCAACACGTTCATCACCGTCATTGCGCTGATCGTTGCAGTGGCGCAGTTGCTGTTCCTGTTCAACCTGGCGTGGAGCCTCGCGCGCGGCAAGCGTGCCGACGGCAACCCTTGGCGGGCCACCACGCTGGAATGGCAGACGCCGCAAACGCCGCCAGTGCATGGCAACTGGGGCGCCGCGCCGCCCGTCGTTTACCGCTGGGCGTACGAATACAGCCCGACGGGGCAGGAGCAAGACTTCGTCCCGCAAAACCAGCCGCCTGCGACGGCGCCTGAACCGGCCGCCCACCCGACGCTTCAACCCGGAGAGGCACGCGAATGACCACACTGCGCCGCTCCTTCGTTCCTGACGTGCCACCTGTGTCGCCGAATGCGAGCCGCATCGGCCTGATCGTCTTCATGGCGGTGGCAACGACATTGTTTTCACTGCTGCTGTTCGCCTATGCAATGCGTATGCGCGAGCCCGACTGGCAGCCGATCCCGCATCCGGCGCTGCTGTGGTGGAACACCGGCGCGCTGGTGCTGGCAAGCATTGCCATGCAGCGTGCCCGGCAGATCACCTTGCACCGCGCGGCGTGGCTGGTGTCAGGCGGGGTACTGGCGGCCGTGTTCGTGATCGGACAACTGGCCGCCTGGCGCATGCTGTCGGCGGCCGGGCAGACCGTCACCGTCAATCCTTCCAATAGCTTCCTCTACCTGCTCACCGGCCTGCACGGGTTGCACGTGCTGGGCGGGCTGGTGGCCTGGGCCGTGACGATCGCGCTTCTCAAGCGAGCGGACCCCTTCCGAGCCCACCGCGCCATCGCGCTTTGCGCCATCTACTGGCATTTCCTGCTGGCTGTCTGGCTCGTGCTGCTGGCGGCGATGTGGTGGATCACCCCAGGGTTCGTCGCCGCCATCTGCGGGCCGCTGTATGGAGCCGCTCCATGACCACACCCACGCTCCCCACCGAATCGGCTGCCACCACGCCCACCGACGCCGGGCCTGACGGCTGGCGCGGCTTCGTCACCGACTGGTCGGCCGACCGCGAAGCCTTCAAGGTGCCGTGGGGCAAGGCGATGATGTGGATCTTCCTGCTATCGGACACCTTCATCTTCAGCAGCTTCCTGATCGGCTACATGACGGTGCGGATGTCGACCACGGTGCCGTGGCCTGACACTTCCAAAGTGTTCGGGCTCACGGTGGGCGGCGTGGAAGTGCCTTTGCTGCTGATCGCCATCATGACGTTCATCCTGATCAGCAGCAGCGGCACCATGGCGATGGCTGTCAACTTTGGCTACCGGCGTAACGCAAAGCGCGCCGCCGCACTGTTGCTCGCGACCGCGCTGCTGGGCGCAACCTTCGTATCGATGCAGGCCTTCGAATGGACCAAACTGATCGTCCATGAAGGTATCCGCCCCTGGGGCAACCCGGTGGGCGCGGCGCAGTTTGGCGCGTGCTTCTTCATGATCACCGGGTTCCACGGCTTTCACGTGAGCTGCGGTGTGATCTACCTGCTGCTGATCGCACGCAAGATCCTGCAGCCGGGGTTCACCGAGCACGGCAACTTCCAGATCGTGGAGATTGCCGGCTTGTACTGGCACTTCGTCGACCTGGTGTGGGTGTTCATCTTTGCGCTGTTCTATTTGTGGTGAGGCAGACCATGGACCACACCGATCCCGCCCGTCGACCCGACGCCGCGCACGGCCAGCAGCATCCGATCGGCATCTACCTGAAAATCTGGGGCCTGCTGTTCGTACTGAGCACGATGTCGTACATGGTGGATTACTTCCACGTGCAGGGCCTGCTGCGCTGGGCGCTGATCGTCGTGCTCATGATCGCCAAGGCCGGGCTGATCGTGTCGATTTTCATGCACATGATGTGGGAGCGGCTGGCGCTGGTGTACGCCATCCTGATGCCGCCCTTGGGCCTGCTGGTGTTGATGGTGCTGATGGCTGCCGAAGCGCATCACACCTTCGGCATGCGGGAACTCTTCTTCCACTGACCCCTGCGCCGACCGTTCCTCTGGCGAGTGCCTGGAACGCACCGCTCTGAATACAAAACGACCCGACAAAAGCCGGGCCGTTTTTGTTTCCTGGCTCGCTGAAAATCTCAGCGAAAAACACCTTCAAATCAGGCGTGCTTCTCGCTGAATTCGTTGAGCGGCTCAGGCTGCTTGAGCGGATCGAAGTCGGCCCACCGCCCTTGTTGCCAGCGGCCGGTCGCGCGTTCGATCGCCGCGCCTCCCGCAGCGCGCAGCACCCGTGCGGCGTCCAACTGGCTGTCCGGCGACACGTGTACGGCCACCAGCACGCCGGAATCACGGGTTCCTTCGTCGCCGGCTTCATGCGTGCGCATCATCGCGCCGACCAATGAACCGACATACGCACCCACCCCGGCCGCGATCAGCGACATGATAAGCGGCGCCGAAAACGCCGCGAAGATCCCGACGCCGACCACGGCGCCAACCGCTGCGCCAATCGTGATGCCCATCTCGGCACCCTTCGGCGACTCCCTCGCGTCTGTGTCGGCGCTGATAGCGCCGCCGGGCCGAAAACGTGCGTGCTGGCCGACCGGATTGACGAAAAACAGTGTGACGTCCTCCTCGACGAAACCGGCATTGAAGAGCCGTTGCGCCGCGTTTTCAGCGGCGGGGAATGTCGTAAAGCGTGCTGCGACGATGAGTGACATGTGGCCTCCTTCCATCGTTGACTAGCGGTTGCAGACTATGGCGCCCCACCCCACCCGCGCGAGACAGGGGTGCATGCGGTGGCACGCGCCGGGACTATGCCGTGATGCCGCGATCGGATTCCATGCCGTCCACTGTGAACAGTCCGCTATGTAACACTACTCCTTTGCCGCCGTTCTGGTCGATCGATTCCGCGCAAACCGAGCGGATAGGATTGCGGCCGTTGTCGAAAGCAGCCATTAAGGCGGATTCCAGCGCGGAATGGGCGCCGAAATGATCTTCCAGCGCCTCGGCGGTAATTGCCGCACTCAACCGGCTCGCCGTCGACGGGCGCCCTAAAGCGCAGTGTTTGAAAAGACTAATTATCGATCCGCTGACAGGTCTGCCGCGGCCAACAACTGACGTGCCTCAAGGGCCTCTTGCGCGTACAGTTCATCACGCCACGTCGTCGCCAGAACGAGGATCATCCGTCGGGGTGTCGATAGGCATGCGACGCTATCAGTCTCCCGAGTTGGAGGACTAGAATGAATTATTCGAATCAATCGGGAGACAAATTGTGCAACTTCACATGGATTCCCATCATTTCACACACGGCCAGCCCGACTGGCGGGCAGCCGTGCTGGCAGGCGTCATTGCGGGCGTTGTGTTCCTGGCGTTAGGGGTCATCCTGATGGCACTGATGACGGAAGGAAGTGTGCTGGAGCCCCCACGCATGGTCGCCGCAATCATTCTGGGGCGAGGCGCATTGCAATCGCCGCAAGCGTTCTCAATTGGCATCGTGCTCGCGGCCTTTGTGGTGCATTTTGCCCTTGCCATCGTATTCGCGCTTGTCCTCGGTCTGATCATGACGTCATTCAACCTTGACTCGAGCATGTGGATGGCTTCACTGGCGGGTGGCGCTTTCGCTGTAGCCGTTTACCTGATTAATTTCTACGGCATGACACGGTTCTTTCCGTGGTTCGCAGAAGCGCGCAACTGGGCCAGCCTGTTCAATCACATCGTCTTCGGTATCGTGGCGGCGAACCTGTACATGAGACTGGAGCGCAACGCATCCCCTAGGGTCAAGGCGGACGCGGGCGGCCCGTCGTAGTCCGGTGCCGTGTTGATCGACCGGTCTCCAGAGCAGAAAAGGCTCGCCGCGCAACAACATGAGCGCCTCGTCGAGGTCGTCATGCTCGGCCACTCCGGTGAAAGCGCCGGTCGACATATGCGAGGATGCTGCGCGATAGACGCAGCGAGCACCGCCGGCACCGTCGCGACGAACGGCACGCAGATGAAGTGCCACAGGTAGATACCGTAGCGAGCGGAACGGTGACATTGCAAGCGGCGTGGGCGCTGGCGGCACGCGCATTGCGCGTCACGAATGGCACCACGACGCGGGACTTTGCATCATGTACGCATACTTCAGGCGTTCGTACGGGCCTGGCCCTTTCGACGGCGAGGGAGGTGTGCCGAACCGGGAGTGGCGCATCAAGCGCAACTGCTCCCTCACGCCGCGGCAGTCGCTCGCCGCGACCGTGTTCCTCATGGCGCTCGACCTCGCGATCGGCGTGGCAGCGGCATTCGCATTCGGCGCGTGGCTCACGCTGCCATTCTCGATGCTTTGCGCCGTGGCCGTCGGCACCGCCTTTATCGCCTACTCCAGGCACGCGACGGACGGCGAGGTGCTGACGTTCGCGCCCCCGTTCGTGATCGTCGAAGTACACGAGCGCGGACGCCGCACGATGCATCGGATGAATGCGGCCCGCTTGGCCGTGTCTGTCGGCGACAGCGATGGCGCCGTCTACCTTTGCGACGGCTGGCAGCGTATTCCCGTCGGACGGCAACTGCCTGCCGCCGCCCGCGCGGAGTTTGTGCGTCAATTGCGCCGCTTTATCAGGGCCGACTGTTGACATGCCGGCCGATGATGGCCCGGCATGTCTGATCGGCATCACAGCGACACGCCGAGCGCCCCGACGATGCCGATGCCGCACGCGATGCTCACGCCAATGATCGGCGCCACGCGAAATGCGCCGCGCACTCGCTCTGCAGCGGGCAACACAGTGCCACTCGCCAGCGCGATCAGCATCCTGCAACCAACGGCAGCAGCAAAGCGTTGAGCACCTGGGCGACGATGTTGAGCGACAGAGGGTCCGGCACGCGCGCGACGAACACCACACTGCGGTCACCGTTGACCCCGTAGAACCGTCGCGCCTCGAACAGATGCAAGGCCAGTGAACGGCGCTAGCCCGCGATTTCACCGAAGCCCCACGCGAGGGCGAGGGACGACACGAGCGCCGCCACCATCGTGGTGCCGAGCGCGCCCATACAAAGACCGCCCCGCCCAGCAGCGCATAAAGCGCGTCGGCGATCTGTCCGACGTCATGCAGCGGCACATGTCCGGCGTTCTTCGCTCCGCCATCGTGACCAGCACGGCTGCGGTCAGCAACTGGGTCAGCACGGCATCGAACGCGGTATCGCGACGCTCGGCATCGCGGTCTGCGGTCGACAGGCCCCTTTCGACGACCGCCGACAGTGATAGGGGGCGCTTCAGAAAACGGAAAGTAAAGCACGTTAGCGACAGGCGATCGTCGCAAAACCGACCCACAGCGGGCATTGTCGCTCAGGGTCCAAAGGCCGATGACCGATCGTAAGCGGACGTTGCGTGTTGAGGTCGAAGAGCCAGCGGGTGGCGCGCTCGTTCGGGTGAAGCCGCCACCATCTCTATGCATCCCTTTGAATCTCACAGGGACCATCGGCACACGATGGCGACCCGCTCGTCAGCACGAACGGTATCCATCCAATCATGCAAGACTACAGAACAATCGCGCACAAGCTCCAGAGCAACATGCACTGAACCCGAGCACTAGGGACGACGTATGGCCTTCACGAACGAGGGAAGCAAAAGAAGAAGGCCGCCAATTATGACGAGCGCCCAAAACACGAATTGCCCCCGATCAGTGATGCCTACCGCCTTATGCCCATATGTCTCGCCAGTTGAGATGGCCAGTCACCCCTTGGAAGCGGCCGCTCGTGTTGTCAACGCGATCGGCCGCAATTGGCCCGATCGCTGCCGATTCCACAGGCCCGGCAGCGGCCGCCTGACGGTGCGGCTTCCGGCTGGTCGGTGACGAATTTATTCTGCGAAGTCCAAACCTATGAGCTAATCAGCGGCCGGCATGGCTAACTAACTTGAGCGGAATGTTATATCAGCTCTTGCGGTCGTCCTACATACCTCATGGAGCAAATTCAGGTCGATAGCACTTAATGTATTTTCGGTTGACCTATCGGAGACTGCCTCAATGTCGGCAAACGAGAAAAGGTGAGTGCACGCCGCTAAATATGACCCTATCACTGATGGATGACTTCCATCGGGTTCGTATAGGTCGATTTCAGGCCGCAGTCTGCGAAACTGATCCCAAGCCAGGCCGACTGGGATAACTCTGGCCCCGGTCGCTTTAGCCAGACCCTGAAACGCCGTAACGATATTTGCCTGCGACGCCGGGTCATTCTTCCGAGCCCAAGTCATGTACAAATATGGCTTCGCACCGGAGATTTGAATCTTGTCGACGAATCGTCGCACATGTTCTTGCATGCTTTTCAATGCACGGAGCGGTCGAGTGCTTTGGTCCTGCAACACGACCGCGTTCCATATCTGGGCAGCTAGATGCTTTTGGACTTCGCCTCGGTTCCAATGCGCCGCAAGCGATGCGCCGCCAAATGCGAGTACCTCTGCCTTCACCTGCATACCGGGAATGCTTGCCTCAAGGAGGTTGGCTAGCATCGTTGGCATATCGTTTCTCGTTGTATAGCTATTGCCAACAAAGAGGACTCGAAACTCGCTGCTCATGGTGATGGGATATAGCGCCTTGTCCGCCAATCGATGCGATGACTGCAACGACATACCAATGCTCTTCTACTTCATCCGACATGGTACCCCGATTGAACGGCGGTCGCCTGTGCGACGTCGAACGAGATTCCCTAGGTGGGTAGAAGCAGGTCCGGCGGTCCCGTGACCGTCCGGTTTTGGCCGGTCAGCGACATAGCCAGCAAGGACAGCGAGACGGTCGTCAATGCACTCATCAGGCATGCCAGCAAATTGCCGCAGGAGCTCTATAAATCGCTGACATGGGATCGGGGAACGGAGATGGCCGGGCACAAACGCTTCACCGTGGCCACTGATATCCAGGTCTACTTCTGCGATCCACAGCATCCATGGCAGCGCGGATCGAACGAAAATACAAACGGGCTATTAAGGCAGCACTTCCCCAAAGGCACCGACCTGTCAGTGTATTCGCAGGCCAAACTCAATGCCGTGGCAAGACGATTGAACGAGCGTCCGAGAAAGACACTGGACTACGAGACGCCCGCCGAACGATTCCAGCAAACTATTGCATCCACCGGTTGAATCCGCCAAGTGTAGCGGTCATTCGAGTGACTTGTTGGCTACGACGGAACCCGTCCGCCCATCCTCTCGCGCCACGGGAAACACCACTGGCGACAGGATTCGCACGGTTCGTCGCTTTCACCTCGAAACCGATCCAGCCACGGCACAGACTGCAGCCATCGAGTCCGCTCTTCCTTGCAACGAGGGCCAGCATGTCAGCGATCGTTGCGGTTCATATCGCCGCGGCAACCCTTTCTGTCATACTCGGGGCAGTGGTGCTCGGGTCGAAAAATGGGTCCGCGCGCCACAAATGGCTCGGCCGTCTATGGGCCGTGACGATGTTGGCGACGGCGCTGAGTTCGTTCGACATCCGGGAACTGGATCCAGGGCATTTTTCCTGGGTGCACGCGCTCTCATTGCTGACGTTTGTAAGCGTCGGGCGAGGGATCTGGGCTATCCGGCAAGGCAACGTGCGCGGTCACCAACTCGCCATGCGCGGATCGTTCATCGGGCTGATTGTGGCCGGCATTGCCGCCGTGGCCACGCCGCATCGTATCTTGAACCTGATCGTGACGGGTTGGATCGCATGATTCCAGGTACCCACATCAAGTTTCCCGAGGTGTCTGCAGGGTTGAGCATTCCGGAGAAACAACTGCTGGCCGGGTTCGCACGGGAGGCGGTGCTCGTCGTCATCGGGAACGCATTGATTGCCGTCGCCCTGACTGGAGTCGGGATTGGCAGAAGCCTCGCCGAAAACCTCGTGTTCAGCCAGGCGATCGGGCTGTCAATTATGCTGCTGCACCACGCGGCCCGGTTTTACCTTCATCAGAGGAACGCACTCACTGCGTCGAGGCTGGCCGTGGCGACGGTGATTGCAATCATCGCTGGAGCCGCGATCGGGCGGGGCCTCGCGAGCCTGCTGCTCGGCATTGACATGAGCAAGGCGTTTTCCCCCAGACAGCTTGCCATCACCGGCTGGATCGCGTTGGTCGCGACGTTGCTGGTCACTTGGTATGGCTGGTCGCGCGCGAGGATCGCCGGCCTGAGCGAGGAAGTCGCGCGCACGGCATGGCAGAAGGAAGTCGCCGAAAAAGCGGCGCTGTTCGCCCGTTTGCAGGCGTTGCAGGCGCAGATCGAGCCACATTTTCTCTTCAACACGCTCGCGACTCTGGATAGCCTGATTGCGTCCGATCCGCCCCGCGCACGTGAACTGCTCGGCAGTCTCAACCGGTTTTTGCGAGCAACGCTGGAAGCGTCGAGAGCGGAAAGCGAGACCTTGTCCGTGCAGTTCGCGGTGCTGGAGTCGATGCTGGCCGTGCATGCGATGCGCCTCGGCCCGAGGCTCGAGTATTCAGTCGATCTTCCTCGCGATTGCGCGAGGCTTGCGGCACCGCCCATGCTGTTGCAACCGCTGGTCGAAAACGCGCTGAAGCATGGCATTCAAGGGACGCTCGGGGGTGGGCGAATCGAGGTTAGGGCAAGGCGTGCCTCTCAACAAGTGGAACTGACGGTGACCGACACGGGGGCCGGATTCGGTGCGACGCCGGCAACGCAAGGCACCGGCATCGGCCTCGCGAACGTGCGCAACCGGCTTGCCGCGCTTTATGGCGAGCGCGCTTCGCTGACCCTCATCGAAAACGTTCCGCACGGTATCGTTGCGAGCGTGCTGCTTCCAGTGTCTGACGGTGATCACCCGAATGGGCTGGCGGGCAGCCCATGAAACCTCACTCGCCCCGCAACGTGTCACAGCATCAGGATGGCGCACCCCGCGCGCCGGAGCGGTCTCGCATCCCCGTCGCGTTGATTGCCGAGGACGAACCGCTGATCGCGGCTGCACTGCAGCGGGAACTGGTGGCGGCATGGCCGGAACTGCGCATCGCCGCGATTGTCGACAACGGGCACGACGCCATCGAGCAAATCGCCGCCTTGCAACCCGACGTCGCATTTCTCGATATCTCGATGCCGGGTGCCACGGGGCTCGACGTTGCTCGCGCATGTGCGAATCTCGCCGCACCGCCGCAGATCGTGTTCGTGACCGCTTACAGCGAGTACGCGCTGGAGGCGTTTGACGCGGCGGCCATCGACTATCTCCTGAAGCCCGTCGATCCCGCGCGGCTCGTGCGCGCGGTTGACCGCTTACGGGGCCGACTTACGCGGCCGTCAGCGGAGGCGGTGCCCGGCGCGCACGTGCAGGCGGATCTGCAGCGCCTGATCGGCGAGCTGGAGCAGATTACGCGCGCCGTGCAACTCGAGAACCGCACGCGCGACACCGAACGTCGTGCGCCGCTACGCTATCTGCGCGCTTCCAGTGGGAACGACATCCGGATGGTGCCCGTGGAGGACGTGTTGTTCCTGGAAGCGGCCGACAAATATGTCGTCGTCACGACGCGCACCGGTGAGCTGTTGATTCGAACGAGCCTCAGGGAGTTGTGCGGCCAACTGGACCCGGCGCGCTTCTGGCAGGTGCATCGGAGTACGGTGGTGAATGTCGATCAGGTGGAGAGCGCGTCGGTGAGCGCACTGGGGAAAATGACACTCAGACTGCGCGGCCACAGCGGCGCACTTGGGGTGAGCAAACAGTATGCGCATCTGTTCCGGCAGATGTGACAGGATGGAGATCGACACCGCACGGTATCGATCTTGTTTGAGAGATCGCGTCCGTCACGGGCGGAGCTTGCGCTCCCCATCCGTGCTGAAGCGAATGTTGCGAAGTATCTGGATCCGTGGCCATACACAGGAGAGCACCAGGACGCCCTCAACCGATGACTACCATGCCGTTTTCCCGCCGTTCACATGAAGGATCCGGCCCGTGGCGGCGAGCGAAATGACAATCCAGCGAGGATCCGCCAGCGGCGCAGCTGTAAGAGGCTTTTTGGCCGGTCTTGTCGGATGACTTTCGCCTGGACCCGGTCGGCTCAAATCGTTTAGGGTTGGTCGATGCCTGCCATCGTCCGCAGGAATGTGAGTGGCCCACCGTGCGTCGCTGGCAGGCGTCGAACGAGCCTCGATGGAGGAAACCGCGGAGTGCTGCGATACGGCCAGAGTTTGTCTGCGAGTGCTTCGAGGAAGCGCCTGCGGAACAGGCGCGAGAGCACACGCACCGGCAGGAAGAAGCCGGGGCGGCAGGCGATCCACCGCTCACCATCGGGCGACAGGCCGCCGCCGGGAACGATACCGTGCACGTGTGGATGATGCGTGAGAGCCGAGCCCCAGGTGTGCAGCACCAGTGTGGCGCCGATCTGCGCGCCCAGGTGTCTGGGATCCGCGGCGATGGTACGCAGGGTTTCGGCGGCGATGTCGAACAGGAGCCCGTAGATTACCGCCTTGTTGTACCAGGCGATCGCACTGATTGGCGCGGGCAACGTGAAGACCACGTGGTAATACTCCACGGGCAGCAGGTCGGCCTGGCGCGCTTCGAGCCAGCGACGTGCGGCACTGGCCTGGCACTTCATGCAAAGCCGGTTGCGGCAGGAGTTGTACGCGACCTCAATGTGGTCGCAGCCGGAACAGCGCAGCACATGCCCGCCCAGCGCCGCGGTGCGGCACTGTTCGATGGCCGACATGACCTTCAGCTGCCCCAGGCTCAGGTGTGCCGTTGCCCGCCACGCTGGCCCGTGACTGCGGAAGATGTCCGCAACCTCCAGCATGAGGCGCTGCAGCGCGAGCTTACCCGGCGGGCAGGCGGTCCAGCGGACTGGTGACCTCGTGCAGCAGGTCGGTCGCTACCTGGACGTAGAGTGCGGTGTTCTCCAGCTTCGCGTGCCCGAGCAGGACCTGGATCACACGGATATCCACCTTCTGTTCAAGCAGGTGTGTCGCAAAACTGTGCCGCTAATTCCGACCTCGGAATTAGAGGCATAATTCCGCGCGGCGAATTATTCCGAGTGCCTCTTACAGATGGCCGGACGGTATGGTGAATCTCGCGGTTGGTGGTGCATGCGACTCGGCATAATCAGAGGCTCGTCAGAAACGCCAGGACACGATCCTCGGGCAGGTACCGCCCCGGGCGCACACTGGCGCTTACGGTCTTCGCCAGAGCTAGTACAACATCCCGTAAATATCCTTAATAATTATCGGGCTGCAAATAAGGCTGTAGGAGCGTGACGACGACCTCGGCCATTTCGTCGAGTGAGCCTGTGCCGGGCAGCGGTTCCCATCGGCCGGTATGGCTGCGAAAGGCGGCACTATAACGATTGCGGGCGAGCTCGGTGAGGCGCGCCACAACAGTCGGTTCCTCATCATCGAGACGTTTGATCAACAGGTGCCGCCCGTAGACTTGTGTGACGACCTGCTCATGGCCGAGCAAGCTGCGCAGTTGACGCTGGAGTTCAGTCGCGTAGTGTTTAGTGGGTATGGCTGGCATGTTTGTCTCTCGATTACGATGTGCCCGTTTGCAACGGATAGCCCCGGAAAGTCCATCTGAAGGGGTGTGCTGCCTGATTATGCTCGTGCATAAACTGCTCGGTGCGCTCGCGCAGATGCGCGGTGCTGGTATGGCTGGCATGGCGTAGCACCCGACGCGTATAGCGGGCAAACCAAAGCTCGATCTGATTGACCCAACTCGCGTGCAGCGGGGTGAAGTGGAAGTGAAACCGCTGATCATGCCGCTCGTTGAACGCCTGCCAGACGGCCTGAGCGCGATGCGTATTGAGGTTGTCCCAAATCACGTGCACCTGTTTGCACGGGTGCGCAGCCGCCACGCGCTCCATGAAGGCGAGCAGGTCCTCTTGGGTGCGCCGTTCGCGGCAGTCTGCCAGCACCTGACCGGTATGCACATCAAGCGCGGCAATCAGCGCCTGAGTGCCGTGCCGGATATATTCAAACTCCCTGCGACGCAGCCGCCCCGGCGCTGGCGCATGCCCCGGATGCTTGCGCTCGATGGCTTGAATGCCCGTCTTCTCGTCGATGCTGAGTACCACCGCGTTTTTGGGCGCCTTGCGGTACAGCTTGCAAATCACATTGACCTTCTCGCGAAAGGCCGGGTCGGGACTGTGTAGCCATTGCTGGACCCGGTGCGGTCGAACGTCGCCAGCCTGCAGAATGCGCTGCACATGGCTGCGGCTGATCTGTTCGACAATGCCACGCTCGATCGCGCGCGCCACTATCTCGTCCAGAGTCGGCGTAACCCGTCCCTCGGGTTCGTGTGCCTCACATGCCAACGCAATCAACTGCAGTCGCGTTTCTTGCGTGATGCGTGGCGGACGGCCGCTACGCTCACCCTCGCGCAGGCCCTGCGCACCGTGCTGTGCGATGCGCTTGCGCCACGTGCAGACCGTCTGCACCGATACGCGCAGCTCTCGAGCAATCCTCGTATTCGGGTGTCCTTCGTGCGCCCACAGCGCGATGCGTGCCCGCATCACATCTCTCTGCGTCGCGGTCTTCCGCTCAATCAAAGACAGCAGTTCTTCTCGTTCTTTCTTCGCCAACTTCACTGGCGTTGCATGACGACCTTGGCTCATCCCGAAATGATAGCCAAGACAATTATTTAATCAAGCTATTTACTGGATGTTGTACTAGTTCCTTCAACTTCAAATCGGCGTGCACGTACATTGCGGTCGTCTCAACCGACTCGTGTCCGAGCCACAGTGCGAGAACTGAGCGGCCGACGCCGTGCTGTAGGAGATCCATTGCCAGGGTGTGTCTCAGGCAATGGGGCGTTATGTGCTTGCGAGCCAGTGAGGGGCAGTGACTCCGCGCGGTCGCAAGGTGTTTCGCAAGCACATATTGCAGTCCGTCATGGCTGAGTTCCGTGCCCCGCGCATTGGGGAAGACGGGATCGTCGGGGGCGCCGTGACGTTCTTTTAACCAGCGACGCATCACTGTGACAGTATCCTTACGCAGCGGTGTGCAGCGGACCTTGCGTCCCTTGCCGAGACAACGTACGTGGGCACCGGGGCCGAGGACGATGTCCTGACAGCGAAGGCCGATCAGTTCGGCGGCACGCAGTCCAGTTTGCACTGCGAGCAGCAGCATTGCGTGATCGCGACGTCCCGTCCAGTTGTCTAGAAGCGGTGCCGCCAGCAGCGCCTCAACTTCAACTCGCGTGAGGAACTCGACCGGGCGCCGAGTGTAGCGTTTGTTCGGCATACCCAGCACACGTTGAGCCAGCGCGCTGTATTGTGGCGCATGTAGGGCCACATAACGGAAGAAGGAGTGGATGGCGGCCAGGCGCACATTGCGGCTACGGGCACTGTTCTCACGTTCCTGTTCGAGATGATCGAGGAACGCGCCGATTAAAGGCGTATCAAGTTCCGGCATCGTCAAATCCGACGGGGCCTTGTGAAGTCGTCCCTGTGCGTAGTGCAGCAGCAGGCGGAAGGTGTCACGATAGCTCAGAATGGTGTGTGGACTGACTTGCAGCTGGCGCATCAGCCGATCGGTAAAAAACCCTTCCAGAAGAGCTGGAAAGTCTGATGTGCCGTTCATGGCCGATGCCCCCTCGTTCCTCCTTCCACCCTTCGCAACGCCTGTCGCAATAGCTGGGGAGTGGCGGTCAGATACCAGTAGGTGTCCGATATATGCGTATGACCGAGGTAGGTGGATAGTTCGGGCAGGTGCTTCTCGACATCAATACCGCGACGATACCATCCGATCAGCGTGTTGATGGCTAATCGGTGACGGAAGTCCAGCAGCCGGGGTCCTCGCGAGTCCCCCGGTTGGCGCAAGCCGATCTGGCGCGACAAGTTGACAAACGTGTAGCGTACGCTCCACTCAGTCAGACGGGTGCCACGTTCGGACAGGAAGAAACTTGGGCTTTGTGGGTTGGGACACAGACGGTCGCGGCAAGTGGCATAGCGCTGCAGGGCACGTTGCGTAGAAGGATGGACCGGTACATAACGAGACTTGCCGAACTTGGCGCCATGAATCGTCAATACTCCGCTTGCGAGATCCACTGCATCACGGTCCAGTTGTAATGGCTCGTTGGTGCGCATGCCGGTAACCGCGTACAGGCCAAATAGCGTGGAATATGTGAGCGGCCGCAGCCCGATGATGGATGGCAGGTGTCGCGCTGCAAGGATGAGGCGGGTGACTTCCTCATCGCGATATATGTACGGAGACGACCGGGCTTGCCGATAAGGGAGCAGATCCGGCGGTGGCACCACGGTGCGCGGATCGGTTGCGCTGCAGTACTGCGCGAAACGGCGCACCATGCCGAGGCGATTCGCCCACTGGGCCGCTTGCGTGCTCTCTGGCTGGGTGGCCCACTGCAGTGCCAACTCCGTCGTGATGTATGTGGCGCCGGCGCGTTCTGCAAAATCGACGAACCGTTGCAGCATTCGGCCTGGCTCGCGAAGCTTGACTCCGAGGGCGCGGCGCACGCCAAGATACTCAATGAGGGAGATTCGTAACGTGCTCATTACATGCCTCCCGGCCAAGGTTGCGCGATACCTCGCAGTGCCCGGATGTCCACCTTTGCATAGATCTGTGTGGTATCGGTTTGGACATGGCGCAGTAACTGACCTATCTCGTCTAGAGAAGCCCCCTTACGCAACATGTTTGTGGCGAGCGAGTGGCGCAGCAGATGGGCTCCTTTGAATGCCGGATCGAAACCGGCTCGCGCGAGCGCCCGGCGCACAACATCGCAAATGGCGGCGGATCCGGAGAATCCACATCGCGGGGCCCTGATGCGGACGAACACGCGCCGCGTCTGACAGGGAGGGCGAGCGTAACGGAGATAGTGGACCAGTGCGGAGCCGACATCCCGCGGCAACGGCAATCGTTCTGCGCGGTCGCCTTTGCCGTGTACAACGAACTCGCCAGCCTGCCAGTCGAAATCATCCAGGGTCATCGCCACCACTTCGCCAGCGCGCAAACCGAGCCTGGACAGAAACAGCAGGATCGCGAAGTCGCGCTGGCCTGTCAGGGTGCTGCGGTCACAGCAGGTGAGCAGGCGTTCGACCTGATCGCTCGTGAGCGACAGGGGTAGGTGCGACAACCGCCAGTTCGCTACGGCTGGCACCGCGGCGGCGAGATCCACTGTGATTGCGCCACGCTGATGCAGAAAGCGCAAAAAGCTACGCAACGCCGTGACCATTAACTTGGCGTAGCTTCGTCGAACATGGCGAACTCGTTCAAGAATAAACCGGTGAATGTCGTGCAGACGTAGTTCGTCAAGGCGCGGCTCCTCTCGCCTGAAACGATGCATCAGAAAGCGTCGTACCGTGCGCTGGTAATTCTCCACGGTAGCGGGCTTGAGCCCGCGCTCTGAATAGAGGAATCGTGCGAAGTCACGCTCAACCTGTCCCAATGCGGTGTCATCGATCGTCTCAGGTGGCGTTGGTATGCAACCGAGCCCGCGCAAACATAGGAGCAGTTGCCATCCGGTGCGCTCATCGCCGCGCCGGGTGCCACGTCGGCGGTGGCGTGCGAGAAATAGCCCAAGCCGTTCCTCATCGAGGTCGGTGACTAGCATCTTGCGACGCTGAAGCCAACCGCTGAGAGCAACGAGAAGTTGCAGCTTGGTCTTTACCGTTGACAGGGCATAGCCCTGCCTTCCAAGGAACGTTGCGAATCCCTCAATATGAATGCTCAACGGGCCCGCACATGAAGATGTCGCCCAGGCTCCGCCAACACCGTTCCGCTCTGACATGGTCTGTCTCCTCGTAACTCTGGCAAACTCGCCAGCTATAGGAGACCACAGGATTATGCCGAGTCGCACGCACCACCAACCGCGAGATTCGCCATACCGTCCGGCCATCTGTAAGAGACACTCGGAATAATTCGCCGCGCGGAATTATGCCGCAGGGTGTGCATGGAGACGCGCTTGTCGATGTGTGCGGCCTGCGCGGCGGCATGAATGGCGCGGTTCAACTGTCGCGTGCTGAGCGCGTCGACGGGATCGAGTCCGGGAAAGAGCCACCCACCATCCAGCATCCTGCCCTGGGTCCGGGCGACGTGCCACCAGGCGCGCAGGCGCTCCAGCAGCACCGGCGAGAGCATCGCGTAGCGGTCCCGACGGCCCTTGCCCTGCTCAATGCGCAGCGTCATACGCTGGCTGTCGATGTCGGTGACCTTTAGCGCCACCACTTCGCTGGCGCGCAGCCCGGCGCCGTAGGCGACCGACAGCGCGGTCTGGTGTTTGAGATTGCCGGCCGCCTCGATCAGCCGCCGCACTTCATCGGGGCTGAGCACGACGGGCAGTGTGCGGGGCACGCGTACCGGGTGCATCCTGACCATCAGTTCAGGCCGGTCGAGCGTGACTTCGAAGAAGAACTTCAGGCCGGTAATGGCATGATTCAGTGACACGGGCGATGTGCCGTGATCGACCAGATGCAACTGGTAGCGCCGCAGGTCCTCGACGGTGGCGGTGTCAGGCGAGCGGCCGAGAAACCGGGCAAATTCGCGCACGATGCGCAGATAGATGTCCTGCGTCTTCGGCGACAACTGGCGCATGCGCATGTCGTCGATCATGCGCTGGCGCAGTGGACTGGCGTTTGCCTGTGGGGAGGTCATGATTGGGCTCCTGCTGGAAAACGAGGCGGATTGCCTCATTTGCCAACATACGGAACCGCGCGACGGACCTCCCGTGAACCACACGCGCTGCCCGGAGCCCTTACCGCGCGAGCGGTTTCGTTCACCGACCCAGTTCGGCCTTCCGCAAGCCAGGCTCGAATGTCCACTATAGGGAAGGAAGGTGCCCGGCATTCTGCTTTGAATGGGCATTTTCTTTGCATCTATTGCCAGTTGGAATCACTGTTGGGCCGCCGAAGGTCTATAACTGAATCGGCAGTCCAGGGGGAACGTTTACCCAGTTGCTGCAGACGTGGAAGCGCGTGACTTGTGACTGTGGAAGGAGGTTTAGCGATTACGAGCGACGACCCCATGCTTTGCCTTTTCGAATCCCGATTAGCTTTGATATTGGAGGTCATCATGCAATGCGGGTACCGTGGGTGGATCATCGACGCGACGCCCGACTTCTCCCTTGGGAAATTCTTTGCGCACGCGCGACTGGTTCGCGTTTCGGCTGACGATGACGTGGATGGTGAAATGCACATCGAGCGGAATCTTTCCTATTTCGACACGGAGGATGAGGCGATCGAAGTTGCCCAACGATGGGCGTTTGCATGGATCTGTGAGCGCGACGGCGTCGATGGTATGCAGCATGAGACACCAGCATCCCTAGCGGCATTCCGGACGAAATTCCATCCAGCTGTAATGCCGCATGCAACGCGCACACGCTGAATTGTTCACGTCAGCGCGCCTTGCAATGGCCTAGCCTGAAGGGCGGGGGACATAAAAAGCGGCGCCGCCGGCCTGGTGTCGGGGCGCCGCCTGAGTCACACGCTCGCGGGACTGGGGAGACCGCACGAGTGACTTGAAGATATCGTTCGCCACTGCTCGCTTCAAGACGAAAAATGTTCGTTTGTAACAATGGAAAAGGCATTATTTACATCAATTAATCCGATGATTTTGGCGATGCAACCGGCCACAATGATCCTTTAGCAAGCGCGCGCGACGTCGCGTCTTTGTGAATTTACAAATTCAAGATTCTCTTACAAAACTGTTCGTCAGTTGTGATTGTGCCCAACCACACGGACGTCTGCTAGCCGCGAAACTGGCGCGCGGGTCGCAACCGGTCTGGGGCCCCCAAGCGATCGAAGCGCGCGTTCGCTCAGCGCTTGCGCTTGTTCGCAGCTTCTTTCTTACTGGCCGGCGGCCGGCGACACTACGCTCGGGGTTGCCAAGGTGTTGTTGCTCTTGGGAGCACTTGTGCCCGATGTCGCGCTGCTGTTCGTGCTATTTGGAAGGCCCGAGTTCGGCGCTCTGGCGGCCATGCCGCTGTCCGAACTGGTGGCGCCTGGCGTGCCGTAGCCGCTCGTTGCACCGTTCACCTGGTTTGCCGGACTAGCCGTGCTGCCCGACGAGCCGCTGCCGCCCGGACCTCCCGCCGTCTGTGCATATGCGCCGGCCGACAGGGTGAGTGCGGCGACGGCCGCGATTAATGCGCTGTTTATCTTGCTCATGATCGGTCCCTCCTTGCAATATGACGCAGACGATCGCCGCCTGCTTGATCACGAGTGCAGCAACCACCGTGCCGTCTGCTCTTATTCGAACCAAAACGACGCGCGTCGTCATGAGCAGTTCGTCGGCGCTTACCAGTTCCGCCACGCCCGTGCGGCCGCGCCGCCGCGTGAAATTTTGACGTCGGGCGTCGGGAAGACGCGGCGTGACCGGAATCCACCCGAACGAGCTAATGCAATGAAGTGGGAAGTGGGCGACATCGGCGCCGACGAAGTATCGAAGATCTGCGCACTTGTCCTCACCGACCGATACTGGCGGAATTCTGAAGTTCGTTGTCGCCCCGCTCGGGGAGTGAGAGCGTTGCACGCGGTCCCCAACGTCGCCGTTATCCGCGCTGCTCGGTTTCCAGCCACACTGCTTCGCGCGGGCAACGGTTGTCGGCCAGGATCGCCTTGACCGTATCGTCGCTGACCCCGCCCATCCCATGCAACAGATCGCGGCGATGCTCAAATTTCTCTAATCGACCCCTTTGAGCCGGTGGACGCCTTATCAGGCAGACGGCAGGTTTCCGGGCAGAAGAGTCACTCCTTTCCGCGCATTTGTGCACCGCACGCCGGCCTTCGGCGGAGCCGTTCGTCGTCTCGTTCTGGAGCGCGTCACAAAACGGCGCGGGTGTCTCGAAAGGCGCAAACTGCTTCGATAACACAGAACCCGTGGCGCCCCTTTGACGGGTGAGATTCGTCGAAACGGGTTTCATGCGCCCTACCGCTGTAGTCGAAGCCACGTGGCAGATGATCCATCGCATTGTCTTTTGGTGATATGCGCAGCGTTGCGTAGATGATATGACCGCGGGGCTCAGAATCGACTCTAACAGTCCGTGTGTATGAGCGGTCCAACGGAGGAAATCATGTCTGCGACCGAACCCTGGATATGTCCAACGTGTGCAAATCACGTCGCCACGCCTTTCTGCCCGATGTGCGGCGAGAGCCCAGTTCGGCCTCACGACCTTACGCTGCGCGGGATCGGAGCAAAGGTCCTGCACGCGTCGACGAGCATCGACGGGCGCCTGCTTCGCACGTTCTGGGTGTTGCTACGTCATCCAGGCGAGCTGACGGTCGCGCATCTGAATGGAAAGCGCATGCCTTATGTCCCGCCGTTCCAACTGTTTCTCATCGCAAACGCGTTCTTCTTCGCAATGCAGTCGCTGACCGACACCCAGGTCTTCGGCTCGACTCTGGAGTCCCATCTTTATCATCAGGATTGGAGTCCGCTCACGCGGTCGCTGGTGGCCGAACGCGTCGCGAAACTACAAACGGACCTGCCTCAGTACACGCCCACTTTCGACCGTGCGGCGGTGCTCAATGCCAAGTCACTCATCATTCTCATGGTGGTTCCGTTCACTCTGTTGTTGCGGATGGCCTTCCTCCGCGCGCGCAAGCCTTTTGTCACCTTTGTCTATTTCTCACTCCATCTCTATGCGTTCTTGCTGTTGCTGTTCTCGCTCGCGCTGGCCGTCGCAGCCATCGAGATCCGTCTAGGCGGCCTCGGACTCGATTCACCCGTCGTCGACAACCTTCTTTCGATCATCAATCTTGGCCTCTGTGGCGGCTATGTGTTTCTTGCTTTGAAACCCGTCTTCGGCTCTCACGGGATCCCACGGCTCATTAAGGCGGTAGCTACAGCGCTGGCGGCTGGCCTCATCGTTCCAGGCTATCGATTCGCAATCTTTCTGATCACGCTATTCACAGCGTAACCACCGAATATCTTGTGCAGTGCGCCTTTTCAAGGTGGGCCCAAGCAATGCGAAGTCGTTTGAAGCTCTTCTTTTGGCGCAACGCGGTGACATGGCACGTGATCTCCCGGCTTCCAATGCCGACGGTCTGCGGCTAGTGAACAGCGACGCCGTGCCTGACCGCAAGCGTGTCGAAGCACCGAGGAAGCGGCCCGAACGATCGGCGAACTAAGGTCCCGCTTTCTGGGCGTAGCCGACGTCAGAACGTCCCAGTGAAAGCATAAGTCAATGTCCGTAGTTGGCCCGCGTGCCGCCTCGTGCGATTTGCATACTTAGCTCGAACCTCACGGCGGGCCAGCCTCTGCCTCACGGAAAGTCATAGTGTCTTAAACGAACTGGGCCCAACAGCGAATGGATCAAGGGACACGGGTCCCTCGGTCGTATCCCAGCGGCCCAATCGTCGGCGACACGGTCAATGCTGCGCTCATGGCTGCGCGTCGACTCTCTTTTCACTCCGTAGCGAAATAGCTCCCCTGGCTCGCCGACTCGCCCCTCAAAAGTAGGAACGCCTTCGGGAACCATAAACCATGGCTGTTTGCGACGGGGGTGTATACGTGCGCTATTGGGGTAAATTCGCTTTGACTCTATAAAATCCCGGGTCTGACTGTCGCCAGCCCTACTCTCCAAACCCCTTCACGTTCCGGCGCCTTAGCTGCACCACATCGCGAAGTGGAGGCGCCCCAAACAGCCGGCTATATTCACGGCTGAACTGGGAAGGGCTGTCATACCCGACCCTGATCGCCACCGACCCGACATCCCCGTTCTGTCCGAGTAAGAGTTTCCGAGCCTCGTGCAGCCGCAGTTGCTTCTGATACTGCAGCGGACTCAGCGTCGTGACGTTCTTGAAGTGATGATGGAGCGACGACACGCTCATGTTCACCTCCTGCGCCAGCATCTCCACCCGCAAAAGCTCGGTGTAGTGATTCTGGATCCACTCGATCGCCCGCGCGATCCGGTACGTCTGGCTCCCGTTCACAGCGATGTGTCGCAGTCGCTTCCCCTGCTCGCTTGTCATCAGCCGGTAGAGCAATTCCTTCTCGATGAGCGGCGCGAGTACTGGAATGTCACCCGGAGTATCGAGCAATCGCACGAGCCGCAGCGCTGCATCGAAAACCGGTGCCGACAGCGAGCCTACGGCGATGCCTTCTCCCGCCGACACGGCACCCGGTTCCGGCAGATGCACCTGCGTCGCCAGTTCGACGATGCGCTGCGAATCAAGCGTGAGCTTCACGCAGAGATAAGGCGCGTCGGGCGACGCTCGCGTAACCTGCGACGTCATCGGCAAATCGACGGAAGTCACGAGGCAATGCAGATGATCGTAGTCGTAAGCCTGCCCCGCTACCACGACCCGCTTGGCGCCTTGTGCCGCGAACACGAACGCGGAGCTCGTCACTCCGCAGCCGAGATCGGCGGGCGCAGAGTATCGGTAGAAGGTCAGCGAGGGAATTGCCGTCTGATGCGCGCCGTCCACTGGCGCGAAGCGGCTGATGAGCGCGGCGAGTTCGCGGCGTGCCGTTTCTCGCGACGCCGAAGGATCGAACCAGGAAGAATTCTGTTTCATGTGCATTGAACTCCGTTGACGGAATCGAGCATACCTAACCGCTATCGGGCAGCCACGGCCGGCCTGCTCGATTTGCAGCATTGTTCAATAATTTTGCAGGATTGTGTAAGCGCAATGGCAGGCGGTCGGTCACACTGCCGCGTACACCCGGCGCCGAGTTCGGGCTTTCCCCACAGAGAGGTTCCATGTCTACATCGTTTGTCCTCAACGGCAAGAACGTTACGCTCGATGCCGATCCCACTACGCCTCTCCTCTGGGCAATCCGCGAGAACGCGGGCTTGCACGGCACGAAGTTCGGCTGCGGCATGGCGCAATGTGGCGCCTGCACGGTTCATCTGGAAGGCGAAGCCACCCGTTCGTGCGTGCTGCCGCTCGCCGCCGTCGCGGGCAAGCGCATCACGACCATCGAAGGCATCGAAAGCCGGCCCGCCAAAGCCATTCAGGTCGCATGGGTCAAGCTGCAGGTCCCGCAGTGCGGCTACTGTCAGTCCGGACAGATCATGTCCGCGACAGCCTTGCTCGAACATAACGCCACGCCCACCGACGCCGACATCGACGCCGCGATGAACGGCAATCTCTGCCGCTGTGCGACCTACACCCGGATTCGCGCGGCTATCCACGAAGCCGCTGCCACCCTGAAGGCCTGACCATGACGACCGATCTCGATCTCACAGGTGCGGTACGCCCATCCCGCCGGACCTTTCTGAAAGCAGCCGGCGCCGTCGCGGCAGTCGGTCTCACCATCGGCTTCGAATGGGCGGGCACGGGCCGCCGCGCGCTCGCTGCCACGATGCCCGAGGCGACGTTCGCACCCAATGCATTCCTACGCGTCGCGCCCGACAACAGTGTCACGGTTATCGCCAAGCACGTCGAGATGGGCCAAGGCGCGTACACCGGCATCGCGACAATCGTCGCCGAAGAGCTGGATGCGAACTGGCATGAGGTACGTGTCGAAAGCGCGCCAGCCGACGCGAAGCGCTACGCGAATCTCGCCTTCGGCACGATCCAGGGCACGGGCGGCAGTTCGGCGATGGCCAACTCGTGGATGCAATTGCGCGAAGCCGGCGCGAAAGCACGCGCGATGTTGGTCTCCGCCGCCGCTGCGCACTGGCAGTTGCCCGCGACCGAGCTGACAACGCGCGACGGCAGCGTTCATCACGCGGCCACGAATCGGACCGCGACCTACGGCTCGCTCGCGTCGGCCGCAGCCCGCTTGCCGGTGCCGGACAAGGTCACCCTCAAGTCGCCGAAGGATTTTCGTTTGATCGGCCATCAGCTGCCGCGCGTCGACGTGCCACCGAAAACCGACGGCACAGCGCAGTTCACGCTCGACGTGACGTTTCCCGGCATGCTGGTCGCACTGCTGCAGCGTCCGCCGCTCTTCGGTGCGACGGTCAAGTCGTTCGATGCGTCGGCCGCGAAAGCGGTGCCGGGCGTCGTCTCGGTCGTGCAGGTGCCGGGCGGCGTTGCTGTGGTCGCGAAGGGCTTCTGGGCGGCGAAGCAGGGCCGCGATGCGCTGAAGGTCGAATGGGACGATTCGAAGGCCGAAAAGCGCAGCTCGGACGCGATCATGGCCGAATACCGGCAGCTCGCCGAGCAGCCCGGCGCATCCGCCCGAAAAGACGGTGATGCGACACAGGCGCTCGCGGGCGCGGCGAAGAAAATCTCCGCCACCTATGCGTTCCCGTATCTCGCCCACGCGCCGATGGAACCGCTCGACGCGGTTGTCAAGCTCACCGCCGACAGTTGCGAAATATGGGCAGGCGATCAGTTCCAGACGGTCGACCAGGGCAACGCCGCACACACGGCGGGGCTCGATCCGCAGCAGGTAAAGATCCACACGCTGTATGCGGGCGGCAGCTTCGGGCGGCGCGCGAACACGCGGTCGGACTATATCGTCGAGGCCGTGTCGGTCGCGAAGGCGCTAGGTGCGAACGGCACGCCGGTCAAGCTGCAGTGGACCCGCGAGGACGACATCCACGGCGGCCTCTACCGCCCGATGTACTTCCACAAGCTCGACGCGGGTCTGACCGCCGACGGCAAGCTCGTCGGCTGGCGCCATCGCATTGTCGGTCAGTCGATCCTTGCCGGCACGCCGTTCGCAAGCGTGATGGTCAAGAACGGGATCGACGGGACGTCCGTCGAGGGAGCCGCTAACGTGGCCTACGCGATTCCGAACATCTCAGTCGAACTGACGACCACGCAGACCGGCGTGCCCGTGTTGTGGTGGCGGGTAGTCGGCAGTTCGCACACGGCATTCGCGGTCGAGGCGTTCATCGACGAAGCCGCACAGGCCGCGGGCAAGGACCCGTTCATCTTCCGTCGCGACCTGCTCGTCCACGAACCGCGCATGCGGGCCGTGCTCGAACTCGCCGCGGAGAAAGCGGGCTGGGATCCGGCCAAACCGTTGCCGAAAGGCCGCGGGCGCGGCATCGCGGTGGCCGAGGCGTTCAAGACGTTCGTCGCGCAGGTCGCGGAAGTCTCCGTCGACAAGGACGGTAACGTGAAAGTGGAACGCGTCGTCTGTGCGGTGGACTGCGGCACGCCGATCAATCCCGACGTCATCGCCGCACAAATGGAAGGCGGCATCGGCTTCGGTCTCGGCGCGGCGTTGCACAGCGCGATCACGTTGAAGGACGGCAAGGTCGAGCAGAACAACTTCGACGGCTACCAGGTGCTGCGAATTGCCGAGATGCCCAAGGTCGAGGTGCATATCGTGCAGTCGGGCGAAGCACCGACCGGCGTCGGCGAGCCGGGTGTCGCGCCGGTCGGGCCGGCGGTCGCGAACGCGGTTTTCGCGGCCACTGGCAAACGGCTTCACAGCTTGCCGTTTCCGGCCGCTGGGGAAAAAAGCGCCTGACGGTCGTTTCTTCAGGACCGTTCGACATGCGCCGTACCCCCGGCGGGGGGCGGCGTTTTTGTCAGGCATCCCTGGACCGCTTTCCTGCACCAACTGGAAACCGATGAGCCAACCAACAAACGCGTGTGCGTACTGAGATACGAACATCGTTGCAGCTCGGTAAGAGTCGTGATTGACTCCGCTGGCTGTGTTTAGGTCCGATTGACTTAGGCGAGCCGGCGGAGCCTCTTTACGGACAACTCTCCCGTCCAGGTCTTTCGATGTGTTGGAGTAAAACGGGTGAGTCGTGACCCCGCTGGCAAGCGCCGCCACGCCTCTATGGATGCCCCGACGCGCGAATCAACGTACCCAATGCTTTCGAGCACATAGCTAGACGGCACTGGTGGTCTTGCAACTCCCACAGTAAGATTCGAAATTCGCGCTCCGGCGGGCGGGCGTCATGAGTGTGGGCAACGACGGCTAACTTAGGTTTGGATATCGGGTCGGCGACTGAAGTTAGCGGCACCCAGAGTTATTAGCCGAACCCTGACCTGGTGTGGGTTGCCTTGGCCTGAAGGGCGACAATCGGACCCACAGCGGCCGCTCGAGCCGCCACAGCTCCAACGGCAATTATCAAAGTGGACCGGCCATTCGGGCCGGCCCGTCACGAGCAACAGTTCGGGCTTTGTGGACGTTCGTCGATTGACGGTAAGCACAGCTCAACACGGCGATATGCGCGGGTGACGACCAGTGCTTTCTCACCTTGATCGGAAACTGCGGAAAAAAGCGCTGGCGTGAATCGGAGTCATTGCAGTGAGTGCGGCTGCCACAGATCCCGCTAGCAGCCCAAGCTTACTGCATGAACCCTGCGTGACGCAGCGCCTCCTCAGCGGCCTCATGGTCTTGAACCGATGTTCCGCCAGAAACACCGATGCCCCCCACCAGACGCCCTTCGTGGAAGATCGGTACGCCACCGCCGACCGGCGTCAGCCGCGGATGGTGCGCCAGCGGCGCAACGGCGGGCTCGGTCATGTACTGATTCCATTGGTGCGTGGCCATGCCGAACGACGCGGCGGTCCATGCCTTGTCGATGGCTACGTCAACAGTCAGGAACGGGACGGAATCGGAGCGCTCGAAAGCGCGCAGATGGCCTCCTGCATCGGTAACGGCGATTGTCGCGGCGAACCCGCGCGCGGCGCAGGCGCGGCGCGCTTCTGCCAGCAATGCTTGCGCGGCTTCCAGGCTGATCGTTGTCGTGCTGATGATTTGCGATGTCATGTTGATGCTCGTTGTTAGAAGGGTTCAGCGATTGGCAACGACGACCTTGCCGATCATGTTGCCCGCCTCGACCAGCGCATGCGCCTCGATCAGACCTGCGGCGTTGATGCCGTCAATGCGTCGGGTCAGAGTGTGCTTGAGGCGGCCCAGATCGACCAACTCCGCGGCGCGGCGCAGCAAGGCGTGTTGCCGTGCGAGGGTGTCGGTGGTGAACATCGCGCGGGTGAACATCAGCTCCCAGTGAATCGAGATGGATTTCCCCTTGAACGGACCGATGTCCAGACCCACCGGGTCGTCGATGAGCGCGAACTGGCCCTCCGGGCGCAGCACGGCGGCGATTTGAGGCACATAGGCGGCGCTGTTGTTCAGCCCGGCAACGTGGGTGACGTGCTCGATGCCGAGCGCGGCCAACTGGGATGCCCAAGGCTGATGGTGATCGAGGACGTAATGCGCGCCATGAGCCAGCACCCACTCGCGGGTTTCCGGCCGCGAGGCCGTGCCGATGACGGTCATACCAGTCAGCTCGCGTGCCAGTTGGGTCAGAATCGAGCCGACGCCGCCCGCCGCTCCGATTACGAGCAGCACGTTGTTGTCGGTCGGGTCCACTGCCTGAACACGCAGACGGTCGAACAGCAGTTCCCACGCGGTGATCGCCGTCAGCGGCAACGAAGCGGCCTCTGCGAAGTCCAGTGATGTCGGCATAGGTCCGACGATGCGTTCGTCCACGGCGTGCAGCTCGCTGTTGCAGCCGGGCCGCTTGATGTCACCGGCGTACCAGACACGGTCGCCTGGCTTGAAACGCGAGGCCAACGCTCCGGTTGCGCGGACGATTCCCGCCGCGTCCCAGCCGGCGATGCGCGCCCCCCCTTCTGGAATATCGCCGCCGCGCCGGATTTTGGTATCGACCGGGTTGACCGACACCGCTTTCACTTCCACCAGCAGATCGTGGTCGCGCAGTTCCGGCGTCGGCAGCTCGATGTCCTGCAGCGCCTGCGGGTGGCTGATGGAATGGTTCTGATAGAAGCCAATGGCTTTCATACACGTGGTCTCCAAGGGTGTTTGAGGCCATGTTATCTTTCGTCGAGATGCGTATAAATACCCGCAGCGCCCAAACACTTTCTGCATTTCAATGAAAATGATTCGACTCGATGACGTTCAGATCTTCGTGCACGCGGTGGACTACGGCAGCTTCTCGGAGGCGGCGCGCCAGCTGAATATCGCGCCTGCACATGCGAGTGCATCAGTGCAACGGCTCGAAAAGGCACTGGACACGCGCCTGTTCACGCGGTCCACGCGAAGCATGCAACTATCAGAGGCCGGGGAGCGTTACCTGCCGCATGCGCGGATCATGATTGGTGCGCTCGAGCAGGGCGAGCAGGCCCTGGCAAACGGCCGGGGGGCGCTGTCCGGCCCGCTGCGGCTGTCCGCTCCGTCTGACTTTGGTCGAAACCTGCTGTTGCCCTGGCTGGATGAATTCCAGCACCGGCACCCTGGTTTGTCGCTGCACGTGAAAATGAGCGACCGTGCGGCCGACCTGATCCGCCAGCCGCTGGATGCAGTCGTGCGCTACGGAGCGCTGCCAGATTCATCCCTACTGGCCATGAAACTGGTTGACAACAACCGACGCGCATTGTGCGCCGCGCCTGCGTACATCGAACGGCATGGCGCACCGGCTAAAGTTGACGACCTGCGGCGACACAACTGCCTTCGGTACGTCTGGAGCGAGCAGATACATGAACGCTGGCGCTTTACCCCGCCTGGCGGCGAGCGCACCGTGGCAGTCACAGGCAATCGCATCAGCGACGATGCCGATGCAGTTCGTCGCTGGGCGATAGCCGGGGAAGGCCTTGTCTACAAGTCGCGACTGGACCTCATCGACGATTTGAAGGCAGGGCGACTGGTGGAGTTATTTCCACCAGAGTATTGCGAGCCTGCGCCGCTGCACTTGATTTGTGCTCACCGTGCGCAACTGACGCCGGCGATTAACGAGTTGCATGCCTTCCTGCGTGAGCGCTGTTCTGCATTGCTTGCCAGTTACCCATCGGGTGGCTCCCGATCTGCGTGACGGAGCTCGCCCTCCCAGGCGTCTCGACTTGACGCTGAGCGATGCGCAATGATTGGCTGAAGCCAGGGCGCAACGGACACCTGAATGTCTGAACCCTGTTGTCCGCGAAGGTCGTTTGCTGGCCGAACTCTGCCTTTACCTTGGGCACCCCCAAACACGTTGAAGCAATTGGTGAGGTTGACCCGGTTCGACGGATAGATCTGCAGTTGAGTTTAATGCGGCGTGGCACCTCCCGATAAGATCAAATCGCGGGTTGTCCACGGCCGGGCGGCGGGTCGCCTGTCACGACCATGACGCTGCCCGGCGGTGGACAACCCGCGCGACGATAAGCTTTGGTCTTGCGCATGCAGGTTTTCGAACTCGAGCGGCGAACAGTAGCCGATGCTGCTGTGGAGGCGGCGTATGTTGTACCAGCTCGTGCGACACGTGTCGCCGTCCGCCGGACGCAAATCGGCAATGTAGTGGATGGCAAAGTCTGTTTCTGTCTTGTCACGCGCGGCTTGCCGTGCCGTGACCTGCCGTACGACCGGCAGTTGTCTACCTGGACGTGCGTGACTGGTAACGGTCAGGTGCGAAGCTCCAGGGACAACGTCTCGTCGAAAGACGTCATCACTGGCGACAGTGAGTGACGACGCTGCAAGCCGCAATGCGGCGTGGAGGCCAGGCAAGTTCCGCATGCGCAACAGATGTGAACCGTTGATAAACCTCGTAAACAACAACGGGCCGAAGCGGCTTACAGGCCCGAGCCAAAAGGCACGCAGCTGGATGCTCCTTTGGGTTGTAGGAGCACGTCGTCGCGACGCTGCCGGGGAAAAGACGGGCGCTAAACGGACAGACCCGCTGCAAGGAGAAGTTCAACTTGCATCTGGGTCGGCAGGAACGGGAACGTGGTAAGCCCGATTCTCCGCCATCGGTCTGAAGCTGGACCTGTGGCAGGCGAGCCGTGAGGCAAGCTGTTGGGGGAGCGGGTAAGAGAACGCGGAAAAAGCGAATGCCGGACTGTAATCGCCCGGATAGGGGTTCAAAATTTGCCCCGACCTGAAAGGGTGCTGACTTCCGTATGGTGCAGCTGTCGCAGACGCGCACCTGAGGTCTCATGAAAGGCAGCTTGAGAGTGGCCGGCGCGAGCCGGTTCAGCGCCCTTCACCTGAGTGATCAGGCAGACCGACGACGCGAGGGTTTGCGAAGGCCCTGTGCGATTCCGGCAAGGCCGGCGTCAGTGCGACGCTTAACGCGGTGCTCGAGCCGTATGCGGGGAAACTCGCACGTACGGTTCTTCGGGGGCTCCGTGTCCGCAAGGGCACGGGGCTACCCAATTCCAGAAACGAGAAGAGACGCCGCCGTGCCTGTTCGTGCGTCGCGAAGTGTTCGCGACAGAGCAGTTCGGCTTCGAGTGTGCCGAAGAACGACTCGCACATCGCGTTGTCATAGGCGTCGCCGGCGGTCCCCATCGACGGTTGCACGCCGGCTTCGCGGCAGCGCCGCCCAAAGGCAATGGAGGTGTATTGACAGCCCTGATCGGAATGTAGAATCACACCGTCATGGCGTCGCTGCTGCAACGCCATGTCCAGCGCCCGTAACATCAGTTCGGTGTACAGATGGTTTGACATCGCCCAGCCGACGACGCGACGGCTGAATACGTCCAGCACAACCGCCAGATAGAGGAATCCTTCGCCCGTGGGTACATAGGTCGCATCTGCGACCCACAGCACGTTTGTCGCGTCGGCACTGAAGTGCCGACGCACCAGATCCGGCGCACGCCGGGCGCCTGCGCGTGGCCGTGTGGTGCGCGGCCAGCGCCGCCGGCTTGCCCCGCACAGACCCGCCATACGCATGAGGCGCGCCACCCGCTTGCGTCCCACGTGTACGCCTTCACGCGCGAGCTGCGCATGGATACGCGGTGCCCCGTATGTGCCGCGCGAGCTCGCATGTAGCGTGCGGATGCGCGCGAGCAGTTGCGCATCGCTACGCGTGCGCATCGCGGGCTCTCGCACCAGCCACGTGTAATAGCCGCTCGTCGAGACGCCGAGCAGCCGTGCCATCATCGCAATGGGCCAGCGGGCCCGGTTCGCTTTCATGAATCCGTACCGCCCTTCGGTGGAATGGATCCCGTCTCCCTCGCGAACCAGGCTGCCGCGTGAGAGAGGATGTCGCGCTCCATCTTCAGTTGCCGGACTTCACGACGCAACCGTGTAAGCTCCTGCCGTTCAGCTGTGGTCAGACCGTCATGCCGCACGCCTGTGTCGCGATCAGCCTGCGCCACCCAGTTGTAGATGGTCTGTGCAGTCGGCTCGAACTCCTTTTCCAGTTCCTCCGGCCTGCGTCCGGCCTTCACCAGCTCGACCATTTGCGCCCGAAATTCCGCCGGGTACGGGGTACGATGCTTGCCCATAATCGGCACCTCCTTCTCCAAAGGATAGATGTCCGTTTTTGCGGGTCAATCTCATGGTTGGCGAGCCTCTACTTCGCCATTGTCATTTGATTTCGGGGCTAATGCGCCCCCGGGATGACAACGCCTTCAACCGCCCACAGCACATCGCCTCATCGGATCCAGGCTTGAGCGAAAGCCTGGAAGCGGCCACCTCGGCGTTTTCGCTTTTACGAGAATCGAACGATCAGCTTTGCTCCCCGCTGCTGAGCTCTTCGAATTGCGTTGCTCACCAATGCAACTTGCGGATTCAATTTGCAAGGACTCCCCCCGAGAGTCAAGATCGGGGTTCGATTTTTTTTCGACGCTTGCAGACATTCGACGCGCGCATGCGGGTGGGCCGGTTGGCGTAGTCATTTCATTTTCCTCAAGTCGGCTGCTGCTGTGACGTCGAAGCAATACCAGCAACAGACTGCGTCTTTGCAAACGGCCTTGTTGCCCGAGACGTATCGGGCGGGCCATGATATGAGTCGCCCAGGAGAACCCTATTTGAAAACCGGCGAACAGGCGTCAGTAAGTAAGCCTCATGCGGTAACGACTCGCCAACAGAATCGTCGGGTTCTTCTCCTGTTCGGTCCGACCTCGTCTTGCTATCGCGTCGAGCAGTAGTTGAGCATTGTGGAGATCAGGTCAGGTGGTAGCGGGCGGTAACGGCGGATGCATGGGGTGGCGTTGCCAGGCGTCGGCATCGTAGTGTTCGTCCCTGGCGAGCATCGCCCACAGCATCCGGGCGTGCATGTTTGCAATCGCAATCAACGTCTTGTGATAGCCCTTGCGTTCATGGAGTTGCCTGATCCATCGTTGCAGTCGGCGCTGCGTGCCGACCCCACGCACGCAAGCCGCCTGCAACGTACTTCGGGCGCCCTGAACCAGCAGCGTGCGCAGATAGACATTGCCGCGCAGGTTGAAATGTCCGAGCCGCGTCCTGCCACCTGAGCTGTGCTGGCGCGGGGTCAGGCCAAGCCAGGCGCCGAACTGCCGGCCATTGCGGAAGACCTTCGCGTCGGGAACGGTCGCAGCCAGGGCACTGGATGTCACCGGACCGACGCCGAGCAGTTCGCCGGCGCGTCTTGCAACGTCACTGCTTCTGGCGTGAGTGGCAATCTGCTGGTCGCAGCGTGCAAGCCGCAGGTTCAGCGCCGCCAGTTGTTCCCGCACCTCCAGCAGCATCGCACTCACCGGGTCATGCAGCCTGGCGTCTTCGATCAGGATTGGCAACGCGCTGATAAAGCGGTCCGCAGAGCGTGCGATCACCACGCCGAATTCAGCCAGCAACCCGCGGGTCCGGTTCAGCAACGCGGTACGTTCCTCCTGCCAGCCATTACGCACGCTATGCCACGCCAGAATCGCCTGCTGCTCGACGGATTTGATCGCCACAAAACGCATCGTCGGCTGCCGCGCCGCAACGCTGATGGCCTCAGCATCGGCTGCATCATTCTTGCCATCCGGTCTGAACGGCTTGACGAACTCGGCTGGAATAAGCCGGGCCGTGTGACCAAGCGCAGCAAACCAGCGGCCCCAGTGATGGGAGGAGCCGCAGGCCTCCATCGCGACGCGGCACCGAGGCAGTTGCTCGGCCCATCGCATGAACGCATCGCGTCGCAGCACACGCCGCTGCAGCACAGCGCCAGTGGCATCGAGCACGCAGATCGCGAACACATCCTTTGCCAGGTCGATTCCGACGGTAGTAAGCTGGACCATGACTTCCCCTCCTGTTCAGATTGATGGCTGACACCTCAATCCTGGCACTCGATGCCGTCCGACCTCAACGTCGCCTCAGGTTGGGGAAGTCCCTCACATTTGAATAGGGCGCATATCGAAGCATCCGGCACGACGCTCTGCCATGTTGTAGCGTGTTGCGGCCGGGGTTCAAACCGGCAGGCCGGCACCCCACGGCTGTGAGACTATCTGACATGTAAATCTCTCCCCGATATTGCAGGTTGACTAGCATCCATGAACCTCCTCCGCGAAGCAAACGACGGCAGCGGAACCAGGCCAATCCCACTACCACGACGTCGCGGGCTCATCTTCCCCGCGTTCGCGTGGTCCGGCTTCTCGTCCGCGTTTGCCTCCATCATCGTCGGCAGTCATCTTCAGGCCTCGTTAGGCACGCTCGACGCACTGTTTGCCGCGACCCTCGGCAACTGGATCCTCTTCATCTATTCGGCGGCGATCGGTTTCGCTGCTGGCCGCTGGGGCTTGAGTTCGCAACTCGTACTTGAAGGAGTCTTCGGCCGATGGGGCGCCGTGATCCCGGGCACGTTGCTCGGGTCACTCGTCACAGGCTGGTTCGCCTTTCACGTTGCGGTGACGGCCTTAATCCTGGCCGCCGTACTGCATCTGCCGGGCGATTCGACACTCGCAATTTGCGTCATAGGCGTTCTGTTCGCGATGCCGGTCATCGTCCGCATCAGCCACGGCTTCAACATGACGGCGATCGCGATCCCCGCGATGACGCTGTTCGCCGCAATCGTCTTTGCTCATCAACTCGTACCTAAATGGGCTGTGCTGCTGGACGGTCCGATCGGAGGAACGCTGCCGTTCGGCACGGGCGTGTGCATTGCCTTCGGCACCTTCGTCGTGAGCGGTACGATGACCGGTGACATCGTGCGTTTCTGCCGCACCGGAAATGAAGCGGTACAGGCGACCGCGTTCGGCTTTCTGCTGGCGAACCTGCCGTTCCTGATCATCGGTGTGCTGGTCGCGGCGTCAGGCATCAGAGTGAACGACCTGTTTACTGCAGGCAATGCGCTGTCGTGGCTACTGCTGGTGCTCGTCATCGTTTCCAATTGGACCACCTGCGATGCATGCCTGACCAACGCCGGCGTGACGTTCAAAAGCGCATTTCCGACACTGCCGTGGATGGGAGTCGCGGGCGCCACCACGCTTCTCGGCATTTTTCTGGCCATTACCGACAGCGTCGGCGACGTGTCCAGCTGGACGCTGCTACTTACAGCCATTGCATCGCCAATCGGCGGTGTGATCGTCGCGGACTACTACGTCCTGAGGGTGCGCGTGGGCTTTTCGCGCACCAGGGTGGCGCCGGTGAACCTGGCCGCGCTATTTGCGACTGGGGCAGGCATGATGGTGGCGTTTCTTTGTCACCGGCTGATCCCCGGCGTAGTCACGCCTTTGATTAGCGCGCCCGCAGCCGGCTGCCTGTATCTCGTTTTGTCCGGTATCGCTTCGCATCGTCTGGGCGCAGATCTCGGCGCGGACTCTGCCGGGGCGGAAGCGCTCGACTGACACATATGTTCGGCACCCGAAAGAGAACGGTCACCCCGCGTCCTCCGGCCGAGGCGAGAACCGGCATTGTGGTCATCGTCCTGATTTCCTCGCTTGCGTTCCTGCTTTTCCAGGCACGCAAAGACGCGCTCGACAATCTTCGCTTGCATGAGGCACGTCTTGCGATCCAGTTCGCCTCTGCCGAAGCCCGTTCCAATACGTCGGACGGTGTAGCGCTCATCGATGACAGCGCACGCCATTCGACCAACCGGCTCGCAGGCATTGCCGCGTGGCCGGGGCAGAAGACGATCGCGGTTCCGCTCCCATCGGACTGCGCGGATAATCCCGCCTGCCGTCCTCTGGCAGAGGCGCAGAACGAAGACACCAAAGGTCGGTTCGTCATCCGCAACGGAGCACTGTTCGCGTCGCTTCGTGGCAGCAAGGTCGCCGTCATGACGTCCGCGCCGCTTTCCGCGCTGGCGGCTGGCCTGTTCGGCCGCATTGCGATGGACGTTGCCGGCGTGTTCTTCCTGGGGTGTCTGCTGCTGCTCGTGCGCGAGAGCCGGTTGAGCGACTACTCCGTACACCGCTTGCTCGACGCGTCGCCAATTCCGCTTCTGCTGGTTGATGCACAAGGGCAGATCGAATTCGCCAACCGCCAGGCTCTTGATCTCTTTGTGGACGACCCACCGCGCTCACTCGGCAGACTGCGGGAAGCCTTGCGGCGGGAGGCACAACTCTTCGCCTGGCTGATTTCTCAACAGGAAACTGGCGGCGCGATCGAAACCAGCGAATTCGAAACCGGCGCCGGCGCCGGTGCGGTGCGTCACCTGCTGGTCTCGCGGCAGTCATTGGTGGTTCGCTCGAAGCGGATGATCATCGCAAGTGTAGCGGACGTCACGGTGAGGCACGAAGCCGAGAGCGCGCTCGTCAAAGCGAAGAACGCGGCCGAGGCGCTCGAGCGGATGAAATCCGAATCGCTTGCGATGATAAGCCATGAGCTGCGAACACCCGTCAACGGAGTGCTCGGACTCGCGCAACTGCTCGTTCGCTATGAGCTTCCCGACGGTGCTGCGCAGATCGTGCGCCGCATGATTCAGGCGGGCAAAACGCTGGCCGTGATCATCAACGACATCGTCGATCTTGCATTGCTCGAAGTCCGGCACATCCGGCTAGACCGTCGCCGCTTCGATTTGCGTGAAGTGATCACGGGGGCCGCCACGCTGGCGAGTGCCGCCGCCGCGGAAAAAGGGCTAATGGTTCGCGTGAGCGCGCTCGCGCCGTTGCCGTCAGCCGTATTCGGCGACCCCGCGCGCTTGCAGCAGATCATCATCAACCTTGTCAGCAACGGCATCAAGTTCACCGAGTCTGGAGATATCGAGGTCAAGACGGATGTCGCGGCGCGCGGCGACGATTCGATCGAGATCGTCATCGAAGTGACCGATACGGGAATCGGCATCGCACCCGATGTCATCCCACGGCTCTTCCGGCCGTTTTCGCAGGCGGAAACCGGACACGAAAAGCGCTTCGAAGGAACCGGTCTCGGCCTTGCGATCAGCAAGGGGCTCGTTGAAGCAATGGGCGGCTCGATTTTGGTACGCAGCGAGGTCGGGCAAGGCTCGACCTTCGCGGTTCGTTTGTCGTTCGCATTGGCGGAGCGTGAAGAAAGCGCGCCGCAGAACCCGCCAGCATCGCGCGTGCTGGTTGTCGATGACGTGGCGCTGAATCGCGACGTCGTGAGCGAATTGCTACGCGCCGAAGGGTGCGATGTGATGTCGGCCGGCTCAGGGCAGGAAGCGCTGGATATCCTCAAGACGCAGCATTTCGATCTCGTGTTGATGGATATCCGCATGCCGGTGATGGACGGGCTCGCCACCACTGCCGCGATCCGGTCGAGTCACGAGCCGCATCGTCACACAGGCCCGATACTCGGGCTAACCGCGAATCCGCTGCCCACGGACAGACCACTCTATTTGCTGCGTGGCATCGACGGGATCATCGAAAAGCCGGTCGAGGTGGAAACGCTGCGATCGGCATTGAGACAGGCGGCGCTGCCGGCGCAATCTGGTGTGGTCGAGGAACCGGAGCGCATTGAACGGTTGCGCCAGAAGCTGGGACAAGATCGCACCCTGCGCATCGTCGCGGCGTTCGCGCAAACCGCCAGCGATGCGCTCGAAGGAATCGCGAACGGCTGCGCCCGGGCGAGCCTCGAAATCGTCGCCGAAAACGCGCATCGCCTGGCGGGCGCCGCATCGAACGTCGGGTTTCATCAGCTTGCGGATGCCGCTGCGGACCTCGAGCAGATCGCCCGAACAGGAAGCGCGCTGGAGGTCTCGGATGCTGCGCTGACTGTCGTCACCATTTACCGCGACGTGGAGCGCTGGGTGCGCGTCCTGTTGTCGTCTGCGGCGGCCTGGCCCGAGAACAGATACCCGGTGCCGTGAACGGTTTTGATGAGCTGCGGGTTGTCGGGATCCGCCTCGATCTTGCGACGCAAACGACGCACAAGCGTGTCGACCGTTCGGTCCATTGACTCGAAGCGGCGCCGCTTGATCGCCGAGATCAGCCGCTCCCGCGACATCGCCTGGCCTGCGTTCCTGACGAATACCAGAAGAAGATCAAACTCCGCGGTCGTGAGGGGCACGCTTTCGCCCGACGGACCGGTCAGGCTGCGGCCGCGCGTGTCGAGCCGGAACTGACCGAACGACAGCGTCGAGGGCGCATTGACGCTGCGGCTGTGCTCCACACGCCGCAGCAGGTTGCGCACGCGCGGCAACAGTTCACGTTCGTCGATCGGTTTTGCGATGTAATCGTCCGCGCCGTATTCGAGCCCGAGAATGCGATCGACCTTGTCGTTGCGGCCCGTGATCAGAATGATGCCCATCTCGGACTTCTCGCGCAGATCGCGTGTCAACGACAGGCCATCGCGCCCCGGCAGCCGGATGTCCAGCAGCACAAGATCCACGGGACGGACGCGGATCATGCGGTCCAGTTCGTCGGCGTCGGCCGCGCAACAGATTTCGTAGCCCTCCGCCTCCAGAAAGCCTTCAAGTGTTTCGCGAATCGACGGGTCGTCGTCGACCACGGCAATGCGCTGGGGAGTTCGGCTCGGCTGCATGTGTTCCTCGCGAATTCTTCGCTCGTCGATCCGGAAGTGCGCCACTGTTCGTTCGCGCCTGGACCGCCCCCACCTTCCCTGTAGCGGCCTTGCCTGTAGCGGTTTCGCGCTTCTGTTCACAAATTTTAACAAACCGCCATAGCCTGTTCAATTGACAGTGCAGACTCGTTCACAAGATCGCCCGATAGTTAGCACATCCCCCAAAAGAAACCGGATCAGGAGATGAGCATGGATGTCAAGCAACAGATTTGCGGCATGGACGCGGTCGCCCTCGCGAGGGCCATTCGCAGCAAGGAGCTTTCGCCTGTTGAAGTGGTCGAGGCACACCTGGCGCGGATAGAAGCACTAGAGCCGTCGATCCACGCTTTCTGCACGATTACGTCGCAAGCGGCGCGGGAGCAGGCACGCGAAGTGGAAACGCGCATTCTGCGCGGCAACGACGTCGGTTCATTGGCGGGCGTACCCGTCGGCATCAAGGATCTCGTTTCCACGGCAGGCATCAGGACCGCTTCCGGCTCGCCCGCATACAAGGATTTTGTGCCTGACGAAGACGACGTCGTTGTCGAGCGTCTAAAACGGGCTGACGCAATTATCGTTGGAAAGACCAATGTGCCGGAATTCGGATACAGCGGTGTTGGCCACAACCCGGTTTTCGAAACCACCCGAAACCCGTGGAATCTGGACATGACGCCAGGCGGCTCCAGCGCGGGTTCCGGCGCGGCGGTGGCAAGCGGAGAGGTTCCGTTTGCCATTGGCAGCGACGGCGGCGGATCGATCCGCATTCCGGCGGCGCACTCAGGAATTTACGGCATCAAGCCGTCAATGGGACGCGTGCCGCTCTATCCTGGCTGCCGCGATGAACGCTACCCGGGTGTGTCGAGCTGGGAGAGCCTCGAGCATATCGGTCCGATGAGTCGAACAGTTGCAGACAGCGCGCTGATGCTGTCCGTGATCGCCGGCCCTGATTCGCGCGACCGCCATTCGCTGCCGGCGGCTGGTTTCGACTGGCTCAACGCGCTCGACGGCGACCTGAAAGGGCTGCGTGTTGCGTACAGCCCGGACTGGGGCTACGCGGCGGTCGACCCGCAGGTGCGCCGCGTCGTCGATGATGCCGTGCGCGTGTTCGAGCGTGATCTGGGCTGCAACGTCGAGATCGCGCATCCCGGGTGGAGCGATCCCTTCGACGCGTTCTGGGCAATCGTCGCGATGGACACCGATCTCAAAGGCATGCGCGCGATGGCGGCGCAGTGGGGCAAAGAGATGTCGCCGCATCTGGTCGCGTTCCTGAATCATCCGTGGACCGCGGAGGACTTCACCAACGCGATGGTGACCCGCAAGAGCGTCGTGAACAAGATGTGGCGCTTTATGACGGACTATGACCTGCTGCTCACGCCGACGCTGACGGTCCCGCCGTTCCCGGTTCACTGTCAGGGACCCGAGAAAACCGACGGACGCATGGTCGCGCCGACACAGTGGCTCTCGTTCACCTATCCGATCAACCTCACCGGCCAGCCGGCGGCATCCGTGCCGGCAGGCTTTACGAACGACGGGCTGCCGATCGGGCTACAGATCGTTGGCCGCCATCTCGATGATCAGCTGGTGCTGCGCGCGTCGGCGGCATTTGAGCGGGCGCGTCCGTGGCGCAACACCCTGCCGCCGCTGCTCAAGGAACTCGGCCTCGTCCAGTAAACCGTGCATCCAGACCAGGAACCAGGGGAACATCATGACCAGTTCGACCGAACAGCACGGGCTCGACGAAGAGTTCGAGCACAAGCCCGTCCCGCTCTCGCATCGTCACCGGTTATCTTCGGTGGCGGCGGTGTGGTTCGGCTTTCCGATGATCATTACGAATTCAGTATTCGGCGGAGTTATCGCCTATAACCTCGGCTTTTCGCGAGCGCTGCTCGCGATCCTGATGGGCAACGCCATTCTGCTGACATACGTCGGTACGCTGAGTTTTATCGCCGGTAGTACCGGTCGCAATTTTGCGCTTCAGGCCGAGCGTACGTTTGGCAAAAAGGGCTACGCAATCACATCCGGCTTTCTCGCGAGCGTCGTCGTCGGATGGTATGCGTTTCAGACGGGCCTCACCGGCACGACGGTACATGCGTCTTTCGGCTGGAACGAAACGGCGACTATCATCGTGGCCACGCTGCTCTATACCGCTGTGACGTTCGTCGGCATTCGTGCGCTGTCGATCGTCGGCATGATCGCCGCGCCACTCTATGTGGCGCTCGGTCTCGTAGCGCTGTACCTGATCGGATCGGCGCACGCACTATCAACAGTGTTTCTTTACGACGGGCTTGGCATGAACAGCCTGATGTCCTTCGGCGGCGCCGTCACGTTGGTGGTGGCGACCTTTGCTGATTCCGGAACGATGACCGCGGATTTCACACGCTGGTCAAAGGACGGAAAGAGTGCGGTCTACGCGACACTCACCGCGTTTCCGTTTGCGAACCTGATTGCACAGGTGTTCGGTATCGCGATCGTATGCGCGGGGGCCGCTGCAGCGCCGGCGACGCAGGGTGGTAACTTCATGCCGGTTCTGACCAGCCATGGGGGCGTGCTGTCGGGCATTGCGCTGATTTTCGTCTTCGTGAACCTCGGGTCAGTGTGCACGCATTGCCTGTACAACGGCGCGGTGGGCTGGGGACGCATTGCGGGCAAAAAGATGAGAACCATGACGGTCCTGCTCGGATTGCTTGGCGGCCTGCTGGCGTTGGCTGGCGTGTGGAGTCTGTTCCTGAACTGGCTGAACCTGCTCGGCGTGCTGGTACCGCCAATCGGCGCGGTGATCATCGTCGATCAGATCTTCGTCCGTCATTATTCGTACGATGAAGACGTACCGAACTTTCGTGGCAGCGCGTTCGCGGCGTGGGCACTCGGCGCGCTCGCCGCGTTGCTCGTTCACGGGATGGCACCGTGGTTTTCCGAAGCGGTCGCGGGGATGGTCGTAGGTGCGGTAGCCTATTACGCGCTGTCGCAGGGGGCGAAGCGCGCAGTGCGTCAGCGCAGCGGGTTGCTTTAGCGGACGGTTGCCGTTTGGCGGGGTCGCCAAACGGTAGCTCAGGCTCCATTCAGATCTGCTCCGTCGCACTTCAGTCGCCGCGACGCACGCACGTCTCTTACGTCTGTCACGTACCCGCAGTGTCAGGTCGCGGCGGCTAGCGCCCGCCTCATCGTGGCAACGACCACATCGACGATGGGTCAAGAGGCTGACTTCGTTAAGCGTTGTTCGACGCCTGCCCTTGTCCGCCACCCCTGAGTGCGCGAGCACGCGTGCGGGCAGGC
Source organism: Paraburkholderia panacisoli (assembly GCF_008369935.1). Taxonomy (GTDB): domain Bacteria; phylum Pseudomonadota; class Gammaproteobacteria; order Burkholderiales; family Burkholderiaceae; genus Paraburkholderia; species Paraburkholderia panacisoli. The sequence goes on along the minus strand of NZ_VTUZ01000013.1, from coordinate 30,379 downwards.
GTTGGACAAAGCTCGAGGGAGGAAACCGCGGAGTGTACCGGGGGCAGTTATGGCGTTTGATGAGTCCGCCTTGCAGCGCTTGAAACCAGGGAGCAGCACATGCCTCTCGCGACGATCACAGCATTCGGGCTGGTGATACACCGACTCATTCAGGTTCAAACAGTACCTGGCCGTCACGGCCGACGTTCAATATCCATTTTCAAAAACGCATCCCGTCTTCGCGGCCTTATTTGAGGATTCGCTACTTTCAGAAAACCTAAGGACTAAGGCATTGGCGTTAGCCGATAACCCAAGTTTGGACACGCAACTGGAATCTTTCGCTAAATCGATCAGCTATTATTTTGGTTACCCGACTAAAGAACCGCTGATCCGTATCGCGGGCGATGTTATACCCGGACACGGCAACGTAGCGCGTTACTGAACTTATGAAAACGCTTTCGGAGATCGCAGAGCAACCGATCGCCGATGAAGAAAAGCAACTCAAAGCTCGCGAGGCTTTAGCCAGCAAAGTGTTTGACCTTCAAAACGCACACAACTTTGTCTGCTACCGGTTCAATCGCGTAAAAGAGACGTTATTGTCCGCGATATAAAGACATGCATCTGAGGCAATGGCCGGATATGTTTTCTTTTGGCGTGTATGTTTCCTTGCTGACGACGTACATCGCAAAACGCGACCGAGACGGGAAATAAGCTCATGAAGAACATAAGAGCCAGAGAGGACGCGTCCTCTCTGGCTTCCATGACGGTTCAGCACGGCACATACTCCATTACGAAGGAGACGCGCCGGGGGGCCGTGTCCCACCTGAATGAAGGAGCATAAAATGCCTGTCGCAACGCTCACGGCTTTTGGGCTTTTGATGGACCGGCTCATTCAGCTGGTCCAACGCCGCGAAACCCTCAACCGGAACACGTTTACTGATTTTGTCGCTCCGGCAATGACAGACTTTGAAGCCGTTCATAAGGAGTTCGCGGCATAATGCACCTCATCTGTCATTTCAGGGGGAAGTTACGTCTGCAGCCGCCTTGCGGCGAGCTTTGTTCTTGTGCGCAAACCTCCTGGGAGCGTCGACGCCAGGGCGCTCGTAGAGGCACTGGCCGTTATCGTTATATTGGTATGCCTTGAGCAGCCCCGCCCGTCGCCAATCGGCAATGGTGGCCGTGCATACCTTGAGATACTTCGCTATCTCCGTGGCGCTCAACAGTCCGCGCGCCCGCAGGCGCTCATATTGCGTCTTCAACCCGTAATCGATACGGATGCGCCGTACCATCAGCCTGCTGAACGACAAGCCTTCACCGGAGCGCATACCACTCGCATTGAGTAGTTCTGCTGTTTCGCGGTCAGTGTGTCCTTCCAGCAGATGATCGATTTCGGCAACGACCGCTGCCGGAGTCTGTCTCAACTGCCATGACGGTTTGGGCAAAGGCAGACGCAGTTCACGGGTTGCGCCACCCTTGAAACGCACGTGTGCGATGATCTCGGTGTCCTTAAGCAGCGTCACGTCGGCGATCAGCAGACGGGCCATACGCTTTTTCTCACGCGCGGGTGTGTGTGGGTCGTTCCACAGGCGCGGGAAGTCCTGTGCGAGAGCCATGATGCTCTCGCGCTGCTTTTTATCGAGCTGTACGGTCCCGCTCTCGCATTGCTTCTCATAGCGTTCCTGGGCAGCAGCAAGCGCTCGCAGTGCCTGGTTCCACTCGGCTTCCAGCGAATCGGCTACGAGACGGTTGTCGGGGTCGACACGCATGTAACGACGACGGGCCAGCTCGACTTCATAACCCGCCCGTTCGATCTCCTGCCGTCGCAACCGGTCGAACTCTCCTGATCGATCCTCGAGCTCTTTCTGCACCGCGAGCGCGACCTGAAGCGTCACGGGTGTAACGGTTTCCACCAGAAGCCTGCCGATTGCCTGATCAAGTTCATCACCGTTGATTTGCTGGCATGGCCGTCCTGCTGCTTCGTTGATGCTGCGCCTTTGGCACATGTAGTCAGGCACGCGCTGCGTGTCGTGGATATGGTAACGGACCGTCATCCGGTCACCACAACGCCCGCATATCGCCAGTCCCTGCAGCAGCGCCGGCCCTTCGCGAGGGGCACCGAGGTCCCGCTCACAGCCGTGGGCCTGGGCATTGTGGCGCAGGATCTGCACATGCTGCTCGAACTGTTCCCACGTAATGTAACCTTGGTGCGCGTCACGAATGAGGGCGGTCCATTCGTCCAGGGGTAATGTCTGCGATACCTGATGGCCGTCGGGAAGCTTGCGCGTGCGTGTGCGTCCAAAGCAGAATGCTCCCGTGTAGCGGGGATGGTGAAGGACCCACAGCGCACGCGAGTGATCGAGTTCGTCCCACTGGACGTCGCCCTTGCGTGGACCCCGATAGATCCGCCGCGGAAACTTTAGCCCCGCTCTACGAAAGGCCTTGACGGTAGCCGTGGCCGAAGCGGTGCGACGAAACGTGAGGAAGAAGTCGCGGATGCTTTCCTGAATGCGCTGATCGGGATCCAGAATTACGCGTCCTTCGCCATCGTAGACAAAGCCGATTGGCAGACGTACTTCAAGCTCACCACGTCGAGCCTTGTTAAGGATTCCTCCACGTAACCTTGCCCGCAGAATATGCAACTCTGCTTCGCTCATCGTTCCCTTCAATCCCAGAACGAGGCGGTCGTTAAAGTGCGCAGGATCATATACGCCATCTCCGTCGAGCAGGAGAGTATCGGTCAACGCACAGATTTCCAGGAGCCGGTGCCAGTCCGACGAGTTGCGTGCCAGGCGAGAAACCTCCAGGCCCATCACGATTCCAGCCTTGCCCATGCTTACCTCGGTGACCAGCCGCTGGAAGCCCTCGCGATCGACTGCGTACGCGCCGGATTGTCCGAGATCGGAGTCGATCACGAATACCTGGTCAATTCTCCACCCGAGGGAGACAGCACGCTCGCGCAGCGCATACTGCCGCTGGGTACTCTCCGTGTTTTCGAACACCTGCCGCAAGGTCGACTGGCGGTAATTCCGAGATCGGAATTACCGCCATAATTCCGTGTAAAAAAATACGGCCGAGCACTTATTGATGACGTAATAAAGGATCTTATTTGTAGGTTGCCGCCGCAGCATGAGGCGGCACAATGCTCGGCATTATTCTGGCACGCTACAATCCATTGAGGAAAGCCAGCAGCTGATCATCAGGCCGGTAAATTCCGAGGTTACAGTCATGGGGTGTGGCTTTCTCCAGCATTTTCTTCTTTAGTTCGAGGTCCGCATCTAAATAGATTTGTGTGGTTTCGGGGGACTCGTGACCAAGCCACAGGGCAATCATGGTTCCGTCGAAACCCGCTCGCAGCATTTCCATTGCCGAGGTGTGTCGAAGCTGGTGGAAAGTCACGCGCTTTTTTCGCAGGGAGGGACAGGTCTTGCGGGCCGTCTCAATATGTTTCGTCAGAATGTAACTCACTCCATCCGCGCTAAGACGACCACCTCGTGCATTGGGAAACACGATGTCGCTATCTGCCTTGGCAGTCTCCTGCAGCCAGCTCTCGACGATCGCACGAGCCTGCTCGGTGAGAGGTATACACCTGGCCTTTCGACCTTTACCCGCTACCCGAACATGGGCGCCTGTGCCCAAGGTCACGTCCTGCCGCTTGAGTCCTGTCATTTCAGACAAGCGCATGCCGGATTGCACCGACGTCAGGAGCAACGCGTGATCCCGACGACCACTCCACGTCCTCCTATCGGGCGCGGCCAGTAACGCATCCACCTCTGGTCGTGTCAGAAATCCGACCTGAGTGCGGGTATAGCGCTTGGTGGGAATAGCGAGTGCGCGTTGAATCTGTTCGGATCGGGAAGGTACTTCAAAGGCCGCATAGTGAAAGAAGGAGCGGATGGCGGCGAGACGAACGTTGCGGCTTCGCGCGCTGATACCACGTTGCTTTTCCAAATCGTCGAGAAATGCGCAGATAAGTGGTGCATCGATGTCTTCGAACAACAAACGGGCCGGCTGCTTGTGTCGACTCTTTTGGATGAATTTTAGTAGCAACCGGAACGTGTCACGATAAGATTCGATCGTGTGTGAACTGACTTGCTTTTGCTGCATGAGTCGCTGGGTGAAGAAGGCTTGCAGTAGCGTGGAAAATCGGATGGTCGATTTCATGATGGGTTCTCCCAGTGATGTTCGAGCAGTTTTGCCGCGAGCCCCATCAGCTCCGGGCACAAGCTGAGGTACCAGTAGGTATCGCTCGGATGAACGTGCCCTAGGTAAGCGGACAAAAGCGGTTAGCGGCGTTCGACGTCTTCGCCATTGCGGTACCATTGCAACAGGGTCTCTGTGGCAAATCGGTGGCGAAAATCATGTAAACGCGGTCCGTGGGTAGCGGTGGGGCTGCGCAAACCGATTTGGCGCGACAACGAATGGAACGTTCTGTACACTTCCGCGCGATGTAATGGATTGAGCGTGCTGGACACAAACAGGTGGGGCGCGGAGCGTCCAGCAAGAAAACGCTCACGACGTGTGACGTAAGCAGCAAGCACTTGCCGGGTTGACTCATGCAGAGGCACCATCCGTATTTTTCCGAATTTCCCCCGAACCGTCATAATGCCTTCCTTCAGGTCAACATCCTCCCGTGTCAAATCGAGCGCTTCACCGAGGCGTAATCCCGACACACTCAGCAGACCGAAGAAACAATAATATGTCCACGGACGCAGGCCCATTCCGCCGGAAAGAGTCAATGCGGCTTGAAGTAGAGTCTCAATTTCTTCGCTACTGTAAAGGTAGGGCTTCGCTCGGCGCGGCCGATACGGCATCAAGGCGCACGGTGGAATCTCCGTGTGTGGATCGAAGGCACTGTAGTACTGGGCAAATCCGCGGACATAACCTAATCGTGCTGCCCACGTCGCCAGCTGAGCGTGCTTCGGTTGCTGTGCCCACTGGAGCACGCGGCGTAGGGTGATGTGAACAGCCCGCCGCTTTTCCATAAAGGTGACGAAATCCTGCAAAGCGTTGCCGGCAAGAAGCAGCTTGAATCCCAGGCCGCGGCGCAACGCTAAATAGCTCTGAACCGCTTCGCGCAGTGTGTTCATTGCATACCTCCCGGCCAAGGCAAGCCCAGTGTGCGCAAGGCAGCGAGGTCGATCTTCGCATAGATCGCCGTTGTTTCTGGTTGACGATGGCGCAACAGCTCGCCAATCTCTGCCAGGGAAGCACCCTGGCGCAAGAGATCGCAGGCCAGTCGATGTCGAAACTGATGCGCACCCTTGTGAGGCGTATCAACACCCGCTCGTTCCAGCGCCTGCACAACGATAGATCCAATGGCTTCCTGCCCCTTAAACTCCCCCACCGGCGCTACGCTACGCAAAAATACAGAGCGGCTGGTACTGTGCGGTCGCCCCTTCTGCAGGTAGTCGGCGATCGCCTCACCCACATCGGCCGGTAGGGGCATGGGGCATCCTCTTGCGCCCTTACCATGCACATACAGACTTCCACTATCCCAATCGATGTCATCCAGTTTGAGCGCGACGATTTCGCCCGCACGCAAACCCAGTCGGGCCAGCAGCAATAAAATTGCATAATCTCGGGAGCCCACGGCGCTTTGACGGTTGCAAGATGCGAGCGCTGCTTGCGCATGCTCCACCGCAATCGCACGAGGGACCGATGCCATCGACCAGTTGGCAACGGTAGGTACCGCGGTAGCCAGATCACACTTGACGGCGCCGCAGTAAAGCAAATAGCGGAGGAAAGATCGCAGCGCAGTGACCATCATTTTTGCCCGCGCCAGATGGAGGAGTTTTACCTGCTCCTGCACAAATGCGATGACGTTAGCGGCGCGCAGCGAAGCGAGTTGTATTTTTTTACGGTCAGGGAAACAGGCCGTCAAAAAGACTCGGGCAAAAGGCACATAGATATCGATCGTCTCGGCCGAAAGTACCCGTTCCTGCTGCAAGTACGCCGTGTACTCATCCAATAACTGCCGATAGGGCGTCACCTCGACGGCAACGGTCGGCAATTCTGCGATGGCACCCTGTTGGCGCAGGAAATCCAGCATCCGTTTCAATACACAGGTGTCGCTTGATCTGCGACATCGATGACGAGCCCGATAACGCAGATAGCGCGGTATATGCTCGTCCGTAATCGCTGGTAAAACAGCATGTATTTGCTTGAGCCAGCGGCTGAAATCAGCAACCAATCGGGTTTGCACGTGGCTCGACTCTAGAGCAAATCCTTGGTCGTCCAGTGATTTAGTAAAGGAACTGATATAGGGCGCGAGCGGCCCCTCTAGCACACACCGCAACGACCACGAACCACTGTATGACGGCTCCATGATGATCTCCTTCCAATCAGGATTGCCTTGAGAGGAGTCAGGATAATGCCGACTTCGTTGGGACGAAAACGCTGCCAACGCAATAAAAATGGAACTACTCGGCCATATTTTTTTGCCCGGAATTATGGCGGACATACAGGTATGCGTTTCTCGAGAGATGCCTGGCCTGTATCTTGTCGGGTGTACTGGCAGTCATGCCGTCTCCTCCAGTGCATTTGCGAGCACCATCGATGTCAGGATATCGATCAGGTCCTGCGGGATGCCCGCGCTCGGGCCTGCATCGTGAGTTGTGGCGCGTGCAGCAGGTGTGCGTGGGACGATCTCACGCATGCCCGACATCCACGCCACCATGCCCTTTAGCATCAGGAGCGTGAGCCCACGCCCCGACGGGCAGCACCCCCGTCTCTCGACCACATCGATGCGCAAGGCTTCGTAGCCCTCGACCAGCGCATCCGGGTCTGACGTTATGGGCGCAGGGAAATCACTGGCGTTTTTTTTTCGGCTCTCGGCGCAGCGCGCGCTCCACGGTGCGCCGGTGCACATTCAAACCGAACTTCGCTGCTATGCGTTCGAGCAACTCCTTCGTGCTCAGGCTGCCCTCTGTGGCGCGCGCCTCTTCGATGAAGCGCAGCACCTCTCCAGTGAGCTTGTGGGCACCGCGAGGCCCACGCTTGTCCGGCAGAAGCCCCGCCAACCCCTCACGATCAAAGTCGACCTGCGCCTTGTAGAAAGTCGGGCGCGATACGCCAAATCTTGCTGCCACCTCGGCTATGGTTTGACCTTCAGTACGAACGCGGCGAAGCATCTCATAGCGTACCTGCACCAGATCCCGGGAATCGAAGAAGTCGCTGGCAATGAACGCAGGATCGTGTACATCCCGCGCATGCGGGTTCAGGGTGCCACTCTCCAGCAGAGCAGCCAGTTTCACGTCGGGTTTCTTGGCTCGTTTCATGTAATATAAATTATGCCCGGCATGTAGAAATGTCAAGTTTTTATTTGATCGCTTCCAGTTTGGCATTCAACGATAATCGCAGTTAATTTTCGTGTCATCGGTGAGTTATAAAGGATCAAGGAGGGCGTTAATCTTTAGCTTATCCAGAGTAACATGGGCTTATTTAAATTTACACATGCGGCGTTATTTCCTTGACGCCTTGCGTTTGCCCGATTTGCTGCCGGCATTCGTATTGGCTTCCCGGTGTCGGGCGATGAGCCCAACCAGATGCAGTAGGTCTTCAACCCGGAATGCGGATCGTCCCGCGGAGAGGACTTCGAATGCATTGGGCGCTGCGGCGCTCGTCCACGAAGCCGGGAGGCGTCTCAGCCTGCCTGTTTCATCGTGGAAATACACGCGCTCTTCGCCCCAGGTGCTGCGACGCTCCAGCAGCACGAACTCCTGTCCGCGCAGGGGATGGAAAGGGTGGGTGACACGGACGATCTGTGTGTCGCAGATTGGATCGCGTGCAGTTGACGGTCTATGGGAAAGACTATCTGGAAAGATTCAAGCGTTATTGGGAGAAGCTCAAGGACGAGACGATTCCAGTGGATGATAAAAATCCGGTATTTGAGGAGATTTCCCGCGACATCAGCTTTCCCTGAATCTCAGGGCAAAGGCTTTGGCACTTCGTCACCATGATGGTCTGGATAAGCGACTGATTCCTTTCTCTGAATCGATTGAGGAGTACTTTCATTTTGTTTCGGTGGAGCCAAGTGGCGAGGATGGTGGCGGCTTCAGCAATAGCGGAGCCTGGCCGCAGGCGCCCGGATCATTTCTCCCTGCTGATCCTCCTTCTGACGATCCTACCATTGGTGATATCGACCCGTGGACCGGCATGCAGCGTGTTGCCGATGAGAGCTATGGGGGCTCCATTAGTAACGCACGCGCCGCGTTCCGAGTTAATCTGCACGCTATCCGACATTGCGCGCCAGGCCATACCCGATAACGGTCGGCGAAAGCAAGCGCTTGCAGCCCTGGATAGGTCAATCGAAATCCTGCAAGATAAGTATCAGAGCGTTCTCGCCACGTTCAATGCACTGAAGGCCAAACTCCTAACACCAATCTAACGTCATAAGAGCCAGAGTGGACGCAGTGTCCACTCTGGCTCTTATGACGTTACGCTTTCGGGGTACCGACCGCCCAGCCGGGCCGGCCTTCTTCAATCAGGCGCTTGAACGCCACGTCGAGATAGCCGGTGATCCGCTTGCGATCCAGCATCCCCAATACCTTCACCGGCTCAAAACCCGCACCCTGACCGTAGCGCAGCCGTGGACACGGCTAGCAGAATTAACGAACATCAACAGCTTCTGACCTTGGTCCACGCGACGCCCCGAAACAACGACATGGGCGCCTTCACGGGCAAAAGCCAGCGCGGTTGCACGGCCAATGCCGGTCAACGCACCTGTGATCAGAACGACGGGATGGATAGACATTGCGTTTCCTTGGTGAAGTTTGCGAAATCGGATGGCGGAGCCGCTCAAGGATTGGAGCCGGCGTCAGTGCCTGAGCCGGCTGTCGGGCTTAACCAGGCGTGCTGAACGAGAGGGGGACACGCTGGCCCGTGCGATTCGACTCAGCGATCTGGTCAATCAGTTCATGCATCCGGATCGCGTCAGCGAAGGTGGGCGCAAGCGTTGAACCGGTCTTGACGTCGCGTGCATGGGCGGCGTACAGGTTCGCCAATTCCAGCACACTCGCGCCAAGTTCGCTTGGCGGCAGCCATTCGTACTCTGCCGGAATCGTCAGCCCGGTAAGCGGCTGGCGGTCACCCCGCGCGATTTCGATGCGGTTGAAGGCATCGCCGAAGCTGGTGGTATTCCAGATTTTCAGGTCGCCCTTGCTGCCTGTCACGTCGAGCTGCATACCGAAGTTATTGCGCTTTCCCGCCTCGATATGGACCGTCAGCACGGCGCCATTGGCGAAAGTCCCTGCCAGTACGACCTGGTCGGCGCTGACATGCGGGAATGTTTCTCCAGTTTCAACCAGCGTAACTTCCTTGAACTGGTTGACAGTCAGCGCCGACAAGCTCTGAGGATAGCCAACCATCGTCGTGAACAAGGCGTCCAGGAAGTGGCCGCCGTAGATCGACAGCAGGCTGGAGAAGTTCTTTTCGGGAATCGTGAAGTACAGTGAAGCAGGCCGTTCACGCTGGAAGTACTCGACGCTCACGTGCAAACGCACCGAACGTACTTCGCCAATCTCGCCCTGCTCCAGCAGATCGCGCACATAGCGGTAGCCCGGATTGAGGCGCCGTTGCAGGCCGACGATGGTGCGCACGCCGGCCTTCCCGGCCAACGCAAGCAACTCGTTCGACAATTCAGTGGTCGGCGTCAGCGGCCATTCGCAGTAGACGTCCTTACCCGCCTCGATGGCCGCGCGGATGCCCTCTTCGTGCCGGAACGCGGGTGTCAGCACGAGTACGAGATCGACGTCCGGATGCGATACCAGTTCCTGCAACGAGGCTGCGGCGTATTTGAATCCATGACGCGCGACCAGTGCTGCCGCCTTTTCCGGGCTGCGGCTATACACCGCCGTCAGTTCATATTCCGGCAGCAGTTTCAGCGAAGGCAGGTGCCCATATTCCGACCAGTTGCCTAGCCCAACAACGCCTACCCTGATTTTGCCGGAGCCTGTGGCTCGCCTGACGATACTGTTCACAAGAACCCTCCAGTTTGAGGCTGTGCAGACCATCTGCGCAGCGACAGGGAATAGTAGAGTTCAAGAGATTGGAGATAAACGGGCTGAGATTCCGATCATTTCGGACACTTCAGTCCGGCACCGCGACTTTTAGCTGATTCGTTGCTGTCGCGATCAGATCTGCAGATTCTGACTGACATAGTCGATAAAGACGCGCAGCTTCGGCGAAGCGTAGCGGCTCGCCGGCCACAAGATCCAGAAGGTGACGGTCTGGTCGATGAAATCGTCAAGCACGATCTGTAACGCACCGCTCGCCAGCGCGTCGCGCACAAGGAAGGTCGGCAGGAAGGCAAGGCCCTTGTTCTGAAGCGCCAGAAAGCCCAGCACTTCAATGGTGTTGGCGACGAAGGTTTGCGGCAGCTCCGGCTCCGCCTCCGACGCAGCAAGCTGAAACGGCCAGCGTTCCAGCTTGCCGCTGACGGGGAATTTATGTAGCAGACAGGCATGCTGCACGAGTTCAGACGGATGCCTGGGTACGCCGTACTTCCCGAGATAGCCGGGCGAAGCGACCAGCACCTGACCGCAGGAGCCGAGGCGCCGCGACACAAGCCTCGAATCGTGCTGGTCACCCGTGCGTATGACCACATCGAAGCCTTCTTCGATGATGTCCACCATGCGATCGGAGAGATCGACGTCGAGTTCGATGTCCGGGTATTGCAGCATGAAGCCGTCCAGCGCCGGCATGATCAGCTCGGACAGTTGCGGCGTACTGATCCGCAGTCTGCCGCGCGGACTGCCGGCGGCGTCGGATAGTTCGGCTTCCGCCGCTTCGAGCTCGCCGAGGACGCGCCGGCATCGTTCCAGAAACAACGCCCCTTCAGCCGTCAGCGTGATGCTGCGCGTGCTGCGGTGAAAGAGCCGCACGCCGAGGCGCTCCTCAGTGCGCGCAACGCTCTTGCCGACCGCCGAAGACGATACACCGAGCAGCCGTCCCGCCTCGGTAAAACTGCGCGTTTCCGCGACCTGCACAAACACCGAAATACCACTGAGGCTGTCCATTGCCGCATCCCGAGGCCCGAGGCCGATTTGTGCCAGCTGGGCGACGCGGGCAAGCGTTCGAAACCCGGCTACGACTCGTTTTGTAGCAGCGAACGACTCGATTGCGGACTTTATTGTCCGAGATATTCGGAACCTTAGCCTATTTTTCTTATCCCCGTCCGTCCATACACTGCTCCTCAAGGTCGAAAGGCAGCTGTTGATTGAACGCCACCAGCCACTCAATCTCGAGGAAATCATGTCCAAGCTTCATTCCGCAATCAAAGTCGGTCCTTACGAATTTGCACATCGCGTGGTGCTGGCACCGCTCACCCGCATGCGCGCCGAAGAAAGCGCCAGGCCCGGCCCGCTGATGGCTGAGTACTATGCGCAGCGCGCGTCAGAAGGCGGTTTCCTGATCGGTGAAGCCACCATCGCCGCACCCAACGGCAACGGCTACCTCGGCGCGCCTGGCCTCTACGACGACAGCCAGATCGCCGGCTGGAAGCAGGTGACGGACGCCGTGCATACCAAGGGCGGCCGCATCTTCCTGCAGCTGTATCACGCCGGGCGCCAGTCCAACAGTCAGTTGCAGCCAGGCGGCGTGCAGCCGGTGGCGCCCTCCGCCGTGCCGCATGGCGGCGTTGCCTACACCGAAGCGGGCTGGATCCCGAACACGCCGAGCCGCGCGCTGACCATCCCCGAGATCGCCGGGCTGGTGGAGAGATTCCGCACTGCCGCGATTCGCGGCAAGGAGGCCGGCTTCGATGGTGTCGAACTGCACGCCGCCAATGGTTACCTGTTCGATCAGTTCCTGCAGGACGGCAGCAACAAGCGCACCGACATCTACGGCGGCTCGTTCGAAAACCGGGCCCGCTTCCTGATCGAAGCCACCCAGGCCGTTATCTCGGTGTGGGGCGGCGACCGGGTGGCCGTGCGTCTTGGCCCGAGTGGCACCTGGGGCGATATGTCGGACAGCAATCCTGAAGGTCTCTTCAGTTACGTCGCGGAAGAACTCGCCAAACTGAACCTGGCCTATCTGCATCTGATCGAGCCGCGCGTGCTGGGCAACGTCGACGACGACAGCAAGGATCCGAACCCGGTCGCCGCGCAGCTGATCCGCAAGCACTACAAGGGCATCATCATTGCCGCTGGCGGCTTCAAGGCCGATACCGCCGAGGCCATCCTCCAGGCAGGCGACGCCGACCTGGTTGCATTTGGCCGCGACTTCATCGCCAACCCAGATCTGCCCCAACGCCTGCGCCTTAAGTTGCCTCTGAACCCGTATGACCGCCCCACCTTCTTCGGCGGCACAGATGTCGGCTATACCGACTATCCGTTCTATAGCAACGACACCACCGACGCAGTAGTAGCGTAAGCGGAGCACGCGATGAACAACACCACCCACCCAACATCCCTTGCTCCGCTTTACTGGCTGGCGTTAGGGACATTCGCGGTCGGCACCGAGAGCTTCATGATTGCCGGCCTGTTGCCCGACATTGCCACGGACCTGCATACCAGCATCGTCGCCACGGGCCAGCTAGTCACGGTGTTTGCATTGGCCTACGCACTCAGCTCGCCGATCCTGACGGCCCTGACCGGCGCGTTCCATCGGCGCACGCTGATGATCCTGTCGCTCTCCGCCTTCACGGTGGCGAACATCTTCGCCTGGGCCGCCCAGAACTATTGGGAATTGATGGCGGCCCGCATCCTGCTCGCCGCAGCCGCCGGACTGTATGTTCCCGGCGCCAACGCGCTGGCCGGCGCCATCGCCGGTCCGGAACGGCGCGGCACGGCGCTCGCCATCGTCAACGGCGGCATCACGATTGCGGTTGCCTTTGGCGTGCCGCTGGGCGCATTGGTCGGAGACCGGCTCGGCTGGCGCATGACCTTTGCGGGCGTCGCCGCCCTGTCCGCTGCGGCCACGGCAGGCTTGCTGCTCGGCCTGCCCCGCAATATCGGCGCAGGATTGCCGGTTGCCACGCTGCGCGAGCGTATCCAGGTTGCGCGCCAGCCGGTCATCCTGATGACCCTGCTCGTCACCACGCTTTGGGCGATGGGCGCCTACACGATCTATACGTACCTGGCGCTGTTCGTCGCTAAAACCACGCCATTGCATGGCGCACAAATCGGCTACGTGCTGTTCACCTGGGGCGTAGCGGCAGCCATCGGCGTGGTCATCGGCGGCAAGGCAGTGGACCGCCTCGGTCCCAGCCGCGTGATCATCCCCTGCCTGGGCGTGTCGATCCTGGCTTTCTCGCTCATGTCGGCGAGCGCGCACTGGCTGCCGGCGACGTTGGCGCTGGTCCCCATCCTGATCGGTGTCGTGGGCTGGGGTGTTGCGCACTGGTCCTTCTACCCCGCGCAGCAAGCAGGACTTATCAATCTGGCCGGGTTGCGCGGCACGCCGATTGCCCTGTCACTGAACGCTTCGTTCATGTATCTCGGCTTTTCGCTCGGCGCCGCACTCGGTTCCCTGACCTTGAGTTTCACCTCGGTGAACAACCTGGGTTGGACCGCCGCTCTCTGCGAAGTCACGGCGCTGATCCTGACAGCCAGCATCGGCAAGCACCTGGTTCGTGTGCAAAAAGGTGCGGTCACTGCCGCATAAGGTGAAACATGGCTATCCCACGCCGTACTTTCAAAATTGGCGGCGACACGGAAATCCACCGGCTCGGATTTGGAGCGATGCGAATCACCGGCCCGGGTATCTGGGGCGCGCCCGTAGATCGCGCCGAGACCATTCGCGTGCTGCGTCGCCTGCCTGAACTCGCCGTGAATTTCATCGACACGGCGGACGCGTATGGGCCGAACGTTTCGGAAGAATTGATCCGTGAAGCGCTGCATCCGTATGGCGCAGAGATGCTCGTGGCAACCAAGGCGGGATTCGCACGCACAGGTCCCAACCATTGGACCCCGCATGGCCGGCCGGACTACCTGGTTCAGCAGGCCCACGGCAGCCTGCGGCGGCTTGGTATCGAACAGATCGGCTTGTGGCAGTTGCATCGCGTCGACCCGGCGGTGCCTCGGGATGAGCAGTTTGGCGCCGTGCGCGACCTGATCGACAGCGGCGTGGTTCGCCACGCCGGCCTGAGCGAAGTCTCGGTGGCCGACATCAAGGCTGCGTCGAAATATTTCAAAGTGGCGACCGTGCAAAACCGTTTCAACCTGGGTGACCACGGTAGTGAAGACGTGCTGGACTACTGCACGGCCCACGGCATTGGCTTCATCCCGTGCTTCCCCTTGGCGGCCGGCGAGTTGACCCGCACCGGCTCGCTTCTCGACACCATTGCGCGCAACCATCAGGCGAGCGTCGTGCAGATCGCCCTCGCGTGGTTATTGCAGCGCAGTCCAGTGATTTTGCCGATACCGGGGACCTCCCGCGTCGCGCATCTGGAAGAGAACGTTGCGGCCAGCGCGATCACCTTATCCGACCGTGAATTTTGCGAGCTGGATCGCGCCACCTCACAGCGGCAGCAGCGCTAGTTCGCCGCTGCGCCAATTGCATTCGACATTCATCACGGATTGACGATGACCAGACTCTTCTCGCCGCTCCAACTCGGCCCTTACACATTAAATCACCGCGTGGTGCATGCGCCGACCACGCGCCTTCGCGCCAACAGCGACGACAGTCCCAGCGAGATGATGCTGGAGTACTACAGCCAACGCGCTTCCGCCGGTGGCCTGATCATCACCGAATCGACGCACGTGTCTTACGATAGCCGCGGCTACCTCGGTGCACCTGGCATCTATGAAGACTCACACATCGCGGGGTGGAGGAAAATCGCGGACGCCGTCCATGCGAAGGGCGGCCGCGTCTTCATGCAGTTGGGGCACGACGGACGCCAGTCGCACGTCGACCTGACAGGCGGTGCGGCGCCGATAGCGCCGTCAGAGGTGCCGTTTGAAGGCGAAGCGTTGACGCATAACGGCTGGGTGCCGGTCTCGATGCACCGGGCGATCGATGTCGCCGAAATCCGGACCGTGATCGAGTATTACCGGAAAAGTGCCGAGCGCGCATTGGCTGCCGGCCTCGACGGGGTTGAACTGCACTCGGCGAACGGCTACCTGGCCGATACATTCCTGCAGGACGGCACCAACAAGCGTACAGATGCGTACGGCGGCACCATCCAAAAACGCGCGCGCTTCCTGATCGAGGTGGTGACTGCCCTGGTATCGGTGTGGGGGGCGAACCGCGTGGGCGTGCGCTTATCGCCAAGCGGACAGTGGGGTTCAATATCCGACTCCAATCCCGAAGCGACGTTTACCTATGCGGCAGAGCAATTGAACAGGTTTGGCATCGCCTATCTGCACGTTATCGAACCACGCATCAAAGGCGTCGAAACGCTCGACGAGCATGAGAAGCCTGTGGCGTCTGCTCTGCTACGCCACGCTTTCGACGGCCCGATCATTGCCGCCGGCGGCTTCAACGGCGATAGCGCGGAAGAAATCCTGCGCAAGGGCGATGTCGACCTCGTCGCATTTGGCCGGCACTTCACTTCCAATCCCGATCTGCCACGTCGTTTGCAACATAGGCTCCCCCTCACCCAATATGATCGTTCGACATTCTGGGGAGGTACGCATCTCGGTTACACCGACTACCCGAGCTACCAGGATGAGGAAGACAGGCGCTCAGCCTGATAGCCGCGTTGGTCACGATTGATTCACCAAGCTGATAGTTCGCTTCCTGAGCATGTTCCGGTGATTGTGACCCACGGTTCCCGTGGGTCATTTCAGATCAGCGAGAACGCCAGCCAGGAACTCAGTAAACGATCGTACTTTCTGGGAGGGTATTCGCCCGGCAGGAAAGACCGCGTGGATTTCAACAGGGGCGAGCGCGAACCTCGGAAGCAACGCTATGAGCTGTCCAGTTTCAAGCTCTGTTTTGCACATGAGGACCGACGCCCGCGCGATACCCAGACCCTCGCGCGCGCACGCGATCAGCGCTTCAGCAGACGTGAACGAGTAACGCGGATCAATTTTGACCGCTATTTTTTCAGCGCCCTTCGTGAATTCCCAAGGCAGAGTCGGCACTCCGGTGGGGCCGAAAATGCAATCGTGGTGGGCAAGCTCGGCAGGCGTTTTCGGTGCCCCATGCTGTTCAACATATGACGGCGACGCCATCAACAGCCGCCTGAGTGTCGCGAGTTTCTTTACACCGAATGCCGAATCCGGCAAGGGCCCGAAACGGATTGCCATGTCGACGCCCTCCGCTACCAGGTCATGCATGACGTCTGCAGTGAGGAACTCCAGCTTCAACTGCGGGTGACCGTCCAGAAAGTCTCGCAGGTTAGGGAGAATAGTTCGGATACACAAGGTCTCGGAGACCGCCACGCGCAATGTGCCCTTGAGGCTGCCGCCTCCGCGAGCTGCTTCATCTGCCTCCTCGAGATCCAGCAGAAGCTGCTTCGCTTTCTTCAGATACGCGTGGCCGGCTTCAGTCGGAACGATCTTGCGTGTGGTGCGAAGCAACAGACGCACACCGAGCCTCGCTTCGAGCCCGGACACGATACGCGACACCGAGGGCTGCGACAGTCCCATTTCGCGCGCGGCGGCTGAAAAACTGCCGGACTCGCCAGCACGCACGAACAGCCTCAATTCCTGGAAGCGATCATTCATTTGGCAAACGAATAACTCATCTTCGTTGCAGACGGATAGTCACCATAGCACAAATAGATCACACTGGATTCATGGAAAACGATGGTCGGAGAAGGTTCTCCGGCTATCGGACAAGCATCGAATTGAAACCAGGAGTTGTGATGGAGCTGCTCAAAGGAAAAGTAACGCTGGTAACCGGCGGCACGTCTGGGATTGGTCGTGCAAGCGCAATCCTCTTCGCAAAGGAAGGCGCCAAAGTGGCACTGACCGGGCGTCGCGCAGACGAAGGCCATGCCGTCGTAGCGGACATTGTCGCGGCCGGCGGCGAGGCCATTTTCATTCAGGCCGACGTGATGAAGTCGGGAAGCATGACTGATGTGGTTGACCAGGTCGTGGCGCATTTCGGCCGGCTCGACTACGCCTTCAATAACGCCGGCGTCTCCGGCGGCGGTCCGCTAGACAAGCTGGATGAAGCGACGTGGGACCGCGTAATCGATACGAACCTCAAAGCGGCGTTTTTTGGCCTTCAGGCCCAGGCGGCACAGATGCGCTCGCAGGGCAACGGTGGATCAATCGTATTCAACGGTTCGGTTCTCGCCAGCATCGCCTATCCCGGCACGACGATCTACAGCGCCAGCAAAGGTGGCGTCGTTGCACTAGCCCGTGCGGCTGCTGTAGAACTGGGTTCGCAAGGCATCCGAGTCAACTCCGTTAATCCATCGATCACGAAGACGCCGATGACATCTGCACGGATCGACGCAAACGTTGACGGTACCGAGTCCCACCCCTTCGCGGTCAATATTCCGCTTGGCAGACTGGCCGAGCCTGATGACATCGCCAAGGCCGCGCTGTTTTTGCTGTCCGACCTGGCTTCCTATGTGAATGGACACGCGCTGATTGTGGACGGCGGTCAAAGCGCCAACTGAGGTCGCAACGCATTGCCAGCGAACTGGCAAAACGCCAACGTACTACCTACCGCTAAAGGATTCGTGATGAACACATTGAACTACTCAACTCAAACTACCGCCCTGATATTGGTCGACGTGCTGAACGACTTTCTGGCGGAAGACGGCAAGCTCAATGGCATGATTGCGCCGATGCTTGAGGAAACCGCACTGGTGGAGAATCTCAGGCGGCTTTTGCACGGTGCACGTTCCGCAGGGATGAAGATTTTCTTTTCGCCGCACGGGGTCGACGAACATAGCTTCGACGACGTCCGTCACGTGCATCCGCGCTTTCAGTTCGGTATCGACAACCAGGTGTTCTGGAAAGGTAGTCACGGGGCGGACTTCTTTGCGCCGCTTCGGCCCCGGGCAGGCGAAACGATCATCAGCCAGCATCGCATGTTCGATTCGTTTATCGGCACCGATCTGGAACAGCAACTTCGCGCTAACGGCATCGAAAAGGTCGTCCTTGCCGGACTGACCTCCCAAACCTGTGTGGAAGGTACGGGCCGTCATGCCCTGGAGACAGGTTTTCATGTGACCTTCCTCAAGGATGCGGTTGCTGACTTCACCGAACTGGCTCATCGCGCGGCGATTGACGTGTCCTATCCGACCTTTGGCCACGAGGTCCTGACGATCGACGAGTTTTTGAAAGCCGTCGCGACAGCCTGACTGTCATCCGGTCGTGGGACTACCGTACCGGATTGCGCTTGAGAAAGGAACACGCGCTTGACGCGCCAGAGCTCGAGGTCTATTCATGTCTTGCGCCAGCATCCGGTCAAGGCGACGCTTCGAAGCCCTTTGCCAAACGCTGGAAATTGACGCAGCTTGAAGGAGTGCCGATAGTGGGCGCGGGCATCCTTGAGTTGCCAGCGTGGTGGATGCGAAAACCTGGTACCACAGCCCACACTATCAGGAAGCGCTAACCACATGTTTCCCTGTGCGCTATTGGTCAGTCAACGGTCCACGTACTGTCAATCAATAGCGGTTTACTGTCGTCAACGGAGATACGAAAATGCCACTCGTACGAATCAATCTGTCAAAAAACGCCCCGGATGAAGTCGCTCGCGCAGTCAGTGACACTGTTTATGAGGCGATGGTAAATGTCGCGAACGTTCCAAGGAACGATAAGTTTCAGATCATCTCGCGCCACTCGTCCGACGAACTGATCTATCCCGCGGAGGGCTATTTGGGTATCACTTATACGCCCGCCATTGTTTTCATTCAGATCACCTGGAATTCCGGTCGGACCATTGAAGTCAAGAAGGCTTTCTACAAGGCCATTGCGGACGGCATTCATGCCAAGACCGGCGTTCGTAAGGAAGACGTCTGGATCAGTCTGGTCGACGTCGCTCGCGAGGACTGGTCGTTTGGAAACGGCGAAATGCAATACGCTCCGACAGCGTGATCCGGAACGAACCGCCAAGCACCATTACTCCAAAGGCTATCGGAGCTATCGACGCTGAAAATCAGCGATTCGGGATGCAGCAGGCGGGGCTGCTGGCAAACTGGGCGGGCGGTTAAATGAGTTCATGCCGGATCGCAACCTTTCAAGGAGCATCGAGGATGTCACAACGCACATGGTTCATCACAGGCGTCAGCACCGGCTTCGGCCGCCAGCTTTCCGAATAACACCGTCGTGATAACGCCCGAGTAGTTGCGGGCCGCGGCCTGTTCGAGGACGCGCACCATGTCGCTCGTGTCCCCTGTCGGCGGATTGCGATAGTCGACCGGGACATTGAAATCCTCACCAGCATCGTGCATGCCGTTCTTGACCGTGTTCCACCATATGTTCGATGTCTGGACACTACTCGCAATGGGACATCGCGAACGATCCCAGCAAACTATTGCATCCACCGGTTGAATCCGCCATGCGCCACAGCCATTCCTTCGCTAGCAAAGTCATTGAACACGGCTAGCAGAACTAGCGAACATCAACAGGAAGCCGTTAAAAAGGCTGGGATGTTCGTTGCCGTAGAGCGAAGTAAAGTCGTCACCAAAAAAGACGTAAAGTCGTCAACACCCAGTTTTGCGTGGCGCGCACGGCAGTTTTGTGGCGTCGGTCATTGGAAGCTTCTCAAGCGCCGCCTTGCTACCTGAGCCCGCGAGCTACAGGTCGCTGTCGTCAATTCCAAGGCAAAAGCTGCCTGCCACGCGATTATGGAAATGTCGCGCGATGGCAATACGATGCTCTTTGCGCATCGCTGGCTTTGTTGCAAAAGCTGGAGGATATCGGGTCGCGTAAAGCGCGCCGCAGCGCGCACAACGATACGGCGAGCCCACAAGACACGCGTTGATGATGTAGGGAGTCTCCTGCCCGCAATGCTAGCATTTCGTCTCAAGCTTTTGTCGGTGAGCGGGACAGCGGTTTTCACTGAACATCTGGTACGTCACGCTGTGATGACCAAGCGATGTGCATTGCCTGCAGTACCGGAAAACCGGGTGATGCCGTCCCGCTGGCCGGTGTCAAGGAGTGAAGCGCGCAACACCTTGCCGGGCAGTAGCAGCATGCGCTTCAGATGCTGAAGATCAACGGCATCACGTATCGGCTCGACGCCTTCATACGGGTCAATGCCCACACCCATCAGCCGGACCAGTGCGTGCCCGGGAAGTCCATTTGCATGCGCGAACTTCCACAGGATCGATACGATCGATTCACCAGGCAACAGCCACCTTGCATCGAATATGAAGCCCAATGCTGGGGTCAGTCGTCGCTCTTCGAGGCTGAGGGTCGAAAAGCGCGGCGCAATGAGCGCGGGCGCCTCCTTACGCGTGGACGAGCACACCGCCGGTTGCATGGCGCGACTGGACATAGCCGGAGCGGCGCATCGCGTGTGCCCACAAGGGTGGGTCCGGGCAATACCCTGGAGCATCCCTGAGTTGGCTATCCTTGAGCACAACCTCGACGGCCCGTGTGAACGATTCCATCGGCGCCTCCAGACGGCCAGGCAGGCTCGCCCTGTGATGCGCGGCCTCGAAGGCATTCCAGAGTACGGCCGCATCGTTGACAAGTCGATAACCTGCATCGAACGCCTGTGGCAAGTAGAACCTCGTGAAGCTCCACTGCGTGCCCTTGAGATAGGCGGTCTGATCGTAACCGTTCAGACACGTGGCGACATCTTCGGCATTGTGGATGCCATGGAAAGCAAGTTCTTCGACCATCGGGCGCGCGACAATCTGCGTCTTGCCGTCGATCTGCAGCGCGCTCTTTTGGGCGAGCAACTCCTGCTGACCAACAAGGAACGTGAACAGCTTGATCTGCTGGCGGTCGAGTGCATCGTGTACATCCCTCAGCCACTCGTATTCGTTTTCGTTGTGGCGTTGCGCCTCATCGCAAAAGAGCAGAACTGTCCCGCTGCCAGCGCGCGCAGCCGCTTCCCGGATCCGCAGCGAAAGTCGCGTGCGTTTCGCGGGGTTGGTGCCCGCGTTCGGATCATGATCGCCGACAGCTTCCAGCAGGCAGGTTTGAAAAGAACGGTCCTTCAGTGTGCCGCGGCTTGTGCTCGCACCGGGCATGATAGCTCGTCACTTTGGGATATTCCCTGGCAAGCAGCAGGTGCACGTATTCTATCGAACGCGTCTTGCCGATCCTCGGAGCGCCGTAAATGAGCGCGCCCGTTACGCGGTAGCGAAGACAGCTCACGACGAGTTCGGAGGTAGTTTGCGGTGACGAGCGGGTGCAGCGACGGATCGACTGGACGCGATACCTGAAGCGACATGCCTCCCTCCTGTGAATATCACCTGTCAGAACTACCTGTTAAAAGACCTGCCCCGTCCCGATACCAAACGTGCGCGGACGAATCGGTTCGACGGGTGCTGTATTGGCGACCACGTCGGTCCCCTCCGCTGCTTCCGCTGACGGCGTTTCTGGAAATGCGTCTGGTCGTGGCGGGCCTGTCGGTGTTCTGGCCGTTGGTGAGTTTGCGAGAAAGCGCAGCGTCCGCGCTGCATCTGAGGCCGCCCTGCGTGACCTGACGTTGTTCGAGGCGTCGGTGTGCTGCATCGAGGCGTTCATCGACATAGCGCTCGCCGATCCCGCCGGCAATGACGGACACGTCAATTTCCGGGCCGGCGAAAGAGCATCGCGCCATCCTCCGTCTGTCCAGCCTCTATTTTTGAGCTGCCAGACTGAAGGACTCCTGTGCGGCCTGGAATTTTCGCCTCCATTCTCCGTATCAATAGCACGGGCGGCGGCTTCCCATCCGGCAACGCCATCATCGTCATGAACCCTGCGCCTGCCTGACGAGCACCTCTTTGAACGGGGCCACGTTGCAGGATCGCTCCAGGATTGGACACTTTCATAAAATGCATCACAGACCTGATGGCCCACGGTTCGGTCCCAATCTCGATCGCCGCAGGATTCGATCCGCTGCGCCAGCGTATCAGCGATGAAATGAGGCCGTTGGGATGTAGTATCCTTTTCGCAGGATTTCCTGTACGCGGCATATTTGGACGTCTTCGATGGCGGTCAATCGATCCCGGTGGGGGGAGCCCCAGGGGAACAGCATGAGGTGCTTGCTTCTGGCATGGGCATGCGCGTGTATGCCATCGATTGCCACGGCGCAGGGCGCGTTGACCGATCCCGTGCCTGGGGCCTCGGTGGTCGCGCAGGAGTATCTGACCGAAGCGAAGCGTGTCATCGACGCCGCAGCGCAACCCGCCCCACACTGGAACGGACCGCGCAACGGGCCGCGCGCCGCATCTGGAAAACGCATCGCCGTCGTCGCCGAGGATCTGCGCAACGGTGGCATCCTCGGCGTGGTCGACGGTGTGCTGGAGGCGGTCAAGGTCATAGACTGGAACGTGAAGATATTTGACTCCGGTGGCATGCCGGACCTGCGGTTGAAGATGCTCGCGAATGCGCTGGCAAGTCGTCCGGACGGTCTGATCATCGTCGGCGGCGACGCACGCGCCCTGCTGCCCGCACTGCAGCAGTTTGCCACGCGGAATATTCCGATCGTCGGCTGGCATGTCGCGGCACACGCGGGACCGGTGCCTGGCACGCCCGTGGCGATGAACGTGTCGACGGATCCTCTCGAGGTCGCGCGCGTGACCGCGCTGGCGGCCATCGCGCAGTCTGGCGGGCATGCGGGAGTGGTCATCTTCACTGACAGCAGTTACCGGATCGCGCAAGACAAAGCGGATGCAATGGCTGCCGTCGTTCGCGCGTGCAGCGGCTGCACCTTGCTCGAAGTGCGCGACGTAGCAATTTCGCGCAGCCAGGAACTGATGCCGGGCACGACACGCGCCTTGCTCGCGGGTTATGGCAAACGATGGACGCATGCGCTGGCGATCAACGACATCTACTTTGACTACACCGCCCCAGTGCTAACCCAGGCCGGAATTCCGAACACCGCCATGGTCATGTTGTCGGCCGGCGACGGCAGCGAGTCTGCCTTCCTGCGCATCCGGACGGGCACGTTCCAGACGGCCACAGTGGCCGAGCCCCTGAATCTGCACGGCTGGCAGCTGGTCGACGAGATGAACAGGCTCTTCGCCGGGGAACGCGTCACGGGTTATGTATTTCCGGTTCATCTCGTGACGGCGGATAACATCGCCGTGGACGGTGGCAATCACCTGCTCTACGATCCCGCCAACGGCTATCGCGATATCTATCGCCGCATCTGGCAACGCCCATGAAACTTCCGCTTCCACAGTCGCTCACCGCGCAGTTCGCGCTCGTGGTTTCGTGCCTGGTTGCCCTGGTGGTCGCGGTCGGGGCCACGACCATCTATTCGTTGGCCGGTTCGGCCTACGCGATCGGCCAGTTGGCCGAAGAGCGACTGGCGCGCCTGCAGGACGCACAGGACCTGGCGCAGCACACGGTGAAGATCGAGCGCCTTGCCTTGCAGTTATCCAGTGACGATACGGTTGGTGCCGTGCGCGAGACGCACCGGCAGGTCATCGAGCGGCTGGCATCCTTCGACCGCCTGGTGGACCGCCTGGCCTCCGGGACTGCGAGCGATGGCGTCGGTGTCGACGCGCTGGAGATGCATCGATCGAGCCAGCGCTTCCGCAATACGGTCAACATCGCGGCGCAGGTGCGCGAAACTGCGCTGGGCACCGAAGCCGCGTCGGACTCTGCGCCGCGGCCCGGCGTGTCATTGGCGAGCCTCGACGATGATCTGCGCCGCCAGGCTGACACCCTGGCCATCGCGGCACGTCAGCAATCGGACCATTACACGCGCGACTACCTTCAAGCGGTGCGGGATGTTGCCGAAGAGTCGGACCGCACCCGTAGCTGGGTCATTGGCGAAGTCGCAGTGAGCCTGCTGCTCGCCTGGATGATCGCCCGCGTATTCCTCGGTCGCCAGGTCGTCGCACGGCTGCGCCAGGTCAGCCACACCCTTCGGCACGGTGACGTCGACAGCGCGCAGGCCGGCGTGCCCGTGCACGGCGGCGACGAGATTGCCGACATGGCGCGCGCCGTGGAACAGTTCCTCGAAGACCGGCGTCAGCGCAGGCAGGCCGAGGATGCGGTGAAGGAGCTTAACGCCGAACTCGAGGAGCGCGTCAGCCAGCGCACGGCTCAACTCAGCACGGCGCTTGCAGGCCAGGCGGCCGAGATCGTCGAACGCCAGCATGCCGAAGAGGCTGCGCGAGCAAGCGAACTGTTCCTGAATAGCATCATCGAAAACATCCCGGACACGATTTTCGTCAAGGATGCGGCGACGCTGCGCTTCGTGCGCTTTAACCAGGCGGGCGAACAACTGCTCGGCTATCGGCGCGAGGAACTCATCGGCAAGTCTGTCTACGAGCTGTTTCCGGCGCAGGAGGCCGAGTTCTTTGCGCTGAAGGACCGTGCAGTGCTGGAGTCGCGACAGATGGTCGATGTGCCGGAGGAGCCGGTTCAGACGCGTCACGGACCGCGCCTTCTGCACACGATGAAGATCCCGATCGTCGATGCGCGCGGCGAGGCGAAGTTCCTGCTCGGGATCTCACGCGACATCACGGAGCACAAGCGGGCCGAAGAGGAGCTGCGGCGCCATCGCGAGCACCTCGAAGACATGATCCTGGAGCGAACAGCTGAACTGGCTGTCGCCAAGGAACACGCCGAGGCGGCCAACCAGGCCAAGAGCGACTTTCTGGCGCACATGAGCCATGAGCTGCGCACGCCGTTGAATGGGATTCTGGGCTTCGCGCAGATCCTCAGACGCGACAAGAGCCTCGATCAACGACAGATCGACCGGCTCGTGGTGATCCAGCGCAGCGGCGAACACCTGCTTAAGCTCATCAACGACATGCTGGATATGGCCAAAATCGAGGCTGGAAAGATGGAACTCAACCTCTCGGACATTCAGCTCGACCGGTTCATCTATTTCATCGCCGAGACGATTCGGGTGAAAGCAACGGAAAAGGGCCTGGACTTCGCTTGCGAGATGGCGCCCGATCTGCCGGCGGGCGTAAGGATCGATGAAATGCGGCTGCGCCAGGTCCTGCTCAACCTGCTCTCCAATGCAATCAGATTTACCGAGAAGGGAAGCGTGAGCCTGCACGTCGGTTTCCGGCAGCCCGGCCGGCTGCGTTTCGAGGTGCAGGACACGGGAATCGGAATAGACGAGGCGCAGCTTGAGGCGATCTTCCGGCCTTTCGAGCAAGTGAGCGAGGCCCGGCACCGGCTTGGCGGCACGGGGCTGGGCCTCGCCATCAGCCGGCAGCTTGTGCGCCTCATGGGCGGCGAGATCCATGTGGAGAGCCACCGCGGAGCTGGCAGCGCCTTCTCGTTCGAGCTCGATGTCCCGGTGGTGGTACCTCAGGTACCTGTTGTTCCGCCCGAACGGACGATAAGCGGATACAAGGGTCCGCGCAAGACCGTTCTGGTCGTGGATGACGTGGTGGAAAACCGTGCCGTGGCGGTCGATATGCTTGGCCCGCTCGGATTCGACACCGCCCAGGCCAGTGATGGACTGGAAGCTTTGGAGAAAGCGAAATCCCTGCGACCGGCGCTTGTCCTGATGGATGTCGTCATGCCCGGAATGGACGGGCTCGAAGCCACGCGCCGCCTGCGCCAGATGCCGGAGTTCCGGGATCTGCCCATCGTCGCAGTCTCCGCTGGCGCCGCGGGGACCGATGCGGCGCAAAGCCTCGCGGCCGGTGCAACTGCCTTTCTGCCAAAACCGATCGACTTCAGCAGGCTGTTGTCACAGGTCGCGGCCGTCCTGAATGTCGAGTGGAGTGACGAACTTCAGGAGGCGCAAGCCACCGAACAGGGCCGAACAGCTATACCCACCGCCGCTCCTTCCGAAACCTTGATCGCACCGCCGCCGGAGGAGATCGAAGCACTACATCACCTGGCGCGACTCGGCGACATGCGTGCCATCGAGCAACACGCCGCACACGTAACCGGGCTTAACGAGCTCTATCGCCCTTTCGGCGATCACCTTTGCCGCCTGGCAAGGGGCTACCAGTCCAAGGCAATCCTGAGTTTTGTCGAGCAATATCTGGAAAAGAGACAAGTCCCATGATCGCGACCGCAGACCCCGCGTCCTTCACCCATGCGACCCGCATCGCGGACGACACGCCCGAGAGTCCGCGCGTGACCAGCGGCGCAGCTATCCGGCGGCGCACGCCGACATTCCTGAGCTTGCTCAGGTGAAGCACGTGTTCGTCAAAGCGGCGGCACGCGTGAACAACCGTGCCGAGAACAGATCCTATGAAGCATCCAGGTCGTCGCGCCATACTCAAAGAACGCCTCGCCACCTGGCATGGTTGGACAATGGATGCTGCAGTCGAGGAAATTATCTGATCAGGATAACTACATTTTAGACGGGAACATAGCCTACGCTCGTCAACTTGGCAAAACCCAGCGAGACGCGGAAAGCGCTGATGTGAATGGGTGGCCATCGTCCGCAAGTTGGCACGTAGCACTCGGACGGCATCAGGCGAGCTAGCGGCCGCACGAGCATCGAACTGCTTTGGCGTGCGGCCGGAAACGGCGGCGCTAGATCTCTGTCTGCTCTGAGATCTCCAGTGGGTCATCGACGTCGACGATGCATTGGAAATGTCCGAACAGACTGATGTGTGACAGGCAAAAGTGAAGGCCGGCTCGGGATGTCTCGGGTCGGCCATAGCAGTCGCTGGGACGACCATCGGCCAACCGCGGCTGAACCTGGACGGAATGGTCTGAAAGTTGTGTTTCCCCGTTTTCCCTTCGCGAGGATTCTGCGTGACCCGGCAACGGAGACAAAATCTGCTTGCTGTGTGGTGGCCACCTGCATCGACGTGCTCAACGGCAGGCTGTTAGGTGTATCGCAGTTCCCGACGAATCCCAAAGAAGATCGCTGCCGTCAGTCTGCGTTAGTTGCCAACGAGCGCTGCCCGACCTTAACGCGCCCCGTCGAGCGGTCCGCGGTGCCTTGTGCAACATCCATCGACGAAGTCCCGCAAGTCGACAGTGCCACATGAGGCGCTGCGCGAACAAATCGATGAGGAGGACCTCAAGGAGCGCTCACCCACCTCGGTAAGCATATGATCAGAACGCGTTCTTGCCACTCGCACCGTGTGCCACCGGAACCTCTCTCCGTCTGAATTGTCGATATCTGATATCGCCCTTGTTGGGGGTTCCGTCATGGCCGCCACACACTCAGAGACGATGCGGCTCTCCGATGAGGACGCTCGGCGCCAGTTGCGCCGAGCTGTCATCGCAAGCACCATCGGTACCACGATCGAGTGGTATGACTTCTTCCTTTACAGCATCGTGACCGGGCTCGTTTTCGCGAAGCTGTACTTTCCAGAGTCGGCCCCACTCGTCGGCACACTGCAGGCTTTTCTGATCTATGCCGTCGGCTTCGTGGCCCGGCCGGTTGGCGCGGCCATTTTCGGCCATTACGGCGATCGCATCGGACGCAAGGCCACGCTGATCGTGACGCTGTTGCTAATGGGACTCGCGACGTTTGCCGTGGCCTTTGTTCCGACTTATGCAACGATCGGCATCTGGGGCGCGGTCGCGCTCACGGTGCTGCGCTTCATTCAGGGGGTGGGCGTCGGCGGCGAATGGGGCGGCTCGGTCTTGATGTCGATGGAATGGGCGCGCACTAACGCGCATCGCGGCTTCGTCGCCTCCTGGCCGCAGTTCGGCGTGCCGGCGGGACTGTTCCTTGCCAACCTGGCAGTGCTCGCCATGAGCCAGATCTCTGGCAGCGGTTTCCTCACGTGGGGCTGGCGCGTGCCTTTCTTCCTGAGTATCGTGCTGGTCGCGATTGGCCTCTACATTCGCCTGAATATTCTCGAGACACCGACCTTTGCGCGGCTCCTGGCTGAACGCAGGATCGAGAAGACACCGATGCTCGAGGTGCTGCGGCGCCAGCCGAAAGACATTCTTCTTTCGGCCTTTGCTCGCATGGCCGAACAGGCGCCTTTCTATATTTTCACCGCCTTTGTTTTCACCTATGGCGTTACGACACTGGGCGTGACACGCAACCTGTTGCTGGCGGCGGTGCTGGTGGCTTCAGTGGTGGAATTCGGTACCATCCCGCTCTTTGGCCATGTGTCCGATCTGATCGGTCGGCGGAAGATGTACATGATCGGTGCCGCCGCCGTCGGCATCTTCGGCTTCCTCTATTTCGCGATGGTCGACACCAGGGATCCGATGTGGATCTTCTCTGCGATTGTGCTCTCGCTGGTACCGCATTCGATGATGTATGGTCCCCAGGCAGCGTTGATCGCTGAATCCTTCACGGGGCGGCTGCGTTACAGCGGTGCGTCCCTGGGCTACCAGTTGGCTTCGGTCATTGCCGGCGGCCCTGCCCCGCTGATCGCAACCGCGCTCTTCGCTTACTATCATTCGGGCTATGCAATCGCGGGTTACATTCTGTTGTGCGCGGTGGTCAGCCTGATTGCCGCTTCGCGGCTGGGAGACTACACGAACAAGGACATCTCGCGGGAATACGACGATGCCCGGACGAAGGGCGGCAGCGGACACGCAACACCCGCTGCATGATCAACTGGCTTGCCGCTGCTTCCGCCGATAAGCAGGGGTACGTGCGTTCCAGGGCCGCGCCGGTGCCTTGTTACGATGGGAAGGCAGCAGAAAAACGATAGCGTTGCCATCCGTGCCGAGCACTTCGGGGACCGCCGGACTGACCGCTTCATCCTTATTCGTATCATTCTGTACGGCCCGGCAGCGTGTTAGCGCGCGCTAGTGCTAATGAAAATGATGGTGCACCACCGATTCATTTGCGTCCCGTCCCCATACCGCGCAAGCAGTTGTGGCAGCGACGGCGGCACGCATGGCTCTTCTGGCGTGACAGCATCGAAAGTTATGGCTTTCGCGCCGGCACGTTGCCGGGAGCGCTCCGGTTATCAGGCTGTGGCTGGGCCCCTTGAGGGTCTGCCGCACGATCCTGACGCGCATTGTTGTCGTCCGAAGCGTTCTTCTTTGTGGGCGCGCCCTGCGGTGCCATTCGATTTAGGGTTTGCAATTGCAGCAGCTTTAAAAGCCGGTCGTCTGCTTTCGCATTGCCCGTACCGGCCAGGCCGCATGCGCATGCCAGGCCAATCGTCAGCATCCATCTGGTCATCATGGTCATTGTCGACTCCATCGGGCCAACACTGGCGGCGCTCAATACGTGCGGTTCGATGCCTGTTCCAGCCGCGATGCTGCAGGCGCAGCAAAGCAGACCGGGTCCGGGGCATGGCCGCATTGACCGAACCTCCCGCACACGCACCGCGCCGCCTCGGCATGGCTGTTGAACGCGTGATCCGCGCGAACAAGGCCGACTGGGATTTCGCAGCAAAGCGGGTAATCGTGCGGGATCCGCAAGCTGCGCTCGTCATCGGAAAGGACTTTCCGGGCAAATACCTAACCGTGTGGATACCTGACCTTATCCGCCGTGGCCGCCATGTCCACCGTGGCCGCCTTGCCCACTAAAGCCGACACCGATACCAAGGTCGAAGGCCGGCGCCGCGTAATAGCCGGGCGTATATCCGTAGTAGCGGGCCCCGATTCATATGCGGGCGACGGCTCGTAACCGTACCCAGGCGGCGGAGCGACGACACAGCCCGCGAGACCTGCTCAAAGAACCACGATCGCGAATAGTCTGATCATGACTTTCACCTCCCTATCACTTTCACCTCCCTATCAGTTAGAGAGATGAGGAATGGCCTTTGTTCGACATTGGCGCGGAAGCCGGAAAGGAGTTGTATCGAAACGTTACGGCTGGAACGGCGACAAATGCCGCGCGCGGCCACTAACCAGCTGTGCGGGGGGTGTCGCAGAGCTCTCCATAAGACGCATGCCAAGTGTCCCGATTCGCGACTGGTCCCCTAGCAGGCTGCGGAAATACACCCTCGAGAAACAACATTCCTTGCTGTGCGCGGCTACGGCCGCAACTTTTTTGCATTGCGAAATTTAAACGCGAATCCAGCTTCTTGTTCGACAGTTTGAGGCCTGTTTTTCGCCTCATTACCGTGATTGCCGCCACTACGGGCGGACCTGTCCTAGCGAACGCATGCGCACAAGGTTGTAGGCGGCCATGTTCAACACGAACATCTGGTCGACTTTCTTCAACCCGCGCACCATCACCTGGCGCATGTGCCCCACGGTCTTCACCCACCCAAAACCTTGTTCGATCAGCTTGCGCTTTTGCTGCGATAACGCGTAGCCGACGCTGCGCGCAATCCCATCGGGCACCGCCGAACGGCGACCCGATGAGTTCTGCGCCACGTGCGGCGTGACCTTCATCTGCTGGCAAGCTTCGATGAACTCCTGTGCGTCGTAACCCTTGTCCGCGCCCAGCGTGATTTGCGCAGCCGCATCGTTCGCCGCTTGCCGCGCATCGTTGATCATGACCTTGGCCGCTTCACGTTCGGCGTATCCGTCAGCACAACTCACGCGGGCGTTGACCACCAGCCCATGGCGGTTGTCAG
>NZ_VTUZ01000129.1 GCF_008369935.1 Paraburkholderia panacisoli | reverse complement strand
CACCAGCATGGCGCATGCGGCCGGAACGCAACAACGCAGTCGGCTCATCGTATCCCTCCTGATGTCGGGATTCTGCACAGTCCACGCCGCCCGCACAGCCAGGTGAATGCCCAAGCCCTGTTCGTCCGACGCCAATCGTCCAGCGCGCCATCGGCGATCTCTTGCCATATGATCTCGACGCCTGTACACATTCTCCCAAGCAGATCGCCCCGATTGGGGGCACCGGGTCCTCGTCGACGGCGAGAACCGAATCCTGCCGACCATGGATAGCTCACGGCAGCGAAGTCGCACGGCATGACCGTTGTGCCGTGCGTGGTGCTCGTGCGCATGACCGAGGTGCAGCGGCCTACCATTGCGGCAAATCGGTCGACAGTGGGTCAATCGGCTGGTTTCGGAAGTCAACCGCCGTTCAAATGTCCTGGGGCAACGGTCGTGACCGTCCCCTCGTGGCCGGTGCCTGCCTTTGGCGACCGCGATCCGCCGTGGTTGACGCCGCCGAAACCGCTGCGAACCGTTGCCGAAAGTCGTCGCGGCTGCCGTGCAGAAAACGTCATCTCGCCCTTACTGGAGCGTGATTTCGCCATCAAACTCCACTTTCAGCTTGAACCCTGCAATTTCCAGCGTTACTTTTGCGGGAAACGATTCTGTGCCTGCGATGGTGCCGTCAGCAAGGGCCTTGGCTACTGCGTGTTCGATCTCGCGCTGCGAATTGACGCCAACCATTTTTAAGAACTTGCGTATGCTGAGGTTGAAGACTTCTTCATTCATTGACATCTCCCATTTTCCGATGAAGGAGAGATTCCCGGCAGTGAAGTTAAGCCCGGCCGGCGGGCATCCACATGCTATCGAGAGCAACAGCCCCCGGTGACGATGGCGACGATCTTGTCGCCCCCGAGGGTGGTGAGTTCGACTTCCGCATTCACTGCGCCATCGGCGAGGGGCGTGATCTTGCCGCGACGTTACGCGGCTGCTACGCGGCCTGAGCCAGTTCAAAAGGTGAGCGCGGCAGGGGTTCGCCATCCACGAATGCAGTGGCACTGCGCACGGCAAACGCGAAAGCGCCTTCCTGACTCGCGAACTCTCCGAGATTCCCGAGTGAAGTAGCTTCACCGTCTTCCGCCAAGATCGATGCACGCGCTACAAAGGCTTTGCCATGCTTCGTGACGCAGGGCTGAATTGCTGCGCCATGGTGATATAGAACCATCGCAACTCCTCTCAGTGATGTTCGCGGAATCGGCGATGGCATTTTAATGTTCCATTTTCGTCAAGGGAAAACGTTACCTTTCCTCGCAAGACGCATAAATAATACATAAGGGCAAAAGGGTTTGGCGGAAGAATTTTTTAGCCGGTTTGCGAAAGGGGTTCTGATGGCCGGCCGATTACCACGCGCCCGCTAACCCTTCCCTACGAGTGTACGGTTCCGCGTCGCGGCATGCCGGAGCCTTTGCCCCGAAGTCGACGGCATACGCCACCCTCGGTCCACCCTCGGCATCTCATTTGGCAACGTCAAGAAGTGTCCCTTTCTGGCCCTCCCAGTCCGACGCCAATCATGCCCTATAACGGACACCTGCGAATGCTGTGCTTCTGTCACGTTTAGCCGCAATAGCCGACGACGCGACCGACGACCTCTGCCCATCTACCGCCTGGTCCAGGTGTGGCCGGGGGGGCGCCGATGGCCTTGTCTCGACGGCTTCTCAGGGGAAGATCGGTGTCGTGGGCTCCGCGCCTTCGAGATCGGCCTTCGGAAAATGCTGCGCGACCATTTGCTCGATCTCCTGTTCTCGCGATCCCGGCACGTCGGCCATGATCAAAAGCTGGCCGTCACGTATGGCGCCACGAAAGCGCTCGAGTCGTGCATTCGGTTCGTCGACGCCGATCAT
>NZ_VTUZ01000128.1 GCF_008369935.1 Paraburkholderia panacisoli | reverse complement strand
CGGGATCGGGATAGGGGCAGGCCTCGCGGCCCGACCCCTCCCACACCACCGTGCGTACGGGTCCGTACACGGCGGTTCGGATCGGTTGATCGGCTAGGGACGCAGTGATGGAAGACCGAGGGATCGCAGAAAGCGATTGGTCAACGCCCGTTGCAGTGCGGGGCTATTACTCAGCCGCCATGCATTGTGGGGTGACCCGGCTGTCTGGGCAGCAAGGGACCGGTCCACCCCTCGCGCCGTCAGTTCCCGGAAGCGGGTGCTCCCGCGTCGCCACTGCTTCCAGAAGAAGCAGCGAACCCGGCGGCGCACCCATTCGTCCAGACGCTGAAGGACGCTCGGCGTTTCGCAGAATCCAAAGTAGCCGCGCCATCCAGTCAGGTAACGGTTCAGCATGCCGATCAGTTGGTCAACGCTGACCCCGTGCGAGCGCTGGGTCATTTCCCGGATTCGCTCCTTGAACCGGCTCAGTGCCTTGGGCGCGATGCGCCGTTTGACGTGATCCCGGGTCCCGAAGGTGAATCCCAGAAACTTCCGCGTGTGAGGCTCGGCCACTGCGCTCTTCGTCTCGTTGACCGTCAACTTGAGCTTGCTGGTGAGGAAGGCTTTCAGCCCCGCCATCACCCGTTGGCCCGCGCGTTCGCTGCGTACATAGACGTTACAGTCGTCGGCGTACCTTGCAAATCGCAGTCCGCGTCGCTCAAGTTCCCGGTCGAGGTCGTCGAGCATCAGATTGGATAACAACGGTGACAGCGGACCGCCCTGGGGCGTCCCTTCGTCCGTTGCGCCAACCAGCCCGTCTTCCAGCACGCCCGCCGTCAGAAAGGAGCGGATCAGCTTCAGCACTCGCCTGTCGCTGACACGCTTTGCCACCCTGCTCATCAGGATATCGTGGCTTACGCGATCGAAGAATTTCTCGAGGTCCAAATCTACAACCCATCGATACCCCGACTGGATGTAGCTTTGCGCCTTTGCCACGGCCTGATGCGCCGAGCGTCCCGGACGGAAACCATAACTGGAATCCGAGAACGTCGGGTCCCACCGCTGTTGCAGCACCTGCAATACCGCCTGCTGAACGAATCGATCAAGCGCGCACGGGATGCCGAGCTTGCGCACGCCACCTCCATCCGGCTTGGGTATCTCGACCCGTCTGACAGGTTGTGGCTTGTACGTGCCTTCCAGCAGCATGGACCGTATCGTCGGCCAGTGCTCACGCAGGTACGCCGGTAGTGCCTGAACCGTCATGCCGTCCACGCCCGGTGCGCCTTTGTTTGCTCTCACACGTTTCAACGCCTGCTTCAGGTTCTCCCGTTCGCAGACTTCCTCCATCAGTCGGTCACTAGCCGACGGGCTTTCGGACTCGGGGTTCGCCGCCATAGGTTCAGCCCCTCGATCAGCAGCCCTCGGGGCTTCACCCCTGCCTCCGCTATCGAGGACGCGATGCGTTTTCTGCTGCGCTCCCATGTCGAGTTCTCCGGCTTACTCGCCGCTCCTCTCCGTTTGGGCCTTCAGGCATCGCTGCCCTACTATGCCCGCTGCTGACTCCTGCGCGGTGGTCAACAACCCTTGCGAGCCGTTCAGTCCTGAGTCCAGGACACCGCGCAGGCCTCCCGAGGTAAGCCCAACCGCCTTCGCCACACACCCGCCAGATCTACCACCCCGGACCTTGATGGCTATGGACTTCGCGATCATTGGCTCGCTCGTCCGTCCGGGTAGGCCTCCCATCTGGTTTCTGTTCGTCAGGTCGTGGCTTTGCTACACGCTTCCTTCAGACCCCGCCTCACGACGACGCCCTTGCGTTTCGCTAGTCCTTCACCACCATCAGGTTGGACAGGGGACTCGCACCCCCAAGCTGTTGTGCATGCTCGGCGCACCAAAAAAAAGCCCG
>NZ_VTUZ01000127.1 GCF_008369935.1 Paraburkholderia panacisoli | reverse complement strand
GTTACGGTAGGAATGCCCCTTACGGGACACCCCCCGCGCAGATCCCGGCGTGCGCGATTCACGCACCGGGCTCCTGCCTCGGGTGGTTGGCGGCAAACCGTACCGCAGGCCATGGATGAAGAACGCGAGCACGAGGTATCCAGTGTTTCGCCAAGCGTTGGGCCTTCTGCCACGTGGTGTCGTCCTGTTGGCTGCGGCGCCGTAGCGCCCGCCTCCAGAGGTCGACCACGATCGCGCGGAAGGAGTGCATCGTTGGGGAATTGGTGGGCACGGCGTGGTAGTTGAAGTATCCCTGAACCACCTGCCGCAGCCATTGCCCTTGCTCGGGGATGGAGTGGTGCCATCTGTGCCGCAACTCATCCTTGATTGCCCGCAGGGTGGCCCGAAGCCGGTCGCGCCGGGTCTTTCGCCTGAGCATGAATTTGCCACTCCGGGCGCGGCCACTAATGTGCGTGAAGCCAAGGAAGTTGAATGTCTCGGGCTTGCCCAGTCCACGTTTTGCCCGGTTCGACGCCGCAAAGCGGCCGAACTCGATCAGACGGGTTTTCTCCGGGTGTACCGACAGCTCAAACTGTTCCAGTCTCTCTTGCATGACGCGCTTGAAGCGCTTTGCGTCACGGGCTTTGTCGAAGCCGACAACAATATCGTCCGCGTAGCGCACGATCACGATGTTCCCCTCGGCATGGCGTTTGCGCCATTGGTTCGCCCAGAGGTCGAAGACGTAATGGAGATAGATATTCGCCAAGAGAGGGGAGATCACCGCCCCCTGGGGCGAGCCTTCCTCCGTCAGTTCAATCACTCCGTCGTCCATCGCACCCGCCTTCAGCCATTTGCGAATCAAGCGAATCACACGCTGGTCGCCAATCCGGTGTTCCAGGAACTTGATGAGCCACGAATGGCTGATCGTGTCGAAGAACCGGCTGATGTCGGCGTCCAGTATCCAATTCACGTTGGTGCGCGTGATTCCCGTCGCCAGTGCATCCAGCGCATTGTGCTGGCTGCGCTTCGGGCGGAAACCATACGAGAAGCCCAGGAAGTCCTCCTCGTAGACCATGTTGAGCACTTCCGCCAGTGCACGCTGGACGATCTTGTCTTCCAGCGCCGCGATGCCCAGCGGGCGCATCTTCCCATCCGGTTTCGGTATGTACCGTCTCCGGCTCGGTAGTGCCCGATAGGCCTGACGGTGTAGCCGCCCGTGCAGGTCGTTGAGGTTTCGCTCCAGGTTCTGTTCGTAGTCCTGCCATGTCACGCCATCGACCCCAGCCGCCGCCTTCCGTTTTAGCCAGAAGAACGCCGTTTCCAGCAAGTCAATGTCGAGCAGGTGGAACAACGCCGTGAACCGTTCTGTCTTCCTTTGCCTTGCGGCTTGCCGCACACGGTCCAGTTTCTGGGACACGTTTATCCGGCTCTGAGTCCGGCGCGTGTGTAACCAGCCCGTGTTTCCCTTGGCCCCGCCCCTTTGCTCCGCTGGCTCCGCCTCCGGTCTCCCAGATTTGTTCGCCAGCTTCTTCGCTACTACGGGCGAGTCCGACTTCTCCTGTCCGTGCATCATCGGCTTCGGCTCCTCGCCTTCCCGATACGGGCCACGTGGCCGTGCTGCCGCCAGTGGTCAGACAGGAGATCTCCCGGTTCCCGCGTGGTGTTCGTACTGACATGCCAGGGTCTCAGACCGCGCCGGGTCCACACGGAGCTTGCGATAGCGCGCCGTGCAGTGTTGCCTTCCGCATACAGTAGTACGTCGGCACCCGGGAATTTAATGAACATTTCGTGGCTCAATGGCTGGCCTATCAGCACCCCTGTCAACGCTTCGCAACACGCCTCGCGGCTTGCCACGCATGACTCGGGGACATTGTGAGTCGCTATTTCTTACAACGTCGGGGACTTTCACCCCTTGAACACCACCGGTCTCCCGGCGCACACTGTACAT
>NZ_VTUZ01000126.1 GCF_008369935.1 Paraburkholderia panacisoli | reverse complement strand
CGATGTTTTGCATGACGTGCCCGGTGGTGTTCCGTTTGAACAGCAACTGTTCGGCCACTGCTGCCTTGACCAGGTCCTGCCATGCGGGAGACAGCGGTTGGCGTGCCAGTGGCGTCCGGTCGCACTCGGCGCGCTCTGCGTTGATGATCGCCAGCGCCTTCGCATCAGCCCCAAGGTCTCGCAGATAATGCGTCGGTGGCGGAACGTCATTGGCAATAGCGGTCAGATTCCAGCCGACACCGTCGCGTGCGGCACCTGTTTCATCGAGAGGCATGTCCCACGACAGGCCTTTCTCACGGGCCAGCGTTTTGCCCAGCTCGATGAACGCGCAGTAGTGTGGTTTCATTGATCGTCGCCTTCCAGTTCGTCAATGACCGTCTGGATCTCAGCGATCGTGCGTTGCAGCTGCAGGTAGGCCGGCGACCGTGTATCGCCGCGGGAGCTCCGGTCGAAGAACACAACCACTTCGCGCATCGCGGCCAGCACCCGCTCATGCATCGACCTGTCGTGCAACGGCATGAACTTCCTGCATCCATAGCACGACGTGACCGGGTTATAGGGGCAGGCCGGCTGTCCCGAAGAGCATCCGCCGATACCGGCAATCGGAATGCCGTGAGGGACACCAGCGATCTGTTGCTCACCTTTAAGAAGGGTGAGCTCTTCCGGGAGGATGAACCGGTCGTGCGCAATTTTCGCCACACGCCGGTATATGTCCGACGCGCCGAGCGCCCGGTTGACCCGTTCCGCGTGGGAGGCTGATGTCGCAAAGTACACCAGCCCCCTCTGGGCATGCGAATGCCCCAGGAATTCCGCAAGTTCCTCATGAGTTGCACCAGCGTCAACGAGCCGTTGCGCTGCGGTGTGCCGCAAATCCGTGGCCGTACCGAGGTCATCCGAGCCGATCAGTTTCCTGACGAGCGCGGCAATCCGGGCCCCAGCCTCGTAGTTCGACTGGACAGTAAAGAAGCGTGCAGCGCCAGCGGCCCCTTCAGACCGTCGCCATGTATTGAGCACAACGAAGATCGAAACCCACTCACGTTTGACGCGGCGTGTAAGCGGCTTTCTTTTCGAGTCGCTTCGCTGCTTGGCCATATGGAAGGTTAAATGAACCGTCGGCGGTCCATCCTGCGCATCCTGCCAGATGCGGACATTTCGCATGCCCAGCATCGCAATCTGGATCGGGCGCATGGCGAACTGGTAGGCGCACAGCAACATGCCAGCGTCGCAGACGTCCTCGTACGCTAACGGCGTTTTCACTGGCGACGTGAGAACCGAAACCACCTCGTCAAGATGCCGCACGATCGCAGCCTCTTCGTCGGCCGACAGGAAGACGTCGCCGGAACGCACTCCCGCGTAGGCGTCGCTCGCAGGGCCGGGCAGGGAAGAGCGGATGAATTCCGCAAATGTTGGAGACCAGCCGCCAAGCCGGTGAGCACAAAGCAATCGTAGCAGCGTTTTACCAAACCGGTACGCGTCCTGAGGCAGATCGCGTGCGCGCATGACAGTCCATTCGCGGCTAATGTTGAGGGGGCCGGCATCGATCAGCTTTTCGACTTCAGTAACCGGGAAGTGCATCGCTCCACTTGCCGCCTTGAAGGCCGAAACGACGTGGAGATCTTCCCCCAGCAGATACAGGAAGAGCTGCTTCACCAGCATGGCGTATGCGCCTGGATAACGATCGAAGTCCAGCCTGTGCGGTCGCCCGTATATCAACAGCTCGAACACCGTTGCATCGGCAGGCGCAGGTATCGAACGGGTAGCGTCATCAAACTCGTCGTAGTAGCGGATGACAGGAGGAAGAGCAGGGAGTCGCGAGACCACATCGATAATCAGTTGCCCTGCCTCAACGGCAACATCTGCGCCGTCGCGACGATGGGGCGACCGCACGGTCAGAGCCCCTTTGGGATGGCGCGCAGCAACGCCACCCGGTCATCGAAGCTGTCGTTCCAGACGTCAGCGAGCCGCTCTTCGAAGACGGCCCGCGCGTAGCGCAAGGGCATCACAGATTTT
>NZ_VTUZ01000125.1 GCF_008369935.1 Paraburkholderia panacisoli | reverse complement strand
CTGGTACTGGAACAATGTCTGTTGCTGCTGGGCTTCGGCCTGCTTGACCTGCCCGCTGATACTGCCGGCAGTGAAGATCGGCACCGTCAACGAGCCCGCATAGGACCAGATCCTCGCCGGCCCCTCGAACAGTTTCGAGAACGCGCCGCTTGCCGAACCAAACAGCCCGGTCAGCGAGATCGACGGAAAGTAAAGCGCGCGCGCCGCACCGATCAGCGCGTTCGCGGCAACCAGGTTCTGTTCGGCCTGAAGAAGATCGGGGCGTCGTTCGAGCAGTTCCGAAGGCAGCCCTGCCGGCACGACCGGAACCGCCAGTTCCGACAGTTGCCGGCCACGCAGGATGTCGCCCGGGTTATGACCCATCAGCACCGAAAGCGCGTCTTCCTGCTGGGCGATCTGCGCCTCCAGCTGCGGGATCGTCGCGGCCGATGCTTCATATTCCGACTGGCTCTGCGCGAGCTCCATCTGCGATACGTCGCCGCCCTTGAACCGCAACGTGAAGACGTGTACCGATTCGAGGCGGCTTTCAGTCGTGGCCTTCGCGATCGCAAGCTGCTGGTCGAGGCTGCGCAGATTGATGTAGGAGGTTGCCACCGACGCGACCAGCGAAAGGATCACCGCGCGGCGCCCCTCCTCGCTTGCCAGCAGGCTCGCGCGCGCCGCTTCTGTCTGACGGCGCACCTTGCCGAACAGATCGATTTCCCACGACGCCGAGAGCGTCGCCTGAAACTCGTTGAATACCGGCGATACCCCCGCGGCCAGCGGCAACGGTCCAGATTGCGATTCCCGCTCGCGGCCCGCGAGGGCGCCGGCGCTCACCTGCGGGAATAGCCCCGCGCGGGTCGTGACGAACTGACCGAGGAACTGGTCCACGCGTGCGGCCGCGATCTTGACGTCCTTGTTGTCGGCGAGCGCGGTGGCAATCAGCTCGTTCAACACGGGGTCCTGGAACTGCTCCCACCATGCCGTGTTGGCAACCTCGGCGGCTTCGCCGGTTTCGAAACGGAACGTCGCCGGTGTCTCGACGGTCGGCCGTACGTAATTGGGACCAAGCAGACACCCTCCCAGTCCCAGAAGGACGGGTACCAGTACCGGCAGGAACACTGAGCGACGCATGTCATTCGTCCTCGCGTCTCGCGGAGGGCGTGACCTTTGGCCCGCCCGGGCCCGCGTCAACACCCGGCGAAGGTCCATCACCCGGTGCACCGCCGCTCGGCCCCGGGGTTTTCTTGCCGCCGCCCGATTTCTCCGACATCGTCTCGAGCACATAGAAGAACATCGGGATGAAGAACACGGCGATCGCGGTGGCGCCGAGCATCCCGCCGATCACACCTGTGCCGATCGAGTGCCGGCTGTTCTGCGACGCGCCGAGTGCAATCGCAAGCGGCACGCAGCCGAGAATGAACGCGAGCGAGGTCATCACGATCGGGCGCAGCCGCTCCTTCGCCGCGGAGACCGCCGAGTCATACACCGACTCGCCCGCCTCGCGGTTGATCACGGCGAACTCGAAGATCAGGATCGCGTTCTTCGCCGCGAGCGCCACCAGCATCGTCAGCCCGATCTGGAAGTAGACGTCGTTTTCGAGGCCGCGCATCATGATGGCAAGCAGCGCGCCGAACAGCGCGAAAGGCACCGCCAGCAGCACGCCGATCGGCAGACTCCACTTCTCGTATTGCGCAGCCAGAATCAGGAACACCATGATGAGGCCAAATACGAACACCAGCCCCGACGTGCTGCCCGCCTTCCTCGCCTCGTACGCCTCGCCGCTCCACCCGAGGTTATAGCCCGGTGGCAACACCTCGGCGCCGAGTTCTTCAATGGTGGACAGCACCTGCCCCGAGCTGATGCCGGGCGCGCCATTGACCGTGAGTTTCACCGCCAGGAAATTATTGAAGCGCGTCACCAGAACAGGACCGGTGGTGAACTTCGAGGTCACCACCGACTTGAGCGGCACCATGCTATCGGTCGTGCTGCGAACGTAGATCCGGTCGAGATCATCAGGCGTGAGCCGG
>NZ_VTUZ01000124.1 GCF_008369935.1 Paraburkholderia panacisoli | reverse complement strand
CTATCGCTACTTTGCAGTTATCGAAGGTTAGCGCCGAAGTGACAGCCGTGACATCTGTTTGCAGGACCTGACGCGTGCATGGCAGGCGCGGCAACCTTCCATAATTTGCATTACTTTCCTCGTGCGATTTCATTTTTCGAGGAGAGTCGCCATGCCCAAATTCTCGCGCCTCAGATCTGGCCATATTCTTGCTCGGCGATGGTTCGCCAAGGCTGGCCTGGAAGCGCATGCCGATGCGTACATTCGCTATTTGACGGAACATGGATATGCCGTACCGACCGTGGAATGCTACTTCCGCTGTGTCGCGCATTTTTTGCACTGGGTCGTACAACACCATGCTGCCTTTCACGATGTCGGCGACGCTCTGATCGACCGCTTCATCCACGGACATCTGCCCCATTGCCAGTGCGCGCCGCAGTGTCGGAGAACGAGCGCGGACGTCCATGCTGCGCTCATTCATTTTCTTGACATGTACGGCATCGCTCGCGCAACGCAATCTCCGATAGTGTCTGCCTCGATAGATGCAGAACTGGCGATCTTCACCCAGTACATGGTGGAAGTTCGTGGACTCTCCGAGAGCACACGTCACGTCCGGCGGCGCCACATTGGTGAGTTCCTCGCGGATTGCTTCCACGAACAGCCGATCGAGATATCGAAGATCGCTCCGGCGGACGTCATCCGCTTTGTCATGCGTCGCACACGCGGGCTCACACCTGGCTCGGTCAAGAGCGTCTGTGGTTCGCTTCATAGCTATTTGCGTTTCAAGGCGATCAGCGGGACGCCGGTCACAGCTCTTATCGCAGCACTGCCGCGAGTTGCCCTATGGCGCCTCGGTGGACTACCCGATGTTTTGTCACCAGAAGAGGTCCGGCGACTTCTCAGCGCGTTCGATCGCAGTAACGCTACCGGCAAGCGTGACTACGCAATCACGCGATGTCTTCTGGACTTGGGCCTGCGTCGTACGGAAGTCGCGCATCTGTGCCTGGACGATATCGATTGGCGTGCAGGAATCCTGACCCTTCATGGCAAAGGCAAGCGAATCGACGTTGTGCCGCTACCCCGCCTGACCGGCCAGGCGATCGCAGCTTATCTGCAATACGGGCGCCCGCAGACCGCACGGCGCGAGATCTTCGTACGTCATAGACCACCGCTGAACGCTGGGGCCGACCTCGACATCGTACGAAACGCGGTACGTTACGCTGCCAAACGCTGCGGGCTGGAGCAGCGAGTGCGCGGCACGCATGTTTTTCGGCACACGATAGCCTGCCGGATGGCACAGAGCGGTGCGCCATTCAAGCAGATCGCTGACCTGTTGCGACACCGTGACCTCGACACAACTACCATTTATGCGAAGGTTGATCTTCCTTCGCTTCGGCGCGTGGCGCTTCCTTGGCCAGGGAGGCACTCATGAGGACACATACGCCGTTCTCGCGCTGGATCGATGAGTATCTCGTCGTTCGCCGGCAAGCCGGTTTTGCGCTCAAGGTGGAGGAACAGCAACTGCGACGCTTCGCGCACTTCGCTGAAG
Source organism: Paraburkholderia panacisoli (assembly GCF_008369935.1). Lineage (GTDB taxonomy): Bacteria > Pseudomonadota > Gammaproteobacteria > Burkholderiales > Burkholderiaceae > Paraburkholderia > Paraburkholderia panacisoli. The sequence continues at coordinate 610 of NZ_VTUZ01000124.1, read as the reverse complement.
TACTTGGTCATCGCGGTCCTATAACCATAAAACTTGCCGCCCGGTGGGCGAGCAGTTCCGCCAGCGGACTCCGGTTAACGGCGGCACGCAGAATCGAAGTAGTCCGACCTTTTTTAGCCTACTGCCGTCAGTTCGACCCCGCAACCGAGGTTCCGCCTCGCCGACTTTTTGGAGGTGCCCACCGACGATTGGCGCCACACATATTTACGGATGATGAGATACTTGACCTGCTGGCTGCCTGCGATCATCTGTACCCACCGGGCGGCTTGCGCGGCGCAAGCTGCGCAACGATCTTTGGATTGATGGCGGCAACGGGCCTCAGGATTTCCGAAGCGACGGGGCTTGGCCGCCCGGACGTCAATCTCGAGCAACGGCTGTTGCACATTCGATGCGCCAAGTATGGCAAGTCGCGCTGGGTACCGATCCATCGCACCACCGCCGACGCTTTGCTCAGCTACGCCAGGAAGCGCGACCGCGATCCGCTGGCTGCCAATGCCGATTCATTCTTCATGTTCGACTACGGTCGCCCCGCCTCAACACGAAGTGTCGAGTATGCCTTCAAGGTACTGCGTGTTACGTTGCAATGGCACGCTCGCGGTGATCACCCTAG
>NZ_VTUZ01000123.1 GCF_008369935.1 Paraburkholderia panacisoli | reverse complement strand
GACCTCCCCAGAGCCCATGGCCGTATTTGATTCTCGACCCAGTTGTTATCTGCAGGCACACGCCCGTCATCCAGATAGCGCGTAAGCGCTTCCCAGCGTTTGAGGCTGTAGTCGAGTGCTGCGGCGATCCCGGATCCGTCCGGCACACGCTGCCGTTGCGTGAGCAACCATGCATGAAGTTCGTCGGCGACGGGGCGAGCGCGCTCCTGACGCACAAGACGTCTTCTATCGGGCTCGAGTTCCGCGACGTCGCGTTCGATTTCATACAATGCGCCGAAGTATCGCAACGCCGGCTCGGCCAGCTCGCTCTGGTGCTTGACGTGTAAGTCAAAGAATTTACGGCGCGCATGGGCTAGGCACCCGGTTTCGGTCACGCCGCTCTGGAAGCTGGCCTTGTAGCCTCCATAGTCGTCACATGTCAGCTTGCCGTGCCACTCGCCCAGAAATGCGCGTGCATGTTCGCCAGCGCGGCTCTCGGCGAAGTCGTAGATCACCGCCTTCAGATCGGAGAACTGCGTGGTACTGTACGCCCACAGATAGGCTCGATGGGTCTTGCCCTTTCCCGGCGCAAGCATCTGTACCGGCGTCTCGTCGGCATGCAGTACCGCCTGCTGCAACACTTCTTCGCGAAGTGCATCGACCAGGGGCTGCAGGCGCACGCCACACGCGCCAACCCAAGCGCCGAGCGTCGATTGCGCGATCGCCAGACCCGCCCGCGCAAAGATGCGCTCCTGTCGATACAACGGCAGGTGATCGCTGTACTTGGCGACCAGCACCTGAGCAAGCAGGCCGGGGGTCGGGATGCCCTTGTCGATCACATGAGGCGGCACCGCAGCCTGCACCAGCGTCTCGCATGCCTTGCACGCCCATTTTCCCCGGATATGCCGCTCTACGATGAACACGCCGGGCGTGTAATCCAGCTTCTCGCTGATGTCCTCGCCGATGCGAACGCGTTCGCAGCCGCACGTACAGATCGTGCTGTCCGGCTCGTGATGAATGTCGGTACGTGGCAAGTCGGGAGGAAGCGGTGCCCGCTTTGGCTGTTGACGTGGCGTCCCAGTTTGCTCGCCGGACTTCAGCCCCTGCAGCTCGAGCCCGATTGCCGCCAGATCCGCGTCGAGCGCTTCCTCAAGTAGGCTCAGTTGCTCCTTGTTGAGCTGCTCACTACGCCTGCCGAACTGCTGCCGTTTGATGACTGAGAGTTCGTGCGTAAGCTGGTCGATACGTGTTTGCCGGTACTGCAACTCTCTTTCTTTCTCGGCGATCTCGGCCATCAGCTTCGCGTTCAGTTCGCGTATCTGTTCGGTACTGAGGGCGTCGAGATTGGCGGGTATGTCCATGGCAATCAGTCTGACAGAGCCGCGCCGGATGCAGCAAGCGAAACAGTTTACGTACTCGCGGGTCTCAAATTACCGTGATCGCATAATCCGGAGCGAGAGTGCGCCACGGCAGTCCCATCACGAGAGCCTGAAGCTGTTCAGGGCTCAGCCCCACGCTCACCGCCTGCTCGCCGTTTGTCCAGACGAAGCGCCCCTTGTTCAGCCGCCGTACGGCAAGCCATATGCCCAGGCCATCGTAGACCAGCACCTTCATTCGCGTCGAATGACGATTGGCAAATAGGTATGCATGATGGGGCCTTACCGACCCGAACACCTTGACCACGCGCGCAAGCAGTGTATCGGCACCCGCGCGCATGTCGACAGGCTCCGTCGCGAGCCAGATAGCATCGATGCGAATCAACGCAACCACCCCTGCAGCCACGTTGCGCAGTCGCTCGCGGCCGACAGCGGCCAGCGCACCGTGATCGCTGTCGCGCCCCTGCGCACCTCGATCTCGATGTGCGTCGCCCCTGCAACACCATTCTGCATCTGCAGCGGCACAAATTCCGGCGACGAGACATTCAACTCCTGTCGGGCTGCTTCAGCGGCATCGCGTTCCTCCTGCGCTGCAACCCAGCTGCGCAGCAGGTTGGCGTTCAACCGGTAATGCAGTGCCACGGCCGCAATCGACACGTTCGGCTGCATTGCCGCCCGAACGACCATCTCCTTGAATTCCTTGCTATGCCGCCGGCGCCGTGTCGGCTGAACCACCTCCTGGACAACCTCGACTTCGTCCATCATGTACACCTGTCCATTTAAAATTTGAATGGACATGATCGTCGGGCTGCCCGGCTTGCCGTTCAAGATGCCTTCGCC
>NZ_VTUZ01000122.1 GCF_008369935.1 Paraburkholderia panacisoli | reverse complement strand
GACCGACACAAAACACACCTGTTATAGGATCAAGCCTTACGGGCAATTAGTATCAGTTAGCTCAACGCATTACTGCGCTTACACACCTGACCTATCAACGTCCTGGTCTTGAACGACCCTTCAAGGGGCTCGAAGCCCCGGGGATATCTCATCTTAAGGCGAGTTTCCCGCTTAGATGCTTTCAGCGGTTATCTCTTCCGAACATAGCTACCCGGCGATGCCACTGGCGTGACAACCGGTACACCAGAGGTTCGTCCACTCCGGTCCTCTCGTACTAGGAGCAGCCCCCTTCAAATATCCAGCGCCCACGGCAGATAGGGACCAAACTGTCTCACGACGTTTTAAACCCAGCTCACGTACCTCTTTAAATGGCGAACAGCCATACCCTTGGGACCGGCTACAGCCCCAGGATGAGATGAGCCGACATCGAGGTGCCAAACACCGCCGTCGATATGAACTCTTGGGCGGTATCAGCCTGTTATCCCCAGAGTACCTTTTATCCGTTGAGCGATGGCCCTTCCATACAGAACCACCGGATCACTATGACCTGCTTTCGCACCTGCTCGACTTGTCGGTCTCGCAGTTAAGCACGCTTATGCCATTGCACTATCAGCACGATTTCCGACCGTACCTAGCGTACCTTCGTACTCCTCCGTTACACTTTGGGAGGAGACCGCCCCAGTCAAACTGCCTACCATGCACTGTCCCCGACCCGGATTACGGGCCAAGGTTAGAACCTCAAACAGATCAGGGTGGTATTTCAAGGATGGCTCCACGCAGACTGGCGTCCACGCTTCATAGCCTCCCACCTATCCTACACAGACCGGTTCAAAGTCCAATGCAAAGCTACAGTAAAGGTTCATGGGGTCTTTCCGTCTAGCCGCGGGGAGATTGCATCATCACAAACACTTCAACTTCGCTGAGTCTCGGGAGGAGACAGTGTGGCCATCGTTACGCCATTCGTGCAGGTCGGAACTTACCCGACAAGGAATTTCGCTACCTTAGGACCGTTATAGTTACGGCCGCCGTTTACCGGGACTTCAATCAAGAGCTTGCACCCCATCATTTAATCTTCCGGCACCGGGCAGGCGTCACACCCTATACGTCCACTTTCGTGTTTGCAGAGTGCTGTGTTTTTATTAAACAGTCGCAGCCACCAGTTTATTGCAACCCCTTCACCCTCTGCGCGCAGGCGCATCAAGCTACAGGGGCGTACCTTATCCCGAAGTTACGGTACCAATTTGCCGAGTTCCTTCTCCCGAGTTCTCTCAAGCGCCTTAGAATACTCATCTCGCCCACCTGTGTCGGTTTGCGGTACGGTCTTGTTGAACTGAAGCTTAGAGGCTTTTCCTGGAACCACTTCCGATTGCTTCGTCGCCTAAACGACTGGCCTCGCACCCTTGAATTCCGCGCCCGGATTTGCCAAAGCGCCTTCTCCAATGCAAGGACCGGGACTTCCAACACCCGGACAACCTTCCGCGATCCGTCCCCCCATCGCATTCAACAATGGTGCAGGAATATTAACCTGCTTCCCATCAGCTACGCATTTCTGCCTCGCCTTAGGGGCCGACTCACCCTACGCCGATGAACGTTGCGTAGGAAACCTTGGGCTTACGGCGAGGGGGCCTTTCACCCCCTTTATCGCTACTCATGTCAGCATTCGCACTTCCGATACCTCCAGCACACTTTCCAGTGCACCTTCGCAGGCTTACGGAACGCTCTCCTACCATGCGTGCAAAGCACGCATCCGCAGCTTCGGTATATTGCTTAGCCCCGTTACATCTTCCGCGCAGGACGACTCGATCAGTGAGCTATTACGCTTTCTTTAAAGGATGGCTGCTTCTAAGCCAACCTCCTGACTGTTTTAGCCTTCCCACTTCGTTTCCCACTTAGCAATATTTGGGGACCTTAGCTGGCGGTCTGGGTTGTTTCCCTCTTGACACCGGACGTTAGCACCCGATGTCTGTCTCCCGTGATTGCACTCTTCGGTATTCGGAGTTTGCTATGGCGTAGTAATCCGCAATGGACCCCACAACCATGACAGTGCTCTACCCCCGAAGGTGATACACGAGGCACTACCTAAATAGTTTTCGGAGAGAACCAGCTATTTCCAGGTTTGTTTAGCCTTTCACCCCTATCCACAGCTCATCCCCTAACTTTTCAACGTTAGTGGGTTCGGACCTCCAGTACGTGTTACCGCACCTTCATCCTGGCCATGGATAGATCACCTGGTTTCGGGTCTACACCCAGCGACTG
>NZ_VTUZ01000121.1 GCF_008369935.1 Paraburkholderia panacisoli | reverse complement strand
TGGGGGGCGACAATGATTTCGTCCGGTGTACCGACATTCATCTTGGCCGGTAGTGAGGAGTCGGAGGCGGCGTAGCCGCCGGAGACGACGAACTGCCGGCGGCGCCGGATCGGCGAGGCTTAGGATGGCTGACTGAACCTAAAAAGAGGCGGTCAGCCCATGTCTGGAAGCCGCATCACCGACCAGCAGGTCCGCCTCTACATGAACCATCGCAAACACCATCCGCAGAAGCTCGCTGCGGCGAAGTCAGGCATGAGCGAGCGCACGGCGCGGCGTGTCGAACACGAAGCCGGGCTACCGTCACAGCAGCCCCGGCGCTACTGGCGCTCGCGCCCTGATCCGTTCGCCGATGTCTGGGAGAGCGAAGTGGTCCCGTTGCTACGCGCTGCGCCAAGGCTGAAGGCGATCACCCTGCTGCGCAAATTGCAGGAGGACTATCCTGATGCCTTTCCCGACAGCATGCGGCGCACGTTTGAGCGGCATGTCAGCCAGTGGCGCGCGCTCGAAGGGCCGAACCAGGAAGTGTTCTTCCCTCAAACGTATCAGCCTGGCGCGCGAGGCCTGTCGGACTTCACGCACATGGACAAGCTGTGCGTAACGATTGGCGGCATCCCGTTCAACCACCTGCTGTATCACTTCGTGCTGGCGTTCTCGCGCTGGGAGTACGCCAGCGTGGTCGATGGCGGGGAGAGCTTCCAGGCGCTCGCGACGGGATTGCAGAATGCGCTGTGGCAGGCCGGCGGCTGCCCACGCGAACACCGCTCCGACAGCCTGTCGGCGGCCTTCAGGAACCTGCAGGAAGAGGAAGACTTCACGGTTCGCTATGCGGCGCTACTCGAGCACTACGGGATGGAAGGCACACGCAACAACCGTGGCATGGGTCATGAGAATGGCAGCGTCGAATCCTCGCATCGCTATCTGAAGGATCAGGTCGATCAGGCTCTGGAGTTGCGAGGTCACCGGGACTTCGCGGACCGGGCCGCGTACGACGAGTTCGTGCGCGGGGTGGTGATGCGCCGCAACCGGCGTAATGCTGCAGCGTTCCAGATCGAGCGCGAACACCTGCTGGATCTGCCTGAGCACCGTACCACCGACTTCGTTGAGGAAGAGGCGCGCGTGACCCGCTGCGGCACGTTCACCGTGCGTTGCGTCCTGTACAGCGCGCCGTCGCGGCTGATCGGTCATCGCCTGAAGGTACGCCTCTACAGTGACCGGCTCGATTGCTATCTGTCTGGCGCGCTCGTGCACAGCACAGCGAGAGCTACGCACACGAGCAAACGGCGCGGTCGCGGCATCGACTACCGACACTTCATCGAATCGCTCAAACGCAAGCCGCAGGCCTTCAGGGGCCTCGCGTTCCGTGACGATCTGTTTCCGCGTGAAGCCTACCGACGGACCTGGGAGCGGCTCGAGGTGGCGCTGACGCCGCGCAGCGCATGCAAGACCATGGTGGGCCTGCTTGAGCTGGCAGGCAACCACGGCGTCGAGGCGCAACTGGCGCAGAGGCTCGACGCATTGCTCGAACTCGGTGAACTGCCCGATCTGAAGGCTCTGTTCGATGAGTTCGCGCCGCGCCAGGCCGAGTGTCCGGTGGTTGTCGTCGAGATGCCGTCCGCCGCGCTATATGACACGTTGCTCGATGAGGAGGTGCTCGCATGAACGCCGCCTACGATGCCGGCCGTATCGCGCTGATGCTCAACGAATTGCGCCTGCCAACGATCGGCCGGTTGTGGACGGACTTCGCTGAACGCTCGGACAAGGAAAGCTGGCAGGCGTCCCGGTTACTCGGTGCATTGCTCGAACATGAACTCGCCGAGCGGGCCAAACGAAGAATCGAGCGTCATCGTACCGAGTCACATCTGGATCTGACCAAGACGCTCGCCACCTTCGACTTCGGCGTTGTGCCCATGGTCTCAAAGGCGCATGTGATGGCGCTGGCTACCGGCGATTCGTGGCTTGAGAAAGGTGCCACGATTCTCCTGTTCGGTCCACCTGGAGGCGGCAAAAGTCATCTCGGGTCTGCCATCGGACACGCCCTGATCGACGCCGGCTATCGCGTATTGTTCACGCGCACCGGCGAAATCGTGCAGAAGCTCCAGGTCGCGCGCCAGAGTCTGCAGCTGCCTTCGGCGCTCGCGAAGCTTGACCGGTTCGACCTGATCATCCTCGATGATCTGTCGTATGTGAGGAAAGACCAGGCCGAAACAAGCGTGCTGTTCGAGCTGATCGCCGAGAGGTATGAGCGGAAAAGTCTTCTGATA
>NZ_VTUZ01000120.1 GCF_008369935.1 Paraburkholderia panacisoli | reverse complement strand
TACAAGCCGTCAACACAACGCCCATATCATCGAGTCAAGGGAAGTTCTCTATCGCTGGCACCCGTGGTACGGGCACACGGTATGGATTTTCACCACGATAGAGAGGAAGAACGCCGAGTCAGTGCTGCGCTGTGCGCGAGAGCCGTTCGATACAGCGGGCTTGTTGGAGGTCCCGCAATGGATGTTCGATCCCGTTGCCTGCTGTCGCATTACTGCGGCAACGTCTCCCGCCGTCAGCTGTGAAGCATTGAGGGAACTGAAGCACCTCCTGGCGCAGGCGCCTGCTGCCGGGCAGCGCGGTATGGTACAAGCCGAGCACCATCCCTTGCTCCGTACAGGAGGTGCTGATGCGACGCCAGACCAGCCCGCAACCGGGCGCTCAACTCGACCTGTTTCATCCTTTTCCGAAGACGCCACAATGGACGCACCTGCCGCAGGAGGTCCGGCAGGAGGCGGTGCGTCTGCTGGCGCAACTGCTGCGGCAACACCGTCGCGGGCTGTTCGCCGTGGTACACGAGCCGGAGGTGCGCGATGAGTGACAAGATTCGGGCACAGCATCTGACGCGCAAGGCCATGCTGTACGTGCGCCAGTCGTCGGCTTACCAGGTCAGCCACAATCTGGAGAGCCAGAAGCTGCAGTATGCGATGCAGGATCGTCTGCATCAATTGGGCTGGAACGAGATCGAAGTGATCGACGAGGATCTGGGGCGCTCCGCGGCCGGAACGCAAACGCGCACGGGCTTCGAACGGATGGTGGCAGAGGTCTGTCTTGGGCACGTCGGCGCAGTTGCCGCTCGCGAGGTTTCGCGATTCGCGCGCAACAGTCGCGAGTGGCAGCAGCTGGTTGAGGTGTGCCGCATCGTCGACACGGTGCTCATTGATCAGGAGACCGTGTACGCGCCACGGCAGAGCAACGATCGCTTACTGCTCGGCTTGAAGGGCAGCCTGAACGAATACGAGCTGGATCTGTTGCGTCAGCGTTCGCTGGAAGCCCGGCGGGAGAAGGCCAAACGCGGCGAACTCGTCGTCGCGGCACCAGTGGGTTACTGCAAGACCGAAGACCAGCGCCTGGAGAAGGATCCGGATCTACGCGTGCAGGACGCCATCCGCTTAGTATTCCGCCAGTTCGGCGCGATTGGTTCGGTGCGTCAGACGTTGTTATGGTTCCTGGAGCATGGGCTCCAGCTACCAGCCTGTACGCCACGCGGCGAACTCAGCTGGAAACGGCCCAGCTACGGCACGGTGTACCGGATCTTGACCAACCCGATCTACGGTGGTGCGTATGCCTATGGCAAGACCGAATGCGCGATCGATTACAAGGCCGGGGAACCGCGCAAACGCGATCGCCGCAAACCGCGAGATCAGTGGCTTGCGCTCATTCCCAATGCCCACGACGGGTACATTGATTGGGATGAATTCGAACGGATCCAGCGCGCGATCAGTGGCAACCTGCATCTGCCCGGACACCCGGGCGCCCCGAAGAACGGTGAGGCCCTGCTGGCGGGACTGTTGCGGTGCCGGCGCTGTGCGAACAAGCTGACGCTACACTACACGGGTAACAGGCACGACGCCTTGCGCTATAGCTGTCAACGCGGCTGGCTGGACAAGGGGCGACCGCGTTGTATTGCGTTCGGTGGCGCACGCGCGGACGCAGCCATTGCCGAGGCGGTCTTGCAGGTTGTTCAACCGGCAGCAATTGAGGCAGCAATCGTGGCACGCGACGACGAGACCCGGAAGCAGGATGAAGTGCTGGCCGCGCTGCAGCGGGATCTGCAGGCGGCACGCTACGCCGCGCAACGCGCGCAGAAACAGTACGACGCTGCTGACCCCGAGAACCGGCTTGTCGCGGACGAACTGGAGAGGCGCTGGAATGATGCGCTACTTCGCGTAGATGAACTGGAATCGCGTATTGAACAACAGTCGCGCACATCTGGCGAGATACCGCCTGCTCAGCCCGAGGAGTTTGCTGATCTTGCCGCAGCGCTGGAATCGATCTGGCCGCAGGCCGATGCCCGTCTGAAGAAGCGCATTGTGCGCACGCTGATCCACGAAGTCGTCGTCGACGTTGATAACGTAACGAGCGAAATTGTGCTCGTCATCCACTGGATGGGCGGAGTGCATACCGAGATTCGCGTGCCACGGCGGCGTCGCGGAGAGAACACCACGCATACGTCACGTGAAGCGATTGATGCCGTACGTCAGCTTGTCCGGATCTTTCCGGATCTGTTGATTGCCGGCGTGCTCAATCGCAATGACCTGCGAACCGGTCGGGGTAACTTCTGGACCCAGGAGCGAGTTACCGCCTTGCGCAGCCACCATCAGATCCCTGTCTATTCGAACGAGCGGCGCGCAACCGAAGGATGGATGACGTTGACCGAGGCAGCCGCGTTCGTCGGTGTGAGCCCCAGCACGCTCAGGCTTGCAGTTGATCGCAACGAGATCCCTGCCGAACATCCGTTACCCAACGGGCCCTGGATCTTCAATCGCAATTCATTGAGCGGGGACGCAGTTATCGAACTCGTCGCGCGCGCTCGTGCACGGCGCCCACACCCCACAATACCAACGGCACAACAGGGCTCTCTAGATTTATCAACGACATAGCGAGGTTGGGCAGTATGAAACACACTTGTA
>NZ_VTUZ01000012.1 GCF_008369935.1 Paraburkholderia panacisoli | reverse complement strand
GGTATTACGCCGTCCTTCAGATAGCGCCAAAGCGCGATCGCGAGACGTCGCGCCACCGCGACGATCGCGATCCGTCGGGCACGGCGGTTGGGCCCTGTGCCTTGGGTGCGCCGGTTGAACCACTGGGTGAGTGCGCTGCCGGGCTGATAGCGCAGCCAGGTCCACGCCATCTCGACCAGCAGCGCGCGTACGCGCCTGTTGCCTTGCTTGCTGATGCCCTGATCGGTCTGGCTCTCGCCGCTGTCATACGGCTGCGGCACCAGTCCGACACACGCGCCCACCTGGCGCCGGTTGTGGAAATCGCGCCAGTAGAGTTCGAGCGCGAGGCGTGAGGCGCTCACTTCGCCAACGCCCTTCAGGCGTGCCAGGGCATCGCTGCGTGCGCGCGAGGGTGCCGGCACGCTGGCCTGGCGGGTCTTTTCGAGTACAGCGAGCTGCTGCGCGACGAACGCGCGCCGTTCGCACTCGCGCAGCAGCCGCTCACGCAGTTCCGGCGGCAGGCGCGTGCCGTCGTGACACCGCACCTCGTCGCGGGCGAGCCGGTCGGCAAAAGCACGATGGGTGACGTCTTCCCAGCAGCCGAGCGTGGCCAGCAGCTTGCGCATGCGGTCGAGGTGCTGCAGCACTTCCTTCTGCAGCTGCCCGCGTTCGCGCATCAGGTGGCGCGACGCTTCATCCTGCGCGGACGGCACGTGAACCACGTGCATGCGGTCGCGCTCGCCGTGCAGCCATGCGCGCAGGTTGACGACGAGCTTGATCGCGTCAAGCCGGTCGGTCTTCGCACGCCGCTTGTGACGCTGGACCGGGATGCTCGCCGGATCCACGACGTAACACTCGATGCCGTGGGCCTGTAGCGCGCGCCAGATCCAGAACGCGTCCTGGCCGGCTTCGTAGCAGACGACGATGCGCACGCCCGCTGGCAGGGACCACCTGTCCCTGTGCTGGTCAATCAGCGCCAGCACGGCCTGCAGGCGCGCTGCGGCCTGCGGCTGGTCGACCGTGTGGACGGCTGGCCGCTCGCGCCGGCCGTCGTGCAGCGCGACCTTCCACTTCTTGGCCGCGAGCTCGAGTGAGACAGCTAGCACGATTTCGTCAGTACCCGACTGATATCCCTGGTCGTTGCCCATGATCATCTCCCCCTACAGTAGCCTCGCGAGCTGATTGTAGGCATCAGTCTCTCGCCGGGCCTGGATGCTCATAGAATCTTACTAATTCGGATGATCCTGAGGAGGCTACGGCTTCTTTGCGTCTTTATTCTGGCTGCCTTGCTTAACCGCCGCATTGCTGGCTCCCATCGCCGTAACGCCGGTGGTCGGCAAAACGAATTGTTCAGGACGGACTACTTACTGGCTGCCACTGGCTACAGGGGCCGATGCGGAACAATCTAACGAGTGCCGAGCGTTTGAGACAGAAAATGACGCGGACGGTGTCCAGCTTTTTTATCGACACCGTTGCCTAGTCGTTCTGTTGGACGTGAAGACTTGTTGCGCCCGATTGCGATGGCGGAAGCGTTGCTTCCGCGAAAGCACGGGCCTCATGGGTAATGCGCGTTCCGCAAAAGTAGATAATGGTTGCAAATGACGGCTGGCCATACGGCGACGGCTCTTACATGTCACGTGCAGTGCGCGAGATGCGAATTTGCGAAATTTGCGCATTTGGTCGGTCATTCCGATTTTCGCAAATCGGGCCGTTTTGCCAATCAAATCAAGGGGGCGCGGATCTGCGGTGGATGGCGACACATCCTTTAACGTGTTAAAAGTGGCGGCAGCTTTTATAGTTAATGTCAAAAGCTTGGAAGCGCACAGGCCACTTTTGTCGCCTCGCCAGATGATACAAGTGGGTGAAGTGCTTGACTCTGTCGCTGCTACAGGCAATGGACGAGGGCACGTGGGTCGTGCAAGAGCGACCGGCGGGTGGCCCGTTCACATGCGTCGTCTCACCCTGCGACGACGGGTGTGCCGGGATCGACTTCGTGACCATACCTCGTTCTCTTCGGTTTTTTGAAAGACGATGCTTTTCAACCGCCATTCAGTCGCCGCTCGTTCGGGAAGTCGCGTATCGTTGATATCGTGGCTGAGTATCGCGAAAAAGTACCGAGCGTGAAACTATGAACAAACATCGACTTTTCGGACCAAACTTGCAGCGCAGTTGCATCCTTATCGCGGCTTTCTATGAAAGGGGACTCGCTCGGGGCGACTGGACGACACAAGCGGGCGCTGTAGACACACTGGGCGTCAGTCCGGCAGAACTGTCGTTAGCGCTTAAAATGGATGAGCTGCCAGCCACGGTGATCGACTTGTTCAACGCGCCTGCTGAAATAACACCGTATTCGGTGCGGGTTATTCGCGATGTTATTGCGCGAGACGGTCTTGAGACAGTGCTTCAGCGAATCGAACAGCATGTTGCCGATGGCAGCAAGCTTTCAATGAGGGCGGTGCTTGCGACTGTAAAAGGACAAGTATCTCCGTCAAAACGCGCGTTGAGCCGGTACCCCAACATTGAAAAAAAAATCCTGAAAGAGACTGAGGATTCGCCGAGAAACATCGCCGATCGGTATCACCTCGGTGTTACCAAAGGACACTGGACCAGTTACAGCGGGTGTGCCCGCGCGCTCAACATTTCTCGAAAGAAGATACGCGATGCCGCGCACATCTGCGCGCTTTGGCTCAGCCTGCCAAATCTTTTCCATGAGGCTGAACTGACGTTCGCGGTCGGACGGAAACTTCTTGCGCTTGACAAAGATTGTGGCAGGCAAGTGCTACTGCAGCGCGCAAGGATCATACATTCACGAATGAGGGGCATAGAGACCACGTCCGAAACTATCCTCCGGGAGTTTAATGACGAAAACGTCCGCCCATCTGACCTTTCTTGTGTGCGCATCAGGCGGGGAAGGGGAACAAAACGGCTCATTATCGAGTGCGACCATGCGGACTTCCTCTTCCAATACCGTCGGGAATTAGAGTTCGCAATTCGCAGTGCTCTGAAAAAAATTACTGTTAGCTCCGAGCAGATCGAGTTCAATCGTCTATGGAGCAATCATCCATACTTCAAGACCTCGTTTCCTCGGTATTCCGTTACCTGACAAGCTGCACGCGCATAGCCTAGGCAGCGGGCATCAGGGCATCCAGCTTTTGAAAGGCCATCGCGCATCAACACCGTCCGGATATGGGGTGACCGTCGTCCCGACGGTGCGTCAGCATATCCCCCGCAATGCAAGATGATCGTCGAGATTTTCTCGCTCAGGCGTTGTATCCGGAGGCTGACACCTCCATTGAAGCTCTGCTTCTGAACACCGCGCTGGTTGCAATCCTACCGCCGATTCTCTCCAATCCCGCCTTCTTCGCGGGCGTCACATTCCTGCCCTCCGTTGGACTTACTAACCAATGCATAAGTAAGCGAACATAAATCGACACCATGGTCTAAGCTTAAAGGAGCTTGGGAGAGGCGTGATGCGCGAGGACGACGGCCGACAGCTTTCACATGTAACGCTGGAAGAGATGCGGATCCGCGCGGTCAAGCGAGTCGAAGCTGGCGAGTCGCCAGAGGACGTGATTCGCACGCTGGGCTTCTCGAGGCCGCGTATTTACGAGTGGTTGGCGGCGTGGCGCGAAGGAGGTATTGAAGCGTTACGAGCCAAGTCTATTCCGGGCCGGCCAATGAAGCTGTCGTCCGAAGCGATCCGCTTTGTGTATCAGACGGTCACAACGAAGAATCCGATGCAAATGAAGTTCGGGTTTGCGTTGTGGACGCGAGACACGGTGCGGCAGTTGATTCGCGAACGTTTCAACGTCAGGCTCTCCGAGGTATCGGTCGGTCGGCTGCTCAGGAAGCTCGGGCTTTCATCCCAGCGGCCGTTGGCGCGCGCCTACCAACGCGACCCAGAACTGGTCGAGTCATGGATGCGGGACGAATATCCGGCGATTGTCAGGCAGGCCAAACGCTGTGGGGCTCAGATTTTCTTCGTCGACGAATCGACGGTGCGCTCGGACTACCACAGCGGCACGACCTGGGCACCGATCGGTCAGACACCGGTGGTCGAAACCACCGGCGCGCGCTTCAAAGTGAACCTGATCTCGGCGATCAGCCCGCGTGGCCAACTCCGTTTCATGTGCTTTGAAGGCAGCTTCAAGATCCCGGTGTACGTTGATTTCGTCAGGCGACTGATACTTAACGCCGATGCTCCCGTCTTCCTGATCGCCGATGGTCATCCGGTTCATCATTGCAAAGCGATCCGCAAGCTTGCCGCAGAATCGGATAACCGCCTTTGTCTGTTCTTCCTGCCGGCTTACTCGCCGGACCTGAATCCGGATGAACTCGTATGGGGTTATCTCAAGCATCACAAGATCGGCAAGCTTGCTATCAAAGGTACCGGACATCTTAAGCAACGGGTTCGAGCAGTTCTGCGCTCGTTGCAGAGAATTCCGGCTTTGGTCCGATCCATGTTTTGTCATCCGTCAGTCCGTTACGCGGCGTGACGCATGTCCGGTTACTTTGTTTCGGCTTAATAAATTTGAGTTCCTGCGCGTCACAGCCGTCCCCTTGATGCCAGGTAACTCGACCAATGGCTAGCAGGCTCCAGATCTCCTTTTGTTGCGCCGTTACCTTGACTTCCAACTGCACAAGGCAAGCTCAAGGTATCGAAAACTGCAGCTAACGAAAGGAGAACAGATGGAAAAGGTTAAGGTGCTGCTTCCTTCAGCGGGCGAGGAGGCATTCAACATTGCTGCGTGCCCCGAGGGTCTAGCCATGGATTCTAGGCGGCTGGATTGTGATCGCGCCGGATGGATGGCGCAACGACGTCGGCTATGTTCTCCATTAGCAAAACATGTTGCATCGGTGCTCAAGGCGATGACCGACAGTGCGTTCGTTATACGCCGTGGAGTTGTGTTGGAACACGCGCCGGGCACACGCAGTCCCGTAACATGGATAGATTGTCTTGCTGTCTCCGCGTTCGGAGCATTCGCCATCGACCGATACGACTGGATGGGCACGGTAAAGAGATCAATGAATGCTGACGAGCTTCTTTTGCATGAAAAGCTTGGCGTTGTTTCCGTGCAGACATCTCCATTACGCAGAGCAAAGCCCGCACTGCGACACCTGCGCGTGACACTCGGCGCATACAATTGCCCCGTTGAAAGCATTGCCGTATTTTCTGCCTCGCACTGTGTGCTTGATCCCACGCTGCCGGAAGCTATCCTGCAAGGGGCTGAGCTGCACCATTTCATGCGAACTCGGTTAAAGCGCTATCGCGAAAACCATTCCCAATATCTTGATTCCGACCGAATCTCCGCGCATTTGCGATTGCGTTGTGCGGATTGGGGAAAGAGCTGAAGTTGCCAACCTGTTGCTTGGGCTGGAAGTCTCAGTCAATGCAGCCACGCGGACGTTTCGGGAACCCATGTGAAACCCGCAAAATCCGTGTGGCCGCCAGACTCCGGGCCCGGTGAGACGCCTGATGACGGTTCGGCCGCCGTAACACGAGTACGCGGTGAGCGACACCTGTCATTTCGTTGGACGAGGAAAGCCCCCCTCTTTTCCTTAGCTTTCTGCGTTGAACGTGGTGCGTAGGGGCGCTATAGTCACCTTACACACCGCGTTTTCAACGCATCGACTGGAACGAATCGCACGATTCAAGGAAGGCCTTTTCTCTCGCCATCAGCGTCTGATGCTGATCTGGACTCAGAAACTCGCTTGGAATCGTCGAGATTGTCACTTCTTTTTTCACCACCGGAAAATGGCAGTCTCTTCTGGAAAGACGCTTTTTTCGGATCATTCATCGTCATCGGGCGATTGGCTTTATAAGAAATCCATCAATCATTTAATAGTGGAGTAGCCATGAAATTAATAGATGTTGTAGTGTCCTATGAAGATGGGACTGTCCTTGCTGATCGTGCTTTACTGAGCCCCGAATCAGCGCAGGTGACGTTGCCGCCACGTTTAACGTCGCTAATAGAGATCCTTGATCAATTCGACCGAAGAAAATCATTCATTGCTGAATATGGCAGCGTTCGATTCGCGGTAAAGCACGATTCTGGGCGCGGGTATTTCATCGATTTTAATGCCGCTGTTCGTCGCGAGACGCTTTTTAACGTCAAGCGCCTCTTTTCTCAGTCCGCTGATCAGCGAAAACTTAACGGGCGATTTGCACATATGCTTAGCGCCTTTGCTTTAATTGGAGCCTGTCTTGAAGTTGCAACCACTCCCGCTCTGAGCGGGAAGTCCCTTGTTGAACCTGTCGCACTTTGCTTTTTGTCGATAGCACTTCTCGTTGTTGGGCATCGGTGCTTTGCTATTCAAAGCTTATGAACTTGTGCGCCGCAGTTGGTCGATACCTCAGCGGCGCAGCCGTGCAGATGGAAGGCAGCGGTGTCAGGCCAATCAATGGTCGCGATGCCGCGCCTTCCTCAGAGGTATTGCGGCGATCCTGCCGCATTGTGAGTCCTCGTTGCGATGCGCGAGAGTCTATCTGCGCGATCTTAGGATGGCCGCCAATTATCCGTTGCGGCGAGCTGACGTCGTCTCGCATGGGAGAAATGCCATTGGGCAAAGCGCAAGGCTTACCCACGAGAGAGAAGTATCGTCAGGGCCAGTCGGCGACTTGGCCGATACTCATTACCTCTCCGTGCAAAGTTCTGTCACGCGGTTTTGAAATCCGACGTGACAGCGACCGGTTGCGTAACAATCTCGCACATTTGATTACCGGCGGTCTTCCCAACGCCCGCACGCTGCCGGCGCCTTCACGACGGCGAACAAGCCTACTCTTTTCTCAGGCACCTCAGCGGGGCATCCGTCAAATGAGCCTCGCGTTCATTCATCTTCAGATGTTGATGAATCATGCGAGCGCTCGCCAGTACGACGTCATTTCCAAGACGGTGCAGTAGAGGTGTCTCGATGCTTTTGCCAGACGCCTGGCACCTCGCGTCAACTTAATTTGGCGTCGTATCGCTTTGTGGGCATTCAGCCCCTTTCGAGACCTTCCGACTCAAGGGCCTATCCGGTAACGGATCCCACAGCTCAACGCATCATCCGGCCCTTCCCATTATCTTGAAACCCTTGCAAACGCGTGTGGGTAACCCCGGCCCCAGCCCGTTTTTTCAGACAGCCAACGGTCTCCAGATGTGTCACGGGCCATTCGTAACCGGAGGCGTGTTCGCGTATCCCGCGCGCGAGCATGGGTAGAGACGCGGGCCGGACTGTGGAGTTAGCCGATGAGCATGATGTCAAAAGCCATACACGAATCAGCGGTAAGCAGCAAAAAGGCGGGCGGTAGCTTTGCAACACAACAGAACAGGCGGTTCGATACGACAGGTCTTTTGCGGTTCGCCAGACAGGTCGGCGAGTTACATTCATCGATCAGGGAGATTCCAGCATGGATAGTTCATGCGTACGCCCAATACTGCGCAGCGCAGGGCAAAGCCGCAGGCACGCTGGCAAATATATTCGCGGCTATTCGAGTCACCTCGCGCTATGCCGGTCGGAACATTGATGACGTCTGCAGCAATAAGGAACTTCAACTGGTGCGGCGAATAAGGAAAGGAGCAAAGCGGGCCATGAGCCAGACGGAAATTGACGAGTTGCTCGTGCGAGCAAAGAGGATAGACCATGGGCTAACCCACATGATTTCGCTCGCGCTTCATCTGGGCCTGCGACGCAAAGAGGCGTTGATGTGTTCGCCTGATCTAGCGATGTGGCTTGATGCACTCGAGCGCGGCGATTCCACGCTTTCGCTTATGCGCGGTTCGAAAAACGCAAGACCCCGACACGTACGAGTCATCGAAGGCGAGCGAGCGCAGACAATTGAATCGATACGCTCTGCACTCGCTTACTGTCGCGAACATAACTTGGAATTGATCACGGGTAATGGAAAGACTCTCAAATCGGCAATGAATCGACTGAAGGCACTGCTGCGGCGTGCCGGAGTCACCGGTCCTACAAGCTTCCATTCGCTTCGCTATACCTATGCGCTCAGGAGTGCGCTGGAGCTGCTGGACGCCGGAATACCCCCGTATGATGTTCTGGTCCAACTAAGCGAATCGCTCGGCCACGGTCCAACACGCGCCCAGATGATCCTTGGACACTACTGCCAGCCTATCAGGGACAAATTTGAAGGTCACATATCGCTGCACAACGTCGAAGATGATCACCGACACCTACCGGCCGAATTGCCGCGTGCAGCAGCCCGTCAAGTGGCAAAGCGTCGACATAGCGCGCTAAGTGGCTATCCGATTGGCCGCGCTGGCCCCGCAGACGATGAAGCAGCGCTGCACGGCCGCACTTGAGTCAAGAAGGGTCTTTTTAAATTCTAAGGTATTTCTATGTCAGATTCTCTATTCATTCATCAAGTGAGAAATTGTGCCGATAAAATCGGACTCAACGACACGATGCGCACTATAACGATTACCGTTTGGCTTGCAATTGAACACTTCACTTCTCAACACTCGGGCACTCCGAATCAGTTAGAAAACCTGAGCGTAGCTTCGATTGCGCGCTTCATCGAAACTCGTTCAGAGGGGAATCTGGATGTGGAATCGTTACTGTTGGAGATCACCTGCGTCAGGCTGATTTTGCTCGAGTCAGGTTTCTCGCACAACGAGTTGATGCAGCTTAGTGTTCGCGTGAAACGGGAACGGCTTGTCAATGACAAAAGCGGTAAATACCGGTTTGCTAAAAGACTTGCCTGATTTTAGTAGGTGACCAGGCCTCGGGCCGAGATAGCGTCGAGCCCCTCGGTGACGCAAGCGACGGTGAAGATGAAAGATCCAGGTTGTTGGTCGCACGACTGCGAGCGTGTCCGTTTCGTCTGCCATGGATGAGTGGTGCGCAGCAAGCCAGACCGCTAAGTCCTGGTCGTGTCTCTGCTGGTTTCGCAACCCGCCTTTTCCCTTCGTCGATGGCGCGCGCAGTCGTGATAAACCCTGAAAAAACCGGCGCGTTGCGCCGCATTGATATTTGACCGGTTAATAAGGAAAACAGGTATGCCTATTGTCTATGATTATCGCTACGTTATTGCCTGCAGCAGTCTGCCGGACGAATTCAAGCGCGAATTTCGCAAGCTTGCCAGGGGCAAAGTCAACCGGAAGTATGATCGGAGAACTGGTGCCGATTACCCAGTGTCGCCCGAAACACAATGCTATCGCGTGGCGGAACTCCTGGATGGGTTTGAGACGTTGCGCGCTGGTGGCTTCGCTCTGCAAACGCCGTGGAATTTCCAGGGCAAGCATTTAAGCCACCTCATTGCTTGCTGGAGGGCGCAGGAACCAACCTGGTACGATCAGACCAAACTTGTACATTGGCGCCAGTTTCTACTTTGGATCAGAAAGCGCACCCTCCTTGCGCTGCTCAATTCGACTGTGCGATCAGAGGCGTCGTGCGGCCACAGAACCCCCGCTCCAGTCGCCGTTGTGCCCGCTCGCGGCGGCGCGGCTATCCCCGTGCTCACATATGACAAGGTTCTGTCGGCGTTGACGGAGCATCGCGGCAATCTGCGAAAGGCGGCGCGTGCGCTTGGCACGACGACGCGTGCCGTGTCTCAGACCTTCACCGAAGATTCTCCATCGGAAAAACAGCTTCCTTCTGGCATTCGGATTCTCACGTGATCCTTGATTTTGCCGAGGACTGCATACGCGGGCTTCACCGATATCAACACAGGAGGAACCAGTATGCTATTACAACTAATCGCGCTCGGCGCCTTGTTGCTATGGGCGTATCCGAGCTGCAACAGTAAGTGGTTTTTGAATGACGAAGCCACCCCGGCTGGGACGTTTCCGCTTACGGCGCCCGGTGAGGAAGGAGAGGGGTGGATTTCAGGCGATCTGCACAGGCATCTCGCACGCTGATGCGGCGATGACTGGTTGGTGTTCGATAGTCTCATTCTTATTCGCGCGCCGGGGAGTGCCTTTCCGACCGCCGGGATAGATCATCTAGTGATCACGCCGTTCGGAATGTTCGTTACTGAAACAAAGCATTGGGCTGGCGCGGTCACACGTGAAGAAAGCGCCGATATGCTGATACTCCCGGCGATTGACGGACAGCGGCTCGCGCGCACATCGCCGATGAAGCACAATGCGGCAAAGGTGCGGTTCCTCACAGGGTTGCTACCGCCGCGGCTGTGGATCGTCGAAGGTCTCGGCGTCTTCTCGCACGAAGCAGGAACGGTGGATCCAACACTTCCCGCGGCATTGCTTGAGCGTGACGAGCTTTACAGGTATCTGAGGATGTGCCAGCAGCGATTTGCCCTTACTGGAACCGGGGCGCTTGCCTGTGCGCACGCTCGCCAACGCGCTTCTGCGGCCGCAGACATGCGACCACAGGCTCGTAGAACACCGGCAACGCATTCAGGAAGGCCGCACGCGTGGTCAAGGGTGATACGAATTGTCTGTCCTGATCTGAGCTCCGGGCCGCTTCGAAGTGCTGTTGCTGCCAGCTCATCAGGATGGCGACTCTGAAGTCACGCCCCGATCACGGCGAAGGTGAGCCTTCGGAATACACTAAACTGCGGGTAAGTATGGTGGGGCGGTTTCTGTCGGGCGTGCTACCTGCGATCACCGCCCCGCTTTCTCACCACCATCCACCTCGGCGACTTGAAGCGCACGATGCTCACGTACAGCCACACATAAGTCGCCGCGAACACCACCACGAAGCAGAACAGATGCAGCGTATGCCGCCAGAACAGCGTCGCCGGCACGACTGCGATCAGGCACAGCAGCCACAGGTACGGCGAGGTCAGCGAATTGCGCCGCGTCAGTTCGCGCGCGGTGCGCGCGCCCACCGCCCAGCGCATCAGGCGCTTGTACACCAGCATATGCAGGTGCACGCCGTCCGGAATGCCCGGCGACATGCCGCGAATGAATTTCTTCCGGTAGATCGAGAAGCAGGTCTCGAAGATCGGGTACATGAACAGCAGCACCGGGTACCACGCCGACACGTCGCGATTGCGCATCACCAGCATGATCGACAGTTCCGCGAGCATGAAGCCGATGAAGTACGCGCCGCCGTCGCCGAGAAAGATCAGACCCGCCGGAAAGTTCCAGATGAAGAAGCCGAGCACCGCGCCCATCATCATGAATGACGCGGACAGCACGATCGGATCGGACACCTGGAACGCCACGTAGGCGAGCGACGCGAACATCATGAACGCGACCATCGACGCGAGCCCGTTGAAGCCGTCGATGATGTTGATCGCGTTGGCGAGCGCCGCGACGGCCAGCACCGTGACCGCGAAGGAAATCACCGCATACGAGAGCAGAAAGTCGAGCGGCGGCACGCTGATGCGCGTGACCGCGATATCGAGCAGGAAAAAGGCGAGCGCGGCGGCCGCCATCGTGCAGATGAGGCGAGCGAGCGGCGACACGCGCTTGGTCAGATCTTCGACCAGACCCGAACCGAACGCCGGCATGCCGCACGCGATCAGCCCGAGAATGCCGCCCGACACAGCGGGATACGCACGATGCAGCTGTACGGCCGACACGATCAGCCCGACCAGAATCCCGGTCCCGCCGATACGCGGCACTGGTCGCACATGGAATTTCTGCACGCCGGCCAGATCGGTGTCAGTGGAGAATTTTTCATGCAGATGCGCATAGCGCACGATCAACAGCGTGATCAGCAGTGAAACGAGAAAGCCGAGCGCAAAACTAAGCATGAAAGTGGGCCTAAGCGAAGACGCCGAATTATACAAACGAAACGCGCGGCGCCCGGAAAGCGGCATGCATCGCGCCATCGCCGTGCCGTTGCCACGCAGTCACCGGCGAATCCCAGATAGTGAGGCTCAAAACGCCCGCAAAGGCGCGCCAGTCATGGATTTCACCTATGCGGCGCAGGCCGCGCGGGGTCGTTAACCAGGATGCGGCGAAGTGTCAGTCACGCGCAACAACGCGGCGCGTGCGCCTGTCCACCTGTTTCGCCGCGGATAGGCAAGACGTTCCGGAGACCCAATGCTAAACAACATCACAATTCGTGGCGGCCTGACGCTGGTAATCAGCGTATTCGTCGCTTTCCTTCTGACGGTGATCGGTGTCGGTTACGGCGCGCTCAAACTCGCCAACGGCAGCCTCGATGACACGCAGCGCAGCGCGGTGGCGCTGTCGCATCTGAAGGCGAGTTCCGAGAAGCTGCTGCAGGTGCAGCTCGCATTGGGCACCTATCAGACGCTCTTCAGCGTCGGCAAGCAGACCGATGATCTGCTGCCGGCCGCGCACAAGGTGCTGCTCGAATCGAACAAGGATTTCCGCAACTACATGGCCGGTCCGTTCGAGAGCGACGACGAGCGCAGGCTCGCGCAGAGCGTCGAACAGGCGCGCGCCGCGCTGGTCGACAAGGCGATCGAGCCGGAATTCAAGTCGCTCACCGACTTCGACTTCAACACCTTCCGCAACATCCAGGGCGACACCGCGAACAGCTTTTACGCGACCTATTCGAAGGCAATCGACGCGCTCGAAAACGCGCAGATCGACACCCAGCATCAGCAGGCGGCCACCGGCGCGCAGCGCTTCCAGCTGGCGACCCTGCTGTTCGTCGCGGTCGGCGTGATCGCGCTCGTGATCGGCGTGGCGGCGCGCATCGCGTTGTCGGCGGCGCTCATCAAGCCGGTCAACGCAACCGTCAAGCACTTCGAGCGCATCGCCGCCGGTGATCTGACGGTCGCCATCAAGGTCCGCTCACGCAACGAGATGGGCCAGTTGCTCGGCGCGTTGTCGAAGATGCGCGACGGCCTCGTCGAGACCGTCGCCAAAGTACGCGGCAGCACGAGCGCGATCACGCAGGGCGCGAACGAAATCGCGTCGGGCAATGCGGACCTGTCCGCGCGCACCGAGCAGCAGGCGGCCGCGCTGCAGCAGACCGCCGCGAGCATGGAGCAGTTGTCGGCGACGGTGAAGCAGAACGCGGATAACGCCAAGCAGGCCAACCGGCTCGCCCACGGCGCGCTCGACACGGTCACGCGCGGCGGCACGGTGGTATCGCGCGTCACCGAAACGATGGACGGGATCAGCGAGTCGTCGCGCAAGGTGACGGAGATCATCGGCATGATCGAGGGGATCGCGTTTCAGACCAACATTCTCGCGTTGAACGCG
This sequence comes from Paraburkholderia panacisoli, assembly GCF_008369935.1. Taxonomy (GTDB): domain Bacteria; phylum Pseudomonadota; class Gammaproteobacteria; order Burkholderiales; family Burkholderiaceae; genus Paraburkholderia; species Paraburkholderia panacisoli. The sequence continues at coordinate 248,852 of NZ_VTUZ01000012.1, read as the reverse complement.
GCGGTGGAAGCGGCGCGCGCCGGCGAGCAGGGACGCGGCTTCGCGGTGGTGGCTTCGGAGGTGCGCAGTCTCGCGCAGCGCTCGGGGGCGGCGGCCAAGGAGATCAAGGAGCTGATCGGCGAATCGGCGGCCAAGGTAGAGGAGGGCGCTTCGCTCGTGTCCGACGCGCAGAAGACGATTCACGAAGCGATGAGCGCGGTGGAGCGCGTGACGGGCGTGATGAACGAGATCGAGGCGTCCGCGCTCGAACAGAGCGACGGCATCGAGCAGGTCAACAAGGCCGTCTCGCAGATCGACGAGGTCACGCAGCACAATGCGGCGCTCGTCGAGCAGGCGGCGGCCGCGGCGAAGTCGCTGGAAGAACAGGCGGCGGTGCTGCTCAATGCGGTTGCGGTGTTTCGACTTGACCACGACAGCGCGGCCGCCGGCAGGTAGATGGCCTCGTTCGAATCGATGAGGGACAATCGGTTAAACGTCTGATGATGACGGTTTCCTCGCTTAACCCTTACGAGAGAGGGTTATTCCGGAGACCTGCGCTCGCAGGGCCCGCACAGGCCGCGAGGCACGACACTGTCTCGCGCACCATTTTTCATCGCCCAAGCCTGGTGTTCACCGCGAACAGCCCGGCCTGGGCGTGGTCTGCGTTGATCGCTTAATAAGCGTCAAAGCCAATTTCCCCGTCACCTGGCACCGTCGGCATTTCGGAAATGCATACCGATTATCGACGGTAAAGTCCTCTTCGACTTCCGCACTGTTGCATAAAATGCACGCCGATTTATAGCCGGCGGCGGTTACTCCTCTTGTGTTGTGCAGCGCACGGATCTCCCGGACATCGAAACGTAGTCTGCATCGTGATGGCAAAGCAATGGTGTTGGCGGCCGGGAGCGGCCCGATGCACGCATCAGGCTTGTCGTCATTCGGCTCGGAAGTTCCGGGGCCGGAGCGGGACGCAGAATTAATACTCTCCTGCACGAGGTTGACCGGCCAGACCGGGCGCAAGCCATATTCAAGTGCGCGCTCGCGTCGAATCGTCCAACCACGGGCAGCAGAGAAAACTACAAGAACGTAAGTCTGTAAATACAAGGGCGACACTCGAAGTCCAGATAGACGGGACGGCGAGGCGTTTGAGAGAGTGCGGCAAAAAGCAGTTAGTTTCTGTCGGCTCAAGAAAAATTCTTCTTATCGTTAGTTTCAGCCGTTCGACAATAGGATACGACTATATGAACCTCAGATATCCCGTCTATTCTCCTTACCTCAACGGTCGCGAGAAAGCTCTGGTGGTCGATTGTATCGAGTCGACATGGATTTCTTCGAAGGGCAAATATGTAGGGCAGTTCGAAGAATCGTTTGGATCATGGCTGGACGCGGAGCACGCGATTACGGTCAGCAATGGCACCGTCGCGCTGCACGTCGCGTTGGCCGCGTTGGGCATTGGCCCGGGCGATGAGGTACTGGTTCCGACCTTGACCTACATTGCCTCCGCGAATGCAGTGAAGTACACGGGCGCGGACGTGGTATTCGTCGATAGCGAGCGCGCTTACTGGCAAATCGACATTGAAGATGCCGAGCGCAAGATCACCAGCAGGACCAAAGCAATCATGGTCGTGCATCTCTACGGTCAGGCTACTGACATGGATGCGGTGATGGCGCTGGCGAAAAAGCATTCGCTCTATGTGATCGAAGACTGTGCGGAGGCAATCGGCACGCGATACGGCGACACACACGTGGGCACGATTGGCGATGTCGGCTGCTTCAGCTTTTTCGGCAACAAGACGATTACGACCGGCGAAGGCGGCATGGTGGTGACCAACGACGCCGAGCTTGCCCGGAAAATCAGGCATCTCAGAAGCCAGGGAGTGAGCAGCGAGCGGGAATACTGGCACGACGCCATCGGCTTCAACTACCGGATGACGAATTTGTGCGCGGCGATTGGATGCGCGCAGATGGAGTCTATTGACGATCTGATCGCCAAGAAGCTGCAAATAGCCGAATGGTATCGGCAGAGCCTGGCCGGGTTGCCCCTGCATGTACACAGCACCCGTCCGGGCACGCAGCACAGTTACTGGATGGTATCCGTTCTCGTCGACGACGCCCGCGAGCGCGACCCTTTCCGCGACGCGCTCCAGCTCGACGGTATCGAAACCCGTCCGCTGTTTTATCCGGTCCATCAGATGCAGATGTATGCGGCGCCGGGCCAAAATTTTCCAATTGCGGACGACATCTCGAGCCGGGGCATCAACCTGCCGAGCTACCCGGCTCTTATGCGCGACGACATCACGTTCATCTGTGAGCGCGTGCGTGACTTCTTCGCTCGACAGGAGACGAAAATGGAGCCTTTGCTGGAGACGAAAAGCTGAACGCGCTATCGCGGGCTCCCGGCTTTTGTTACGGCGATGAGGCGTTTTGACGGTCAAATGAAGCGCCGTTCCAGTGTCTTCACGCAGAAGACACGTAGCAGGAAGCCTTTGCAGGAGCGGAAAAAGGCTGAACAGATAGTTGTTGGTATCAGGAGGAAACGCATGACCACGTCAGTTGGGGGGGCGGCCGTGGGTCTTGCGGGGTAAGTGGTTCGCTGCATTGTTCGTCGGCTTTTGTTGTACGGGTCGATCGGGTTTCGTATTCATCAGGCTATTAAGGCAGTTGTGTCACGCATTCGTTGTCATTCGTTGTACTAATGTTTTTTGATTGCGGTCTGGTTCTGACGAAGTTGCTTTCTGTGAGCGATCGGCAGGCGGTTCTGGGGGTTCTCCCGGCCGACGCATGAAGATTGGTTGTCAAACAGTCCTGAACTATTCCGCGCTCAATGACCAATGTTGCTGTCAATTCATTACAAGTTCACATGGCCGGTCTAATGCCGAGAAAGGACAAATCATGACGCACTTCATCGCCCGCGCGCGCGCGCCCCTGCGGCTTGGACTGGCTGGAGGCGGAACTGACGTTTCCCCTTACTCCGATCGTTTTGGCGGACTGGCGCTTAACGTGACCATTGACAGGTTTGCCTACGCGTCAATCGTGCCGCGCGATGACGCGAAGCTCGAACTGCACGCTGCGGATACGCAAGTGCGCTGGATCGGAGATATCTCCCCTGAACTCCCGCCAATCAAGGGCTTGGGTTTGCATGTCGGGGTGTACAACCGGATCGTCAAGCAATTCAATGGCGGCCATCCGCTTGCCGTATCAATCACCACGCATTCAGAAGCGCCTCCGGGATCCGGATTGGGTTCTTCGTCGACTGTCGTGGTCGCGCTTGTGCAGGCCTTTTGCGAACTGCTTTCGCTGCCGCTGGGCGAATACGACGTCGCGAAACTGGCTCACGACATTGAACGGATCGATCTTGCCCTCGCAGGCGGCAAGCAGGACCAGTACGCGGCGACCTTCGGCGGCCTGAACTTCATGGAGTTTTATGGCGACAAGGTCATCGTCAATCCATTGCGGATCAAGCAGGAGACGAAGGCCGAGCTGGAGGCGTCGCTGGTGCTGTTCTACACCGGCGTATCGCGCGAATCGGCCAATATCATCAAAGAGCAAAGCAACAATGTGAAGGAGAATATGACCGATCCGCTTGCCGCTCTTCACGAAGTCAAGATGGAAGCGACAAGAATGAAAGAGGCGGTTTTGCGCGCCGACTTCGCCGGTATTGCCGCCTCCATGCGCGACTCGTGGGAATCAAAGAAGCGCATGGCGAAAAACATTTCGAATCCGTCGATCGACGAGTTGTGGAGGATCGCCACCAACGCAGGGGCGAAAGCCGGCAAGGTCTCGGGCGCGGGAGGCGGTGGTTTCATGATGTTCTTCGTCGACCCGATCGACCGCTCGGCTGTGACGCGCGCGCTCGACAGCCGCGATGGTCAGGTCATGTCCTGCACGTTTACCGACATCGGTGCCCAATCCTGGAGAGTATCGTGAGCATTACCGTCAACAACGAAATCGAAAAGACCATCGCGGTTCTGAGCGCGCTTGCAAACAGTCCCCAGGTCATCGCCAACGTCGAGGCGCTGGCGCAGCAGGTCACGAAAGCGCTGCGCGCCGGCAACAAGGTGTTGCTTGCCGGCAACGGGGGCAGTGCGGCGGATGCGCAGCATATTGCTGGTGAGTTCGTTAGCCGGTTCAATTTCGATCGCCCGGGATTGGCGGCGTTTGCCCTGACCGTCGATACGTCCGTGATGACGGCGATCGGTAACGACTACGGCTATGAAAAGCTGTTTGCACGGCAGCTCGAAGCAGTCGGCCGGCCCGGCGACATCTTCTGGGCGTACTCGACGTCCGGCCGCTCGCCGAATATTCTCCGCGCGCTCGAAGTCGCAAAGGAACGCGGCTTGTTCAGAGTCGGCTTCACCGGCAACCATTCGGAGGGTGTGGCCGAAATGCGCGCCCGCACCGATCTCTGCATCGAGATTCCCTCGACATCCACGCCCAAGATTCAGGAAGGCCATCTGGTCTGCGGCCACATCGTGTGCGGCATTGTGGAAGAGAACATCTTCGCGTCATGAGCAAAATGCTTCCATGTCTGATTCTGGCGGGTGGTCTGGGGACGCGTTTGCGGCCGGTTCTCGGCGAAGGTCTTCCCAAAGCGCTCGCCAGCGTCGATGGCCAGCCGTTTCTCGCCTGGATGCTGCGCTGGCTGGAGCATCAGCGGGTGACGGACGTCGTCCTGTCGCTGGGCTATGGATGCGGCGAGATCACCAACTGGTTGTCGCGACAGTCCCTGGGACTGTCGGTGACGATCATCGAAGAGGACGAGCCGCTCGGCACGGGCGGCGCGATCATGCACGCGCTGCGGACCTGCGGCGCGCCGCGGATGATTGTCCTGAACGGCGACACGATCACGGATCTGGATCTGTGCAGCTTCGCCGAATTTTTCGACGCGGTCGGCGCCGACCTGGCAATCGCCGCGACGAGCGTGCCCGATGCGTCACGGTATGGGACGCTCGAATTCGACGCCGAGTCGAGGCGCCTGATCGCGTTCGAAGAAAAGCGGCCCGTGCAGGCGCCGGGGTTCATCAATGCCGGCGTGTATGCGGTCGATGCAGCCCGGCTGCTTGGATTTGATCTGCCCGAGCGCTTTTCATTCGAAGACGACTTCCTGCGCCGCAAGTTCAACTCTCTCGACATCCGTGTCTTCCCGGAGATCACCGAGTTCATCGATATCGGCATTCCGTCGGACTACGAGCGAGCCCAGCACGTGGTGCCGCTCATGTGTGAACAATCGGCCCATGACACGTAAAGCGCTTTTCCTCGATCGGGACGGGGTCGTGAATATCGATTCCGGGTATGTGCACGAGCCGAACGAATGCGTGTTCATCGAAGACATCTTCGCGCTCGTGCGAGCGGCAAATCACGCGGGCTATGCCGTGGTCCTGGTCACGAACCAGGCGGGCATCGGCCGGGGTTATTTCCCGCTCAGCCAGTTCCAGGCTTTCACCGCTTGGATGCTGGGCGAATTCCAGAACAGAGACGCGCGAATAGACCGTGTCTACCACTGCCCGCACCACCCGGAGTTTGGGCTGGGGGACTACCGGCAGGCGTGCGATTGCCGTAAGCCGCAACCCGGCATGTTCGTTCAGGCACGCGCCGACCTCGATCTGGACATGGGAGGGTCGCTGATGATAGGCGACAAGCTGTCGGATCTGGAAGCGGCGGCGCGTGCCGGAGTGGGGCATCGTTTCCTGCTGGCGCCGATCGGCGAGCACGGCGTCGAATTACCGGCATCGCTCGGTTCGCGCATCAATAGACTGTCCGAACTGACCGACTGGTTCGGACAGGACCGGCTGCGCGAGCCGCAGCGTCAATCAGGCATCACTTTGAGCGCCCCACCCTGATCGGCGACGATAAAACGTTCTTGAAGAAGGGTTTGCCGACCGCCTTCAGGTAAAGCGTTCCGGAGGCGCGCGCCGGGAGCTCGATAACGGCCGTCTCCGGCGCGTACTGATTGATCAAACGAAACCGGCCCCCCGCCAGCGATTCATAGAGTTCGAGGTGATCAACGGTCGCGGCATGTGACAGATTGACGGCGAGCGCCTTGCCGGAAAGATGTGTCTGCAGTGTCACGCAGTTGTCGATCCCGGATTCCAGCGCGGTGCCTTCCTCGTAATCGTTCCAGGTGATCAACTGCAGGAAGGGCAGCTGGCGCGTAGCGCTGTAGTTCTGGTTGACGAGATCAAAGGTTCGCAGCCAGGTATCGCCACAAGCTTGCGGCATGTAGTGCTTTTCGTTGGGCTTGGCCCACGCGGCCAGCAGATCGTCGAAGCCCTTGAAGACGCCGCCCGTGGCAATCTTCGCCGGCTCCGTCCGCGCATATCGATAAAACTCCTTGAGTTCGGATAGATTCGAGACGCTGACTTTCTGCGCCGCGGAGCCAGCGGAAACCCACACGAACGCGCCTGCGCTGTAATCCCGGTCGAACCCCTGCTTGTGGATGTGAACCCAGGAAATCTCGGGGTGCGCGGCCTGGATGCGCGACCAGTCGACTTTGCCGGACCAGTCCAGGCCGAATTCGAATAGCACCGGATGGCCGTCATACCTGAGGTATTGTCGGGAGGAAAAGTAGGTGCGGGAGATGTAGTCAAGCTGAGAAAGGACCGTCTGAGTAACGTCACAGTTCTTGCAGCGATTGAAATTGTAAGTCCCGCTGTCGACCATGATCGAGAACGAGAGATCGGGGAATTTCGCCAGTTCCGGCATCGACTTGCGCCACGCGACATCAATGGGGTCGGGCTGGCCCTGCGGATCTTTCTGGCCGTACCAGTCGACGATGACGCCGTCGACACCGCGCGCCTGCATGTCCTTGAATGTCCGCAGCGCCTGCGCCGGATCGTCTGAACGATAGCCTACCGAGACGCCGCGCGATTTGGGATCGGCCCACCATGGCAGATAGTGCGCAAGCACCTTGGTCGTGTGCCCCGGATAGAGCAGCGTGTGAATATTGACATCGGAAACGGATGTGGCCCCGCTGAGATTGCCGTTCGGTGTGCCCGCGAAAGTATGGCTCGCCGAAGTATTCGGCGGCGCCAGCGTTTGGGCCGGTTCTTCGCACATTGCAGTGAGGGGTAGCGCACTGAAACACAGGGTCAGCGCGGGCAGTATCCACTTAACTGTTCTCATGACTCATAGCATGGCCCGAAAGTCTGCATTTTATGAGTTATTCGCTGACGTTTGTATTCCAGTCCAGTAGCTTTTGTCAGTTTTTTCTTCCGGACGCATAGGCACGCAAGCCCTGGTGTCCCGAGCACCGCCCTGCGGAGCTTGCCCGGCGCCAGGACAGCGTTTTTAATTTTCGGAGTTTGCATATGCGTAACAATGTCGGTCGCGAAAGAAGCCCCGCTATTGATCACGACGCGTCGGCGCTATCCATGGTCGATGTGCTGGAAAATGTGCTGACTTATCGATATCTTTTCCTCAGCGTCCTTTTGTCGGGACTGCTGCTCGGATCCGTCTACGTGTTGCTCGCCACGCCCACATACTCGGCTAACGCGTTGATCCAGATCGAGGACAAGAAGAGCAGTGCTTTGGGCTCGTTATCGACCGTGACACGGGCTCTCGATGTCAACGGTTCTCCGATTCTCGGCGAGATCGACGTGGCGCGTTCGCGGACCGTCGTCACGCAGGCAGTCGAAGCAGCTGCCGCCCAGACGACCATCGCGGTCAAGAACACTTTCCCGGTATTTGGCCGCTGGCTCGCCACGGTCCTGCCCACGGAGCCGGATGGTCTCGTGGGCGCGCCTTTCGGGGCGACGCGTTGGGCATGGGGCGGTGAGAACCTCACGCTGGGCTCATTCGACGTTCCGGCGGCGCAGCTGGGCAAGCTGCACCAGCTCGTTTATCTGGGTGACGACAAGTGGACGTTGCTGGACCGTAAAGGCAATGAGCTGCTGAGCGGGACCGTCGGGGTGCCCGCCGCCTCGGGCGACTACCGGATTCTCGTGAAGTCCGTGGTCGCGCGTCCGGGAACCGAATTTAGCCTCGTCAGGCATGCGACGCAGGGGCAAGTCGACCGAATCATCAAGAAGCTCAACGTTGCCGAGACCAAGCGGGAATCAGGCGTTTTCGAGGTGGAATACAGCGACGCCAACCCGTTCTATGCCGCACGGCTCGTCAACTCGATTGCTGACGCGTACCTGGCCAACAACGTCTCGCGCCGCGCCCAGGAGTCGGAACGCAGCCTGAGTTTCCTCAACACCCAGATCCCGACTGTGCGCGCCCGTCTGCAAAAAGCGGAAGAGGCACTCAACGCGTTTCGCTTACGCGAAGGCAGCATTGATGTGGGCGGCGAAATCAAGGCGTTGCTCGACCAGTCCGCGACTGTCGAGAAAGCCAAACTCGAAGCCAACCTGAGTTACCAGGACATGCGGTCAAAGTACCAGCTGGGCCAGGCGCCGCTGGATGCCGTACTGGGAAAACTCAAACAACTCGACGTCGCGTCGCGCCAATTGTCCACCCGCATTGAGAAACTGCCTAGCTTGCAGCAGGAATACCTGCGTCTCGAACGGGATGTGGAGGTCGAGAACCAGCTGTATGTGGGCCTTATGAACAATTCGCAGCAGTTGCAGATCGCGACTGCAGGCAATGGGGGCAACGCGGCGATCGTGGATTACGCGGAGGTGGCGGAGAAGCCGGGGCGCCCGAATCCGATTCTCGCACTGGCGCTCGGCGGCCTGGCGGGCGCGTTGTTCGGCTTCATTGCGACGCAGCTGATGGCACTCGGTTCAGGCCGGATTCGTGACCCGAAGCGGCTTGAAGCCATGGTCGGTATCGATACGCTCGGTATCCTGCCGACTTCGCCGGTACAGACAAAAGAGGCAAGAAAGGCAGAACACACCTTTCTGATCACCGCAGAGGAAACGGAAACGCCGCTGGTCGAGGCCATGGAGAGCCTTGCGCTAACGCTGCAATGCTCGCTTGCGGAGAAGGAGGGGGGCAAGGTCGTCCTGATCACTTCTGCGGTGCCCAACCAGGGCAAGTCGCTGATCTCGGCCAACCTTGCGTATCTGCTAGCTGAAAAAGGACTGAAGACCTTGCTGCTCGATGCGGACATGCGTCAATCCAAGGTCCATCGCTATCTTTCCGTCAATACAAGCAACGGCTTGTCCGGGGTACTGCAGGGCACATTCGAATCGGGCGAGGTCATCGCCAAGCCCACCGACAATTTTCACGCATTGCCGGCAGGCAAGAAAACGAAGAAGGCGGCAAAGCTTTTGCGCGCCGACAATTTTGGACCCCTGGTCGAGTCGCTGCGAGACGAGTACGACATTGTCATCATCGATTCTCCGCCGGTCCTTCCGGTACTCGATGCGGCAGCCATGTCGAGACACGCGGACATGACGCTTTTCGTGGCGCGGCAAGGAGAAGTGAGCTATGCCGAGGTCGTCGAGTCGGTGTCGCGGCTCGCGAAGGTCGGGACGACGGTCGATGGCCTGGTGTTCAACGGCTTTGAGCCCTCGCCGCTGCGTTACGGCTATTACGCGAATGCTTACCGGTACATGTCTGCCCAGGATTAAACAAGGTTCACCGGCTGCCAGGCAGCTCCAGCTTGATCACACGGCAGACGCGCATTGTCGCAATCAGGGATCTTCATGAGATTTTTTTCGATGCTGACGGGACCGGAAACCAGCGGGCTGAAGAATCCAGGCTCATCAGAAAGCGCAGGTCTGAATGCGAGCGGCGACCTACGGATCGTCTGGTTCATGGGGCCGCGGCCAAGCAGCTGGAACGGGGTTGGTCAACATAGCCTGGTATTTATCCGGGCTTTGAACAGGAGCACCGGCTTCAATGTCGAGATGGTCGATATTCCTGCTGAACCCCGTTCACTGAAGCGCTACTGGTGGCAGTTCGTTCTGTACCCGCTCCATGCGATCCGGGTAGCCCGGTCGTGCGAAATGGTCGTGCTTTATCAGGAGGATCTGAGCTTCCTGGTTCCTTTCGTCCGCCTCGCCGGTGGCAGGGTCTGCGTGCTTTTCCATCACGTTCAACGTCCAGGGCAGGCGCGCGGCGTATTGGAGCGGCTCAAGGAATTGTATATCCGCGCAATCCGGGGGCAGGTCGTCAGGTCGAATCTCGTGCTGGTGGAAAGTGAAGTGACCGCCACGGAGATGCGCGAAGTCGTGCCGGTCCCACCCGAACGCGTCCAGATCATGCCTTGCCCGTTCGAAGACAAATATTCGCCGCTCGATGAGCCGACGCCCCGCGCTGCGCGGGCTCGGGCCAGGGCGATCCTCAAAGAGCGCATCGGTTTGGAGATCGGCGATGCGATTCTGTTGCTGAACGTCGGCTCGGACGAAACCCGCAAGAACAACGTGACGCTGTTTCGGGCGTTGGCCCGGATGGCGCGCAAGGATCTCGTGATCGTTCGCGCCGGCAAGGCGTTCAATCTCGCCAATCGCAAGGAATGCACGACGCTGGTCAGCGAGTCAGGCATCCGTGCTCATTTCCTCGATTCCGTCAGCGACGAAGACCTCGGCTACCTCTATCAGGCCGCGGACATGTACGTCTCGGCGTCATTGCATGAAGGCTTCGGCCGGACCGTGATCGAGGCGCAGATCGCCGGGATTCCGGTCGTTGGTTCCGACATACAGGTCTATCGGACGACGATGGGCGATTCGTTTCTCCCGGTGAGTGATCCGGCCGATCCCGACGCGTGGGCAGCGGCGATCGATCGTCTTGCGAACGACCCCGCGCTGGCGGAACGCCTTGTCGAACGCGGCAAGATCAATGCGCGGCAGTACTCGTCGGAAGTGGTCTGCGCTTCGTTGCGCCACAGTCTTCTTAGGGCTATCGGCGCTGACGCTCCAGACGGCAGGTACACCTCTGCGGAATAAGAAGCGGACAGGCCATGCAAATCCATCAGGCTAGCGGACCGACGATCTCTGTTTCACACCTGATCGTACCGGCGGTCGGCATCGTCGCATTGGCGTTCAATACGGCGCTGCCATACCTCGGCTACGCTCAGGCCAGCGCGACGTGGACCTTCGTGCTGGCAGTGCTCGCGGTCATCTATCTGGTGGCGACGCGACCGCTCTTTTCGGTATCGATGCTCTATTTCATGGTGATCGCGCTGACTGCGTTTGTCGCCGGCGTCGGCATCGAGGCGGGCGGGCTGATGATCGAAACGAAGGTCCAGGGCGAAGCGAACGGCTCCACCAGCCGGCTGTTGCTTTTCTATGTCCTCTTCGTCAGTTGTGCGCTCTACGGCTTCAACCGATATCTGCGCGTTCGCGACCCTGACGTGCCGGTTGCGTTGATCACCGTTGAGCTGCCCAGTGTAGCGCTGGGATTCATTCTGGCGCTCGCGATTATCGGGGCCGGGGTGGCAGCGGGGCTGATCGAAGGGTTCGCGCTGCTCAATGGTGTGAACCGGTATACCCTTCGCAACGGCAGTACCGGGACCAATAGTGTGTTGTTCAACATGTTCTTGAACAACCAGACGTTTCTGGCGATGATTCTCGGCGCGCTCGCCACCAGCAGAAGCCATGCAGTCAAATCGTTTTCGATCCTGTTGATCATTGCGACGACGGGTCTCTATATCCTTCACGGCGAGCAGTTCATGTCCGTGCTGCACTTCGGCCTCTCGGTCCTCGCCCCGGTGGTTGCGGTGCTCCTCATGAAAGGCAAGCCAGTTCTACGGTACATGGCAATCGGGGGCGTTGTCGCGCTGGTGATCGGTCTCGGTTCGGTGTTCTCGGCCTACCAGGGGCAGGGACTCGATGTGCAAAACACGATGACGGACCGTTCGCTACTGCAGGGGCAGGTCTGGTACGTGGTCGATTACGACGCGCATGTCTTCGCCGCGCCTCCGTTGGGGGGCGCGCCGGCATTCTGGCGCTTTGCGCGTTCGCTGCTCTCGACCACCGCGCCTACCTTCGATGACAGCTTTGGCTACAGCGGCTTGCGCGACGTGATGGTCGCGTATGGCGATCCGCGCTTGATATCAGTGTATATAAAGGACGACGTCACCTTCACCATGGGGCAGATGGCGATTCCAGTATTCTGGTTCGGTCTGGCTGGCGGCGCGTTGTTCGTCGCGTTCACGGGCGTGATATTCGGTGCGCTTTGTGCATTGCAGATCGTGTTCGCGCTTCGTGGCGGTGTGGTCATGCTCTGGCTGGTCGTCAAGGTGCTGAGTTATGCGGGCTCCGGGATCCAGCAAGGCGACTACTGGTCTTTCTTCAGTGTTCGTACGCTGTTCTACGTGGCCTTGGCGTTCCTGTGGTGGGTCCTGGTTGATTCGCGGTCCACGGCACAAAAAATGAAACGGCTGGTGGCGTCGTGAAATCTTTCAGAACACTGCTGTTTTCGTCGCTCTCCGGGGTAGTGTGCGAAAAGGTCATCGGGGCGCTCGCGGCAGTCGCGAGTAATCACCTGTTCGCCACTCTGTACGGCGCGCATTTTTTCGGTGAACTGCAGTTCGCATTGTCACTCGCGTATGTCGTGAGCAGCGCCGCACTGATATTCAGCGCTCAGGCCGTTGCGCCGATCTTTGGCAGGCATCCCCGGCTGCGACACCTCGTCTTCTATCGGGCCTTCCGTTTGCGCCTGGGTTCGACGCTCAGCGTGACGCTGCTCTTTCTGATTGTCGTGGGATTGCTGATGCAGTCCTCGAGCACCGCCCTGACGCTGATCGCCGGACTGGTGATGCTGTGCGAGCCCATCTCGCTCGGCTCCCTCATGGCGTATGCGGAAACCAAACCATGGGTCATCACGAGGGCGAAAGCCTACGCAAGCGGCGTTCGGGTGCTCTGGCTGCTGGGCGCAGCCCATGCATCGGTTGGCGCGGTCGTCGCCTCGTTCGCATGGCCGCTCGAAGCCTACGTGGCCGCCGCCGCGCCGTTCAGCCGTTATCGGACACTCGCCTTCCACCGGCCCCGGTCGCTGCACGGTTCGGAAATGGTCACGCGAACGCTCATCGTGCGCGGACTCAGGATCTGGCCGGCGATTGCCGCCACCGTGCTGGTGTTGCGAATGGACCGGCTTTTGCTGGGCACGCTGATGTCGAAGACAGACCTTGGCATTTATTCGGCTGCGGCGTCGCTAGTCGAGCAGTGGAACTCTGTCGGTACGACGCTCGCGCTGGCTCTTGCACCGGCAATGGTCTTCATTGCTCGCGACGACGACCAGTTGCGCAGCAAGGCGATCAAGCTCAGCGCCTATCTCGCGGTGATCGCCGCGGTGGCACTGGTCGGAAGCCTGTTCGTGGGGCGGGCGGTCTTCCTGTTGATCTATGGACCTGCGTTCGAAGCCGGCGTGCCGGTCATGATTTTCGGCACCGCATGCTCGATCGCCACGTTCGTGGACGCAGGACTCACTACCTGGCTCATCGCAGCCCGGCGTTACCGGCTGATGACGGTGAAGCTCATCGTGACCATCGTTGCAATCGGAGCGGCGCCGTTCGTGATGCCTTCGGCGCTCATGATGTATGCGCCGGCGGCGGCGACGGCCGTGTCTGTTGTCCTGTTCTGGGCTGCCGTCTTCGGACAGGGGCAGCGCATGAAGGTTGCGCTATGAAAGTCTGCCTCTGCAATAACCGCTTTCCTCCGAAGGTTGTCGGGGGCACCGAGTTGATCGTCTACGATCTGGCGGTTCAGCTTCGTGACCGGGGTCATGACGTTTCCATCCTGACCTTGTCGGACTCGCGCGCGGCCGAAACGGAGGTCGTCGATGGTCTTCGCGTGCACAGCATGCCGAATACGAACATCTACAACCAGTTCTCGCATGCCGTGCGAAGCGGACTGAAAAAAGCCTTGTTCGGTGCATTGGATACGTTCAACCCGTTCGTGTTCTTTTACGCGCTGCGCCATCTGCGTCGCCTCGATATCGACGCCCTGTGCACGAACAACCTCAAGGGAATGGGGCCGGCCATATGGCTCGCTGCATGGTGTTTGCGGATCCCGGTCGTGCATGTTCTGCATGACTACTGGCTGCTATGCCCGACCTCGACGATGTTCCGCAATGGCCGCGCGTGTGAGCAGGCATGCCAGGGATGCCGAACCGTTTCATCCCCGAAGGCGTGGTTCTCGCGGCTGGTGGGGCATGTAGTCGGCGTCAGCAACTTCGTGCTGGAGCGCCATCGACAGCAGAATTTCTTCGGCCGCGCGCGGCCCTGCGTCATCCATAACGCGCGGCAGCCATTCAGCGCGATCCCCTCGACGCCCACTGAACCGCACAAGCCTTTTCGGGTTGGCTTTATCGGGCGCACCGACGCGACGAAGGGTATCCGCGAGTTTTTTGCGAGCGCGGCGGCGGTGCATGGAGGCGACCTGGAGTTGCATATCGCGGGCAGGGACAACGAACAGGTTCTGGACGCACTGATCGCGGCGCACCCGGATCTGGCGGTCGTGCGCTATGGTTTCGTCGCTCCGAAAGACTTTTACCCGTTGGTCGATATCGTGGTCGTCACATCGATGTGGAACGAACCGTTCGGAATGGTCGCTTTCGAGCCTTGGGAATTTTTCAAGCCATCGATCGCGTTCACCTCTGGCGGACTGCCCGAAGTATTCAGTGCCTTTCCCGAATTGACCGTGCCGCGCGGCGACGTCGCAGCACTCGGGGCGCTCATCCGACGATTCGTCGACGACCCGGTCTTCTACCGTGACATGGCCCGCCGGTGCCACGCACAACGTGATCACTTCCTGCCGCCGCGACAACTGCAGCAGTTCGAAGCGGTCCTGCTGGCTGCGGCGCGACACGATCAGCGCGACGCAGGCGTCCGTGCAATCGAAGTCGAGCGGGATACCCGAAGTTAAATCAGCGTGCGGGTGGGGTGATCACGTCAGTCATTCGAGACGCATCGGTAGCGCAAATCTTGCATCGAACTGGATTTCTGGAGTGTTTGGATTAGCGGCAATTTGCATCCCCATTGGCCACCTCACGTTACTTTGCAGAGCGAATCATATGAGAAAAAAGATCGGTTTCCGGGCGTGGTGTCACAACCGTTCAATTGGCATGGCGGCTCTTCAGATCTGATTTGCTTTCATAGGCCGCTGGAACGAATTTACGACCATCTCCATTCGGAGGTTGCATGAGAAAGCGCGTACTGATGGTAATGACCCGGGATATTCCTCGGGCGGCGTCGAATGGACGTGAACGCACTTTGCGCTTCATTCGCGAAGCGATCGGTATGGATGCCGACGTGCGCGAACTCAAGATCCGCTCGGTATTCGAAACGGGCACGCTCGTCTCGAAGCTGCGCGTCGGCCTGAGGATCGTCGAAGGCGTGCTTGCATGCAAGCCGTGCGCGCTGCAAGTCGCGATGTTCGCCAGTGGGGATGGAAAGACGCGACTGATCGAAGCGATCGAAGAGTTCAAGCCCGATGTCATCTACTTCGATGGCATCCGGATGGTCGACTATGCCGCATTCGTTCGCCGACGCTTTCCGTCGAGCCACATCATCAGCGACCTGGACGATCTGATGTCACGGCGTGCCCATATCCTGAGGACCGGCAATTTCGCATTGTCTGTGGGCTATCTCGCGAAGTCGATCCCCACGGCGGTCGTTTCGCTAATCAATTCGCGGTTGGTCCGCAATCTGCTGCTGAGATATGAGGAATATGCGCTGAAAGGCCATGAGCGGCTGGCGGCAGCTTCGTCGAATGCCGTCACCTTGGTCTCGACAACGGATGCCGACGCGTTGGAGCGCATCCTGCCCGACGCAATGAAAAAGCGGGTGCATGTGATCGCACCGCCAATCGACTCGGTCAAGCCGGTGACGCGGCCGGCCGGTCCGGTTCGGTTTGTATTCGTCGGCGCGGACAGCCAATTGCAGAACCGGCTCGCAATCCAGTACCTGCTGGCGTCATGGAAACAACTTGAGTTGCGCTTGCCGTTGGTCATTTACGGGCGCATGTCCGGTCAATATGAAACCGTGCCGAATGTCATGTTCGCCGGTTTTGCACCGACGCTCGGCGAAGTCTATACCCCCAACTCGATTGCCCTATGCCCGACGTTCCTGCGTGGTGGCATCAAGTCGAAGGTGTTGGAGGCCATCTCGTTTGGTTGCGTTGCGGTTGGCAATGACGCTGCGTATGAAGGGCTGGATTTTGAAGATGCGGCGCTGGCCATGGACGGCGCGCGACTGGAGCGTTTTCTCGCCGATCCCGATGCCGATCTGAATGAAGTAATGGACGCGGCGAAGCGGTTTGCCGGCTTTTGCGAGCGCAATTTCAGCCTACCGGTTTTTGCGCGCCGCTGGGGCGATCTGCTCCGGCCAGGGGTGTACGCGCCGAAGACGGAGCTGAATGTCGTTGCTGGCGAAGGCAACATGTCCGCCATCGCGATTGACGTGGTGCAGCGTAGTACCCATGCAAAGCAGCGTTGAAGACGAGGTTGCGCCCCGCGTGATGACGCATCGAACCATTCCTGCGGGCGCGAGCACCCTGCAATCGACGGTACGCGGGGTGCGATTCGTTTCCCGAGCGCGTCGCCCTCTCGACGGGCGGCGTGTTCGTGTTGCACTCCGGCATCGCTTGCTGGCGGTGGCTTGTCGCATGGCAGGAAGAGGTGTCTGGCAACGCACGGACGAATTCCCGCTGGCATGACTACGTTGTAGTGGCGAAAACGATTTGTTCCGAACGCGCTTTGCTGGACGGGGCTCAAGTCTCTGCTTAACCGGTTTTGCGACAGCTTCCTAGTGGATTCTGCCGATGTCCATTTTTGGGCTTTGGGCAGAACGTGCGGACCGAGCGGGTGAAAATCACGGCGCCCGACCGGCGGTCGGTCTATTTTGGATTGCCTGCTGTAATTGTCTTTTCAATCGTTCTTGGATTCGAGGGTTCGATTAAGAAATTGCGCTCCGCAATCATTGTTCGGGCCTGAAGTTTCTTGGCGATGCTTGTTATTCCGTCTACCTGTCGCATTTATTCTCTTTGAATCTCGCGTACCTGGCAATATATAGAATATTGAAATTGAATGGCGGATGGGGTGAGATGATCTACATGATCATTTCTATAATCGTAAGCCTGGTTGCCGGCGGGTTGGTTCACGTGTTGAGAGAAAAAAGAATTCTCCACGCTTTGAGAAATATGGGCGACCGGAATTTGAGAAGTGATGTCGTAAGTCAGGCGGATACTGTTCGGCTTAGGCACGATTAAAGTTGCATCGAGTCCTGCTATGCCTGCTTGAGCACATCCTTGGACGCAGGCGACGACTTCCGGATATTGAGCGATCAAAGAGGGTGGCCTGTGAGAGAGCGGATCAGCCCTGATCGACAGTATGCGAGCGCAAGCCGACTTACCATCGCGCCGCCCTGATGGGCAGCGCGTTTTGTTGCGCTCTGGCATCGTGTGAAATTTGTCGCAAGCGCTTGTGTACGGCGCATCCTGTTTGAATGCGAGCGGGCCTTATTGCATCGCTGTTTTGAATCTCCCAATCCGACCGCGGCGCATGAAGGAGTTTCTGCCATGTGTCGCTCATCATGCTCTCAGAAAAAAACCTGTCGGCAATAGTCCTCGGCGCTTCATTGGGCGTTGTGAGCAGCGTCTATGCATAGCAACCGTTTGCAATGGCACAGGGCATCACGTCTGATAGCAACGTCTGCACGAACACTGCAGAATTTGCGCGATTCAGACACCGCGAGACAGATCTCCTTGGTGCTGAACATGCCGCGAGTCATGTGGCTGCGCACGGTCAACAGTGAAAAGTGACGCCGGGTCTGGCAAAAATGGACCCGCCCCCCGATGCCGAAATTTACGCCGACGCTACTGCTCTTTCGAGCGCAACAGGTGGGGCGATACAGCCGGTCCTTCGTTATTCCGACGGGCGGCATCGCTTCGATGTTGCTTAATATCGGTGCTGATTTGTTGTGGTTGCGGGACAATCCGGACTGCAGAAAGGTCCCTCGCATCCTGTGCGGCAGTGGCCTATGTCTGGGATCTGGCTACCAGAAACGACATGTCGTCACGCCACCAGAGAATATCTCGTGTGAAGCACAAACATACTGAGCGACGGCACGGTGTGCGTTGAAAGTAGGCAACGTCGTCTATCCAGACCGGAACGCAGCACGGGGACAAACTGCCAACGAAAAGACGTTGAACAGTTATGCGTTTTGGAATCCGAATGAAAATTCTATGCAGTTCAATATGGCAGTCGGCCGGTGATATCCGGCCGTCACGCAGCTAGCTGACAACCGGTTTGTACAAGTCGTTCAGAGGAAGCGTCGGTAACGTTGCCTCCAACGTACTGATGCGAAGATTTGGTGCGCCACGTCCCAACAGGAAGTGGGTCGCGAATGTCACCGAGTTCAGCTCGGCAGGCCGGAAGCTCTATCTATCGCGGATTTTAGGCCGCTATAACCGGGAGAACATTGCTGACGAGACTTCTCTACGTCCGCTGCTGGATGAGGTTAATACCATGCTGAGGAAAGCTTTCGCACAGTGGCAGGCAAAGCATGTCTCGTAGTTGGGAGATTCTTCATCCATAGCGCGCGACGGGCTTATGCATCGAAGCCATGCCAATGCGGCATCGTTATTCAAGAATCCAGATTTACCATCTGCGCCGGCGACCGTCATCGGAGCGATGTGCGTGCCGACAGACATTCATTCGGGTAGACACCAGGTATGTGGGCTGTTCAGGCGATCGACCACGATGTCGAGTGCACTCGCCGCTTGGAACATTGATGTTGAATGGTCGGACAGGAAGCACACAATGGTGCTCTAAATTCCAGCACGGACGTGCTGCTTCGCTTACCGCAATGAGGCACCCAACTTCACATTTCGCGACCTTCTCATCTATCCAATATTTGATAATTAATTAGGTTTGCAGAAGAGGAATAGTCGGGCGGAGAACGAGCGCTGCAAAGAGCCGGTTCATCGATGCCAACTCCGCAAGAAGCGAAGTGTTTTGTGGCTGAAAGAGGGTTGGGGTAAACGCTCTATGGCATCGAAGGACAATGTTTTGTCTCGATACGCCTAGCCGATTTTGCCTACCTGGCTGGCGAAAAAATCTAGCCAATGCGTCCAGTAAATCGTTCGATATCCTATTGATCGGAAGAATATTCGATAGGTCATATTTCCCCGTTGATATGAATGAACCGCCTACGTCAAGTAGTTCATGGTGCTTAACTGACCAATAGGGAAGAGGTGGCGCACTTTGCGCGACATTCAAGGAAAAATTGTCTTCAGACTATTGGATGCAGGAAGCTATCGTTTTTTTTCCGAGTCTTTCGCCGTGTTACAGGATTGAAACGTTTTTTCCGAATATAATTCGTGCCCTTGAGGTGCTGGTGCGTGAAAACACCAGGGCACGGCTTCTTGCCGCAGCGGCGTGACATGTGATAGGCGCGGCGGTGGTTCGACTCCGGCCCGAATTTGGTCGGTGTTCGCGCCACGCGAACCGCTAGCTGGTGTCACCATTCGGCGCAAACGATTGCGCGCGCTGCTGCCATTAGATGAGATCGGCGTCAATGCAGCTTCGGGCTGGGCGACGCACCAGTCACCATAGTCGGAACTGTTGTAGTGCCGCGGTCCGGCAAGAGCGAGGCCGAGCAATCCGTCGAGATCGAATGGCCGGAGCGGCGAGCGGAAGCATGAAGAGCGTTCATGCACGAGATGGAAGGCTGTAACAATTTTATACAATTTAATTTGTAGTACGAATTAACTGAGCTGTTCATTTGCGGTTAGAAGCACGGGTTTCGCAGGAAACACTTGACCGTCAGAGATTTCGCCCGAACTGAACTGTCTTGTCGGGTCGAGAAGCGGAGGGTGATGCTGGCAAGTGACCCTTGCCATTCGTAAGGTTGGGTCGCTGCGCGAAACGCTCGGAGACGCATGCCGTTCATTGACGACGGGTTTTGGTATGGATAGAGCGCTGCTTAGGTTTGTCGCTCTCCAGGCAAAAGCATGCGTCATTGGAGGGGCTGTTGATTGGGAAGGGTGCTGATGTAATCAGGATGTCGCAAGAGCGGATTTGGAGCCCCGACTTGTGCCATCTCTGGCACTCATTGGTTGGATTTGGGAAAGGAAGCAGGCGCATCGGCATTTCATTCTAGATTCGGTGTACTAACCGACAAAATGAAAGGTGCGATGAAATCGTGCTGTCATCGCGGGAAGCTGCTTCGCGTGTGCAGTGTCGCCACGATATGTAGAGCGGGCACTGGGTCTTCGCATCGATGTTGATGATAGAGGGCAAGCGCGGAAGGGCAGTTCTCCCCGATCCCTCATCGAATGGATTGCAGAGTTGCTTCCAGAACCTGCTCAGTATTCAGCGTCGGCGATAAGTCGCCCACATATTGAGCTAGTCCGATCACCGTTAAACCAAGGCATATCAAGGAGGATCTTGAATACTATTCACCGAAAAAAAGCAGATCTAAATCAGTACTGCTTACAGAAAGATAACGTTCATAACGTGGCCAAGTAAGAGCGAGTCCGTATCTGGAAGTCGGCCTGTTCGCAGGGCATTGCCGCTGCGAACGGTGTAACGGCCTTGTCGTCTTTCATTGTGGCCTACGGGGCAGCCAAAGCGCCTTTGGCCGAGCATCGCCCCATTTTTTGCCGTGAACCCTGAGCTTCAGGGCTTTGTGTCTTCAAATAAATACTTATCAGGATATCGATGATGTCGACTCAGTTAAGATCCAAATTCATCCGCGCTATGCTCGCGGGTATTGCTACTCTTTTTGTTGCCGGTCACGCGCAGGCGCAGTCAGCACAAGCGGCGCTGATGGCCGCGAACACGTCGGCCTCCGCGAACACCGCCGCGCTCTCGAATGGCACGCTTGCCGGTAACACCAACGTGTCGAAGGTGAACGTCCATTCGTTGTTGTACCCGGGTAACACGACGAAGGTGCTGGTGCACTATCTGCCGTGGTTCGACGGCGGCATGGACACCGGTATCAACGTCAACTACTCGAACGCCAATCCGACTTACATCAACGCGTTCTTCGCCGACCTCGTAAGTCGCGGTGTCGATGGCGTGCTGGTAGATTGGCAGGGGCAGACCGATATCAGCGACAAGGACTGGCTCGTCTCGCAACCGCTCATTCACAATTACACTGCGTTGTCTGGCAGCAAGCTGACGTATGCGATCATGCTCGACGCGAACCTGTTGAACAACTACAGCGGGACCAACCAGAACAAGGTGCTGGCCGCGATGAGCTACATCAACTCGCATTACCTGAGCGATGCGTCGTATCTGAAGTACAACGGCAAGCCGGTCGTCGCTGATTTTGGCTTGACGGCGGCGAGCGGGATCAACTGGACGACCATTCAGAGCACATATCCGAATGTCCAGTTTGTGCATCTGGACAACGCTACGTCGCCGGATGGCTTCGGTATCGCGAAGTCCGGAGGTTCATTCCTGTGGGCCAATCCGACCAGCACGAATGTAGCCCCCCCGGATTTGTCCACGGTTGACGACTTCTATACGCGTTCCAATCTGCACCCCAACCAGATCACCATGGGCGCAGCGTTCAAGGGCTTCAACGGCTCGTTGGCCTCGTGGGATGGCCCGTCGTATGTCAATCAGCAGTGCGGTGGAACGTGGCTGAACACGTTCACGAAGATTAACCAGTACTACAATTCGGCGAAACAGTTGCCGTTCCTGCAACTGGTGACGTGGGATGACTACTACGAAGGCACGCCGCTGGAGACGGGTATCGACAACTGTCTGGCGGTGACCACTACGGTGAGTGGCCGCACGATCAAGGCTTCCTTCACGCACCCGGAAACCGTGGATCACCTGGAGTTGTGGGCTTACTACAACGGCGCGTGGAACCATGTGAACTACTCGGCCACCACGACCTCGATTCCGGTGCTCAACCCGGGCACCTACTACATCAAGGTTGTGGGCAAGCCGTTCATCAAGAACGTCCTTTCTTCGGCCATCGTAGTCAGCTAAGAGATTGCGTCCGCGCCGCGTGTCCTCAAGTGAGCCACGCGGCGCTGCGCACCTGTGAGAATCGTCTGCCATATAGGCCCAGGGAGGGAAGCGTGCTGCGCAATGCAGCGCTTTTCGTTCTTCTTTCCTCCCTCATCAAGAAACTACTTCTGCCCGCGCAAGCACCCCGCGATCGACAGTACGCGGGACGCAAGCCGACCGCCGACTGCGCCGCACTGACGGGCATCGTGTTCGTGCTTCGCTCAGGCATCGCGTGGAATATGCTGCCCCAAGAGATGGGGTGCGATTCAGGCACTGCCTGCTGGCGATGGCTCGTCGCATTGCAGCAATATGGCGTCTGGCACGCATCCGCGAGAACCTGCTGGCCGAATTGCGTCGCCGTGGCGAAATAGATTTGTCGCGAGCGCTTGTCGACAGTTCATCGATTCGTGCCGTGCCGGCGGGAAAAAACCGGCCCGAATTCCACGGACCGGCGCAAACCCGGCAGCAAACACCATCTCATCGTCGACGCGCAAGGCATCCCGCTCGCGGTCATCCTGAGCGCGGCAAACCGTCACGACATTGCCCGGCTTGATTCGTTGGTCGAGGCCATTGCGCATATTCGTGGCTAGCGGGGACGTCCCCTGCATAAACCACGAATCGTTCAGGGCGGCCGAGGCTACAGTTCCGAACCACATCGACAACGTTTACGAACACGCGGCATCACGCCGCTGCTCGCACAAATCGGCTCGCCTCACGGCAGCCGCATCGGCAAAACGCATTGGCCTGTCGGCCAGCTTCGCTGCATGGAGCGGCGCTGTTTCCAGCACTACTGCAAACTTGTCCTCCGAAGACCATCCTTCGGGATTCTTCCGATCGCCGGGCACGGCCCTTTCGCCTGTCGGCTCCACGTGTACAACGTCTGTTCAGTCATTTCCGTTTCTCTGGCCAGTGCCGACACAGCGCGTTTTCCGGCGGCGTGATGCACCGCACCAGCAGATCAAAGTCTGTAACTGAGCATCCTATCGATGCCAACGAAAACTCGTAGATGTAGCAAACGGTACGTATTGCCGAAACGCTCGCAGCCGCGTTCCATCTGCGTGCGCTATAACACACAAATAAGACATTCATAAGTCAATTTGGGGCGCGAGGAGTTACCATCAAGAGTCAGATCCTAGGGACCACGAAGACCACGGCCGGAAGATCTCGACTGCCGCGGAAGACCGATGAACCGGTACCCACTCGAAGCGCTGGCGCGAAAAATCCGGCGGTGTTGAGGTTGCGATCAGCCATGGCCGATAGCGTGATCCCGAAGGGTGAGGGAGCACGCGGGCAGCATGAAATTCGAGGTGCCGAGCGTTTGCCTCTGCACCCTGTGAGCGACTACGTTGAGGAGATCCGCAATGAACGGATTCGATCTAACAATTCTAACTTTCCTGACCCAACATGCATTTGGGGCTGGATTGATGACCAAGGCGATAAAAGCCATCGCCGGCTTCTACATGTTCAAGGGCCTGGTGTTCGTCCCCATATTATGCTGGATATGGTTCAAACCCCCTAAGCGCGGTGAATGGGATCGCGAGGTCGTCATCGCGACCCTTGCGAGCGGCATTCTGGCACTCGTGCTTGGCAGACTTCTCGCGCATTACCTGCCATTTCGCGTGCGACCGATCTATAACCCGGATTTGCACCTTCTCTTTCCCGCGGCCGAGGGGGAGCATGAGTTGCGACTGTGGAGTTCTTTTCCGAGCGACCACGCGATGATGTGGATGTCGGTCGCCACGGGAATTTTTCTCATCTCAGTCCGCGTAGGGATACCCGCGATTCTCTACACGGCGATCTTCATATGCGCGCCGCGAGTTTATCTCGGTCTGCACTATCCGACCGACGTCATCGCCGGAGCGCTGATCGGCGTTGTGACCACCTATGTGATAACGAGGGACTTCATCAGAAGGCCTCTTACAGCCCCCATCCTGCGATGGATCAACAAATGGCCAGGGTTCGGTTACGCGATGGCATTCGTGGTGTGTTTCGAGTTGGTAACACAGATGGATGAAATCCGGATCCTCGTGCAATCTATTTCGACGGCTCATCAGGCAATGGTAGAGGCTAAGAACATCCACGAGAGCCGACCCCCTGTTCGGCTATTCGCCGGCCTCCGCCATTGACCTTCACTTCACTCAGGCGAAGCCGCGCGGATTCGTCGACTGCCAGCGCCAGTGATCCGCGCACATCCGCTCGATACCGTACTGCGCGCGCCAGCCGATGATGTCTTGCGCCGCGGCCGGATTGGCGAAGCACGAAGCGACATCGCCCGGACGGCGCGCGACGATCTCGTAGGGCACCGGCTTGCCGGACGCCTTTTCGAACGCGCGCACCACGTCCAGCACGCTATAGCCCTGGCCCGTGCCGAGGTTCACGACGAAACTCGCATCGCGCCTGACCAGCGCATCGAGCGCGGCCAGGTGTCCGCGCGCCAGATCGACCACGTGGATATAGTCGCGCACGCCGGTGCCGTCGGGCGTTTCATAGTCGCCGCCGAACACGCGCAGTTTTTCGAGCTTGCCGACCGCCACCTGCGCGACGTACGGCATCAGGTTGTTCGGAATGCCGGCCGGATCTTCGCCGATCAAACCGCTCTCGTGCGCGCCGACCGGATTGAAGTAGCGCAGGGTGGCGATGCGCCATGACGGGTCGGCCAGTTGCAGATCGCGCAACACCTGCTCGGCGATCAGCTTCGACTGGCCATACGGATTGGTGGCCGACAGCGGGAACGACTCGTCGATCGGCGAGCTCTTCGGCACGCCGTACACGGTGGCCGAAGAACTGAACACGAACTGCTTCACATTACGATCGCGCATCACGCCGAGCAGGCTCAGCAGGCTGCCGACGTTGTTGGCGTAGTACTCGACCGGCTTCGCGACCGATTCGCCGACCGCCTTCAGCGCGGCGAAGTGAATCGCGCCGGTGATCGGATGCGCGTCGAAAATGCGCTTGAGCGCGGCTTCGTCGCGGGCATCGTTTTCGTAGAAGGTCACGGCGCGGCCGGTGATTTTTTCCACGCGCCGCAGCGATTCGCGGTTGCTGTTCACGAGGTTGTCGATCACCACGACGTCGTAGCCGTCGTTGAGCAGTTCGACGCATGTGTGCGAGCCGATAAAGCCCGCGCCGCCCGTTACCAGAATCGTGCCCTTCGTGGTCATGCTATAGCTCCATTAAAGTAAAACACCCGTCATTTTCTGCACCAGGTCTTTATAGGTTTCGACGACGACCCGTTCGTCGAATTCTTGTGCAACTTTCTGCCGGCCGCGCTCGGCCATCGCGCGGCGTTCGGCGTGGCTCATGTCGAGCATGCGCGCGAGTTGTGTCGCGAGACTGTCCGCGTTGCGCACTTCGCACAGCAAGCCGTTGACGCCGTCGGCCACCACTTCGCGGCAACCCGGCACGTCGGTTGTGACGATCGGCCGACCCATCGCCGACGCTTCCATCAGCGTGCGCGGCACGCCTTCACGATACGACGGTAAAACGATGCAGTCGGCATCGGCGATCAAGGGGCGCACGTCATGCGCCTCGCCAAGATACTCGATGACGCCTTCCTGTTCCCACGCCGCCACTTCTTCGCGCGTGATCGCGCTCGGATTGTCGACGCCGACCGGACCGAGCAGTTGGAACCGCGCGCGCGGATAACGTTCACGCAAGCTGCGTGCAGCTTGCACATATTCGCCGACGCCCTTGTCCCACAGCAGTCGCCCGATCAGCACGAACCTGAAATCCGGCCGCTCGGGCAAGGGCGTGAACGCGAACTGCTCGAGATCGACGCCTTCGCCGTGCAGGAGCCGCGCGCGCTCAGGATGCACCAGCAAATTCTGCTCGACAAACGCAGCCTGATCGGCGCGATTCAGAAACCAGACTTCGCGCGGGAAACGGAACGCGAAACGATACAGTCTTTTCGCCACCTGTGCGGCGCGGCTGTGCTGGATGAACACGTAACCGAGCCCGGTCGTGACCGCCACTGACTGCACGCCCGCGAGCTTCGCGGCGATCGAGCCGTAGATGTTCGGCTTGATCGTGTAGTGGAACACCACGTGCGGGCGGATGGTCCGGTATTGCCGGTAGAGCGATAGGAGGGTGCGCAGATCGTCGCGCGGATTGGTGCCTTTGGACGCGACCGGCAGTTCGATGCAACGGCAGCCCATCGCGGTGAGCAGCGGGAACGTGCGGTCGCGCGGCGCGAGCACCGTCACGTCGACGCCGCGTCCGACCAGCATGCGGATCAGCCCTTGCCGATAGGTATGGATGGCCCAGGCGGTATTGCAGACGAGGGTGATGCGCAACGCGGGCGTCGACTTCAGGGCAGGCTTCATGCGGGAGCGGGCGTGGCGTTCAGTGGGGCGTGGCATGGTTTAGTTGCTCGCGCGCGGCGCGAGCAGCGCGCGTTTGACCCGCTGCAGCGCACGGTACGGCGTCACCAGATGCAGCAGGTTTTTGACGAGGCCCAGCCAGTCGTACGGATTGGCGGCGTTGAAATAGCGCAGTTGCAGCCGCAGCGTCGAACTCACCTGGCGGCGCCGTTTGGTCGCGCTGATGCCGCCTTCGTTCAGTTCGTAGTAGAGACCGAGTTCCGGCAGGTTCGCGCAATCGTAGCGCTCCATGAGGCGGACAAACAGATCGAGGTCTTCAGCGGAGCGGTAGGCCGCGCGATAGTTGCCCACTGCGCGCACCGCGTCGATGCGCAGCATCATCGAAGGATGCGCGAGGCACGAGCGGAAGAACCGCAAGCGACGGATCGCGTCGGGCTCGGCAGGCGGCGTCAGCATGAAGAGCGGCTCGCCCGCGCGCGTGACGACCTGCGTCCACATGCCGAGGCCCGCCACCCGCGGATGCGCCTCCATGAACGCGCGCTGTTTCGCGAGCCGTTGCGGTACGCTGCGGTCGCCCGCGTCGATGCGCGCGGCATAGCGAAAGCCGCGCTGCGCGAGCGCGTCGATGCCCGCTTGCAATGCGCGCTCGATGCCGCCGTTCTGCGGCATGCGCAACACGTCGATGCACAGATTGGCGAGCGCTGGCGCGACGATCGACGGCGTGCTGCCGTCGTCGACGATCAGCACGTGCACCGGCGCACTCTCGCTGAACGACGCGAGCGTCAGATCGACGTCGGCCTGGCCGTTGTACGCGGGCATCAGCACGGCGACATCGTCGAGTGAAATCTGCGCGGCGGCGGATGAGTTCGTCATGGGCGCAATTTGAAACGGATGTAATAAAGATTGACCGATGCCGCCGCCAGATAGCCGGCCGCGAGACCCACCAGCGCGCCATAAGCGCCCAAGCGCGGGATTGCCAGCAGATTGACCACGAACGCGACGGCCAGCGCCAGCAGCCATTTGCAGAGCAACACGAACTTGGCCTGATACTTCAGCACGATCAGATTGCCGATCGCTTCGATGCCGGCGGGTACGGACAGCCACACGGCCCAGCGGAAGATTTCGATCGCGCCTTCGAAGCCCGGCCCGAACACGCGGCGAATGATGAAGCCGGCGAGCAGGTCCAGCACGAACGCGCCGCTCACCATCAACGCGGCGGTCATTGCGGTGAGCCGCCACATATTGCGGCGCAGTTGCGCGGCTTCCTGCACACGGTAGACGAACGCGGGCGCAATGGTCTGCGCGAGCATCAGCGCGAGCGTGATCCAGTTTTCGTTCAATTGCTGGGCGGCGGAATAGCGGCCCAGGTCCGCGAACGAGATCGCGCGTTCGAGCATCAGCCGGTCGACTTTCAGGAACAGATACATACAGATCAGGCCGAGCCAGAAGACCGTGCCCGCGCTCGCGAAGTGCCTGAAGAGCGCACGGTCGACCTGCCAGCCGAGCCGGCCGCCATGCCGGCGTATGAAGTAGACCAGCAGCACCGCGCCGATCGCCGCGGATTCGAGCGCCCACAGCCAGCCGAAGCGCGCCGGCGCGGCCGCCGCGCGCACCAGCAGATACACGCAGCCGGCCTTGAGTACGGCCGTACTCATACTGGTGAGCAACTGCGGCTTGCTATAGGTCATGCTTTGCAGCCACGCGTTGATCACGCCGACAAACGGTTCGCGAAACAGCATCGTCACCGCGAGTCCCGCGAGCATCGCGCCGACCAGCGGCTCGAACACATGCAGCGCGATGCCGAGCCACGTGAGCAGCAATGCCGCGACCGACACTGAAAAGCGCAACGCGAATGCGCTGCCGAGCACGGTGCCGAGTTGCGCGGGCGGCCGGCCGACGATGGTGGGTACGAGGATTTCCGCGCCGCACACCCAGGTGATCGGCGAGAGCACTAGCAACAGCGTGTTCGCGTATTGCCATTTGCCGAACACGTCCGGCCCGAAGTAGCGCGCCAGCACGCCGCTGATCACGATCGCCACGCCGATCTGCGTGAGTCTTTCGAGTCCGAGCCAGACGATATTCGTGAATGCGCGCGTGACGTCGGGATTGGCGAAGCGCTTGAGCGTCAGCATCCGGTGACCGCTCGCCGGTCCATGTATGTGGATAGCGCGGCGGCGCTGTGCGCGGTTGCCCACCTGGCCGACTGTCGCGGCAACTTTACAAAAGGAGGGCGTCTAAGCATTAGAATGGCGTTATTCAGGCAGGTCAGAAAAACGCAATTATAAGTTGGAACCGGATCGCTTCCGGCAAGGGCGTACCGCAGCGTTTCAGCGCTACTTTTTATCACTGGTTTTACCGCTGGTTTTACAGTGAGTTTTACCGATAGTCGTCGGTGCGCCGGTCAAAATTTTCCATTGCACGTAAGTGAGCCAACATGATCTCCAAATCCATTTTCAAGGCGTATGACATTCGTGGCGTGATCGGCAAGACGCTCGACGCCGATGCCGCGCGTTCCATCGGCCGCGCGTTCGGCAGCGAAGTGCGCGCGCAGGGCGGCGATGCGGTTGTGGTCGCGCGCGACGGTCGCCTGTCCGGTCCCGAGCTGGTTCTGGCATTGTCGGACGGTCTGCGCGCGGCCGGCGTCGACGTGGTCAACGTCGGCATGGTGCCCACGCCGGTCGGCTACTTCGCGGCCAGCGTACCTTTGCAGCTCGACGGCGGCGAACGGCGCGTCGATTCGTGCATCGTCGTGACCGGCAGTCACAATCCGCCTGACTACAACGGCTTCAAGATGGTCCTGCGCGGCGCGGCCATTTACGGCGAACAGATTCTCGCGCTGCATCAGCGCATCGTCGACGAGAACTTCAGCGACGGCAGCGGCAGCTACACCGAGTACGACATCGCCGACGCATATCTCGATCGCATCGCGAGTGACGTCAAGCTCGCGCGTCCGATCAAGATCGTCGTCGACACCGGCAACGGCGTCGCCGGCGGCCTCGCGCCGAAGTTGTTCAAGAAGCTCGGCTGCGAACTGGTCGAACTGTTCACCGAGATCGACGGCACCTTCCCGAACCATCACCCGGACCCGGCTCACCCGGAAAACCTGCAGGACGTGATCCGCGCGTTGAAGGAAACGGATGCGGAAATCGGCTTCGCGTTCGACGGCGACGGCGATCGCCTCGGCGTCGTCACCAAGGACGGCCAGATCATCTATCCGGACCGCCAACTGATGCTGTTCGCCGAAGAAGTGCTGTCGCGCAACAAGGGCGCGCAGATCATTTACGACGTGAAGTGCACGCGCAACCTCGCGAAGTGGGTGAAAGACAAAGGCGGCGAGCCACTGATGTGGAAGACTGGCCACTCGCTCGTGAAGGCGAAGCTGCGCGAAACCGGCGCACCGCTCGCCGGCGAGATGAGCGGCCACGTGTTCTTCAAGGACCGCTGGTACGGTTTCGACGACGGCCTGTACACGGGCGCGCGCCTGCTCGAAATTCTCACGCGCGTCGCCGATCCGAGCAAGCTGCTGAACTCGCTGCCGAATTCGAACTCCACGCCGGAGCTGCAATTGAAGCTCGAAGAAGGCGAGAACTTCGAACTGATCGCGCGCTTGCAGCAGAACGCAAAGTTCACCGGCGCGGACGACGTCGTGAAGATCGACGGCCTGCGCGTCGAGTATCCGGACGGCTTCGGTCTCGCGCGTTCGTCGAACACCACGCCAGTCGTGGTGATGCGCTTCGAAGCCGATAACGACGCGGCACTCAGGCGCATCCAGGAAGACTTCCGCCGCGTGATCCTCGCGGAGAAGGCCGACGCGAAACTGCCGTTCTGAAGGCTGAAGCGGCGGCGCGGTTCGACCTGGTTCGTCAGGTTCGAATCGCTGCTGTCGTCGAACGCGGCGCGGGTTTTGATTACCGCGCCGCGTTTTTTCATGTGATTTACATGCGACGCGCTAAAATTGCCGTCCTCGTGAGGAAACGCCGGGTCGCCCGAAGTTTTCTCATCCCCTCGGGAGCCTGGCGCCAAGCGCCGGGTACGGGGGCTCTTTCAACGCATCTGCGGGCCGGATAGCCGGCTTTCCCACTCTTGAGCGTGCAAAAGATACTGATCGTGAGGGTGTCGTCATTGGGCGACGTCGTTCACAACATGCCGGTGATCGCCGACATCCGCCGCCGCCATCCCGATGCCCAGGTCGACTGGCTCGTCGAAGAAAGCTTCGTCGGGCTCGTGCAACTCGTCGGCGGCGTGCGGCGGGCCATTCCCGTTTCGCTGCGGCGCTGGCGCAAGCGCATTCTGTCGGTCGAGAACTGGCGCGAGATCGGCGCGTTCCGCCGCGCGCTCGCCGCCGAGCACTACGACCTCGTGATCGACTGCCAGGGGCTCATCAAGACCGCGTGGGTCGCGAGCATGGCGCGCGGGCCGCTGGTCGGCCTCGGCAATCGCACCGACGGCGCGGGCTTCGAATGGCCGGTGCGCTTCTTCTACGACAAGCGCGTGCCGATCGAGCCGCGCACCCACGTGGTCGAACGCACGCGGCAACTGGTCGCCGCGGCGCTGAACGACCCGCCGCCGCAACCCACCGACGACATCGACTTTGGCATCGACACCGGACGCGCCGCGCTGGCTTTGTCGCAGGCGAATCTGAATCTACCGGTGCCGTATGTGGTGTTCGTGCACGCCACGTCGCGCGCGGACAAGCAATGGCCCGACACCGCGTGGATCGAACTGGGCCAGTCTCTGGTGCGGCGCGGCGCGTCAATCGTGCTGCCGTGGGGCAGCGACGCCGAGCGCGCGACCAGCGAGCGTCTCGCGAAGGAATTCGGCGCGGCCGCGATCGTGCCGCCGAAGCTGTCGTTGCCCGCGGTGGTCGGCCTGATCGAAGGCGCGGCCGCGACAGTCGGTGTTGACACAGGTCTGGTGCACATCGCGGCGGCGCTGAAGCGGCCCACGGTCGAGTTGTACAATTTCTCTACCGCGTGGCGTACCGGCGGCTACTGGTCGCCGAATGTCGTCAATCTCGGCATGGCGGGACAGCCGCCCACGCTGCAACAGGTCAAGTCGGCGCTGGCCGGTTTCGGCCTGCTGTAATCCGCCGGTGCGCTTCGCCTCGCGCACCCTCAGCTCCCAAGGGCGACCATGAACGAAACCCAGATCATCGAAGTAGCGAACGCCGACTGGCACGCACGCAACCTGTCCGTGCCGCGCGAGACGCTGCTCGCCGGCGTCGAGCGCGGCAAGGTGCTGTATTTTCCGAACCTGCGCTTTGCGATCGAAGGCGGCGAACAGGCGCTGCTCGATCCGGCGATCGCCGATCCGAGCCGCAAGAACATCAGCCTCGAACCCAACGGCGGCGCGTTGCACGGCGTGGCCGGTGACGCCGTCACGCAATCGGCGGTGCGCGCGTTGATCGCGCGTTACCAGGCCAATGCGCGCACGCTGGTCGACGGGCTCTTTCCCGAATACAACGGCAAGCTGCGCGTCGCGCCGACCAGCTTGCGGCTGCATCAGGTCGAAACGCGCGAAACGTCATGGCGCAAGGACGACAGCCGCCTGCACGTCGACGCGTTCCCGTCGCGGCCGAACTACGGCGAGCGCATTCTGCGCGTGTTCACCAACGTCAATCCGCATGGCGCGCCGCGCGTGTGGCGGGTCGGCGAACCGTTCGAGGACATGGCGCGGCGCTTCCTGCCGCGTATCAAGCCGCAGATGCCGGGCTCGGCGTGGCTGCTGAATCTGCTGCACGT
This sequence comes from Paraburkholderia panacisoli, assembly GCF_008369935.1. GTDB lineage: Bacteria > Pseudomonadota > Gammaproteobacteria > Burkholderiales > Burkholderiaceae > Paraburkholderia > Paraburkholderia panacisoli. The sequence continues at coordinate 216,958 of NZ_VTUZ01000012.1, read as the reverse complement.
CACCAAGTCGCCGCGCAGCGAGTACGACCATCTGATGCTGAATCTGCACGACGGCATGAAGGCCGATCTCGACTATCAGAAGTCGAGCCCGCAGGAGACCATGCCGTTTCCGCCGGGCTGCGTGTGGGTGTGTTTCTCCGACCAGACCTCGCATGCGGTGATGTCCGGCCAGTTCATGCTGGAGCAGACCTTCTTCCTGCCGGTCAAGGCGATGGCGCAGCCCGAATGCGCGCCGCTCGGCATTCTCGAGCGCCTGAAGGGCAGGGCGCTGGTTTGAGCGCCGCGGACTTTGTGGACGGTTGGCGAAGCGCGTGCGGCCGTGCGCTGCATGCGGAGCAGGCGGAGTGCGCGCCTCATGAAGAACACGCGGAGCGCCGATGCTGAGGGCGATCTACAACGCGCTCTGGTGGATCATCGCCCCGCTGGCCGTGCTGCGTCTCCTGATCCGTTCGCGCAAGGAGCGAGGTTATCGCGAGCATATCGGCGAGCGCTTCGGTTACTCGCGCGGGCGCTTGCCTGAAGACAGCGCGCCGTTGATCTGGGTGCATGCGGTGTCGGTCGGCGAAACTCGCGCCGCGCAACCGCTGATCGATGCACTGATGAAAGCGCGTCCCGATGCGCGCATTCTATTGACCCACATGACGCCGAGCGGCCGCGCCACCGGCGTGCAGATTTTCGGCGACCGTGTGCTGCGCAGCTACCTGCCGTACGACATGCCGCATGCGGTGCGGCGGTTCTTGCACACGTGGCGGCCGTCGCTCGGTCTGGTGATGGAGACCGAAGTGTGGCCGACGCTGATCGACGAATGCCGGCGCGCGGACGTGCCGCTGATATTGACCAACGCGCGGATGTCGGCGCGTTCGTATAAGCGCGCGGCCAAATTTGGCGGTGCGACCAGGGACGTGTTCGGCGGCTTTGCGCGTGTGCTCGCGCAGAGTCCGTCGGACGCTGAGCGGCTCACCGCGCTCGGCGCGCGTAACGTCGCGGTGCTCGGCAATCTGAAGTTCGACATGAGCACGCCGCCCGAACTGGCGGCGCGCGGGCATGCGTGGCGCGCGGCGATCGGCACGCGGCCGGTGTGGGTCGCGGCGAGCACTCGCGAGGGCGAAGAGGCGTTGGTGTTGCAGGCGCTCGCGGCGCTCGGTGTCGATGACGCGCTGCTCATCCTGGTGCCGCGTCATCCGCAACGATTCGACGAAGTGGCCGCGCTGGTCGAGAAGGCCGGGCTGCGGCTCGAACGGCGTTCGAAGTGGGCGACGGATGCAAAGGTGGCGTCGGCGGCTGTGGCCACGAGCGGTGCGCTGACGGCATTGCCTGCCGGCGTCAACGTGCTGCTGGGCGATTCGATGGGCGAGTTGGGCGCTTACTATGCCGCTGCGGATCTGGCGTTCATCGGTGGGAGTCTGCTGCCGCTCGGCGGACAGAATCTGATCGAAGCGTGCGCGGTCGGCGTGCCGGTGCTGATCGGGCCGCACGTGTTCAACTTCACCCAGGCTACCGCGGATGCAGTCGCGGCGGGCGCGGCGGTGCAGGTTCAAGACCCGGAAGGTCTGGCGCGCGTGTTGCGCGAGCTGTTCGGCGACAAGGCGCGGCGCCTGGCGATGGGCGGAGCGGCTTCGGCATTCGCCGCGCGCCATCGCGGGGCGACGGCGCGGACTGTGGATGTGTTGATGGCGGTGTTGCCGGAGTGACACGAAGCTGACGGGAAGGGCGCGCTGAACGGAGCACGTGCAACGCGTGTATCGGGCGCCCTCGACATCAAGCCTTCAACAACCCCTTCTTCTCGATAAACCCCACCACCTGATCCAACCCGTCCAGCGCCTTCAGATTACACATCACGAAGGGCCGCTCGCCGCGCATCTTCTTGGCATCCGAAGCCATCACGTCGAGGTTCGCGCCGACCATCGGCGCGAGGTCCGTCTTGTTGATCACCAGCAGATCCGACTTCGTGATGCCGGGGCCGCCCTTGCGCGGAATCTTCTCGCCGCCCGCGACGTCGATCACGTAGATCGTCAAGTCCGACAGTTCAGGACTGAACGTTGCCGCGAGGTTATCGCCGCCCGATTCGATGAAGACGATGTCGGCGTCGGGAAACCGCGTCAGCATGCGGTCGACGGCTTCGAGATTGATCGACGCGTCTTCGCGGATCGCCGTATGCGGGCAGCCGCCCGTTTCGACGCCCATGATCCGCTCGGCCGGCAACGCGCCCGCCACGGTCAGGAGGCGCTGGTCTTCCTTCGTATAGATGTCGTTGGTGATCGCGACGAGGTCGTACTGGTCGCGCATCGCCTTGCAGAGCATTTCGAGCAGCGTGGTCTTGCCGGAGCCGACCGGGCCGCCGACGCCCACGCGCAGCGGCGGCAGTTTCTTGGTGCGCACGGACGAGTGGGCGGGATGATGAGGTGCGTTCATGATGGATCGTGTTATGAGCGGAAGAGCCGCGAATACTGCGACTCGTGACGCGCCGACAGAATGCCGAGTTGCGGCGCGAACGTGTTGATGTTTTCGGGTGAAGTGGCGAGCGCGCGCGTGACGGCCGCATCGATCGGCTGGCGCAATGCGACGATGATGCGTTGGCCCGCGAGCTGTCCCAACGGCACCGCCTTCAAGGCGGCGGCGGCCTGGTTTTCGACCCAGCTGAACGCGTAAGCGGCGAGCGCGGCATCGACGGCTGCATCGTGCGCATAAGCGGCGAACGCGAACGCCGTGGGTTGCGCGAGCGGCGTGAGCGAAGCGAGCGTCGCGCGTCTTGACGCATCGCCCCATTCGAGCGACACGCACAATTGCCGCAGCGACCAGCCCATCTGCTCCGTTTCGCGGCGCAATTCCGCGGACTCGCGGCTCGCGAGGAATTCGCGGTTGGCTTCAGCGAGACCCGCGGCGTCATGCGCGCGCCAGCGCTCCATCTGATGTGCGAGGAACGGCAACTCGCCGTGCGCGAGCACATCGGTCAGGCCGCTCTCGATCCACGCGCGGGCGGAATCGGCGTCGGTGATCAACTGCGCTTCGATCGCGGCTTCGAGACCCTGTGAGTAGCTGAACGCGCCGATCGGCAGCGCCGGCGACGCGAGATGCAGCAGCGCGGTGAGTTCAGCGATGCGCATGATGCGGGTGATGCGCGTGGCCGCACGATTCGTCGTGCACGTGGCCGCTGTGGTCGTGGTCGTGATCGTGGCTGTGTGCATGATCGTGGCCGTGCTCATGCGAGTGACCATGCGAAGCGTGGCTATGCCCATGCTCATGGTCGTGCGAGTGAGCACCCTCATGACCATGATGCTCACCAAACACCTGCTGCGCGAGCGCATAGTCCTCAGCGAACGTCTCGTCATGCCCATGCTTGTGCCCGCCGCCATACGCGCCGGACTCAGGCTGAAACGGCATCGACACCTGATCGACCGTCGCGCCGATGCGCTTGAGCATGTCGGCCAGCACCGGATCGTATTCGAGCTTCAGATAATCCGCGCCTACTTCCACCGGCGTATGACGATTGCCAAGGTGATACGCGGCGCGTGTCAGCGTCAAAGCATCATGCGCGCGCACATGGAGCACCGCTTCGGCCGCGGCGACCACGCGCACGAGGCCGCCATCGTCGGCGACCAGCACGTCGCCGTCGCGCAGCACGGTGCCGCGCGGCAACAGCAGCGCGACTTCCTCGCCGTTATCGAGCGTGGCGGCAAGCCGGCTCTTGCGCCGTTCGTCGAAAGCGAGCGTCAGCGTCGGCGCCCGCTTCACCAGCACGGGCGCGAGCTTCAGGTGCGGCGCCAGCAGTTTGTCGAGAGTACGCATGGTCAGAACAGAAAGTAGCGCTGCGCCATCGGCAGCACGGTGGCCGGTTCGCAGGTCAGCAACTGGCCGTCCGCGATCACCTGATAAGTCTCCGGATCGACGCTGATCGCCGGACGCCACGCGTTGTGAATCATGTCCGCCTTCGAGATGTTGCGGCAGTTCTTCACGGCCACGATACGCTTGTTCAGCCCATAACGTTCGGCCACGCCCGCGCCGGCGGCCATCTGCGACACAAAGGTCAGCGACGTGCGCGCCAGCGCGCCGCCGCGCGTCGCGAACATCTCGCGATAGTGGACCGGTTGCGGCGTCGGAATCGACGCGTTCGGGTCGCCCATCTGCGCCATCGCGATCATCCCGCCTTTGAGGATCAACGACGGTTTGATGCCGAAGAACGCCGGCTCCCAGAACACCAGGTCGGCCCACTTGCCCGGTTCGATCGAGCCGACTTCGTGCGCGATGCCGTGCGTGATCGCTGGGTTGATCGTGTACTTCGCGACGTAGCGCTTCGCGCGGAAGTTGTCGTGGCGCGCGCTGTCCTCGGGCAGCGCGCCGCGTTGCACCTTCATCTTGTGCGCGGTCTGCCACGTGCGGATGATCACTTCGCCCACCCGGCCCATCGCCTGCGAATCCGACGACAGCATCGACAGCGCGCCGAGATCGTGCAGGATGTCTTCGGCGGCGATCGTCTCGCGACGGATGCGCGATTCGGCGAACGCGATGTCTTCCGCGATCGACGGGTCCAGGTGATGGCACACCATCAACATGTCGAGATGCTCTTCGAGCGTGTTGACGGTGTACGGGCGCGTCGGATTGGTCGACGAGGGCAGCACGTTCGCCTCGCCGCACACCTTGATGATGTCGGGCGCGTGGCCGCCGCCCGCGCCTTCGGTGTGATACGTGTGGATCGTGCGGCCCTTGAACGCGGCCACCGTCGCTTCGACGAAACCCGCTTCGTTCAGCGTGTCGGTGTGAATCGCGACCTGCGTGTCTGTGTCGTCGGCAACCGAGAGGCAGTTGTCGATCGCAGCGGGCGTCGTGCCCCAGTCCTCGTGCAGCTTCAGGCCGATCGCGCCGGCGGCGATCTGCTCCAGCGCGGGCTGCGGCTGACTCACGTTGCCCTTGCCGAGAAAGCCCAGATTCATCGGATAACCATCGGCCGCTTGCAGCATGCGTTCGAGATGCCACGGACCCGGCGTGCAGGTGGTCGCGTTGGTGCCGGTAGCCGGGCCGGTGCCGCCACCGAGCATCGTGGTCACGCCGCTCGCCAGCGCTTCTTCGATCTGCTGCGGGCTGATGAAGTGAATGTGCGTATCGATGCCGCCCGCCGTCACGATCAGGCCTTCGCCCGCGATCACTTCGGTGGATGCGCCGATCGCAATCGTCACGTTCGGCTGGATGTCGGGATTGCCCGCCTTGCCGATCGCGGCGATGCGGCCGTCCTTGATGCCGATGTCGGCCTTGACGATGCCCCAGTGGTCGAGAATCACCGCGTTCGTCACGACCGTGTCGACCACCTCGGCGTGCACGCGCTGCGACTGGCCCATGCCGTCGCGAATCACCTTGCCGCCGCCGAATTTGACTTCTTCACCGTAGGTGGTGAAGTCGCGCTCGACTTCGATCAGCAACTCGGTATCGGCGAGACGCACGCGGTCGCCGGTGGTGGGGCCGAACATTTCCGCGTACGCGCGGCGGCCAATGCGTAATGTCATGTTGTGAGTCCGGAAATTAGCGGGGCGATTCGGGCACAGGAGCGCGTGTCGCGCGTCACAGCTTGCCCATCACCTTGCCGTTGAAGCCGTAGACGAGCCGGTCGCCCGCCAGTTCGACTAGCTCGACCGTGCGGTCCTGGCCAGGCTCGAAGCGCACGGCGGTGCCCGCCGCGATGTTCAGCCGGAAACCGCGCGCCGTTTCGCGATCGAAGGAGAGCGCTGCGTTCACTTCGTAGAAGTGGTAGTGCGAGCCGATCTGCACCGGGCGGTCGCCGGTATTCGACACGACCACCGTGACCGTGGCGCGGCCTGCGTTGAGCTCGTGTTCGCCGTCGTCGATGAGGAGTTCGCCGGGAATCATGGGGCCTGCCTTGTGCGCTTAAGGGATCGGGTGGTGGACGGTGACGAGCTTGGTGCCGTCGGGGAACGTGGCTTCGACCTGGATGTCGGGGATCATCTCCGGCACGCCTTCCATCACGTCGTCGCGCGTGAGCAGCGTGGTGCCGTAGTGCATCACCTCGGCGACGCTCTTGCCATCGCGCGCCGCTTCCATCAGCGCGGCGGTGATGAAGGCGATCGCTTCCGGGTAGTTCAGTTTGAGGCCGCGCGCGCGGCGCCGTTCGGCAAGCAGCGCGGCGGTGAAGATCAACAGCTTGTCCTTCTCGCGAGGTGTCAGCTTCATCGAATGTGTGCGTTGGGGTGTGTGGTCGGGTTTGCGTTCGGTATTGACGGGCGTGGCGAAGGTCCCGCCAGGGGCCGCCCGCGACCATGATAGGCGCTGCGCGTCACGGCCGCGACCGCTTGCTGCGCACGCGGCGAGTCCACGGCGCAGACAAGGCTGGAAAAGCCGGTCACGGTATCAAGTCCGGCTAACGGCGCGCTTACAGATCGGCCGGCAACGGTGCGCCGAACCACTTCTTCGACATCGTGTTGAGCGTGCCGTCCTGCTTCGCCTGTGCGATTGCGGCATCCACTTTCTGCTGCAGGCGCGGCTCGTTCTTGTTCATGCCGACGAAGCACGGCGAATTCTTGATCACGAACTTCGGCTCCGGCCGGCGCGGCGGATTCTTCGCGATGATCGCGGCCGCGACGATGTTGCCGGCGGCGATCAGTTGCACCTGGCCCGACAGGAACGCGGCGATGGTCGCGTTGTTGTCCTCGAAGCGTTTGATGGTCGCGTTCGGCGCCATCTGCGAGAGGCCGATTTCCTCGAGCGCGCCGCGCGTTGCGCCGACCGTCTTGCCGGTGAGATCGGCGGGACCGCTCACCTTGATGTCGGCGGGGCCGAACACGCCCTGGTAGTACGGCGCGTAGGCGGTCGAGAAGTCGATCACCTTCTCGCGGTCCGGTGTCTTGCCGAGCGACGAGATCACCAGATCGACCTTGCCCGTCTGCAGATACGGAATGCGGTTCGCGCTGTTGACCGGCACGAGTTCGAGCTTCGCGTTCATCGACTTCGCGAGCAGCGCGGCGGCGTCGATGTCGTAGCCTTGCGGCTTCATGTCGGGACCGACCGAGCCGAACGGCGGATAGTCTTCCGGCACGGCCACTTTCAGCACGCCCGTTTTGGCGATGTTGTCGAGCGTATCCGCGTGGGCGGCGACCGCATGAAAGGCGAGGTCGGCGGCGATGGGCGCGAACAGCAGCGCGGCGAGCAACGCGCGGCGTGCGCGGCGGGGCAGGGGTCGTTTCATGGTCTGTCGGCGGTGGTGGCGGTGTGGTGATGGCGGCGAGCCGGTCGGCTGCCGTCAGCGCGCGGCAGCATCGTGGCGCAGGGCGACGCAAGGTGTGTGCCATCCCGGTGCGGCTTGGGACTGCGGGCGGTCAGCGCGGGTCGTGCACCCGATTGGGGCGAGCGCGTGCGCCTTAATGGTGCGCACACGGCCTTGCAAAGGTGAAAGGCTGCGGCGGCCAGTGAGGCCGCCCGACCGGCTCAGGTCGACCAGATCCGCAAAGGCACCGCCGCGACGCCGTGCACGACCGGCCGCAGTTGCAGCCAGCAGCGCGTCAACGCGTGCTGCAAGGTTTCCATCGAGCGCGACACCGCGCGCACCAGCACCACACCGTTCGTTACGCAAGACGCGGCGGCGCGCAGCGAGTCGTCGAACGGCAATTGCGCGGTCAGCGACTCGGCCAGCGCGTCGTCGCAAGCCGCGCCTACGGCCCACAACGTGCCGTATGCGGGGAACCCGGCCAGCCCCTGGGCCGCATCGCGCAGCGGATCGGTCGCGTCGAGGCTCGCGCGTTCGAGCCACAGCAACTCGCCGCGCGCACCGACGATGCGCGACACCGCCCGCAACCGGCCCGCCGACCAGCGTTCGCCCGCCGCTTGCCGGCCGAGTTGAATCGCGTCCCAGCCGATCGCGGTGGCGCCTTCGGCCAGCGTCAGCGAGAAATCGAGGTTCGCGTGGGCGTCGTTGAACACGATGTTGTTTTGCGGCAGCCAGTCGAGCTTCGCCTGCTCGCCGACGCGCGCGGCGACATGCTGATGCGCGGCGCGGCCATTGGACTTGTACCACTTGGTCGCGCCGGGCGTGGTGATGACGGCATGCGCACCCGAGCCGACCGCGACATCGATATCGAGCTGATCGCCGCCCGCGATGCCGCCGGGCGGATGCACGATCACCGCGTGACAGATCGCCTGGCCTTCGGGATAGAGCGGCCGCTGCACGCGCAACGGCCCGTCATGCAGCCGGTGTGCGAGCGTCGTGCGCTCGTTCTGTTTGACGAAGCCGAGTTCGAGACGCGCGCGCCATGACGAATGCGCGGCAGTTTGCAGCGCGGTTTGCACATCTGCGAGCGTGGCGTGATTATCGTGAAGCGACATGCGAATGGACGACGTGCGATCGGTCTGAAGTGTGAAGGCGGAACGAACTCGCGCTGGCGAGACACGCGCGAGCCGTGCCGCCCGAGGATGCGGCGAGAATAGCACGTGCGCCTGCGCGTGCCCGTCACACGGCGATCACACCGCGATCAATGCACGCACGCCATCGGTGTCCATGCTCGCGCCTTCGCCGCCCGCGACGATTTCACCGCGGCTCATCACCCAGTAGCGATCGGCAATGTCCTTCGCGAAGTCATAGTACTGCTCGACGAGCAGCACCGTCATGCCCATTTCCTCGACCAGTTGACGCAGCGTGCGCCCGATGTCCTGAATGATCGACGGCTGGATGCCTTCGGTCGGTTCATCGAGGATCAGCAGTTGCGGATCGCTCATCAGCGCGCGGCCAATCGCGAGCTGCTGCTGCTGACCGCCCGACAGATCGCCGCCGCGCCGGCTGCGCATATCCTTCAGGACCGGGAACAGTTCGTAGATGCGGTCGGGGATTTTTTTGGGCGCTTTCTTGCTGGCCGCGCCGACCAGCAGATTCTCCTCGACGGTCAGACGCGGAAAGATATCGCGGCCTTGCGGCACATAGGCGAGACCGTGCTCGACGCGCGCATGGGTCGGCAGCCTGGTGATCGGCGTGCCGCGCCAGGCGATCGAACCGCTCTTCGTCTGCACGACGCCCATCAGGCAGCGCAGCAGCGTGGTCTTGCCGACGCCGTTGCGGCCCAGCAGCACGGTGAGCTTGCCGTCGGGCACGGTGAGCTTCACATCGCGCAGGATGTGGCTGCCGCCGTAGTACTGGTTCAGGTTTTCGACTTCCAGCATGTGCGTTATATCCGTTCGAAGCTTTGATTCATCGGCCCACTCATCGGCCCAGGTAAGACTCGATGACCGTCTCGTCTTTCTTGACCTCGTCGAGCGTGCCGTGCGCTAGCACGCGTCCTTCGGCCATCACCGTCACCTTGCCGGCGTCGCCCGACAACGCCGCCACGAACTCCATGTCGTGTTCGACGACCATCATCGAACAGGTGCCGCGCAGATGGTTGAGCAGCTCGGCGAGCTGCATGGTCTCGTCGTCGGTCATGCCGGCGGCCGGTTCGTCGAGCAACAGCAGCGCCGGTTGCTGCATCAGCAGCATGCCGATTTCGAGCCGCTGCTTCTGTCCATGCGAAAGCTCGCCGGCCAGGCGCCGCGCTTCGCTCTCCAGACCAATCAGCGCGAGCGTTTCCTCGATGCGCGCCTGCGCCTGACGATCCAGGCGCGCGCGCAACGAGGCCCACCAGCCCTTGTCGGCCTTCATCGCCAGTTCGAGGTTTTCCCACACCGGATGCTGTTCGAACACGGTCGGCTTCTGAAACTTGCGGCCGATCCCCGCGCGCGCGATGGACGGCTCGTTCATCCGCGTCAAGTCGATCGACTGCCCGAGAAACACCTTGCCGGAGTCCGGCTCCGTCTTGCCGGTGATGACATCCATCATCGTCGTCTTGCCGGCGCCGTTCGGACCGATGATGCAGCGCAATTCGCCCGCGTCGATCGCGAGCGACAGCGCGTTCAACGCGCGAAAGCCGTCGAAGCTCACGGTCACGTCTTCGAGGTACAGAATCGTGCCGTGCGAAATGTCGATCTCGCCGGGCACCACCGCGTGCCCCATGCTTGCGACGCCGCTCAGCGAGTGCTCGGCGGGTTGTTCCGGTAAAGCCAGATCAGGAACCATCGGGTTTTCGTTCATCAGCGGTTTCTCCTGCGCGTCACGAGTTCGATCAGTCCCATGATGCCGTTGGGCAGCAGCAGCGGAACCAGCACGAAGATCAGACCGAGAAAGAACAGCCAGTATTCAGGGAAGTTCGCCGTAAAGAAACTCTTCGCGCCGTTCACCGCGAACGCGCCGATGATCGGCCCGATCAGCGTGCCGCGTCCGCCCACCGCGACCCAGATCGCCATCTCGATCGAGTTGCCCGGCGACATCTCGCCGGGATTGATGATGCCGACCTGCGGCACATACAACGCGCCGGCGACCCCGCACAGCACCGCCGACACGGTCCACACGAACAGCTTGTACGCGAGCGGGCTGTAGCCGAGGAACATCAAACGCGTTTCGCCGTCGCGTACGGCTGTGACCACGCGGCCGAGCTTCGACGTGACGATCGCGCGCGCACCGATGAACGCGAGGATCAGCACCGCGAACGTGATCAGCAGCAGGGCAGTGCGGGTGCCCGGATGCGTGATCGGAAAGCCGCCGATGCGCTTGAAGTCGGTGAAGCCGTTATTGCCGCCGAAGCCCGTTTCGTTGCGATAGAACAGCAGCATCGCGGCGAAGGTCATCGCCTGGGTGATGATCGACAGGTACACGCCCTTCACGCGCGAGCGGAACGTGAAGAAGCCGAACACCCACGCGACCACCGCCGGCACCAGCACCACCAGCAGCAGCGCATAGCCGAGATGCTGGGTGCCTTCCCAGTACCACGGCAGTTGATGCCAGTCGAGGAACACCATGAAGTCGGGCAGGTCGCTGCCGTACTTGCCCTCGTGGCCGATTGCGCGCATCAGGTACATGCCGATCGCGTAGCCGCCCAGCGCGAAGAACAGCGCGTGGCCGAGGCTCAGAATGCCGCAGTAGCCCCACACCAGGTCGAGCGCGAGCGCCGCGATCGCGTAGCACATGAACTTGCCGGCGATCGTCGTCGCGTAGGCGGACAGATGCAGTGCGCTCGTCTCCGGCACCACCAGCGTGGCAAACGGCACGCCGAGCCCGAACACGATGATCAGCGCGATCAGCGCGAGCCATGCGCGCCGCGACAGCAGCGCGGGACGCGGCGGCAAGCCGAGCGCGAAGCCGGACTGCAAGTCGCGTGCGGATGCCGCTGCGCCGCTGTTGGTTGCGCCGACGCGAGCAGACGAGGTTGTCGATGAAGTAGCAGAAGTCATCTCATGCCTCCGCGCTACGGCCCTTGAGGGCGAACATGCCCTGCGGACGCTTCTGGATGAACAGCACGATCAGCACGAGCACCGCGATCTTCGCGAGCACCGCGCCCCAGAACGGTTCGATCGCCTTGCTGACGAGCCCGAGCCCGAAGCCGCCGATCACGGTGCCGGCGAGCTGGCCGACGCCGCCCAGCACGACCGCCATGAAGGAATCGATGATGTAGCTCTGGCCGAGGTCCGGTCCGACATTGCCGATCTGCGACAGCGCGCAGCCGCCCAGACCCGCGATGCCCGCGCCGAACGCGAACGCATACGAATCGACCCGCGCGGTTTTCACGCCGACGCACGCGGCCATCCGGCGGTTCTGCGTGACGGCGCGCACGAACAGGCCGAGGCGCGTCCTCGTCAGCACCGCCCACGCGATCGCGACCACGATCAGCGAAAACGCCAGAATCGCCAGCCGGTTGTACGGCAGGATGAGATTCGGCAGCACGGTCACGCCGCCGCTCATCCACGCAGGGTTGATCACCTGCACGTTCTGCGCGCCGAACAGCATGCGCGTTGCCTGGATCAGGATCAGGCTGACGCCGAACGTGGTCAGCAGTGTTTCGAGCGGACGGCCGTACAGGTGCTTGAGCACCAGCCGTTCGAGCACGATGCCCACCAGCCCCGCCGCCGCGAACGACGCCGGCACCGCGAGCAGCGGATACCAGTCGAACGCGCCGGGCGCGAAGCGCTGAAAGAGGTTCTGCACCACATACGTCGCGTACGCGCCGATCATCAGGAATTCGCCGTGCGCCATGTTGATCACGCCGATCAGTCCATACGTGATTGCCAGGCCGAGCGCGGCGAGCAGCAGCACGCTGCCGAGCGACAAGCCGGCGAACAACGTGCCGGCGATCTGGCTGCGGCGCTGGATCGCATCGAGTTCGTCGATGCCGCTTTGCGCGGCGGCGCGCACGCGGTCGTCGGCTTCGACGAAGCTGCCGTCCGCTTTTTTCGCGACCAGCGGCCGCAGCAGTTCGTTCATGTCGAGGTCGTGCCGCGCAGCCACCAGTTGCACGGCTTCGAGACGTTTGGCCGGGTCGGCGTCGTGCAATGCGGTCATCGCCCACAGCGTGTCGAGGCGCTTTTTCAAGGCCGGATCGGTTTCCTTTGCGCGGGCCGCGTCGACCAGCGGCTTGATCGCCGGATCGGGGTTTTGCAGCAGCGACGCGATCGCGGCTTCGCGGGTCGCGCGGTCGGCCGAGTCGAGTTGCAGGCCTGAGAGCGCGCCCGCCACTTTCGAGCGCAGCAGGTTGTTCAGCGTGACCGGCTGGGCGTCGCCGGCCGCGACGGTCTTGCCGGTGACGGCGTCGCGTGCGGTGTCGCCGTCTTGCAGCAGCACGGCGCCCGCATCGGTGGCGAGCGCGCTGTCGTCGGACAGCGCCTTGAGCACCGCGAGCGATTCCTTGTCGTGGTTGGCGATCAGCTTGTCGATTGCCGCGGATTTGGTGTCGAAGTCGTCACCGGCGAGCGGCGCGACATCGGCGGGGACGAGCGCGAACGCGGCCAGCGGCGCGCCGGCGAGCAGCACCAGCGCCGCGCCGGCGATGCTACGCCGTGCGAAGCGTGACAGTCGTGCGGATTTGAGCAATGAAAACGCCATGATGGCCTTTGGAGGTAAACCGTCGGGTTGCGCGTGCACGCAACCCGCCTTCACGGTACGAACCCACGGCACGCTGAACGCCCGACGCGCGTCGGGCGTGAGCCAGGGGCCGTGAGTTCACGCCGGCTCGCTACGCGGCTAAGCGGTCAAGCGGCTGATAAGCGCCGCCGCAGCGAGCCGTCCTGTCAGGCGACGCGCGAGCGCTTCAGGAACGCCGGAATCGAACTGACCACGTCCGGCTTGCTCGAATTGCCGGCGATGAACGGGCTCCACGGCTGCGCGCGGATCGCGGTCTTGGTGCGCCACACCACGTTGAACTGGCCGTCGGCGCGCACTTCGCCGATCATCACCGGCTTGTGCAGATGGTGATTGCCGTCCATCTCCAGCGTGAAGCCCGACGGCGCGGCGAAAGTCTGGCCGACCATCGCGACGCGCACCTTGTCCACCTCGGTGCTCTTCGCTTTCTCGACCGCCTGCTTCCACATGTGGATGCCGACGAAGGTCGCTTCCATCGGGTCGTTGGTCACGCGCTTCGTGCCGCCCGGCAGGTTGTTTTGCGCGACCCACGCGGCCCATTGCTTCTTGAACTTCTCGTTGGACGGGTTGCGCAGCGACATGAAGTAGTTCCATGCCGCGAGGTTGCCGACCAGCGGCTTCGTGTCGATGCCGCGCAGTTCCTCCTCGCCGACCGAGAATGCGACCACCGGCACGTCCGACGCCTTCAGCCCCTGGTTGCCGAGCTCCTTGTAGAACGGCACGTTCGAATCGCCGTTCACCGTCGAGATCACCGCGGTCTTGCCGCCTTGCGAGAAGGTCTTGATGTTGGCGACGATGGTCTGATAGTCGCTGTGGCCGAACGGCGTGTAGACCTCTTGAATGTCGGCTTCCTGGACGCCCTTGGATTTGAGGAATGCGCGCAGGATCTTGTTGGTCGTGCGCGGATACACATAGTCGGTGCCTAGCAGGAAGAAGCGCTTGGCGCCGCCGCCTTCCGCGCTCATCAGATATTCGGTCGCGGGGATCGCCTGCTGATTCGGCGCTGCGCCCGTGTAGAACACGTTGCGCGACATTTCCTCGCCCTCGTACTGCACCGGATAGAACAGCAGGCCGTTCAGTTCCTCGAACACCGGCAGCACCGATTTGCGCGACACCGAAGTCCAGCAGCCGAACACCGCTGCGCACTTTTCCTGGGTGATCAGCTGGCGCGCTTTCTCGGCGAACAGCGGCCAGTTCGACGCCGGGTCGACCACCACCGGCTGAATCTGACGGCCCATCACACCGCCGTTCTTGTTGATCTCCGCGATGGTCATCAACGCGGTGTCCTTGAGCGATGTTTCGGAGATGGCCATCGTGCCCGACAGCGAATGGAGGATGCCGACCTTGATCGGACCGCTATCGGACTGCGCGTTCGCGAACGGCACCTGACCCGCCAGCGCCAGTGCGCCGGACATGGAACCGAACTTCAACAGACTGCGACGTTTCATGTATATCCCCTTGCCATTGATGGTGACTGTTTATGGGCGTCTATTTCAGCCAGCAGGGCTTGTCCCGCATGACTTGCCGCTTGTGTACTGCAAGGCACATGCCATGCAGTAAGTTCGACCCGAACTACGCGTGTTGCGCGCTGCGGTGCGCCTGGCCAGCGGGCCGCGTGCGCGCGGCGCGGCGCAAAAGTGGTGCAGGATCGCGACAGGCGCCTCGTTCGGGTGCGCGCCGCGCTGCAACGAAGCGCGCGCATCCGCCAGCGGTTGTCGACGGTGCATGAGTGCCGCGCCTTTGTGCATGCGTCGCGCTCTGTCTACACTGAAGGACTGAATAGGAGCAATTGCGTTGCTTGGCGTCGGGGTAAGGGCTGAAGCATTGACTCCGACTGACTGCGATGCATGGGATCGGGGTAAGGGCTGAGGCATTGACTCCGATCGACCGCGATGCATGGGATCGGAGTAAGGGCTGAGGCATTGACTCCGATCGACCGCGTTGCATGGGATCGGAGTAAGTGCTAAAGCACTAACTCCGATCGACCGCGTTGCATGGGATCGGAGTAAGCGCTAAAGCGCTGACTCCGATCGACACAGGAGACACGACATGAACGAGCGCACCGGCGTCAGTCCACCCGATATGTCCGCTTTCTGGATGCCCTTCACCGCGAACCGTCAGTTCAAGAGTGCGCCGCGTCTCCTGGCGAGCGCGAAGGGGATGTACTACACGTCGCACGACGGCCGGCGCATTCTCGACGGCACCGCAGGCCTGTGGTGCGTCAACGCGGGCCATTGCCGCGACGAGATCGTGGCGGCGGTGCAGGCGCAGGCGGCTGAAATGGATTTCGCGCCGACCTTCCAGATGGGGCATCCGAAGGCGTTCGAGGCCGCGACCAAAATCGCCCGTCATACACCGGGCGATCTGAAGCACATCTTCTTTGCGAACTCGGGCTCGGAGGCGGTCGATACCGCGCTGAAGATCGCGCTCGCTTATCACCGCGCGCGGGGCGAAGGGCAGCGCACGCTTTTGATCGGCCGCGAGCGCGGCTATCACGGGGTAGGCTTCGGCGGGATTTCGGTGGGCGGCATCGCGCCGAACCGCAAGGCGTTTTCAGGGGGCCTGCTGCCGGCCGTCGATCACTTGCCGCACACGCTGAACCTCAAGGAAGCGGCGTTTTCCAAAGGACAGCCGACGTGGGGCGCGCATCTCGCCGATGAACTCGAACGGCTCGTCACGCTGCACGATGCGTCGACCATTGCCGCAGTGATCGTCGAGCCGGTGGCCGGGTCGACCGGCGTGCTGATTCCGCCGCAAGGTTACCTGCAACGGTTGCGGGAGATTTGCGACAGGCACGGCATCCTGCTGATCTTCGACGAAGTGATCACCGGCTGGGGACGCCTCGGCGCGCCGTTCGCCGCGCAGTACTTCGGCGTCACGCCCGACCTGCTGACGATGGCCAAGGGCACCAACAACGCGGCCGTGCCCATGGGAGCGGTCGCGGCGAGCGCGAAGGTTCACGACACGATCGTGAACGGCGCGCCTGCCGGTATCGAGCTGTTCCATGGCTACACCTATTCGGGGCATCCGATTGCGGCCGCCGCCGCATGCGCGACGATCGACCTGTACGAGCGCGAGCAACTGTTCGAACGGGCCGCGCGGATGGCGCCGCTGTTCGAGAACGCAATCCACAAGCTGCGCGACGAACGGCATGTGATCGACGTGCGCAATCTCGGGCTGGTGGGCGGCGTGGAGTTGGCGTCGCGCGCGGGTGCGCCGGGCGCCCGTGCTTATGACGTGTTCGTGCGCTGCTTCGAGAAGGGCGTGCTCACGCGTTATACGGGGGATATTCTGGCGTTCTCGCCGCCGTTGATCGTCGAGGAGGCGCAGCTCGAGGAGATCTTTGGGACGGTCGCGGAAGTGTTGAGGGAGACAGAGTAGGCGGGGCGTGGTTCGCGTGCAGGGCTGGCTGTGTGGACGGCGAAAGGCCGCCTCGTTTTGCGAGGCGGCCTTTTTTAACATCGTGACCCGGCCTGAAGCTGTTTCTATCAGAACGATCAGAAAGCGGTGAACGGTCCGGTCTGTGTGCCGATCGTCGAGTTGGTGAGCGCGGTGTAGACGCTGCGCCCGTAGAAGAACGGGAGACCCCAAAGGAACGTGCCGTACATCGGCGAGCCCAGGCTGTCATAAGCGGCGTACTGGCTGGCTAGCAGCGATATGCCATTGGCCAGCGAGAACGGCACGGTGACCGGCCCGGAACCGCTGGTCACGCCCGTGAGGATCGCTGAGAGGTTGAGCGTGGCGGTCGGCACGAACCAGTCGCCCAAATACGGCACCGTATAGTCCGGGAAGTAATTCGCGTTGGAGCCGCTATCGATTGCGCTGAGATACGAGCTGCCCTTGTACGTGGTCGTGAAATAGCCGTCCGGGTTGAGCGCCAGAATGTTCGCATTCGATGGCAGCGTATTGTTCGACTGCGTGCCGATGCCGAACACCAGTTCCCCCGTCGCGCTTGCCTGGCCGCCCGCCGGCAGCGCGGGCAGTCGGATGATCGTGCCGTTGTTGTCGGACGTGAAATTGGCGACCGGATTCATCACCTGAGTGTCGAGCGGAACGCGCGTGCTCGTGCACGAAGTCGCGGACGCGCAGTAGTAATAGGCTGCCGGCAGGACCGAGGTCGCGGCCGCCGCGTAATCGCGCCGCGCCGTCGAGATGCCGACCACGCCGTTTGCGGCCATCACGGCCACTGTGTTGAGGTTGACGCCCCCGCGCGACGCGCAAGCCGACGGCGTCGGGTACTTGCCGTCGGCGATCACCTGGATCGGCAGGTTGCCCGCCACCTTGCTGCCGATCGTCACGTCAGCGCGTTTGATGGACCCCCACGTATAGCAGGAGTTGAACTGCGCACATTCGGCGATCGGCGCGTTACCCGTCGGATCGTCGGTCGCGCCGGTTTGCGCCGGCAGACTGCCGGCGAGGGCCGAGCCCAAAGCGCTGGCGAGCACACGCACGCCGACTGAGCCGGTGTCGACCTGCATGTGATCGATCGTCGTGCATTGATTGGCGCCCAGGCTGCCCGGGATGCAAATCGTGACGCTCACGTATGGAATGTTGACGTAGGTCGTGAATCGTTCGACGGTGATGGGGGCTGTGTTGGTGGTCGGGGTGGGACTGGGACTTGGACTTGGGCTCGGGGTTGGACTCGGGCTTGGGCTCGGGCTTGGGCTCGGGCTTGGGCTCGGGCTTGGGCTCGGGCTCGGGCTTGGGCTCGGGCTTGGGGTTGGGCTTGGGGTTGGGCTTGGGGTTGGACTTGGGGTTGGACTGGGACTGGGACTGGGACTTGGACTTGGGCTTGGGGTTGGACTTGGACTCGGACTCGGACTCGGACTCGGACTCGGACTCGGAGTAGCCGTAGGCTTCGCCGGCCTATCGCTATTATTCGTCGCGTTAGCGCCGCCATCATCACCGCCGCCACCGCCGCACGCGGACAGCGCCATGCCGGCGGTCAAAAGCGCGCAGCAGAGCTTCCTGTTGAGAGTCGTCATAGTGTTGGTGTTCGATGAGTCCACGCGCCGCTTCATTGCAGGTTCTCCATGCGGACATTGGCGGGAACGAGGCGCGGCAGATATGCCTTGCCGAAAAAATAGCCTGTAGGGCCAGCCGATTCGATATGGAAGTCGCCGTTGTGCTGGACCATCGGACCGATGCCGCGCGGGCGGCCATCGCTGGGGCTCACGAAGTTCGGGAAGTAGCTGCCGAGGAGCTCGCTCATGTCCGGGCGCACCGGGCCATGCCACGTGACGGCGAACACCACGTTGGTGGGCAGTACGTATTCGCGGATCGTCACGCCGTCGGCGTCCTTCGCCTCGCGCACCGTGTACGACGCAGCCGCGGCCGAATCACTCGACGCACCCCCCGACTGGAGCAGCGACCGCGCCCCCGCCCCCGCGTGTGTCCGCGTAGCTGGCGCTGCGCCCAAGGTCGCGTAACAGGCGAGCGGCGCAAGGGCCGCGATCGCCAGCGCGAGCTTCACAGGTTTCATCTCATTGCTCCAGAAAACAGGTCGGAGCATGGTGCCCGCAGCCCGTTATCAGGATTGCAGGAAAATTCTGAATAGAAGATGGGAAACGGCGTGAGGCGGCGCGAACAGCGTGTCCGCTCACGCCGTCGACGCAGTTGTCAGCACGCGACCAAGGGCCCGGTCAGCCGGCTGATCCAGGCCGTGCCGATCATCGTGCGGAGCCGGAGCATGATGCCCGCGCGATGCTTAGGAAACCGTGCGAAGTTTCCGAGGCCGATGCGTGAAGTAGCGTAGAGAGAGGCTGATGATAGTTTTGATGCGCGCAGTCGTTGTGTGACTGATACGCGGTCGTCACTTGCTGTTATCGCATGCGCGGCAAAGTGGCGGTGTGGCCGGTGGTAGCAACCAGAGCGCACTGGACAGCGAGCACTGTGCGGCCCTTCGCGAGATCGGGGCGCGCTGAAAACAGCTGGTCTTGCGGGTTGAGCAGGTCGATATTGATCCGCACACCGACCTGATAGCCAGGCAGATTCGATTCGAGCGACGTGCGCGCGGAGCGCTCGGCGGTCTGCAGCGCGCGCACCTGAGCGAGCCCGCTCACCACGCCGGGAAACGCTTGCCGTGCCGACAGTGCCGGGCGGTGTCGAGATCGGCGGCGGCCTGGTCTTCGAGCGCCAGCCTTTGACGCCCGCGGCTTTGCGACGCGCCGCCGCTCAGTAGGTGGGAACGGAAGGATCGACCTGACGCGACCATGCGTCGATGCCGCCTTGCAGATTGAACACGTTGGTATGGCCGCGCGATTCGAGGAACATCGCGACCTGGGCGCTGCGCGCACCGTGGTGGCAGACGCAAACGATCTGCACGTCGTCGTCGAGTTCTTCGCTGCGCGCGGGAATCTCACGCATCGGGATCGACACGGCGCCGGCGATCGACGCCGTCTGCAATTCCCACGGCTCGCGCACGTCGAGCAGCACGGGCGCGGGTCGCGAGGTGTCGGCGAGCCATTCGGCGAGCGCCGGAGCGGTCAGATTTTGCATCAGCGGACATCCAGTTCAGAGGACGGCCGCATGCGGCCGTCCGGATCGACGTATCGACGTATAGCTTAAAACTTGAAACGCGGCGGCTGCACGGCGTTGATCAGCGGCTCGACGTACGTTTCGAACACGTCGGCGATACGAAACTGCTTCTCGTCGATACGGGTGATGATTTGCGCCTTCATGACCGGCGCGGTGCCGACGAACGCCGCGAGGCGGCCGCCGATCTTCAGGTGTTCGAGGATTTCCTGCGGCAGCACGGGCAGGCCGCCTGACACGCAGATCACGTCGTAGGGCGCCGCGTCAGCCCAGCCGCGCGACGCGTCGCCGGTGGCGACTTCAGCGTTCAGCACGCCGTTGGCGATCAGGTTGTTGCGGGCCAGCTCGGCCAGTTCCGGTTCGATATCCACCGTCAGCACGTGCTGCGCGCGATGCGCGAGCAGTGCCGCCATGTAGCCCGAGCCCGCGCCGATTTCGAGCACGCTTTCGTGTTTCTTCACCGCCAGTTCCTGCAGCACGCGCGCTTCGACGCGCGGCGCCAGCATGTGCTGGCCGGCCGGCAGCGGCACTTCGAAGTCGACGAAGGCCAGCTCGCGATAAGTGGCGGGGACGAAATGTTCACGCTTGACGATCGAGAGCAGATTCAGCACGTCCTGGTCGAGCACTTCCCAGGGGCGGATCTGCTGTTCGATCATGTTGAAACGCGCTTGCTCGATGTTCATGGTGGATTCGGCGGTTTGGTTTGGCGAGTGGGCGGCAGTTCGACGAGGCGTTTGACGATGCGCTTGATTGCGGTTGGCAAACACGCCGCCACTGACTTTTTTGCCTCCGGCCGGCAGCTTCCCGAAGCTCGCCCGAACCTCGCGAACGAGACTCCAGCGATGAGGGACGCACGCCGCGCCAGGGTAACTGCGGGATTGTACCAAATGGCGGCGGCCAGCCGTGCCGTCGCGGGCACTGTGCCGTGCCTGGCGGCGAGCGGCCGCGGCTGCGCGCGGCCCACCGCGATCCCCGTGTTAATCCCTAGCGATCCGTACTTGCGATTTCCGCTTTGATCACCCAAGAATGTAATCGATTACATTTTCGATGCGAGATCACTTGTCCAGATCGTCGTCCAAGGCGCCTGCGGCGGCATTGTCCAACGCGCGTTCTCAACCGGAAGGCCGGCCGCTGCGCGCCGCCGAGGGCTCGTCGATCGCCGCGGTCGCACAGCAGGCGGGGGTGTCGGTGGCCACGGTGTCGCGCGTGCTGAACGGTCACGAGAACGTGCGGCCCGCCACGCGCGACAGGGTGCTCGCCGCGATCGACGCGAGCGGCTACCGCGTCAACGAACTCGCGCGCAATCTGCGCACCGCCGAAAGCCGGCTGCTGCTCACCATGGTGCCGGACTTCGGCAATCCGTTTTACGCGGAGATCGTGCGCGGCATCGACAGCGTCGCGCGTCAACACGGCTACTTCATGCTGCTATGCGACACGGGCGCCGATCCGGGCCGCGAGCGCAGCTACTTCGATCTGCTGCGCCGCCGCCGCGCGGACGGCGCGATCTGCCTCGACCCGGCCACCATCCAGCAGGCGCTCGGCGACGCGTCCGGCGCGCTGCCGTGGGTCGCGTGCTGCGAGTTCGACCCGGCGGTCGGCGTGCCGTACGTGGGTATCGACAACTACCGCGCCGCGGGCGACGCGGTGCGTCATCTGCTCGCGCGCGGCCACCGGTGCATCGGGCTCATCAACTCCGATGTGGACTACCTGTACGCGCGGCAGCGTCAGCAAGGCTATCTGGACGCGCTGACCGAAGCGGGCATCATGCCCGATGCGCGCTGGCGCATGAACCTGAACAGCCTCGACTACGAAGCGGGCGCGTCGGCGGCGGTCACGTTGATCCAGCAGCCTGGCGCACCCAGCGCGATTTTCGCGGTGTCCGACACGTTGGCGATCGGCGTGATCCACGGCTTGCGCAGCGTGGGCAAGCGGGTGCCGGACGACGTCGCGGTGGTCGGTTTCGACGACATCTCGCTCGCCGCGCAGATCGATCCACCGCTCACCACCGTCGCGCAACCGATGCGCGAGCTGGGCGAAACCGCCGCGCGTCTGCTGTTGCAGCGTCTCGCGAATCCGTTGGCCAACGTGCCGGGCGTGCTGCTGCCGCATCGGCTGGTGATTCGCGGGAGCGCGTGATCCATGAGCCTCGCCGTCCGTTTCGACGACATCCGCAAAGACTTCGGTCCGGTGCGCGTGCTGCACGGCGTGAGTTTCGATCTGACGCCAGGGCGCATCTACGGTCTGCTCGGCGAGAACGGCGCGGGCAAATCGACGCTGATGAAAATTCTCGCCGGCTATGAAACCGCGACTTCGGGCGCGTTGCTGGTCGACGGCCACGTGCAGCAGTTCACCGGATCGCGCGACGCCGAAGCGCAGGGCATCGTGCTGATCCACCAGGAGTTCAACCTTGCCGAGCATCTGACGATCGCGCAGAACATGTATCTCGGCCACGAGAAGCGGCGCGGCTGGTTTGTCGACGACGCCGCGATGCGCGCCGAGGCCGCGCGTTATCTCGCGCAGGTCGGGCTGGAGAAAGCGCCGGACACGCGGGTGCGCGAGCTGATCGTCGCGGAAAAGCAGATGGTGGAGATCGCGAAGGCGCTGTCGCGCCGCGCGCGTTTGCTGATCATGGACGAGCCGACCGCCACGCTCACGCCGTCGGAGACCGAGCGGCTCTTCACGCTGATGGCGAAGCTCAAGGCCGACGGCGTGACGATCGTCTACATCTCCCACAAGCTCGACGAAGTGGAGCGCATCACCGACGAAGTGATCGTGATGCGCGACGGCCGCTTCGTCGCGCGCGGCGAGACGGCGACGCTGGCGCGTCAGCAGATGGCGAACCTGATGGTCGGGCGCGAGCTATCCGACATGTTTCCCGACAAGCTCACCGTGCCCGCCGACGCGCCGCTCGCACTGAAGGTGGAAGGGCTCGCGGTGCCCGATTGGGTCGAGGACCTGAGCTTCGACGTGCGCGCGGGCGAAGTGCTCGGTTTCGCGGGACTGGTCGGCGCAGGCCGCACCGAGGCGTTCGAAGCGATCCTCGGCTTGCGCAAGCGCACCGCGGGGCACATCGAGATCGCCGGGCGGCGCGCGGATCTGAAGAGCCCGCGCGACGCGATGCGCCACGGTCTCACGTATCTCAGCGAGGACCGCAAGGGCAAGGGCCTGCACGTGGACCTGAGCCTGCAGGACAACGTCACGCTGATGACGCTCGAACGCTACGCGCATCCGCTGCTCGACATGAAGGCGGGGCGCGCCGCGTTGACGAAGGCGGTCGGCGAATTCGGCATCCGTACCGGCGACCTGTCGAGCCGCGCGCGCATGCTCTCCGGCGGCAATCAGCAGAAGCTCGCGCTCGCCAAGTTCCTGCAGCCCGATCCGAACGTGATCGTGCTCGACGAGCCGACTCGCGGCGTCGATGTCGGCGCGAAACGCGACATCTATTTCCTGATTCATCGGCTCGCGGCGCAAGGCCGCGCGGTGATCGTCATTTCATCCGAACTGATCGAGCTGATCGGCTTGTGCCACCGCGTCGCCGTGATGCGCGCGGGACGCCTGCAAGCCACGCTGACGCTCGACCATCTCACCGAAGAGGAGTTGATCGCTCATGCGACCGGCACCCACTGAAGCCGTGCGATCCGGCCGTGCGCTGCGCTTCGCGCATCGACTGTATGCGCTCGGGCCGCTCGTCGGACTGATTTTGCTGTGCATCGTCGGCACGCTGCTGAACCGCGATTTCGCCACGCTCGACAACCTGATGAACGTGCTCACACGCACGTCGTTCATCGGCATCATCGCGGTCGGCATGACCTTCGTGATCATCTCGGGCGGCATCGATCTGTCGGTCGGCTCGATGGCGGCGCTGATCGCGGGCAGCATGATCTGGCTGATGAACGGGCTCGCGGCGGGCGCGGCCGGTCACACGTTCGCGCCGCTCGTGATCGTGACGATCGGCATCGTCGCGGCGTTCGTGCTCGGCGGACTGTTCGGCTGCGCGCACGGCCTCTTGATTACCAAAGGACGCATCGAGCCGTTCATCGTCACGCTGGGCACGCTGGGCATCTTTCGCGCCGTGCTCACGTGGCTCGCCGACGGCGGCGCGTTGACGCTCGATAATTCGTTATCCGATCTATACGGGCCGGTCTACTACGCGAGCCTGTTCGGCGTGCCGGTGCCGATCTGGGTGTTCCTCGTGGTGGCGGCGGGCGGCGCGCTGATCCTCAATCGCACCACCTTCGGGCGGCACGTCCAGGCGATCGGCTCGAACGAACAGGTCGCGCGCTATGCGGCGATTCGCGTCGACACGGTGAAGATCGTGACGTATGTGCTGCTCGGCATCTGCGTCGGCGTCGCCACCGTGCTGTACGTGCCGCGGCTCGGCTCGGCCACGCCGACCACCGGCCTCTTGTGGGAGCTGGAGGCGATCGCTTCGGTGGTGGTCGGCGGCACCGCGCTCAAGGGCGGAGAAGGACGCGTGATCGGCACGGTGATCGGCGCGATCCTGCTGTCGGTGATCGCCAACATTCTGAATCTGACCAGCATCATCAGCGTGTATCTGAACGCGGCGGTGCAGGGCGTGGTGATTATCTTCGTCGCGTTCGTGCAGCGCGGACGGCGATAGCTTTAGCGCTTCAAGCTGCAACAACTGCAGGTCCGGGAATCGGGGCGCCCGAACGCCTCACTTTAGCAACTACGTTGCATGGAATTGGAATAAGCGCTAAAGCGCCAACTCCAATCGACAAAGGAGACACAACCATGAAGCAGGTCATTCGAGCGGTCGGCGCCGGCATGCTGGCGTTGGGGATACTGGGCACGGCGAGCGTCGCGCTTGCCGACGACAAGGTCATACTGGGCGTCGCGATTCCGACAGCCGACCACGGCTTCACGGGCGGCATCGTCTGGTGGGCGAACAAGGCGAAAGCCGATCTGGAGAAAGAGCATCCCGACCTGAAGGTGATCGTGAAGACGGCAGCCGGCGCGCCCGAACAGGCGAATCAGTTGCAGGATCTCGTGACGGTCAACAAGATCAACGCGCTGGTGATCTTCCCGTTCGAATCGGCTTCGCTCACGCAGCCGGTCGCGCAGGTGAAGAAGAAGGGCGTGTACGTGACGGTGGTCGACCGCGGCCTGACCGACACCAGCGCGCAGGATGCGTACGTGGCGGGCGACAACACCGCGTTCGGCAAGATTCCCGCCGAGTATCTGGCCAAGGCGCTCGACGGCAAGGGCAACATCGTCGCGCTGCGCGGCATTCCGACCACGCTCGACAACGAGCGCTGGGCCGCCTTCACCGGCGTGCTGAAGAACTATCCGGACATCAAGATTCTCGACGGCAAGTACGCGAACTGGAATCGCGACGACGCGTTCAAGGTGATGCAGGACTACCTGACGCGCTTCAAACACATCGACGCCGTATGGGCCGCCGACGACGACATGGCGGTCGGCGTGCTGAAGGCAATCGATCAGGCCAAGCGCACCGACATCAAGATCGTGTTCGGCGGTGCGGGCTCGAAGGGCATGGTGAAGAATGTGATGGACAGCGCGCCGATGATCAAAGCCGACGTGTCGTACTCGCCGAAATTCATCTACGACGCGATCAAGCTGACCGCCGAAGCGCGTCTGAAGGGCGAGAAGCTGCCGCCGACCACGATCATTCCTTCAGTGCTGATCACGAAGGAAAACGCGCAGCAGTACTACTTCCCGGACTCGCCGTTCTGAGCCCGATTCCTCGCGCGCGCGCCGTGTCGGCGCCGGACTTTGCGCCGGCAACGCGCGGCGGGCGCGCGCTCGTTCGAGGAACCTGACGATGAAAACCATCAAAGGGCCGGCGATCTTTCTCGCCCAGTTCATGGGCGACGAAGTGCCGTTCGACAATCTCGCGCATCTGGCGGAGTGGGCCGCAGGTCTCGGCTTCAAGGGCATTCAGGTGCCGTGCGACCCGCGCCTGATCGACCTGGAGCAGGCCGCCGCGAGCCAGACCTATTGCGACGCGTTGCGCGAGACCGTCGACGACGCGGGCGTGACCATCACCGAACTGTCGACGCATCTGCAAGGCCAGCTCGTCGCCGTGCATCCGGCCTATGACGCACTGTTCGACGGCTTCGCCGCGCCGCATGTGCGGGGCGACCCCGCCGCGCGCACGCAGTGGGCGATCGAGCAGATGAAGCTCGCGGCGAAGGCGTCGCAGCGTCTGGGTCTCACCACGCACGTGTCGTTTTCCGGCGCGCTGGCGTGGCCGTATCTGTACCCGTGGCCGCAGCGTCCGGCGGGACTCGTCGAAGCGGCGTTCGACGAACTCGCGCGCCGCTGGACGCCGATTCTCGATGCGTTCGACGAGGCCGGCGTGGACGTGTGCTACGAATTGCATCCGGGCGAAGACCTGCACGACGGCGTGACCTTCGAGCGCTTTCTTGATGCGGTGAAGCAGCATGCGCGCGCGAACATCCTCTACGATCCGAGCCACTTCGTGTTGCAGCAGCTCGACTACCTCGCGTTCATCGACATCTATAACGAGCGCATCAAGGCGTTTCATGTGAAGGACGCGGAGTTTCGGCCGAACGGCAAGCAGGGTGTGTATGGTGGATATAGCGGCTGGGTCGAACGCGCGGGACGCTTCAGATCGCTCGGCGACGGACAGATCGACTTCGGCGCGATCTTCTCGAAGATGGCGCAATTCGATTTTCCCGGCTGGGCCGTGCTCGAATGGGAGTGTGCGCTCAAGCACCCACACGACGGCGCGCGCGAAGGCGCGGAGTTCATTCGGCGGCACATCATTCGCGTCGCCGAGCATGCGTTCGACGATTTCGCGGGCAGCGGTGTCGATGACGCGCAGGTGAAACGCGTGTTAGGCCTCTGACGGCAGTTCGCGGCGCGGTTTGCAGCGATGCGAGGCGGCCCCCGACGTGGCGGCGCGGCCTGCCCACGCGAGCTGCGCGGCGGTCAAACGCAAAGGAGTGAAGGCGATGCCACAAAGAAGGCTCAGGTTGGGCATGGTCGGCGGCGGGCAGGGCGCGTTCATCGGCGCGGTGCATCGGATCGCCGCACGGCTCGACGATCGGTTCGAAGTGGTGGCGGGCGCGTTATCGTCCGACCCGCAGCGTGCGCAAGCGAGCGCAGCCGAGGCGGGCATCGCGCGCAGCTACGCGGACTGGCGCGAGATGGCGCGCGCCGAAGCCGCCCGCGACGACGGCATCGACGCCGTCGCGATCGTCACGCCGAATCATCTGCACGCGCCGGTGGCGACGGCGTTTCTCGAAGCGGGCATCCACGTGGTGTGCGACAAGCCGCTGGCGATATCGCTCGCCGAAGGCGAAGCGCTCGCGAAGCTCGCTCGCGAGAAGGGCAAGCTGTTTGCGCTCACGCATACGTATTCCGGTTACCCGCTGGTGCGTCATGCGCGCGAGCTGGTCGAGCGCGGCGAGCTGGGCGAGATCCGCGTGGTGCAGGTCGAATACGCACAGGACTGGTTGGCCGAACCGGTTGAGACAGGGGGCGCGAACAAGCAGGCCGGCTGGCGCACGGACCCTGCGCTGGCGGGGCCGGCGGGCTGTCTCGGCGATATCGGCACGCACGCGTATCAGCTCGCGGCCTTCGTCACGGGGATGACGCCTCGGGCGCTGTCGGCGGAGCTGCATACCTTCGTGCCCGGACGGCGCATCGACGATCACGTGCAGGCGATGCTGCGCTATGCGAACGGCGCGCGCGGCATGTTATGGGCGAGCCAGGTGGCGAGCGGCGCGGAGAATGGGTTGCGGCTGCGGGTCTATGGAACGAAGGCCGGCCTCGCTTTCGATCAGGAGCAGCCGAACGAATTGTGGTTCACGCCGTTGGGCGGGTTGAGCGAGCGGCTCACGCGCGGGCGGGTGAAAAGCGTGCTCGCCGCGCACGCGACGCGTGTGCCGTCAGGGCATCCCGAAGGTTATCTGGAAGCATTCGCGCAGTTGTACAAGGACGCGGCGTTGCAGATCGAAGCACTGGACGAAGGCCGCGCGTTGCCTGCGGAAAGTCTTCTTCTGACAACAGTGGATGATGGTGTGGCGGGGCTGCGCTTCATCGATGCAGTGCTGGCGAGCAGCGCGGCGGACGGGCAGTGGCGTGAGATTGAAGGGGCTTGAAATATGTGCGGAACGCTTCGTTCTCGCCGCTTGCGCGTCGCGCAGCTAGCGCCGCCGTGCTCATCCCCGCTTCACCCGCCCTTGCTCTTCTTGATCTGCTCTTCAAACGCGATATCGAGCTTGCTCGCCTTGCGCGGTTTCTGCGGGCCGAACGCATCGACGAACTTGACGAAGTCGTCGAGCGTCAACGGATCGGAGACTTTCTTGTCGGTGCCGCTCGATTTGTCGACCAGATAGAACAGGCCGCCGGACAGGCTGATTGCGGCGAACTGCGGATTGCCGCTGCGCGTTTTCAGCCGTTCGACAGCATGGATGGCTCGGGTGGTGCGCATGGTGTGGGACTGCTGATCGGGGGAGAGACTGCTACTTTAACAATTTTCGCCGCCGCCACGTCGCGCCCGGTGCGCGGCGCGGCGCGGCGGCCTTCGGCCTCGGCGGCTTATTGACTCAGATAGACGAACTTGCCGTTCCTGATCGTGCCCATCACGCTCGCGCGCTGATCCAGACCGACGTGGTCCTTCGGGCTCGTGTTGACCACGCCGTTCGGCACGACCAGTTCGTGCGCGTGCTCCAGTTCGTCGCGCAACGCGACGCGAAACGCCGGCGTGCCCGGCTGCGCGGTCTTCAATGCGCGCGCCACTGCGTCCTGCAAACGCGGATACACGCCCGCCGCATCGCCCGCGAACTGGGTGACGCTGCCCGCGCCGTACTTCGCCTCATACTCGTTGGTGAACGCGAGCGCCGCCTTCTTCGCCGGATGATCGGCCGGCAGCGAGCGCGCGACCACGACGGGCTGGGTCGGGAACAGCGTGCCTTCCACGTCCTTGCCGCCCAGCTTGATGAACTCCGGCGTGGCGATGCCATGGGTCTGATAGATCGACCCTTTGTAGCCGCGCTCGATCAGCGTGCGCTGAGGCAGCACGGTCGGCGTGCCGGCCCCTGCGATCAGGATCGCGTCGGGCTTGGCGGCCATCAGCTTCAGAATCTGGCCGGTCACGCTCGCGTCCGTGCGGTTGTAGCGCTCGGTCGCGACCAGCTGGATATGGCGCAGCGCCGCGAACTTGCTGAACTCGTTGAGCCAGCTCTCGCCGTAGCCGTCCGCAAAACCGATGAAGCCCACCGTCTTCACGTTGTGGTTCGACATGTAGCGCGTCATCACGTCGGCCATCGCGCTGTCGGTCTGCGCCATCTTGTAGGCCCACACCTTCTTGCCTTCCTGCGGCTCCACCACGCTGGCCGAGCCGATCAGCGTGATCATCGGCGTCTGGCTTTCGGCGACCGGGTCGAGCGCGGCCATCGCGGCCGGCGTGATGTTCGGGCCGACGATCACGTCGACGTGGTCCTCGTTGATCAGCTTGCGGATGTTGCGCACGGCCGCGCCGGGGTCGGACGCGTCGTCGAGGAAGATGTAGTCGGCTTTCTGGCCGGCGATCGTCGCGGGCCACATCAGCATCGCGTTCTTGCTGGTGATGCCGATCACGGCCGCCGGGCCGGTGCTCGACAGATCGATGCCGACTTTCAGGTCGGCATGGGCCGCGGTGGCGAGCAACAGCGCGCCGAGAGCGGCTACGCCGCGAAGTTTGTTGTTATGCGACTTCATCGAAAAGGGTCTCCGTAGCGAGAAACGTGGTGATATCAAAGTTCGTAGGTTTCGTGTTCGCCTTTGAGCGCCTGTTCGATCAGCTTGCGGTTCATGCTCGGCGACAGCAGCTCGACGAGCGTATACACATAGCTGCGCAGATAGGCGCCCTGTTTCAGCGCGACACGCGTCACGTTGCTGCCGAACAGGTGGCCGACCGGCATCGCGCGCAAATGGCGATCGCGCTCGGCGTTGAACGCGATATCCGCCATGATGCCGACGCCGAGCCCCAGTTCCACATAGGTCTTGATCACGTCGGCGTCGATTGCTTCCAGCACGATGTCCGGATGCAGCCCGCGCAGGCGGAACGCCTCGTTGATCTTGGTGCGGCCGGCGAACGCATTGTCGTACGTGATCAGCGGATATTGGGTCAGATCATCCAGCGCCAAAAGTTTGCGGTCGAGCAGCGGGTGGTCCGGCTGCATCACCGCGACGTGGTGCCACTGGAAGCAGGGCAGCGACACCAGTTCCTTATAGTTGGCGATCGCCTCGGTGGCGATTGCCAGATCGGCCTGGTCGTGCAGCACCATCTCGGCGACCTGGGTCGGGCTGCCTTGCAGGATCGAAAGGTGGACTTTGGGAAAGCGTTTCTTGAACTCGGCGATCGCGGCCGGCAGCGAGTAGCGCGCCTGGGTGTGGGTCGCGGCGATCACCAGATTGCCCTGATCCTGCGCTGCGTAATCCTTACCGACGCGCTTGAGGCTCTCCACTTCCTGCAGTATCTTCTCGACCGACTGCAAAATGATGCGTCCCGGTTCGGTCAGCGAACGCACGCGCTTGCCGTGCCGCGTGAAGATTTCGACGCCCAGCTCGTCCTCGAGCTCGATGATCGCCTTGGAAACGCCCGGCTGGCTGGTAAACAGCGCCTTGGCAGCTTCGGTGAGGTTGAAGTTCTGCCGCACAGCCTCGCGGACGAAGCGGAATTGATGCAGGTTCATATATAACCTCTCCGCATATAAAAAGAATTTTTTAGTCGTTTGAAATATAAGGCGAGTTTATTACGATCTGTCCATCTTTTTCAATATGGATATCTGTATTTGTCATAAGCAAATGAGAGATGGGTCTAAACGCTCGTTTGCGGTTGCTGACCAAGACAGATGTTCAATGCGCGGCGGAACCGGACCGCCGTGTATCAGCCAAAAAATTGGGGTCCCGAATGTACCAATACGATCAGTACGACCAGACCATCGTCGATGAACGGGTCGCGCAATACGCCGATCAGGTTCGCCGCCGCTTGTCGGGCGAATTGAGCGAAGAGGAGTTTCGTCCGCTGCGTCTGCAGAACGGCCTGTACTACCAGCGCCATGCGTACATGCACCGCATTGCGATTCCGTACGGCAACCTGCGCAGCGACCAGATGCGCGTGCTCGCGCAGATCGCGCGGGAACACGATCGCGGCTACGGCCATTTCTCGACGCGCTCGAACATCCAGTACAACTGGATCAAGCTCGAAGAAACGCCGGAAATCCTGCGCAAGCTCGCCGCCGTGCAGATGCACGGCATCCAGACCTCGGGCAACTGCATCCGCAACATCACCGCTGACCAGTTCGCCGGCGTGGCGCCGGACGAAGTGGTCGATCCGCGTCCGTGGGCGGAAATCCTCCGTCAGTGGTCGACGTTCCACCCGGAATTCGCGTGGCTGCCGCGCAAGTTCAAGATCGCCGTGTCGGGTTCGAAGGAAGACCGCGCGGCCGTGCAGATTCACGACATGGGCGTGTATCTGCGCAAGAACGAGCAGGGCGAACTGGTGGCCGACATCCTCGCCGGCGGCGGCATGGGCCGCACGCCGATCATCGGCGCGGTGATCCGTCGCGATCTGCCGTGGCAGCATCTGCTGACGTACTGCGAAGCCGTGCTGCGCGTGTACAACCGCTACGGCCGCCGCGACAACATGTACAAGGCGCGCATCAAGATTCTCGTGAAGGCATTGAGCCCGGAGAAGTTCTCGGCGCAGGTCGAAGAAGAGTGGCAGCACCTGAAGGACGGCCCGTCGACGCTCACGCAGGCGGAAGTGGATCGCGTGGTCCAGTACTTCCAGCCGCCCGTGTACGACAAGCTGCCGGACACGGACGCTTCGTTCGAAAACCATCTGCTGGAAAGCCGTGCGTTTGCGCGCTGGGTCGAGCGTAACGTGCGGCCGCACAAGGTGTCGGGCTACGCGTCGGTGACGCTGTCGCTGAAGCCGACCACCATCGCTCCGGGCGACGCCACCGACACGCAAATGGAAGCGGTTGCCGATTGGGCCGACGAGTATTCGTTCGGCGAAATCCGCGTGTCGCACGAACAGAACCTGATTCTCGCCAACGTCAAGAAACGCGACCTGTTCGCACTGTGGGAAAAGGCCAAGGCACAAGGTTTCGCGACGCCGAACATCGGCTTGCTGACCGACATCATCGCGTGCCCGGGCGGCGATTTCTGCTCGCTCGCGAATGCGAAGTCGATTCCGATCGCGCTCGCGATCCAGGAACGCTTCAGCGATCTCGACTACGTGTACGACCTCGGCGACGTGTCGCTGAACATCTCGGGCTGCATCAACGCGTGCGGTCACCACCACGTCGGCAACATCGGCATCCTGGGCGTCGACAAGGACGGCTCGGAGTGGTACCAGGTCACGCTCGGCGGCGAGCAGGGTACGGGCGCCACCGGCGCGCACCTCGGCCGCGTGATCGGCCCGTCGTTCTCGGCGGAAGAAATGCCGGACGTGATGAGCAAGGTGATCGACACCTTCGTGGAGAACCGCCAGGAAGGCGAGCGCTTCATCGAAACGTACAACCGCATCGGCATCACCCCGTTCAAGGAACGTGTGTACGCCTCGCGTCAACCGGCTCACGCGTAACCGCGAAAAGGATACTGAACAGATGGCTTCTATCATCAAGAACCGCGCAATCGTCAACGATGACTGGACCGTTGTGCGTCCGGCGGAAGACGGCTCGCTGCCCGCGGTGAACGAGTTGCCGGCCGGCAAGGTGCTGGTGCCGCTCGCGCTGTGGCAAGCGGCACGTGACGCTTTGAGCGCTTCGCGCAGTGCGGCAGAGATTGGCGTGTGGCTCGCGCCGGACAGCGAACCGGCGGATATCGTCGCTGACTTCGACAAGCTCGCGCTGATCGCCGTGGACTTCCCGGTGTTCCGCGACGGCCGTGGCTATAGCATCGGCCGCCTGTTGCGCGAGCGTTATGGCTACAAGGGAGAACTGCGCTCGATCGGCGACGTGCTGCGCGACCAGTTGACGTTCATGTTCCGTTGCGGCTTCGATTCGTATGCGCTGCGCGCGGACAAGGACTTCGACGACGCGCTCAAGGCGTTCGACGAATTCAGCGTGCAATACCAGGGCGCGGTGGACAACCCGTCGCCGCTGTTCCGCCGCCGCGCGGCTGCCGTAGCCACGGACAAGGTCCCGGCATGAGCGGCGCTCAATCGCTCACGCCGGAACTCGCGGCGAAGGTCGAGCGCCTCTACGCGCTGCTCGACTCGATCGCCGCGCATCACGCGAACGTGAAGCTCGCCAGCAGCCTCGCCGCGGAAGACATGCTGCTCACGCACGCCATCCTGTCGCGCGGCGTGAAGATCGGCATCTTCTCGCTGAACACGGGCCGCTTGCATGCGGAAACGCTCGGCATGCTCGAGCGCGTGAAAGAGCGCTATGACTACGAGATCGAACAGTTCCACCCGCAGGCTGCGGCGGTCGAGGAATACGTCGGCTCGCACGGTCTGAACGCGTTCTACGAGAGCGTCGATCTGCGCAAGCGCTGCTGCGAGATCCGCAAGGTCGAGCCGTTGAACCGCGCGCTGTCGGATGTCAGCGCATGGGTGACGGGCCAGCGCCGCGAGCAGTCGGTGACGCGTGCCGAACTGCACGCGGAAGAGCACGACGCCGCGCGCAACATCGCCAAGTTCAATCCGCTGACGGACTGGACCGAGGCCGAGGTGTGGGATTACCTGAAAGCGTTCGACGTGCCGGTCAATCCGCTGCATGCGCGCGGTTATCCGAGCATCGGCTGCGAGCCGTGTACGCGCGCGATCCGTCCCGGTGAGGATAGCCGGGCAGGGCGCTGGTGGTGGGAGTCGCGCGATACGAAGGAATGCGGACTGCACATCACGACGATTACCCCGATTGCGGTCGATCGCAGCGAAAACGCTTCAGTCTGATATCTCGCTACACTGGGAGCCTGGCTCCCGGTCTGAGCGCCGCCGATACCGATTTGAATATTTGTGCTCAGGCGAGCAATCGCTTGCCGGGCCAATCAACGAAGGACCCAACATGAGCACCACGCTCGATTCCACTGTGAACGCTCCGCTTACCAACACGGCGAACCGTATGGATCACCTCGACTGGCTCGAAGCCGAGTCGATTCACATCCTGCGCGAACTGGTCGCCGAATGCAGCAAGCCCGCGCTGTTGTTCTCGGGCGGCAAGGATTCGGTGGTGGTGCTGCACCTCGCGCTGAAGGCCTTCGGCATCGGCGCGAATCGCAAGACCGTGCTCCCGTTCCCGCTCGTGCATATCGATACCGGCCATAACTACGACGAAGTGATCGACTTCCGCGATCGCCGCGCGCAAGAGATTGGCGCGGAGCTGGTGGTGGGCCACGTCGAAGATTCGATCAAGCGCGGCACCGTGCGTCTGCGCCGCGAAACGGATTCGCGCAACGCCGCGCAAGCCGTGACGCTGCTCGAAACCATCGAACAGCACGGCTACACCGCACTGATCGGCGGCGCGCGCCGCGACGAAGAGAAGGCCCGTGCGAAAGAGCGCATCTTCTCGTTCCGCGACGAGTTCGGCCAATGGGACCCGAAAGCGCAACGCCCGGAACTGTGGAGCCTGTACAACGCGCGTCTGCACAACGGCGAACACCTGCGCGTGTTCCCGATCTCGAACTGGACCGAACTCGATGTGTGGCAGTACATCGCCCGCGAACAGCTCGAACTGCCGTCGATCTACTACGCGCATCAACGCGAGATCGTGCGCCGCAACGGGCTGCTCGTGCCGGTCACGCCGCTCACGCCGATGCGTGAAGGCGAAGTCAGCGAAAGCGCGCTGGTGCGTTTCCGCACCGTCGGCGACATCAGCTGCACGTGCCCGGTGGAAAGCGATGCGGACGATCTCGAGAAGATCATTGCTGAAACGGCCGTGACCGAAATCACGGAGCGCGGCGCGACGCGGATGGACGATCAGGTCTCCGAAGCCGCGATGGAACAGCGTAAGAAGCAAGGTTATTTCTAAGCACAACGAGGGTAATGCAACCATGAGCAGTATTCATCAACCAGAAGACCTCGGCGTGCTGCGT
The DNA here is from genome assembly GCF_008369935.1 of Paraburkholderia panacisoli. Taxonomy (GTDB): domain Bacteria; phylum Pseudomonadota; class Gammaproteobacteria; order Burkholderiales; family Burkholderiaceae; genus Paraburkholderia; species Paraburkholderia panacisoli. The sequence goes on along the minus strand of NZ_VTUZ01000012.1, from coordinate 182,454 downwards.
TTCATTACTGCAGGCAGCGTCGACGACGGCAAGAGCACGTTGATCGGCCGCCTGCTGTACGACAGCAAGGCAGTCTTGAGCGACCAGCTCTCGGCGCTGTCGCGTGCGAAGAACAAGCGCACCGTCGGCGACGAAATCGATCTGTCGCTGCTGACCGACGGCCTCGAAGCCGAACGCGAGCAGGGCATCACGATCGACGTCGCGTACCGCTACTTCGCCACGGCCAAGCGCAAGTTCATCATCGCCGACACGCCGGGCCACGAGCAGTACACGCGCAACATGGTGACGGGCGCGTCGACCGCGCACGCGGCGATCATCCTGGTCGACGCGACGCGCGTGACGTTCGTCGACGGCGTCGCGCAACTGCTGCCGCAAACCAAGCGTCATAGCGCGATCGTCAAGCTGCTCGGCTTGCAGCACGTGATTGTCGCGATCAACAAGATGGATCTGGTCGAATACAGCGAAGCGCGTTTCGACGAGATTCGCGATGCGTATGTCGAACTCGCGCGTCAGCTGGGTCTGACCGACGTGCGTTTCGTGCCGGTGTCGGCGCTCAAGGGCGACAACATCGTGACGGCGAGCGAGAGCATGCCGTGGTACGCGGGCGAGCCGCTGCTGGACCTGCTCGAAGCGCTGCCGGTCGAGATTCCGACCGGCCAGGCGCTGCGTTTCCCGGTGCAATGGGTGGCGCGCCAGGATGGCAGCCAGGCCGACGATTTCCGCGGCTATATGGGACGCGTCGAAGCCGGCGAAGTGAAGCTCGGCGACACGATCGTCGTGCTGCCGGCCAATCGCGAAGCGACGGTTGCTGAAATCATCGCGCCGGTGGTGGGCGGCACGGCCGCGGTGGACCGCGCGTTCGCGGGTCAGACCGTGACGATCCGTCTCGCGGAAGACGTCGACGTGTCGCGCGGCGACACCTTCGTGCTGCGTGAAGCGGCGCCGGAGCCGGCGAAGAAGCTCGAAGCGGACCTGTGCTGGTTCGACGACACGCCGCTGTCGACGCAGCGCAAGTATCTGCTGAAGCAGACTACCAACACGGTGTTCGCGCGCATCGGTGCGATCAGGGAAGTGCTCGACGTGCATACGCTGTCGCAGGCGACCGATCGCAAGGAACTCGCGATGAACGACATCGGCCGCGTTGCGTTGACGTTGCAAAAGCCGCTGGTGTGCGACGTGTACGACTCGCATCCGGGCACGGGCGCATTCGTGCTGATCGACGAGGCGACGCACCACACCGTCGCGGCCGGGATGATCCGGGCGTTTTCGGCGTAAAACGGGCGATGGGGCGTGCGGCGTGGCTGCGCGGCGCTGACGCCCTAACCAACAGGTTGATGCAAATGGGTAAGGTTTATCTGATCGGCGCGGGGCCGGGTGCCGCGGATCTGATTACGGTGCGTGGCGCACGGCTCCTCGCCGCCGCCGACGTGGTGCTGCACGACGCGCTGGTCGAGCCGGCCATGCTCGACTATGCGCCGGCGCACGCACGGCGCATTGCGGTGGGCAAGCGCTGCGGTCAACTCTCGACCGCGCAGCAGTTCATCAACAAGCAGATCGTGGATGCCGCTCTGGAACACGATGTGGTGGTGCGTCTGAAGGGCGGCGACCCGATGCTGTTCGGCCGCGCCGATGAGGAAATGCGGGCGCTGGAAGCGGCGGGCATCGAGTATGAGGTCGTGCCCGGGATTACCGCAGCGCTTGCGAGCGCGGCTTCGCTGAAGCGTTCGTTGACGCTGCGGGGCGTATCGCGCAGCGTGGCGCTGGCTACGTTCAGCCGTGCGCCCGGCTCTGAAGAGATTCGCGAGCAGGTGAACGCGGATTCGCTGGTGTTTTATATGGGCCGCGATAGTGGCGTTGAGATTGCGCAGCAGTTGATCGACGCCGGCAAGCCCGTTTCCACACCGGTGGCGATTGTCGAGGCTTGCAGCACGGAACGCGAGCGCATGCTCACGCTCACGCTCGAGGAGCTTGCCGCGGGCGACGCGCAGCGCTGGGTCGATGCTTCGCAGCCTAGCTTGCTGATGATCGGTGAGGCGTTCGCTGCCCGGCAGCTCCAGGTGGTCCGTTCGGCGGACGGGATGTTGGTGGCCGCCTGAGTTTTTGTTGTTGCCTGCGCGGTGGTTGAGATCGTGTTTCCGCTGCGCCGGTTTCCTTTCCCATAAGTGTTCCCGCGGTTCTGGGAGTTCGCGCGACGGCGTGACCGCCGAACTCCGTCCGCGATCATGCTGTCATATTTTTCAGCGTAAAATGCAACGCCGCCCTTATATACCGGCGTAGAGCCCTTACGCCAGCAATGCACGTCGACCTTCTCACCCTCTACTTCCTTTCGATCGGAACTCTGCTTGCCAGCGCCGGCATGACGTTCTGGGAGCATCGCGTTCATCCCAAGCGCAGCAGGGAATTGAGAATACTGGCCGCGGGATACGCGACGCTTGCCATCGGCTGTGCGGCAGCGACATTGCGTAGCGTGCTGCCCGGTGCGTCGGGCGCCGCCATTAGCAATCTCATCATCGTCGGCGGATATCTTCTGGTCCTGCACGGCGTCGCATCCTTGAGCGGCCGGCAATACCGTGCGGGTTCGATAGGCCTGCTGCTCCTGCTGGCGCTGACGTGGGTGCTGGGCGCGCGCTGGCAGGATACCGTCTGGAACTATGTCAGCACGATACCCATCGCACTGGTCTCCGGCATGACGTCCCGCGAGCTGCTGCGAAGCGACGGGATGAAGTGGGTGCAATCCCGGCACATCGTCGTGTGGGTGACAGGCATCCATGCGCTCTTTTATGCGTTCCGGGCATTCATCCTGCCTTGGCTGGTGAGCGTGTATGGGCCGGACATGCTGTCGATCGCCGGCAAGATCACGATGTACGAGGGCGTCCTGTATTCGGTCATTCTGCCGATGACGTTGCTGCGGTTAATTCGCGAGGAAACTCACGGCCAGCTTTTGCAGGAATCTCAAACGGATTATCTGACCCATCTCGGCAATCGCAGGTGGTTCTTTGAAGAGGGCGCGCAGGTCATCCGCGACAGGGCAGGCCGCCGGCCCATTTCACTGCTCACGTTCGACCTCGACCACTTCAAATCGATCAACGATCGCTACGGTCACAAGACTGGGGACGAGGTCCTGAAGTCGTTTGCGGAAGTCGTGCGGAGCGTGGTGGGGCCGCAAGCGCTGGTCGCCCGCATCGGCGGAGAAGAGTTCGCGGCTTTGTTGCCAGACCATGATGGTCCGCGCGGCAAAGAAGTGGGCGAAAACGTCGTCACGCGTTTCGCCCGGACGATCGCTCACAGGGTGGACGGAGTGGCGATACAGGCCACGGTCAGCGTTGGCCTCGCCCAGTCCGAAAGCGAAGCGCCCGCTCTTGCCGACCTGCTGGCAGCCGCCGACCAGGCGTTATATCGCGCGAAATCGCTTGGTGGTAACCGGCTTGAATCGGCGCAGACCGCCACACGCTCCGCGGCCGCCTGCTGACGAAGTGGCAGACCACGTCTGTCAAAGCCACAGCCTGAGAAAAGACAACAGGAATCAAACCTGCCGCAAGCAATACTGCGCGACCGCATCGAGAACCGCTTCATCCTCTCCGACCGCAACCGCGCACCTGATCTCGACGCCCGCGTGCAGCGCGCGACACCGCTCGATCGCATCAGGCAAATCCTTCCTGATATGCCCGCCTTGCCCGAAAAACACCGGCACGACGGTAATCACATCGCAGCCCTGAACAACAAGCCCACCCACCGCAGTGGGCAGATCCGGCTTCATCAACTCGAGAAACGCCAACGTCACCGGCCCGGCCGCATCGCCCGTCGCACGCACGGCCTCGAGCTTCTCCGCGAGCCGCTCGAACGGCTCGCGCCAGCGCACGTCCCTCGCGCCATGCCCAAACAGAACCAGCCCGTGCGTTGCCATGACATCCGCTCCTAATGGCGGTCAACCCACTTCAGCCCGACCAGTCCGAGCACCAGATACACCAACCCCGGCGTCGCCGCGGTCAACGGCGCGGGCCACGTATTCAACGTGCCGATATGCGAGAACAGCGTATTGAACAGCTGGAAACTCATCCCCAGCATGATCCCGCCGAACACCTTCACGCCGACCACGCCAGCCCGCGTATGCAGATACGCGAACGGCAGCGACAACACCAGCATCACGAACACCGCGAACGGATACAGCAGCTTGCGCCACAGCGCGATTTCATAGCGCTGCGTGTCCTGGTGATTCTCGGTCAAATGCTGGATGTAGCGGAACAGATTGAACATCGACATCCGGTCCGGCGACACCAGCAGCACCGACAGAATCTGCGGCGTCAGTTCCGAGCGCAGCGAATACTCCGGCAACGACACCTGCTTGGCGCGATACACCGGATTCAGTGCATCGGCTGGCGTGCCCGGAGGAGGGGGGACGTCGAGCAGTTGCGTATCGGTCACGCCCGTCAGTTGCCAATGGCCCGGCGGCTGATACCGGCCGCTTTCCGCGGTGCGCACGTTCGACAGCCGGAACTTCGAATCGAACTCGTAAATGCGTACATGGGCGATCGTCGCGTCGGGATTCAACTCGCCGACGTTCACGAAACGCGTCACCTGCTCGCCGTCCGCGCGCGCGGTCAGCGTGTCCTTCACCCACACGCCTGACTGGAAGTTGCTCGACACCGACGAACCCAGCGCCTCGAGCCGCACGCGCTCCGACAGTTGATCCGTGTACGGGCCGACCACTTCGCCGATCAGATACGTGAGGAACACGAGCGGAATGCCGATCTTGAGCAGCGAGCGCAACGACCGATTGGTGGCGAGGCCGGAGACGCGGAAGATCGTGTACTCGGAGTTCGCCGCCATCTGCGCGAACACGTAGATCGCGCTGATCAACGCGGCGACCGGAATGATTTCGTAGAAGCGCGACGGCGTTTGCAACGCGACGCGCAGCACCGCGTACTGGAACTTATAGTTGCCGTGGCCGACCGAATTCAGTTCGTTGATCAGGTCGAAGAAGAAGAACAGACCTGAAAACGCAAACAGAATGAAGATGAACGTTAGATAGATCTGACGCGCGAAATAGCGCTCATAGATGCGCATCGATCAGGCTCCCTGCGAACGGCTGAACATTGCCCGCGTGAACAGCGGACGGTTGCGCACGCGCATCCAGAAGATGAACGCGACGATCGCCGCCACGATGACGTGCAGGATCACGAGCCCCACGCCGAACGACATCTTTCCCTGCTCGATCCACGACTGCACCACGTTCAGCAGATTTGAATACGTCAGATAGATCAGCACGGCCATCACCAGATTGATGGTGCGGCTGCGGCGCGGATTCTGGTGCGCGAGCGGAATGGCGAGCAGCATCAGGTTGATCGCGATCAGCGGCAGTCCCGCGCGCCATGCGAATTCGGCGAGGTTTTCGTTGGTGGGGTTGCGCAGCAACGTGAGCGTGGGCGTGCCGGTGGTGGTCGGCGTATTGACGACCGGCTGGCTCTGGATCTTCACGCCGTAGCGCTCGAACTCCATGATTCGGAAGTCGGGGTGCCCGGGCTCGCCGTCATAGCGGCGGCCGTTTTCCAGCACGACGAAGCGGTCGCCGTTCTTGCGCGTCTCGATATGGCCGTACTTCGACACCACCACGTTGACCTTGCCGCCTTCCGTGCTGGTCACGAACACGTTCTCCACGCGTCCCTGGTCGGGCGACATCTTCTCGATGAAGAACACCCGGTGGGTGGTGGGCGACTCGCGGAACTGGCCGGGCGCGAGCAGCGAGACCTCGTCGCGCTGCTGGAAGCGCGCGCGGATCAGCTTGCTCTGCTGGTTCGACCACGGCCAGCCGACGAACACGAAGAACATGATGAGAATGATGATCGGCGTGGCAAAAATGCCGATCGGCTTGATGAACCGTGTCAGGCTGACACCCGAGGACAGCCACACGACCATCTCGGAGTCTTTGTACCAGCGCGTGAGGACGAACAGGATCGACACGAACAGCGTCGCGACGAGCATGATCGCCAGATAGCCGATCACGGTCAGGCCGATCAGGACCAGCACGTCGCGCGGGTCGATCTCGCCCGAGGCCGCGAAGCCGACGATACGGATCATCATCGTGGTCAGCACGAGCGTGAGGAGAACCATGAACACGGCACCAGCCGTATACGCGAGTTCGCGCTGGAGGGAGCGTTCGAAGATCATTATTGATGACGAGAGGGGGCGCTCTCGGCGATGTGCGGGTTGCTTCCCGTCACGCCTCCGGTGCAGCCGCCGCGGGAAAAATAGCGGATAATTGCGGCTTTCATCCTAAGCCCAGATTTTATCCGAGGACAAGCGCGATGGACTTTAGCATAAAAGCCTGTGATTGGACCAAAGGCTCGTCAAACGGTTTCCTGACCGGGAAATCCGATTGCATCGTTATCGGTGTGTTCGAGTCGCAAACGCTCTCGGGCGCCGCGCTAGAGATCGACGCGGCCACCAAGGGGCTGCTGACGCGCATCATCAAGGCCGGCGACATGGACGGCAAGGCCGGCACCACGCTGTTCCTGCACGAAGTGTCGGGCATCGGCGCGTCGCGCGTGCTGCTGGTCGGTCTCGGCAAGCAGGACGCCTTCAGTCAGAAAGCTTACGGCGACGCCGTGCGGGCCGCCTGGCGCGCGCTGCTCGGCACCAAAATCGTTCAGGTCACGTTCACGATGGCCCAGCTGCCGGTGCTCGAACGCTCGGCCGATTGGGGCGTGCGCGCCGCGATCCTCGCGCTGCGCGAGCTGACCTACAAGTTCACGCAGATGAAGAGCAAGCCGGACAACTCGGCGCGCGCGTTGAAGCGCATCGTCTTCAGCGTCGACACCGGCGACGAGAAGGCCGCCAAGCTGGCCGCCAAGCAGGGCGCGGCGCTTGCCAACGGCATGGACCTCACGCGCGACCTCGGCAACCTGCCGAGCAACGTCTGCACGCCGACCCACCTCGCCAACACCGCGAAGAAGCTCGCCAAAGACTGGAAGCTGAAGGTCGAGGTGCTCGGCGAGAAGCAGTGCGAGGCGCTCAAGATGGGCTCGTTCCTGTCGGTCACGGCCGGCGCGGTCGAACCCGCGCAGTTCATCGTGCTGCAGTACCAGGGCGGCGCCGCGAAGGCCGCGCCGGTGGTGCTGGTCGGCAAGGGCGTCACGTTCGACACGGGCGGCATCTCGCTGAAGCCGGGCGAAGGCATGGACGAGATGAAGTACGACATGTGCGGTGCCGGTTCGGTGCTGGGCACGTTGCGGGCGGTCGCCGAAATGGGCCTGAAAATCAACGTGGTCGGCATCATCCCGGCGGTGGAGAACATGCCGTCGGGCACCGCCACCAAGCCGGGCGACATCGTCACCAGCATGAAGGGCCTGACGATCGAAGTGCTGAACACGGACGCCGAAGGCCGCCTGATCCTGTGCGACGCGCTCACTTACGCCGAGCGCTTCAAGCCGGCTGCGGTGATCGACATCGCCACGCTCACGGGCGCGTGCATCATCGCGCTCGGTCATCACAACAGCGGGCTGTTCTCGAAAGACGACGCGCTGGCGGGCGAGTTGCTCGACGCGTCGCGCGAAGCGTCCGACCCGGCCTGGCGCCTGCCGCTCGACGACGAGTACCAGGACCAGCTGAAGTCGAACTTCGCGGATGTCGCCAACATTGGCGGCCGTCCGGCGGGCAGCGTGACGGCGGCGTGCTTCCTGTCGCGCTTCACCGACACGTACCCGTGGGCGCATCTGGATATCGCCGGCACCGCGTGGAAAAGCGGCGCGGCGAAGGGCGCCACCGGCCGTCCGGTGCCGTTGCTCGCGCAGTTCCTGATCGACCGCGCCGCGGACGGTCGCGCCGCGCAATGACGCATTGCAGTAAGCCCGCGGGCGCAGCAACCCTGGTAAGCGCGGCGACGGCAGCAGCGCGGAGCCGCCGATGACGAGAATCGATTTTCACTCGAACGTCGGCGACTCGCTGCTGTATGCGTGCCGCCTGATCCGCAAGGCGTATCTGGCGGGCCAGCCGACCATCGTGCTGGCCGAGCCCGCACGCCTGCAGGCCTTCGACGAGCAGTTGTGGACCTTCTCGCCGCTCGACTTCGTGCCGCACTGCATGGCGGGCACGCCGCTCGCCGCGCAAACGCCGATCGTGCTGGCCACGAACCTCGACGACGTGCCGCATCACCAGGTGCTGCTCAATCTCGGCGCGACGGTGCCCGCGCAATTCGCGCGTTTCGAAAGATTGCTGGAAGTGGTCGGTAACACACACGACGAGCTGATTGCCGGTCGCGAGCGTTATCGCTTCTATCGCGATCGCGGCTATGCTTTGAACAACTACAAGCAAGGCAGCTAGGCTTCATTCCCCCTGGAGCGGGTCGTGTGCGTCGGGTCCGTCGTCTGACTGACGGATGCGGCGCGCGGGCTGCCTGCTTCGGCTTCGACTCACACACGGAGAGTGCACGTGTCCGATACCAACGATAACTCGATTCCGGTTCTGCACGAGATTCTCGTCCCCGGCCGCGCGGCCCCGGCACATCCGGCGCCGGAGAGCCAACCGGCAGCCGGACCCGACGCGCTGCGCGAACCTGGATTCAAGACCGAACCGGTGTTCTCGCCGCCGCCGGCGCATGCGGACGAACCTCGTCTGCCAGCGGATGCGGAGCCCGTGCTGGCACCGCAGCCTGTGCTTGCGCCGCAAGAGCTGCGCTCGCCTGAGCCCGTTCTGTCGCCCACGCCCGCTCACGACGACGCTCACGGAACCCAGCCCGGACCCGCGCACGCAGTCGCGCCGGAGCCGCTGACGGCCCCGGATGTCGCGCCTGGCCTGGCGGGCGTCTTCGATCGCACCGAACCGGCAGCTCCGCTCGAAGCGGGCGCCACCGTGCCGCCGGATATCGCGCGCGACACGGAAACCTCAGCGCTGTTGCAGCCGGATCTCGACGCCGATGCGATCGCGGAACGTCTGCGCAGACGCTTCGCCGGTTTCCTCACGGGCGAAGGGCGCGGCATCGTCGAAACGCATTGCCGCGATGCGTTGCAGGAACACACCACCACGCTCGTCAGCCAGATCACGCGCGAAGTGGCGCTGACGCTCGAAAGCGAAATGACCGGCTGGGTGCGCGAAGCGGTGGAAGAGGAGCTTGCGCGGCGCCCGGGCCGCGGCTGATCGTGTGAGGCGGCGTCCTGATGGACGCCTGCGGCGGGCGCCTTCAGCGAGGCGCCCGTTTCATTTGAGGGTCAACACCCAGGCCGCCAGCGCGGCCGCCTGATCGGGTGTGAGCTGCGTATTCGCGGGCATCGGCACCGGACCCCATACGCCCGTGCTGCCGTCCAGAATCTTGTGCTTCAGATAAAGCGCGGCGTCTTCGCGTCCGGCATATCTCGCCGCGACCTCGTGCAGCGCCGGTCCCATGAAGGAGCGGGTGACCGAATGGCAACTCATGCAGTTCTGCTGCTGGGCCAGCGCGAGGCCGGCGGAGGCCTCGGCATGCGCGGCGCGACTGCCGGCGCTCAATAGGGCGCCCAGCATCACGGCTGCGAGCGCCGCATACGACATCGAATTCATTGTGGTCTCCGTCGGTGCAGGGGCCCGACTCGTGGTGCGAGCATTATAGAAGGAAAGGGGCGCACGGTTTCCCGTGCGCCCCTTCGTGCTCCTAGGCGCTTTTACGTACCTTGCCTGGCGCGCTCAGCCCGTCACCGCGCCCTTGTTCGCCGGCAGCGCCAGCGCGAAGTACTTCGCCATCACGCCGCGCGTGTAGCGCGGCTGCGGTTGCTGCCAGGTGGCACGGCGGCGCTGCAGTTCGGCGTCGTCGACGTTCAGTTGCAGCAGCAGCTTGTGCGCGTCGATCGTGATCGAATCGCCTTCCTGCACGAGCGCGATCGTGCCGCCCGCGAACGCTTCCGGCGCGACGTGGCCGACCACCATGCCCCACGTGCCGCCCGAGAAGCGGCCGTCGGTGATCAGGCCGACGCTTTCGCCGAGACCCTTGCCGATGATCGCCGAAGTCGGCGCGAGCATTTCCGGCATGCCGGGCCCGCCCTTCGGGCCGAGGTAGCGCAGCACCACCACGTCGCCGGCGACGATTCTGTCGGCCAGAATCGCCTCCATGGCGCTTTGCTCGTCGTCGAACACGCGGGCCGGCCCGGTGATCACCGGGTTCTTCAGGCCGGTGATCTTGGCGACCGCGCCGTCCTCGGCCAGGTTGCCCTTCAGGATTGCGAGATGGCCTTCGTCGTACAGCGCCTGGTCGATCGGAAAGATCACTTTCTGATCGGCGCGCGGCTTGCTTGGCACGTCCTTCAACTCTTCGGCGAGCGTCTTGCCGGTGATGGTGATGCATTCGCCGTGCAGCAGGCCCGCGTCGAGCAGGATCTTCATGACTTGCGGGATGCCGCCTGCCTTGTGCAGATCGGTCGCCACGTACTGGCCCGACGGCTTCAGGTTGCAGATCACGGGCACTTTCTTGCGCATGCGCTCGAAGTCGTCGATGGTCCACTCCACTTCGGCCGCGTGCGCGATCGCCAGATAGTGCAGCACGGCATTGGTCGAGCCGCCGGTGGCCATGATCAGCGCCACGGCGTTTTCGATCGACTTCTTCGTGATGATGTCGCGCGGCTTCAGGTCCTGCTTGACCGCTTCGACCAGCACGCGCGCCGATTCGGCGGCCGAGTCGACCTTCTCCTCGTCCGGATTGGCCATCGTCGACGAATACAGCAGCGACATGCCGAGCGCCTCGAACGACGAGCTCATCGTGTTGGCGGTGTACATGCCGCCGCACGAACCCGTGGACGGGCACGCGTTCCTTTCGATGCCTTCGAAATCTTCCTGCGACATCCGGCCCGCCGTGAATTCGCCGACCGCTTCGAACGACGACACGATGGTCAGGTCGGCGCCTTTCCAGTTGCCCGGCCGGATCGTGCCGCCGTACACGTAGATGCCCGGCACGTTCATGCGCGCGAGGCCGATCATGCCGCCCGGCATGTTCTTGTCGCAACCGCCGATCACGACCACGCCGTCCATCCATTGGCCTTGCACGCAGGTCTCGATGCAATCGGCGATCACTTCGCGCGACACCAGCGAGTACTTCATGCCTTCGGTGCCCATCGACATGCCATCCGAGATCGTCGGCGTGCCGAAGATCTGCGGATTGGCGTCAGCGCGCTTGACCGCGACGACGGCGGCGTCGGCCAGCCGCTGCAGGCCGGCGTTGCAGGGCGTGATGGTCGAGTGGCCGTTGGCGATGCCGATCATCGGCTTGTCGAAATCTTCCTTCTGGTAGCCAAGCGCGTAGTACATCGAGCGGTTCGGCGAACGCGCCACACCTTGCGTGATGTTCTTCGAACGACGGTTGTATGCCATGGGGATCTCCAATCTGTCTTGTTTTGAGCTGGGCCGCGGGCTGGCCGCCATGCATGGGCTGCGCGGACTCGTCAGCGCGTCAGTTCAGTGTAGTTCCGGCTCGTTGCGCAAGGATGGAGTTTTGCGAAGCGTGTGTCCAATATATTATTCACCCGCGATTAGGTCGTAAAATGTATTAATCATGCTGCCTGCCACGCCTGACCTGCGCCAGTTGCGCTATTTCGTCACCGTCGCCGAAGAGAAGCACTTCGGACGCGCGGCCGCGCGCCTGTCGATGACGCAGCCGCCTTTGTCGCAAGCCATCCGCGCGCTGGAAGAGACGCTCGGCGTGGCGTTGTTCGCGCGCACCAAGCGGTCGGTCGAACTCACGCCGGTCGGCGCCGATCTGCTGCCCGAGGTCGAGCGCCTGCTGGCGAGGGCCGAGGGTCTGCGGCCGCTCGCGCAGAGCCTCGCGCGCGGCGAGGCGGGCGTATTGTCGCTGGCGTTCGTGTCCACGGCGGACTACGGCTTGTTGCCGCCCCTGCTGCGCGATTTCGGCACGCGTCATCCGCGTGTGCGGCTCGAACTGACCGAGGCCACCAGCGACGTGCAGGTAGGCGAACTGATGGCCGGCCGCATCGACGCCGGCCTCGCGATCGCGCCGCTGCCGTCGCGCTACAGCGCGCAGCTCGCGTGGCTGCCAATCGCGCGCGAGCCGCTGGTGATCGCGATGTCGGCGGACATGGCCGCGCGCGTGACCAGCGCCGCCGGTGCCGACCGCGGCTGCGACCCGCGCGCCGAGTGGCTGGACACGCCGGTCAGCCTGCGCGATGTCGCCGACGCTCCGCTCGTGATCTTCCCCAGACGTCTGGCGCCGGGCTTTTATGACATCATTATGGATTGCTACGGCGTGGCGGGCCTCGCACCCCGGGTCGGCCAGGAGGCGATCCAGATGCAAACCATCGTGAGCCTCGTATCGGCCGGCATGGGCGTCGCACTGGTGCCGCAATCGTTGCGTAATCTGCGCCGCACGGGCGTCGTGTACCGGCCGCTGTCCGAGTCGGTGCCCGCGATCGAGACGGGGCTGGTCTGGCGCACGGACGAGGTGAGTCCGGTGCTGGCCGGTTTCATCGACATCGTGCGCTCGCACGCCGCCACCGGCGACGCGCAGTCCGTCGCGCCGCGTGTCTAGCGGCGCCGCCGCGAACGCATTGCGGGTCGCACCGTCAAATGCATGCGCCGAACGGGCGCGCGCCACAGGCCGCCCCCGGACAATTCATTGGACAACTCCGCTTCTGAACCTGAACTGCCCATAACAACCCGATGCTCATTCACCCCAATTTCGACCCCATTGCCATTCATCTGGGGCCGCTCGCCGTGCGCTGGTATGGACTGATGTACCTCGTCGCGTTCGTCGCGGCGATCGTCGTCGGCCGGCTGCGGCTGCGTTTGCCGTACGTCGCCGCGCAAGGCTGGACCGTCAAGGACATCGACGACATGCTGTTCTACGGCGTGCTCGGCACGATACTCGGCGGCCGGCTCGGCTATGTGCTGTTCTACAAGGCGAGTTTTTATTTCGCGCATCCGCTCGACATCTTCAAGGTGTGGGAGGGCGGCATGTCGTTTCACGGCGGCTTCCTCGGCGTGACGCTCGCAATGGTGCTGTTCGCGTATCAGCGCAAACGCTCGTGGCTGCAGGTCACCGACTTCGTCGCGCCGATGGTGCCCACCGGGCTCGCGGCGGGGCGCCTGGGCAATTTCATCAACGGCGAATTGTGGGGCCGTGTGACCGATCCGTCCGCGCCGTGGGCGATGCTGTTTCCCGGTGCCGCGCCCGACGACGCCGCGTGGCTCGCCGCGCATCCGCAACTGGCCGCGCAATGGCATCTGAATGACGTGTTCGCGCAATATCGCATGCTGCCGCGGCATCCGTCGGAGCTGTACGAGATTGCGCTCGAAGGCGTCGCGCTGTTTTTCGTGCTGTTCTTCTTTTCGCGCAAGCCCAAGCCGCTGGGCGCGATTTCGGCGGTGTTCCTGATCGGCTACGGCCTCGCGCGCTTCACGGTCGAATTCGCGCGCGAGCCGGACGACTTCCTCGGCCTGCTGGCGATGGGCCTTTCGATGGGCCAATGGCTGTCGCTGCCAATGATTCTCGCGGGCATCGGCATGCTGGTGTGGTCGTATCGCCGTGCGCGCCGCGAACCGGCGCAAGCGGTCAGCGCGAGCTGAGGGCTACCTACGGTTTATCGTAGCCAGTGCTCGATGAAAAACGCCACGGCATGCCGTGGCGTTTTCTTTGGCAGCGGCACAGCGGCACAGCGGCACAGCGGCGCGCGGACGCCCGCCGCAAAACCACGCGCGTCACTTCATCTGCACCGAGCCCGATACGTTGACCGTCACCGTCGACGTGCCGCCTTCGAGCGGCATCGGCGCCATCCCCTTGGCGTCGGCGCCCATCGCGCGCGCGCTCATCATCATCATGGGACGCGGCATCACGCCGCTGTGATTGACGTTGACCTCGCGAATCGAATAGCCGCTGAAGCCGAACGCCTGCGCCGACGACGCAGCCTGGTCGCGGAACGATTTGATCGCTTCGCCGCTGAGCTTCTGTTCGGCGGCGCGCTGCGCTTCGGGCGATAGCGAGAACTGCACGTTGCCGACCTGCATGATCGAGGCCATCTCGCCCGCGAGCTTCGACGCCGCGCCGAAGTCGCGCGATTCGAGCACGACTTCCGTGCGGCCGCGCCACGCGGAAATGCGCCCGTCACGATCGGTGGACGGGAAGATCGAGAACGAACCCGTGCGGGCCGTCACGCCGCTCACACCGCGCGCTTTTTGCAGCGCCGAATCGGCACGCTGGTTCAGCGTGGCGGTGAGCGTTGAAGGGTCGCTGGCTTGCTGCTCGTAAAACAGCGTGATATTGACGACGTCTTGCGGCACTTCCGCGCTGGCCTGCGCGTTGAGCGACAGCACGCCCGAGGGCTGCGACTGCATCACGCCTTGGGCGCGCGCTATGGCCGGGGTCAGTGCGAGCGCGACAGGCGTGGTGCACGCGAGAGCGAGTGCGAGTGCCCGTGCGGTTGTTTTCGTCATGGCTGAACTCCTTGCTTGAACGGGGTTGTGCCCGAGGGGCGCAAACGCCGTGCAGTGGCACGACGTTTGCGGTTCGGTTCTTTAGGCGTGTGCAACCCGGGCTTGGTTCCTTGAGTCGGCATCGCTCACGACATCAGCGCTGCGTTCGCGCGTGCTGTGATCATTCGCGACATACGACGCAGCGCCAACGGTTCGCCCTCCGCCAGATTCAACGTGATAGACGTCAAATGAGCCGCTTGGTAATGAAGCGCCATTCGGCCTCGGTCACGGGTGTGATCGACAGGCGGTTGCCTTTGGCGAGCACGCGCATGTCCCGCAATTCTTCATGCTCGCGCAGTGCGGCAAGCGGAATCAGCGGAATCTTCTTCTTGAACACCACGTCGACAAGTAACCAGCGCGGCGTTTCCTGCGACGACTTCGCGTCGTAGTACGGACTCTTCCTGTCGAACTGGGTCGGGTCCGGATAAGCAGTGGATGAGACTTCCGCCAGCCCGGCAATGCCGGGTTCAGGACAGCTCGAATGATAGAACAGCACGCCGTCGCCGACCTGCATCATGTCGCGCATGAAGTTGCGCGCCTGGTAATTTCGCACACCGGTCCACGGCAACGTGCGATGCGGTGCATTGGCGAGATGGTCGATGCTTGCTTCGTCCGGTTCGGACTTCATTAGCCAGTAGCGCATGAATCGAATTGAACGTTAGAGGTTAGACGATGCGGAAGACAATCGCAGCCTAATGAAACGCCAACGAGACGCCCAGCAAAACCGACGCCCAAAGAAAAACGGCACCGGACCGAAGTCCGATGCCGTTCCAGATAAGGTCCCCGCCTTAGCCGCTAGGCCGGCATCCTGAACCGGGGGTTCAGAATTGGTCGCAGTTAGCAACACTTCGGGTACATCAGACAGAGTGACGCGCACACCCGTGCTACAAATTTCCGCAACCGTGCACATGGCATTGGTTCAAGGAATATATGACCTTGGCGAACCAGGCAGGGAAGCTAAACCGATGAAGCTTAAACGATTGAACTCAAACGTTTGCCGAGACTTGCTCGCGTACTTCGTTTGAATCCGCAGCCGATCTCGGGACCGGCCGGCAGATAGTTACTGCATGCTGTACTGCTCGATCACAGTACCCAGTTGTTCGTTCATTTGCTGCATTGTACGCCGGATTTCCTCAGCGGGAAATGCTTCTCCGTGTCGAACGCTGGATTGCAGCCTAAGCAGTTCTGATGCCAGCGACAGCGCAGCCATGACAGCAATGCGATCCGTGCCGCGCACGTTGCTGTTATTGCGGATCTTCGCCATTTCGGCGTCGACGCGGGCGACCGCTTCGAGCAGCGCGCCTTCCGTTTCCGGCGAGCACGCGAGACGATAGGGCACGTCGAGGATCGAGACTTCGATCTGCTTGGTGGTCATGCATTTTCTCCGTGGCGGGTAACGTCGCTCTCCGCTTCGACTGCGTGCTGAGCGGGCTCGAGCAGATCGAGCTGGTTATCCGGCTCGCTGCTCGCGCGCGCCCGCGGCAGTTTTTCGAGAATCGCATTCAGGCGCACCTGAGCGTCGTCGATCTTGGCGGACAGCGTGTCGCGTTCCGCTTGCAGCGCATCGCGCTCCTCGCGCAACAGCGCAAGTTCCGTGCGCGTTGCTTGCGCTTCGGCACGCGACTGGGCGAGCTGCTCTTCGAGCGCGAGCCGCGCTTCATGGTGGCGCTGGCTGATCGCAATCAGCTTGCCGATATTCTGTGAGAGTGATTCGAGTTCGGTGAGCATGTGCTGCGTCCTCTAAAGACATCGCATTTTAGCGCGGAATATTGCAGGTTCCGACAATTGTCTCGTTTCGAGACGTAACAACATCGCTTTGTGCAGGCTTTTACCGACCATATGATGAAAAAGTACTCGCCCATCGGACAATAGCCTGCACTTTACAGAAACAGAGTGCGCGCGGATTGACCTTTCTTGACGCACTTCGAGCCCGCTCATAAACTGCGCGCACTCTGGTGCCCGCGCGCGCTTGTCCACAGTGCGCGCAGTGAAACGGGAAGCAGAACGCGCCGTTCAGATGAACTGAACGCGCGAAACTGCGCTGCCCCCGCAACGGTAAGCGACCGCATTCGTCATGCAGGTCGATCCCGACGCGTGTTCGAAGTTCAACATGCGAGTGTGCCACTGCGCGTTACGCGTGGGAAGGCGGGATCGATGTGTCGCCAGCCCGGATACCGGCCAGAGGGAGAGGTACGTCCCCCGCGAAAATGTTAATGGCGTGGGTTGCCTCGTTATGCATCGGCCTGCGGGGAAGCGGGCCGCGCCCGCTATTCACAGGAATGCCATCCCATGCTGTGCCCCATCGCCCGCGCGACATTGCTCGCTTTTGCGGGCTTGCCGCTCGTCGCGCATGCTCAGGCTGCTGCATCGTCCCCTGAGTCGTCTGCTGCTTCAGCGTCCGCCGCTGCGATTGCGTCTGAATCTTCCACTGCATCTGCAACGCCGTCTTCATCTTCGTCCGCAGCCGATGCGGATGCCGCCTCAGCGAATGCATCGTTCACCGTGTTGTCGCCGGTCGTCGTCACCGCGGAACGCGGGCCGCAAGCGCTCGCCGATGCGATTCCGCAGACCTCGCTATTCGATCAGCAGGATATCGCCGAGACCACCGCCACCGACTTGCCCGGCCTGCTGCAACTCGCACCCGGCGCGCAAATCTCGCGTACAGGCGGCCCTGGATCGACGGCGAGCCTCTTTTTGCGCGGTGCTTCGTCGACCCAAACGCTGTTGCTGATCGACGGCGTGCGGGTCGATTCGGTGAGTCTCGGCGCGCCGCAACTCGGGCAGATTCCACTCGACCAGCTCGATCACGTCGAAGTGGTGAACGGTAACGTGTCTGCGTTATACGGGTCGGGTGCGATCGGCGGCGTGGTCCAGGTGTTCACGAAAGACGGCGGCGACCATCCGCCGCGTTTCAACTTTTCACTCGGCTACGGCAGCTATCACACGCAGACGCAGCAGGCGGGCGTGAACGGCGCGCTGGATAAAGACGGCCGCACGACCTTCAGCGTCTCGCTTGCACGCACGAAGGACGACGGCTTTTCGTCGCTCAATCCGCAGCAGGCGCCCAATGCCAATCCGAACGCAAACGGCTATCTGAACGAGAGCATCTCGGCGTCATTGCGTCACAAGTTCAGCGACCGATGGGACGCCGGCGTCAGCTACTTCCAGACGAACGGCAACAACAGCTACGACAACGCGTACGGCGTGCCCACCGATCTGAACAACCTGTACAGCAAGGTGGGCCAGGCGTCGGTGTTCGCGAACGGCAAGCTCACCGACTGGTGGACCACGCACTTCATCGTCGCCGAAGGCGATGACCGCAGCGTGTCGAACACTAACGGCGTATACAACGGCCGCTTCGATACCGACAATCGCCAGTACACGTGGCAGAACGATTTCGCATTCGCCGCGCAGCAGAAGCTGCAGGTCGGCTACGAGCATCTCGACCAGAGCCTCGACTCCGACACGTTCGCCGCGCCGGACCGTCGTGTGGATTCGGGCTTCGTCGGCTATGCGGGACGCTTCGGGCGCAATCAGATTCAGGCCAACGTGCGCCACGATCAGTATTCCGATTTCGGCGGGGCGAACAGTTACTATCTCGGCTACGGTTTCGACATTACCGGGCACTGGAAGGCAACCGCAAGCTACGCGGATTCGTTTCGCGCGCCGAGCTTCGACGATCTGTACTATCCGATAAGCGGCAATCCGTCGATCCAGCCGGAGCGCAGTCACTCGATCGAAGCGGCGTTGCAGTACGCGTCGAGCGCACTCGGCGTGATGCGTGTGAGCGCATTCCAGACGCGCTATTCGAATCTGATCGAGTACGCGCAGGTGACGCCCGGCATCTATCTGGCCGAAAACGTCGGCCATGCGAAGGTGCAGGGGCTCGAAGGATCGTGGAGCGGGCATGTCGGCAAGACGGACGTGCGCGCATCGCTGACGCTGCAAAATCCCGTCGACCTCGACAACGATGTCGACCTCGTGCGGCGCGCGCGGCGTTTCGGTTCGCTGGCGGTGAATCGCAGCATCGCGGGATGGCGCGTCGGCGGCGAGTGGATCGTGAGCGGCCCGCGCGAGGACAGCAGCGGCAAGCTGGGCGGCTACGGCATCGTGAATGTGTCGGCGCGCTACCACATCACGAAAGCGTGGTACGTGGCCGCGCAAATCCAGAACCTGTTCAACAAGGACTATGAAACGGCCTACTCGTATAACTCGCCGGGACGCGGTGCGTATGTCACGGTCGGTTGGCAGCAGCAGTGATGGTTGCACTGCGTTGAGGTCGCGCGGATGAACCGTCATGCGGACTCGTTGCCCGCGACCCTGCGCGTGATGAGCGCGAAGCGCGCAGCCGCGATCTGGCTCGCGCTCGTGGTGATCGCGCTGGCCGTGCTGATGGCGTCGCTCGCGCTGGGCAGTGTGTCGCTCGCGCCTGCGCGCGTGCTGGCAGCGCTGTTGCCGTCGCACGCGTTGCCGCCCGGGTCGGCCGCATCGTCCGATCTTGCCGGCGAGATCGTGCGCACGCTGCGTTTGCCGCGCGCGGTGGCGGGCTTCGCCTGCGGCGCGTTACTCGCGTTGGCCGGCGCGCTGTTACAGGTGCTGTTGCGCAACCCGCTTGCCGAACCCTATGTGCTGGGCGTGTCGGGCGGCGCGGCGACGTTCGCGCTGGTCGCGATGATCGCCGGCTGCGCGTGGTGGATCGTCGACGCCAGCGCGTTCGCCGGCGCTTTCGTATCGATCCTGCTGGTGCTCGGCCTCGCGCGCCGCGAGTTGTGGCGCGGCGAGCCGCAGGACACGTCGCCGCGTTTGCTGCTGACCGGCGCGGTGATCGCGGCGGGGTGGGGCGCGCTCATCACGCTGCTGCTCAACATCGCGCCCGACAGCCGGTTGCGCGGCATGCTGTTCTGGCTGACCGGCGATCTGAACGGCGGCGCGATGCCGTGGACCGCGCTCGCCGCGCTCATCGTCTCATTGCTGGCGATCGTGCCGGCGGCGCCGCGTCTGAACGTGCTGCTGCGTGGCGACGCAGCCGCGCAGGCGTTGGGCGTCGCGGTGCTGCCGCTGCGCTTGCGCGTGTATCTGGTGGCGTCGCTCGCGGCCGCCGCTGCCGTGACGACGGCGGGCACCATCGGCTTTGTCGGCCTAGTGGTGCCGCACATGTTGCGGCTCGCGTTCGGCAACGATCAACGCATGCTGCTGCCGGCCGCGGCGCTCGGCGGCGGCGTCGCGGTGATGGGCGCGGACCTGATCGCGCGGACCGTGATCGCGCCGGCGCAATTGCCGGTCGGCGTGATCACGTCGATCGTCGGCGTGCCGGTATTCCTCTGGATGCTGTTGCGCAGGCGCCGATGATGCAATCACCCGCCACCGTGTCCCATCCTGCTCTGAGCGCGCAACATCTGACCTTGCGCGCCGGTGCGCGCACCTTGCTCGACGCATTCACGCACACCTTCTATGCGGGCGAGATCTGGTGCGTCGCCGGGCCGAACGGCGCGGGCAAGACCACGTTGCTGTCGACGCTTGCGGGTCTGTCGCGGCCGGCGGCGGGCCATGTCGAACTGGATGGCATGCGCGTGTCCGACTGGCGTGCACTGCCGCTCGCGCAGCGCCGCGCGCTGATGCCGCAAAGCGCAGCCGACGCGTTCAGCGCGAGCGTGCTCGATATCGTGCTGCTGAATCGCTTTCCGCATCTGAGCGGCTGGGGTTGGGAGCGCGCTGCTGATCGCGCCGCCGCGCACGCCGCGCTGGATCTGTTGGGCCTTGGCGCATTCGCTGCGCGCGACGTGCTGTCGTTGTCGGGCGGCGAGCGCCAACGCGTGGCGCTGGCGGCGGTGCTATGCCAGGACGCGCCGCTTTTGCTGCTCGACGAACCCTTGTCGCATCTCGATCTGCATCATCAGATCGATTGCCTCGAAGCACTCGCCGCATGGACACGTGAACCGGGGCGCACCGTGATGTTTTCCTGCCACGACCTGAATCTCGCGCGCCGCTTCGCGACGCACGCGCTGCTGCTCGACGGCGAGGGCGGCGCGTATGCCGGAGCGGTGCATGACGTGCTCACGCCCACGTTGACGAGCCGCGCGTTCGGTTATCCATTGATCCTGATTCGCGACGGCGAACACGAGGCGCTGATTCCCGCGCCGCGTGCGCGTCACGAATCGCCTGCCGGCAATGACTTGCCGGCAGGCTAGCCCTTTTATCCAATCACTCTCTTTCCAGACCACGTCCATGACTTCTTTGCCACGCCCGGCCGGTTTGCCCGAAGTCGCTGCGCTCGATCAAACACTGCGCGGCGAGTTGCAACACATCATCGATACCAAGACCAAGCCGCCCGGCAGTCTTGGCCGGCTCGAAACGCTCGCGCGTCAGATGGGCCTGATCCAGCGCACCACGCGGCCTACCGTGCAGCGCCCGGCGATGATCGTGTTCGCCGGCGACCACGGGATTGCCGCCGAAGGCGTGAGCCCGTATCCGCAAGCGGTGACTGCGCAGATGGTCGCCAATTTTCTCGCGGGCGGCGCGGCCATCAATGCGTTGAGCCGGGTCGCCGGGCTCGAACTCGAAGTGGTCAACGCGGGCATCGCGACGCCGCTTTCGTCGACGGATGGACTCGTCGACATTCCGGTGGCGCGCGGCACGCGCAACTTCGCGCATGAGCCCGCGATGACGTCCGGCGAGGCGCTCGCGGCGATGCAGGCGGGCGCGGCGCGCGTGCGCCATCACGCGGCGCTCGGCACCAACGTGATCGGCTTCGGTGAGATGGGGATTGCGAACACGTCGTCGGCCGCGTGCCTGATGAGCCGTTTGTGCGGCGTGCCGATCGACGAATGCGTCGGCCGAGGCACCGGTCTCGACGACGCAGGGCTCGCGAAGAAGCGCAACGTGCTCGCGGCGGCGCTCGCGCATCATGCCGCGGCGATCGGTCCGCTCGACGTGCTCGCCACCTTCGGCGGCTTCGAGATTGCGATGATGGCCGGCGCGTATCTCGCGGCTGCCGAAGCGCGCATGACGATCCTCGTCGACGGCTTCATCGCGAGCTCGGCGCTGCTGGTCGCCGATGCATTGGCGCCGAACGTGCGCGAGTACTGCGTGTTCGCGCATGCATCGAACGAGGCGGGGCACCGGCGCATGCTCGATCATTTCGGCGCGCTGCCGTTGCTGTCGCTCGACATGCGGCTCGGCGAAGGCACCGGCGCGGCGCTTGCCGTGCCGCTGCTGCGTGCGGCGGTGGCGTTCGTCAACGAGATGGCGAGCTTCGATTCGGCCGGCATCGCGAATCGCGAAGCTTGAGGCGCTTCATCACAACGAACCTGCATTCGGCCCGCTCATGAACCCGCTCGCGGAACTGCGCTATTTCTTCACGGCGCTCGGTTATTTCACGCGCGTGCCCGTGCCGCGCTGGGTCGGCTTCGAGCCGCACTATCTGAACGCGGCGGCGCGCTATTTTCCATTGGTCGGCGGCCTGGTCGGTGCGTTCAGCGCGCTCGTCTATCTGGCGGCGCAGCATGTGTTTCCGGCGGGCGTGGCGGTGCTGCTGTCGATGGCCGCGTCGCTGCTGGTGACAGGCGCCTTTCACGAGGACGGTCTCGCTGATTGCGTCGATGCGTTCGGTGGCGCATATAAGCGAGACGATGCGTTGCGCATCATGCATGACTCACGCATCGGTGCTTTCGGCGCCATCGCGCTGGTGATCGCGCTCGCTTTGAAGTGGCAGACGCTAGCCGCGTTGCCGCCTCTGCGCGCCGCAAGTCTGATGATTGCCGCGCATGCGGCGAGCCGTGCTTGTGCGATCAGTTATCTGGCCACGCTCGACTACGTGCGCGCCGAAGGCAAAGCCAAGCCGGTCGCGCAGCGCCTGAGCGGTCCGGCATTGCTGTGCGCGGCGCT
Organism: Paraburkholderia panacisoli; assembly: GCF_008369935.1. Taxonomy (GTDB): domain Bacteria; phylum Pseudomonadota; class Gammaproteobacteria; order Burkholderiales; family Burkholderiaceae; genus Paraburkholderia; species Paraburkholderia panacisoli. Next base: position 160,134 of record NZ_VTUZ01000012.1, on the reverse strand, counting down.
GTTCGGTCTGCCGTGGCTATTGTGGCCGAACGGACCAGGCGCGCCGGATTGGCGCTTCGCGGGCTCGATGTTCGCGGTGCTGATCGTGCTTCGCCTTGTGATGGGCCGTTACTTCGTTAGACGCATTGGCGGTTACACCGGCGACTGCCTCGGCTTCGCGCAGCAGATTTTCGAATTGAGCATCTACCTGGTGGGGCTTGCATGGATATCGTCCTGATTCGTCATCCCGCCGTCGCGCTCGATCCGGGCGTGTGCTACGGCCACAGCGATGTCGCGCTCGCCGACGCCGCCGAGATCTCGGCGAGCGCACTCGCGCTGAAGCTCGCCAAGCTGCAGGTGCCGGCGCCGCGCGTGTTGATGTCGAGTCCATTGACGCGCTGCTCGGCGCTCGCCGCCGAGATGGCGAACGATTTCGGCTGCGTGCTCAGTCACGACGACCGGCTGAAGGAAATGAATTTCGGCGACTGGGAGACGCAGCGCTGGGATCAGATTGATCGCGCGCTGCTCGACGAATGGGCCGCCAATTTCGAGCACGCGCGCGTGCATGGCGGCGAGAGCGTCGCGCAATTCGTCGGGCGAGTGCGCGCGTGGCTCGAGGCGTTCGCGCAAACGCGCGAGCTGTCGCCCGCGTATGTGGTCACACATGCCGGCGTGATGCGGGTGATCGCATCGCTGGTGCTGGACGTGGCGCTGGAGCGCTGCTTGAGATGGTCGCTCGATATGGCCGGGATCGTCTGGCTGCGTCGCGACGACGAGTCGCAGCAGTGGGTGCTGGCGCGCTGGAACGCGTGAGCCGCGTCACGGTGCGACGGGCTTTCTGCGCGAGCGCGCCGTTTCCAGGTCTTCGCACAGCTGCTGCGCGCCTTGCGCGATGCGCGGCGCCGGCCGGTTGATGAGGTCGCCGTCGATCGCGAACAGGTTGTGGTGCGCGACCGCGGTCAGACCCGGCCATGCGCGCCATGTGTCGAGCCGCGGCAAGCTGGTGTCGGGCTGGGTCGCGCCCGGCGCTGCGGTGATGATTGCTTCGGGATTGGCGGCGAGCACCGCTTCGGTCGAGACGGTCGGCACCAGCGGCTGAAGTCCCGCGAACACGTTGCGCCCGCCGCACAGTGTGATGACGTCGCTGACCATATGCTCGCCGTTGAGCGTCATCAACGGCTTGTCCCACACCTGATAGAACACGCTGACGGGCGGCCGGCTCGCATACTGCGTGCGCAAGCGCGCGATGTCGCGGCGGTATGCGGCAGCAGCCGTATCGGCGCTCGACGACGTGCCGAGCAATTGGCCGAGCTTCGTCAGCGACAGGGCCACGTCGTCCAGATGATGCGGCTCGCTGAAGAACAGCGGCACGTGCAGTTCGCGCAGACGATCGAGTTGCCGCTGCGCATTGCCGTGCCGCCACACGACGATCAGATCGGGCTGCAACGCGACGATGCGCTCGAGATCGAGCGCCTTGTTGTCGCCGACGCGTGGCAGTTGCTTCGCTTCGGGCGGGTAGTCGCTATATGACACCGCGCCGACTATTTTTGCGCCGCCGCCCGCCGCATACAGCAGTTCGGTGACGTGCGGCGCGAGGCTGATCACGCGTTGCGCCGGTGCGGACAGCGTGACGGTTGCGCCGGTGTCGTCGGTGACGGTGATCGCGGCGTGCGTGGGCAGCGCGGTGGTGCAGAGCGCAGCGGCGATGAGGTTCGGAACGAAGCGGGCGAGACGGATCATCGGGCGGGGAGGTTGAAAGCGCATTGCGCGTGTGGCGGGCGTGATGAGCGCGAGGGAGCGCGGCACGGCCGCGTGTGCTGCTTCATTTCAAGCAGTTCGCGTGGGGTCGATGGCCTGTACCGCTGCGCGCAAGCTTTCGTCGAAGCGCGCCCATTCGCCATCGCTCGCGGGCAAGCCGAAACGCACGCCGCCCGACGACGCGAAAAGCCGCGTCCACACGCCATGTTGCGCCAACAATTCATGCAAGGCGGCGGCGCGCGCGTCGTCGGTCCACGCGAAGAGCGGGGTGCTGTGCGTAGCGAAACCTCGAGCGTACAGGAGGCGGGCCAGCCGCGCGCTTTCGCTGTCGAGCCGCGCGCGCATTTGCCGTTGCCATGCTTCGTCGGCGAACGCGGCTTTGACCGCATGACGCGCGGGTCCGCTAACCGTCCACGCGCCGAGCGACCGGCGCAACGCGTCGAGCAACGCGGGCGCACCAAGCACGAACCCCGCGCGCACACCGGCGAGCCCGAAGAATTTGCCCGGCGAGCGCAACACGATCAGGCCGTCGAGATGCGTGCTCGCCGCGAGCGACGCCGTCGGCATCGTATCGGCGAAGGCTTCGTCGACCAGCAGCGTGCCGCCGCGCGCGCGCAACTGGGCATGCCAATGCAACAGCTTCCCGGCGTTCAGATGCGCGGCCGTCGGATTGTTAGGATTCACGACGACTGCGTGAGTGAGCGCGTCGGGCAGGCTGTCCCAGCGCACGTCGAGCGGCGCGACGCGATGCCCGGCCCGTGCGAACGCGGGTGCATATTCGCTGTACGTGAGCGGCGCGATGCCGACCGTCGCACGCGGCAGCAACGCGGGCAGCGTGCGAATCGCCGCCTGGCTGCCGGCGACGGGCAGCACGTGCGCCGCATCCGGCGCGCCGTAATAGCGCGCGGCGCAGGCAGCGAAGCCGTCGCCTTCGTCGGGCAGGCGGCGCCAGGCATCGGCGGGAACCGGCGGCACGGGATAGCCGTGTGGATTGATGCCGGTCGACAAGTCGAGCCACTGCGCGTACGGAATGCCGTAGCGCTCGGCCGCTTCGTGCAGATTGCCGCCGTGAACCACTACGTCGTTTGCCGCGCTGGTCATCGGGTCTGCCATGCGATCAACCATGAAAGGGCACACTCAGCAATGCGAGCACGATCAGCACCGCCAGCCAGAGAATGATCGTCCGCTCGACCAGCGCCAGCGCGGCCGTCACGTGACTCGCCTTCGCGGGATGCCCGAAGCCCAGCGTCGGGCGGTGTTCGAGCGTGCCGTGATACACCGCCGGGCCGCCGACCAGCACGTTCAGGCTGCCGGCGCCGGCCGCCATCACCGGGCCCGCATTCGGACTGTCCCAGCGGGGCGCCTGCTCGCGCCAGCAACGCCAGGCGGTGTGCGTGTCGCCGAGCAGCGCATAGCTGGTGGCGGTCAGACGCGCGGGAATCCAGTTGAGCACATCGTCGAGGCGCGCCGCGGCCCAGCCGAAGCGCAAATAGCGCGGTGTGCGGTAACCCCACATCGCATCGAGCGTGTTGGCGAGGCGAAAGCCGAGGGCGCCGGGACCACCCGCGATCGCGAACCAGAACAGCGCGCCGAAGATCGCGTCGTTGCCGTTTTCGAGCGCCGATTCGACCGCTGCGCGCGACAACGCGGCTTCATCGGCTTGCTCGGTGTCGCGCGACACGATCTGCGCGGTCAACTGGCGCGCTTGCGCGAGATCGTGTTGGGTGAGGGCCCGCGCGATCGGCGCGATGTGATCGTGCAGACTGCGCGCGCCGAGCGCGAACCACAGCAACGCGACATGCACTGCGCAGGCCGCGAAAAACGGCAGCACCGCGACCAGCCACCACGCGATCAGCACCGGCGGCAGCACCGCGAGTGCCCACGCGGCCAGTCCCTTGAGCCGCAAGCGCCGCCCGACGTTGAAGCGCTTTTCCAGGCGCGCCGCCCAGCGGCCGAAGCCCACCAGCGGATGCGCGGCGCGCGGTTCGCCGAACCAGCGGTCGATGGCCACGCCCGCGGTCGCCAGCGTTGCGATTAGAGGAAGTGACAGCATCACGCGCGGCCTGTTGTTTTCAACGCGAGCGGCAAGCCCGCGACCATCATCGTGGCTGTCGTGCTCAACGCGGCGATGCGCTGATTGAGGCGGCCGAGTTCGTCGACGTAAAGACGCGTGGCCGCGCCAAGCGGCACCACGCCCAGGCCGATTTCATTGCTGACCACGATCACTTTGCCGCGCGCGCCGGTGAGCGCCGCTTCGAGCGCGGCGACCTGCGCGTGATATCGAGCGAGCGGCAGCGCTTCGCCTTCGGCCGGGCACAGCAGGTTGGCGAGCCACAGCGTCAGGCAGTCGACCAGCAGGCAATGGCCGGGCGCGTCGCTTTGCGTGACGGCGCCGGCGAGATCGACGCCCGCTTCGACGAGGCGCCAATGCGCGGGACGCCGCGCGCGATGATGCGCGATGCGCGCGCTGAATTCGGCGTCATCGGCGACGCGGGCGGTGGCGATGTAGCTGACGGGGAGGGCGCTGTCGCTGGCGAGCTGCTCGGCGTGCACGCTCTTGCCCGAACGGGCGCCGCCGAGAACGAAGGTGAGGTCGCGGGGAGTCATCGTGTGATTGTACCGGCGTGCAGTGCGGGCCGGCGCGATGGGATAATGCCGCGGGCTCGATGTTTTGTTGCTGCATGATGCACGGCTGCGGGGTTGCAGGGGACTGCTTTTTTGCCGGCTCGTTGGCGCAAGCCGTTGCCGCATCTGCCGAGTTCAGTCGAACAGCGACGGGGCGATTCGCGACGCCGGTATGAATGCCGTGCTTCTGCGCCTTGCTTAGTCGATCTCCTGCTGCGGCGGCGTTGTTGCTTCGTCGTGGTTGCATTGCCGCTTGCCGCTTGCCGCTTGCCGCTTGCCGCTTCGCCCACGTTCACTGCTACTTGCCGCACCACCTTTTCACCGCCGAACCCCGACCCCCGACAACCGTGACCACCACTCCGACTCCGGCCTCAATCCCGACCCCGCTCGACGCCATCCCCGTGCCGCGCGGCACGCTGATGATCCAGGGCACCACGTCCGACGCCGGCAAGAGCACGCTGGTCGCCGGCCTGTGCCGTCTCGCGCGACGCGCCGGCGTGCGGGTCGCGCCGTTCAAGCCGCAGAACATGGCGCTCAACAGCGCGGTGACGGTCGATGGTGGCGAGATCGGCCGCGCCCAGGCGTTGCAGGCGGTGGCCGCCGGGATTGCCGCGCATACCGATCTGAACCCGGTGCTGCTCAAGCCGACCAGCGATCGCGGCGCACAGGTGATCATTCACGGCAAGGCGCGCATGAATCTCGACGCGCGCGCGTATCACGACTACAAACCCGTCGCGTTCGAAGCGGTGCTGGAATCGTATGCGCGTCTGCAAGCGGCCTACGACACGATCTTCGTCGAAGGCGCGGGCAGTCCGGCGGAGATCAATCTGCGCGAGCGCGACATCGCCAACATGGGTTTCGCGGAAGCCGTCGATTGCCCGGTCGTGCTGGTAGCCGATATCGACCGCGGCGGCGTGTTCGCGCATCTGACCGGCACGCTGGCGTGTCTGTCGGCGAGCGAGCAGGCGCGGGTGCGCGGTTTCATCATCAACCGTTTTCGCGGCGATATCGGTTTGCTGCAGCCGGGACTGGACTGGCTCGAAGCGCAAACCGGCAAGCCGGTGCTCGGCGTCGTGCCTTTTCTGCACGGGCTGACGCTCGACGCGGAGGACATGTTGCCGCCCGAGTTGCGCGCGGCGCATAGCGGCGGCGCGGGGCGGATGTTGCGGGTGGTCGTGCCGGTGCTGCCGCATATCAGCAATCACACGGACTTCGACGCGTTGCGCGCGCATCCTCAGGTCGATTTTCACTACGTGCGCAGCGGCACACCGCCGCCGCCGGCCGATCTGATCATCCTGCCGGGGTCGAAAAACGTGCCCGGTGATCTGGCGTTTCTGCGCGCGCAAGGCTGGGACGCGGAGTTGCAAAGGCATCTGCGCTACGGCGGACGCGTGATCGGCATTTGCGGCGGCATGCAGATGCTCGGGCGCGAAGTGGCCGATCCGCATGGCGTGGAAGGCGCGCCGGGGACGTCGGCCGGGCTCGGCTGGCTCGACTACTCGACGGTGCTCACGCGCGAGAAGACGCTGAAGAACGTAACCGGGCGCCTCGCGTTGCCCGGTTCGCCCGAAGTGGCCGGCTACGAGATTCACATGGGCGAGACGCGCGGCCCGGCGCTCGACACGCCCGCGTTGCAGCTGGAAAACGCGCAGGGCGCGCGCGACGCGCATCCGGACGGCGCGATCTCCGCCGACGGCCAGATTCTCGCCACCTACGTGCACGGCCTGTTCGACACACCGGCCGCGTGCGGCGCGTTGCTCGTGTGGGCGGGGCTGAGCGATGCCGAGAAAATCGACTACCCGGCGCTGCGTGAGGCCTCGCTGGACCGGTTGGCCGACACGCTTGCCGAACATCTCGATCTCGCGAAGTTCTTTGCGGCGATCCCTTGATCGGGTTCGGTCAAAATGTGGCGATTAAATCTTACTAGGAAATAATCAAACTATCGGCGAGGGTTTTTCGATTCAAATGGTTCGAATAGAGTTCATCCCATCGACGGCTGCCGGCCGTTCTCTCCATCAAGGACTCTTCATGAACTCGAACCGCTTTCCCGATCTGGCCGCGTTACTGCTGCGCGTTGCCTTGGGTGTGCTGTATCTCGCCCACAGTCTGCAGAAGATTTTCGTCTTCACGCTGCCCGGCACGGCGCAGTTCTTCGTTTCGCTCGGCCTGCCGGGGTGGCTGGGCTATCTGACGGCCTTGGTCGAACTGCTCGGCGGCATCGCGCTGCTGCTCGGGGTGCAGGTGCGCTGGGTCGCGCTGGTGCTGCTGCCGTTCATGCTCGGAGCGATGTCGGCGCATCTGCACAACGGTTGGGGTTTCGCATCGCCGAACGGCGGCTGGGAATATCCGGCGTTCTGGGCGGTGACGCTGGTGGTGCAGGCGCTGCTCGGCGGCGGTGTGCTGGCGATGAGCAGCGTGAAGGCGCCGCGCGCGGCGGCTGTTTGAGAGCGGTAGCGGTCGGGGCTGGCGTCACGGGCAAGTGGGTCAATTGGCGAGGCCGCTGAACGTCGACCAGTCCAGTCGGCGAGCGCTGAGCGCGAAGCCAAAATCCCCTGCGGCCTGATCCCACCGTGCCAACAAAAAAAGCACGCGCCATCACGCCGCGTGCTTTCTTACATCAAACGCTTCGTCTCGTCACCGGAGGACGGCCCACGCCGTCCCCATCCACTCAATACAACACCATCTGCGTGCAGCGAAACAGGGCCATCGTCTTGCCGTTCGGATCGGTCACCGTAGCGTCCCACACCTGCGTACTGCGCCCCAGGTGCACGCCCTTCGCGACCGCGCGAATCGTCCCCTCGGTCGCCGTGCCGAGAAAATTGCTCTTCAGCTCGATGGTCGTGAAATTGCGCGCTGTCTCCGGCAGATGGGCAAGACACGCGTAGCCGCAGGCGGTGTCGGCGAGACCGATCACGGTGGCCGCGTGCAGGAAGCCGTTCGGCGCGAGCAATTCGTCGCGCACGGTCAGCTCCGCGCTCAGCATGCCTTCTTCTAGCGACAGCACACGCAGGCCCAGCAAGCCAGGCAGCCTGCCTCGCTGGCGTTCGTGCAGGCGTTCGATGGTGTATTCGGGGCGGAGCCTGGTCATGAGATGGGGGTCCTTGATGAAAAAACCGGCACGGTAAGGTGGTCGATTCGCCGTCGGGGGCTTCGCCGCGCTGCATTTGTCGATATTATCAACGGCTGGATCGGCGGGTGAACCTGAAAGGTACGGATCGGAACCCGCCGGCACAAGTCAGAGCAATAAGCGCGGCAAACCGGCTGGCGGTGCCCAGCCTTCTTTCCGGGAGAATTCATGACGGTGATCGTGGTGGCGAATCCGAAGGGCGGCGTGGGCAAAAGCACGCTATCGACCAATCTGGCCGGCTATTTCGCCGCGGCCGGCGAATGGGTCGCGCTGGCCGACCTCGACAAGCAGCAGTCCGCGCACGCGTGGCTGGCGTTGCGGCCCGCTACGCTGCCCGCCATCGAAAACTGGGAAGTCAATCAGGACGCGCCCGCCAAACCGCCCAAGGGTCTGGAGCACGCAGTCGTCGATACGCCGGCCGGCTTGCACGGCAATCGCCTGACCATCGCGCTGGATCTCGCCGACAAGGTGATCGTGCCGCTCCAGCCATCCCTGTTCGATATTCTCGCCACCCAGGAATTTCTCGAGCGGCTGGCGAAGGAAAAAGCAGTCAGGAAAGGCGCGATCGAAATCGGCGTGGTCGGCATGCGCGTCGACGCGCGCACGCGCTCGGCGGAGCAACTGCACCGCTTCGTCGAGGGGTTGAAGCTGCCGGTGCTGGGCTTTTTGCGCGACACGCAGAACTACGTACAACTGGCGGCCCACGGCCTGACCTTGTGGGACGTCGCGAAAAGCCGCGTGGAGAAGGATCTGGAGCAATGGCAGCCGATCCTCGACTGGACGAACGGCGGCGGCAAGAAGGGCTGAAGCGGGGAAGCAGGCGGCTCTGGCGGCCCGCGCCAGCCGCTAGCCGTGCCGGGCGCTCGCACAGCGAACCTGGCGAACGCGCGCAGAGCGCGTGTCAGTGAACGCGCAGGTCCGCTGTGTCAAGCAAGCGTGCAGAGCGAACGCGGAGAGCCCGCCTGAAACGGCGAACGCCCGCCCGGCTCAGGTCCAGTTCTGTGTCGGCACGTGATCGCGGCTGCCCTTGATCCTGTTGTTCTCGTCGACGAACACCAGGTCCGGCTTCCAGCCCGCCTTCAATTCGGCTTCATCCACCACCGCGAACGCCGCGATGATCACCAGATCGCCCAGTTGCGCGCGCCGCGCGGCCGAGCCGTTCAGCGAAATCATGCCGCTGCCGCGCTCGCCCTTGATCGCGTAGGTCGAAAAGCGCTCGCCGTTGTTGATGTTCCAGATGTCGATCCGTTCGTTTTCGACGATGTTCGCCGCTTCCAGCAAGTCTTCGTCGATCGCGCACGAGCCTTCGTAGTGCAGCTCGCAGTGCGTGACCGCGACGCGGTGGATCTTCGACTTCAGCATGTTGCGTTGCATGACCAATCCTGTATGGCTTCGGTTACGGTCTCAGTGACCGCTTCAGATTTCGAGGTTGTCGATCAGACGGGTCGCGCCGAGCTTGGCCGCGGCCAGCACGACCAGTTGCGCGTCGGCGTCCTGCGCGCCGGGCGGCAGCAGGTCCGAGCGCTTGCGCACCGCGACGTAGTCGGGCTGCCAGCCGCGCGCGGCCAGTGCGGCCATCGCCGCCTGTTCGACCTTGGCGAAGTCACGCTCGCCGGACAGCACCGCGTCGCGCACGCGATTGAGTTCGGCGGCCAGCATCGGCGCCTCGGCGCGCTCGGCGGCCTGCAGGTAGCGGTTGCGCGAGCTGAGCGCGAGGCCGTCGGCGTCGCGCACAGTTTCGGCGGCGATGATGTCGGTCGGCAGCGCGAACTGGTGGCACATGCGGCGCACGATCATCAGCTGCTGGTAGTCCTTCTTGCCGAACACGGCGACGCGCGGCTGCACGCACGACATCAGCTTCATCACCACCGTGCACACGCCCTGGAAGAAGCCGGGGCGGAATTCGCCTTCGAGGATGTCGCCCAGATCATGCGGCGGATACACGCGGTACTCCTGCGGCTCCGGATACAGATCCTTCTCGGTCGGCGCGAACAGCACGTAGACGTTTTCCTTCTGGAGCTTTTCGATGTCCGCTTCCATCGTGCGCGGGTATTTGTCGAAATCCTCGTTCGGACCGAACTGCAGCCGGTTGACGAAGATGCTCGCCACCACCGGGTCGCCGTGCTGGCGCGCGAGGCGCATCAGCGACAGATGGCCCTCGTGCAGATTGCCCATGGTCGGCACGAAGGCCGTGCGATTCTGGCCGCGCAACTGGTCGCGCAATTCATGGATCGAGCTGATGACTTTCATGATCGGACTGGGATTTCCTCGCGCGGCGCGCGACTCGGTTGGCGCAAGACTTCAAGGAATCGCGCGGGCGGCCGCCTCGTTTCGGATGACGGGTTTGGAGCGCGGGATTGTAGTGGATTTGTGCACGCGGCGCACCAGATCGAGGCAAACCGGTGCGGCGCGTGCCGCCGCGCCGGTGCCGGATGCCGCGGCGCGGGTTTCAGGCCGGCAGGTAGGCGAGGCGCACATAGATCGGCGCGAACGGCTCCGCCTGGGTGATTTCGACGAGCGACTCGCGGCACAGTTCGAGCACGGCGATGAAATTCACCACCACGACCGGCACACCCCTGGTGGTGTCGAACAGGTCGGAGAACTCGATGAAGCGCGCGTTCTGCAACTGCCGCAGGATCGAGCTCATGTGCTCGCGCACGGACAGCTCCTCGCGCGAAATCCTGTGATGCTGCACGAGCTTCGCGCGCTTGATCACGTCGGCCCACGCGGCGCGCAGGTCTTCGCTGTTCACGTCGGGAAAGCGCGGCGTGATGCTTTGCTCGATGTAGACCTCGGCGCGCAGGAAGTCGCGCCCGAGTTGCGGCAACTGATCGATGCGCTGCGCGGCGAGCTTCATCTGCTCGTATTCGAGCAGGCGGCGCACCAGTTCCGCGCGCGGATCTTCGGCCTCTTCGCCGCTGTCGGCCTTCTTCACCGGCAGCAGCATGCGCGACTTGATCTCGATCAGCATCGCGGCCATCAGCAGGTATTCGGATGCGAGTTCGAGGTTGGTCTGCCGCAACTGGTCGACGTAACCGAGGTATTGGACCGTGACGTCCGCCATCGGGATGTCGAGCACGTTGAAGTTCTGCTTGCGGATCAGATACAGCAGCAGATCCAGCGGACCTTCGAACGTTTCGAGAAACACCTCGAGCGCGTCCGGCGGGATGTACAGGTCCGTCGGCAGCTTGAAGAGCGGCTCGCCGTACAGACGCGCAAAGGCGATGCCGTCGACGGTGTCGGGCGTCGAATCGGTGGCGGGCGCGGCCAGCGCGGCGTCGGCGGGGGCCGCCGGCGCGCCGTGTGCCTCGTCGGCGTGGCTCACGCGCTTAGAAGTTTTGATAGTACGAGTAAGGCGTCTGTTCTACGCGTGATGCCTTCTGCTCGGCACGTTCTTCCAGATCGATCGGCTGCTTGTCCCACAGCAGCGCGCGGCCGCGGCGTTGCTCGGCTTCCAGACTGGGCTTCTGTTGCTTGAGCTGGTTCAGGAACTGGGTGATGTCCGATTGATACATGGCTCGACGTCCGTGGGTAGGTGAGGTGGCTGCTGCCCGGCGGAAACCCGGGGCGCGGCGCCGTTATTCCGGAATTTTACCGCATGCGCCGCGCGCGGTCGAAAAACGGCGGCAGCGGCTCGTTTAGAGGGTTCGTGGCCCCCGCCGATGTGGTCAAATAGCATGCCTTGCCCGCCGCCGCGCGGCCGGGCGCAAGAAAGAATTCATCAACCAAGGCCGGAGGTCCTGTTTGGCGGGGTGTGCGATCGACAAGCGGCATCTGCGGCGCGGCAACGCCGGTTCGGCGCGCGGGCGTGTTGCGCCCCCGGCGCACGCATTGCGTTGCTTGCGCGCGTGGCTGGCCTTCGGCATCGTCGTGCTGACGCTGGCCGCCGGCACCGCACAGGCCGCGCGCACGCCGGCCAGCTACAAGGTCGACGTGGTGGCCACGCCGCGCTCGCTGCGCAAATTGCTCGAGCAGCATCTGGATATTGCCCGCTTCGCCAAACGCCCCGACATCAGCGACGACCAGTTCGCTTTCCTGATTACCGCCACGCCGCAGCAGGTGCGCGATCTGGCCGCGACACAGGGCTATTTCACACCGGTCGTGCGCACCGACGTGCGCACCGTCGACAACACGCGCCGCGTGACAGTGAACGTCGATCCCGGCCCGCTAACCATCGTCAAGTCGGTTGAACTGACGTTTCGCGGCGCGGTGCTCACCGAGGACTCGGCGCAGGAAAACGCCACGCGCTTAGCGTTTTCGCTGCACGAAGGCCAGCCGTTCACGCAGGGCGACTGGGACGACGCGAAGAACGCGTCGCTGCGGGTGCTGCAGTCGCGCCGGTATCTCGCCGCGAAGATCTATCACTCCGAGGCGCTGATCGACCCGCGCACGCGTGAAGCCAGGCTGTCAGTCGTCTATGACAGCGGGCCGACCTTCACGATGGGCCAACTGGACGTGTCGGGCACGCGGCGCTATCCGGAATCGATCGTCCACAACGTCAATCCGATTTCCCCCGGCGATGTCTACGACACGCGCCGCGTGGCCGAATTGCAGCGGCAGTTGCAGAACACGCCGTACTTCGCGAGCGTCGCGATCGACCTCGACAACGACCCGGCCAAGCCGATCAACACGCCCGTCCACGTGAAGGTGTCCGAATTTCCGTTCCACAGCTTTCGTGGCGGGGTGGGCTACTCGACCGACAACGGCGCGCTGGTGCAGGGCGCGTACTCGTATCTGAACACCTTCGGCAAGGCGTGGCCGTTCACGGTCGAAGGCCGCGCCGACCAGACCCAGCAGTACGGGCAAATCCAGTTGTCGATGCCGCCGGGGCCGCGCGCATGGACCAATAGCGTGCTGGCCTCCTACACCACCACCGACGTGTCCGACACGCGCATCTACAGCATCCGGGGCGGCGTGCAGCGCTCCCGCACCTCGCAGTTCCTCGATTACAACTACTCGCTGCTGTACTACCAGGACCGGCTCGACCAGAACACGGCGCCGCCCACCACGGCCCACGCGCTGGTGCCGGCCTGGTCGTGGACCCGCCGCGACACCGACGATCCGCTGTTTCCGCGCCGGGGCAACCTGATCCACGTCGAGGCGGGCTTCGCGATCAAGGGTGTGCTGACCGAACAGACGTTCATCCGCGGCTACGCGCGCGGTCAGCAGTACCTGCCGATCGGCCACGACGACATCGTGCTGATTCGCGCCGAGTTGGGCGGCGTGTTCACGAGCGGCAGTTCGAGCGGCATCCCGGCTTCGCTGCTGTTCCGCGCGGGCGGTTCGAACTCGGTGCGCGGCTACGGTTTTCAGAGCATCGGTAACGACGTCGGCGGTTCGGTTCTGCCGACCAAATATCTGGTCACGACGGCGGCTGAGTATCAGCACTGGTTCTCGCACAATTGGGGCGCGGCCGCATTCTTCGACATCGGCACCGCCACCGACACCTGGGGCGAAAAGGTCTTTTTTCCCGGCGTCGGCGTCGGGGCGCGCTGGCGCAGCCCGGTCGGCCCGGTGAATGTCGACCTTGCCTACGGGATCCGCAACCACAGTGTGCGGCCCTATCTGACGCTGGGCATCGCTTTCTGATGAGAAACCGCTTTGACATGAATCTTGCATGACCACGGACGCAGCCGACCCACCCTCCGCGCAGCCGCCCGGCGCCAGTCCGCCCGGCCAGCAGCCGCCCTCCGAGCCGCCGCCCAGGCGCCGGCTCGGCCGCGTGCTGCTGAAAACGTTCGCGTCGACGGTGGCCGTGCTGGTGCTGCTGCTCGCGCTGGTGGTCGGCCTGCTATACGGCGCGCTGACCACCGAGCGCGGCACCGCCCATGCGTGGCGGGCGGCGGTCAAGCTGCTGGGCGGCAAGCTCGACGGCACGCTGGAAGGCGGCACGCTGGCCAATGGCGTGCGACTGCGGCAAGTGCGCTGGCGCAGTCTCGACGGCAGCGGCACCGATATCCAGATCGATCGTGTGGCGGGCCGCTGGGCGCTCGCCCGCGAGCCGTGGCGCTTCACCGTCGACTACCTGCACGTCGGCACGATCGACGCGCGGATCGGCGCGTCGTCGTCGACCAGCAGCGAGCCGCTGAAGCTGCCGCAGAACCTGCGCTTGCCGATGCAGCTCGAGATTCGCGACGTGCAGGTCGACACGCTGTTGCTGCATCAGGGCGCGTCGACGACCGAGCTGTCGCGCTTCGCGTTTCATGGACGCAGTGACGGGCGCCATCACGAGGCCGCGATCGAGCGGCTCGACACGCCGTTCGGCGCGCTGACGGCGTCGGCGAAACTCGACGGCGTGCGGCCGTTTCCGCTGACCGGCGAGGTCGGCTATTCGGGCAAGGTCAACAATGAGGCGGTGGCGGTGGGCGGCCATCTGAGCGGCTCGCTAGAACAACTGGTCGCCGAACTCGACGCCACCGGCATGAAGCTCGCCGGCCATGCGCGGGTCGAGGCCACGCCGTTCGGCGCCGTGCCCCTGCAACGCGCGACGCTGACCTTCGATCACGTCAATCCGCAAGCCTTCGCGCCCGGCGCGCCGCTGGCCGATCTGGCGGTGCGCGCGGATTTGCAGCCGGTGGAACAGGGGGGCGCGGGGGCGGTTGTGCCGGGGGCAAGCGGAGTTGGGGCGGCGAGTGCGGCCAGCGGCGCGGTTGCGGGTGCTGCGCGCAATCCCGCCAGCGCGCCCGTTCAAAGCAGCGTCGCCGCCACCGACAACCCCGCCAGCCTCACGCAGCCTCCTGCCACCCGCCACGGTAGACACGGCGCCGCGTCCCCCGCCGACGGCCAACGCGCGGCGGGCTTCGCAGTCGCTGGACACGTGTCGATCGTCAACGCCAAACCCGGCGCGATCGACCAGCACCTGTTGCCGTTGATCGACGCCAACGCCGATGTGCGGCTCGACGCCCAGGCGCAGCATCTGTCGAACCTGAACGTGCGGATCGTCAAAAACGCGAGGATCACCGGCGCCGGCGCGTTGACGGGCCGGCGCGGGCAGCTCGATCTGCGTGTCGCCGGCCTTGATCTGAACGCGCTGCAAGCGACGGTGCGGCCCACGCAGCTGTCCGGGTCGGTCGGCATCCGGCTGAACGACGACATCCAGAGCCTCACGCTCGATCTCGCCGACCCGCGCGCCGCGTTGCGCGCCCAGGGCAAGGTGACGTTCGACCCCGCCCGGATGAGCTTCAACGACGTGCGCATCACGTCGGGCCGCGGCCGCATCGATCTGTCCGGCGCGCTCAAGCACGACGCGAATTCCACCTACAACCTGAAGGCGCAACTGACCGATTTCGACCCGCTGACGCTGACTTCGCAGATGCCGTCGCGCACCCCGGTGACGGCGCCGTCGCCCGCGGCGGGCAGCGCCCAACGCGCGCGGACTGCGCCTTCTGCGCAGGCCGTGGCCCAGGCGGGCAGCACGGCCGGCGCGACAAGCGCGGCGCCCGGCGATCAGGCCGCCGCGCTGGCGAAAAACACCGCCAAAGCCGCAGTGCAGGCCGAAGTGATCGAGCGCAGAACGCCGCCGCCCGCTCGCGGCACGCCGCCCGCACCGCCTGCGCGCAAGATCGAAGCGCGCGTGAACGGCACGCTCACCGCGGCCGGCATGCTCGGCCCGGTCTTTACCACCAAGGCCGAATTCAAGCTGGGCCCGAGCGTCTACGACAACCTGCCGCTGACCGGCGGCGGCACGATCCAGCTGGCCGGCTCGCGGATCTTGCCGAGCCGCGCGAATCTGTCGGTGGCGGGCAACCAGGTCGATCTCCAGGGCAGCTTCGGCGCAAGCGGCGACCGATTGCGGTTTCGCGTCGATGCACCGCAGCTCGAGCGGCTCGGCTTCGGCCTCGCGGGCGTCGTCGCCGCCGATGGCGACATCACCGGCTCGTTCGCGCATCCGAACGTCGTGTTGAACTACAAGGCCGACAGCGTGGTGTTCGGCAGCAATCGCCTCGGCCATGCGCAAGGCCACGCCGAGTTGCGCGACGGCGCGAACGGCGCGCTCGCCTTCACCACCGACGCGCGCAATCTCAGCGCGGGCGGCGTCGATCTGGCCACGCTCACGGCGCGCCTGTCCGGCACGCGCGCCAATCACACGCTCGAAGCCGCCGCGACCGGCAAGCTGCAGGAGCGTCCGCTGGATCTGACGCTCGCAGTCAACGGCAAGCTGACCGAAGCGCGCGACGGCACGCGCTGGGACGGCACGGTGACGCGTCTGCAAAACAAAGGCATCCCGGCGTTGAATCTGGAATCGCCGCTAGCCGTGAGCGCCGCGCCGAGCCGGCTGACGCTCGGCGCGACCCGCCTGAGCATTGAAGGCGCGGTGCTGAGCCTGAAATCGTTCGCGTTCGATCACGGCAAGATCCAGTCGGCTGGCAGCTTGACGGACGTTTCGGTCGCGCGCTTGCAGGAGCTGCGCCACGAGATCACCGGCGAGCCGCCGCACGTCAGGACCGATCTGGTGTTCGACGGCGACTGGGACTTCTCTCTCGGCGCCACCGCGACCGGCCACATCCAGTTGCGGCGGCGCAGTGGTGACGTGACAGTCGAAATCGGCCGCGGCCTCGCGTCGATGGGGATTGCCGACATCAGCACGCGCGCCGAATTCACCGGCGGTAATCGGCTCAACGCGACGCTGCACGCACAGGCGAGCCGGCTCGGCGTGATCGACGCCGACGCGCACACCACGCTGGTCATGCGCGACGGCCTGCTGACATTCAACGAGGAAGGCGCGTTGTCGGGCAACGTGAAAGCCGATGTGCCGTCGCTGAAAACGACCGGCGGCCTGTTCGGCCCAAGCTATCTGCTCGACGGGCACCTCGCGCTCAGGCTCGCGCTCG
The DNA here is from genome assembly GCF_008369935.1 of Paraburkholderia panacisoli. GTDB lineage: Bacteria > Pseudomonadota > Gammaproteobacteria > Burkholderiales > Burkholderiaceae > Paraburkholderia > Paraburkholderia panacisoli. Next base: position 143,814 of record NZ_VTUZ01000012.1, on the reverse strand, counting down.
GCGGCACCGTCGCCAAGCCGAGTCTGACCGGCGCGCTGACCGGCGACGGCCTGTCCGCGACGGTGGTCGACCAGGGCGTGCAGCTAAAGGACGGCGTGGTGCGCATCGCGCTGTCGCAGAATCTGGTGGACTTTCAGCAGGTCGAGTTCCATGGCGGGAGCGGCACGCTGCGCGCTACCGGCCGCGTGCGCCTGGACGGCGCGGAGCCGGACGTGACCGCGAGCATCGTCGCGGACAAGCTCGAACTGTTCGCAGCGCCGGATCGCAATCTGTCGCTGTCGGGCAGCGCGAGCATTGCGAATGGCGGCGCGGAGCGCGGCCTGGCGATCAACGGCAAGTTCGTCGTCGATCACGCGCTGTTCGATTTGCCCGAGCAGGCCGCGCCGCGCCTGGGCGACGACGTGGCAGTGATCCGTCCGGACGGCACCATATCGGGCGGCCAGCCGCGTCCGGTGGCGGGCGGCAATCAGCCGGTCAGCCCGTTCGCGCCGCGCGCCAATATCGACCTGAGTCTCGGCAATGATTTCCGCTTCCGCGGGAAGGGCGCCGATCTCGGCCTGACCGGCACGATCACTGCGGTGAGCGCACCGAACATGCCGCTGCGCGCGGTCGGCAACGTGCGCGTCACGCAGGGTTCGACCTACACCGCGTTCGGCCGCAAGCTGACCATCGAGAACGGCTTTTTCACGTTCAACGGTCCGGTGACCAACCCAGGCATCAACATTCTGGCGATGCGCCGCAATCAGCAGGTCGAGGCGGGCGTGCAGGTGACGGGCACGGCGCAGTCGCCGGTGGCGCGGCTGGTGTCGGAGCCGAGCGTGCCGGATAACGAAAAGCTCTCGTGGCTGCTGTTCGGCCACGGCACCGATCAGGGCAACAACCTCGGCCAGCAAAGCACGATGACGACGGCGCTCGCACTGCTCGGCAGCACGACCGGCCAGCGGATCGCCCAGACCGTCGGGCTCGACGAGTTTTCGATTGGGCGCAGCGAAGTCGGGCTGACCGATCCGCAAGTGGTGATGGTGTCGAAGGCGATCAACGAGTGGCTCGTGATCGGCTACGAGCAAGGGTTGCAGTCGGCGAGCAACGCGATCAAGGCGACCATCAACCTGACGCGCTACTGGTCGGTGGTGGCGTACGGCGGCACGTTCTACGGGGCCGATGTGCTGTACACGCGGCGGTTCGACCGGTTCAAGTCGTTGTGGTGATGCAGCCGCCGCATGCGGGCGCGGGCGCCGCCGCCGCTCGCCCGGCAAGAGCACGCGCCAAGAAAAACGGCACGCTTTGAAAAGCGTGCCGTTTTTTCATGCGGGGTTCGCGGCGCAAAAGCCCGCGACCGACGCCCGCGCGCGTTACTTCACGCGCATGCCCGGCTTCGCACCGCTATCCGGTTCGAGCACGTACAGGCCCGGTTCGGCTTTCTCGTCGGTGGCCGAGGCCGCCAGCACCATCCCTTCGGACAGACCGAATTTCATCTTGCGCGGCGCGAGGTTCGCGACCATCACCGTCAGCTTGCCGACCAGCTGCTCCGGCTGATACGCCGACTTGATGCCGGAGAACACGTTGCGGGTTTTCTCCTCGCCGACGTCGAGCGTAAGTTGCAGCAGCTTGTCCGAACCCTCCACCGCCTTGCAATCGACGATCTTCGCGACGCGCAGATCGATCTTCGCGAAGTCGTCGATCGAGATCACGCCGGGCGTTTCGTCGTTGCCGGCAGCCGTGGCCGCGGCTTTGGCCTTCGCCTTGGTCTTCGCGTCGGCGGGGGCCGCCGCCTCCGGCGTGGCTTGCAGCGAATCGCGATTGGCCGCGAGCAGCGCTTCGATCTGCTTCGGGTCGACGCGCGTCATCAGGTGCTTGTATGCGTTGATCGGGCGCGCGGAGCTGAGCGGCACGTTGGCGTCGGCCCACACGAGCGGCTCGATGCCGAGGAAAGCCTCGACCGCTTCGGCCAGCTTCGGCAGTACCGGCTTCAGCGCGAGCGACAGCAGGCGGAACGCCTCGATGCTGACGGTGCAGGTTTCATGCAGTGCGACCGAGTTTGCCGGGTCTTTTGCCTGATCCCACGGCTTGGCGGTGTCGACATACGCGTTGACCGCGTCGGCCAGTTCCATGGTGTGGCGCAGCGCGCGGTTGTACTCGCGCGCCTCGTAGTTCGCGGCGATCTGCGGCAGCGCGGTGCGCAGCGTGGCGAGCAGCGGGTGCTGCATCGCGCTGTCCTGCACGCGGCCGTCGAAGCGCTTGATCAGGAACCCGGCCGCGCGGCTCGCGATGTTCACGTATTTGCCGACCAGATCGCTGTTCACGCGCGCCTGGAAGTCGTCGAGGTTCAGGTCGAGGTCTTCCATCGTGCTGTTCAGCTTGGCCGCGAAGTAGTAGCGCAGCCATTCCGGGTTCAGGCCCGTGTCGATCACGCTTTGCGCGGTGATGAAGGTGCCGCGCGACTTCGACATCTTCGCGCCGTCCACGGTCAGGAAGCCGTGCGCGAACACGTTGGTCGGCGTGCGGTGGCCCGAGAACTCCAGCATGGCCGGCCAGAACAGCGTGTGGAAATACAGGATGTCCTTGCCGATGAAGTGGTACTGCTCGGTCTTCGAACCCTGGCGAACCCACGCGTCGAAGTCGAGCCCGCGCTTTTCGGCGAGGTTTTTGAAGCTCGCGTAGTAGCCGACCGGCGCGTCCAGCCACACATAGAAATACTTGCCCGGCGCGCCCGGGATTTCGAAGCCGAAATAGGGCGCGTCGCGCGAGATATCCCAGTCGGCGAGGCTGGCTTCGCCGACGTCGCCGAGCCATTCGCGCATCTTGTTGGTGGCTTCCGGCTGCGCCAGGCCGCCGACCCACGCACGCAGGAAATTCTCGCAGCGCGGATCGGACAGGCGGAAGAAGTAGTGCGTCGAGGTCTTGCGGATCGGCGTGGCGCCCGAGACGACCGAGTACGGATTGACCAGCTCGGTGGGCAGGTAGGTCGAGCCGCATACTTCGCAGCTGTCGCCGTACTGGTCTTTCGCGCCGCATTTCGGGCATTCGCCCTTGATGAAGCGGTCCGGCAGGAACATTTCCTTGACCGGGTCATACGCCTGTTCGATCTCGCGCGCCTCAATCAGGCCTGCTTCCTTGAGCGCCAGGTAGACGTTTTCGCTGAGAACGCGGTTTTCTTCGGAATCGGTCGAGTAGTAGTTGTCGAACGAGATTCCGAAGCTGTCGAAATCGCGCTTGTGTTCCTGCCACACGCGGTCGATCAGCTGCTTCGGCGTGATCCCTTCTTTTTCCGCGCGCAGCATGACCGGCGTGCCGTGCGTGTCGTCGGCGCCCACGTAATAGACCTCGTGACCGTGCATTCGCAACGTCCGGACCCAGATGTCCGTCTGGATATATTCGACCAGATGGCCGATATGGATTTGCCCGTTCGCATACGGAAGGGCCGACGTGACGAGAATCTGGCGACGGCTCGACGGCGCGCCTGCGGAGAGATCGGTTGCGGGTGCTGACATAAGGATGGTGGGAGCCTGCGGTGGGACGAAAGGTTGATTCTAGCAGGGCGGGCGGCCGACGCGGATGGGCTGCCCGGGCGTACAGCGGGGTTGTCGCGGCGTGGACGGGTCTGACACCCGGGTGCGGAAAGGGCAAAAACCGAGGTGCGAAAGCCGGGGTGCGAAAACCGAGCGCCCAAAAAAAAAACCGGGGTGATTAAACCCCGGAGCAACAACGACAAGAGGAGAATGGTGACGCGGCGGCTTCGCCAGCCACGTACCGTAAAGAGAGACCGCAGATTTCCGGCAGAGTTCGAAATTTTTTTCGTCGTCGTACGAGATTTCCTTTCCGGCGCTTTTTACGGCCGCGTCGGGCGGCGCGGGCGAGCCCCGCCCCCCGCCTTCGTCACGCTCCTGAAGTCCTGTCTTTATTGCGTTGCGTGCTGCGCGGTGGCGCGCAGATAGATTTCCACGCGACGGTTCGTCGCACGACCGGCTTCGGTATTGTTGTCGGCGATCGGCTGGTTCGGGCCCATGCCGGTCGCGGACAGGCGCTGCGGCGCGATGCCGCGTTGCGCGAGGTAGCCCGTCACGCTTTGCGCGCGATTGACCGACAGGGTCTGGTTATATTGCAGCGAGCCGGTGTTGTCCGTGTGGCCCACCACCGCGGCGACCACTTCCGGATTCTGCTGCAAGGTTTGCGCGAGCTGGTCCAGCACAGGGGCGAACGAGGGCTTGATCGCGTAGCTGCTGGTGTCGAACGTGACCGAGCTCGGAATGTTCAGCTTGAGCGAGCCGTCCGGCTGCTCGGTGATCTCGGTGCCGGTGCCCTTGGTGGCGCCCGACATGCGGTTGCGAATGTTTTGCCAGTTGTAGCCGGTGACGCCGCCCACCGCTGCGCCGACGCCCGCGCCGATCGCCGCGCCCTTGCCGCCGCCGAAGATGGCGCCGATCGCTGCGCCCGTGCCGGCGCCCACGCCCGTACCAACGGCGGTGTCGGTGCCCTGTTGAGTGGCGCAGCCAGCGAGCAGCGAGCCGGCGACGGCGAACACAGCCAGGCGAGTCATGATTTTTGCATTCATTTTGATTCCTCTTGAGTGAAGCGGACAAACCAGCGGGCAACGAGTTAACGGGAGTTAACGGCCCAATCTATTCGGCGAACGTGACGACATGACTGCAAGCGCTCGAACGACGTAAATCCTACGCCTTTCTTCAGTCCGGTCCGACAGCGAAGAAGGGTCTTCCGGCAGGGCTTGGCGTCAGCCACTACAATAAGGCTTGAAGTACCGAGTGATGCGGCCCCCATGGCGTCCCGCCTGCCCGAAGGGTGCCCGGCACGCCTGGTTTTCGCAATCCCGTCTAACAATTTCTTTCAAATTCCGGCGCGGGGCTGATACAGCAATTGCACCGCGCCAGGACGTGTCCCCCACGGAGTGTCAATGAGTATCGATCGGGCTTTGGTCGACGCTGCCCTCGCAGTCGTCACTGACCCCAACACCGGCTTGCCGTACGCGGCCGCCAAAAATATCAGGAACGTGGCCGTGGAGGGCGACACCGTCAGCCTTCAGGTGGTGCTCGGCTATCCGGCGAGAAGCCAGTTCGACGCGATCCGCACGCAGTTTGGCGATGCGCTGCGCGTCGTGCCGGGTGTGGCGAACGCGCGCGTCGAGGTGTCCCAGCAAATCGCTGCGCATACCGTGCAACGCGGCGTGAAGCTGCTGCCGGGCGTGAAGAACATCGTCGCGGTGGCGTCCGGCAAGGGCGGCGTCGGCAAGAGCACGACCGCCGTGAATCTGGCGCTGGCGCTGGCGAGCGAAGGCGCATCGGTGGGCGTGCTCGACGCCGACATCTACGGCCCGTCGTTGCCGATGATGCTCGGCATCACCGGCCGTCCGGAATCGCCCGACGACAAGTCGATGAACCCGATGACCGGCCACGGCCTGCAGGCCAACTCGATCGGCTTCCTGATCGAGCAGGACAACCCGATGGTGTGGCGCGGCCCGATGGCCACGTCCGCGCTCGAACAGCTGTTGCGTCAGACGAACTGGCAGGACCTCGACTACCTGATCGTCGACATGCCGCCGGGCACCGGCGACATCCAGCTGACCCTTTCGCAGCGCGTGCCGGTGACGGGCGCGGTGATCGTCACGACGCCGCAGGACATCGCGCTGCTCGACGCGAAGAAGGGGCTCAAGATGTTCGAGAAGGTCGGCATTCCGATCCTCGGCATCGTCGAGAACATGGGCATGCATATCTGCTCGAACTGCGGGCACGAAGAGCATATCTTCGGCGCGGGCGGCGGCGAGCGGATGGGCAAGGAATACGGCGTCGACGTGCTCGGCAGCCTGCCGCTCGACATCAGCATCCGCGAGCAGGCCGACTCGGGCCAACCGACCGTCGTGGCGGACCCGAACGGGCGGATCGCGCAGATCTACCGCTCGATCGCACGCAAGGTGGCGATCCACATCGCCGAGCGGGCTCGCGACATGACCTCGAAGTTTCCCAACATCGTTGTGCAGAACACCTGAGCAGCCGTTCGGACAAGGGGCCGGGGCGTCTATTTGCGCCTGGTCTCGCGGTATCATGTCGACTTCACAGGTTCGGCTCGGCGCCCGCAGGGGCGGGCGCCAGGCCGGCAAGAGGATCGCATGGGAAAACGAATCGACGGGCAGGCGGTGCATGCGTTCATCGTCCTGACTGCCAGCTGCGTGCTGTTATGCGGTTGCAGCGTGTTCCTGAGACCACAGGAAAAGCGCGCCGACGCGCAATTGCTGCCCACCGTGGGTAATCAGGCGCGTGGCCTCGTGACGTTTATCGAGCGCTCGGACGGCGTGCAGGTCACCTACAATCTCGCCGGCATGCCGCCCAATAGCGACCACGCGCTGCAAATCCACGAGCGCGGCGACTGCAATGCCGCCGACGGCTCCAGCACGGGCCAGGTTTTCTCGCCGGCCGCCGAGCGTCTGAAAACGGGCGCGCGGGTGGAAGGCGATCTCGCCAACATTCACGCGGACGCGAACGGCGTGGCCACCGGCTTCATCGTCGCGCCGGATGTGTCGCTCGACGGCATCCGCTCGGTGTTGCAGCGCGCGGTGGTGCTGCATCACGACGCGACCGACCCGTACGCCTATCCGCTACATGGCGCGGGCGCCGCGATCGCGTGCGGCGTGATTCGCCAGTGAGCCGGTGTGCAGCGGCTCTCCATTCCACCTTGCCGGCTCCTCGAGTGCCGTTCGAAGCGCGCCTGCGGCAGCATCGCCGTGATCGCGTAAAATAAGCGCCTTCCGTTGGGGCGCCAGGCGGCAAGATGCCGTTCAACGCGAGGCCCGAGGCCGCGGCCCGGTCCATTTCAGCGCAGCGTTTGAGCGTGCGTTTGAGTTATGCGGCGCGGGCCGCGAACCCCGCGCCGCATGGCGAAGCCGCCGCCCAATGATTCGCAAGCCGCCCGGCACCGCCGGGTTGTTATCCGTCACACACCTGTCATTCACGTCGAGCAGCGTTCACCTATGACCATCAAATCCGACAAGTGGATCCGGCGCATGGCCGAGTCGCACAAGATGATCCAGCCGTTTGCGCCCGATCAGGTTCGCGTCTCCGAAGACGGCCGGAAGATTGTCAGCTACGGCACGTCGAGCTACGGCTACGACATCCGCTGCGCCGATGAATTCAAGATCTTCACGAACATCAACTCGACCATCGTCGATCCCAAGAACTTCGACGAGAAGTCGTTTGTCGACTTCAAGGGCGATGTCTGCATCATCCCGCCGAATTCGTTCGCGCTCGCGCGCACGGTCGAGTACTTCCGCATTCCGCGCAGCGTGCTGACCGTGTGCCTCGGCAAGTCCACTTACGCGCGCTGCGGGATCATCGTCAACGTGACGCCGTTCGAGCCGGAATGGGAAGGGCACGTCACGCTCGAATTCTCGAATACGACACCTTTGCCTGCGAAAATCTACGCGAACGAAGGCGTCGCCCAGGTGCTGTTTTTCGAAAGCGATGAGATTTGTGAAACGTCGTACGCGGATCGCGGCGGCAAATACCAAGGTCAGCACGGCGTCACGTTGCCCAAGACCTGACGCCGGCAGCGCACTGACCCACCAGCTATTCGGGTGACCGCTGCACTTACGCAAGGCAGCGGTCGTTCTTTTTGGAGAATCGCCCATGAAGTTTCGTTTTCCCGTCGTCATCATCGACGAAGATTTCCGCTCCGAGAACATCTCGGGTTCCGGCATCCGGGCTTTGGCCGAAGCTATCGAGAAAGAAGGCGCGGAAGTGCTCGGGTTGACGAGCTACGGCGATCTGACCTCGTTCGCGCAGCAGTCGAGCCGCGCGTCGTGCTTCATCCTGTCGATCGACGACGACGAGCTGCTGCCGTACGTCGACAACGTGGTCGTGGAAGGCGAGACGCCGGAGCTGGCCGCCGCGATCGTCGCGCTGCGCGCGTTCGTGACCGAAGTGCGCCGCCGCAACGCCGACATTCCGATCTTCCTGTACGGCGAAACGCGCACCTCGCGCCACCTGCCGAACGACATCCTGCGCGAACTGCACGGCTTCATCCACATGTTCGAGGACACGCCGGAGTTCGTCGCGCGCCACATCATCCGCGAGACCAAGGTTTATCTGGATTCGCTCGCGCCGCCGTTCTTCAAGGAACTGGTGCAGTACGCGGAAGAAGGTTCGTACTCGTGGCACTGCCCCGGTCACTCGGGCGGCGTCGCGTTCCTGAAGAGCCCGCTCGGCCAGATGTTCCACCAGTTCTTCGGTGAGAACATGCTGCGCGCCGACGTCTGCAACGCGGTCGACGAGCTCGGCCAGCTGCTCGACCACACGGGTCCGGTGGCGGCCTCGGAGCGCAACGCCGCGCGCATCTTCAGCGCCGACCATGTGTTCTTCGTGACCAACGGCACGTCGACGTCGAACAAGATCGTCTGGCACGGCACGGTCGCGCCGGGCGACATCGTGCTGGTGGACCGCAACTGCCACAAGTCGATCCTGCACGCGATCACGATGACCGGCGCGATTCCCGTGTTCCTCACGCCCACGCGCAACAACTTCGGCATCATCGGCCCGATTCCGCGCAGCGAGTTCGAGCCGGAAAACATCCGCAAGAAGATCGCGGCGAATCCGTTCGCGCGCGAAGCGCTCGCGAAGAACCCGAACCTCAAGCCGCGCATTCTGACGATCACGCAAAGCACGTACGACGGTGTGATCTACAACGTCGAGATGATCAAGGAAATGTTGGGCGAATGGCTCGACACGCTGCACTTCGACGAAGCGTGGCTGCCGCACGCCGAGTTCCACGAGTTCTATCAGGACATGCATGCGATCGGCGCGGGCCGTCCGCGCATCGGCGCGCTGGTGTTCGCCACGCACTCCACGCACAAGCTGCTGGCCGGCATTTCGCAGGCCTCGCAGATCGTCGTGCAGGATTCGAAGAACAGCCGGTTCGACAAGCATCGCTTCAATGAAGCCTATCTGATGCACACGTCCACGAGCCCGCAGTACGCAATCATCGCGTCGTGCGACGTGGCAGCGGCGATGATGGAAGCGCCGGGCGGCACGGCACTCGTCGAAGAGTCGATCGCCGAAGCGCTCGACTTCCGCCGCGCGATGACCAAGGTCGACGCCGAATACGGCGACGACTGGTTCTTCAAGGTGTGGGGCCCGGACCAGTTCGCCGAAGAAGGCATCGGCTCGCGCGAAGACTGGATGCTGCGCCCGAACGATGCGTGGCACGGCTTCGGCTCGCTCGCCGAAGGCTTCAACATGCTCGACCCGATCAAGGCGACCATCGTCACGCCGGGTCTGGACATGGACGGCGGATTCGGCGAGACCGGCATTCCGGCTGCGATCGTCACGAAGTATCTGGCCGAGCACGGCATCATCGTCGAGAAGACGGGGCTGTATTCGTTCTTCATCATGTTCACGATCGGCATCACGAAGGGCCGCTGGAACTCGATGGTCACCGAACTCCAGCAGTTCAAGGACGACTACGACAATAACCAGCCGCTGTGGCGCGTGCTGCCCGAGTTCGTTCAGCATCACCCGATGTACGAGCGTGTCGGTCTGCGCGATCTGTGCCAGCAGATCCATAGCGTGTATCGCGCGAACGACATCGCCCGTCTGACGACCGAAATGTACCTGTCGAGCATGGAGCCGGCGATGAAGCCGTCCGATGCGTTCGCCAAGCTCGCGCACCGCGAAATCGACCGGGTGCCGATCGACGAACTCGAAGGCCGCGTCACGTCGATCCTGTTGACGCCGTATCCGCCGGGCATTCCGTTGCTGATTCCGGGCGAGCGCTTCAATAAAACCATCGTCAACTATCTGCGTTTCGCGCGCGAATTCAACGAGCGGTTCCCGGGTTTCCACACGGACATCCACGGGCTTGTCGGCGAAATGATCAACGGGCGCATCGAATACTTCGTCGATTGCGTTCGCGTTTGACGATGCGTTGGCTGAAGCCATCGACGCGTGCAGGCAGCTGGCTGCGCACGTTGCGTACGTTGGGTGGGCTGGCCGTGGCGTCGGCGGCGCTGTGCGGGGCGCTGTCGCCGGCGGCGCACGCCGAAGTCGCCGCCGCCGATCCGATCGACGCGGCGATGCGTGCGTGTCTCGCGCGCAGCGACATGTCGACCACGACGGGGCAGGTGCAGTGCATGGACAACGCGCGGATCGGCTGGAAGGCCGCCTTGGACAGCGCGTGGCAGCAGCTTCAGCCGAAGCTGCCGCCCGCGCGGCGCACGCTGTGGGCAAAGAGCCAGACCAGCTGGCTCGCGTCGCGCGAGGCCGAGAAGCAGTTGCTGGCCGCGGTGTTCGCGACGACGCGCGGCTCGATGTATGTGCTGGCCGAAGCCGACATGCAATTGCAACCGGTGCGCGACCGCGCGCTCGTGTTGCGCAGCGCAGTCGCCAATGCGGGCAGTCCGCCGCCGCGCCGTCCGCGTGCGTGCCGCGCCGACGCGCAGTGCGAACACGCGATGTTCGATCTGAATCGCTACTACCGCCGCCTCCAGTCGAAGATGCCGGCGCACTCGCGGGCGACGCTGGTGCGCGCACAACGCGCCTGGAGCGAGTATCTCGCCGCTACCACGCCGGTGGTCGACGAGCGCGGCCGCATCGACATCATCGGTGCGCGCGTGGCGACGCTCAAGCGTTTGTCGGAAACGGCCGGCAACGATTGAGCGCGCGTCGAAAGCGGCGCGCCGTGGGCGCCGCCCGCGCGTTCAATCGAACAGATAGTCTTCCGCTTGCCGGTTAGGCAGCGTGAGGGCCGGTTCGCCGCGCAGATCGCGCAGCGCGTCCTCGATCACCGCGGACATCGTGGTGAGCGCGAGGTCGTTGTCGTCGGTGCCGAAGGGCTCTTCGAGCTGCGAGGCGATAGCTTCGTGCGCCATGAACGTGTACGCGACGAACACCGCGAACACCGGCGTGAAGATGCCGATGCTGTCGACCAGTCCGAACGGCAGCGACGCGCAGAAGAAATACACCGTGCGGTGAATCATCACCGAGTACGCGAACGGCAGCGGCGTCGAGACGATGCGCTCGCATCCGCCGATCACGTCCGACAGTCCATTCAGATTCCGGTCGAAAGCGAGCACCGCCATCGGGTCCAGCGCGCCTGCCTGCGCGTGACGTTGCACCCATTCGCCCAGATAGAGCATCAAGGTCGCCGGTCTGTAGCGCGATGCCATGACGCGCTCGCACAGTACCGCAGGCAGACGCGCGGCGAGGTCCTCGCGCGGATCGCTGCGGCGCAACTGATGCCGCAGCGCGTGCGCAAGGGCGCCGAGCGCGACGAGAAATTCGCCGACCTCTTCTTTCGGCAGCGTTCGTGTCGGTAACGTGAGCGCCTGGCGAATGAGCGAGCGCGACTCGTTCAGCAACTGGCCCCACAGCTTGCGCGCTTCCCACCAGCGGTCGTAACTGGCGTTGTTCCTGAAGCCGAGAAACACCGCGAGCGCGATGCCGATCAGCGAGAAGGGCGCAGTGGTGTTGAGGTTCAGCGAGATCGGCAGCAGATGATCGTGAGCGGCCAGCGCGACGATCGAGATGCCGAAGATCAGCGAGAGCCGCGGCAGCAGTTGCGGAAGAACCGAACCCCGCCACGCGAGCAGCATGCGGAACCAGTGGAGATGCGGGCGGATGATCATCGGGCTGTGCGTGTTGCCTCGGGCGATGGAGCATCTATTATCGCTGTTTGTCCGGGCGACAACGACGGCGGGCAATGACCTGAGATAACAGCGGACGTGGCATAACAGCGCAGCAGAACACCTGCGCCGCGCGGATCGCGATGGATGCCGAGCGATGCAGGCTGATTCAGTGCTTCAATCGCGGGCCGATGAAGCCGCGCCGTGGCTCAACCAGTCCAGCACGGCGGTGGCGTCGTCGTCGGCGCCTTCGCGCGCCTTGGCGACTGTCTCGGCCACGTCCGCGCTCGGCACCGCGCGACGGATCGCGACCCCGACCGCGAGAATGTCGATCATCACCAGATGCAGGATGCGCGAGATCATCGACAGCTGCGACTCGCGAATCTCGATGTGATCGGTTTCGAGCGCGACGGTGGCGCGCTTGGCGAGCGGCGTATTGCTCGACGTAATCGCGATCACCTTCGCGCCGGCCTGCATCGCGACGTCCAGCACGCGCAGCAGTTCGGGCGCGCGGCCCGACTTGGAGACGGCCACGATCACATCGCCCTTGCCGAGCAACGCAGCCGACGCCGCCTGCATGTACAGATCGCCATAGGCGATGGTCGGAATGCCGAAGCGGAAGAACTTGTAGTGCGCGTCCTGCGCGACGATGTTCGAATTGCCGAGCCCGTAGAACTCGATGCGCCGCGCGCCGTTCAGCAGATCGATCGCGCGCTCCACATGCTCGAAGTTCAGATGCTCGCGCAACTGCAGAATCGCCGACACGGTGTTGTCCAGCACCTTCGCGCCGAAATCCGTCGCGGTATCGCCGAGGTGCACCTGGCTATGGCTCACCGGGATCGTGCCGGTCAAACCCGTTGCGAGCTTCAGCTTGAAATCCGACAGACCCTGGCAGCCGAGCGAACGGCAGAAGCGGATCACGGTGGGCTGACTCACGTCGGCCTTGCGCGCGATATCGACGATCGGGTCGTTGATGATCGAGCGCGGATGATTGAGCGCGAGATCGGCGACGCGGCGCTCGGCCGGCGTCAACGCATCGCGCATCTGGCGAATCCGCTCGAACACCGCCGACGAACTGCCGCCCGCCCGATTCGACAGCTGCTCGGCGAGAATCGCCGAGACGCCGAGGAAGGCCGGATATTCGGCGGTGATCACATAGGTCGGCACGTTCTGCAGATACGCCTCGAAGCGGCCCTTTGCCTCGAAGCGCTGGCGAAACGACGAGCGCGCGAAGAACTCGCCGAGACGCGGCACCACGCCGCCGCCGATGTAGATGCCGCCCAGCGCGCCGAGCGTCACCGCGATATTGCCCGCGAAGGTGCCGAGGATGCCGCAGAACACGTCGACGGATTCGGCCGCCAGCGGCTCGCCGTCCAGCGCGCGTTTGACGATCTCGATCGTGTCGACATTGGCCGCCACGCGCTTCTTGTCGCGGCCCGCGAGCGCGCGGTAAATCACTTCGACGCCGGGGCCGGCGGCCACGCGTTCGAACGACACGTGCGACCACTTCTTGCGCGCGTATTGGAGCACGATGTCTTCACGTTCGTCGGCGGGCGCGAAGGTGGCATGGCCGCCTTCGCTGCCGAGCGCGATCCAGCGGTCGTCGGCGGGAATCAGGCCGGACACGCCCATGCCGGTGCCGGGCCCGAGCAGGCCGATCACGCTGTTCGGACGGCGCGCGCCACCGCCCACCTGGACGCGCTGCGCGTCGGTGAGGCCGGGCAGCGCCATCGCCAGCGCGGTGAAATCGTTCACCACCAGCAATGTGTCGAAGCCGAGCGCGCGGCGCGTCGCTTCGATCGAAAAGGTCCAGTCGTGATTCGTCATGCTCACCTGGTCGCCGTCGACCGGGTTCGCAATCGCGATCGCCGCATGATTCACGCGGCCGATCTTGGTGTCCTTCAGATACTTCTTGATGACGTCGGCGACGCCCGGATAGTCCGCGCACGGATAGACCAGCACCGAGCCGATTTCGCCCGGGCCCGTCTCCAGCGCGAAACGCGCGTTGGTGCCGCCGATGTCGGCCAGCAGCCTCGGTCCGTCGGCGTGCTGGCCCGCGCCCGGCACAGCCTTAGTTTGCACACCAGTAGACATCGAGTCTCACTCCCTTGTCGTTTGCCAGCTGTGAGATGGCATTTTTTTGTAGCGAAGCGGCGGCTGCATTGAGCACGTCCATCTTGCGCGGTCCTGCGATCAGCAAAAACAGGTGCTTCACTTCCTTCAGCGCGGAGAGCGACCAGCTCACGCGCGCATGCGGCGCGCTGCCGGGATGCACGGCGACGAAGCGTTCGGTGGTGGTGATCGCGTGATCCCATTCGGGCGAGTCCGCGAAGATCGATGCGGTATGGCCGTCCTCGCCCATGCCGAGCACCGCGACGTCCGGCACTGCGCTAAAGCGCGCGTCGGCGTTCAGCGCGGCGACATGCGCGTGCAGATCCTGGGCGGTGTCGACCAGCGGCCAGAACGTGGCGTTGCGCGCAGCGTTCTGCAACAACGTGGCGTGCGCCAGTTGCGCGTTGCTCGCGCTGTCCGTTTCCGGCACCCAGCGGTCGTCGACCAGGGTCACGGCGATGCGCGCCCAGTCGAAGGATTGCGTAGACAACGTTTGCAGGAACGGACGCGGACTACTGCCGCCGGACACTGCAAGCATTGCGGGGCGCGTGCCAGTGGTTGACGCGGCCGCCTGTGCGGCGAGCGACGCATGTAACGCGTCGCCAACCGCTTTCGCCAACGCGTCGGATTGGGCGCGTTGATCGTCGAAAGCGTGAAGCTCGATCACTTCTCCTCCGTGCTGCTTTTTTGTTTGATCTGCGGAATCTGCCGTACTGCTCTCGCGCTGCGTCTGCAAGGTGGGATGGCTTGCAGGCGCCTGGGCGATACCGGCGCCATTCCGTTCAGTTCGTCGGTGGGTCTTACTCCGGCGCCGCGCTATATTCGATCGAACATCGCGCAGCGCCGTCCGTCAATTCTCTTCTTCGAGCCAGCAGGTGCCGTGCTGCGCCAGCATCGCGCTCGCCGCGGCCGGTCCCCACGTGCCCGCCGCATACGGCTTGGGCGGCTTGTGCGAGGCCATCCATTCATTCAGGATCGGTTCGACCCAACGCCATGCGGCTTCCTGCTCGTCGCGCCGCACGAACAGCGCGAGGCGGCCGTTGATCACGTCGAGCAGCAGGCGTTGATACGCCTCCATCTGTCCTTCGCGGAAGAACTGGTCGAACGCGAGGTCGAGGTGCACGCTCGCGAGGTTCATGCCTTCGCCGGGCTGCTTCGCGAGACAGTAGAGGCGAATGGTTTCGTTCGGCTGCAGGCGGATCACCAGTCGGTTCGCGCCCGCGCGCAACGCGGACACGCCCAGCGCCGAATGCGGCACCGGACGGAAATTCACCACGATTTCGGCGACGCGATCCGCGAGCCGCTTGCCGGTGCGCAGGAAAAACGGCACGCCGGCCCAGCGCCAGTTCTCGATCTCGACCTTCAGTGCAACGAAGGTTTCGGTCGTGCTGTCCGCCTTCACACCGGGTTCGGTCGCGTAGGCCGGCACAGGTGTGCCGCGAATCCCGCCGGCATGATACTGGCCGCGCACCGCGACCTTGCCGATTTCGTTCGGATCGATCGGTTTCAGCGCGCGCAGCACGCGCAGCTTTTCGTCGCGCACCGAGTCCGAATCCATCGAGTGCGGCGGCTCCATCGCGACGATCGACAGCAACTGCAGCAAATGGTTTTGCACCATGTCGCGCAGCGCACCGGTGTTGTCATAGAAGTCGCCGCGTGCTTCGACGCCGAGTTCCTCGGCAATCGTGATCTGAATGCTCTCGACCCACTCGCGGCGCCACAACGGTTCGAACAGCGCATTGCCGAAGCGCAGCGCGAGCAGGTTCTGCACCGGCTCTTTACCGAGGTAGTGGTCGATCCGGTAGATCTGTTCTTCCGCGAAGATCTCGCCGACCGCATCGTTGATCGCATTCGACGACTTCAGGTCGTAGCCGAGGGGCTTTTCGAGCACGATGCGCGCGTTTTCGTTGAGCCCCACCGACGCCAGTGCATGGCAGATCGGCACGAACAGCGACGGGCCCGTGGCCAGATAGAACACGCGGATGCCGGGCAGGTCGCGCACGGCGTCGCGCAACTGCGCGAAGTCTTCCGGATTGCCGAGATCGATCTTCACGAACTCGATGCGCGCGAGGAAGCTCGTCCACGCCGCTTCGTCGACGCCGTTCTTCGACACATGCGGTTTGACGTGCTCGTTCACCCATTGGAGGTACTCGGCGCGATCCGCCGCATGCCGCGCCACCGCGACGATCTTGCCGCTGTCGGCGAGCATGCCGCCTGCACGGTGCGCTTCAAACAGTGCGGGCAGGATCTTGCGCATCGACAGATCGCCGGTTCCGCCGAAGAGAACGAAAGTGAAGCTTGAGTCGGTTTGCATGAGTCTCCGTCGATGTCCTGGGGGCCGCCGCGCTGAGCGCGCACTGTTCGGAAAAGGCGACCGTAGTCCGATAAAATATTTTTTGACACTGAATTGTAGTTTAACTACAATCCAAATCAAGAGGTAGCGCTAATTCGATGAAAAAAGCGTGCGCTGTTCGGCAAAATGCGCGTTTTCCCGGATCGGCAGGCGTCCCTGCATGTTAATGGACATTGCGTGCCGGCATCTGCCAGCAGGCCCCGGCGGCCTTACGGAAAGCCGGGGTGGTAACGGCTCGCAGCGCGGTTGTCCAGGTTCACATGCAAGGCACCTCGAGTCTGCCGCGCGACGCGGGCAGGCAAAAATCAAAAGAGGAGACAAACAGTTGCATCCCAAACCACTCATCTCTTGAGCTTCTAGCGGTCGGACACCGGTCCGCCGGCACATGCCTTGCGCATGCGCCCGACCGTGCTCGATCGCCCAGTGTTTTGCCTGTTTGAACCAACCACAGCACCCTGGCGACATCAGGGGCCATTTGTTTTTTTGTTCAGGTGTCTGGAGGAGATAAGCAATGAAAATTCGCGCGATCATGGGCGCTTTGTGCGCTGCGGGTCTGATGTGTGGCGTCTCGGCGGTGCAGGCTGCCGAGTCGGTCGAAGTGTTGCACTGGTGGACTTCGGGCGGCGAATCGAAAGCCGTCGGCGTCCTCAAGGACGACATGACGAAGCAGGGTTACACGTGGAAGGACTTCGCAGTTGCGGGTGGCGCCGGCGCGGCAGCCATGACGGCTCTGAAGACGCAGGTGATCTCGGGCAATGCGCCGAGCGCCGCGCAGATCAAGGGTCCGCTGATCCAGGATTGGGCTTCGCAAGGGGTGCTGGTGCCGATCGACGCAGTTGCAGGCGACTGGAAGAAGAACCTGCCGCCGGAGATCGACAAGATCATGCACGCGGACGGTCACTACGTTGGCGCACCGTTCGGCGTGCACCGCGTGAACTGGCTGTACATCAACAAGGCAGCGCTGGAAAAGGCGGGCGGCAAGGTGCCGACCACGTGGGCTGAGTTCTTCGCGGTGGCCGACAAGATGAAGGCCGCGGGCATTCAGCCGATCGCCATGGGCGGTCAGCCGTGGCAAGACCTGACGCTGTGGGAAGACGTCGTGCTGTCGCAAGGCGCGGACTTCTACAAGAAGGCAATCGTCGACCTCGACGAAAAGACGCTGACTTCGGACAAGATGGTCGGCGTGTTCGACACGGTCCGCAAGATCCAGGGCTACTTCGACGCGGGCCGCACGGGCCGTGACTGGAACCTCGCCACCGCAATGGTCATCAACGGCAAGGCCGGCATGCAGTTCATGGGCGACTGGGCGAAGGGCGAATTCACCAACGCCGGCAAGAAGTCGGGTTCGGACTACATCTGCGCCGCTGTACCGGGCACGGAAAAGGCCTACACGTTCAACGTCGACTCGTTCGTGTTCTTCCAGCAGAAGGGCCAGAAGGCTGCGACGCCGGGTCAACTGGCGCTTGCGAAGACGATCATGTCGCCGGAGTTCCAGGAGCAGTTCAGCCTGAACAAAGGCTCGATCCCGGTGCGTCTCGGCGTGCCGATGGACAAGTTCGACGACTGCGCGAAGAAGTCGTACGCGGATGAACAGGTCGCGATCAAGGCGGGCGGCTATGTGCCTTCGCTGGCGCACGGCATGGCGCAACCGGATGCAGCAGCCGGTGCGATCTCCGACGTGGTCACGAAGTTCATGAACTCGCAGCAGGATTCGAAGAGCGCAGTTGCCGCGCTCGCGAAGGCAGCGAAGACCAAGTAAGTGAAGTAAGCGAAGCAGCGCGCCCGGTGGCTTCCTGAGGAAGCGCCGGGCGTGTTCTGCAGGTCGCCGCTGGCGGCTCGCGCGTTGCGTGCGCTGCGTGTGGGGCTTGCGGGCGGCTTCACCTGGTTTCATGGAGTCACATCTATGCCGTCGTCGGAGCTTGCGCTGTTCTCGCGCAACCACCCCGGCGGTACAGTTTCAGCAGGAGTCGAGTAGTGACTGCTTCTATCAGCGGAAACGGGAAAACGGCCACCGTCACCCGCCGCACGTCGCCCATGGCGGCCCTTGCCGATCGCTGGATTCCGAAGCTGGTGCTCGCACCCAGCGTCGTGATCAGCCTCATCTTCGTGTATGGCTTCATCGCAATTACCGGCTTTCTGTCGCTGTCCACTTCGCGGCTGATGCCTCGTTATGAATTCGCCGGCCTCGACCGTTATCGCGAACTGTTCGACAACGACGTGTTCTGGACTTCGGCTGCGAACCTCGGCTGGTTCGGCATCCCGTTCATCGCGATCTGTATAGGTCTCGGCCTGTTCCTCGCGATCCTGCTCGATCAGCAGATCCGCAATGAAGGCGCGTTGCGCGCGGTGTTCCTTTACCCGATGGCGCTCTCGTTCATCGTGACGGGTACGGCGTGGCAATGGATCATGACGCCCAGCATCGGCCTCGAAAAAGTGCTGCACGACTGGGGCTGGACGAGCTTTTCGTTCAACTGGCTCGGCGACCCGGACCGGGCGATCTTCTGCGTCGTGATCGCGGCGGTCTGGCAATCCACCGGCTTCGTGATGGCGCTGTTCCTCGCGGGCCTGCGCGGTGTCGACAGCGAAATCTTCAAGGCCGCGCAGATGGACGGCGCAAACCTGCCCACCATCTACCGCAAGATCGTGATTCCGAGCATGCGGCCGGTGTTCTTTTCCGTGCTGCTGATTCTCTGCCACATCACCATCAAGACCTTCGACCTGGTCGTCGCGTTGACCGCGGGCGGTCCGGGCACCTCGTCGTCGCTGCCGGCTATTTTCATGTACACGTTTTCGTTCAATCGCGGGCAGCTCGGCGTCGGCGCGGCTTCGTCGATGATGATGCTCGCCACCGTTGTGGCCGTGCTCGTGCCGCTGATGTATCTGGAATCGAGGAGCACCCGCAATGCAGCCTAAGATGACGATCAGCCGCGCCGTCATATATGCGGCGTTGATTCTGTTTGCCCTGTACTTCCTGTTCCCACTGTACGTGATGCTGTCCACGTCGTTCAAGGACATCGACCAGCTGCGCAGCGGCAATCTGCTCACGCCGCCGTCGCACTGGACGATCGATCCCTGGATCAAGGCATGGAGCGGCGCCTGCACGGGCGTGCGTTGCGACGGCATGCAGCCGTTCTTTATGAACTCGGTGCGGATGGTGATTCCCGCCGTGCTGATCTCGTCGATCATCGGCGCGTTCAACGGTTATGTGCTCACGCACTGGCGTTTCCGTGGCGCCGATCCGATCTTCACGATGCTACTGGTCGGCTGCTTCATTCCGTTCCAGGCGATCCTGCTGCCGATGGCGCGGCTCGAAGGCTTCCTCGGCCTGTCGAACACGACGAGCGGCCTCGTGCTAGTCCACGTGATCTACGGTATCGCGTTCACCACGATGTTCTTCCGCAACTTTTACGTGAGCGTTCCGGCTGAACTCGTGAAGGCGGCGCGTATCGACGGCGCGGGTTTCTTCACGATCTTCACGAAGATCCTGTTGCCGGTCTCGCTGCCGATTTTCATGGTGTGCCTGATCTGGCAATTCACGCAGATCTGGAATGACTTCCTGTTCGGTATTGTGTTCTCCGGCGTCGATTCGATGCCGATCACGGTGGCGCTGAACAACCTCGTGAACACCTCGACCGGCGTGAAGGAATACAACGTGGACATGGCCGGCGCCATCATCGCCGCGCTGCCGACGCTGCTGGTGTACATCATCGCCGGACGCTATTTCGTGCGCGGCCTGACGGCCGGCGCCGTCAAGGGCTAACCCCGGGCTAAACCATCCGGGCGCGGCGGCGCGCCACTGAACCCGCGCCGCCGTCACCCGACAAGACGTTTTCAAGCAGTACCAGAGACAAGAGGATTCACAGCATGGCAAGCCTTTCCATCCGTGACGTGTACAAGACCTACCCGAACGGGGTGCCGGTTCTGAAGGGTGTCAATATCGACATCGAAGACGGCCAGTTCCTGATTCTGGTCGGCGGCTCGGGCTGCGGTAAGTCGACGCTGCTCAACATGATCGCCGGCCTCGAAACCGTGACCAAGGGCGAGATCCAGATCGACGGCAAGACGGTCAACAACCTGTCGCCGAAAGATCGCGACATCGCGATGGTGTTCCAGTCGTACGCGCTGTATCCGTCGATGACGGTGCGCGAGAACATCTCGTTCGGCCTGAACATCCGCAAGGTGCCGAAGCAGGAGCAGACGCAGATCGTCGATCGCGTGTCGAATACGCTGCAGATCACGCACCTGCTCGATCGCAAGCCGGGCCAACTGTCCGGCGGACAGCGTCAGCGTGTGGCGATGGGCCGCGCTCTCGCGCGCGATCCGGTGATGTTCCTGTTCGACGAGCCGCTGTCGAACCTCGACGCGAAGCTGCGTATCGAGATGCGTTCGGAAATCAAGCTGCTGCATCAGCGCCTCGGCACGACGATCGTCTACGTGACGCACGATCAGATCGAAGCGATGACGCTCGGCGACCGCATCGCGGTGATGAAGGACGGCATCGTGCAGCAGTTCGGCGCGCCGCAGGAAATCTACGACTCGCCGTCGAATCTGTTCGTGGCCGGCTTCATCGGCGCGCCGCCGATGAACTTCATCCAGGGCAAGCTGGTGGAGCAGGGCGCGGGCGTCGGCATCGAGCTGGACACGGGCGTTGCGCGCAAGGCGCTGGTGCTGCCGTTCGACTCGGCGAAGGTGAACTCGCATGTCGGCCGCGATGTGATTCTCGGCCTGCGGCCGGAGCGCATCACCGACAAGCGCGGCGCGCACGGCGACGACTCGCAGTTGCAACCGGTCGAAGTGAAGGTCGACGTGATCGAGCCGACCGGCCCGGACACGCTGGTGTTCGCGCAGGTCAACGGCAAGCGCGTGGTGAGCCGCGTGCACCCGGCGTCGAATCCGCAACCGCTCACGAACACGACGCTGTTGTTCGATACGTCGAAGGCGGTGCTGTTCGATCCGGCCAACGAAGAGCGGATCGCCTGAGCGAGTGGATTCGACTGGCTGATTGATGCTTGAGAAAAGCCCCATGCGTTTTACGACGCATGGGGCTTTGTTTTGATGGCGTGGGTGGCGTGGGTGCCGCCCTCACGCGTCCGGGATGCGCAAGTCCGGATTGTTGCGCGCCAGCGCCGTCACCCATTCGATGAACGCGCGCAGCCGCGAACTCAGATTGCGGCGGTGCGCGTAGAGGACCGAAAGCGGCGTGCCGGGGCTCGTGTAGTTCGTGAGAATTTCCTTGAGCGCGCCTTGCTCGATCAGTTCGGCGACCATGAAGCGCGACGGCTGGATGATCCCGTGGCCGAGCGCGCCCGCGCCGATGTACACCGAGCCGTCGTTCACCGCGAGCACGCTTTTCATCGTGACCTTCGCGATCTCGCCGTCCACCTGGTATTCGAACGGGAAGGTCCGGCCGGTGCGCGCGGACACGTAGTTGACGGCGCGATGTTCGGCGAGTTCTTCGAGCGTGGTCGGCGTGCCGTATTTCTGCAGATACGCGGGCGACGCGCACGTGACGATGCGCGCCTCGCCGATGCGCCGCGCGACCAGACTCGACTCTTCCGGCGTGCCCATGCGGATCACGCAATCCACCGCATCCTGGATCAGATCGATGTTGCGATCCGCGAGACCGAGCCGCACGTCGATCTGCGGGTATTGCCGGTAGAAATCGTCGAGCGCGGGCAACAGCAGCGCGCGGGCGAGCGTGCCCGACGTATCGACGCGGATCGTACCGGCCGGATTTTCGCGCTTGTTCGACAGCGACGATTCAGCGTCGGCGACTTCGGCGAGGATGCGCACGCAGCGTTCGTAGAACGACGCGCCGTCTTCGGTGACACTCACCTGGCGCGTCGAACGGTTCAGCAGCCGGACGCCGACGTGTTCCTCCAGCGCCTGGATCGTGCGGCTGACTTTGGCGCGGGGCAGGTCGAGCGATTCGGATACTTTGGTGAAGCTGTTCGCCTCGACGACACGCGTAAATATCTCCATCGCTTCGAAACGGTCCATGTTGTGCCTTGTGAGTGATGGGCGGAGGTGGCCTTCGAGGAGAGTTTACAGGGTGGAAATATTGTTGTCCTGGGGGACCGGGCTCCGCGCCCGGAACCTTGCGCGGAGCGCGGCCAGAGCATGACTGGCGTGCCGCTGCCGGTTCGCGCTCCGGGCCGCTTCCGCCTGGTGGCTGCTGAAGGCTGCCTGTCGCGCCGCTCAATCCCGGTCGGGCGCGCCGAGCGGAAACAACGGACGATACGGCCGCGCTTCGTCGACCGCTCGCGCAAACGACGGCCTCGCCAGCAGCCGCTGGCGATAGGCTCGCACGTGCGCGAAGGCCGGGTCGATCGGATGCGTCCAGTCGGCATAGAAGAGGAACGGGCCGGCGCCGCAGTCGGCGAGGCTGAAGGTGTCGCCGGCGGCCCATTCGCGCTCGGCAATCACGTTGTTCAGCCAGGCGTACGAAGTGTCGAGCATCGCACGGGCGTCGGCGACCGCGCGCGGATCGCGCTCCGCCTCGGGGCGCAGACTGTCGTAGACGATTTTTTGCTGCGGCGTCGAGATGTAGTTGTCGAAGAAGCGGTCCATGCTGCGCACTTCGAGCGCGGCGCGCGGGTCGGCGGGCAGCAGCGGCTTCGGGCCCGGATGATAGAGGCCGAGATATTCGATGATGATGGTCGCCTCGACCACGGTCCGGCTGCCGTCGACCAGCACGGGAAAGCGTTTGATCGGCCACAGCGCGGCGAATTCGGCCAGCACTTGCGGGTTGTCTTGCGACAAAAGGCGCAGCTCGAACGGCGTGCCGTTTTCGTAGAGCGCGGTCAGGGCCTTCTGGCAGTACGAGGAGAACGGGTGGGCATAGAGTTTCAGGGTCATCGCGGTCACCTTGGGCGGTTGCGGGTGCGCCGTGGCGCAACGACGGCCGCAAGGGCCGTGTATGTCACGACGAACGGCGAGCGCGAAAATCGACAGCCGTGAATCGGGCTTGCCGCATTGAGCGCCGCCGGCAACCGGCCGCGCTCAATGCGGCAAGCGGACGTCGAACCGGTACGTCACCAGCCGTGCCAGCAGGATAAACGCGGTCGCGACCAGCACGCTATACACCGTGTCAAAGTTCACATAGTCCAGCAGCACGTACAGCCAGCAGCCCACGAACGCGCACGTCGCGTAAGGCCGCGAGTCGCGCAGGATCAGCGGCACTTCGTTGCACAGCACGTCGCGGATCACGCCGCCGAACACGCCCGTCAACACGCCCATCATCACCGACGTGAACCACGGCATCTGCGCGTCGTGCGCGATCGACGTGCCCGCGATGCTGAAGAGGCCCAGCCCCACCGCGTCCGCGACCAGCAGCACGCGCTCGGACAGCAGGCGTGAGGTCATCTTCAGCAGGGTCGGCGCGAACAGCGACATCACGAAGATCGCGATCAGATAGCCTTGATGCTCGACCCAGTAGAACGGCCGCCGCTCCAGCAGCACGTCGCGCAGCGTGCCGCCGCCGAAGGCCGTGGCGATCGCCACAAGGAAGGTGCCCACCGCGTCGAGCCGGCGGCTTCTGGCTTCGATTAATCCGGAAATCGCGTACGCAAAAATCGCCAGCGCTTCCATGATGGTCAGCGCCAGCGTCAGCCTTGGATGGATCACTGCGGCTCCGTCAGGGCTTGGGGTGCGCCGGCAACGCGCCCGGCTGCAACAGCACGACCACCGCGCCGGCGCCGCCGTCATGCGGCCGCGCCTGACAGAACGCGATCACTTCCGACTTCTGCACCAGCCACGCGCGCACTTTGCCCTTCAACACCGGCTCCTTGCCGATCGATCCCAAACCCTTGCCGTGGATCACGCGCAAGCAGCGCAAGCCGCGTTTCACCGATTCGCGGATGAACTCGGCGAGCGCCTCGCGCGCTTCGTCGCGCCGCATTCCATGCAGGTCGATTTGCGCCTGTACGATCCAGTCGCCGCGCCGCAGTTTTCGCACGACTTCCTGGCTCACGCCGGGGCGGCAGTAGGACAGCGTTTCGTCGGTTTCGAGCAGCACTTCGGGATCGAATTCGTCGGAGATTGCTTCATGCAGGACGGCTTCTTCGTCGAGCCTGGTTTGCACCGGCAGCGGCGGCGGGGGATTGCGCGGCAGCCTCGCGCGCGGCGGCGTCGCGAGCGGCGCGACTGCGCCGATCTCGCGGCGGAACAGGTCGGCGTCCGCCGCCGCTTCGCGCTGCGCCGCCGCCGCGACCGTACGTTCGCGCTCGCGCCGTTGCGTATCGACCTTCAAGGCGTCGCGCAGCGCGCCGAGGCCGGCGAGCCCCGCCGCTCGATCGAGCTTCGGTTGGGCGGCGGGCGCGGCCGGTTCAGGCGCGGGCTTCGCAACGGCGCGCGGGCGCTTCGGTTCGCTTGGGTGGGGGTGATTCTTCGGCATATCGGTAATACACGCAGAAAATGTAGGTCGGTCGCGCGATGATTGTTTACGGGCGTTCAAACGGATGCTGCGGCGTTGTGGCGAAGCGCTCGACAACGGGTCCGCGCGGCAGGCGCATTGCAAATGGGCGGCATGCGTGCGGTGCGGGCACGGCCAGCGCGAACACAGTGCAGCCCAAGGCAAACCTGCAAGGCAAACCCGCCACAAACCCCACCCGCCCACACGCAAAAAAGGCCGCCGGCTTTGCAGCCGCGGCCTTCTCTCAAACAGGCGGCCGGGTCACGCCCAACCACCATTTTACCGTCGCCGTTCAGCGCCGCCGATCAACGGTCGGCTTCCTGGCTCATCGCGTGCTCGCCGGCCATCTCGTTGATCGTTTCCAGATAGCGCTGCGCGTCCAGCGCCGCCATACAGCCCGTGCCCGCGCTGGTGATCGCCTGACGGTAGACGTGGTCCTGCACGTCGCCCGCGGCGAACACGCCCGGCACGCTGGTGGCGGTCGCGAGGCCGTTCAGGCCGCCCTTGGTGATGATGTAGCCGTTCTTCATCTCCAGCTGGCCTTCGAAAATGTCCGTGTTCGGTTTGTGGCCGATCGCGACGAACAGGCCCTGCAGCGCGATGTCGGTGGTTTCGCCGGTTTGCGTGTGCTTGATGCGCAGGCCGGTCACGCCGGATTGGTCGCCGGTCACTTCGTCGAGCGTGTGGTTCCACTTGATTTCGACGACGCCTTCCTTTTCCTTCGCCAGCAGACGGTCGATCAGGATCGGCTCGGCGCGGAACTTGTCGCGGCGATGGATCACCGTCACTTTCTTCGCGATGCCGGCGAGGTACAGCGCTTCCTCGACCGCGGTGTTGCCGCCGCCGATCACCGCCACGTGCTGCTGCTTGTAGAAGAAGCCGTCGCAGGTCGCGCAGGCCGACACGCCTTTGCCCATGAACGCTTCTTCGGACGGCAGGCCGAGGTACTGCGCGGACGCGCCGGTCGAGATGATCAGCGAGTCGCAGGTATATTCGCCCGAATCGCCGATCAGGCGAATCGGCTTCTCATCCAGTTTGGCCGTATGGATGTGGTCGAAAATGATTTCGGTGTTGAAGCGCTCGGCGTGCTCCAGGAAGCGCGTCATCAGTTCCGGGCCTTGCACGCCGTTGGCGTCGGCGGGCCAGTTTTCGACGTCGGTCGTGGTCATCAGCTGGCCGCCCTGGGCGAGGCCCGTGACCAGCACCGGCGCGAGGTTGGCGCGCGCCGCGTAGACCGCCGCCGTATAGCCGGCGGGACCGGAACCGAGAATCAGAACCTTGGCGTGTTTCGTTGAAGTTGCGGGCATGATTGAATCCTTATACGGCGCCGGGCTCGCCCATGCGAGGCCGTGCGACTTGAGCTGAGACTGTAGATGGGTGCCAGTGCGGCATTATAAAGGGCGGGGCGCGAGGCTGCTCCATGAAGCTTTCCGATCACCGCGATAGCATGGCCGCGGGTCCCGCGTGGTGCGGCACCGTGGCCAATCGGCCTCGTTACCGTCATTTACAGCCTTGCGCGGGACACTGCGTTTACAATAGGCCCGATCGAAGTTTCCGGTCGCCGGGATCGGAGCCGAAGCCCGCTGGGTGAGGCTCTGGCCGCGTTTGCGGCCGGCAATCGGCTACCCACGCAACAGGATCAATGGCAAAAGCTCCCTATTCCGCGAGCGCGCAGGCATTGCCGCACCGCATGTCGCGCCTTTTCACCGAAATCCGCTGGATCCTGCAGGTGGCGCTCGGCGTGTTCCTGCTAATGGCGCTCGTCAGCTACAGCAGGCACGATCCGAGCTGGACCCATTCCGCGCAGACCGACCATATCGCCAACTGGGCGGGGCGCGTCGGCGCGCGGACCTCGGACATCATGCTGCTGCTGTTCGGCCTGTCCGCCTACTGGTGGATCGTGCTGCTCGGGCGTCACATTTCCGCCAACTACCGGCGCATCACCCGTCACGAAGACGACCAGGAATCCGGGCCGCGCGGCGTGGGCTGGCTGGCGGACGCGTTTGCGTTCGTGCTGGTGCTGCTCGCGTGCAGCGGCATCGAGGCGTTGCGCATGTGGTCGCTGAAGGTGCAGTTGCCGGGCACCATGGGCGGTGTGGTCGGCGAGGCCGTCGCGCGCGGGGTGTCGCATGCGCTGGGGTTCACCGGCGGCACGCTCGCTTTGCTGATCGCGCTCGCCATCGGCTTGTCGCTGTACTTCCGTTTTTCGTGGCTGTCGGTGTCGGAGAAGGTCGGCGAATCGATTATCTCCGCCGTGACCTTCGCGAAGCTGCGCCGCGAGGCCGGCCGCGACCGCAAGCTCGGCGAAGCAGCCGCGGTGAAGCGCGAAGGCAAGGTCGAGAAGGGCCGCGTGCGGATCGAGGAACACGAGCCGGTCATGATCGTGCCGCCGCTCGTCACACCGGCCAAATCGGAGCGCGTCGAGAAAGAACGGCAAGTGCCGCTCTTCACCGATCTGCCCGGCGACTCCACGTTGCCGCCCATCTCGCTGCTCGACCCCGCGCCCGCCGCGCAGGAAACCATCTCCGCCGATACGCTGGAATTCACGTCGCGTCTGATCGAGAAAAAGCTCAAGGACTTCGGTGTCGAGGTGAGCGTGGTCGCTGCCTATCCGGGGCCGGTCGTCACGCGTTATGAAATCGAGCCGGCCACCGGCGTGAAGGGCAGCCAGATCGTCAGTCTGGCGAAGGACCTCGCGCGTTCGCTGTCGCTCGTGTCGATCCGCGTGGTCGAAACGATTCCGGGCAAGAATTTCATGGCGCTGGAGCTGCCGAATCAGCGCCGCCAGACCGTGGCGCTGTCGGAGATTCTCGGCTCGGCGGTCTATGCGGACGCCGCGTCGCCGCTGACCATGGGGCTCGGCAAGGACATCGGCGGCAAGCCGGTGTGCGCCGACCTCGCGAAGATGCCGCACCTGCTGGTGGCCGGCACCACCGGTTCGGGCAAGTCGGTGGGGATCAACGCGATGATCCTGTCGCTGCTCTACAAGGCGAGCGCCGACCAGGTCCGCATGATCCTGATCGATCCGAAGATGCTCGAAATGAGCGTCTACGAAGGCATCCCGCATCTGCTGTGTCCGGTGGTGACGGACATGCGCCAGGCCGGTCACGCGCTGAACTGGGCGGTCGCCGAAATGGAGCGGCGCTACAAGCTGATGAGCAAGCTCGGCGTGCGCAACCTCGCCGGCTACAACCACAAGATCGACGACGCGGCCAAGCGCGAAGAGAAGCTGCCGAATCCGTTCAGCCTCACGCCGGACGATCCGGAGCCGCTCACGCGCCTGCCGAACATCGTCGTTGTGATCGACGAACTGGCCGACCTGATGATGGTGGTCGGCAAGAAGGTCGAAGAGTTGATCGCACGGATCGCGCAGAAGGCGCGCGCGGCCGGCATCCATCTGATTCTCGCCACGCAGCGTCCGTCGGTGGACGTGATCACCGGCCTGATCAAGGCCAACGTGCCGACGCGCATGGCCTTCCAGGTGTCGTCGAAGATCGACTCGCGCACGATTCTCGACCAGCAGGGCGCGGAATCGCTGCTCGGCATGGGCGACATGCTGTATCTGCCGCCGGGCAGCGGCTTGCCGGTGCGGGTGCACGGCGCGTTCGTGTCGGATGAAGAGGTGCATCGCGTCGTCGACAAACTCAAGGAGCAGGGCGAGCCGAACTACATCGAGGGCATTCTCGAAGGCGGCGTGACCGGCGAGGGCGGCGAGGAAGGCGCGGCGGGCGCCGGTTCGACCGACGGTGAGTCGGATCCGCTGTACGACCAGGCGGTCGACGTGGTGCTGAAGAACCGCCGCGCGTCGATCTCACTGGTGCAACGGCATTTGCGCATCGGCTATAACCGGGCCGCGCGTTTGCTCGAGCAGATGGAGAACTCGGGCGTGGTGTCGGCGATGTCGTCGAACGGCAATCGCGAGATTCTCGCGCCGGCGCGGGAAGCGGAATAGGCCGGTGGGCCTTGCGCTGTGTGTAAGGCCGCTGGTGCAGTGAGTCAGAGCTCAAGTGAGGCTCACGGGATTCATAAGGCTCGTTTAAGGGCGCCTCCCTAATCTGTTGGATACGGCCCCGGAGGCAAGTCTCGGGGCCGTGCACCAGCAGCACGCCACCAAAGCCAAACGGCCGTCGCCCCTCCTCATCGCCCATCGCGGCCGTTCAACGAATTCACTCAAGGGAGAAAATCATATGCAGCGATTCGCGCAGCAGCGCGTTCGACAGAGCGCTCAATCCAGCCGCTTCGGCCAACTCGCGCGGACGATCGTGCGCAGCGTCGCCGGAATGGCGATCGGCGCGTCGGTGCTCGTCGCGTCGCAGGCATTCGCGAGCGGCACCGAACAACTAAAGACGTTCGTCGCGCAAGTCCACTCGGCGCGCGGCACCTTCGTGCAGCAGGAAGTGCGTGCGCCGAGCAAGGCGCAGGGCGCGAGCGGCGCGCTCTCCACCGGCGGTGCGGGCAAGACCGGCACGTCGAGCGGCACCTTCACGTTCGCGCGTCCCGGCAAGTTCATCTGGCAGTACGAGAAGCCCTATGAACAACTGCTCCAGGCAGACGGCGACAAGCTCTACGTGTACGACAAGGATCTGAACCAGGTGACGGTGCGCGCGCTCGGCGGCGCGCTCGGCGCGAGCCCGGCGGCGATCCTGTTCGGCAGCAACGATCTGGACAAGAACTTCACGCTGCGTGATGCGGGCGTGAAGGCCGGCATCGACTGGCTCGAACTGACGCCGAAGGCGAAGGACACGCAGTTTCAACGCGTCGGCATCGGCTTCAAGGACGGCAATCTGGAAGCGATGGAATTGCACGACGTGTTCGGCAACGTGACGCTGCTCACGTTCTCGAACATTCAGAAGAATCCGCCGCTGCCGGCCGATGCGTTCAAGTTCACGGTGCCGAAGGGCGCGGATGTGATCAACGGATAAGGCTGCTGCGGGTGTCGTTTCGCAGGCAAGGAAAGCCGCGCTTCGAGCGCGGCTTTTTCATTGCTGGGCGCTTGTCGAAGGCGTCCGTCCAAAGCGGCTGGAAATGCGCTACTCGTCTACGTCCAGACCCTGCGGCGGATGGGCGGCTTTCATATCGTCGATAAATGCTTCGACGATATCCGTTCGATGCTGCCGCGCCCGCGCGACCATATGAAACGCGACCCGGTAGCGCATGCGCGCCGGATTCAACGCGGCAAGCAGCCCTTGCTCGACGAACGGCGACGCGAAATGCCCCGGCAAATAGCCGAGGTGATGCCCGGACAGCACCAGCATCGCGACCGCTTCCATGTTGTCCGCCACGGCGGTGACGTTCTGCGGCGTAGTCGAACTCTCTGCTTCGGGCAGCGGATAACTGCGCCACGCCCATTCATGCTGGGCGGCCTCTTCCGCCGACACGTCGCCCGCCCGCGCGAACAGCGGGTGGCCTTTCGCGCAATAGGCGAACTGATCTTCGGCGAACACCTCGGTGTATTCGAGCGATGGCACGCGATGCCAGAAATAGCCGATGCCGATCTGAATCCGCCCGTTGAGCAGCAACTCTTCCAGCTCGCCCGGCGAGCGCACCAGAATCGAGAAACGCACCGACTGATCGCGCGCGCGAAAGCGGCCGATCGCCTCGCTGATGCGCGCGCTGGCCGATACCGGCGTGTGCCCGATCATGCCGATGTCGAGCGTGCCGACCAGCTTGCGGCCCACGTTGCGCGCCTGCATGCCGAAGGTGTCCACCGCTGACAGCAGTCCGCGGGCGGCCTCGATGAACTGCTCGCCGCGCGCGGTCAGGCTGAAGCCGCCGCGGCCGCGCTCGCATAGCCGGTAGCCCAGCCGCGTTTCGAGCGTGGCGAGCTGGGTGCTGATGGTCGACTGGCCGACGTTGAGCGTCGCCTGGGCGGGCGAGACGCCGCCCGCGTCGACGATGGCGAGAAACACGCGGATCAGCCGCAGATCGAGGTCAGTGAGCTGGGAGAACATGCGTCAGCATACATCGATCACGATCGATGTGAAGTTCGGCGAGGCGCTATTTCAAGTTCCGGAAAATTGCTCAAGAATCGGGATTCATCCCGGCAAGAGGCGGTTTTTACGTTGTCCTCGGGCCGGTCCGCACGTTTCTCGTGCCGCCCTTTTTTCATTGCCGAGCCACGATGAATACCTCCTCCTTCATTTCCCCCGACGCCGGCGAACGGCCGCAGCCGCTGTCCGGCAACGCAATGCCACGCTGCGGCGGCATCGCGACGATGATGCGGCTGCCGAACGTCGGCTCGGCCGCCGGGTTTGACGCGTGCTTCGTCGGCGTGCCGTTCGATCTCGGCACGTCGAACCGCACCGGCGCGCGCTTCGGGCCGCGCCAGATCCGCAGCGAATCGGTGCTGCTGCGGCCGTACAACATGGCGACCCGCGCGGCGCCGTTCGATTCGCTGCGTGTGGCCGATCTCGGCGACGTCGCGATCAATCCGTACAACCTGCACGACTCGATCGCGCGCATCGAAACCGCGTATGACGAAATTCTCCAGCACGATTGCACGCCGATCACGCTCGGCGGCGATCACACCATCGCGTTGCCGATCCTGCGTGCGATTCATCGCAAGCACGGCAAGGTCGGCCTGATTCACGTCGACGCGCATGCCGATGTCAACGACACCATGATGGGCGAGAAGATCGCGCACGGCACGCCGTTTCGCCGTGCGGTCGAAGAGGGCCTGCTCGATTGCGAGCGGGTAGTGCAGATCGGTCTGCGCGGCACGGGCTACGCGGCGGAAGACTTCGACTGGTGCCGCGATCAGGGCTTCGAGGTCGTGCAGGCCGAGGCGTGCTGGAACCAGTCGCTCGCGCCGCTGATGGCGCGCGTGCGCGAGCGGATGGGCGACGGCCCGGTGTACATCACGTTCGACATTGACGGGATCGATCCGGCCTTCGCGCCGGGGACGGGCACGCCGGAGATCGCGGGGCTGACGGTGCCGCAGGCGCTGGAGATCATTCGCGGCGCGCGCGGGTTGAACATCGTCGGCTGCGATCTGGTCGAGGTGGCGCCGCCGTACGATCCGTTCGGCACGACCGCGCTGCTCGGCGCGAATCTCGCGTTCGAATTGCTGTGCGTGCTGCCGGGCGTCGAGTATCGGGCGGCCGCGCGGTAAAGTGATCCGCGTCGCATGGCGCGTGATCTTTGAAGCGCCACGCGCAAAAGAAAAAGCCTGCAAACGCAGGCTTTTTCTTCTTCAACCGACTAGCGCAGACAACGCATCGCGAAGCGTCAAGCGTAAGCAGTCTTGCGCGCCGACACGAACACGAAGTAGCACACCGCGCCGATCACCAGCGACGGCAACGTCGCGCCGAGATTCGGCAGCCATTGATTGATCACCTGATACGCGGCGATGCCGATCGCCCACGCGATGAACGCGCTCAGATGCCAGCCGCCCGAGAAGCCATAGCGGCCACGCACGTCGGCCAGTGCGGCGGCTTCGATGCGGCGCTTGCGCACGATGAAGTGATCCATCAGCACCACGCCGAACAACGGCGCGAACACCGAGCCGATCAGCAGCAGGAAGTTCTGATACTTCGCCATCGGCACGAGCAGCGCGATCAGCGTACACAGTGCGCCGAATGCCGCCGACAACAACGGCACGCTGCCGCGCGTCCAGAACGTGCCGGTCGAGACGGCGGCCGAGTGGATGTCGGCGAACGCGTTGTCGATTTCGTCGATCAGGATCAGCAGCAGCGCGAAGCCGCCGCCGGCTTGGGCTAGCGCGCCGGTCAGCAGCGCGTCGCCGCCGCCGGCCGCGAGGCCATACACCGCGCCGAGCGCATAGAACCAGATGTTCGCGATCCCATAGCCGAGCAGCGTGCCGCGGAACGTCTCGCCGGGACGCCGGCCGAAGCGGGTGTAGTCGGCGATCAGCGGCAGCCACGACAGCGGCATCGCCACCACCAGGTCGATCGCGCCGCCGAACGGCATCTCGCCCGTGCCCGGACGTTGCATCAGTTCCGCGAGGTTGTGCCGTGCGAGCAGATTCCACGTGAGCCACACCGCGCCCGCGAGCAGCAGCCAGATGCCCCAGGTGCGCAGAAAACGCCGTACGAACGACAGCGGGCCGCTGATCGCCAGCAGCGTCGCGAGCAGGCCGAACACCACGGTCCAGATCAGAGGCATCGAGAAGCCGAACGCCTGTTTGGCGAGGGCGTCGGCGGAGTCGCGCATCACGATCACCTCGAACGAACCCCAGCCGACCAGTTGCACCGCGTTCAACACCGCCGGCACCGACGCGCCGCGCACGCCGAGCGTCGTACGCAGCGACGACATCGCCGCGAGCCCCGTGTCCGTGCCGATCACGCCGGCCAGCGCCAGCAGCACCACGCCGATCACACTGCCGATCACGATCGCCAGCAGCGCGTGCGGCAGCGAGAGCCCCGGCACCAGTAGCGCGCCGGCCTGCGCGACCAGCAGACCGATGCCGAGCGAGAACCAGAGCGCGAACGCGTCGCCGGTGCGGAACGCGCGGCGCGCGTCGGGCACCGGCGTGAGCGGCGCGTAGGTGGAACCGGCGTCGCCGGCGAGTGGATCTTGTGCCATCTGGTCTTGTCCCTGTTGGTGTTGCTTGCCAGGCCGCTTGACGGTCTGTGTGCTAGGTTGCTGGCGCAGCCGCGCTGGCCGTTGTTATCGGCCTTTGCCTGCGCGGCTGCGTCGTTGATTGCCAAGTTTTTTCCGGGGCGACGCCGCCCGGGTCATTCAACCGTGAGGCGCGGCCATCGTCCGAACGCCGTCACTGTCATAATGCAGGACGTTGCCCGCACCTTCGCGGGCCGTCTTTGCGCTCATCCGGCAGCACGCCGCCTTCATACGGGCCAAACGGACCGAACGGACCATATGGACCATACGGGACCGCGTCCGGAAAGCCGAGATTATCCCCAAAACGTCATGTTTGAAGAAACCCGTGCCAATGTTCCGCTCGCCGAACGCCTGCGGCCCCGCAATATCGACGAAGTGATCGGCCAGACCCATCTGCTCGGCCCGAACAAGCCGCTGCGAGTCGCATTCGAATCCGGCGAAGCTCATTCGATGATCCTCTGGGGCCCGCCCGGCGTCGGCAAAACCACGCTCGCGCGGCTCATGGCCGATGCGTTTCACGCCGAGTTCATCGCGTTGTCGGCGGTGCTCTCGGGCGTGAAGGATATCCGCGAAGCCGTCGAGACCGCGCAGATTCATCGCGCGAACGGCCATCAGACGCTGGTGTTCGTCGACGAAGTGCATCGCTTCAACAAGAGCCAGCAGGACGCGTTCTTGCCGCACGTCGAGTCGGGGCTGTTCGTGTTCGTCGGCGCGACGACCGAGAATCCGTCGTTCGAGGTGAACAGCGCGCTGCTCTCGCGTGCCGCCGTCTACGTGCTGAAAAGCCTCACCGACGACGAGCAGCGCGAACTGCTCGAACGCGCGCAGCAGGAACTGGGCGGCCTCACGTTCACCGACGAAGCGCGCGACGCGCTGATCGGTTCCGCCGACGGCGACGGCCGCAAGCTGCTGAACAACCTCGAAATCGTCGCGCGCGCGGCCGCGCAGCAAAAGACCACGGAGATCGACGGCGCGTTGCTCGGCAGCGCGCTCGCGGAAAATCTGCGCCGCTTCGACAAAGGCGGCGACGCATTCTACGACCAGATCAGCGCGCTGCATAAATCGGTGCGCGGCAGCAGCCCGGACGGCGCGCTGTACTGGTTCTGCCGGATGCTCGACGGCGGCGCGGACCCGCGTTATCTGGCGCGCCGCATCGTGCGCATGGCGTGGGAGGACATCGGCCTCGCCGATCCGCGCGCCGCGCGCATCGCGCTCGACGCCGCCGAAACTTACGAGCGCCTCGGCACGCCCGAAGGCGAACTGGCGTTGGCGCAGGCCATCATTTACCTGGCAGTCGCGCCGAAGTCGAACGCCGGGTACAACGCGTATAACGAAGCGCGCCGCTTCGTCAGCAAGGATCAGTCGCGCGGCGTGCCGGTGCATCTGCGCAACGCGCCGACCAAGCTGATGAAAGAACTCGGCTACGGCCACGAGTACCGCTACGCGCACGACGAGCCCGATGCCTACGCGGCCGGCGAGACCTATCTGCCGGACAACATGCGCGATCCGCACTGGTACGAGCCGACGCCGCGCGGTCTCGAGGGCAAGATCGGCGACAAGATGGCGCGTCTGGCCGAGCTGGATGCGCAATGGCGCAGCGAGAACAAGCGCAAGAAGGGCTGAGCTTTTCCGGCGCTTGCGTCGTGTCGAGTCGCACTTGCGTTGCTTTGCTTTCGACGCCGGGCCGGCGATCCGCCGCGCGTCGACCATGTAACGCACCGGCCGCGCGCGCCGGTGCGCTAAAATCCTCCCTTCATACAACGAACACCCGTCCCATCCCATGCTCGACATTCAGCTGCTGCGCAAAGACCTCGACGGCGTCGCCAGGCGCCTCGCCGACCGCGGCTATACCTTCGACGCGGCGGCGTTCACCGCGCTCGAAGCGGAACGCCGCGACACCCAGACCCGTACCGAAGAAATGCAGGCGCGCCGCAACAGCCTGTCGAAGCAGATCGGCGCGATGAAAGGGCGGGGCGAGGACACCTCGGCGGTGATGGCCGAAGTCGGCGGCATCGGCGACGAGATGAAGGCGTCGGCGGCCAGGCTCGACGATATCCAGAAGCGTCTGTCCGACCTGCTGCAAGGCGTGCCGAACCTCGCGCATGAAAGCGTGCCGGTCGGCGACGACGAAGCCGGCAATGTCGAAGTGCGCCGCTGGGGCACGCCGCGCCAGTTCGACTTCGAGGTGAAGGATCACGTCGATGTCGGCACGCCGCTCGGACTCGACTTCGAAACCGGCGCGAAGCTGTCGGGCGCGCGTTTCACGCTGCTGCGCGGACAGATCGCGCGGCTGCATCGCGCGCTCGCGCAGTTCATGATCGACACGCATACGCAGCAGCACGGCTATACCGAGGTGTACACGCCGTACATCGTGAATCCTGAGATTCTGTACGGCACCGGCCAGTTGCCGAAATTCGCCGACGACATGTTCCGCGTCGAGAAGGGCGGTGACGAGAACACGGTCACGCAGTACCTGATCTCCACGTCGGAGATTTCGCTGACCAACACGGTGCGCGACAGCATCGTCGAAGCCGACGCGCTGCCGATCAAGCTGACCGCGCATTCGCCGTGCTTCCGCTCGGAAGCGGGCTCGTATGGGCGCGACACGCGTGGCCTGATCCGCCAGCATCAGTTCGACAAGGTCGAGATGGTGCAGATCGTCGCGCCGGAAGCGTCGTATGACGCGCTGGAGCAGATGGTCGGCCACGCCGAGGCGATTTTGCAGAAGCTGGAGCTGCCGTATCGCGTGATCACGTTGTGCACGGGCGATATGGGCTTCTCGGCTGCGAAGACCTATGACCTGGAAGTGTGGGTGCCGGCGCAGAACACCTATCGCGAGATTTCGAGCTGCTCGAACACGGAGTCGTTCCAGGCGCGCCGGATGCAGGCCCGTTATCGCAATGCGCAAGGCAAGCCGGAGCTGGTGCACACGCTGAACGGTTCGGGTCTGGCGGTGGGTCGCACGCTCGTGGCTGTGCTGGAGAACTTCCAGAACGCCGACGGTTCGGTGACGGTGCCGGCGGCGCTGCGGCCTTACCTCGGCGGCGTGGAGCGGCTGGAAGTGAAGGCGGGCTGAACGCTCGCCGGCTGCCAGGTCCCTCTGAAAATTTTTTGATGAGGGGCTTGGAAATCCGATTTAGCTGTTCTATAATCTTTCTCTCCCAAGCAACGACCCGCTTGGTTCTGACAGAGCAGCTTCATTGCTGCGAGTTGGAAAACACGGAAAGGTGGCAGAGTGGTCGAATGCGCTGGACTCGAAATCCAGTGTACCTTTAGGGGTACCGTGAGTTCGAATCTCACCCTTTCCGCCAAATTTAAAACCCCCGCAAAGCGAAAGTTTTGCGGGGGTTTTGCTTTTGCGGCGGCGAATCATCGCGTGGTTTTCGGCAAGGTCGCTGCGGTCGGTATAGCAGTTCGATTCACCGATGCGATTCGACTGTCATCACCCGGTGGCATGCAACGATGCGCGAGAAATTGCCAGCAGCATCGATATCGTCGACTCGATCAGGCATGCATGCATGTAAGCGTCATCCACGCCAATCCACCTCTGCATCCATTCCCGCCCCCGCTGCGTAAATCCCCTCAAGGACGCGCAACCCCGCCGCATCAGACCTCGCTAACCAGGTAAGAGCGCGCGCGTCCCTCGATCAGGACACGCGCCATGACCCCTCCCGCACCGACGACCTCATCGCTGCCCTGCGGCTCTCGGATCGCGGTCGTCGGCGCGGGCATCTCGGGTTTGGCGAGCGCGTATCTGCTGGCGCGTCAATGCCGCGTCACGCTGTTCGAATCGGCCGACTATGCGGGCCGGCCACACCCACACCGTCGACGTCACGTTCGACGGCCACACGCATCCGGTCGACACCGGCTTCCTCGTGTTCAACGACCGCACGTATCCGAACCTGATCGCGCTGTTCAGCGAACTCGGCATCCAGTCGCATCCGAGCGAAATGAGCTTCTCGGTCTCGCTCGACAATGGCTGTCTGGAATGGGCCGGCACCACAGTCTGAACACGGTCTTCGCGCAGCGTCGCAATCTGTTTTCGCCGACCTTCATCGGTATGCTGCGCGACATCAGGCGGTTCAATCGGGGCGCCGAGCAGAACCTCGAAATCGCGACGCGCACGCGCGCGTCGATGGGCGAACTGCTGACGGCCGGCGACTACGGCGGCGCGTTCCAGCGGCACTATCTGCTGCCGATGGCCGCCGCAATCTGGTCGAGCGCCACCGCCGACATCCTCGCATTCCAGGCCACCACCTTCCTGCGCTTCTGTCTGAATCACGCGTTGCTGCAGGTGAACCGCCGGCCGCAGTGGCGCACCGTGAGCGGCGGCGGACGGGAGTACGTGGCGCGCATCATGAGCACGCTCGATGACGTTCGCATCGGCATTCCCGTGCGAGGCGTGCGGCGCTCGGCCGATGGCATCGACGTCTATACCGGCGACGGCGTCGAGCGCTTCGACGCGCTGGTGCTCGCCACCCACGGGCCGACCACCTTGCGCCTGGTCGAAGACGCCGATCAGGACGAGCGCAGCGTGTTGGGCGCGGTGCGTTATCAGCCGAATCTCGCCGTGCTGCATACCGATACGACGCTGCTGCCGCGTCGTCAGCGTGTGTGGTCGGCGTGGAACTATCTCGGCACGCGCGGCCGCGACGGTTCGCATCCGGTCTGCGTCAGCTATCTGGTCAATCAGTTGCAGCCGCTGCCATTCAACACGCCGCTCGTCGTCACGTTCAATCCCGTGACATCGCCTGCGCCCGGCACTGAGTCGCGCCGCTTTCACTACGACCATCCGCAGTTCGATCTCGCCGCGATCGATGCACAGCATCGCTTGCCGTCATTGCAAGGCAAGCGCCGCACATGGTTCGCGGGCGCGTGGACGGGCTACGGCTTTCACGAGGACGGTCTGAAACCGACACTGCGTGTCGCTGCGGATTTCAACGCATTGCCGGATTGGGCCGGGCTATGAAGTCCATCACTCGCGCGAAGCCTGTGAGCAGCGTTGCAACGAGCATCACAGCAAACGTCACGGCAAACGTCACAGCGGACCTCGCCCCCTCGGCCTGGCTGCTGACAAGCCACGTGATGCACGAGCTTCTGCGGCCGAAGCCGCATCGCTTCACGTACCCAGTGTTCTATGTGCGATGCGATCTGGACCGGCTGGCGTCGCTGGATCGCGGCTGGTTCGGCATCGACCGTTGGCGGCCGCTCAGCCTGCATCGACGCGACCACGGTCCGCGCGACGGCAGCGATCTGGCCGCATGGATGCGCGCGCAACTCTCGGCGGCAGGCATCGAGGAAGCGGGCGGCCGCATCTGGCTACCGGCTTTTCCGCGCGTGTTCGGCTACGCGTTTAACCCGGTCAGCTTCTGGTTCTGTCACGACCGCGACGGCCAGTTGCGCGCGCTGCTCGCCGAAGTGCGCAACACCTTCGGCGAGCGCCACCGCTATCTGCTCAGCGCGCCACGCAACGTGCCGATCACCGCCGACACACAGCTCATGTGTCGGAAAGTGCTGCATGTATCGCCGTTTTGCCGCGTGGAAGGCGGCTATACGTTCCGCGTCAGGGAAGGCCTGGGCAGAGCGGCCGTGTCGATCGATGACCATGACGCCGACGGTCTGTTGATCCGCACAGCGTTGGGCGGCCGCCTTGAGCCGCTGACACGCGCGAGCGCATGCGCCGCGCTGATGCGTCAGCCGCTCCTGACAGCCGGTGTCATCGTGCGAATTCACTGGCAGGCGCTGCGCCTCGCTTTGAAGAATGCGCCGTTCTACGGCAAGCATCCCGCGCCGGCACGCACCGCCGACGCTTGCATCGACCAACCCGCAGCCGGGCAAACGTCTGCCGCCGCGCAGTCCGTCTGTTTCTGTCCTTGCTCGAACGGATTCAGGCCGGGCATCTGGTCCTCGTCACGCCCGACGGCCAGCAGCGCGTGTTCGGCGATCCGCACGCGGCGCCGGGTGCGCGTCTGGAGTTGCATGACTGGCGCGCGTGCGGCGCGATCCTGCGCAAAGGCGATATCGGTTTCGCGGACGCGTGGCGCGCGTTCTGGGTCGACACGCCCGATCTCGTCGCGCTGTTGCACGTCGCGATCCGCAATGAGCGCGGGTTGCAACGCACGGTGTCCGGCGGCTGGCTCGCGCGGCTCTGGTACGGCTTGCGTCACCGGTTGCGAGCCAACACGCGCTCGGGCAGCCGGCGCAATATTCACGCGCACTACGACATCGGCAATGCGTTCTACGCGCGCTGGCTGGACCCTGGCTTCACCTATTCGGGCGCGGTGTTCGACGGCGACTTCCAGCGATCGCTCGAAGATGCACAGCATGCGAAGTATCGACGCATCCTCGATACCCTCGGTTTGCGCGCGGGCATGCGCGTGCTGGAGATAGGCTGCGGATGGGGCGGCTTCGCGATGCACGCTGCGCGCCAGGGCATCCATGTGCATGGCGTGACGATCTCGCCGGCGCAGCTCGAATACGCTCGGGCGCGCGTGCGCTTTGGTGCAGACCATCACGGATCGACGACTCGCACTTCGCCGCTTATCGCGCGACGAGCGACTTCATTCGCGAGTGCATTTTTCCGGGCGGCATGCTGCCGAGTCCGCAGCGTTTTGCCGCTGCCGCGCAGGGCGGCAAGCTGGTGGCGCACAGGTCGCTTGTGTTCGGCCGCGACTACGCGGAGACCTTGCGTCGTTGGCGGTCCGCTTTCGAAATGCAGATCGAGCCGATCCGTGCGCAGGGCTTCGACGAGATTTTCGTGCGCACGTGGCGGCTGTATCTGGCGTACTGCGAAGCGGGCTTCGACGAAGGACGCACGGACGTGATGCAGTTCGTTCTGGCGAAGGCCGACTGAGATGCCAACCGAGAAGCGCGTCCTCGCGGCGCCGACGGATCAGCAGCCAGCGTTCGCGCACGCCTTTACGCAAATCGCGGACTTGAACGAGCTTCCGTTGTTATGAGAAAGGCCGCGTGTTCCGGGAAGAACAAGCGCGAGCGCAACGCCTTCACGAAGCCAACGAAGCAAATCCGTGAGCGGCGGCGAACCGGCTTGCAAGCCATCAAAAGTGGTTTCCTCGTGCGCCGGCAACACGCCCCGACATGCAGCGCGTCGCACTTTCCAACCCCGGCCCAGCGTCTAATAAAATCACGCTGCGACTCCGTTCAGCCCGTTTTGCCCGGGTCCCGTGGCGATCCTCTGTACAATTGGTCGGGTGATCGCCGGTGTGAGCGTGATTTGCCGGGCCGCTCGCGGCGGCTCGGCATGCGCTGAACATCGAACCCCATCCGACCCACATCGACTGAATTCATGGCCATTACCTACAAGTCCCCCGACGACATCGCCAAGCTGCGCATTTCCGGCCGCCTCGCGGCCGACGTGCTGGCAATGATCGGCGAGCACGTCAAGGCCGGCGTTTCCACCGAAGAGCTCGACGCGCTGTGCAACGACTACATCGTCAACACGCAAAAGTCGATTCCGGCCAATGTCGGCTACCTGGGGTTTCCCAAGACGGTCTGCACGTCGGTCAACCAGGTGGTGTGCCACGGCATTCCGAATCGCAACGAAGTCCTGAAGGACGGCGACATCATCAACATCGACGTCGCGATCATCAAGGACGGCTACTTCGGCGACACCAGCCGTATGTATTGCGTGGGCCAGCCGAGCACGGTGGCGCGCCAGCTGGTCGACACGACCTACGAGGCGATGCTCGCCGGCATCCGCGAAGTGAAGCCGGGCGCGACGCTCGGCGACGTCGGCTACGCGATCCAGAAAGTGGCGCAGCGCGATGGCTTCTCGATCGTGCGCGACTACTGCGGGCACGGCATCGGCAAGGTCTATCACGAAGACCCGCAGGTGCTGCATTACGGCCAACCGGGGCAGGGCGTGCGTCTGAAGCCGGGCATGGTCTTCACGATCGAGCCCATGATCAATGCGGGCCGCGCGGGCACCACGGTGCAGCGCGACGGCTGGACCGTGGTCACCAAGGACCGCTCGCTGTCGGCGCAATGGGAGCACATGATCGCCGTGACCGACGACGGCTATGAACTGCTGACGCCGTGGCCGGACGGCACCGGCGGCTACGAAGCACCGTGAGCACATCGAGCGGGCCGAGCGCGCGCCTTGCGATACTCGCGGCGCGGCGCAGACATGCCGCCCGGTTGTGCGCGTCGCATAGCCACACTTCGTGCAGCGGTGCAATCGTGTCAATAATGATTTGACTCGCGCGCCGGTTCGGTTAAAGCTACGTCTTAGGGTTTCAAGGGGTTTTCGTCTGCATGAGTCCGTCATTGACCGTTCGCCGTATCGCCGCTGACCAGGGCGCCGTTTTTCGCGAACTCCGTACTGCGTCGTTGCGGGAGGCGCCCTATGCCTTCGGCGCGACGCTCGAGGACGCGTTGTCGGCGGATGTCGCCAGTTTCGACGCCACCGCCGCGGATCGCGCGGTGTCGGTTTCCACCAGCACCTTCATCCTGTACACCGAAGGCCATCCGGCCGGCCTGATCGAAGCGCACTTCGACGACACCGCGGCGCGCCGCGCGTTCGTCTGCGAGTTGTGGGTGGCGCCGGCCGTGCGTCATCTGCGTGGCGGCGAACTGCTGGTCGACACGGCCGGGAGCTGGCTAGCCGCTGAAGGCGCCACGGAAATCTTCGCGTGGGTCGCCGACGCCAACCGCAATGCGATGCGCTTTTACGAGGCGCTCGGTTTCAATCAGACCGGCGAGCATCGCCGCGTCGCACGTGCGCCCGAGCAGATCGAAAGTCTGCTGGTGCGCCACGTGCCGGGCACGTCCCAGGTGTCCCAGCAGTGATCTCGCGAGCGGCGCAACAGCGTGCCGCTCGATTCCCCTGCGCGTCTGTTCCGCGATCTTGCTCGAGCGATCGAGCGCGGTCATCGGCGGCTGCGTGGTCTGAATGGCGCGGGCCTGGCCGCGCCGCAATCGAGGTGGCTCACTGTTCCGGCAAAAAAGCTCGCCGCGCGCGTGGACGCCTGTAAAATACGCAAAATTTTTTGCCGAACGCTATGTCGCCCAAGAAATCACCCTTTTTCGAACTGCGCAGCGGCGCTGTCGATACGCTGCTGTTCGTGGTCAAGACAACCGACCTCGACGCCATGCGTGCCGAGCTGACGCGGCGCTTCGAGGCGACCCCTGAATTCTTCGCTAACGACGTCGTCGCAATCGACGTGCGCCGCCTCGCCGCAAACGAGCGCGTGCCGCTTGGCGACATCGCGCAACTGCTCGACAGCGTGCGCATGCGGCCCGTCGGCGTGGTGGCCAACGCGCAGCAGACGTGGGCGGCTGAATCGGCATTGCCGCTGCTCGAAGCGCGCGATCGTCGCGGCGCTGCATCGAAGGCGGCCGATGAGGACAGCGCCAATGCGGACGCGCAAGCCGTCAACGGCCCGAGCGCGGACACGGCAGCCGCCGCACCACCTGCAGCCGCCGTCACGCCGGCCGCGGCCGCCGCAGTCGAGCCCACTCCCGCCGCTGAGCCCGTGCGCCTCGCCACCTCGTCGCAAACGATGGTGGTCGACAAGCCGCTGCGCTCCGGCCAGCGCATCTACGCGAAGGGCGATCTGGTCGTGCTCGGTCTCGTGAGCTACGGCGCGGAAGTGATCGCGGAAGGCAACATCCATATTTACGCGCCGTTGCGCGGCCGGGCATTGGCCGGCGTGCAGGGCAATCACGACGCGCGTATTTTCTGCACGTGTCTCGAACCGGAACTGATCTCGATCGCGGGCATCTATCGAACGACCGAGAACCCGCTGCCGTCCGACGTGCTCGGCAAGCCGGTGCAGATCTGGCTCGAAGAAGAAAAGCTGATGATCGAACCGCTGCGGCTCACCTGAGCGCCAGGAAACGGGCGCTGCGCTGAACGAATCTCGCGCGCGGCGTTTCACGGCAAATATGGCCGCACATAATTGATGAATTTGACGAACACAAGGTAAGGGTAATGGCAAAAATCATTGTGGTGACTTCGGGCAAGGGTGGCGTGGGTAAGACGACCACGAGCGCGAGTTTTGCATCGGCCCTCGCACTGCGTGGCAGCAAGACCGCCGTGATCGACTTCGACGTCGGCCTGCGTAACCTCGACCTCATCATGGGCTGCGAGCGCCGGGTGGTGTACGACCTGATCAACGTGATCCAGGGCGAAGCCAATCTGAACCAGGCGCTGATCAAGGACAAGAAGTGCGAGAACCTCTTTATCCTCCCGGCGTCGCAGACGCGCGATAAGGACGCGCTGACGATGGAAGGCGTCGAGAAGGTCATCAACGATCTGATCGCAATGGACTTCGAATACATCGTCTGCGATTCGCCGGCCGGCATCGAGTCGGGCGCGCTGCTCGCGATGCACTTCGCCGACGAAGCGCTGATCGTGACCAACCCGGAAGTGTCGTCGGTGCGCGACTCGGATCGCATTCTCGGCATCCTGTCGTCGAAGACCAAGCGCGCGATCGAAAGCAGGGAGCCGATCAAGGAACACCTGCTGATTACCCGCTACAACCCGAAGCGCGTCAGCGAAGGCGAAATGCTGTCGCTCACCGACATCCAGGAAATTCTGCGCATCGATCTGATCGGCGTGATTCCGGAATCGGAAGCGGTGCTGCACGCGTCGAACCAGGGTCTGCCCGCCGTGCATCTGGACGGCACCGACGTGGCCGAAGCCTATAAGGATGTCGTGTCGCGTTTCCTCGGCGAGCAGAAGTCGCTTCGCTTTACCGATTACCAGAAGCCCGGGCTGCTGCAGCGCCTCTTCGGCACCAAGTAAGGGGAGCGCACGTAATGTCGATTCTTTCGTTTTTGCTGGGCGAGAAGAAGAAGTCCGCGTCGGTAGCGAAGGAACGCCTGCAGTTGATCATCGCGCACGAGCGCGCCGGCGGCCACGCGCCCGCCGATTATCTGCCTGCGTTGCAACGCGAACTGGTAGCCGTGATTTCGAAGTACGTGAAAATTTCCGATGACGATATTCGCGTGAGTCTCGAGCGTCAGGACGATCTCGAAGTGCTCGAGGTCAAGATCGAAATACCGCAGGCTTGATCGTTCAGGATCTGATCGGTTCTGCGGTTGGTTTCAGTTGATGTCGATATTCATGTTGATGTTGATGCTGATGTGCAGTGCGCCGCGCGGCGTTGCGTTCGGATAATGCGACGCCGTGGGGTGCGCGAGCGCCGAGGCGATCGTCTTTGCCGCGTGGTCTCGGGCGTGGTGTCTTCGTCGTTTCATTCCCCGTTGTTTTCTCTGCACCGACTCGCGGCCTCGTTTCACCGCGTTGCTTTCGTGTGCGCTCTCACGCGGCTTCGCGCGCGTCCCGGCCTCAAGTCGAAATAATCCGTTGCACTTCAGCCTGCGCCGTAACACGCCCGCAGTCAGCCGCTAGCAG
Source organism: Paraburkholderia panacisoli (assembly GCF_008369935.1). Lineage (GTDB taxonomy): Bacteria > Pseudomonadota > Gammaproteobacteria > Burkholderiales > Burkholderiaceae > Paraburkholderia > Paraburkholderia panacisoli. The sequence goes on along the minus strand of NZ_VTUZ01000012.1, from coordinate 99,356 downwards.
CCCTCGCGCATTAAACGGATAACGCCGGTTTCGGTGTTCAACCAGAGAGGGCATCATGAACAAGAACTTTCGCTTGCTGCTTGCCAACACCGTATTGATCGCAGCCGGCGTCGCCGCTGCGGCATCCGCGTCGGCCGCCGAAGTGGTCGTGATCGCACCGTCCGCGCCGCCGCCCGTGCGTTACGAAGCGGTGCCCGCGCCGCGCGTCGGCTATGTGTGGGACCACGGTCACTGGCGTTGGGATCACGGCCGCTACGTGTGGGCCGCGGGGCACTGGCAGGCCGAACGAATCGGCTATCACTGGGTTCCGGGTCACTGGGTCTCGCATGGGCCGAACTATCACTGGGTCCAGGGCCACTGGGCGTAACGCAACCGACGGCAGCGGCGCGTGACACGATGCGCTCGACGCCGCGCGTCGCCGTTGCCATCGCCGCTACCGGTCTCCAGCACAAGCTTCACGCGTGCGCCCGTTCGCGCGGCGTAGCGCCTGCCGATGTATTCCAGGAAACACGCCGATGAAAAAGAATCTGCTTCTGCTCGCCGCGCTCGCGGTCATGCTGGCCGGCTGCGTCGTCGTACCGGTGCGGCCGATGTATGTGCACGTGCCGCGCGTGGTCGTCTACTGACGCGGCGCTGCGGCGTCGTCATCAGCACGCGTTTCGCCGTCGACGCGTGGCGCCGCCGTTTCCGATGCCTCGACGTCGGACACCTCAGGCGCCTCGACTTCAGGCACTTCAGGCACCGGCGCGGGCGCCGGTTTCGGCAGCGGCGCCATATAGCGCTGCGCCAGCGACTCGTACAGCGGCGGCGCGAAGAAACGCGACACGCGGCTCGAGATCAACGCGGTGGCCATCAGCGAAATCACCAGCGCATGGCCGTCGATCATCTCCATCACGATCACGAACGACGTGATCGGCGACTGCGTGACAGCGGCCAGATAGCCGACCATCGCAAGCGCGATCAGCATCGGCAATTGCATCGAATCGAACACCATGTGCAGCAGATTGCCGAAGCCCGCGCCGATCGACAGCGACGGCGCGAAGATGCCGCCCGGAATGCCGGGCAGGTATGAGCCGACCATCGCGATCATCTTCAGGAACGGATAGAACATCGACAACTGCTCATGGCCGTCGAGCAGTCCGCGTGCTTCCGCATAGCCGCTGCCGAACGTCGTGCCGCCCGAAATCAGCCCGACCACCGCGATCGTGAAACCGCACAACGCGGCGAACACGACCGGCCGCTCGCCATGCAGTTGACGCAGCGGCGCAGGAATCCAGCGCGCGGTATTCAGCAGCAGCCAGGCGAACACGCCGCCCGCTATGCCGGTGACGACTGCCGTGAGCAGCACCGCGAGCGCGAGCAGGTCGGGAAAGTGCACGCCGATCTGGATCGTGCCGAAGTAGGTGTAGTTACCGTTCAGCCCGAGCGCGATCACGCCCGCGATGATGATCGCGGTGATCAGCACGCCGCTCGCGCGCGCCTCGAAACTGCGCGTCAGTTCTTCGATCGCGAACACGATTCCGGCGAGCGGCGTATTGAACGCGGCGGACAAGCCGGCGGCCGCGCCGGCCAGCACGAGCTGCCGTTCGATCAGTGCGTTCGAGCGTGGGTAGAGCCTGCGCAGATTGAACATCAGCGCCGCGCCGACCTGCACGGTCGGTCCTTCGCGGCCGATGGTGAAGCCGCCCAGTATCCCCAGAAACGACACCGCGATCTTGCCGAACAGAATCCGGAACGACAACAACCGCGCACCGTATTCGCCTGGTTTCGAATGGAGCGTGGCGATCACCTGCGGAATGCCGCTGCCCTCGGCGCCGCGAAAGAAGGTGCGCGTGAGCCACACGGCGAGCGCTGCGACCGCGGGCGTGACGAACAACGGCGCCCATACGAACCGGTGCTGCAGGGTGCGGAACTCGGCGTAGCCCCAGTCGATCAAGCGCGCATACAGCACCGCGCCCAGGCCGACCGCGATCGCGCCGAGCCAGAAGATGCCGTACTGCCGCCAAAGGCGTCTCGCGCGACGCGTGATTGCGGAAGAACCTAGGGAGAACGGCCGGGACATAGGCGTGTGTGCTGGCGCAAAGGGTGAAGTATAAAGCGCGCAGCACCGGCTAACCGGTGTGAAAGCTTTGTGAAATGTCGCATAATCGCAGGAGATCAGCGGCGGCATGTAATGCGCCGTATTGAGATTGCGCTGCCCGTGCCGGCACGGAATATTACAATTGTCGGCTAAAATTGCGTGTTCTTCGAACAACTCACAGGTCATTGATGAAGCGAGTCCTTATCGTCAAGGTCACTTCGCTCGGCGACATCGTGCAGGCGCTGCCGGTCGTCGCCGATATCAAGCGCGCGTTTCCGGGCGTGCAGGTGGATTGGGCGGCCGACGAAGCATTCGCCGAACTGGTGCATTGGAGCGAAAGCGTCGACCGCGTGCTGTGCGCGCCGCTGCGGCGCTTCAAGAAGGCACGCCGCTGGGGCGATCTGAAGGCGATCTGGGCGTCCATCGCCGATTTGCGGGCGTATCGCTACGACTTCATTATCGACATTCACGGCGTCTACAAGAGCGCGATCATCGCGTTCCTCGCGCGCTCGTCACGGCGCATCGGCTACCAGTCCCAGGATTTGGGGGAGCGGGGCGCCGCATTCGCGTACACCGGGCGGTTCGGCCCGCGTCCGCAAGGCAATGCGTGGCATGGCATGCGGATCAGCGCAGGCGAGGCGCTCGGCTACGAGGTCGAAGGGCCGCCCATTTACAACCTGCGTCTGCCCGAGCCGGTGCGCGAGCCGTTCGAGTCCGGGAGCGCGCCGGTCGCGGCATTCTTTCACGCCACCTCCAAAGACGACAAGAAGTGGCCGCTCACTCATTGGGTGGCGGTGGGTCGCGAGCTGGCCGAGCGGGGCTTTCGCGTGGTCTTGCCGTGGGGTTCCGCCGGCGAGCGCGCCGAAGCGGAGCAGATCGCCGCGCAGGTGCCGAACTCGACCGTGCTGCCGAAGATGAGCGTGACCGAGATCGCACAGATGATCGACGCATGCTCGCTGGTGGTCGGCACCGATACCGGCTTCGTCCATCTTGCCCACGCGTTGCAGAAGCGCACCGTGATGATCTTCATGGCGACGTCGCCGTCGCATTGCGGCGTCGAATCGCCGTACCGCTCGATCTCGGTCGGCGACGGCCAGTCGGTGCCGCCGATCAGCGCCACGCTTGCGGCGATCAACTACGTGCTCAGCGAGCCGCTGGAGTCGGCCGCGCGGCAACGCTCGACCGTCGGCTGAGCGTTGCTCTTCGCGCTGTCGCGCAATCGTTTGCTCAAAAAGAAAAGAGGCGTGACGCGTAGATCGCCCGGTCAAATGAGCGCTGCCACGTAACGCCTCCGAAAGCGCCCGTGTCGGGGAACAGCGGGCGGAGAGGAAATCGTTTGTTGCGAAGAACGGTGCTCGGCGAAGCGACCTGCCGCGGATGCCCGCTCCGTGTCAAAGCCAACGGCCATATATGGTCGCCGGATTCAACGATTCTTCATCCCACAGGCGAGACGCGCAAATGCGTGATCGCGCCGTTCGGGCCGCGCCGATAACCCCACTAAGCACCAGCGCGAGGTTCGCTGCGCGCATTACACGCCTGTTAAATCTGTCGCTTTTCGTTGAGCGCGCCGTTACATTCACGCGCCGTCTTCACACGAATCACGGCCTCGGCGCCGCTCGAATCCGCTACTCACGCGCAGCGCCCGAGCCGTGTACACCGCGCCAGCAAGGCATGCGCCGCATGGGCGCGTTGAAAGCAGTATAGGCGGTGTTTTCCGCCGATGTGAACGCATCGCCCAAAGCCTTTCGATTCGGTGGTTTTCATCCACCGTCGATGTAACACCTTGGTGATCTTCCCTTACAAATGGCAACGTTCGTGCGAGGGCTTGTCGTGTTCAATCGGGTCATTCGGGGTTTGGCTCGAATGAATCTGACTCGATGGAGAACAATATGAAACGCTTGATTCTGACTCTCGCCGCCGGCACGCTCCTCGCAACCGCACTCGGCGGCTGCATCGTCGCTCCGGCGCCTGGCTACTACGGCGGCGGCTACTATCATCACGGCGGCTATTACTACCGCTAAGACCCGCTGAAGCCGTTCAAGCCACCAGCATCTCGAACGCGACTACCGCGGCAATGGCAGCCGCGTTCGCAGCCAGCGCTTCCAGCACGATGCCCTTCCAGCTCGCCGGACGAAAGCGCAATGCCAGCAGCAAGGCGCCCAGCAGCGCCAGCGCGATGATCATCACGATGTCCGCGTTATGAAGATGAACGTTCATCCGAACCTCCCTGCTTGCCTTAGGGTTATTGGAATCGAGTATAGGCAAGTCAAAAAGGCGCGCAATACCAGGGGATTAACGTAGGCATGCTGGATAGGCAGCGAGCAAGGAGGCGTCCCGCCGATGCCGCCACGGCGCGCAATGGATGCGCCGGGGGCATCGGGTCGGGCGCAGGGGGCGACGATCAGCGCTGACGATCAGCGTCGACGATCACCGCCGCAAGTCACCGCATTCAATGCGTTGCCGCGCCGCCGCATCATCGCGCCGCCGCGGCTCGCATCGTCACATCAAGCGCGCGTCACGCGTTTCGCGCATGCACAGCACGCCGATCAGGCTCACCGCCGCGGCCACCGATACATACGCGCCCACCCACGGCAGCCCGCCGTGCGCGGCGAGCACCTGCGCGATATACGGCGCGACCGATGCGCCGAGGATCCCGCCGAGGTTATATGACACGCCCGCGCCGGTGTAACGCACGTTGGTCGGAAACAGCTCCGGCAACAGCGCGCCCATCGGCGCGAAGGTCACACCCATCAGGAACAGCTGGATCACGAGGAACAGCAGCACCCGCGGCGTTTCTCCGCTGCCGAGCAGTGGCGCCATCGTGAAGCCCGACAGGATCGCCGCGATGATGCCGACGATCAGCACCGGCTTGCGTCCGAAGCGGTCGCTCGCGCGTGCCGACAGCGGCGTGGCGAGCGCCATGAACACCACCGCGACGCACAGCAGGCCGAGGAACGTCTGCCGTGGAATGTGCAGCACGGACACGCCATACGACAGCGAGAACGTGGTCGCGTTGTAGAACAGCGTGTAGCAGACCACCATCGCGAGCGCGCCGAGCAGGGTGGGCAGCCAGTGTTGCGACAGCAGCGTGGCGATCGGCACCTTGACGCGTTCCTTACGCTCGATGGCGGCCTGGAACGCCGGCGTCTCGGCGATTTTCAGACGCACGTACAAGCCGAGCACGACCAGCACCGCGCTGACGATGAACGGCACGCGCCAGCCCCAGCTGCGGAATTGCTCGTCGCTCAACGACACGGCCAGCGCGAAGAACAATCCGTTGGACGCGAGAAAGCCGATCGACGGCCCGAGCTGCGGGAACATGCCGAACCAGCCACGCTTGCCGGCCGGCGCGTTTTCGGTGGCGAGCAGTGCCGCGCCGCCCCATTCGCCACCAAGGCCGATACCCTGGCCGAAGCGCAACACGCACAACAGGATCGGCGCGAGGCTGCCGATCGAGTCGTAGCCCGGCACGAAGCCGATCAGCGTGGTCGACAGGCCCATCACCAGCAGCGAAGCGACCAGCGTCGATTTACGGCCGATCCGATCGCCGAAGTGGCCGAACAGGAACGAGCCGATCGGCCGTGCGACGAACGCGATGCCGAACGTGACGAACGCCGACAAGGCCTGAGCCGTGGCCGAGCTATGCGGGAAAAACACCGGTCCGATGACGAGCGCCGCGGCGGTCGCGTAGACGTAGAAATCGTAGAACTCGATCGCGGTGCCGATGAAGCTCGCGAAGATGATCCGCGCGCTGCTGTTTTGCCCGCTCGTATTGGGCTGAGCCGAGGAAATCGGCGATGTGGACATGCAGGGTCTCCGTGTGTCGTAAGGCCGCCGGGCGCCGTGCGTTGAGGTCGGTCGCGCACGCCGTGGCGGCATCTTTGTTTACATTCCCACGCTCGATGCCGCTGGCGGGCTGATGTGCAGCCACGCGAGGCGCGGCGGTGCAACAGCTTGCAATGGCAGCCGGCGCGGCTCGCGCGCGAACGCGGCCATGCCGGCGGATTGTCGAACGCGGGTTGCCGGGCGAATCGCCAAGCGGGTTGGGTGACGCGTGCGGATAACAAGGTGGCGGGTCTGGCCCGCCGCGCTGGCCGTCGGGCGTGAGCCGTCAGGCGTGAGGCATCGCGCATCAAGCGGGCGGCGCTCGCGGATGGCGCGGCGGCGCTGAAATCGGCGTCGCGCCGCGCCGACGGGTATGCGGGCAGCGTGAGCCATGCCGGAAAGCTCCGGCGCGGGCAATCGAAAAATTATAGCGAGCGCGGCTATTGGGCAGCAATGGCGGCGTAACGATGGTGGCGGGCGGTGAGGCCGTTACGAGGCCTCAGTGACGCACGCGGTGCAGTCACCGGTAAGCGACGAGGCGTCTTTAGTCGATCGCTTGCGCTTGCGGCGACGCTAGTTCGCGCAACTGGAATTTGCCGTCGTCGTTGAACAGCCAGTCTTCGAACAGTTCGAGCTGGCCACGGCCATTGAGCAGCTTGCCGGGCGGCAACGGCAGCGGCGCTGCACGGCGCAGCGAGGCGAGTGCGGTGCTCTCGGCCTCGTCGTCGCCATTGGTGCGATAGACCGACGACTGCACCACGTGCCCATTACGATCCACCGTGAACGACACCACCACCAGCGAGCGCAGCATTGCCTGCGGTGTGCCGCGCAACACATAGGAAGGATTGCGTTCGACGATGCGCCTCGCGACCGCGTCGCGATACTGGTCGAGCGTCGCGCTGTTGACGGCGGCCGGCGGCGTGCTCACGACGGGCTCATGCGGCGGCAGCGTGATCGTGCAACCGGTCACCATGACGGCTAATGCCGCGGTTAGCAGCGCGCGATGCGTGCACAACGACTCTGCGCTCGCGCGCGCGGAGAAGCGTCCGGACAGGCGGAGAAGGTGGCGGTGAAGGGTGAGCATGGTCGGCGAAAAGCACGGAGGGGGCTTGCTTTGATGGTAGTAAAAAAACGCCAGGATGCAATTGGCGTTCGCCCTCAATGCGCAGCGCGAGCCGCTGTAATAGCCGGAAATATAAGCGGATTGGTCGGCGGCGCAAACACGCCTAAACTTTGATTGCCTCTTTCGAGAGGCATCGGTGGAAGTCTTTGTTTAGCCCGCTCCGTGCGGGCTTTCTTTTTTTGCGCGCTGCGTGCGCACGCTATCCAGGTCCGTCAATGAAAAAGGCGAACCCGCTGACGAGTCCGCCTTCCTTTGGCGTGTGCAATGCAAGCTTTGAGCGACGCTTACCACTTGCCGCGCCGCGTGCTGCTTTTACTGCGTTTGCCGCGCTTGCAACTTTGGTTACTTCAACGCCGCACGCGCCGCCTTCACCGCGGCGAGCACCTGCTCCGGCGCCGTGCCGCCTGGATGGTTGCGGCTCGCGACCGAACCTTCGAGCGTCAGATACGAGAACACGTCTTCGCCGATCAGATGCGCGACGTTCGGCAGCTCGCTGCGCATTTCTTCCAGCGTCAGGTCCGCCAGATCGCAGCCGCGATCCGCGCAGATGCGCACAGCGAGCGCGACCGCTTCATGCGCGTCGCGGAACGGCAGGCCGCGCTTGACCAGGTAGTCGGCCAGATCGGTGGCGGTCGAGAAGCCTTGCAGCGCGGCGTCGCGCATCGCCTGCGGCTTCACCGAAATGCCGGCGACCATCTCAGCGAAGATGCGCAGCGTATCGGCGACGGTGTCGACCGTATCGAACAGCGGTTCCTTGTCTTCCTGATTGTCCTTGTTGTACGCGAGCGGCTGGCCCTTCATCAGCGTCAGCAGCGCGATCAGATGGCCGTTCACACGACCGGTCTTGCCGCGTGCGAGTTCGGGCACGTCCGGGTTCTTCTTCTGCGGCATGATCGACGAACCGGTGCAGAAGCGGTCGGCCAGATCGATGAAGCCGACGCGCGGGCTCATCCACAGCACGAGCTCTTCGGAGAAGCGCGACACGTGCGTCATCACGAGCGCCGCCGCCGCCGTGAATTCGATCGCGAAGTCACGGTCGGACACCGCGTCGAGCGAGTTCGCGCAGATGCCGTCGAAGCCGAGCGTCTTCGCCACCGCGAGACGGTCGATCGGATAGCTGGTGCCGGCGAGCGCCGCAGCGCCCAGCGGCAGGCGATTCACGCGCTTGCGGCAATCGACCATGCGCTCGGCGTCGCGCGAAAACATTTCGACGTAGGCGAGCAGGTGATGGCCGAACGTGACCGGCTGCGCGACTTGCAGATGCGTGAAGCCGGGCATGATGGTCGACGCGTTCTGTTCCGCCATGTCGAGCAGCGCGGTGCGCAGATCCGTCAGCAGGCCGCCGATCCGGTCGATTTCGCCGCGCAGCCACAGACGGATGTCGGTCGCGACCTGGTCGTTGCGCGAGCGGCCGGTGTGCAGGCGCTTGCCGGCGTCGCCGATCAGCGCGGTCAGGCGCGCTTCGATGTTCAGATGGACGTCTTCCAGATCGAGTTGCCACTCGAACTCGCCTCGCTCGATTTCACCCTTGATCTGCGCCATGCCGCGTTCGATCGCGGCGAGGTCGTCGGCGGCGATGATCTTCTGCGCGGCCAGCATCGAGGCGTGCGCGAGCGACCCTTCGATATCGACGAGCGCCAGACGCTTGTCGAAGAAAACCGACGACGTGTAGCGTTTGACGAGCTCCGACATCGGCTCCGAGAAGCGAGCCGACCAGGCTTCGCCTTTTTTGTGCAGTTGGGACGTCATGGTGTTGGGCAGTTAAGCGGCAGTTGAGCGAGCGGTGAGGAGGCTGACGGCGCGTAATGCACGTCAAGTACCGTGCAAAGCTGCCGCCGAAGCGCAGAAAGACAGAGATTTTAACACCGGCGGCGTGCGTTCAAGACGGCGCGGGCGAGGCCCGCTATTCACGCACCAGCACGACCAGCTTCAGATCTTCGCGATGCGCGGGCTTGAAGGTGATCTGGTCGTAGACGATGTGGCCGTCGCGCGGATGATTGAACTCGCGCCGGCCGCCCTCGCGGCCGCCGACGTCCTGCGACGCCCAGAAGCGCGCGAACGCATCGCTCGCGGCCGTCAGCGAATCGATCAGCGCGCGGGTGGGCGCGTCGCTCAGATGGCGGATCGAGTCGGCGCGGAATTCGGCGGCGAGGCGCCGCGCCCGCGTTTCCCAGTCGACGATCAGCGCGCGCGCAGCCGGTTCGGTGAACGTGTAGCGCAGCAGATTGCGATCGTGCGCGCCGTCCAGCCAGCCGACGAACAGATCGGCCGCGCGCTCGTTCCACGCGAGCGCATTCCACTGCCGATCGAGCACGTAGGCCGGCGCGCTCACCAGCTGCACCGTTTCCAGCAGCGTGGCGGGCGCGTCGGCGGCGGCCGGATCCGGCTCGGCCGGGTCGCGCTGCGCGGCCAGCTCGAACAGATAGGCCCGCTCGGCGCGCGACAGTTGCAGCGCGACCGCGATCCGCGCCAGTGCGTCGGCAGACGCGGAGACCGGCCGGCCCTGCTCGATCCACGTGTACCAGGTCGGGCTCACGCCGCACAGCTGCGCGACTTCCTCGCGCCGCAAGCCGGGCGTGCGGCGGCGCGGCCCGGGCGGCAGGCCGACCGCTTGTGGCGAGAGCCGTTCGCGGTGAGCGCGGATGAAGTCGCCGAGTGCGCGGGCGGGGGTGGCGTCGAGCGGCGGCGGGTGGTCGGCGGAAGACGTCGTGGTCATTCTGATCGGGTCGCGGGTGGGGTGGTAATAGACATACCAGAATAATTGCTTAACTTGTACTGGTACACGACGGGCCCTATTGTAGCGGCAGTAGCGGCTGGAACAGCACGACGCGCTCCAGCGCTACCCACCAATCAATAACCGGAGCCACCCCATGAAGCATCACGATCAGGTCGCCGACGCCTTCGGCTCGACCGCTGCCGCGTATTTGACGAGTCAGACCCATGCAACCGGCGCCGATCTGCGGATGCTGGCCGAGGCGATCGCGGCGACGCCGGACGCGACGGTGCTCGACATGGGGTGCGGCGCGGGCCACGCCAGTTTCGCGGTCGCGCCGCATGCGCAAGAGGTGGTCGCCTATGACATCGCGCCGCAGATGCTGGCGACGGTCGACGGCGCGTCGCGCGAGCGCGGCCTCGCCAACATCCGCACGCAGCAGGGTGCGGCCGAAACGCTGCCGTTCGCCGACGATTCGTTCGACTGGGTGATCAGCCGGATGAGCGCGCACCACTGGCACGACGTGCCGCTCGCGCTCGCCGAAGTGCGGCGCGTGCTGAAGCCGGGCGGCAAGGTGCTGTTCGTCGATATCGCGGGCATCGATCATCCGTTGCTCGACACGCACATTCAGGCGGTCGAGTTGTTGCGCGACGGCTCGCATATCCGCGACTACCGCGCCGACGAGTGGATCGCGTTGTTCGCCGCGGCGGGTTTCAAAGCGTCGATTCGCGAACGTTGGCGCATCGACATCGAGTTCAGTGCGTGGGTGGCGCGCATGCGCACGCCGGAACCGCGCGTGGTCGCGATCCGCTCGCTGTGGGACCATGCGCCGGATGAAGTGCGGCAATACTTCGACGTGCAGGAAGACGGCTCGTTCAAGCTCGACGCGCTGATGATCGACGCGCATTGAGCAAGCCGCAAACAGAACGGCGGGATGCCGAAACCGACATCCCGCCGCAGTGAACCGCGTTGACTTTGACTCTGACTCTGACTCTGACTTTGACTTCGCGCGGCGCGGCGCGCGACCGGGCTGAGTTCACGCCGTAGCGCGCGAACTCAGCCCATCACTCAACCCGTATTGCGCAGCCCCGCCGCAATCCCGTTGATGCTCAAATGAATCCCGCGCCGCACACGCGCGTTGCTGTCGCCCGCGCGGTGACGCTTGAGCAGTTCCACCTGCAGGTGATTCAACGGATCGAGATACGGGAAGCGGTTCTTGATCGAGCGCGCGAGCAGCGGATTCTCCGCGAGCCGTTCGGTCTTGCCGGTGATCTCCGACAACACCTTCGACGTGCGCTCCCACTCCGCGACGATCCGCTCGAACACGTGCTTGCGCAGCTTCTTGTCCGACACCAGCGCCGCGTAGCGCGACGCGACCGCGAGATCGGTTTTCGCCAGCACCATGTCCATGTTCGACAGCAGGTTCGAGAAGAACGGCCAGGTCTTGTGCATTTTCTTCAGCAGCGCGAGACGGCGCGCGCGTTCGGCGTCGCTCGGCGCGCTGTCGAGATGCGCGGCCACCGCGGCGCCGAAGCCGTACCAGCCGGTCAGCAGCAACCGGCATTGGCCCCACGAGAAGCCCCATGGAATCGCGCGCAAATCTTCGATCTTGCGTTGCTTCGGGTCCTGCAGCTTGCGCGAGGCCGGCCGGCTGCCGATGTTCAGTTCGGCGATCTCCGAGATCGGCGTCGACTCGAAGAAATATTCCTTGAAGCCCGGCGTTTCGTAGACCAGCGCGCGATACGAGGCCATCGCCGCGTCCGACAACTGCTGCATCGTCTCTTCGAACACCGGCAGTTGATCGGGCGCATTGCCGTGCGGCAACAGCGACGCTTCGAGCGTCGCGGCCACCACCGTCTCCAGATTGCGCCGGCCGATGTCGGGATTGCCGAACTTGCTGGCGATTACTTCGCCTTGTTCGGTCAGGCGGATCTGGCCGTCGACGGTGCCCGGCGGCTGCGACAGAATCGCCTGATAGGTCGGGCCGCCGCCACGGCCGACGGTGCCGCCGCGTCCGTGGAACAGGCGCAGCGTCACGCCGCGCTCGTTGAACAGCGACACCAACGCGAGTTCGGCGCGATACAGCTCCCAGTTCGACGTGAGGAAACCGCCGTCCTTGTTGCTGTCCGAGTAGCCGAGCATCACTTCCTGCTCGTTGCCCTGGTGTTCGATCAGCGTGTCGACGCCCGGCAGCGCGATCAGATCGCGCATGATGTGCGGCGCGTTGCGCAAGTCGGGGATCGTCTCGAACAGCGGGATCACCATCAGGCCCGCGTAGGCCGGATCGTTCACATCGCCCAGACGCCCCCGCAGCAGGCCGGTTTCCTTTTGCAGCAGCATCACTTCGACCAGATCGCTGACGGTCTCCGTGTGCGAAATGATGTAGTTGCGCACCGCGCGCGCGCCGAACTTCTCGCGCGTGACGCGCGCCTCTTCGAGCACACCGAGTTCGCTCTTCACGAGCTCGGAGTACTCGGCATACGGCAGGCGCAACATGCGCGGCTGCGACAGTTCCGCGAGCAGCACGGCGAGCTTGTCCGCTTCGGGAAGTGCCGCGTAGTCTTCCTCGACGCCCGCGCGCTTGAGCAGTTCGGCGATCACCGCTTCGTGGATGTCGGAGCTTTGGCGCAGGTCGATGCTCGCCAGATGGAAGCCGAACACTTCGGCGGCCCGCGCGAGCGGCGACAGACGCGGTGCGGCGAGCGGCGCGCCGTGATGCTCGGCGAGCGAATCGATCAGCACGTGCAGATCGCGCACGAACTCGGAGGCGTCGCCGTAGGGCTTGGCGCGCACCGGCGCCGCGCCGCGACCCGCGCTGCGCACCGGCACGCTGCCTTCCCCCAGACGCACGCGCGCGCTCGCGGCGAGCCGCGTGTACATGCCGATCAGCGCGCGCCGGTACGGCTCGTCGGTGCGATGCGGCGACTGGTCGGGCGACGCGGCCGCGAGTTCCTTGAGCGCGTCGCTCGCGCCGGCCAGCAGGTTCGACACCGACAATTCCGCGCCGAGCTTGTGCACCTGCTCCATGTAATGCTCGAAGATCACTGCGGCCTGGCGCGTGATCGCGTTTTCGAGCGTCTCGGCGGTGACGTTCGGATTGCCGTCGCGGTCGCCGCCGATCCAGCTGCCCATCTGGAAGAACGGCGGCAGGCGCGCTTCGAGGCCGTGCTCCTTGAGCGCCTCTTCGATGTCGGCATAGAGCGCCGGGATTTCCTCGAGGAAGGTAGTGCGGTAGTACGACAGCGCGTTTTCGATTTCATCGGCGACGCTCAGGCGCGAGTCGCGCAGCATCCGCGTTTGCCACAGCGAGGTGACGCGCGCGCGCAGCATCGCTTCGTTGTGCGCGCGTTCGCGGTTGGTCAATTGCTGGTCGCGTTCGGCGAGCAGCCGCGCGACGTCATGCTGCGCGTCGAGAATGCTCTTGCGCTGCACTTCGGTCGGGTGCGCGGTCAGCACCGGCACGATCAGCGCGTCGTTGAAGAACTGCTGCAACACCGGCGTGGCAGCCGCGCCGGCTTCGACGAGCCGCTCCAGCGCATGGGCGATGGTGCCCGGTTGCGAAGTCGAGCCGGCCAGCGCGTGAATCCGGTGACGGCGATTGCGGTGACGGTCTTCGGCAATGTTCGCGAGGTGCGAGAAGTAGCTGAACGCGCGCACCACGCTGACCGTTTGCTCCGGGCTCAGCGAGCGCAGCTTCTTGTCGAGTGTCTGCGCGGCGGCGCTGTCGTCCTCGCGGCGAAAGCGCACGGCGGTCTGCCGGATCGTTTCGACGACGTCGAACACCGCGTCGCCTTCCTGCTCGCGCAGCACGTCGCCGAGCAGGCGGCCGAGGTAGCGGATGTCCTGGAACAGCGGATGGTCCTTGTTCTCTCGTGTGCGGCCGCTGTTTTTCGGCGAAGGGATGGGTGTGTCCGCCGACACGGCCTGTAGTTCCGGCACTGTGGCGGCCTGCGCAGCGGCGACGCTCGATGCAACCACCTTGATTTTCGTGGACCCGGCCTTGGCCGGCTTGTCCGCCTTTGCTGCCTTTACCGCTTTTTCCGTCTTGACGGGCGTGGAGGTCTTCGCGGCCTTGGAGGCTTTGGCAGCCAACGCGGTTTTGCCGGCGCGTTTGCCGGCTGTCGACGCGGCCTGGGCTGCGATGCCGGTATTGGCATCGGTAGTAGCGTCGGTAGCGGCGGAAGCCGAGGGCGCAGCGGCATGGGCCGCGCGAGCGTTGGGCGATGCAGTGTTGCGGCGGGCAGGGCGCGCCGATCCGGAAGACGTCACGATGGGTTTCCTCAGGGAAGCCAGGGTCTGTTAAGTGATGAACTGCTACTGCGGAACTGCACTATGAACTGCAACGTGAACTGCACGAAACGGTCTGGACCGATGGCGATACGCCGGAGAGGGGGCCGCATACACGCACGCAACGCACGCAGCGCACCGAGTGTGCGCGCACCATGCACGCAAGCAGGCGACGTACGGTGCGCCGCATTGCATCATCCCGCAAGCCGGCGCGCGGTGCGCGAACGACCGTGCATGAACAGGCCGGGATGGGGCAGGCGCGCGCCGCGCGAAGCCCGTCTCCTCCATCGATACCGCGCCGGCACGGCGCTCCGCTGTGCCTTGGGACACAAGGGCGCGTGCTAACATTGATTGTTATTACATCCCGTCATTCGATCAGCAAGCTAATGAACACCGAGACGTATTCCACGCCACCCCACACGCTTGTGATTGCGTCGCGAGAAAGCCGCCTGGCGATGTGGCAAGCGGAGCATGTGCAATGTGCGCTGCACAAATTATATCCATCTTGTGACGTAAAAATCCTTGGAATGACGACCCGCGGCGATCAAATTCTCGATCGCACGTTGTCGAAGGTCGGCGGCAAGGGCCTCTTCGTCAAAGAACTGGAAGCCGCGCTGGCCGATGGCCGCGCCGACCTCGCCGTGCACTCGCTGAAAGACGTGCCGATGGAATTGCCCGCGGGCTTTGTGCTTTCCACGGTGATGGAGCGCGAAGATCCGCGCGACGCGCTGGTGTCCAACCAGTACGACTCGCTCGCCGCACTGCCGGCCGGCGCGGTGGTGGGCACCTCCAGCCTGCGCCGCGAAGCAATGTTGCGCATGCGTTATCCGCATCTCGAAGTGCGGCCGTTGCGCGGCAACCTGGACACGCGTCTGTCGAAACTCGATCGCGGCGACTACGCGGCCATCATCCTTGCCGCCGCCGGGCTGAAGCGCCTGGGTCTGGGCGAGCGCATCCGCGCGCTGCTCGATCCGGAAGACAGCTTGCCCGCCGCCGGCCAGGGCGCGCTCGGCATCGAGATTCGCGCCGATCGCGCCGACCTCGCCGCATGGCTTGCGCCGCTGCATCACGAACACACGGCCGCCGCGGTCGAAGCGGAGCGCATGGTGTCGCGCGCGCTCGGCGGCAGTTGCGAAGTGCCGCTCGCCGCCTATGCAAGCTGGCATGACGGCGCGCTGCATCTGCGTGGCATCGTCGCCACGCCCGACGGTCAGCGCGTGCTGAGCGCGCAGGCGTCGGCGCCCGCGCCCACCGTCGAACGCGCGCTTGCGCTCGGCCAGGAAGTGGCGAGCGCGCTCGAACAGCAAGGCGCGCTGGAGATCGTGCGCGCGCTCAGCACCGCCAGTGGTCCCGCCGCCGGGTCGGACGCAGGCGGTGCAGCGGACAGCGCGGCGACCGGCGAGTGATGGCGGCCGACATCCCAGGCAACGCAGCTTTCTCCGCCGGCAAGGCGGCGTTCACGGTTGTGATTACACGACCGGCCGGTCAGTCGAGCGAACTGATCCGGCAACTCGACGCCGCCGGCGTCGCCACGCTCGACTTCCCGCTGATCGACATCGCGCCCGTCGCGGACGAAGCACCGTTGCGCGCGGCGCTCGCTGCGCTCGAACGCTACGCGCTGGTCGTATTCGTTTCGCCGAATGCCATCGATCAAGCGTTCGCGCGCCGCGACGGCATCTGGCCGCATGCGTTGCCGATCGGCGTGGTCGGGCCGGGCAGCGTGCAGGCGCTCGCGCGCCACGGCGTCGCCGCGCCGGCGCATCGCGTGATCAGCCCGGCGTCCGGCGCCGATGACGAAGCGGCGAGCTTCGACTCCGAAGGCCTGTTCGCGGCCATCGACGCGTCGCTCGGCGAGGCGAATCTCGAAGGCAAGCGCGTGCTGATCGTGCGCGGCGACGGCGGGCGCGAATGGCTCGCCGACCGTCTGCGCGAAGCCGGCGCCGAAGTCGAAACGGTCGCCGCGTATCGGCGCATCGTGCCGGAGCCGTCCATCGGCGGCTGGGCGCGCGTGCACGCGTTGCTCGCCGGCGCGCCGCATGCGTGGCTGCTGACCAGTTCCGAAGGCGTGCGCAATCTGCACGAACTCGCGCAGGAGCATCTGACCGCCGACGAGATCGCGCAACTCAAGCACGCGCAGCTCGTCGCGCCGCACCCCCGAATCGCGCAGACCGCTCGGGCATTGGGTTTTGATAGGATTACGGTGTCCGGCGCGGGCGACGAACGCATTGTCCGCGCGCTGCTTGCCGCCGTTCCGCCCGTAGTTCAACCGGTACCGTCCAACCCGGCTTCTTCACCGGCTAAATCACGCATGACAGAAACGAACGCATCCACGAACGCTTCCCCCCAGCCGGCCGCGACCACCGCGTTGCCGCCGAATCCCCCCTTCACGCCGTACGAAGCGCAAAAGCGCCACAGCGCGAGCGGACCGCTGCTGTGGTTTGTCGTCGTGATCATTGCTTGTGCGGCGGGCGTGGGCGGCTTTGCGCTCAATCGCAAGGTGGAGCGCAGCGAGCAGCAACTCGCGCAACGTCAGCAGGCCAACGACACCCAGACCAACGAACTGCGCATCAAGACCGAGCAGGCGCTGGCCACGGTGCATCAGTCGGATGCGCAGGTCGCGCAACTGGAAGGCAAGCTCGCCGATGCGCAAGCCGCGCAGCAGGCGCTGCAACAGCAATACACGGATCTCGCACGCAATCGTGACGACTGGACGCTCGCCGAAGTGGGGCAGATGCTGTCGGCGGCGAGCCAGCAGTTGCAGCTCACCGGCAACACGCAGCTCGCGCTGTTCGCGCTGCAAAGCGCGGACACGCGCCTCGCCGCGTCGGATAGCCCGCAGGCGGTCGCGGTGCGCAAGGCCATCGCGCTGGACATCGACAAGCTGAAGGCCGCGCCTTCCACCGACCTCACCGGCATGGCGATCAAGCTCGACAACGCGATCGATCACGTCGACAGCCTGCCGCTCTCCGGCGAAGCGCCGATCCCGCATGCCACGCCGCAAGCGGCTACGTGGGCCGACACCGCGAAGGTGGCCGCGGCCACCGGCAAGCCGCGCTGGGAAGTGTGGCTGCACGAGGTGACCGCCGGCGTCGGCGAGCAGTTGACGAGCCTCGTGCAGGTGCGCCGGATCGATAACGCCGACGCGATGCTGGTCACGCCGGATCAAGGCTACTTCGTGCGTCAGAACCTGAAGCTGCGCCTCCTGTCCGCGCGCCTTGCGCTGCTCTCGCGCAATCAGACCACGCTGAAGTCCGACCTGACGGCAGCGCAGTCCGCGCTCGCGCGCTATTTCGACGACTCGTCGAAGCAGACGCAGACCGTGATCGATCTGGTCAAGCAGGTGGACGCGGGTTCGGCCGCGGTCGCGCTGCCGAATCTGGACACCAGCCTGCAAGCCGTCAATCAATACCGGAGCCGAGGTTAATCATGGCGATCCGGGGACTTCTATGGCTTGCGTTGCTGTTCGCCATCGCGGTGATGCTGGCGGTGGTCGGGCGCTTCGACACGGGGCAGGTGCTGCTGATCTATCCGCCGTACCGCGTCGACGTGTCGCTGAATCTGTTCGTGGTCGCGATGGTGGTGTTGTTCATCGTGCTCTATGCGCTGTTGCGCATCATCCGCAATATCTGGCGCATGCCGCAGCGCGTGGCCGCTTACCGGGCGCGCGCGCGGGTCGCGAAGGCGCACGCCGCGCTGCGTGACGCGATCGGCAATCTATACGCGGGGCGTTTCTCGCGCGCGGAAAAAGCCGCCAAGGATGCGCTCTCGAACGGCGATAACAAGGGCGCGGCCGGCTTGATCGCCGCCACCGCCGCGCATCGCATGCATGAATATGCGCGGCGCGACGAATGGCTCGCGCAGATCGACCAAAACGACTGGCAGGACGCGCGTCTGATGGCGACCGCCGACATGCGCGCCGACGGCCGCGACGCCGACGGCGCATTGACCGCGCTGACCGAAATGCAATCGCAGGGCGCGCGGCGCATTCACGCGCAGCAGATCATGTTGCGCGCGCAGCAGCAATTGAAGAACTGGGGCGAAGTGCTCAAGCTCGTCAAGACGCTGGAAAAGCGCGAGGCGATTCATCCGGCGGTGGCGGTGCGTCTGCGTCAGTTGGCGGCGGAGAATCTGTTGCGCGACCGACGGCATAACGCCGATGCTTTGCTGGAACTGTGGGGTTCGCTGTCGACGACCGAGCGGCATTCGCCGCGTCTTGCGGATCTTGCCGCCGAATTGCTGGTCGCGCTGAATCGGCCGCAGGATGCGCGCAAGATCGTTGAGGAAGCGCTCGCGCAGAACTGGGATGCGCGGTTGTTGCGTCGTTATCCGGATACCACGGCGGGGGATGCGTTGCCGCTGATTCAGAAGGCCGAGGCATGGCAGAAGGATCGGCCGGAAGATGCGGATTTGCTGTTTGCGTTGGGCCGGTTGTGCCTGCATCAGCAGTTGTGGGGCAAGGCGCAGTCGTTCCTTGAACGTGCGCTGAAGCTGGCGGATAACGAGACGCTGAGGATTCGCTCGCATCGTGCGTTGGCGCGGCTGCATGAGCAGCTTGGCGATAGCGATAAGGCTAGCCAGCATTATCGGGAGAGTGCGTTGGCGATGAATATTGTTTGAGGTTTTGGTGGAGCGTGCGTGATTTCTGGCGCACTGCTTTAAGCCTCTGAAATCGCTATTCGATGGCCGCAGCCGGTGCTGCGGCCATTTCTATTTGTGCTGCCTGCTGTCTGATTTGATCGCCTGGTGTGGTGCAGTGACCGGTTGCTGTGCAGCGATCGGGATCAACGTCATCGCGCATTTCGCGGATGGTTTTTTGCGGGGCGAAGCGTTTGCTTCGTCGATGCGGGCTTTTGCTCTTTGCGATGCTTCAGCCAGCAACTTCGTCGCATGCTGCGCCGTGATGCGGCTGCGCGGGATGCTCTTCGCGTCGAGTGCAATCACCTGGAACAGCTCACGGTCGCATTCGAGTTCCTGCTGATACTGCTCGGCCGTGTCCACGAGCAATTCGAGAAGCGTCTGACGACGTTTTCTTTCGTGGCTCGTAATCGCAGGAATTCTAACTATCGATGACGCAAGGGTGATCAAGGTGTCCAGTTGACCTACCTGCCGGTCGCATAAATCGAACGCGGAAAGGGCAAGCTTTTCATACTGGAGTGCGTCGACTGGCCCTCGCTCAATGCCGACGCGCTTGCGTCGCTGCAGATGGATCTGCCGCTTGCGGTCACCGACAAGGCGGCGGCTGGAGTGCCAAGCGAAACGGGTACTCCAAAACGCTAATGAACAGGGCATCGCGACCGCCCTTGTTCAACTTTTACGGCACGGCACGACCGTCGGAATTTTAACTTTCTGCGTCACCCCACCAAAATGCTGCGGGGTGACGGTGCTTATTGGAAGCGTGTGTTGTGAAGCGAAGCGCGCCTAACGGCGCTAGTTTTTCGGCAAGCGCTCCGCAGTTGAGTGCTAATGCGAAGTTCGACGTCACCACAGTCGTCGCAGCATTTAACACGACCGCGACCTAACGCGAAGTCCCCTGTGGCAGAGCACCGCAAGGACTTCGCCTCACCCCCTCACTTATTAACCATCTTCGCGGGCACGCTGATCGCGAGCAAACTGCCCAGCACCATGAACGCGGCCAGCATGTACATGCCGGAATCGTTCGCCGCGGTTGCCTGCTTGAGCCAGCCCACCGCGTACGGGCTGAGAAAGCCCGCCAGATTGCCGATCGAATTGATCATCGCGATCCCGGCAGCCGCGCCCGTGCCGGCGAGAATCGCCGTAGGCAAACTCCAGAACAGCGGCAGGGTAGTGAGGATGCCCATCGTCGCGAGCGTAAGCGACGCCATCGCCAGCACCGTGTTGTGCGCCCACACGACCGAGAGCACGAGCCCTACCGCCCCCGCAAACGCCGGCAACGCAATATGCCACCGCCGCTCGCGCTGCCGGTCAGCACTACGCGCGACCAGCACCATCGCCACCACCGCCGCCGCAAACGGAATCGCGGACAATAGCCCGATCATGAACGCATCGGTCACGCCGGTCGCTTTGATGATCGTCGGCAGCCAGAAGCTCACCCCATACAAGCCCATCACGAACGAAAAGTACGTGAAGCTGAACATCAACACACGCCCATTCGTGAGCACCTGACGAATCGGCATGTCATGCTTGGTCGCTTCTTCCGCCGACACATGACGCTCGAGCAATTGCTGCTCTTCCTTCGTCAGCCATTTGGCCTTCGAGATGCGATCATCCAGCATCGCGAACACCATGACCCCGACGATCACCGACGGAACCCCTTCGAGCAGAAACAGCCACTGCCAGCCATGCCAGCCGTTCACCCCGTTGAAGCTTTTCAGGATATAACCCGACACCGGCCCGCCGATCACCCCCGACAGCGCGATCGCCGTCATGAACCAGGTGGTCATGCGCCCGCGCCGGTGCGCCGGATACCAGTAAGTGAGATAAAGGATGATGCCGGGGAAGAACCCCGCTTCGGCGAGGCCGAGCAGAAAGCGCATCACGTAGAACATGGTCGGCGTGGTGACGAACATGGTGAGCATCGAGATGATGCCCCACGACACCATGATCCGCGCGATCCAAACGCGCGCGCCCACCTTATGCAGGATCACGTTGCTCGGAATTTCGAAGATGAAATAGCCGACGAAGAAAATCCCCGCGCCGAAGCCGTAAACCGCATCGCTCAGGCCGAGGTCGCTGCTCATCTGCAACTTCGCGAAGCCGACGTTCACGCGGTCCAGATACGCGACCACGTAGCAGAGCATCAGGAGCGGCGCGAGCCGCCAGGTGACCTTGCGGTAGGTCGCCTCTTCGAAGGTGGAAGGCGGCGCACCCGCGCCGGGATGGTGGAGCGGATCTGCGGGACTAGCCATGGTGTCTCCTCTTTTCTTGTGGAATTGACGTAGCGCTGTCGAGCGATTCTAGCCGTGCCGGGTGGTTTGCATGACGAATGAATACCGGGGGAAAACACTGACTGTGGCGCGGGCCGCGCATTGACGGCCCGCGCATGCCGGTGCGCCGTTACACGCAGCGCCCGCCATCCACTTCCAGGCACACCCCGGTGATGAACTCCGCTTCATCGGAAGCCAGATAAAGCGCGGCGTTGGCGATGTCCTGCGGCGTCGAGAAGCGTCCGAGCGGAATGCCGGCAAGAAAACGCTGGCGGTTTTGCGGCGTATCCTCGACGCCCATGAACTCGGAGAGCAGCGCCGTTTCGCCGATCACCGGATTAACGCAGTTCACACGAATCCGGTCCGGGCCGAGTTCGACAGCAAGCGACTTGCTCGCGATAATCACCGCACCCTTGCTGCCGTTGTACCAAACGAGCCCCGGCCTCGGCCGCACACCCGCCGTCGACGCGATATTGACGAACGAGCCGCCGCCTTGCTCGCGGAAATATGGCACGAACTCCTGCACGCTCCAGTAGATGCTTTTGACGTTGACCGCGTAGACGCGGTCGAACTCGGCTTCGGTCACTTCGAGCACCGGCTTGTTGCGATGCGTGGTGCCCGCATTGTTGACGACGATCTGCACGCTGCCGAAGTCTTCGAGCGCCGCCTCGCGCAGTCGGCGCCAGTCCTCGCGCTGCGCGACGTTGCCGGGCACCGCGATGGCCTTGCCGCCGGCCAGCGCGATTTCGCTCGCGACGCGCTCGGCGGCCGCGCCGTTCAGATCGTTGACCACCACGTTTGCGCCTTCGCGCGCGTAAGTCTTCGCGATGCCTTCACCGAAACCCGAGCCTCCGCCCGTGACGATGGCCGTTTTACCTGTCAACCGCATGATGTCTCCGTTGCTTGTTGTGGAATGTATTGCGTGGCTGCATTGAACCTGGATGCCCGCTAGCCGTGCCGGATCGCGATGGTCTTCAGCACGGTGAAGCCGTACAGCGCCTCAAATCCCTTTTCGCGACCATGACCCGAATGCTTGACGCCGCCGAACGGCAATTCGACGCCGCCGCCCGCGCCATAGTTGTTGATGAACACCTGGCCGGAGCGCAGCCGCCGCGCGAGCCGCATCTGCCGCGCGCCGTCGCGTGTCCAGATGCCGGCCACGAGGCCGTACTGCGTGCCGTTGGCGAGCGCTAGCGCTTCGTCCTCGTCGAGGAAGGACATTGCGGCGAGCACCGGGCCGAACACTTCGTCGCGCGCGAGGCGGTGGCTCGCGGGCACGTCGCGCAGGAGGGTAGGTGCCTGATAGAAGCCGCTTTCCGGTGCCTCGGGAATCACTTCTCCGTGCGCCGCCATCGCGATGCCGTCGTGCTGAGCGTCGGAGAGGAAGTCCCACACGCGTTGCTGCTGCTTCGCGTTGATGAGCGGCCCGCAGTCGAGGTCGGCATGGGCAGGGCCGACGCGCAGCGCGTTGAACGCGCCGCTCAGCCGATCGAGCAGGGGTTCGTAAATGGCGTGGTCGATCAGCACGCGGCTGCCCGCCGAACAGGTTTGCCCGGCGTTCTGCACGATCGCCGAGACCAGCACCGGCAGCGCCGCGTCGAGGTCGGCGTCAGCGAAGACGATTTGCGGCGACTTGCCGCCTAGCTCCAGCGTGACCGGCACGTGGTTTTCGGCGGCCATCTGCGTGACCAGCTTGCCGGTTTCCGGTGACCCGGTGAACGAAATGTGGTCGATGCCGGGATGTCGTGCGAGCGCCGCGCCGGCTTCGTGTCCGTAGCCGGTGACGATGTTCAGCGCGCCGGCCGGCAAGCCCGCCTCGGCGGCCAGTTCGGCAACCCGCAGCACTGACAGACATGCATCCTCGGCGGGTTTGACGACACACGCGTTGCCGGTGGCGAGCGCCGCGCCCACGCTGCGGCCGAAGATCTGCATTGGATAGTTCCACGGCACGATGTGGCCGGTCACGCCGTGCGGCTCGCGAATCGTCAGCACCGTGTAGGCGCTTTGATAAGGCAGCGTCTCGCCGTGCAGCTTGTCGGCCGCGCCGGCATAGAACTCGAAATAGCGGGCAAGGGCGGCGGCATCGCCGCGCGCCTGCTTGAGCGGCTTGCCGGTGTCGCGCGCTTCGAGCTGCGCCAGTTCTTCCTGGCGGGCGGCGACCAGCATCGACAGCCGGTACAGCACGCGGCCGCGTTCGGCCGCGCTCGCCGCGCCCCATGTGCCTTCGAACGCGCGGCGCGCGGCGTGCACGGCGGCGTCGATATCGGCCTCGGTGCCGCGCGCCAGGCGGGTGAACGGCTGGCCGTCCGACGGATCGAGCACGGCGATCGTGTCGCCGCCGGATGCCGCGGACCACTCGCCGCCGATGAAGTGTCGTGCTTCTTCCATGCATGCTCCTTGATGTTGCGCGCCGCCGGTCTGACGACGCGGTGTTCACAAACGAGAGGCATAATCGAGAGACGTCCGACGATTATCGCGCCGATAGCGGCGCGGGTGCCATCGGCCGATTGGCTATAATGGCGCATTCCGCACTGTCCGGCCGCCAAGCCGCCCGAGCTTGCGCGCCGTACGCCGTGTCCAGACTTCCATCCTGATCAGAGAGCGCTCATGAGCTTCAATCACGTCCCCGCAGGCAAAGACCTTCCGCAAGATTTCAACGTCATCATCGAAATCCCGGCGCAAAGCGAACCGGTAAAGTACGAAGCCGACAAGGACCTGGGCCTGCTCGTCGTCGACCGTTTCATCGGTACCGGCATGCGCTATCCGGCCAACTACGGCTTCATCCCGCAAACCCTGTCGGGCGACGGCGACCCGGTCGACGTGCTGGTGATCACGCCGTTCCCGCTGCTGGCAGGCTCGGTGGTGCGCGCCCGCGCGCTCGGCATGCTGCAGATGACCGACGAATCGGGCGTGGATGCGAAGCTGATCGCCGTCGCGCACGACAAGATCTGCCCGATGACCGCCGACCTCAAGTCGATCGACGACGTCCCGGCTTACCTGAAAGACCAGATCAAGCACTTCTTCGAGCAATACAAGGCGCTGGAGAAGGGCAAGTGGGTGAAGGTCGACGGCTGGGCGGGCATCGAAGCCGCGCACAAGGAAATCAGCGAAGGCGTCGCGAACTACAAGAAGTAAGCGGGCGTCACGCCGCTGCTTGAAAAGCCGGCTGCCTCAACAGAACCGCGCGAGCCCGCAAGGGCCGCGCGGTTTTTTCATGGGGGTTGCAAGGCGTTCGCGTACTGTTGTGCTTGAGAGCCAGGCCGCGAGCCTGCGCAGTTCTGCGGCTATTCGCGCCGTGCATGACATGGATGAAGCGAAGGCATTTTTATATTTAGGTGTAAACCCTTATTATTTGCTGCCTGATGCTCGCAGCCGCCACGCGAGCCGAATCGAAGCGCGGACCTCGCGCCCCATGCGCGTTCAATGCGCGCGTTTCCAGGAGCACACCGTCCGGATGATGAATCGCAAGTCGCCCCCGTCGTCATCGCGCAGGTCGAGCCGCCTCTACGCGGTCGTCACCGCGATCTATCGCAAGCGGCCGGTCTGGATGGTGTCGTTCGCGGCGAGCGAGGCCAGCCTCTCGGAAGGCTTGCGGGCGGCGTGCGCATCCACGGCGATGCTGGCGGTGGGCAACCTGCTGCACGACCCGATATTCGCGTGGGCCGCGATCGGCGCCTTCTGGACCTGTCTCGCCGACGCCGCCGGTTCCAACCGGGCGCGCTTCGCGTCGATGATGGGCTTCACGTTGCTGTCGACGCTCTGCGGCGGCCTGACCTCGTTCGCATCCGGCGCCGGCACCGGCTTCGCGGCGCTGGCGCTGCTCGCGTTCACGACGCTCGGCGCGTTTGGCCGCGTCTGGGGCGCAGCCACCTCGCAAGTGACGATTCTCGCGGCCACCGCCTGCGTGGTGATGGTCGACCGGCCGATGCACGATGCGCGCGCCGGCTTCGCGTTTCTCGGCGTCTACCTGGTCGGCTGCCTGTTTGCGACCGCGCTGAGTCTGAGCGTGTGGCGCATTCATCCGTTCGGTGCGAGCCGCGCGACGTTGCGCGGCGTGTACTTGCGGCTCGCCGACATCGCGCTGGATAGCGCCCGTCTGCTCGAACATCGCGCTGGCTCGCGCGAGTGGGCCACGCATGCCGCGAAATTTCGCGCCGATGCGCGCGCCGCGCTGGAGCGCTCGCGCCAGGCGCTGGCCAGCGTGCCCGCGTCGCGAGCCGGCGGCAGGCAGACTTACGACACGCTGCTCGGCTTGCTGACCGACGGCGAGGCGTTGTTCGCGTATCTGATCGCCGTGTCCGGCGCGAGCGCAAAAGCCCCCGACGACGCATGGCGCGCGAAGCGCGCGGCCCGCTTGCTGGGCGCGATCGGCGAGGTGCTGCGCGGCATCGGCGCCGCGGCGGGCGACGCGCGGTGGGAGCGTCTCGCGGATTTGCAGTTGCGCTTGCAGCGTCTCGCGCGGCGGCTCGAAAGCGCGTTGATGGAACCCGTGAAGCTGAAGTCCGACTTCGAACTGGTCGATTTTGCGCCTCTCTCTACACAGCCCGAACGGTGGACCGACAGCGCGGCCCGTCTGGCGGCGCGCACCTGGGCGACGTTCAAGGCCAACCTGTCGAGCCAGTCGGTCGGCTTGCGCCACGCGGCGCGGGTCGGTGTGACGACCACGGCGGGCTTTCTGGTGATTCGCGCGCTGGGGTTGCCGTTCGGCTACTGGGCGACCATGGCGACGCTGCTGATCCTGCAGCCGTCGATTGCCGCGACGTGGCCGCGCAGCATCGAGCGCGCGGCGGGCAGCATTGTCGGCGGGGTGCTGGCGGTGGCGATCGGCTACGCGATTCATTCGCCGCTCGGCATTTCGCTCGCGGTCTTTCCGCTGGTGCTGGCGACGATGGCGCTGCGGCCCGTCAGCTACAGCCTCTTCGTGCTGTTCCTGACGCCGACCTTCGTGCTGGTCGCCGACTTCGCGACGCCGGGCGCCAACGAATTCGCGTTCGCGCTCACGCGGCTCGGCAACAACGTGCTCGGCTGCGTGCTGGCGCTGCTCGCCACGTTCTATCTATGGCCGACGCGCGAAAAGGTCGACCACCGCGCTTATCTGAGCGACGCGGTGCGCGCGAACATCGCGTATCTGAGCGCGGCGTTGGAGTCGCCCCGTCGCAGCGAAAAGGACATGGAGCGCTTGCGCCGCGCCGCGGGTCTCGGCAGCAATAACGCCGAGGAGGCCTTCGGCCGGATGCGCCTCGAAAAACTGGAGGACTCGATGGCCGACACTGTGACGCTCACGGTGCAGAGCCTGTTGCGCAGAATGGCAGGGACCGCGACACAGTTGCGCCTGAGTACGAACCGGCGCGAGAGGCACGACGAACTCGGCGCATGGGTCGAACTGGTGAGCGCCGATATCGACGCGGCGTTGGACCGGAAGTCGCGGCCGATCCGGCACGAGCTTCCGGCACGCGAGGGGCTCACGTCACTGGAGGCCGACGCGGTGGGCGAGTTGGCGCGGATGCATCGCTTGCTGAGCGAGAGGATGCGGGAGGCGAGGGGGTAGGGCGTACGTGGCGGTGAGTCCGTCACGAAGCCCCGGTCTCGTCGTGCGGCTCATCAACCGCAGGCGGCTCATCGACCGGCAACACCGACTCCAGCTCGCGCAACCCCGCCGCAAGCGCCCGTTTATCAACCGCTGGCAAGCGCTTGACCCAATACTCCGCACGCGACGCGCTCGACCGGTCCGCCAGCTCGAACGACGCCAGCACCCGCACCGGTTTGCGCGAACGCGTATAACGCGCGCCCGCACCGCTCACGTGTTTGTCGAAACGCGCCTGCACGTCGACGGCGATGCCGGTATAGACGCTGCCGTCCGAGCATTCGAGCAGATAGAGAAACCACGCCATGAACGCGCTTCAGCCTTTGAATGGATTGTGTTCGCGCAGCTCGTCCACGTATGCGTGGATGCTGTTCTTTTCGTTGTCGAGAAAATGGCCGACCGCGTCGGCGAAGGCCGGATGCGCGAGCCAATGCGCGGAACGCGTCACCGTGGGCAAAAAGCCGCGCGCCATCTTGTGCTCGCCTTGCGCGCCGCCTTCGAACGCGCCGAGCTTCTCCTCGATGCAGAATTCGAGCGGCTGGTAATACGCGGTTTCGAAATGCAGACATGGCACGTGTTCCAACGCGCCCCAGTAGCGGCCGTACAACGTGCCGCCGGTGTTCGCATCGCGCTGATACACCACCAGCGAACTCGCGATCGGCTTGCCTTCGTATTCGGCGATCACAAGCAGCAGATTCTCCGGCATCGACGCACCGATCATCCGAAAGAAATCGAGGTTCAGATACGGACTCGAAAAGTGCTCGCGATAGGTCTGCCGATAACACTTTGTGAAGAAACGCCAGTCGGCGTCCTGGATATCCTCGCCGCGAATTCTGCGCATCGTCACGCCGGCTTCGCGGACCTTGCGGCGCTCGGCGCGAATGTTCTTGCGCTTCTTCTGTTCGAGCGTGGAGAGGAAATCGTCGAAGTCGCGATAGCCGTCGTTCAGCCAGTGAAACTGCACGCCTTCACGCTGCATCATGCCCATGTCGGTGAGCGCGTCCGCTTCCGTTTCGGTCGGGAATAGCACGTGCAGCGAGGACACGTCGGCCTGCTCGGCGAACGCCATCAGCGTGGCCGCCAGATGCCGCAACGCATGCGTGTCCGCCGACAGCAGCCGGTTGCCCTGCACCGGCGTGAAGGGCACCGCGCACAACAGCTTCGGGTAATACGGCAAGCCGTTGCGCTTGTACGCATCGGCCCATGCCCAGTCGAACACGTACTCGCCGTACGAGTGCCCCTTCAGATACACCGGCGCGGCCGCCGCGAGCTTGCCCGTGCGCGGGTCGGCGAGCGTGACGAATTGCGGCGCCCAGCCGGTATCGGCGACCGCGCAGCGGGTCGCATGCAGTGCGCTCAGAAACTCGTGCCGTAGAAACGGCGTGGGTTGCGCCTGCTGCGCGAGTAGGGCATTCCATTCGGCGGCGTCCACCTCGGAGGGCGATGCCAGAATGCCCGTGCGATAATCAAAGCGTTCCTGGTTCAATCTGTGTGACTGTTTCCAATGAGCGGCGCGTCGCCGTGAGCGCCGCGTCGTTTGTTTATCCGATTTGTCCGTTCCGTCCAGCCAACCAGCCGCGGTACTCGCGAGCCACTCCGGCTTGCCTGTCGATCCTGCCATGAAGACCCGAATCGCTCTTGCTCAAATCAATGTCACTGTCGGCGACTTCGCCGGCAACGTCGCGAAAATCGTCGCTGCCGCGCGCGCGGCGCACAGCGATGGTGCGAAGCTGCTCATCGCACCCGAACTCGCGTTATCCGGCTATCCGCCCGAAGACCTGCTGCTGCGTCCCGCGTTCTATGCGGCGAGCGCGGCAGCGCTGGCCGACCTTGCCGCGCAACTCAAACCGTTCACCGGCTTGCATGTGATCGTCGGCCATCCGCTGCGCGACGTGGCGAACGGCCATGGTAATGCAAACGCGCCAATCGAGCGCGGCGTGCCGCCGGTCGATACGTTCAACGCGGCGTCGCTGCTCGTCGACGGCGCAGTGGCCGGCACCTATCGCAAGCAGGATCTGCCCAATACCGAAGTGTTCGACGAGAAGCGCTACTTCGCGTCCGACCCGCAGCCGTTCGTGTTCGAACTCGACGGCGTGAAGTACGGCGTGGTGATCTGCGAGGACGCGTGGCATGCGTCGGCTGCGCAGATGGCGAAGGCGGCAGGCGCGCAAGTGCTGCTGATCCCGAACGGCTCGCCGTATCACCTGAACAAGGAAGCGGTGCGCTTCGACATTCTGCGCGCGCGGATTCGCGAAACCGGTCTGCCGATGGTCTACGTGAACATGGTCGGCGCGCAGGACGAACTGGTGTTCGACGGCGGCTCGTTCGTGCTCGACGCGCAAGGCCAACTGATCGCGAAGATGGCGCAGTTCGAGGAAGCCACCGCGATCGTCGAATTCGACAACGGCAAGCCGCTGCCTGCCGCGATCGCGCCGGAGCTGTCGCTCGAAGCGCAGGTGTACGCGGCGCTCGTGATGGGCGTGCGCGACTACATCAACAAGAACGGTTTTCCAGGCGCGCTGATCGGCCTGTCGGGCGGCGTGGACTCGGCGCTCGTGCTCGCTGTCGCGTGCGACGCGCTCGGCGCGGACCGGGTGCGTGCCGTGATGATGCCGTCGCGCTACACCGCCGACATTTCGACCACCGATGCCGCCGAGATGGCGCGCCGCGTCGGCGTGCGCTACGACGAAATCGCGATCGCGCCGATGTTCGACGCGTTCCGGGGCTCGCTCGCGCAGGAGTTCGCAGGCCGCGCCGAAGACGCGACCGAAGAGAACATCCAGGCGCGCATTCGCGGCACGTTGCTGATGGCGCTATCGAACAAATTCGGCTCGATCGTGTTGACCACCGGCAACAAGAGCGAGATGGCGGTCGGCTATTGCACGCTGTATGGCGATATGGCCGGCGGCTTCGCGGTCATCAAGGACATCGCGAAGACGCTCGTGTATCGGCTGTGCCGCTACCGCAATCAGGCCGCCACGTTCAGCAAGCAGGACGTGATTCCCGAGCGCATTCTGACGCGCGCGCCGTCGGCGGAATTGCGCGAGAACCAGACCGACCAGGACAGCTTGCCGGAATACGAAGTGCTCGACGCGATCATGCGCATGTACATGGAAGAGGATCGTTCGCTCGCCGAAATCATTGCCGCGGGCTATGCGGTCGACGACGTCAAGCGCGTCACGCGCCTCATCAAGATCAACGAGTACAAACGCCGCCAGGCGCCGATCGGCATTCGCGTCACGCATCGCGCGTTCGGCCGCGACTGGCGCTATCCGATCACGTCGCGCTACACCGAGCCGGTGGAGTGAGACGCGGCGCAGTGCCGCCGCCCTCATTCGAAGCAGGCTCGAAGCCCGCGCCGGGATGCCGCAATGCATCCGGCGCGGCGTAGAATAAAAATCATCCATTTTCCTTTCACTCTTCCCATCACGAGACGAGGTTCGCCATGAAGCGCATCACCGCAGTCATCAAACCGTTCAAACTCGACGAAGTGCGCGAGGCGCTCGCTGAAGTCGGCCTGACGGGGCTGACCGTTACTGAGGTCAAGGGCTTCGGCCGGCAGAAAGGCCATACCGAGCTCTATCGTGGTGCAGAGTATGTGGTCGATTTTCTACCGAAGGTGAAGATCGAAGTGGTGATCGCGGACAACCAGTGTGATCAGGTGATCGACGCGATCATCGGCGCGGCGCGCACCGGCAAGATTGGCGACGGCAAGATTTTCGTCGCGGACGTGGAGCGTGTGATCCGTATTCGTACCGGCGAAGAAAACGAAGCAGCGGTGTAACGCGCGCCACTTCGCAACATCGGGCGCCGACGGTTGGCGCCGGTATCGTCCAATCCACCTGATCCGATCCTGAGCCACGTACGCACCGGCACAGTGCGCCGGGGTCACGGCAAAAACGCGCGCTCAAATAAAAAATGGTGCAATACCCTTGCGGGTATTGCACCGATACGCGCCTCTCGCAGCAGCGTGAAAAAGATTCTCTTGAAGAAACCTGTAACTACGCCCCGAAGGAAGTCCCCTTGGGGGACGCCCCGAAGGAAGCCCCTTCGGGGGGCACTCGCTTAGAACGAGTGCTGAATACCTGCGTACACGCCGGTTTGTGCCTTGCCTTGCAGCGGATTGTCCGTGCTTGTAGCGAAGCCCGGGTTGTTCGCATTCAGACCGAAGTTAGCCGTACGGCTGTTCGACACCCCTGCAACCTGGATGTCCAGCAGCGTGCGCTTGGACAGATTGTACGAACCGCCGACCGTATAGATCGTCGCATTGCCTGCGCCATTGTTGCCATTCACGTGGTAGACCGCTGCGATCAGCGCTGCAGCCGGCGTTGCTTGCCACGTCACGCCACCCCATTCGTGATCGAGCGTGGTCGGCTGGCCCGGCAGAACGTTTGTCGCACCTGCCGAACGGATAGCCTGGTAAGCGCCCTGGATCTTGAACTGGCCGAGGAACACGTTAAACATCGCCGAGTATTCACGCGATGCCGCGAACACGCCGCCAGACGCGTTGGCCGCGTTGATCACGTCGACATGCGGACCATACAGGCCGCCGTTAGCCGGGTTGCGGATTTCGTCGTACATGCCGCGGATCTGGAACAGCGAGTTCGTGTACGTGATCTGTGCGCCAGCTTCGCGACCTTGCGCGGTCGTGCCGTTGCCGTTCCAGCTCGTTGCGTTCGACAGCGCGTATTGACCGTAGAAGTCAAAGCCCGCGATCTTCGGCGACTGGTACGCGAAGTTGTTGCTCGACTGCGGCCAGTTGCGGCCACGGACCAGGGATGCCGACGACCAGTTCGACTGACCGAACGGATCGAAGTCCCACACGCCGTTCGAGATGAAGAGCATACGGCCCATCGTGAACGTACCGTACTGGTCGTTCGCGAGGCCAACCGTTGCCCAGCGATTGAAGAGACCGCCGCCGCCAGGACCCGCGCCCGTCATCGTGTTGAACGAGCCTTCCAACTGGAACAGGACCTTGTTGCCGCCACCGATGTCTTCAACGCCCTTCATGCCCCACAGGCTGGTACCCCAGTCGCCGCTTTCTGCCTTCCAGCGGCTCGCGTTACCAGTCGCCGCGCCGTTGGCGCCGACACCAGTCGGGACGCCCGACATGTATTCGATGCCCGCATCGAGGCGACCGTACAACGTGACGCTGCTTTGAGCGTGTGCAACAACACCGGCCGACATCAGCGCAGCGGCGAGCAAAGCTTTCTTCATTTTCTCCTCCATACCCTGTCAAAAAGTGAAACCCAGTACTGCGAATGGTGTTCGGACACGAGCCGTGCCGAACAGAAATCGGTACCAGGGAGATTAGCGGGTGGATTGGGCCTCCTGCCGTGACGCCGTAACCTACGGGCTATCGGCTCGTCATGCCGATCCCTCGCCGACCGGTTCTCCTCTGTGCTTTGAAGTGAAACTACTTTTAATCAACTTTGTTTTGCTACTTTGGTTACTAATTTATCAAAAATAACATTCACTGGGAGAAGAAATTAGTGCCTGCATAACGGGGTGTCTCCAAATTGCAATAAGAATGTGTGCAATGACCCGTTGCAACCCCCCGGGAAAACGCGCAAACCCTTATCCGACAAGGGAATCAAGGTTCGAAGCGTGCTCTCTTAAGGATTGCCACTATTGACGCTTTGGAAGTGGCGGAGTAGGGCGGTTGTAGAAGGCGGGAGCCCCGCCTGGAGCGGCTTTCGCGGACTCGAGGGCCGCAAAGCGCGAGCGACAAAACAAAAAAGGCGCTCGTAAGCGCCTTGTAATGTTATTTCGAATGCAGCCCAAATATTAGGTTTTGGGCGATTTTTATTATTTGAGACTTCCCGAAAGAAACTGTTTGAGACGTTCGCTTTTCGTGTTCCTGAATACCTCGTCGGGATGGCCTTCTTCTTCGACGCGTCCCTGATGCAGGAACATCACGTGATTCGAGACGTTGCGCGCGAACGCCATCTCGTGCGTGACGACGATCATGGTGCGGCCTTCCTCGGCGAGCGTCTGCATCACCTTGAGCACTTCGCCGACCAGCTCGGGATCGAGCGCGGAGGTGGGCTCGTCGAACAGCATCACGTCGGGATGCATCGCCAGCGCGCGCGCAATGGCCACACGCTGCTGCTGGCCGCCCGACAGATGCGACGGGTATTGCTTTTCCAGGCGCGGCGCGAGGCCGACCTTCTCCAGATACTCACGCGCGCGCTCTTCGGCTTCCTTGCGCTTCAGACCCAGCACGTTGACCGGCGCCTCGATGATGTTCTCGAGCACGGTCATGTGCGACCACAGATTGAAATGCTGGAACACCATCGACAGTCTGGTGCGCACGCGCTGCAACTGTTTCGGGTCCGACACGCCCAGCGCGCCGTTCTTGCCGGTCTGCGTGCGCACTTCCTCGCCGTCGACGAAGATGCGTCCGGCATTCGGCTGCTCGAGGAAGTTGATGCAGCGGAGCATGGTGCTCTTGCCCGAGCCGGACGAGCCGATCACGCTGATCACGTCGCCGGCGTTGGCTTTCAGCGATACGCCTTTGAGAACTTCGTTGTCGCCGTACTGTTTGTGAAGCTCGTCGACGAAGAGCTTCTGCTTCTTGGTGTTCATCAGGATCCTTGACGAGCTTGCTTGCCAGGGGCGCGATGGCGCCCGGAGTTACTTGCCTTGCGGCCGCAGGTAAGCGAGCCAGCGGCGCTCGGCGCGGCGGAACAGCCACACGAGCGCGAAAGAAATGCACAGATAGAGCAACGCAGCGATACCGAACGCATTGAACGACTGATACGTCGCGGAGTTCACGTCGCGGGCGATCTTGAGGATGTCCGGCACGGTCGCGGTGAAGGCGACCGTGGTGGCGTGCAGCATCAGGATCACTTCGTTGCTGTAGTAGGGCAACGCGCGGCGCAGCGCCGACGGCAGAATCACGCGCCGGTACAGCGTGAACGACGACATCCCGTATGCGCGTGCCGCTTCGATCTCACCGTATGCGGTCGCCTTGATCGCGCCGGCGAAAATCTCGGTGGTGTACGCGCAGGTGTTCAACGTGAATGCGAGCAGCGTGCAATGCATGCCGTCGCGGAAGAACGCATTGGTCAGCTCGTTATTGCGGATGATGTCGAGGCTGTAGAGGCCGGTGTAGCAGAGCAGCAGCTGCACATAGAGCGGCGTGCCGCGGAAGATGTACGTATACAGCCACACCGATCTGGCGAGCCACTTTTTCTTCGACACCCGCGCCACCGCGAGCGGAATCGACAGGCAGAAGCCGAGCCCGATCGACACGACCAGCAGCCACAGCGTGATCACGAGACCGGTGAAGCGGTAGCCGTCGGAGAACAGAAAGTTGCGCCAGTATTCCTGAATGATCGCGATCATAGGTCCGCCTTTCGTACGCCGGTCGAGTAACGCTTTTCGAGGTACATCAGCACGAAGTTGGACACTGTGGTGATGACGAGATAGATCGCCCCTGCGAACAGGGTGAAGAAGAAGAACCGCAACGTGCCCTTGCCGGCATCCTGCGAGGCCTTTACAACATCCGCGAGGCCGATGATCGACACCAGCGCGGTGGCCTTGACCATCACCTGCCAGTTGTTGCCGATGCCAGGCAGCGCGAAGCGCATCATCTGCGGGAACATCACGCGCGAGAACACCTGCCAGCCGGTCATGCCGTAGGCCGCGCCCGCTTCGAGCTGGCCGCGCGGCACCGCCAGAAACGCGCCGCGGAAAGTCTCGGTGAAGTACGCGCCGTAAATGAAGCCGAGCACCGCGACGCCGGCCACGAACGGATCGATGTCGATCTGTTCCCAGCCGAGCACGTCGGTGAGGTCGTTCAGCCAGATCTGGATGCTGTAGAACAGCAGCAGCATCAGCACCAGGTCGGGCACACCGCGCACGAGCGTCGTGTACACCGTACCGACGCCGTAGGAGATGCGGTTCTTCGACAGTTTCGCCGCCGCGCCGAGCAGACCCAGCACGAAAGCGAACACCAGCGACAACACCGCCAGTTTGACGGTTTGCCAGGTGCCGTTGAGAAGCAGCGGGCCGTAGCCTTGAAGGAACATATGGGGTCCTTGACGATGCGTTTGCGACGCACCGCGAAAGACGCGGCCAGCTCTGCACCGCGTTTGCCGCGAGCCGGGGCTCGCTGTGACCTGCGGCGCACAGCGCACCGCTGTGCAAATCAGACTGCATGGACGTTGCCGGCCTTGCAGCGCGCTTTTTGGGACTCTCGTCTCGAAACGGTGGTGAATCTACTGCGTTGAAGCTACTGCCGACTGTATTACGAAGCCCTGGGAAAGCCCATGCGGGCGAGCCCCGAGTCTCGTGGATCTTGCGTGTTGCGTGTTGCCGCCCGCTTGCGCGGCAACCGGGCCGGTGTCCGCCTCAGTGCGCGACCGGTCGTCCGGGATAAATGTCGAAGTCGAAGTACTGCTTCTCGAGCTTCCTGAACGTACCATCCGCGTGGACCTGCGCCAGTGCCTGGTTGAACATCGCCTTCAGGTCGGCGTCGCTTTTACGCAGGCCGATCGCGGTGCCTTCGCCGATCGTCTTCGGGTCTTTCACTTCCGGCCCGGCCCAGCCGAAGCCCTTGCCGCGCGGCGTCTTCAGGAAGCCGGCGTCGGCTTGCACTTCGTCCTGCAACGCGGCGTCGA
This sequence comes from Paraburkholderia panacisoli, assembly GCF_008369935.1. GTDB lineage: Bacteria > Pseudomonadota > Gammaproteobacteria > Burkholderiales > Burkholderiaceae > Paraburkholderia > Paraburkholderia panacisoli. The sequence continues at coordinate 64,212 of NZ_VTUZ01000012.1, read as the reverse complement.
GGCGGCCCGAAGCGAGGTCGGCGTACACCTGATCCTGGTTCTGGTAGGGCACCACGGTCACGCCCTTGGGCTCCCACCAGGTCTTTGCATAGGCTTCCTGAGTCGAACCCTGCTCGACGCCGACGCGTTTGCCCTTCAGCGATTCGACCGTGGGCAGGAGCGGCGAGCCTGCCTTGGCGATCATGCGGGCGGGAGCGTCGAACAGCTTGTCGGAGTAGTCGATCTGCGCGCGGCGCTGGTCGGTAATGGTCAGCGACGACACAATCGCGTCGAACTTCCTCGCCTTCAACGCCGGAATGATGCCGTCGAGATCCTGTTCGACCCACACGCACTTCACGTTTATCTTCGCGCACAGCGCGCGGGTCAGATCGGCGTCGAAGCCGACGATCTCGCCGCTGGGCGCCTTCGATTCGAACGGCGGGTAGCTGGCGTCCACCCCGATGCGCACGGTTTTCCACTCTTTCGCCAGCGCGCTGGTGGCCATGACTGCAAGGGCCACGCACAGTGCGAACTTCTTCATGTTTCTCCTGGATCAAACTGATCGTCGTGGTTCGACCCGACGACTATCGGCTCGTGGCCGACGGTCGCTATTCTAGGTGGTCAAAATTGTTGCGCCGCGCGCTCTGGTGTGTCGGACCGTCCGACGGCCCGGTTGATGCGTCGAGGAAGCCAGGCGCGAGCCTGAGGTTACGCGCGTTCAAAAAGCGCGGTATTTTACCCGAACACCGGCGAGGCGCCAGTCCGCCGCCTTGGCGACGGCGAACTGGGGGCCGCGGGCGTTGTGCGTGCGCGACGCTGCGGCCTGGTTTTCCCGGCTGCGTTTGAGCGCGCGGTCGCGCGATTGCCGATGCGCGAATTGCGTTTTCGTGGTTTTTTCTTTCGCCTTGCGCGGGCCGCAGGAGGACGGCGCGGCGCGCTCTCAAGTGGCTCGAGCGCCGGCCCGCCGCATCCGCACCCCATTGCGCGCATTTATGGAACGATCCGGTGCGCCCATGCGGATTGTTTCGGGCCCGCGCCGCCCATACATTTCGTGCATCGCTATTTATTCACCGGGAGTACCTTCATGATCGAGATTCGCCGTTCCGAAGAACGCGGCCACGCCAACCATGGCTGGCTCGACTCGTATCACAGCTTCTCGTTTGCCGATTACCGCGATCCGCAACACGTGCATTTCGGCCCGCTGCGAGTCATCAACGAGGACCGCATCGCCGGCGGCGAAGGCTTCGGCACGCACGGTCATCGCGACATGGAGATCGTCACGTACGTGCTCGAAGGCGCGCTGGCTCACCGCGACAGCATGGGCAACGGCTCGACCATCCGCCCCGGCGACGTGCAGCGCATGAGCGCGGGCACCGGCGTGCAGCATAGCGAGTTCAACGCGTCGCAGGACGAACCCGCGCACCTGCTGCAGATCTGGGTGATCCCAAAACGCGCCGGCGACCCGCCGGGCTACGAGGAAAAACGCTTCGACGCCGCCGACAAGCGTGGCCGTTTGCGCGTGGTCGCCTCGCCCGACGGCCGCGACGGCTCGGTGACGATCCACGCCGATGCATCCATCTACGCCGGGTTGATCGACGGTGCACAAGCGGTTACGTTCGCGTTGCCGAAAGGGCGTCTCGCGTATGTGCACGTGGCGCGCGGCGCGCTGAGCGTGAACGGCCAGGCGCTGAAGGCGGGTGATGCCGCCAAGCTCAGCGACATCGATACGGTGACGCTGGACCAGGGTGAGAACGCCGAAGTGCTGTTGTTTGATCTCGGGCAACTCAACGGCTGACTGCCGGATCGCTCGCAGGCGGTCATTTCAATGAAGGATGACGGGGCAACGAGCAGGCCACGCTGATCCGACGCGGCCCGCATGCCGCAACGTCAACTGCGCAGTCAATGCAAAAACGCGAAAACGCCACGGAAAACTCCGTGGCGTTTTCACATCCGCGAGGCGGCCGCACAGGCCCGCCCCGTCATCACAGCGCGCCGCTTACTGATTGGCGGCCGGCGCCGACGCCGCGCCCTTGTGGTGCTCCCAGTGCTCGCGCATCTTCTCGTGACGCGATTCCATCTTCGCGAAGCGCTGCTTCAGCGCCGTGCTGACAGTGGTCTTCTGCTGGTCGTTCAGGCCGTTGTAGAACTTCAGCCATGCGTCGGTGGTTTGCTGGCGCAACTGCGCGTCTTTCTGCTCGACTTGCTGATGCGCAGCGGCCATTGCGTTCAGATCCAGGATCGGCTGTTGCTGCGCGGCCTTGAACTGGTTTTTCATCTGCTCGTGATTCGCGCGCATGGCTTCGTGGCCCTGCTTCATCGTGTCGAGCGCGGCTTGCCACTGCTTTTCCTGATCCGCGTTCAGCTTCAACTGGTCGTGCAGTTGCGTCAGTTGCTTCATGAAGTGGCCGTGCCAGCCGCCGGGACCGCCTTGCGTGGCGGGTTGTGCGGCATAAGCGGCACCCGCGCCGATGGCGAGAGCGGTGGCGGCAACGGCGAGGACGCGCGACATTTTTTTGGTGGACATATAAGGCTCCTTGTAATGGAATAGCCGACGATGCAACCGGTCATGTGGACTGCCTGCATTCGGTAAGACACAGCGTAGAGAAGCCGGCCGGTTGCTGTGTTACGCGTCTTGATGCGGCTATTACCGAGCATTACGCGCGCCTTTCACCGTAACACCCGGTAACCCTTGAGGGGCATCGGTTAACGAAAACCCTTCCTGCTGCGCGTTAAACTTCATTCCATGGCTACTCAAATCCTTGTTGTCGACGACGACGTCGAATTGCGCGATCTTCTGCGCGACTATCTGGCCCGTCAGGGCATCGAAGTCTCGGTGCTGCATGACGCGGGTTCGCTCGAACGCAGGCTCGAACGCGAGCGCCCCGATCTCATCGTGCTCGATCTGATGATGCCGGGCGTCGACGGGCTCACGGCGCTGCGCAAGCTGCGCGCGTCGGGCGACGACATTCCCGTGATCATGCTCACGGCGCGTGCGGACGACGTCGACCGGATCGTCGGGCTGGAGCTCGGCGCGGACGACTACCTCGGCAAGCCGTTCAATCCGCGCGAATTGCTCGCGCGCGTGCAGGCGGTGCTGCGGCGCCGCCGCACGCTGCCGTCGGCGGCGGCGCCGGAGCAGCGCGAGCCGTTCAACTTCGGCCGCTTCACGCTCGATTTCCAGTCGCGTACGCTGCATCTGGAAGACAAGCCGCTCACGCTGTCCGGCAGCGAGTTCGCGTTGCTGAAGATCTTCGTCAATCACCCGATGCGCACGCTCACGCGCGAACGCCTGCTCGAACTGCTGCACGGTCCCGAATACGACGGCACCGACCGCGGCATCGACGTGCAGGTCTGGCGCCTGCGCCGTATTCTCGAAACCGACCCGTCCACGCCGCGCTTCATTCAGACCGTGCGCGGACGCGGTTACGTGTTCGTGCCGGACGGCGAGCAACATGCGCCGGCCCATTGATTCGCTGTTCGGGCGGCTGGCGCTGCTAGTCGTTGCGGTGCTGATGCTGTCGCATTTCGCGTGGTACGCGCTGATGCGGCTCGAACGCAGCCAGTTGCAAACGCGCTATGCGGTCGAGGAAGCCACCTTCCTCGTCGACGCGGTGCGCCAGCACGTCGCCCGTACACCGGATCAGCCGTTGCCGTCGCGCGTCAAGCTGGTCGACCCGGCGAGCCAGGACGTGCCGCCCGAGAGCACCGAGATCCCGCCGCCGCTCGAACGTTTCGTCGAGGACGTGCGCGACCGGATGCCGTCCGGCACGCAGGTACGGATCGGCATGCCGGGCCGTCCACCCACGTTGTGGGTGCGCGCCGCCACCGATCACAGCTGGATCGTCGTGCCGATGCAGCCTTTGCGCATGCCGCGCTCGCTCGACCGCACGGTGCTGTGGCTCGCGATCATCTTCTCGTTCGCGGTGATGGCGGCGCTGTTTGCCGCATGGGCGTTGCAGCAGCCGTTGCGCTCGCTCGCGCAGGCAGTGTCGCGCTTCGGCCGCGGCCTGCCGGTGCCGCCGGTGCCGGAGCGTGGTCCGCGCGAGTTGCGGCAGCTGACCCACGGCTTTAACCAGATGGTCCAGGAAGTGGCGCGCACCGAAAACGACCGCGCCGTGATGCTGGCCGGCGTCGCGCACGATCTGAAAACGCCGCTTGCGCGCTTGCGGCTGCGCGCCGAAATGATGGACGAGCCGAAGATGCGAGACGGCGTGGTGCGCGATGTCGACTCCATGACACATATCGTCGAGCAGTTTCTGGTGTTCGCGCACGACGGCGCCGATCGCAGCGAAGCGGTCGAAGTGGACGGGCAGTGCGAGCGGATCGTGCGCACGTATCGCGCGGTGGCCGCCAGTGCATCCACCGTGCAGACTGAGCTCAATGCGGGGCCGGCGTTCCTGCTGCCCGCGGCCACGCTCGACCGCATTCTGTCGAACCTGCTCGACAACGCGCACGCGTACGGCGCGCCGCCGATTACCGTCGCCACCGCGCGTACCGCGCAAGGCTTCACGCTGTCGGTGAGCGACAATGGCAACGGGATCGCCGCGCAGGATCTGATCAACGCGAGCCGGCCTTTCGTACGGCTCGATCCGGCGCGTGGCGGCAACGGCCATAGCGGGCTCGGGCTCGCGATCGTCGAGCGGCTGGTGCGGCGTGCGGGCGGGGAGTGGGAGATCGGCAACGACGGCGGCCGTGGCTTGCGCGTGTTGATGAGCTTTCCGTTCGAGGTCTTGCCGAAGCTTGCGGCGGCCTCGGAGAGCGCTTGGTAGGCGCTACGCGGTGCGGGCGCGCGCGACGCGTCTGCACCGTAATTGAGGGCCTGGCTTGGAGTCCGGACGCAACGTCCGGATGCGTGGCGGCAACGCGGCGCGCTAGTCCGAGAACAGCGTATTCAGCGCATTCGCCGCTTCGCTATCCACCGTATTCCAGGTCACCGTTTCGGCCTCGAAAATGTAATGCGTCGTGTATTTGCCCAGGCGCGCCAGGATCTCCTCCTGAATCAGTTCCGGCGCGACCGCCAGTTTCAGATACCACGCGGTAGACGACAGGCGCGTCTGGAACGCGCCATATTCAGCCAGCAGATGGTCGAATGCGTCAGCATCCTGATCGCGACACACGATGACCAGATTTCCCTTCATGCGAATCTCCCCGTTAGAGCGGTAGCGGCAACCTTGATATCAGGTTCGATCATACCTGCTTAGTTAAGGGAAGCCCGAGGCGCGCTTGCGTTGAGTGAGGTTGCGCGCGCATCGAACGCGGGCACCGTGGGCGTCGCGGTCGATGCGAGGCGGGAAGCGGCGGGAAGGGACGCGTATGCCGCGCCTTTACCCTTTACCAGGCATTCGCTACCGTGCGCGCGGGCGGCGCGGTATCGTCGGGGGGCAGGGCTTCGGTGCGATCGCGGCCGCCGCTCTTCGCCGCGTAGAGCGCGGTGTCGGCGCGGCTCATGATCCGCTCGGGCAGATCGTCGGGCGACAGCTGGGTGATCCCGATGCTTACGCTGAGGTTCACCGAAGGCGGCAACTTCGGCGAAGGCACCGCTTTCAACCGCAGGCGCAAGCGTTCGACCACTTCGCGGCCGCCGGCCAGATCGGTGGCGGGCAGCAGCAAGCCGAACTCTTCGCCGCCGAGCCGGCCGATCGCGTCGGCGCCGCGCAGTTCGGCGCGGCAGGTGTCGACGAAGTGTTCGAGCGCACGGTCACCCGCGGCGTGGCCGAAGCGGTCGTTGATCTGCTTGAAGTGGTCGAGGTCGGCGATCGCCATGCACAGCGGCTCGTGGTTTGCGCGCGCGCGTTCGATCTCGTGGCGCAGCAGATCGAGGAAGTAGCGTCGCGACAGCGCGCCGGTCAGCGCGTCGTGGCGCGCCTCGGCCGAGAGCAGCGTATTGGCCGCCTGCAGTTGCTCGGCAAGATCGCGCGTCGCGCGATGATGGCGCCGTTCGCGCACATACGACACGGTGATCACCCACGCCAGTGCGACCGTGCCGGCCAGCGTCAGAAACACCAGCAGATGATCGCGCTTGTGATTGCGCAGCAGTTCCGGCCAGGCCGCGAGCGGATCGACCAGATGCGCCGACAGCCCCGAATTCAGGCCGACGCGGTCCTGGTACAGCGACGGCGCCGGCTGCTCGGACATGCCGAACAGCTGGCCGGCGACGGCCGTGGGCACCCACGGCGCCCGCTCGCGCACTTCCGTGTTGACGCGAATCCGCATGTCAGGGAACGTGTCGCGGTGATAGACGGTCATGCGCTCGGCGGCGCTCATCTGCGTGACGCGCGAGTTCGGCAGCGCGTGGCCTTCGAGCCCGCTGTTGTGCGCCATGATGATGACGCCGTTGTCGTCGGCGACGAAGGTGCCCGCGTGCGCGACCCAGTGGCGCAGCCGCGCGATCCCGACTTTCGCGATCACCACGCCGACCAGCAGCCCGTCCGCGTACACCGGCGCGGCGATGAAGATGCCCGGCTCGCCACTCAGACGGCCCACGCCGTAGGCCTCCGAGAACGCGCCGAGCAGCGCGTTGGTCAGATAGGTGCGCGTGCGCATGTCGACGCCGATGAACGAATGTTCCGCGGCGTACGGATTGTTGGCCGAGTCGCTCGACGCCACGCAGACGCCATTCGTATTGACAAGCCAGATCTGGTCGAGCCCGGAGAAGCCTTGTGCGTCGTGCAGGAAGCTGCTCACCGACCTCATTTGCGCGTCTTTCAGCAACGCGGCGCGCAGGGCGGGTTCCGCCGCCTCGCTGTTCGCGGCATAATTCTGCGATTGCACCAGGGCGTGCTGGACCACGTCCATTTCGGCCATGGTTGCGGGGATGGCGCGGGACATCGCAAGGTCGCTGGCGATCACTTCCGCCATGTTGTCGACGATCGACGAGGACATTTGACGCTGGGCGCGCAGCGCCGCGTCCAGCTCTTGCTGTACCATCCGGTCCGCGACCATGCCCGCCACGAACCAGCAAACCAGTACGATCAGCAAGAAGCTGATCGGCAAGGTTGCCTGGCGCAAGGTTGTCCTGTTCATCGACCCTCTGATCCGTCTGGCTGTGACATGCAACTAGCTCATTCGTGGCAGCGCACCGGCGCTGTGCCGACCGTTTCGAAGCGGCTGACGATTTGCCGCCGCTGTTGCCCGGGATAAACCGCTAACAAACATGCACAAACATGCGCGTCGTTTCCTGATTTTAACCGGCATGGGGCCAGACGCCACCGTTATTGCGGGAATGCGAACTGCATGTGCCGCGCCCATCAGGTTCTTAACGGCAAGCTAGCAGGATTCTTGATAGCTATACGGGTTTTTCGGGCGGTTTTTCACGATCCCGGCGGCTGTCGCGATCATCGGCGATGTGGCTCACGCACCACGCTCCGCGGCTCGCGTAGTCTTGCGGCGACGCCGGTCCGGACCGGTTCGTCGCGCCCGCGCCGCTGATTATCGCGATTTGGCGCGAAAGGTTGTGCCTGAAACATAGGATGGTGTAGTGTCGTGCCGTCCAAAACGAGGAAAGCTCGCCAGCCTTCGGGCGGCGCCTGCGGCGACAGGAGTCCGGCGTGATGGTGGTGGTCCTGGACGGCTCGTCCGCGGACACCTCCGTTGCCGGTCCACGTGTCTCCAACGCTAACGATTTACCGCGCACATGCGTTTTTGCCATGCCTGATTTCCGCTTTCCGGACCGATTTTCCGACTGCCGCGCCGAAGCCGCGGCCTCCTTCGAGCAAACCCCCATCCGCGTCGAAGGGGAGGGTATCTAATGGATTTCAGTTTCGACCTGAAGCGCACCGCCAATGCGTCCGCATGGCGGGTGCTGCCCAACCGCTGGGACTTCGTGGCCTTCCCGCTGATCATCTGCATCATCGCGATGGCGGCGATCGGCTTTCACGAGACGCTCGCGCCGATGTCGACGCTCAAGACTCAGGCGATCTCGCTCGACCCGGCGAATCTGCCTGAATACGCGATGCGCACCACGTTGCGCATGCTCGCGGCGATGGTCGCCTCGCTGATCTTTACGCTGGTTTACGGCACGCTGGCGGCCAAGAGCCGGCGCGCCGGGCTCGTGCTGGTGCCGATCCTGGACATTCTGCAGTCGGTGCCGGTGCTCGGCTACATTTCGTTTACTGTCACGTTCTTCCTCGCGCTGTTTCCGGGCCGCGTGCTCGGCGCCGAGCTGGCGGCGATCTTCGCGATCTTCACGAGCCAGGCGTGGAACATGACGTTCAGCTTCTATCAGTCGCTGCGCACGGTGCCGCGCGATCTCGACGAAGTGTCGCGCGGTTTCCATCTGACTTCGTGGCAGCGTTTCTGGAAGCTCGAAGTGCCGTTCTCGATGCCGGGCCTCATCTGGAACATGATGATGTCGATGTCGGGCGGCTGGTTCTTCGTGGTCGCCTCCGAAGCGATCACGGTCGGCAACAACACGATCACGCTGCCGGGCATCGGCGCGTTTCTGGCGCAGGCGATCTCGGAGAAGAACCTGCACGCGATCGGCTGGGTGATCCTCGCGATGACGGTCGTGATCCTCGCGTACGACCAGTTCCTGTTCCGCCCGCTCGTCGCCTGGGCCGACAAGTTCCGCATGGAAACCACCAGTTCGGGCGACGCGCCCGAATCCTGGCTGCTCGATCTGATTCGCCGCACGCGTCTGATTCACCGTCTGCTGGTGCCGATCGGCTGGATGTTCGCAAAGGCGGCGCGGGTGCGCTTCCAGTTGCCGGCTTTCAGCGCGCCGCGCTTCCAGATTCCGCAGCGCGAGAAGAGCTCGAAGCTCGGCGACACGCTGTGGGCCGCGCTGGTGCTGGTCGCCACGGTCTACGTGGTGTACCGCGTGTTTCTGTATGTGCGCACCGGCGTGACGCTCGACGAGGTCGGCCACGTGCTGGTTCTCGGGCTCATCACGCTGCTGCGCGTAGTGGTGCTGATCGCGATCGCGTCGGTGATCTGGGTGCCGGTCGGCGTGCTGATCGGCCTGCGGCCGGCGCTGGCGGAAAAGATCCAGCCGCTCGCGCAGTTCCTCGCCGCGTTCCCGGCGAACCTGCTGTTCCCGGTGTTCGTGATCGTGATCGTGCGCTTCCACCTGAACCCGGATATCTGGCTGTCGCCGCTGATCGTGCTCGGCACGCAGTGGTATATCCTGTTCAACGTGATTGCCGGCGCGAGTTCCTATCCGAACGACTACCGCGAGGCGGCCAAGAATTTCCACATCCGCGGTTGGCAATGGTGGCGTCAGGCGATGCTGCCGGGCATCTTCCCGTATTACGTGACCGGCGCGATCACCGCGTCGGGCGGCGCGTGGAATGCGAGTATCGTGGCTGAGTTCGTCCAGTGGGGCGATACCAAGGTGGCGGCGCACGGGCTGGGCGCGTACATCGCGCAGACCACCGCGGCGGGCGACTACCCGAAGATCATCGTGGGCATCGCCGTGATGTCCCTGTTCGTCACCCTGTTCAACCGCCTGCTATGGCGTCCGATGTACGCCTACGCCGAAGCCAAGCTGCGGCTCGATTGAGAAATGAAGGCATAAGCGATGCAAAATCCGAAAGCTGCTATGACCGCCGCGCCGATCCAGACGCCGCCGAAGCCGCCGCGCCTCGGCGAAGAGATCCTGCTCGTCAAGGACGTGTGCCGCGGTTTCAACAAGTCGCAGGGCGAGCTGCTCGTCCTCGACGACGCGAATCTGTCGTTGCGCGAAGGCGAGATCGTCGGGTTGTTGGGCCGCTCGGGCTCGGGCAAGTCGACGCTGTTGCGCATCATCGCCGGTCTGATCGAGCCGACCGACGGCGAAGTCACGTATATGGGCAAGCCGCTCGACGGCCCCGCGAAGGGCGTCGCGATGGTGTTCCAGACCTTCGCGCTGTTCCCGTGGCTGACCGTGCTGCAAAACGTGGAAGCGGGACTCGAAGCGCAAGGTGTCGGCGCGAGCGAACGGCGCACGCGCGCGCTCGCGGCAATCGACCTGATTGGTCTGGACGGTTTCGAAAACGCCTACCCGCGCGAGCTGTCGGGCGGCATGCGTCAGCGTGTCGGCTTTGCGCGCGCACTGGTGGTCGACCCCACGCTGTTGCTGATGGACGAGCCGTTCTCCGCGCTCGACGTGCTGACCGCCGAAACCCTGCGTACTGACCTGCTCGATTTGTGGACGCAAGGCCGCATGCCGATCAAGGCGGTGCTGATCGTCACGCACAACATTGAGGAAGCGGTGTTCATGTGCGACCGGATCCTGGTGCTGTCGTCGAATCCGGGCCGCGTGATCGCGGAGATCAAGGTGCCGTTCAAGCATCCGCGCAACCGGCTGGACCCGGCGTTCCGGCGCCTCGTCGACGAGATCTACGCGAAGATGACCGCGCGTCAGACCGACGAAAAGACCAAGAAGGGGCTGGAGCTGCACAGCTGGTTGCCGCATGTGTCGACCAACCTGATGGCGGGTCTGATCGAGACGCTGGCCGCCGCGCCGTACCACGGCCGCGCGGACATGCCGGAAATCGCCCGCTCGCTGCATCTGGAGGTGGACGATCTGTTCCCGGTGGCCGAAGTGCTGCAGCATCTGGGTTTCGCCGACGTGCGCGAGGGCGATATTTTCCTGACGCCACCGGCGCGCGTGTTCTCCGAGTTCGGTACCCAGGAACGCAAGATGATGTTCGCCGAGCATCTGCTGCGGCACGTGCCGCTCGCTGCGCGGATCAAGAAGGTGCTGAACGAGCGGCCGGGACATCGCGCGCCGCGCGTGCGCTTCGAGCAGGAACTGGAAGATTTTCTGTCGGATAGCGCGGCGGAAGAGACGCTCGACGCGGTCATCAACTGGGGCCGCTATGGCGAGATTTTCTCGTATAACGACCAGACCGAAATCTTCAGCCTGGAAGACGTGGAGTCCTAAAGCGTAGCCGGGTGCGTTGGCTAGCCAGGACAGCCGGTTCAGGCAACAAGCGGCAGGGCAGACCCTGCCGCTTTTTTATTGCAGATTGCCCCAGCGTGCGACTGCCGGTTCGGCGGAAGCCCACTTCCAGCCTTTGTCCTGCTGGCACGCGCTCGCCGTGAACCAGGCCGTCGGTGCGTTCGGGCCGTCGCCGTCCTGCACCGAGAACACGAATTCCTTGCACAGCGTCAGCGTCGAACCGATTGCGCGCGTCACGCGCACCTGACCGTGGCCGTTCTCGATGGGCAGCGTGTGCTTGACCGACCACGGGCGCGTCTCGCCGACCGGCATTGCACCCGCCAACGCGGCGATCAGATCCTGCTGGTCCTTGTGCATGCCGCGCATGTAGCGGCCGACGGCTTCGTCGGTCGCGGCCTGCACGGCAATGCCGACGCCGATCGCGACAGCCGGGTTCGAGGTCACGAGTCCCGATGCTACGCCCGCCGCCGCACCACTCGCGGCGCCGACCGACGAACAGCCGCTCGTCAGCAGGCTCGCGCCGACGCATAGCGCGCCGGCCGCGAAGAGCCGCAGACGGTTGCCGGAAACTCGCGCGACACGTGTGCGAGCCGCCGCGCGCGAGACGCGAAGCGAAAGCGTCTTCATTGCAGTGCGCCCCAGCGTTCGGTGGCGGGTTCGGCCGACGCCCATTTCCAGTCGTTGCCGTCACGGCAGACCGACGCGACGAAGAACGCGCTGCTTGCAGGGACGTTCTTGGTGGCGGTCTGGTCGACGGAGAAAACGATTTCCTTGCAGTCGAGCGCGCCCGTGCTGATCGCGCGGCTGACGGTGACGCGGCCGTGCTCGTCGTCTTCGATCGGGAACGAGTGGGTCACGCTCCACGGCGCGACCGCGCCGACCTCGAGCGGGCCGGCCACTCTGGCGATGCTGTCCTGCGTATTTCTATGAACCACGCGCTCCGAGTACTGCACGCCGGCGCGGGCCGCGGCCACCGCGCCAAGGCCGATGCCGGTGGCGACCGCCGCATTGCTGGTGACTTTCGTCGCGACCGCCGCGCCCGCGATACCGGCGCCGGCCACGGCGCCTTCGGAGTAAAGCGAGCTGCAGCCGCTCAACGCCGACGACACGAGCAGCGCCAATGTGACGAGCGCCGTTGCCCCGTGACGTCCACATCTGGCCGATTGTTTTGTCCTGTCGGCCCACACCCTGTTTTTTTGCATTTCCCTGTCTCTGCTCTTACCGATACCGCTCGTTCACGCGTGCAGCGAGCTTGTGAACAAGCGCTACGTCTTTCCAACACGCTGCCGCATTTTGCAGCATGCGTTTTGTAATTGGCAGCGAAAAAATGCAAGAAATTGCAAAACATGATGCGTGGCAAACTCGTTTCTGTTTGACGGCAAACTGAATTTGCCTGGTAATGCCAGGTAATTCACGAAGCATCTCGCGCGAGCCGATTTCTCCCAGCAGGGCGCTCAATATCGTGATAGTGGAGTGGGGCGATGCGCTCACGCGAAGAACTCGCATGAGCGTAAAGTGAGACTGACCGTCCGGTTTCGAGTGTGTTGCGCCTACTGTTCCGTTTCTTCTTCCGCGCCTTCGTCGCCGTATGTACTCAAGCGGTTGTATAGCGTTTTCAGACTCACGCCGAGCGCCTTGGCCGCGCGCCGCTTGTCGCCGCCGCAATACTTGAGGGTACCCAGAATGATCTGCTTTTGCGCGTCGGCGAGCGGCGTGCCGATCCAGACGCTCATCGCATCACCTTGCGTGACCGCTTTCTTCACCCGCGACGCGAGATGCGGATGCGGCAGCTCGACGGTCTTCTCCGCGAGAATGAACGCGCGATACACCGCGTTCTTCAGCTCGCGCACATTGCCCGGCCACGACCACGTGCGCAGCGTTTCGAGCGACCGCTTGCTGAAGCTCTTGCTCGTGCCTTCCTGCTGGTTGAGCTGCGCGAGAAAGTGTTGCGCGAGCAGTTCGCGATCGTTCTCGCGCTCGCGCAGCGGCGGCGCGCGCAACGGAAAAACCGCAAGCCGGTACATCAGGTCTTCGCGCAAGCCGTTTTCCTTCACGGCCACCGCGGGATCGCGATTGGTCGCGGCGATCACGCGCACGTCGCCGCTAATCAGTTCGTTGCCGCCGACCCGATAGAACGTGCCGGTCTCGAGCGCGCGCAGCAGTTTGACCTGGCGCACCGGCGCCATTTCGGTGATCTCGTCGAGGAACAGCGTGCCGCCGTTTGCATGTTCGAAGTAGCCGACGCGGCCCTGGACCGCGCCGGTGAAGCTGCCTTTTTCGTGGCCGAACAGCTCGGCTTCGATCAGTTCGTCGGGAATCGCGCCGCAGTTCACGGCGACGAACGCGGCATTCTTGCGGCTGCTTTGATCGTGAATCGTGCGGGCGATCAGCTCCTTGCCGGTACCCGATTCTCCGATGATCAGCGCGGTCGCGTCAGTGCTGGCGACGCGCTCGATCTGCTCGTACAGATCCAGCATCACGGGCGACGAGCCGTACAGCAGCCCATACGAATTCAGCCCCGCGATGCCGTCTGCGACGCGCTGCTTCGCCTGAGCCGAAGCGGTGCCGCCGGCGGAGACGGTGGGCGAGTCCAGATCGATTGACGCCATATGCGGGGGTCCTGTGCAAATGAGTGTGTTGTTGCGGCGCGCAGGCCTTGGGAGTGATATTGGCCGGTGCGCCAATATCCCACAGATGTCGATTTAACCACTTCGGCGCTGTTTCCGGCAATCGAAGTGACAGGTGGCGACATGCGCGGTCACACGATCGGTCGAAAGTGCCGCGCGCGGGCGTCGTGTTGAGTGAATGCGGCGAATTTACCGGGCACGTCGTTTGCACTGCAAGGCCGACACGCGTGTGCTTTCGAGCGGTTCGCGTATGCGAGTGGTCTAGACTGGATCGAGAACCGCACCCAACGCTGCACCCGAACACATGCGAACGCCGAACCTGGATGAGGAGCGAATGATGACTGACACCACGCAACAAATTGCACTGGGCGGCCAGAAGATCGTCGAGGACCTGCGAGTGCTGCTGAGGGACTCGGAAGAAATGCTGCGGCTCGCCGCCAACGTGCCGGGCGAAGGCGTGGACGCCTTGCGCAACAAGCTGGGCACGCATGTCGAAAGCCTGCAATCCGCACTCGGCGACGCGCAGCAGAACGCGCAGCGGCGTTACCGTGCGGCCACCGTCAGCACCGAGCGCTACGTGCGGCACAACCCGTGGAGTTCGATCGCGATCGCCGCAGGTGTAGGCTTTCTGCTGGGCGTCCTGACTGCGCGCTGACACGTGGGCGCGCAATCCGGCATCCCATCCGCTTCACGACGATAAGGAGCTCACGATGGCACGACCAATTGGCATCTTCGGTGTCTTGATGGCACTCGGCGGCTTTCTGGCGGTCCGCTACGTGCAGAACAAGCGCGCGGCGCAGCTTCCGACGGCGCGCGAATTGAGCCGCTGGGAAGGCGAGGGCGGCGCCGTGGCAACGCCCGTCACTCCGGCCGGCACGCTCGGCGCGGGGGGCGCCAGCCCGGCCGCGCAGGGCGCCAACGGCTCCGCACATTCGAATGGCGATGGCCGCGCGTGGCCGTTTCCACGTAGCTGAAGCATGGCCGGGGGCGCGCCGCAGATAGATCGCTGTGGCGCGCGCCGTTTGGCCTCGATTGTTAATTTTGTGTCTGGATGACCGTATAATAGGTAAATGCACAACAATGACGTGGCAATTGCCGGTGATTGACCGGCCATTGTTGCATTATTGTATGAAGTGACCGGCGAATCGCGTTTGCGAGCAGTAAGATGCGCGCCCATAACGGGGCGCGCCGCAGCACAGCGCGATGCAGCCCGCTTCGCTTTTCAGGCATGCGCATTCGCATGTTTCCCCACCACGCTTGCAGGCTTTCGAGACGCGATGCCACATGTACTGATTGTCGATGACGATGCCGGTACCCGCGAGGCGCTTTCCGCCATCATCGGGGAAGACGGCCTGACCACCGCCACCGCGGGCGATTTGCGCGAAGCGCGCATTCAACTGGTCCGGCAGACGCCGGACGTCGTCTTCACCGACCTGAAGCTGCCCGATGGCAGCGGGGTCGACCTGTTCGAAGATCTCGACCCCCGCTCCGGCGTGGAAGTGATCGTGATTACCGGCCACGCGACGGTGGAATCGGCGGTCAATGCGCTGAAAATGGGCGCCACCGACTATCTCGTGAAGCCGATCAATATGCAGCGCGTGAAGGCGATCCTGTCGCGCCTGCCGCGCGCCGGCGACCTCAAGGCGGAAATCGGCACGCTGCGCGGCGAGTTGCGCCGCATGGGCCGTTTCGGCCTGATGCTCGGCAATTCGCCTGCCATGCAGGAGGTCTACGACCAGATCGGCCGGGTCGCGCCGACGGCGGCCTCGGTGATGCTGGTCGGCGAGTCGGGCACCGGCAAGGAAGTCGCCGCGCAGACGCTGCACGAACTGAGCTTGCGCCGCAAGCACGCGTTCCTTGCGGTGAACTGCGGCGCCATCTCGCCGAATCTGATCGAATCTGAAATGTTCGGCCACGAGCGCGGCTCGTTTACCGGCGCGGACCGTCAGCACAAGGGCTATTTCGAACGGGCGAACGGCGGCACGCTGTTTCTCGACGAAATCACCGAAATGCCGATCGAGTTGCAGGTGAAACTGCTGCGCGTGCTGGAAACCGGCATGTTCATGCGGGTCGGCACGACCAAGGAAATCGAAACGGACGTGCGCCTGATCGCGGCCACCAACCGCGACCCCGAGCAGGCGGTGCTGGAAGGCAAGCTGCGGCTCGACCTGTACCATCGGTTGAACGTGTTCCCGATCAGCCTGCCGCCGCTGCGCGACCGCGGCAAGGACGTGGAACTGCTCGCGCAGGCGTTCCTCGACGAGCTCAACGAGCGTCACAGCACGAAGAAGCATTTCCCGGGCGCCGTGAAGGAAATGCTGATGTCGTATCCGTGGCCGGGCAATGTGCGCGAGCTGAAGAACTACGTGCAGCGCGCGCATATCATGTCCGGTACGGATTCCGACAGCACCGCGACGGTGCCGTTGCAGATCACGTTGTCAAAGCCCGCCGCCGGCACGGCCATCACCATTCCGTTCGGCACGTCGCTCGCGGAAGCAGACCGTCAATTGATTCTGGCGACGCTCGAGCAATGCGGCGGCGTGAAGACGCGCGCCGCCGAGATTCTCGGCATCAGTCTGAAGACGTTGTACAACCGCCTGGTGGAGTACGGCAACGACGCGCGTGAAGAGAGCGACGCCGCCGACGAATCGCGCGTGCTGGGCGACGCGGGCGCTTGACGCGGGGCGCCGCGCGCCACGCGCCACGCGCCACGCGCCACGCGCCACTAAAGGGGGCGTGGTGTAAAGCGCAACGGCACAGGCCTTGCTGCGATCGAATGGAACGCATACGAGGATAATCGACATGCCGCAATACGCCGCCGCTCCCGATCTTCCGCTTCCGCGGCACGCTCACCGTCCCGAGCCGATCGAGCCGCCTTCGCCTCCGCCGAACCCTGCGGAGCCCGATACCATCCCCGGTCCGGCTCCGGAGCCGATCGAACCGGCCGAGCCGATGGCCCCGCCGATCGGCGATCCGCCGCCCCAGCCCACGCAAACGCCACAAGCGGGCGAGCGAGCGCCGCGGCGAATGCAACTCTGACATGCTCTGTGCGCTGCATCACGGGCCGGTGCAGCGAATTGATGTATTTGTTACAAAGCCGGCGCATCTTTTACCGGCAATTTACCTTCGCGACCCCTAGACTGTATTGATGCCGCTAGTTAGCGGCGGGCTTCCTCTGGAGGCATCGATCATGAGACATCCCGCATTGCGACGTTCCGCGCGCCATTCGAAGCGCGATGCCCGGCCGGGCAGCAGCAAAGCCGAGCCGGCGGCGTCGCCGGACCCGGCTGCGCAGAACCGCGTCGCCCCCGACGCGCCGCCCGACGGCGAGCACAACCAGGGCGGCGTACGTCAGGCAGGGTTGGAATACCAGCGCGATCTGGGTTCGGAACAGGATGCGTGAGTTGGTTCGAACCCCATTCGAGCAATTTGACGGCCCGTAGCGTCTATTCCGGTTTCGTCGTATGAGGCAGTAGAAACTCCTTCGCGATGCGGATTCATCGCGGGTTTTTACTCGCCCGTCACATTTGCATACATTTTTATTTCCAACATCTCAAAAAACGGCACGCGACTTGCGTGCACCGTCGTGGCACATATCCGGATGCAACGAAACAACTGAACTAGGTGGAGACCCAATGAGCAGACTGATCGTGGTATCGAATCGTGTCGCACCAATCCAGGAAGGGCGTCCCGCAGCGGGCGGCCTCGCGATCGGCGTGCTGGACGCGCTGAAGGAAACCGGCGGAGTCTGGTTCGGCTGGAACGGCGAAACGGTGAGCGAGCCGTCCTCGCCGGTCATCGAGAAGCAGGGCAACGTGACTTACGCGACGGTGGGCCTCACCAAGCGCGACTATGACCAGTACTACCGCGGCTTTTCCAACGCGACGCTATGGCCGACATTCCACTATCGCAACGATCTCTCGCGCTACGACCGCCAGGAATACGCGGGCTATCAGCGTGTCAATGCGACGCTCGCGAAGCAGCTGAAGGAACTGCTCAAACCCGACGACATCCTCTGGGTGCATGACTACCACCTGCTGCCGTTTGCGCGCTGCCTGCGCGAACTCGGCGTGAAAAATCCGATCGGCTTTTTCCTGCATATCCCGTTTCCGGTGCCAGAAGTGCTGCGCACGATTCCGCCACACGACGAACTGGTCAAGGCGATGTGCAGCTACGACGTGATCGGTTTTCAGACCGAGGCAGATCGCCAGTCGTTCGTCGACTATGTCGAGCGCGGCCAGCATGGCACGTCGAGCGAAGACGGTATGGTGCACGCGTTCAACCGCTTCCTCAAAGTGGGTGCTTATCCGATCGGCATCTATCCGGACGCGATCGCCAAAGCCGCCGAGCAGTTCACCGACCGCAAGCCGGTGCGCAGCCTGCGTGACGGCATGCGCGGGCGCAAGCTGATCATGAGCGTCGACCGGCTCGACTATTCGAAGGGGCTGGTGGAGCGCTTCCAGGCGTTCGAGCGCTTGCTGCTGAATGCGCCGGGATGGCACGGACGCGTCTCGCTTGTGCAGATCGCACCACCGACGCGAGCGGACGTGCAGACTTATCAACGGATTCGTCAGACGCTGGAGGGCGAGGCGGGCCGCATCAACGGCCGGTTCGCGCAGCTCGACTGGACGCCGATTCAGTACCTGAACCGCAAGTACGAACGTAATCTGCTGATGGCGCTGTTCCGTCAATCGCAGGTGGGCTATGTGACGCCGCTGCGCGACGGCATGAATCTCGTTGCGAAGGAGTACGTCGCGTCGCAGGATCCGGCCGATCCGGGTGTGCTGGTGCTGTCGCAATTCGCCGGCGCCGCCGAGCAATTGCCGGGCGCGCTGGTCGTCAATCCGTTCGATCTGTCGCAGATGGCCGAAGCACTGGAGCGTGCACTGTCGATGTCGCTCGCCGAGCGCCAGGCGCGTCATGCCGACATGATGGCGCCGATGCGCGAGAACAATTTGTCGGTGTGGCGCGATACCTTCCTCGCCGATCTGCGCAATGTGGCGACGGCATCTTCGGTGACGGCCAAAGCGGTAAAGCTCGCTGACGTGACGGCGTCATCGTCGTCCTAGCTGGATCAGCGCCTGTCGCCAGTTGGCGAGAGGCGCGCTTGCTGTCACGTCTGCGCAGGGTCGGGTAAATAATGAAGCAAGAAGGGCGCGGATCGCATGATGCGATCCGCGCCCTTCTTGTCTTTGCGTGGCGGGGTGCCTCAAGCCGCTTGCGGGGTTACTCGCTGCGTGACCCGCAGCGTGCTCACCACCGCCGCGACCGCGGAAAAACCCGCGGCGACATACAGCGCAACGGTCGGACCATTCTGCGGTGCAACGCCGAAGATCAGCGCGACCAGCGCCGCACCGAGCGTCTGCCCGGTCAGGCGCGCGGTGCCGAGCATACCGCTCGCACCGCCGCTGCGCTCGCGCGGCGCGGCTGACAGCATGGTGCGGTTGTTCGGCGACTGGAAGATCCCGAAGCCCACGCCGCACAAGGCCATGCGCCACACGATCTGCATGGGTTCCGGATGCGCGCCGAGCGTGGCGAGCAGCAGCAGGCCGACCGTCAGCGCGGCGAGTCCGACGCCGCCCAGCCACCCCGCCGACACCTTGTCCGACAGCACGCCCGAAACCGGCGCCGCGATGATGATGACCGCGGGCCACGGCGTCATCAGCAGACCGGTTTCGACTTGCGACATGCCCAAGGTTTCCTGTAGCAGAAACGGCAGCGACACGAAGGCCAGCATCTGCGCGCAGAACGAGCAGACCGACGTGCCGACCGACAGCGCGAACACCGGAATCCTCAGCAAATCGATCGGCAAGAGCGGTGCGGGCTGCGTCAACTGCCGGCGCACGAAGAAGTAGCCGATCACCAGCGCGCCGATCGCTTCGAGTGCGATATAGCCGAACCGCTCGCCGTGGCCGAGGCCGTCGACCGCGAAAATCAGCAGGCCGAACACGAACGCGTTCATCACCGCGCTCAGGTAGTCGTAGGGCGACTCGTGGCCGGGGTTCATCGGCAGCGCTTTGAAGCCGCCGATGATCGCCGCGATGCCGATCGGCACATTGATCGCGAACAGCCACGGCCATGACGCGACCGCGAGCACGCCGGAGGCCACCGTGGGCCCGACCGCCGACGACACCGCGACCACCATGGCATTGATCGCGACGCCGCGCCCGAGTTGGGTGGGCGGATAGATCATGCGCACCAGCGCGGTATTCACGCTCATGATGCCCGCCGCGCCGAAGCCCTGAATCACGCGAGCCAGCGCGAGAGTCGGCAGCGACGTGGCCAGCGCGCAGCCGAACGAGGCCACCGTGAACAGAATCAGCCCGCTCAGATAGATGCGCCGGTAGCCGATGCGGTCGCCGAGCGAGGCGAGCGGCAGCAGCGAAATGGTGACCGCGAGCTGATACGCGTTGACCACCCAGATCGAGCCGGCCGCGCTCGCGCGCAGGTTGCGCGCGATCGTCGGCAAGGCCACGTTGGCGATCGCGCTGTCGAGCACTGCGAGCGTGAGCGCGAGTGCGATGACCAGCATCGCCCAGTAGCGCTGCGGAATCGGCAGGCCTTGTTCGGCTTCGTGCGCGGGCGATGCGCCGGCGGCGGCGGGGGGAACTGGTCCGGCTGTTTCGGCCGGCTTGGGGTTGTCGTTGCGCGAGGGTTTGACGTGCATCGCTTGTTTGATTTGTAGTGGGACGGCGCGACGCTCGGATGATGAGATGGCTCACGTGCGCTGCAAGCCGTCGTCGAAAGACTGCGTTGGGCGCCATCGAACTGGGCAAGCGGCGAAGCTGCCGGCGCCGCGACCGCGCGCCGACAGCGCTGCCGATCGTCTATTTGAGTTCGTACAGTCCCGTGTGGGTCGTCGAGTCGATCTCGTTCAGATGCGTCATGAAGCGCGCGACCGCGTTGGTGGTATCCGCATTGATGGGTAGATGCGGCACCTTCAGCGCATGCAGCCGGAAGATGTAGCGGTGCGTGCGGTCGCCGCGCGGCGGCGCGGCGCCGCCGAAGCCGACCGTGCCGTAGTCGTTGCGCACCTGCAGCGCGCCTTGCGGCAGCAGCGAGCCGTCCGCCTTGCCGGCGTTGCGCGGCAGCGAGCGGGCGTCGGCCGGGATGTTCACCACGACCCAGTGCCAGAAGCCGCTGCCGGTCGGCGCGTCGGGGTCGTGCACGGTGAGCGCGAAGCTTTGGGTGTCGGACGGCGGCGCGTCCCACTGCAACGCGGGCGAGATGTTTTCGCCGTCCACGCCGAATGCCTTGTCGTTATATTCGTGAGCTTTCGGCATGAAGCCATTGGTGGGAAAGTCGTCGGACCAGAGACGGAAATCAGCCATGATGTGCCTCCCTTGTTGATTGGTTCTGGGATCGCCGCAGCGCGAGATTTCGCTGCGGACCATGCGGCCTGCGCGGGCATGGCCGCACGCAAAGAGACTCCGGGTTAGCTCGTCGAGTGTATCACCAGCGGCTGTCGGATTCGTTCGAGCCGGGCAATGCTACAAGCGCCTTTCAGCCGCGTTCCTCGAAGCTCGGCGCGTCGCTCTTCAACCACTCGACGAGCCGCTCCAACACGCCGCCGATGTCGCGATCGGCGCCTCGCAATGCGCATTCCCATACCACGGCCACGCGCCATCCGCCGGCGAGCAGCGCGTCGCGAACCTTGTCGTCATTGCTGCGATTGCGGCCGATCTTCTCGCGCCAGAACTCGGGCCGGGTTTGCGGCCATTTGAAGAGATGGCAGTCATGGCCGTGCCAGAAGCAGCCGTGCACCAGCACCACCGCGCGATAGCGCGGCAACACGATGTCGGGGCGGCCCGGCAGATCGCGCGCGTCCAGACGGAAGCGAAAGCCCCGCCGATGCAGCAGGCTGCGGATCAGGATCTCCGGCTTGGTATTGCGGCCGCGGATGCCGGACATCATCCGGCTGCGCGTCGCGCTATCGACGATATCGACCATGTGTCAGTGCTGGAATGCGCGGTGGTCGGGACGCCGGGCGGCTATCGCGCGGCGTCGCTTACGCGTATCACGCGTACAGCGAAAGGGCTTGCTTCGAACCATGGCGGTTGTCCCCGGCGAGCAAAGTCTGCACATGCGGCAGCATGATGCGCGCCACTTCGCGCATCACCGGCATGACGACGCTATTGCCGAATTGCCGGTAGGCCTGCGTATCGCTGACCGGAATCCTGAAGGTGTCGGGAAAGCCCATCAGCCGCGCGCATTCGCGCGGCGTCAGGCGGCGCGGGCGCAGCGCTTCGCCCTGATAGACCAGAATCTCGGAGCCGTCCTTGTGATAGCGCGCCGACAGCGTGCGCGTGACGCTATCCGGATACGCCATGCCAAAGCCGAAGCCGTTGCCCGCCGCGCGGTGTTTCGCCGCGTAGTTTTGCAGATAGGCCCACAGGTTCGGTGTGAGCGTGTACTTCGGCTGCACGCGTTGGGCGGTGTGGTCGAAGAAGCGGTCGTGGTCCCACGGCAGCACCGGTTCGCGGCCGTCCGTGCGATGCAGGATCGAGCCGAGCCGCGGGCCTTGTGCGGGCAGCCGCAGGTCGTCCCATGAGAACGCCGTCTTGCCGCGAAAGCCGACGATGATGATGCGCTCCCGATGCTGCGGCGTGAAATGCTGGCCGTCGACGACGCGGTAATGTACCTCGTAGCCGAGTTCGTCGCGCAAGGTTTGCAGGATCACGTCGAACGTGCGGCCCTTGTCGTGCGACAGCAGGTTCTTCACGTTCTCCAGCAGGAACGCGGCGGGGCGCTTGGCCGCGATGATCCGCGCGACGTCGAAAAAGAGCGTGCCTTGCGTAGTGCATTCGAATCCGTGCGGCCGGCCCAGCGCGTTTTTCTTGCTGACGCCGGCGATCGAAAACGGCTGGCACGGGAAGCCGCCGAGCAGCACGTCGTGACTGGGCACGTCTTCAGCGGGGAAGGCGACGATGTCGCCGATAAGCATGTGCTCGCCCCCGCCGGGATAGTTTTCGCGATACGTCTTGATGGAGAAATCGTTCCACTCGCTCGTGAACACGCAATCACCGCCGTGCGCTTCGAAGCCCATCCGGATTCCGCCGATGCCGGCGAACAGATCGATGAAGCGAAACTGCGCGTCGGCTGCGGCGCCGCTCGTCGCCCGCGCGCCTTGCTGCAGCAAATCGCGCAAGGCCGGCTCCAGCATCGCCGGGCATGGGGTTTCGCCTTTTTCCCAGCGGCGCACCGTCTTGATGTCCTTGCCGACATGCGCGGCGATTTCGCGTTGAGTGAAGCGGGCGCGCGCCTGCCGGAGCAGGTTGAGCGGTGCGGCGAGAGTCACGGGCGTCCTTGCTGGGAATTTTTGCGGACATTATGACCTAAGGTCGTCCCGTTTTTCCTGTTTTCACGGCGTATGGGCGGAAAATTTCCGACCGCGTCGGGGATGTCGGCGGGTAAATCTGTTTGTCACAGGGGAATGTGAGGCTGTCGGCGTGACGCGAATCCCCGCGTTGCGACGTGTGTTTGAGGCCGCGATGTAATTCGCGGCCTTTTTTTGACCGGTGCACTGGCAACCGCAC
This sequence comes from Paraburkholderia panacisoli, assembly GCF_008369935.1. GTDB lineage: Bacteria > Pseudomonadota > Gammaproteobacteria > Burkholderiales > Burkholderiaceae > Paraburkholderia > Paraburkholderia panacisoli. The sequence goes on along the minus strand of NZ_VTUZ01000012.1, from coordinate 41,188 downwards.
AGCCGGGCGGCCCGGCGCGCAAACGCCCGGCGATGCGCGGCGAGCGTCAGACGCCGCGGCTGGAGCGGGAGGGGTAAGGCGGCGGAAACACGGCGGCGGCGCTCGGCGCCGGCTCGTCCAATGCGGGTTGCGCCGCGGTTTCGAACTGCTGGAGTTGCAGCAGGAGGCTGTCGACGGTGCAGAGCTGCGCGTGGGACAGATGGCCGCTGTCGAGCAACTGGTGCAGACGCTTGCGCCAATAGACGGGCGGCAAAATCGGCCCGGCAAGGTCGCCGCGTAAAGATATGCCCATCACGCGCGCAATATGCGCGATGTCCCGATCGTGCAGCGTGGCTTGGGATGATCCGGAAAGCATAGTGGGTGTGCGGTCCATGGCTCCTCCATGGCAGCGTTTACGGCACCTTTCCGTCGGACTTTAGGCATTTTGTTAATTTTTTTTCGATGGCTTTCGGCGACCAAACGGGCCGCCGACAACCTCGGGCATACCCGTTGCTGAATACGGATACTGGCGTAATGTCGCGCCGGCATTCCAAAAAGTGGAGCCGAACATGAACAAGGACCAGGTGAAAGGTGTGGGTGAACAGGTCAAGGGCAAGATCAACGAGGCCGTTGGCAAGGCTACCAATAACCCGGTGAGAGAAGCGAAGGGTGACCTGCAGCAAGGCGCGGGCAAGGTGCAGAAGGCCTATGGCGATGCCAAGGAAGACGCCAAGGACAATGCCAAGCGCAACATGCCGTAAGGCCGGTTGCGGTTGCTGCTGCCGGCCTGCTTGTTGCCCGGTGGCGGAAGGAGGCGCTTCGGCGCCTCTTTCTGTTTGGTATTGTCGGTTACCTGTTTTCTTTCGGCTTCCTGTAGGCGGTGGCGGATGCATCAGGAGATTGCGGTCGCATGCGGCGCGTAGGCATGGATGCCTGGCGGTTTTCGCCTGGGAGTAACCCGCGATCGGCGTTGTAAGGCATTCCGCGTGTGGGGTGTCGCCTTTAGACTTGGCGCATCCCACATGGAGGTAGCGCCAATGACACCCGAAAAAATACTTTCGATGTTCGAACGGCAGTACCTGGAAGGCAAAACGCCCGCCGACCTCGAGCCCACCTGCGCGAGTTTTGCCACCTGGCTCGCGACCGCGTGGGAATTGCTCGACGGCGAGCAGAAGACGTTGCTGTTGACGGTCGGCGCGGCGTTGTGGCGTGAAGGGTATAACTTGCGCGCGGGCACGGCGACCAAGGATCTGTGGTGAGCGGTTTGGTCGAGTGCGATTTGCGGCCGAGCGAGGCGGGTAATTTCGGCCGTGTTGGCGAGGGGGGTAGCTGGGTTGCCGGGGTTGAGTCGCCGGATCGAGTCGCCGGATTGAGTCGGTCAGTCGCTGAGTCGCCCAATCGCGTCAATGGGTTGCGTTTGTGAGGCACGTTCATCGGCCTCGACTGAGGACGGCGGCGACGCACAACCCGCTCACGTTCGCGCCTCGCGCGTGCTGAGGCGGCCTCGCACGCGCTAACGCGAGTCGGTTTATATTGGGCGGTCCCGCGTTCCGTTTTGCGAGTCCGGTCGTCCCACGACGCCGTTCGCCTCGCGCCCGCTCCGCGTTCCAATTCGCACGACTCACGCACTAAGGTGACACCGTTCCATGACCGATTTATCCGATTTTCCGATCACGAAGAAATGGCCCGCCGAGCATCCAGACCGGATCCAGCTCTATTCGCTGCCGACACCGAACGGCGTGAAAATTTCAATCATGCTCGAAGAGACCGGTCTGCCATATGAACCGCATCTCGTGCGCTTCGACACCGACGATCAGATGACGGCGGAGTTCCGGTCGCTCAATCCGAACAACAAGATCCCGGCGATCCTCGATCCGCACGGCCCGGACGGCAAACCGCTGCCGCTGTTCGAGTCCGGCGCGATTCTGATTTACCTCGCGGACAAGAGCGGCCAGTTCATTCCGCAGGACGCCACTGGCCGCTATGAAGCAATCCAGTGGGTGATGTTCCAGATGGGCGGCATCGGCCCGATGTTCGGCCAGGTGGGCTTCTTCCATAAGTTCGCCGGCAAGGAATATGAAGACAAGCGTCCGCGCGACCGCTACGTCGCCGAAGCGAGGCGGCTGCTCGGTGTGTTGGAGCGGCAGCTCGAAGGGCGTGAGTGGATCCTCGGCGACTCGTATTCGATTGCGGATATCGCCACTTTTCCGTGGGTGCGTAACCTGGCCGGCTTCTATGAAGCGGGTGAACTCGTCGGCATTCAGAACTTTCCGAACGTGAAGCGCGCGCTGGCTGCATTCGTCGCGCGTCCGGCGGTGGAGAGGGGACTGAATATTCCGAAGCGGCCGTCTTGATGATGTCCTGACAGGGTGGCGTGGCCGGTCGCGCCGCTTGCAAGCTGCTTGGCGAGGCTGAGGCGTCCATGCCCGACCTCAGATGACCTCTTGCGAGTCTCGCATTCGCGCCGCGGCTTACCTATGCGAACTTTTTTGGGGTGAGATTTTTGGGTTGCGCCAATCGCGAAAGGTATGGCGCGAGGCTTGGCTGCGGCGATGCGTCAGCGCAAGCTGAGAGATGGTGGGCTGGTCCCCCTGACAGGAATCGAACCTGTATCTAGCGCTTAGGAGGCACTTGTTCTATCCATTGAACTACAGGGAGAGGACCGAACCGGACTATTCGCAGCAACCCGGCAACCGGACGAGGTCAGCGCGGATTGGGCGAGTCGAAATTCGCCAGCGAGCGCAGAGTATATCAAACACGCCCGCGCGCGAGGAGGGCGGCGAGGCCGTTCTACAAAGCAAACGGCCCAGCGGCATTGCCTGCTGGGCCGTGTGGATCGCTGGGGACGCTAGCCGGAAACCGGCTTGGCCCGGAGGCGTCGCAACCGACAACGCGACTACCAGCCACTCCCATGCCAATCAACCCACCTCAAAACTCCACTACCGTGAACTCCGCCTTGCCGACATCGCACAGCGGGCAGCGCCAGTCTTCCGGAATCGCGGCGAAGCGCGTGCCCGGCGCGATGCCTTCTTCGGGCAGGCCTTCTTCCTCGTTGTAGATCCAGCCGCAAATCAGGCAGACCCAGCTCTTGTATTCTGTCACTTCAATTACTTCGCTCACGACGCACTCTTCTATAGTTCAATGCAATGTTCCGCTCAGTCTGCCCCTTTTTTGGGCAGCGCGGCGACCTGCAATATTACCGGAATTTGTCAATCCGACCGTGAACTAGCGATGCGCCGCCGCCGCAACGCGTCTGGGACACTCCGGCACCTACTGGACAGACCACGTCGCATACAGGATGTATGCTGTGATCCGCAGCTAACTGAATAGACAGGCGCGCAACGCAGCCGGCATGAAATGCGACGATCGGTCTCAGTGGACGGCGACAGGCGCGTCCCGCTCGCCGTCACCGGCAGATCCCATGTCTGGCTCCCGTTTCCTGAAAGGAGAACAACGATGTTCAACAATAAGTGGCTGGCTGGTGCCGCATTGGCCGGATTGCTCGCCGTATCGGGCGTGGCGCAGGCGGCGAGCGTGTCCTTCGTGCAGCCGGCGGATGGTGCGAGCGTCAGCAATCCGGTGCACGTCGTGTTCGGCGTAGAGGGTATGAAGATCGCGCCGGCTGGCACGATGACGGAAGGCACGGGCCATCATCATCTGCTGATCGACGGCCAGCCGCTGCCCAAGGGCGAGGTGATTCCCGTCAGCGACAAGTCGCTGCACTTCGGCAAGGGCCAGACCTCGACCGATCTGACCCTGCCGCCGGGCGACCATACGTTGACGCTGCAATTCGGCGACGGCGCGCATCGGTCGTACGGTCCGGAAATGAGCAAGACCATCACGGTGCACGTGAAGTAAGCCGCCTCGCCGCCCTGGATGACCGACCGGGGCGCGCGGCGACAGCCGGCCGTCCGATAGGCCAGCCGGCGTCCCAAGCGGCTCGCAGCGACGCCGCGCCGAGGTTCGCCCCCAGTCTGCCGCCGAGCCCGCCGCCGACGTTCACCACCACCGCGTGCGCGCCGCACATGCCGGCCATTCGGCCTATCTCTTCCGGCATACAGGCACCCGGCCGCGCGCCCGGTACAATGGGCAGTTCCGACTCATCGCTGTCTTCTCCAATTCTCCATGTCGCTCTACACCATTACCGGCGCCCAACTGGCGTTCGGTCACGTCGCGTTGCTCGATCACGCGGATTTCTCTCTCGAAGCGGGCGAACGCGTTGGGCTGATCGGACGCAATGGCGCGGGCAAGTCGTCGCTGCTGAAGATCGTCGCCGACCTCACGAAGCCCGACGACGGCCTCGTCTCGCGTCAGCAGAATCTGAGCACGGTCTACGTGCCGCAGGAGCCCGAGTTCGACACCGACGACACGGTGTTCGAAGCGGTCGCCGCCGGCCTCACGCACGCGCGCGCGTTGCTGGACGAATACGACGCGGTCGCCAACCAGCTCGCCGACGAGCCCGAAGGTGCGCAGCACGACGCGCTGATGGCGCGCATGAACACGCTGCAATCGTCGCTGGACACGTCGGACGCGTGGAACTGGAGCACCCGCGTGGCCACCACGCTGCAGCAGATCGGCCTGAACGGCGAGGCGCGGGTCGGCTCGCTGTCGGGCGGGATGCAAAAACGCGTCGCGCTGGCGCGTGCGCTGGTCGTGCAGCCGGACGTGCTGTTGCTCGACGAGCCGACCAACCACCTCGACTTCGACGGCATCCGCTGGCTCGAAGAACTGCTGGTCTCGCTGCGCGCGGGCCTGCTGTTCATCACCCACGACCGCGCGTTCCTCGACCGCGTCGCGACGCGCATCGTCGAACTGGATCGCGGGCGTCTGCTGTCGTATCCGGGCAATTTCTCCGCGTACCAGACGCGCAAGGCACAGCAACTGGAAATCGAACGCGTCGAAAACGACAAGGCCGACAAGCTGCTCGCGCAGGAAGAAGTGTGGATCCGCAAGGGCGTCGAAGCGCGCCGTACCCGCAGCGTCGGCCGGATCGCACGGCTCGTGCAGATGCGCAACGAGCGCGCCGAGCGCCGCAACGTGCAGGGCAACGTCAAGCTCGACGTCGGCCAAGGCGAGAAGTCCGGCAAGATCGTCGCGGAGCTGACCGACGTGACCAAGCGCTACGGTTCGCGCACGGTGGTCGACAGCTTCACGGCCACGGTGATGCGCGGCGACAAGATCGGCTTCGTCGGTCCCAACGGCGCCGGCAAGACCACGCTGCTCAAGATGATCCTCGGCGAACTCGCGCCGGACGAAGGCACGGTGCGCGTCGGCACCAATTTGCAGGTCGCGTACTTCGACCAGATGCGCGCGCAGCTCGATCTGGAAAAAAGCCTTGCCGACACCATCAGCCCGGGCAGCGAGTGGGTCGAAGTCAACGGCCAGAAGAAGCACGTGATGAGCTACCTCGGCGACTTCCTGTTCGCGCCGGAGCGTGCGCGTTCGCCGGTCAAGTCGCTGTCGGGCGGCGAGCGCAACCGTCTGCTGCTCGCGCGTCTGTTCGCGCGTCCGGCCAACGTGCTGGTGCTCGACGAACCGACCAACGACCTCGACATCCCCACGCTCGAACTGCTCGAAGAACTGCTTACCGAATACGACGGTACGGTGCTGCTGGTCAGTCACGACCGCGCGTTTCTCGACAACGTCGCGACCTCGGTGATCGCGTCGGAGGGCGAGGGCAAGTGGCGCGAGTATGTCGGCGGTTTTACGGACTGGCAGATCCAGCGCGACCGCTCGCAGCAGATGGCCCTGGACGCGCAGAAAGCGGCCGGCAAGGAAGCGGCCAAAGACGCGGCGCCGGCCAAAGACAATTCCGCAGGCCGCAACACGCAGCAGCGCGCGGCAAAGCTGTCGTTCAAGGAGCAGCGCGAACTGGAGGCGCTGCCGAAGGCGATTGCCGAGCTCGAAGCCGAACAGAAAGCCATCGGCGCACAACTCGAAGACGGTTCGGTATTCGCGAAAGACGCGCGCGAAGGCACGCGTCTAACCGAGCGCTACGCCGAGATCGAAGAAGAGCTGCTGATCGCGCTCGAGCGTTGGGACGAGCTGGAAAACCGGCGCAAGTGAAGCGCGGCGCGGGCTCGGCGCGCCGCGACAGCAAGCTGCACCAGGCGGTACAAAAGCTGCGCGAAGTATCGGATAGCACGGCGGCGCGGCAGGCTTCGATTCGTGCCGCGCCTCACGCCGCCAGTCCGTGCATAGCGCCCGCCGCACCTCATCCAGACGGCCAATCCCGCGAATGGTCAATTGCCGCCGTTATCGAAATCAGTAAAATACCCCGCGAACAGGCTTCCCCTGTGTTCGCACCGGCCTGGTCGCGCCAGTGAGCGCCGCCGGGCGCGCCAACGGGAAGCCGCGCGACAAAACAGCCTGCCCGCACTGCGGGCACCCCACCTAACCCCGTTGTTTCGTTTCGCTTTTTTTGAAAACTCAACGCATTGTCCACGGACCTTTCCACAGGACCTGTGGACAACGATGAACCGACGCACCCGAGTCAACCATGTCTACGAAAAAGCCAAACGCCGCGTATAGCGAAGCGTCGATCAAGGTGTTGAAGGGCCTGGAGCCGGTCAAGCAACGGCCCGGGATGTACACCCGCACCGAGAATCCGCTGCACATCATTCAGGAAGTTATCGACAACGCGTCGGACGAAGCCCTCGGCGGCTACGGCCGGCAAATCACGGTCACGCTGCACGCGGACCATTCGGTTTCGGTCGAAGACGACGGCCGCGGCATTCCGTTCGGCCTGCATCCGGAAGAGGGCGTGCCGGTCGTCGAGATCGTGTTCACGCGCCTGCACGCGGGCGGCAAGTTCGACAAGGCCGCCGGCGGCGCATACACGTTCTCGGGCGGCTTGCACGGCGTCGGCGTGTCGGTCACCAACGCGCTGTCCACGCGCCTCGACGTCACCGTCTGGCGCGACGGTAAGATCGCCGAACTGAGCTTCGCCCACGGCAACGTCGCGAAGCAGCTCGAAGTGCGGGCCGCCGCGAAGGGCGACAAGAAATCCGGCACGCGCGTCACCGCGTGGGCCGACCCGAAATACTTCGACTCGCCGAACCTGCCGCTCGGCGAACTGCAACGTCTGCTGCGCTCGAAAGCGGTGTTGCTGCCGGGCGTCGAAGTCACGCTGATCAACGAGAAAACCGGCGAGCAGCAAAGCTGGAAGTACGAGGACGGCCTGCGCGGCTATCTGCTCGAAGGGATGAACGGCAGCGACCTGCTGATTCCGCTCTTCGAGGGGGAGCGTTACGTCGAAAACTCGCGCGCGAGCGAAGAGACGTTTGCCGAAGGCGAGGGCGCCGCCTGGGTGGTCGCGTGGAGCGAGGAAGGCACGCTGATGCGCGAGTCGTACGTGAACCTGATTCCGACGCCCGCGGGCGGCACGCATGAGTCGGGTTTGCGCGACGGTCTGTATCAGGCGGTCAAGAGCTTCGTCGAGTTGCACAACCTGCAGCCGAAGGGCGTGAAGCTGCTCGCGGAAGACGTGTTCGCGCGCGTGTCGTTCGTGCTGTCGGCGAAGGTGCTCGATCCGCAATTCCAAGGGCAGATCAAGGAGCGGTTGAATAGCCGCGACGCGGTCAAGCTGGTGTCGTCGTTCGCGCGGCCGGCGCTCGAGCTGTGGCTCAATCAGCACGTCGAGCACGGCAAGAAACTCGCGGACCTGGTCATCAAGCAGGCGCAGGCGCGCACCCGCGCCGGGCAGAAGGTCGAGAAGCGCAAGAGCTCGGGCGTCGCCGTCCTGCCGGGCAAGCTGACCGATTGCGAGTCGACGGAAATCGGCCGCAACGAACTGTTCCTCGTCGAGGGCGACTCGGCGGGCGGCTCCGCGAAGATGGGCCGCGACAAGGAATACCAGGCGATCCTGCCGCTGCGCGGCAAGGTGCTGAACACGTGGGAAACCGAGCGCGACCGCCTGTTCGCGAATAACGAGGTGCACGACATCTCGGTGGCGATCGGCGTCGATCCGCACAGCCCGGACGACAAGGTCGACCTGTCGAATCTGCGTTACGGCAAGATCTGCATTCTGTCGGACGCGGACGTCGACGGCTCGCACATCCAGGTGTTGCTGCTCACGCTGTTCTTCAAACATTTCCCGCAACTGATCGAGCGCGGCCATGTGTGCGTGGCGCGTCCGCCGCTCTTTCGCGTCGACGCGCCCGCGCGTGGCAAGAAGCCGGCGCAGAAGCTGTACGCGCTCGACGAAGGCGAACTCGAAGCGATTCTCGACAAGCTGAGCAAGGACGGCGTGCGCGACACGCAATGGTCGATCAGCCGCTTCAAGGGCCTCGGCGAAATGAGCGCGGAGCAACTGTGGGACACCACGATGAACCCCGACACGCGGCGCTTGCAGCCGGTCGCGCTGGGCGAGCTCGACTACGACGCCACGGTCGCGCGCATGACGATGCTGATGGGCAAGGGTGAAGCGGCGTCGCGGCGCAGCTGGCTGGAAGAAAAGGGCAACGAGGTGGAAGCGGACATCTGAGCGCGCCATCGCGCTCTGCCTCTGCACACACTTCAAGCCAAACACGGATACGGAATCTAGATGGACGACGATAACACTCTCGACCTTTTCACCGAGCCGCCGCCCCCGGAAGGCGACTTTCTGACGCTCGGCAACTACGCGGAACGCGCGTACCTCGAATACGCGGTCAGCGTGGTCAAGGGCCGCGCGCTGCCCGACGTTTGCGACGGCCAGAAGCCGGTGCAGCGCCGCATCCTGTTCGCGATGAACGAGATGGGTCTCGCCGACAACGCGAAGCCGGTCAAGTCGGCGCGCGTGGTCGGCGACGTGCTGGGCAAGTATCACCCGCACGGCGATCAGTCGGCGTACGACGCGCTGGTGCGTCTCGCGCAGGACTTTTCGATGCGCTATCCGCTGATCGACGGCCAGGGCAACTTCGGCTCGCGCGACGGCGACGGCGCGGCGGCCATGCGGTACACGGAAGCGCGTCTTACGCCGATCGCGAAACTGCTGCTCAGTGAAATCGACCAGGGCACGGTCGATTTCATGGCGAACTACGACGGTTCGTTCCAGGAGCCGAAGGTGCTGCCGGCGCGCTTGCCGTTCGTGCTGCTGAACGGCGCGTCGGGCATCGCGGTCGGGCTGGCGACGGAAATCCCGTCGCACAATCTGCGCGAAGTCGCGGCTGCGGCGGTCGCGCTGATTCGCAATCCGAAGCTGCCGCATGCCGAGTTGATGCAGTACGTTCCGGGGCCGGACTTCCCCGGCGGCGGCCAGATCATTTCGAGCGAGGCGGAAATCTCCGCGGCGTACGAAACCGGCCGCGGCAGTCTGAAAGTGCGCGCGCGCTGGAAGATCGAAGACCTCGCGCGCGGCCAGTGGCAACTGGTGATCACCGAACTGCCGCCGAATACGGCCGCGCAGAAGGTGCTCGAGGAAATCGAAGAGCAGACCAATCCGAAGATCAAGCTCGGCAAGAAGACGCTGACGCCCGAGCAGTTGCAGACCAAGCAGACCATGCTGGGGCTGCTCGACGCGGTGCGCGACGAGTCCGGCAAGGACGCGCCGGTGCGTCTCGTGTTCGAGCCGAAGTCGAGCCGCATCGATCAGACCGAGTTCGTCAATTCGCTGCTCGCGCATACGAGCCTGGAGTCGAACGCGTCGCTGAACATGGTGATGGTCGGCGGCGACGGCCGGCCGCGTCAGAAGGGCTTGAGCGAAATCCTGCACGAGTGGATCGCGTTCCGCTTCGCCACGGTCACGCGCCGCACGCGTCATCGTCTGTCGAAGGTCGACGACCGGATTCACATCCTCGAAGGCCGGATGATCGTCTTTTTGAATATCGACGAAGTCATCCGCATCATTCGCGAGTCGGACGAGCCGAAGGTGGCGTTGATGGCCGCGTTCGGGCTGTCCGATCGCCAGGCCGAGGACATTCTTGAAATTCGTCTGCGTCAGTTGGCGCGGCTCGAAAAGATCAAGATCGAGAAGGAACTGGCCGAGCTGCGCGACGAGAAAGCCAAGCTCGAAGAACTGCTCGGCAGCGAATCGGCGATGAAGCGTCTGCTCATCAAGGAAATCGAGGGCGACGCGAAGCAATACGGCGACGAGCGCCGCACGCTGATCCAGCAGGAAAAGCGCGCGACGTTCGAGGCGCGCGTGGTCGACGAACCGGTCACGGTGGTGGTGTCGCAGAAGGGCTGGGTGCGCGCGTTGAAGGGCCATGGGCTCGATACGGCGGGCTTCACGTTCAAGGCCGGCGACGGCTTGTACGCGGCGTTTCAGTGCCGCACGCCGGACACGCTGGTCGCGTGGGGCAGCAATGGGCGCGTCTATTCGGTGGCGGTGGCCTTGCTGCCGGGCGGGCGTGGCGACGGAGTGCCGGTCACGTCGCTGATCGAACTGGAGTCGGGCAGCCACCTGATGCACTACTACGCGGCCTCGGCGGATCAGGCGTTGCTGCTCGCGTCGAGCAACGGTTTTGGCTTTATCGCGAAGGTCGGCGACATGGTGAGCCGCGTGAAGGCCGGCAAATCGTTCATGACAATCGACGCCGGCGCCGCGCCGCTCGCGCCGATGCCGATGCTGCCCGGCGCCGCGCAGATCGCGTGTCTGTCGTCGGGTGGGCGTTTGCTAGTGTTCGGCCTCGACGAGATGAAGACGCTCTCGGGCGGTGGACGCGGCGTCACGCTGATGGCGCTCGACGACAATGAAACCCTGCTGCAGGCGCTGGCGATCAACCACGCGGGCGTGATGCTGATCGGCACCCGCCGCGGCGGCCGCGTGGACGAAGAGAAGCTGAGCGGCGCCGCGCTCGCGCCGCATGTCGGCAAGCGCGCGCGCAAGGGCCGTGCGCCGGAGAGCAAGATGAAGCTCGACGGCATGCGTCCGGTGCTGGCGGCCTGACAAAATTGATGCTGGTGCGCGGCGAGCGTCTGATAGCATGCAAGGCGCTCGTCATGCGCGGTCGATCAAGAGCGTGGCGTGTAGTAACAGAGCGGGGGGCGGCGGCGTCGCGGCATCGGGCGCGCTGCAATAACAACTAAAAATCGACGGGAAAGTCGCGGGCGTCCGGAACTGCGTGCACAGTGCGCGGTCGAACGCGCTCAACAGCCGCTGCCAACCAATAGCAATCGCCCAGGCGGTGCGGCGTCGTCGGGAGAGGAAAACAACATGATCAAGGCTATCGAACTCGCGCTCTTTCTGCATCTGCTCGCGGTTGCGGTGTGGGTGGGCGGCATGGTGTTCGCGCATTTCTGCTTGCGCCCGGCCATTGCCGATCTTTCGCCCCAATTGCGCCTGCCGTTGTGGGAGTCGGTGTTCGGCCGTTTCTTCAATTGGGTCGCCGCGGCGGTGCTGGTGATTCTTTTGACCGGCGGCTTTCTGCTGATGCAGTTCGGCGGCGGTCACGCCACTTGGCCGTTGCACGCCATGGCTGGCCTCGGCATCGTGATGATGCTGATCTTCGGGCATATACGCTTTGCTGTTTTCCCGCGCATTCGCCGCGCAGTGCAGGCGCAGAAATGGCCCGACGGCGCGCGGGCGGTGGGCACGGTGCGGCGTCTGGTGCTGATCAATATCGTGCTCGGCGTCGTGACGGTCGGCGTCGCGGTGCTGTCGCGCGGGTTCTGAGGCTGGGTTTTTGCGGGGGCGGTGCCATTGCCGCATTGGCTTTGGCTACCGCTGTCTCTGCCATTGCCAATGCCACAATGCCGCTGCTATTCAAGGCAGCGCGTCGTAGGCCAGCCACAGCCCGCACACCACCGCCACCGTTCCATACACGATGTACACCGGCACCTTGAGTTTGCCGAAGCACGTCGCGGAGAACAGCGCGGTCAGCAGATAAACCGGTTGGAACGGCACATGCGCGGCAATGCGCAGCACCGCAACCACGAGGAATGCGGTCGTCATCGCACGCAGAACTCTCATGCCGTGCTCGAAGCGCGGATTCGCCTTCAACTGATGCAGATGCCGCTGCGCCAGCACGACGAGGCAGCCCGACGGCACGAACAGCGCAAGCGTCGCAAGCACCGCGCCGGCCCAGCCGTCCACCAGGTAGCCAAAGAACGGCACCACGTTCAACAGCGGTCCGGGCGAGAGCGGCGACAGAGAAAATGCCAGCGTGAAGTCGTTATCCGATATGCCGATCGCCGGCGTGACGAACAGCGTCTTGAGCACCGGCAACGCCGAGAATCCGCCGCCGAACAAGGTCATGCCGGCACCGGCGAGGCGCGGCCACAATAGCGCCAGTTCATAGCGATGCGGCAACGGCAGCGCGAACAGCAGCAACAACACACCTAGCGCGCTCAGCATCTGCCAGTCGCCGCGCCGCAGCGATACCACGAGGCGGCTGTTGCGCACCGGGCTCACGAACCATCCGGCGCCGAAGGCCGAGCCCAGCATCACGACATAAGCGGCGGCGCTGTGCGCATAAAAGAGCGCCACGCAACCCAGCACCGCTGCGATCCATTCGAGCCTGCCGCGCACCAGCGCGCGCGTCTGCTTGTACCAGGTGATCGCGATCAGCGTGGCCAGCACCACGCTGAAGTGATTGAGCAGCGTTTGCGAAGCGGCGACGTGTACGAGCGGTGAGCGGTAGAAGATCGCGAACAGCGTCATCAGCATGAAGAAGGGCAGCACGCTGGCGATGCCCGAGACCCATGCGCCGGAACGTCCGCGCAGCGCGTGCCCCAGTTGCACGGCGACGTTGCATCCCACCGGGCCGGGCACCATCCACGCCAGCGCGATCAGATCGGAGAACGCGACCCGCGAGAGCCGCCCCTCGCGTTCGACGTAGTGGTGTTCGAGTTGCGCCATCAGCGCGAGGCCGCCCCACGACAACGCCGACAGGCCGAACACGACCCGAAACAGCGTCCATAGCGGTTCCCGTTCCCCTCGTCTGACAGCATCCTGGCTCGTGATCGTCTGCATGGCGTCACGGGGGCCCGGCACGCGGGCGCCCGTCTTCTGGATCATTGGTGTCTGGGATCACACGGCTCGCGACCGGCATCACGCTGAGGCGTAGTACAGCGTGAATGTAGCCGGTTTTCCGGCGCAATGGCGAGCGGGGCCGCGCTAGTCGTTAGTGCTGGAGACGCTACTGGTGCGGTCGGTTTCGTGCGCAGCGCGGCGGCCCGTCATCCCGCATACGCCGAAGCGTTCGAGCAGCGCGGGGATCGCTTCCACCGGCACCGGGCGCGAGAACAGGAAACCCTGCGCCTCGATATGACCCAGCGCGGCGAGCCATGCGATCTGCTCTTCGGTTTCGGTGCCTTCGACCACCACCGTCAGTCCGAGCGAACGCGCCAGATTGACGATTGCGGTGACCATCACGCAGACGCTGCGGTCGCCGGGAATTGCCTGGATGAACGAACGATCCACCTTCAGCGTGTCCACTGAAAAGCGGTTCAGATAGGACAGCGACGAATAGCCGGTGCCGAAGTCGTCGAGCGCGATACGCACGCCGAGGCGCTTCAACGCGAAGATTTTCTCCGACACCAGTTCGGGATATTCCATCATTGCCGTCTCGGTGATTTCGAGTTCGAGGCGGCGCGCGGAGATGCCGGTTTCCTCGATCGCATGCGAGATGGTTTCGTACAGATCGCCGCGCCAGAACTGCACCGCCGAGATGTTCACGGCGAGCGACAACGTGTCGTAGCCCTGTTGTTGCCAGAGCGCCAGTTGGCGGCAGGCGGTGTCGATCACGAAGTCGCCGATCGGCACGATCAGGCCGGTCGATTCGGCAACCGGAATGAATTCGTTTGCCGGAATCAGCCCGTGCTGCGGATGATTCCAGCGCACCAGTGCCTCGAAGCCGGTGATGCAGCGCGCGGTCAGATCGATCTTCGGCTGATAGGCGAGAAACAGTTGTCCTTCGGCGAGCGCCACGCGCAGCTGTTGCTCCCACTTCATCAAATGATCCGCGCGATGCGACAGGTGCGGCGAATAGAACTGGTAGCAGTTCTTGCCCGCGTCCTTCGCGCTGTACATCGCGAGGTCGGCTTTCTTCAACAGGTCGATCTCGCTCTCGTTGGCCACCGAATACAGCGCGATGCCGATGCTCGCATGCAGTACGAACGAACTGCCGCGTACTTCGAAGGGTTTCGCGAAGGCTTCGGCGGCGGCCTCGGCCAGCGTGACCGCGCGCTTCTCGACGTCGTCTCCCTTGATCACGACGACGAACTCGTCGCCGCCGATGCGGCTTAACGCACCGCCGTCGCCGACCGCGGTGGCGAGCCGCGAGGCCGTCATTTGCAGCACGATGTCGCCGGCGTTGTGGCCGAGCGTGTCGTTGACGGTCTTGAAGTTGTCGAGGTCGATGAAGAGGATCGCGAGGTGGCCGAGGTTGCCCGGTTGCGCCACGTCGTGCCGCAGCGATTGCAGCGTCGCGTAGCGATTGCGCAGGCCGGTGAGCAGATCGTATTCGACCAGATGCGTCATCTCGCGCTCGCGTCCGAGCAGTTTGCCGATCAACCCGGTCGCGACCGCGAAGAAGCTCAGCATCGCCAGCGAGATGAAGCCTGCCATCAGCAGATAGACGTTGCGCGTGTGGTTGTAGTCGGCGAATTCTTCGGCTTGCGAAAGACCGACCAGCACGCCGAGCGGATAGCCATCGATGTGCCGGTACGAGACGATGCGCGTGACGTTGTCGATCGAATCGACATAGGTGCCCGATACGTGTTCCGAGTTCGGATACGAGCCGCTCGCCGAGAATGTGCCGTTGGCCTTTTCAGCGCTGCCGGTGCGCCGCGCGAGCACGGTGCCGTTGTCCGAGATCACCGCGATCACGCCTTCGCGGCCGATCGCCGCGTTGTTGTAGAAGTCGGAGGTGAAGTAGCTGGGGTCTTCGGAGACCACCACGACGCCCGCGAACGAGCCGTCCGGATGATTCAGACGCCGCGTCATCTGCAAGGTCCAGTGACGGGACACACGGCCGAGCACCGGCTTGCTGATAAACAGCTGGTCGTCGTTCTCGTGTTCGTGGACCTTGAAGTGTTCGCGGTCGGACAGGTCGATGTGTTTGGGATTGAGCTCGGCCGTGTTGGCGATCAGCTTGCCATGCTCATCGATCAACGAAACCTGCACGAGAGTCTCGCTTTGCACGACGCCTTTTTCGACCGTGCTGGACAGATCGAAATGATCCGGCGTTTTCTCGAACTCGTATTTGACAAAACGGGTGATCTGGTCGACCTGGTGAATTGCCTTGATCGTGTGCTGCTCCAGCGCTGCGGAGAGAATTGCAGCAGAGGCCATTGCTTCACGATAAGTCGCTTCTTTTTCAACCGACAGGCGCGCGAAGATCACGGTCCAAAGCAGGATCAGGACCAGCACGCCAAGTGCGGGAATGACGAGCAGAGCCCGCCGGCGCGTCACGACCGGATCGCGGCGAGGTTTGACCTCGCGCTGGTCGGCGAAGCGGGATGGGTTCATTGGGCGGCCCGTACCTGAGTGCCGGCAGGCTGCAAACACACGAGCTGCGACTGCGCTGATTTCATGGATGGCTGCATGGTGACCAAGGTGCCGGAACTGCTGCGCAAGGAGCAGGCGTGGTGCCATGCCTGGCCTGACCGTCCACAGGTCATCGGGTACGTTTCGATATTACTTAATGCCACTGGATTAAGGAAGGGTCCGGGCATCGGGTATACGCTGGCGCAGCAAAACGCCCGCTGCGATTGGATTTGCAGCCGGCGCGAACTGCCTTGCGGTCGCGACGTGGCACTCGTTTTGAATATTTCATCGGGTTCGGTGTTCAGGTGTGCCAGGTCTCGAAGGTCCGCTGCAATGCCGGTTGCATTAATTGTTAAAACGATGCGGCTTTTTGTGGTTAAGCGCGGCGAGATGCGGCGCGCAGTGTTTGAATCCGCATGCTCGAGATGCGGGCGCGTATGCATTCATTGCGCGCGCCGCGCTTATTGCATCTCAGCGTTGCTCTTTGCGTTTCTTCGCACTCACGGCAGCAAAAACGTACCGTCGATAATCGTCACCGACGAGCCGCCGATCCACGTCTTGCCGCGTGCGTCGTCGTAATGCACCGAGACCTGTCCGGCACGGCCCAGCACGGTGCCCTGACGCGCAGTGTAGCGCTTGCCCGGACGTCGCTGCTGCGCGCTCAGAAGGCCGGCGAGCGCGGCATTGGCACTGCCGGTCACAGGGTCTTCACCGATGCCGAAGCCGCCGCCCGCCATCAGACAGCGCACCTCGAAGGTCGCGGGGCCATCGGCGTCGTGCGGGCCGTATACCGCGAGCCCATGCGTGTCGACTGAATGCACGAGTTCGGCGAGCGCCGCGCTGTCGGGTTCGAGCGCAAGGCAATCGCGCGCCGAATTCAAACGGACCACGAGCCAGGGCGCACCATTGTCGACTGCGCAGGGCGCGGCGCTGAAGTCGACCGCGTCGCTACGCAAAGCCGTAGATAGTGCCGCGTAGCGATCCGCCGCGAGCGGCGTGATCCGCGCGGGCGGTGCGGCGAAGGCCCACGCGCCGTGCGCCTGATCGGCCGTGTTGGTCGTATTGGCCGCTTCGGTCAGCGCCTCGAGTTCGACGAGTCCCACGCCGCATTGCTGGACCAGCTTGCCGGACTGTTTCGGCTGATAACCGCTTTCGAGCAATGCATGCGCTGTGCCGAGCGTCGGATGACCCGCGAACGGCAATTCGCCATGCGTGGTGAAGATGCGTACGCGATAGTCGGCGGCCGGGTCGGTCGGCTTCAGCAGGAAAGTCGTTTCGGACAGATTGGTCCAGTGCGCGATGGCCTGCATCTGTTGCGCATCGAGCGCGTCGGCGTCGAATACGACGGCAAGCGGATTGCCTTTGAGCGGCACCGACGTGAACACGTCGACTTGTTTGAAACGAACAGTGCGGGCAGGCATGGGGCGCGGTCCAGCGAATCAAACGGTTGAACGGGATTCGCGGATTCTATCCGCTGGCGCGGCAACCATCCACCTTTGCACAAATGCAAAACGCGCCGCGAGTGGCTAACACTTCGCGACGCGTTCTGAACGGACTGCCAGGTTAAACCGCCAGCGATGCTGGTTGAATTGCCGGTGCAGATTTTTTTATGCGCTTTGCTGTTGCGAGTCCGTTACTCGACTTCAGCGATCATCTCGATCTCGACGCACGCGCCGAGCGGGATCTGCGCAACGCCGAACGCCGAGCGCGCGTGCCTGCCGCGTTCGCCGAACACGTCGGCGACCAGTTCGGACGCGCCGTTGGTGACCAGATGCTGTTCGGTGAACTCGGGCGTCGAGTTGACGAGGCTCATCAGCTTGACGATGCGGGTCACGCGATTCAGATCGCCCACGTGCGCGTGCAGGGTGGCGAGCAGGTCGATGGCGATCGCGCGCGCCGCGGCCTTGCCTTCGTCGGTGCCGAGGGTGGCGCCGAGCTTGCCCGTCCACACCTTGCCGTCTTTCTTCGCGATGTGACCGGACAGGTAGACCGTGTTGCCGCTTTGCGCGCTCATCACATAGGCGGCTGCGGGCGCGCCGGCGACGGGCAGTTCGATGCCCAGTTCCTTGAGCTTGTCGTACACATTCGTTTGAGCCATGTTGTGTCCTCGATTCAGTAGTGGAATTCGATCACGCGAGCCGCGTGAAGATCGCGCGACGAGCGCTCAGATCTTCGCGCGGATCAGCGCGCCCAGACGCGCGACGCCTTCATCGATCTTCGCCGGCGGCACCGTGACGAACGACAGACGCAGCGTGT
Source organism: Paraburkholderia panacisoli (assembly GCF_008369935.1). Classification (GTDB taxonomy): domain Bacteria; phylum Pseudomonadota; class Gammaproteobacteria; order Burkholderiales; family Burkholderiaceae; genus Paraburkholderia; species Paraburkholderia panacisoli. Next base: position 23,541 of record NZ_VTUZ01000012.1, on the reverse strand, counting down.
TGTGTTGCGCTTTGTCCGCGAAGAACGGACCGCCCGGCACGAACGCGACGTTCTGCGCGACAGCCTCTTCCAGCAGCTTCATGCTGTCGATCTGCGCGGGCAGCTTCACCCAGATGAACATGCCGCCTTCCGGACGGTTCCAGCTTACGCCTTCGGGCATGTAGCGTTCGAGCGAAGCGAGCATTGCCGCGCATTGATTGCGGTACAGCTCGCGAATGGTCGGCACGTGCGTGTCGAGGAAGCCGTCCTTGATCACCTCGTGCACGATGCGCTGCGTAAAGCTCGGCGTGTGCAGGTCGGTGGCCTGCTTCGCCTGCACGAGTTTGAAGATCAGCTCCTCGGGCGCGATGATGAAGCCGACGCGCAGGCCCGGCGCGAGCACCTTCGAAAACGAACCGAGATAGACGATGTGGTCCGGCGCCATCGACAGCATGGTGGGCAGCGGCTCGCCCGCGTAGTCGAGCGCGCCGTATGGGTCGTCTTCGATCACCGGGAACGGCGCGGTCTTCGCGAATTCGGCGAGCGCGCGGCGGCGTTCGATCGGCAGACGGCGGCCGGTCGGATTCTGGAAGTTCGGCTGCGCGTACAGCAGGCGCGCGCCCTTCGTCAGTCCCGGCGTGAGCGCGGCGGGGATCAGGCCCTGGTCGTCGGTCGCGACCTGCACGTAGTGCGGCTCGTACATCGAGAAAGATTGCAGCGCGCCGAGGTAGGTCGGGGTTTCGACCAGCACCGCGCTGTCCGGGCACACCAGCACCTTGCCGAGCAGATCGAGCGCCTGCTGCGAGCCGGTGGTGATCAGCACCTGGCTTGCGCGAATCTGCGCGCCGTTCACCGAATAGCGCTGCGCGATCCATTCACGCAGCGGCAGGTAGCCTTCGGTCGCGCTGTATTGCAGCGCCGCGGCGGGGCTGTCGCGCAGAATCCGGTCGGCTGCTTCGCGCATGCGCTCGGCCGGGAAGGTGGCCGGCGAAGGCAGGCCGCCGGCGAACGAAATGACTTCGGGCCGCTCCGTGACCTTCAGAATCTCGCGGATCGCAGAGCTGGTGAGCTTGCGCGCGCGTTCGGACAATTGCCACGTAGGGGCTTTCAAGTCGCTTTGATCCATGGTCTCCTCGGCTGGTATCTGTGGAACTGGGCAAAATTACAATTATCGCGCGAGTTGGCGACCCGCGCGCGCTGGCTTATTTGAGGGTCCGTAGACCATCAGGTGTTTCAAACTCGGCGACGAGCGCCGGGGCGCCTTCGGTGGCCCGCAAATCGAGCAGATGCACCGCGCCGAGCCAGTGCAATTGCGCACTGATCCGCTCGGCTTGCGGATGCACGGCTTTCAACGCTTTCAGCGCGATGCCCGTGGCCGGCAGCGCGTCCGACGGATGGCGCGGCGAGTCCCACTGGATCAGCGAGGGCAGCACGCCGTCGCCCGCGCCTTCCCAGCTGGGGAAAGCGCCGTCGTCGGGCACCGACAGGCCCCAGGTGAAATCGCCGCGCGTCATCGGCACGATTGGCGCAATACGTTGCGGGTACTGGGCCTGCCACAGCGACAGCCGCTTCGGCCGCTCGACGCGCGCGACCCAATGCGACAGGTACGGGCCGTTTTCGAGCCGCGCGTGCGTCGCCGGGTCATCGAGGGCGAACAGGCGCGGGCGCGGCGTGTCGCCGCCGGCGGCGGCATCCGGCATGGCCGCGGCTTGCGGATCGACGGCGATCACCTCCAGATACACGTCGTCCCACAGGTTCAGCAGGCGGTTGTGGGTGCGCATCAGTGGATGCGCGCCGCCGCCGGCCGGTGCGACGCCAAGCGTATCGGCGACGTACTGCGTGCCCTCGTCAAGGGTGCGCGCGGAAATCACGAGATGATCGAGACGGAGCGGATGGGCTGTCATGGCGGATCGAGGAGAAACGGTTTTCTACGCAGACCGGTACACGCGTTGGGGTGCTGGCGGCGCTGCCGGGGCAGTAAGCATAACCGTTTGCCGGATCGGCGGGCCATGCGGATGGGTTAGGCGCCGATGTCGCCGGAAACGCGTGCGAGCGGCTGGGCCGTTGTCCGGCTGCGCCCGCGCCGCGTCGCCACCCTGTGCTGCTTCTCGAATGTAGCGGCGACGACCGGCACAGTAACGGTACAATCGACTCGATACTGTTCTGTACAGTTGGAGCCCGCCATGTCCGTCCCGCTCGCCCAGATTCCCGCCCCGCACGACACGTCCGCGCTGACGCTCGTCGAACAACTCGTGCAGTGGGCGCGCCGCCGTATCGAGGAACGCGTGTTCCGCCCCGGCATGCGCATGCCGTCGATCCGCAAGCTCGCGCTCGACAAGCGGGTGTCGCGTTTCACGGTGGTCGAAGCGTACGAGCGGCTGGTGGCGCAAGGCTATCTGGAGTCGCGGCGCGGCTCCGGGTTCTATGTGCGCGAGCGGCTGGGCGGCGCGACGGTGATGGAGATTCGCCCGCACGCGGAAGGGGCGCCTGCGCCGACCAAGATCGACGTCGTATGGCTGCTGCGCAACATGCTGTACACCGGCGCGCGCCCCGAGCGCAGCCCGGGCCTGGGCTATCTGCCGGCGCGCTGGCTCGACGGCGACCTGATCACCAACGCGCTGCGCACGCTCGGCCGGCAAAGCGGTGCGCAGATGCTCGGCATCGGCACGCCGCAGGGTTTTCTGCCGCTGCGCCAGCAATTGCAGACGCGGCTCGAGGAACTGGAGATCGGTGCGTCGCCGGATCAGATCGTGATGGTGTCCGGCGTCACGCAGGCAATCGACCTGATCTCGCGCATCTACGTGAAGCCGGGCGACGCGGTGATCGTCGGCGATCCGGCCTGGTTTCAGATGTTCGGGTGTTTCGCGTCGCAAGGCGCGCGGCTGGTCGGCGTGCCGTACACGCCGGACGGCCCCGACCTCGACGCACTCGAATCGCTGGTGCAGACGTGGCGGCCGAAAATGCTGGTAATCAACTCAGTGTTGCAAAACCCGACCGGCACGTCGCTGACGGCGGCCCAGGCGTTCCGCATCCTGCGCCTCGCGGAAGCGTATGACTTCATCGTCGTCGAAGACGATATCTACGGCGACCTGTGCCCGCCGAGCAATCCGGGCACGCGGCTCGCCAGCCTCGATCAGTTAAAGCGCGTGATCTACCTCGGCAGTTTTTCGAAGACGCTTGCGCCGAATCTGCGCGTGGGTTTCATCGCGTGCGCGCCGGACGTGGCGACGGCGGTCAGCAACCAGAAGATGCTGGTCGGCATGACGAGCCCGGAGCTGAACGAGCGCGTGCTGTACAAGATTCTGACGGAAGGCCACTATCGGCGGCACGTCGAGCGGCTGCGCGCGCGCCTCGACGGGGTGCGCGAAAAGTCCGCGCGGATGCTGGAAAAGACCGGCATGAAGCTGTTTCTGACGCCCTCGGCCGGCATGTTTCTGTGGGCCGACACCGGCGTCGACGCCGGTGCGCTGGCGGCCGCGGGTCACGAAGCCGGCTTCCTGCTGACGCCCGGCAGTCTGTTTTCGCCGCAGCAGTCGCCGACCACGTGGATGCGCTTCAATATCGCCAACTGCGGCGATCCTGAACTGGCAGCGTTTCTGTGCCGCTATCTCGACGGCGTCGCGCGGCGCGCCTCTTGAAACCGCGCCGGTTCGCCCCCAGTTACGCGGACGATCCGGCGCTGCATTGGCCGGCGGCCGCTAGCTGGCCGACCGGCAACCCGTCGGTCCCGGCGGCCCGGCGCGGCTGTCCGGCGCGCAAGGGCGCGCCGAACGCCGCCGTTGCCGGAGCGCCAGACCCAGCCTGAACCCCATTCGCAACAGAGAGGAAGTCCGACCATGGCACAAGAAACCATGAGCTTTCAGGCAGAAGTGAAGCAGCTTCTGCAACTGATGATCCATTCGCTGTACAGCAACAAGGAAATCTTTCTGCGCGAGCTGATCTCGAACGCATCCGACGCAGCCGACAAGCTGCGCTTTGAAGCGATCGAAAACAGCGCGCTGTACGAGAACGATCCGAACCTGCGGATTCGCGTGTCGTACGACAAGGCCGCGCGCACCATCACGCTCGACGACAACGGCATCGGCATGAGCCGCGACGAAACGATCGCGCACCTCGGCACGATCGCCCGCTCGGGCACCAAGGAGTTCTTCGGCAAGCTCTCCGGCGACCAGCAGAAAGACGCAGCGCTGATCGGCCAGTTCGGCGTGGGCTTCTATTCGGGTTTCATCGTCGCCGACAAGATCACGGTCGAAACGCGCCGCGCCGGCTTGCCGGCTTCGGAAGGCGTGCGCTGGGTCAGCGCGGGCGAGGGCGATTTCGCGGTGGAGCAGATTGAGCGCGCCGCGCGCGGCACCACCATCACGCTGCATCTGCGTGCGGATGAGGACGACCTGCTGTCGTCGCATCGTCTGAAGTCGATCATCCACAAGTACTCGGACCACGTCGCGCTGCCGATCCTGATGCAGAAGGAAGAGTGGGACGCGGAAAAGAGCGAGATGGTCACGAAGGACGAGGACGAGACCGTCAACCAGGCGAGCGCGCTATGGAGCCGCGCGAAGAACGACATCAGCGAAGAGCAGTACAAGCAGTTCTATCAGCACATCTCGCACGATCATCAGGACCCGCTCACGTGGACCCACAACCGTGTGGAAGGCCGTAGCGAGTACACGCAACTGCTGTACGTGCCGAGCCACGCGCCGTTCGACCTGTGGAACCGCGAGCAGCGCGGCGGCCTGAAGCTGTACGTGAAGCGCGTCTTCATCATGGACGACGCCGAGCAACTGCTGCCGGCGTATCTGCGTTTCGTGAAGGGCGTGGTCGATTCGAGCGATCTGCCGCTGAACGTGTCGCGCGAAATCCTGCAGGAAAGCCGCGACGTGAAGGCGATCCGCGAGGGCGTGACCAAGCGCGCGCTGTCGATGCTCGAAGAGTTGGCCAACTCGGAGAACGACGCCGACAAGGAAAAGTACGCCGGCTTCTGGAAGGAGTTCGGCCAGGTGTTGAAGGAAGGCATCGGCGAAGATTTCGCCAATCGCGAGCGCGTCGCGAAGCTGGTGCGATTTGCGTCCACGCATACGGAAACGCCCGAGCAGACCATGTCGCTGGCCGACTACGTCGCGCGCATGAAGCCCGAGCAAACCAGGATCTACTACGTCACCGCCGACACCTGGCAGGCCGCGACCCACAGCCCGCATCTCGAAGTGTTCCGCAAGAAGGGCGTGGAAGTGCTGCTGCTGACCGATCGCGTCGATGAGTGGATCCTGTCATTCCTCAACGAATTCGACGGCAAGCCGCTCCAAAGCGTGGCGCGCGGCGACCTCGATCTGGGCGCGCTGAACGACGAGGAAAAACAGGCGCAGGAAAAGGTCGGCGAAGAGTTCAAGCCACTCGTCGAGAAGATGAAGGAAGCGCTGAAGGACAAGGCGAAGGACGTGCGTCTGACATTCCGTCTGACCGACTCGCCGTCGTGCCTCGTCGCCGACGATGGCGAAATGAGCGGCTATCTGCAGCGTATGCTGAAGGCTGCCGGCCAGCAGGCGCCGTCGTTCCACCCGATTCTCGAAGTGAATCCGGAGCACGCGCTGGTCAAGGGCTTGCACGCGGACAGCGCGAACTTCGATGACTGGTGCCATCTGTTGTTCGATCAGGCCTTGCTCGCCGAAGGCGGCGCGCTGGAAGATCCGGCGAGCTTCGTGAAGCGGACCAATGCGCTGCTGCTGGCGCGTGCAGGTTGAGCGCGCGGTGAGCATGACGTCGGCATGAGCCGGCAGCGTCGCGCGGACGCTTGTGGTTGAAAAATGCGCTGCTTCGGCAGCGCATTTTTTTTGCCTGTCGCGGCGGCGCCGATCACGCTGCCGGTTCCGCGCCGGTTCCGACGTGTCAGGTCAAGGCGTTCAGCCGCGATTCATCAAGCAGCGGAACCCGGCTCCTGCAAGCGACGTACTTGCGTGAGCACGCAGCCAGCCAGTTCTTTCGTCTCGTAACTGGCCGTATGGTCGCCGAGCAGCCTGGCCGCGAGACTGCCGATGGCCCGGCTGGTCTGCTTCGCCGTGTGGTGCTGCGCCAGCGCCGAGCCTGCCAGTTCTTTTTCCTGATGCGTGGCCTCGGTGCGTTGCAAAACGAGCGTCGCAAGGCGGGCGATACGATCAGAAGTTTCTTTGAGATTTTCAGTGTTCAAGTTGGACTCCGAAGTGTTTTCTGTCGAATAGATCGACTGCCGTGGTTTAAGCTTGCGTCGGTCTGAATTTATTATGGTTAACTAAATAAGTTAGATCAACGACTATAAATTGAGATGAAGCGGTGTGATCTAAAAACGCGAGCCGGCTGACGCCGGCGACGCATGCGGCGGAATGTTGAACCGGTGCGCGTTGATGCGCGCGGGTAGCGCGGCGGTGGATGGCGTGATTCGAAGAGGGCGCGCGTCTGGCGCGCTCGGGCTTGTGCCGTGCAGACGCAAGCCGAAGTCGCCCGAATGCTCCGGAGTGCGCCGATGCTTACTTTTTGCCCATTAGCGTATCAATCGATTCACCGCGCACGATGATCTCCGTGCGCCGGTTCAATGCGCGTCCTTCGGGCGTATCGTTGCTGGCCACCGGGTTGTTGAACGCGTTGCCCTTCGTGCGAATGCGATCCTGCGCTACGCCGCGTGCGACCAGTGCGTAACCCACTGAAGTCGCGCGCGCTTCGGACAATTGCTGGTTGTATTCGAGGGTGCCGACGTTGTCGGTATAACCCTCGACGACGATCGGTTGCTTGCTGCGCTTGAGCAGAATCGCCGAACGGTCGACCACCGCCCCCGAATCGGCGCGCACTTCGGACTTGTTGAAGTCGAACAGCGCAGTTTCCGGCAGCTTGACCGCGACGCCGTCCGCGACTGACGCCACGTCGATGCCGACCGCCTTGTTCAGCGCGACTTCCGCATCGCGATTGAGCGGTGCAGCGCAGCCCGCCACCAGCAACACCGAGAACGCGCACGACATTGCGCGCAGGACTTTTTTCATTTTCTTCTCCCTTGTTGATTGTGCAATTGGACGGCGCGGCCTGCGAATGCGGACGAACCGCCGGCTTGTCTAAAGCACGAAGGTTTTATCGCGCGTCGCTGGGCGGGGGAAATCAGACGTTTCCGAAAACGAGCAAGCTGGTTGCGGCGCATCGGTATCCGTGGCGAGGTGATTGGCATTGGCATTGGCGCTGCTGTTGCCGTTGTCGCTCGACCGCCGCGCAGCGAAGCATGTGCGCGCGGAAAACCCCGCCTGGCCGCGCCGTTATAATCCGACACCATGCCTATCCGTTTCGATGCCGCCGACGCCCACTGGCGCGTCGCGCCCTTGCCCGGCTTTAGCGCCGCCCAGAAAGACTGGTTGACCCGTGGTGGTTCGCTGACTGCGCATCTGCGCGCGCTCGGTGCGGTCGCGGTGCGCGTCACGCGCGAATGCGTCGCGCTGCCGTGGCCCGACGAATGCGCCGCGCTCGGCCTCGCGCCGCGCGCGCCGGTGTGGGTGCGGGAAGTGGTGTTGTCGGTGGACGGTGTGCCGTTTGTCGCGGCGCATAGCGTGACGCCGCGCGCGGCAAGCGTCGGCGTGTGGCAGGCCACGCGGCGCTTGCGCACGCGGCCGCTCGCCGAACTGCTGTATAGCGACAGCAGCGTCGCGCGTTCGTCGCTGGTGAGCCGCAGGGTGGGCGCGCGTCATCCTTTGTACCGGCTGGCTGCGCGTGAAGTCGACGGTGTGCCGCCGCATGCACTGGTCGCGCGCCGCTCGGTGTTCGAGCGTCATGGCGCACCGTTGATGGTGACTGAGTGCATGTTGCCGGCGCTGTGGGCGCATCTGGCGTCTGCGTCGGGGGCGGGCGATGCGAGCGAGGGCGGCGCCGCTGCGCAAGCGCATACACCGCACGCCGCGCCGCCGCGCGTGCGCGAACACGGACGTGCGCTGGAGCACACCGCGTCGCGCGCCCATCCTGCGCCGCGCGCGTCGGGTGAGCGGAGCCGCTGATGCTGCGCGGCTTTCCCCCAGTCGTCGCCGCGGATACGCATACGCTGATTCTGGGTAGCTTTCCCGGCGAGGCATCGCTCGCCGCGACCCAGTATTATGCGCATCCGCGCAACCAGTTCTGGCGCCTGCTCGGCGCGGTGTTCGACGAGCCTGCGCTCCACGAGTTGCCGTACGAAGAGCGCTTGACGCGCGTGCTCGCTCATCGCATCGGCATTTGGGACGTGCTCGACGCCTGCCATCGCCAGGGAAGCCTCGATTCGGCGATTCGCAACGCTCAACCGAACGACTTCGCGTCGTTGCACGCGCATGCGCCGCTACTCCGTAAAGTCTGCTTCAACGGCAAGACGGCGGGCCGCTTCGCGCCGGTGATCGGCGCGGCGGGCTACGCCACCCTCGTATTGCCTTCGTCGAGTCCGGCGAATGCTATGCTCTCGTTCGACCAAAAATTGCGCCTCTGGCGCGACATCCTCACATGACGAAATTGATCAAGCGCGCTTCGGCCGAGGCGCGTGCCTTCCGTAACCGGGACGCTGAAAGCACCGGCGGCAAACAGAAAATCGCGCGGAAGACCACGCGCAACAACAAGCGCGCCGCGCACGACGAAGACCTGCACGACGCGCCGCAAATCGAAGCGCCGCGCAAGCCGCGTTTCGCGCCGGTGACGTTCTCGGAAGAGGGCGGAGTGCGCTTCCTGCACTTCGGCACGGAATGGGTGCAAGGCGCGATGCGTCTGCGCAAGCCGGATCAAATCGAACTCGAATACGCGCAGCAGATGATGGCCTGGCTGCTGTTCATCGAAACCCCGAAGCGCATCGTTCAACTCGGTCTGGGCGCGGCGTCGCTGACCAAGTTCGCGCACCGCTTCCTGAAGCGCGCGAAGGTCGAGGCGGTCGAAGTGAACCCGGCGGTCGTGGTGGCCGCGCGCACGATGTTCGACCTGCCGCACGACGATGCGCGCCTGACCGTGCACGAAACTGATGCATGGGACTTCGTCAACGACAGCGCCAACCACGGCACGATCGGTGCGTTGCAGATCGACGTCTACGACGCGACCGCGCGCGGTCCGGTGCTCGACAGCGTCGGCTTCTATCGCGCGGCGCGCGCGTGTCTGACCGGCGCGGGCATGGTGACGGTGAATCTGTTCGGCGATCATCCGAGCTTCGTGCGCAACATGAAGCGTCTGAACGAAGCATTCGACGGCCGCGTGATCGCGCTGCCGGAAGTGCACGACGGCAACCGCATCGCGATTGCGTTTTCGGGCCCGGCGCTCGACGTGCCGTTCACCGCGCTGCAGGCACGCGCGAAGCTGATCGAAGCGGAACTTGGCTTGCCGGCGCGCAAGTGGATCAAGGGGCTGCAGGAATCGACCGGTCAGAAGGGCGCGTCGTTCTCGATCTGAGCGTCGTTGCGGCTGGGCCGGCATGCATGCCGGTTCGCGGCCGCGGGCGATGCGTCACGGGTCGTCCGGCGTGCGCCGGGCAGCCCGAGTGTCTCGGCCACGCCACGCACACCAACCACGAAAGTGCGGCAGGCCCCCTCAGCGTCTGCTGTTCCAGGCGCCCCGTCGTGGTGCCAACCCGACTCAAACCGCAGCAGCGCATCCGCCGTTGCAACCACGCCCACGAGCATTCAGCGCTGCCAATCATCGGCTTTGCCCGGACCGACGCTCGACTCTAATCAATCCGGTTGCGCATAACGCGCGTCGCCGACGCAGGCAGTGCAAGCCCCGCGCGCGCCGGCCCAGCATGCATCGTTCCCGCCTCTTCCGCCGTCAAAGCGTCGTTTCGCCTCGGGTCGTCCCTGCTTGACCGCGAGTTCGCGGCTCCTATACTCTTTCGGAGCTTTCGGGGTGCCCGTAGCCACCCGCCGCGGGAACCACCTCCCGTCGACCACGGGCCCAACAATTCAAAAATAGGAAAGAGGAGACGTCATGGCTCACGACGCCGACGTGAACAAGGCCAGCAAGCACTGGCTCTGGTTGCTGCTGTTGCCCTGGATCGCGATGATCTGGGTGCCGTCGTACAACAGGATCGAACCGCAGCTGTTCGACTTCCCGTTCTTCTACTGGTACCAGCTTCTGTGGGTGCTGATCAGCGCGGTCATCACGGCGCTCGTGTACTTCAAGACCAAATCGCGCTATACGGGCCGTTCGCAAGGGGGCGCGCAATAATGAACGCCACTGCGACTTTCGTCTTCGTTCTGTTTTTCATCGGCGTCACGATTCTCGGCTTCGTCGCGGCCCATTGGCGGCGCGGCGACCTCGCCCATCTGGAAGAGTGGGGTCTCGGCGGCCGGCGCTTCGGCACCATCGTCACGTGGTTCCTGCTGGGCGGCGACCTGTACACCGCGTACACCTTCATCGCCGTGCCGGCGCTGGTGTTCGGTGCAGGCGCAACCGGTTTCTTCGCGCTGCCGTACACGATCCTGATCTATCCGTTCGCGTTCGTCGTGTTCCCCAAACTGTGGAGCATCGCCAAGCGTCACGGCTACGTGACGTCGGCGGACTTCGTGTCGGCCCGCTATGGCAGCCGCATGCTCGCACTGGCGATCGCCGTGACCGGCATCGTCGCGACCATGCCGTACATCGCGCTGCAACTGGTCGGCATCGAAGTGGTGATCGGCGCGCTCGGCTTCGACACCACGGGCTTCGTCGGCGATCTGCCGCTGATCATCGCGTTCGCGATTCTGGCCGCGTACACCTACACGTCGGGCCTGCGCGCGCCGGCGATGATCGCGGTGGTCAAGGACATCCTGATCTACGTGACGATCTTCGCCGCGATCATCGTGATTCCGCCGCAACTGGGCGGCTTCGGCCATATCTTCGGCGTGGTGCCGCCGGCCAAGCTGCTGCTGAAGTCGCCTGACGTGTCGAGCCTGAACGGCTACAGCGCCTACGCGACGCTCGCGGTCGGCTCGGCGCTCGCGCTGTTCCTGTATCCGCATTCGATCACCGCGGTGCTGTCGTCGAAGTCGGGCAACACGATCCGCCGCAACATGGCGCTGCTGCCGGCCTATTCGCTGGTGCTCGGCCTGCTCGCGCTGCTCGGCTTCATGGCGCTCGCGGCCGGCGTGAAGGACATGCCGGAATTCGTGCCGTACTTCAAGGCATTCGGGCCGAACTTCGCGGTGCCGGCGCTGTTCCTGCACTTTTTCCCGTCGTGGTTCGTCGGCGTGGCGTTCGCGGCGATCGGTATCGGCGCGCTGGTGCCGGCGGCGATCATGTCGATCGCGGCAGCGAACCTGTACACGCGCAACGTGCACAAGGAGTTCGTCAACCGCAACATGACGCACGAGCAGGAGACCAACGTCGCGAAGCTGGTCTCGCTGATCGTCAAGGTTGGCGCGGTCGCGTTCATTCTCGGTCTGCCGCTCACGTATGCGATCCAGTTGCAGTTGCTCGGCGGCATCTGGATCATCCAGACGCTGCCGGCCATCGTGCTGGGTCTGTACACGCGGATGCTCGACTATCGCGGCCTGCTGGCGGGTTGGGCGGTCGGTATCGCCACCGGCACGTGGATGGCGATTTCGCTGAAGCTGGCCAGCTCGATCTTCACGATCCACCTGTTCGGCATCGCGATTCCGGGCTATGCGGCGGTGTGGTCGCTGATCGTGAACCTGGTGGTGGCGGTAGTGGTGAGCGTGCTGGTGCGCGTGTTCGGCATGCAGCGCGCCGAAGACCGCACCCGCCCGGAAGATTATCTGGATGTGGTCGAAGGCTGATCGCCCGGCTTCGCGCCGTCCGGTTTCATCCGGTTCGGCGCGTTGAACGACGCAGCGCCCGCAGACGAAAGTTTGCGGGCGTTTGTCTTTGGCGGGCATTCAGGGCAGGATAGCGGAACCGTCCTTCAACGCTTCCTTCGTGGGTCCTTCATGGGGTCTTCCTGGGGCCTTTATGAGGCCGACAAGCCGCCATGGCTTCTGCCGATTCCCGTACCGTGATTCCACGCCGCTCAGCGCTCAGTCGGATGGTGCGTGCGGTGACCTCGCCTTACTATCGCTATCGCCACGCAAGGGCGTTGCACAGCGTGCGTGTCGGCCTCGCGATGCTGTTCTCGATTCTCGCAACCACCGGTATCGACATTCCGCACGGCATCTGGTCGTCGGTGACGCTGCTGGTGGTGATCGGCGGTTTGCAGCATCACGGCAATATCCGCAAGAAGGCGGCCGAGCGCGCGGCGGGGACGCTGCTCGGGGCGTCGATCGGGCTGTTGCTGATCTTGCAGCAGAACCTGATCGGCTCGCTGCCGCTCACCTATGTGCTGATGGCGATCGTTGCGTCGATCTGCGCGTGGTTCGCGCTTGGCTCGTCCGGCTATGTCGGGCTGCTGACGGCGATCACAATGTGCATCGTCGCGGGTCATGGCGACAACCTGATCGATGTCGGACTCTGGCGCACGCTGAACGTACTGATCGGCATCGTGATCGCGCTGGCGTTTTCGTTCGCGTTGCCGTTGCACGCGACATATTCGTGGCGTTACGGGCTCGCCGCCAATCTGCGCGAATGCGCGTCGGTCTACGCGCGCCTGCTGGATGGCGAGACCATCAGCGAAGAGGAGCAGGTCAGGCGCTTTCTGGAAATCAACAAGCGGCTGGTGCAATTGCGCTCGCTGATGCCGTCGGTGGCGAAGGAAATCGGCGTGCCGCAGGCGAAGCTGGAAGAGATCCAGCGGCTGCATCGCTCGGTGCTCAGCGCGCTCGAGTTGCTCGCGACCGGTCCGCTGATGCAGGCGGATGCCGGAGCCCGCACCGCGTACGCGCGGCAATGCGGCGTGGAAGTGCGTTCAGTGCGGGCGATTCTGCTCGCGATCGCGCGTGCACTGCGCTTCGGGCACGCGACGCGCTTCGGCATCCCGGCGGCGTCGCCGCTCGTGCAGACGTGCGGCGATGCGGCGCCGGGGCTGCCGCCCGATTTGCAAGGGCCATACTGGCTCGGGCAGCGGCTCGCGGAGCAGGTGGAGCGGTTGCGCGCGCTGTTGCTGGAGACCGAGTCGAACTGGAATATCGAGCGGCATGGGAGGGGGTTGCGGAAGGGGTAGGTTGGGGCGCGTGGGGGGCGACGTTTTTGATCGCAGCCCGCGCGCCGCAGCGCTTCGGTCCGCCGTCGCCGACATTCGCCGGTGCGGCGACCGCCGTCCTCGCTATGGCCGGCCGGGCGTTCCCGTTCCGGCTACTTCACGGACACTTTGCCGAAGTGCTGCTTCAAGCCTCCGGCGGCAGCGTCACCATCCACATCAGACCGAAGCGATCCACCACCATCCCGAATCCCTTGCTCCAGAAGGTCGCCTGGAACGGCAGCGTCACCTGGCCGCCGTCGGCAAGCGCGTTGAAGTATTTCTCGGCGGACGCGCTGTCGTCGGCCGTCAGCGACAGGCTGAAGCCGTTCATCGGACTGGCGGTAGGATCGCAATTGCCGTCGGAGGCCATCCAGTCGGTCGAACCCATCCGCACATTGGCATGCATGATTTTCTCTTCGAGACCGGGGCGTGGCCGGTTTTCCGAATCCGGCGGCGCTTCCTTGTAGCGCATCTTGAACGTCACTTCGGCGCCGAGCTTCTCGCAGTAATACTCGAGCGCCTCCTCGCAACGGCCGTTGAAAAACACGTAGGGCTGAACGTACATGATCGTCTCCGGGAATAAAGTCGGCGGCACCGTCATGTCCCCGGCTAACAGCGGTGGGGAAGGTGCACGAAGTCGATTGTAGTCGCCTGTTGCGGCGTCGATTGTGACGTTATTGCGTAGGAGACGACAGCGGTTCGGGCGGCTGCGCATGTGGTCGGAATTGGGCTCCGAAGTGTGGGACGAAGCGTACCCATAAACGCCAAGCGGCCCTGAACCGTGAGGTCCAAGGCCGCTTGCCTGACCGGCCGCGTGAATCAAGCGGCGCCAGAAGCCATGCTTAACGCAGCGCTTCGATCAGCTTTTCCAGCTTGATGGCGTCCGCAGCAAACGCGCGGATGCCTTCGGCGAGCTTTTCGGTCGCCATTGCTTCGTCGTTGACGAGGAAACGGAACGACGCTTCGTCGACCGGCACGCGCTCGATGTTCGCGCCATCGGCCAGCTCCGGCGAGAGCTTGCGCTCGACCTTGTCGGTGCTGTCCTGCAGCTTCTGCAGCAGATCCGGGCTGATGGTCAGGAGGTCGCAGCCGGCCAGTTCCAGAATCTGACCGGGCGTGCGGAAGCTCGCGCCCATCACCTCGGTCTTGTAGCCGAACTTCTTGTAGTACGTATAAATGCGGCGCACCGATTTGACGCCCGGATCGTTGGCGCCGCCGTCTTTCGCTTCGTCCCACGCGCTGCCGGCGTTCTTCTTGTACCAGTCGTAGATGCGGCCGACGAACGGCGAGATCAGTTGCGCGCCCGCTTCGGCGCAGGCCGCGGCCTGCGCGAGCGAGAACAGCAGCGTCATGTTGCAGTGGATGCCTTCCTTCTGCAGCACTTCGGCCGCGCGCACGCCCTCCCAAGTGGAGGCCAGCTTGATCAGCACGCGTTCGCGGCCGATGCCGTGCTCCTTGTACAGCGCGATCAGCTCGCGGCCCTTGGCGATCGACGCTTCGACATTGAACGACAGGCGCGCGTCGACTTCGGTCGATACGCGGCCCGGGATGATTTTGAGGATTTCGGTGCCGAAGGCGATCAGCAACTGGTCGATGATCGCGCCGACCGGCTTGGACGCATGCGCTTTCACGGTCTTTTCGAGCAGCGGCCGGTAGTCGTCTTTCTGCACCGCTTTCAGAATCAGCGACGGATTGGTGGTCGCGTCCCGCGGCTTGTACTGGGCAAGCTGCTGGAAGTCGCCGGTATCGGCGACGACGGTGGTGTATTGCTTGAGTTGATCGAGTGCGGTTGTCATGTTCGGGCCTTCAGGGCGCGTGCGCGCCGTGGTTCAGGAGAAATGAGGTCGCCGCCGGACTGACGGGACGAAATCAGCGCCGGCGGCCGCGGGTCACGCTGCAGCGCCGCCCGCGATGTGGCCGGACAACGCTGCCGGATGCTTCTATTCTATGGCGGATCGCCTGATCCGGTAATGACAGTTGGCCCCGCCGATCCTTTCACGGGGATTTCGGGCGGTGACGACGCGCGGTGCGGATCGCCGCGGGCGGGCCGGCCGGGCCGTCCGCACGAGGCCGGTCGCGTTGCCGCGTCGACCGCCCGCCATCAGCCCATCACGCGCGCCGCGCGTTCAGCACCAGTTGCGTCAGCACGCCCGCCATCAGCCCCCAGAATGCCGAGCCGATGGACAGCAGCGTCAGGCCGGAGGCCGTCACCATGAAGGTCACCAGCGCCGCCTCGCGCTGCTTCACGTCCTGCATCGCGTTGGCGAGGCCGCTCATGATCGAGGCGAACAGCGCCAGCGCCGCGACGGAGACCACCAGCGCCTTCGGCAGGGCCGCGAACAAGGCCGCGATGGTCGCGCCGAAAACGCCCGCCAGCAGATAGAAAATGCCGCCCCAGACCGCAGCGGTGTAGCGCCTGTCGCGGTTTTCGTGCGCTTCGGGGCCGGTGCAGATGGCCGCCGTGATCGCCGCAAGATTGATGCCGTGCGAGCCGAACGGCGCGAGCAGCAGCGACGCGATGCCGGTCGTCGAAATCAGCGGCGCGGACGGCGTGGTGTAACCGTCCGCGCGCAACACGGCGATGCCCGGGACGTTCTGCGACGCCATCGCGACGACGAACAGCGGAATTCCGATGCTCACGCTGGCTGCCACCGAGAACGCCGGCATCGTGAACACCGGCTGCGCGAGCGCGACGCGAAAGTGGCTGAAATCAAGCAGCCCGAGCCCGGCAGCGGCGGCCGTGCCGACGATCAGCGTCGTCACGATCGCGTAGCGCGGCGCGAGCCGTTTGACGATCAGATAGGTGAAGAACATCGTCAGCACGAGCGCGGGCTGGAACTGCGCGGCGCGGAAAATCTCGATGCCGATCTCGAACAGGATGCCCGCCAGCAAGGCCGACGCGATACCGGCCGGGATCTTCTTCATCAGCGTGTCGAACCACCCGGTCAGACCGACCACGGTCAACAGCGCCGCGCAGACGATAAACGCGCCGATCGCCTCCGCATAAGCCACGTGCGGCAGCGACGACACCAGCAGCGCCGCGCCGGGCGTCGACCACGCGATCACGATCGGCGCGCGAAAGCGCAGCGACAGACCGATCGTGCATACGGCCATGCCGATCGACAGCGCCCAGATCCACGACGAAATCTGCGCGCTGCTCAGATGCGCGGCCTGGCCCGCCTGGAACATCAGCACGAGCGAACTGGTGTAGCCCGTCATCATCGCGACGAAGCCGGCGACGATGGTGGACAGCGACGTGTCGGCGATCGGATTGAGGCGCCTGGGTGGCATGGCGGCCGGGGACAACTCGGGCGATGAAGAAGGACTCATGCAGATGCTTTCTTATAGTTGAGGGTAGTGCTCGACAGCGGCGTCACGGCAATCCGGCGACGGTACGACAGTGTCATTTGCTCAGCATGCGCATCGCGGTCTCCAGCCCGGCGAGCGTGAGCGGATACATGCGGTGTCCGAGCACTTCGCGGATCGCGCTGACCGATTGCCGGTACGCCCACAAACCTTCCGGTTCGGGATTGAGCCATGCGTGATGCGGGAAGTGATCCGCGAGACGGCGCAGCCACACCGCGCCGGCTTCGGCGTTGTTGTATTCGACCGAGCCGCCCGGCTGCAGCACTTCGTAGGGGCTCATGGTCGCGTCGCCGACGAAGATCAGCTTGTAGTCGGACGCGAATTTGTGCAGCACGTCCCACGTCGGCATGCGCTCGGCGTGACGGCGGCGATTGTTCTTCCACAGGAAGTCGTATACGCAGTTGTGGAAGTAATAAAACTCGAGATGTTTGAACTCGGCCTTCGCGGCGGAGAACAGCTCTTCGGTGCGTTTGATATGGTCGTCCATCGAGCCGCCCACGTCGAGCAGCATCAGCACTTTCACCTTGTTGTGCCGCTCGGGCACCATCTTCAGGTCGAGCCAGCCAGCGTTCGCGGCGGTGCTGCGGATCGTGTCGGGCAGATCCAGTTCTTCGGCGGCGCCTTCGCGCGCAAAGCGGCGCAGGCGGCGCAGCGCGACCTTGATGTTGCGCGTGCCGATTTCCACCTGGTCGTCGTAGTCGCGATATGCGCGCGCTTCCCAGACCTTCACGGCCGTGCGGTTGCCCGCGGCATCGCCGCCGATGCGCACGCCTTCCGGGTTGTAGCCGCCATTGCCGAACGGCGACGTGCCGCCCGTGCCGATCCATTTGCTACCGCCTTCGTGGCGCCCCTTCTGTTCGTCGAACAGTTCCTTGAGGCGCTCCATCAGCTTGTCGAGGCCGCCCATCGCTTCGATCTGCGCTTTTTCTTCCGGCGACAGGTCGCGCTGCAGCTTCTTCTTCAGCCAGTCGAGCGGGACGTCGAAGGCCAGCTCCGAGGCTACCGCGACGCCGTTGAAATACGCGCCGAACGCCTTGTCGAACTTGTCGAAATACTGTTCGTCCTTGACCAGCGTGATGCGCGCGAGATAGTAGAACTCGTCGAGCGACGGCGCGATCACATTGGCCTTGAGCGCTTCGAGCAGCGTCAGGTATTCCTTCACCGACACCGGCAGTTTGGCGGCGCGCAGCGAGTAGAAGAAGTCGATCAGCATGCTGTGTCCTATCCAGGAGACTTGCTGCAGCGGCGAATGGTCGGTGCGGCGTGCGAGGCCGCGGGGGAGCCGAGCTGTGACTCGGGCTGCGACTCGACCGCCGCTCAGCAGTCGCTCAACGGTTGTTGCGGTTCATGAAGATCAGCCGCTCGAACAGGCTCACGTCCTGCTCGTTCTTCAGCAGCGCGCCGTGCAGCGGCGGAATGATCTGCTTCTGATCCGACGAGCGCAGCGCATCGGGCGGAATGTCTTCGGCGAGCAGCAGCTTGAGCCAGTCGAGCAGCTCCGAGGTGGACGGCTTCTTCTTCAACCCCGCGACGTTGCGCAGTTCGAAGAAGCTCTGCATCGCCGCGGCGAGCAGTTCCTTCTTGATGCCGGGGTAGTGCACCTCGACGATCTGCTGCATCGTGACCGGGTCGGGAAACTTGATGTAGTGGAAAAAGCAGCGGCGCAGGAACGCGTCGGGCAGCTCCTTCTCGTTATTCGACGTGATGATCACGAGCGGGCGTTGTTTGGCGCGCACCAGCTCGTGGGTCTCATACACGTAGAACTCCATGCGGTCGAGTTCGCGCAGCAGGTCGTTCGGGAATTCGATGTCGGCCTTGTCGATCTCGTCGATCAGCAGCACGGTTTGCTGGTCCGACTCGAAGGCCTGCCACAGCACGCCCTTGACGATGTAGTTGCGGATTTCCTTGACGCGCTCGTCGCCGAGCTGCGAATCGCGCAGCCGCGAGACGGCGTCGTATTCGTACAGACCCTGCTGGGCCTTGGTGGTGGACTTGATATGCCACTGCAGGAGCGGCATGTCGAGCGCCGCGGCGACCTCTTCGGCGAGCATGGTCTTGCCCGTGCCCGGTTCGCCCTTGATCAGCAAGGGACGCTTGAGCGTCATCGCGGCGTTGACCGCGAGTTTGAGGTCGTCGGTGGCGACGTACTGCGATGAGCCTTCGAAACGCATGGCGAGGTGCTCGTGTTCGGGAAAAAACCCAGTATAAGTCAGAAGGCCTGTTGGCCTGAAACCGGCTGGCGTATGGTGTGAGCCGCGATGTCGCCCGGGTTGACGCACGGCGAGCGCGTGTGTCGCATTGGGTTGCAGGTGGTGCGCACGAGCGGGTGGTGTGCCCGTCGGGTGTTCGCATGGTGCGCCCGGCGCTTGCTCGCGCCGTGCTTGCCGCGTCGTGTCGGAGCCGGAGTCGGGCTTTGCGGCCCGGGCGCCCGGGCCTCGGCCAGGCCTTGCGCGGCGGCCGTGCAGCAGTAGAGCGGCGCGGGCCGTGGCTTTGCAGTCGGCGGGTTGGCCCCCGGCCCCGCGCTGTGGACGTTCGGCGCGGCGTCGCGGTACAATTAGCCCGATTTTTTTGGCCTGCGTGGCTACCCTATAAGAAGAACGGCGCGGGCCGTTGCCTTTTTGGGCGCCCGTTCCCCTCAAGCCAGGTTACCTGCTATGAATAAATTCGTCGGCAAACATGTCGTGATCGCAGCGCTGTCGGTGCTCGCGGGCTTTGCGGCCAGCGCGCAGGCAGCGGATGTCGTCGGCAACGCCAAGGCGGGCCAGGACAAGGTCGCGATGTGTATTGGCTGCCACGGCATCCCTGAGTACCGCACGGCTTACCCCGAGGTCTATCGCGTGCCGATGCTTGGCGGCCAGAATCAGACGTACCTGGAAAATGCCCTGCGCGGCTACAAGAAGGGCGACCGCCATTTCGATACGATGCATGCCATCGCCGTCTCGCTGTCGGACCAGGACATCGCCGACATCGCTGCCTACTACGCGGCGCAAAATTCCTCTTCGAAAAGCAATCCCGACAAGTGATCGGCGTCGGTCACCCGGCTATCAATATTCGCGGGATAGGAGAATTCATGATTAAGCCCCAACAGACACTCCACACGGTGTTCAAGGCTGCATGCGCGTCGGCGGCAGTGATCGGTCTGGTCGCAGCGAATGTCGCGCACGCCGCCGACGCCGGCAACGGCAAGGTGCTGGCCGACAGCCACAACTGCGCGGCCTGTCACGGCGTGAACCTGAACAAGCCGGTGGTCCCGGAGTATCCGAAGCTCGCCGGTCAGCACGCCGACTACATCTACTGGGCGCTGCGCCAGTACCAGATGGGCGTCGGCAACCCGCACCTCGGCCGCAACAACCCGATCATGCAGGCGCAGGTGCAGAGCCTGTCACAAAGTGATATGAAAGACATCGCGGCTTATGTCGAATCGCTGAGCGGCGACCTGGTGCAGAAGAAGTAAACACGCCGCACCCGGATTGAATTGAATGACACCCTGCCTCGGCGGGGTGTTTTGTTTTGGGCGGGCCGCTTTGGGTTCAGCCGATTAGGGGTAATCCGCTATGGGCGACGCGCTTGCGGGCGGGCCGCGGCCCAACCCTCAATCGCGCGTGGCGCGCCGCTCGATCCGCTGCAAATACGCATCTGTGTCCGGCGGCGTGCCGGTGCGCTGCGCTTCCCAGATGGTTTCGCCGAGGCAGTCCATGATCGCGTGCTGCGCTTCGTGCGTCGAGCCGAGTCGGGCGGCAAGTCGCTCGTGTGCTGCGCGAATGCCGGGCGGCTGGTCGATCGACAACTGTTCGCTGATCGCCAGATGCATCGACAGATGCAGGAACGGATTAGTCTGCCCGCGCTCGGGCGAGTAGTCCTGTGCCTTGGCGGCGTCGGTATCGCTCAGGTCGGCATGATATTCGGGATGCTCGACGATCCAGTCGGCGGCGATCGCCTCTAGCGGCGTGAGAATCTCGCCTTGACGCTGCTTGCGCCAGGTGTCGGTGAAAAAAAGACGGACTTCGTCGCGGCTGGGATTGAACATCGTGGAACCGGTGCGTTGGAAAGGGACGTGCGAGGCAAGCGCGCAGGCCAGCATTTTACGCCGGGGCCGCGCGGCCTGCTGGCGGCCCGCGCGCTCAGAGATCCGGCGGCGGCGTCTTCGGCCGGAATTCGCACAGCGGTTCGATTACGCAATGCCAGCACTCGGGCCGGCGCGCCTTGCAGACATAGCGGCCGTGCAGAATCAGCCAGTGGTGCGCATCCTGCCTGAACTCGGGCGGTGTGAATTTCTCCAGCGCCGCTTCGACCGCGCGAACGTCCTTGCCGGGCGCGAGCCCGGTTCGATTGGCAACCCGAAAGATGTGCGTGTCCACCGCGATGGTCGGATGACCGAACGCCGTGTTCAGGATCACGTTGGCCGTCTTGCGGCCGACCCCCGGCAGGCTTTCGAGCGCTTCACGGTCCTCGGGCACGTCTCCGCCGTACTGGTCGAGCAGAATGCGGCAGGTCGCGATGACGTTCTTCGCCTTGGTCCGGTAAAGGCCGATCGTCTTGATGTAGCCGGCCACACCTTCTTCGCCGAGATCGAACACCTGCTGCGGCGTGTTTGCGACCGGGAACATCTTGCGCATTGCCTTGTTGACCGACACGTCCGTGGCTTGCGCGGACAACAGCACGGCGATCAGCAGTTCGAACGGTGTCGTGTACTCGAGCTCGGTCGTCGGATGCGGATTCAGACTCTGGAGCGTTTCGTAGATGGCGCGGCGTTTGTTCGCGTTCATGCGGAGCGTGCGGTTGCGTGCGGTTGCGCTTAGCGAGGTGTGGACGAACTGTCGTTGTCGTCGCCGGTCAGTCCGAGACGGCGGCGGCGTGCTTCGGCGGCGTCGATCTGCGCCTGCACGTCGGCGCTGACACGCTCGGTGTTCAACGGGCCCTCGCCTTTGGCGGCCAACTCTTCTTTCTTCTTGCGAGCGCGTTCGAGCGCGGCCTGGATAATCGCGCGCTTCTTCGCTTCGGCATCTTCGGTAGCCGGCGCGGCATCCGTTTGCGCCGCTTGGCTCGCCGCAGCGACAGTGCCACCAACCGATCGCCGCGCCGCGGCGCGCGCTTCGGCCGCTTCGCGTTCACGCGCGAGGCGCGCTTCGCGCCGGTCATGGCGCGCGCGCGCGGCGTCGGCCTGGCTCTGGCTCCATGCGTCCCAGCCGGTTGCGTCGCCCGTGACCGGCGGCATCGAAATGCAGTCGACCGGACAGGGCGGCACGCACAAATCGCAGCCGGTGCAGAGTTCGGCGATCACGGTGTGCATCTGTTTCGGTGCGCCAACTATTGCATCGACCGGACACGCTTGCATGCACAACGTGCAGCCGATGCAAATCTGTTCGTCGATAACCGCCAAAGGACGCGGCCGTTCGACGCCGTTGGCGGAATTCAGCGGAATGACCGGTTTGCCGAGCAGCGCGGCGAGCCGTGCGATACCTTCGGCACCACCCGGCGGGCATTGGTTGTAATTGGCTTCGCCGTTCGCGACGGCTTCGGCATAAGGACGGCATGCGGGGTAACCGCATTTGGTGCATTGCGTTTGGGGCAGCAGATCTTCGATGCGATCTGCCAGTATTTTGATGTCTGTCACGGTCACGACGGGGGGCTTGCCTTGCGGCCGCACAGCTTGAACTAAATGCCACATTATCGCCGATTTCCCCAATTGCCATCCGCAATCCATGTGCCATAATCGAAGCGCTTTTTCGAAGGACCGCAGAAAAGGGTGTCCCCCAACCATGGCGCGCCCGTTCAGCGCTGTCGGTGCAAGGCCCGAGGAGAGGCCGGCGGCGCGATCCGGATAACGCGGCTCACGAAGACGATGCCACCATGAATCAGCCGAAAATCAAAAGAGATCCTGAAGGCACGAGGCGCCGCATTCTGCTTGCGGCGGCGGAAGAGTTTGCAAATGGTGGGCTATTCGGCGCACGTGTCGATCAGATTGCCCGCCGCGCGGAAACCAATGAACGCATGCTCTACTACTACTTCGGTAGCAAGGAGCAGCTATTCACTGCGGTACTCGAGCACGCATTCAGCGCGCTCAACGAAGCGGAACGCACGCTCGAACTGAATGGCATCGCGCCGGTCGAGGCCGTTACGCGTCTCGCGCATTTTGTTTGGGATTACTACCGCGATCATCCCGAACTGCTGCGTCTGATCAACAACGAGAACCTGCATGAAGCACGCTACATGCAGAAGTCGACGCGTATCCGCGAAATGATCTCGCCGATCGTCGCCACGCTCGGCGGGATTCTCGAACGCGGACAGCGCGCGGGGCTGTTTCGCACCAACATCGATCCGTTGCGCTTTTACGTGACGCTCTCGGGAATGGGGTACTACATCGTGTCGAACCGTTTCACGCTCGAAGCGACGCTCGGCCGCGATTTCAGCAGCGCCGGCGAACGCAGTGAACTGATTCAGATGAACACCGAACTGCTGCTCGCGTATCTGTTGCGCAAGTAGGCGGGCGGCGTGGGCGCGTTGCAAACTGGCGCCGTTCACCAACACGCATGCAGAGCACGCATCAAAACCAGACCTGATCCGCAAACGACAACGGC
This sequence comes from Paraburkholderia panacisoli, assembly GCF_008369935.1. Lineage (GTDB taxonomy): Bacteria > Pseudomonadota > Gammaproteobacteria > Burkholderiales > Burkholderiaceae > Paraburkholderia > Paraburkholderia panacisoli. The sequence continues at coordinate 570 of NZ_VTUZ01000012.1, read as the reverse complement.
CTCCAGAGAGGCCGTTGTGGTCATGCGCGCGCGGTGATCAGATCAGGCTTCAGCCTTTTCCTTCACCACCTTCGGCGCCTTGTTGTGCTCGAGGATGAAGTCGCGCAACTGCGGATAGATGATGGTGCGCCAGCGCCGTCCCGAGAAGATGCCATAGTGGCCGCATTTTTCCGCGGTGAAGTGGCGCTTGTTGTCCTCCGGAATGCCGATGCACAACTCGTGCGCCGCAAAGGTCTGACCGTCGCCGGAGATATCGTCCAGTTCGCCTTCAATCGTGAACAGCGCGGTGTGCGTGATGTCCTGCGGCTTCACCCGCTCGCCGGCGACGTCCCACGTGCCTTCGGCGAGACGGAACTCCTGGAACACCACGCGGATCGTGTCGAGGTAATACTCCGCGTCCATGTCGAGCACCGCGTTGTACTCGTCGTAGAAGCTGCGATGCGCTTCCGCATCTTCTTCGTCGCCGCGCAGCAGGCTCTGGTAGAAGTCCCAGTGCGAGGCCGCATGACGTTCCGGATTCATCGCGACAAAACCGGTGTGCTGCAAAAAGCCCGGGTACACCTTGCGGCC